>CAVSFZ010000011.1:0-97390 GCA_963727235.1 uncultured Actinomycetes bacterium
CGCGCTACGCTGATCTGAACCGGGAATCCGGGCGACCCGGTGGGCGTTAATCCAGACAGCGGCCTTTGCCGATCATCACAGGGGGCGCTGTATACCCCTGCCCGAAACAGAAAATTGGCATGACCACCACATTGAACACCCCAATCAGCCCCGCAGTCCGCCGCCTGGCCATCAGCCAGGGGCTGTCGCTGGCCGGCCGCGGAGCGGCCACCACGGCACTGATCTGGGTTGTGTTCGAGTCCACCCACTCCTCGTGGTGGGTGTCGGCGGCGATGCTCGCGATCTTCGGGGTTTCGACCGCTGTGTCGCCGTGGACCGGGCACATGGGCGACCGCCACGACCGCCGCCTGGTGGTGATGATCTCGGCCGGATTCGCCGGCGCTGCGTTCTTCGCCTGCGCCGGCCTGGTCGGCGTCGGCCTGGTCGACCTCGTGATCGCCATGATGGTGGCCGCCGCCGCCACTCAGGGAGCCCTGGGAGCGGCCGTTCAGGGCGCTGTGCCCAACCTCGTGGCCGAGGACGATCTGGGCCGCGCCAATAGCCTTCTGGGCGTCTTCAAGAGCGCCGGGTTCATGCTCGGCCCGGGCATCGGCGGCATGCTGCTGGCCGTGATCAGCCCCGCCGGCGTCTTCATCGTCTCGGGTGTGATCATGCTGGCCGCGTCCGCGCTCATGATCGGCGTCCACGAGCGGCTGCAGTCCCACAACCGCGACGAGTCGGTCGGCGGTCGCCTGGACGGCTACCGCCAGCTGATGGCCGACCGCTACATGCGCCGGCTGACGGTCGCCTGGGCGCTGGTGATGATCGGCATCGGCCCCGTGATCGTGGCCGAGGTGACGCTCGCCAACCAGTTCAAGGTGGGATCGCTCGGGTACGGCCTGATCGCCGTGGCCTGGGACGGCGGCGGCGTGATCGGCGCGCTCCTGGCGGGCCGCTACGTGCTGCGCCGGTTCGAGCAGCCGGCCGTCGTGGTCGGCAGCGTCGCGATCGCCGCTGGGTTCGCCGTGGTCGGCCTGGCGCCGGTGTTCTGGCCGGTGCTGGTGGGCATGATGATCGCCGGCGTATTCGACTCGCTGGGCACCGTGGCCGCGCAGAACATCATCCAGCGCCGCACTCCCAACATCATTCAGTCACGCGTATCGGCAGCGCTCGACGCCGTCGTCCTGGGCGCGATGGCGGCATCGTTCGCGCTGGGTGCGCCGCTGATCGCCGTGTTCGGCGCCCAGGGCACCTACCTGGTGGCGGCCGGCATCACGCTGGTCGGCGCCGTGATCCTGCTGCCGACCATGAGGGACATGCCCGAGCCGGTCAGCGTCGCCCACGGCACGCCGGCGCGCCGCGCTGCGCTGCCACCGGTGCGCGTCCCCATGCAGCGGCGCCCGGCCTCGTCTAAGCCGGCGAAGCAGGTCGGTCGACGGCGACCGCTGCGGCGGCGTCCCCGGGACCGCTAGAGCCGGCGCCGCGGCGGCTGCGGCGGCGACCCTCGGCCACCATCGGAAACAGCAGCACGCTGATCATGCCGGCGCCGATCAGCGCCGACGCGGTGTACGGCCGCATCCGGTGCGTGGCCAGGCCGATCTCGGCGATCGCGACCACGATCGGCAGCTGGGTCGCGGTCAGCAGGGAGAAGTCGATCCGGTCGGCCAGCTTGGGCAGCGCCTGTCGGTAGATGAACATTGCCGGCAGTCCGCGTGCGACCCAGAACATGGCCAGAAACAGGGGCAGTCGCCACAGCGCCGGCGCGGTGCCGAGCGCGGCCAGGTCGAACGTGACCCCGGTGACCACGAAGAAGATCGGGATGAACACGCCGAAGGCGATCGCATCCAGCTTGTGATCGAGCTCCTCACGATCCCTGCCGGCGGCCAGCGACACGATCACACCGGCTGCGAACGCCCCCAGCACCGCGTCCAGGCCGACATGAGCGGTCAGGAACACCAGCACCACCACCAGGCAGACCGTCAGCCGGATGGGCAGCTGGGCGCTTGTGTGCATCGAGCGTCCGATCACGCGCATGACGTTGGGCGGGTGCAGCTTCAGCGCGGTCACCGCGATCACCATCGCCAGCGCCACGAAGGTCAGGATCGCGCCCATCGACGATGCCAGGCTGCCGGACGAGAGCAGCGTCGAGACGAGCACGATCGGCCCGAACTCGCCCACCGCGCCGGCGCCCATCACGAATGTGCCGAAGGGTGTCGAAAGCTCGTCGTTGTCACGCAGGATCGGCATCAACGTCCCCAGCGCTGTGGTGGTGAGTGCCACACCGACCAGCAATGAGGACAGCACCACACCCGTCCCTTGGAGGACGGCGCCCAGGGATAACCCGATGGCAACCGACGTGAACCACGTCACCAACGCCAGCGTCAAGGGCGATCCCTGGATCTTCTCGAAGTCGATCTCCATGCCCGCCATGAAGAACAGAAACGACAGCCCGAGGGTCGAGAAGAAGGCGACCACGGTGGTGTCGTCGGCGAGGTCGAGCACCTTCGGCCCGATCAGGATGCCGATCACGATTTCGATCACCACAGGCGGCACCTTGGGGCCGAACACCAGCCCACCCAGAAGCGGCGCCAATGTGGCCGCCACAAAGATCACAACCATTGCCTGCTCGTCACCCACGGGCCGTCCACCATACTCTCTCGCATGCCTGCGATCATTGGTGTCGACGTGGGCGGGACGTTTACCGACGTCGCGCTGATCCACCAGCAGCGGTTGGTGCTGGCCAAAGTCTCGACCACCGTGCCCGATCAGTCGGTCGGTGTGCTCGAGGCGGTCGCGCTGGCGCTGGAACGGGCAGGCCTGCCGCCGAAGGCCGTCTCGCACGTCGGTCACGGCACCACCGTGGCCACCAACGCGCTGCTGGAGCGGCGGGGACCGCGCACCGCGCTTGTGACCACCCGCGGCTTCGGGGATCTGCTGCACCTGGCCCGCCAGACCCGCCCCGATCTCTACCGGCTCGACCGCTCGCCCCCGCATCCGCTGGCGTCAGTCACCGCCGAGGTGGACGAGCGGATGGGCCCCGACGGCGTGATCACCCCGCTCGACCTGGAGTCGGTGGACACCGCCGCCCGCAGGCTGCGGCGAGCCGGGGTCGGGGCCGTGGCGGTGTGCCTGCTCCACTCCTACGCCCATCACGCGCACGAGCGGGAGGTCGCCGCCCGCCTGCGCGAGCTGCTCGGCGATGTGCCGGTGGTCGCCTCGATCGATCTGGCGCCGGAGCTGCGTGAGTACGAGCGTGCCTCGACCACGGTCGCCGATGCCTACCTCGGCCCGGTGGTTGGGCGGTACCTCCGGCGGCTGGGTGAAACTGCGGCGGACGCGGGGCTGCCCGAGCCGCTGGTGATGCAGTCGAGCGGTGGGCTGGCCGAGCTCTCTGACGCCGCCGATCACGGCGCTCGGCTGCTGCTGTCGGGGCCGGCCGGCGGGGTGGCGGCGGTGGTCGCCGGAGGTGCGTCCGACGCGGTCAGCTTCGATATGGGCGGCACCTCCACCGACGTCTGCCTGATCCGCGGCGGCTCCGCCGAGCGGTCGCCGCAGCGGCTGGTGGGAGGGCTGCCGGTGCGGCTGCCGCAACTCGACATCCGCACCGTCGGGGCCGGTGGCGGCAGCATCGCCTGGATCGACCAGGGCGGTGCGCTGCGGGTCGGCCCTCGGTCGGCGGGGGCCGATCCCGGTCCGGCCTGTTACGGCCGCGGAGGGACACATGCGACCGTCACCGACGCCAACCTGGTGCTGGGCCGGCTCGACCATCGGATCCCTCTGGCGGGCGGTCTTCGGCTCGACCGCGCCGCCGCCCGCAGCGCGGTGGCGGGTGTCGCTGACGGGTTTCGCAGTGTGGCTGCCGCTGCCCGCGGGATCGTGGCTGTGGCAAACCAGGAGATGGTGGCGGCGATCAGGGTGGTCACCGTCGAACGCGGCCACGATCCCCGCGACCTGGAGCTGGTGGCCTTCGGTGGAGCCGGACCGCTGCACGCCTGTGAGGTGGCCGATGCGCTGGGAATCCGGCGCGTGGCGGTACCCGCTGCCGGGGGCGTCTACTCCGCTCTGGGGATCGCGGTGGGAGATCGCCGGCGCGACGCGGTCACCGGTGTGGTGGCATCGCTCGCGTCGCTGTCGGTGCGCGAGCTGCGCAGCCTGACGCCGGCGCTTCCGCGCGCACGGGGAGCGCAGACGGTCGTCGCCTGCGACCTGCGCTATCGCGGACAGGCGTTCGAGCTGACGGTGCCGCTGGAGCCGGCACGCACCCTGGCCGCCCGGTTTCATGATGCCCACCGCGATCGCTACGGCTTCGCCGATCCCGACGGTGAGGTCGAGCTGGTGGCGATGCGGGCTTCCTCGACAGTCGCCGGGCCGCGACTCGAAGTGGCGCCGGGCCGTGGTCGCCGGGTGGTGCGCGGGCCCCGGTCGGTGCCCATGGACGGAGCCACCCTGTGGGTGGCCGACGGCTGGCGCGCCCGCTCCGCCAACGCCGGGTGGGAGCTGCGACGATGACCGATCCGGCCACCCTGCGGGTGATGTCGGCGGCGCTCTCGGGCGTTGCCGAGGAGATGGGCGCGGCGCTCGTGCGCGCAGCCCACTCGGCCAACATCAAGGAGCGCCGCGACTGCTCCACGGCGGTGTTCGACGCCCGCGGCCGCATGATCGCCCAGGCCGAGCACATCCCCGTCCACCTGGGAGCGATGCCCGACGCGGTGGCCGCCTGTCGTGCGCTCGACCCCCGACCGGGCGAGCACTTCATCCTCAACGACCCGTATACCGGCGGCACCCACCTGCCCGATATCACGCTCGTCTCGCGGGTGGACGGCCTCGGCTTCGTCGTCTCCCGTGCCCACCACGCCGACGTCGGCGGGATGCAGCCGGCCAGCATGCCGGCCGGCGCGCGCGAGCTGATCCAGGAGGGGGTGGTGATCCCACCGGTGCGGCTGACCGACGACCTGCTGAGGGTGCTGGTGGCAAACATGCGCCGGCCCCACCAGCGGCTGGCCGACCTGCGCGCTCAGGTCGCCTGCCAGGAGCTGGGGGCGCGGCGGCTGCACGAGCTGGCCGAGCGGCACGGGCGTGGTCGGCTGGAGCGGGGTATGGAAGAGCTGTACCGCTACTCGGAGCGGCGCATCCGCGCCGCCCTAGCCCGCCTCCCCGACGGCCGCGGCACCGCCCGCGACGTGATCGAGGGAGACGGCATCAGCTCCGCCGACATCGCCGTCCAGGCGACTGTCGAGATCCGCGGCGACCGCGTCTCGGTCGATTTCGCCGGCACCGCGGGCCAGCAGCCCGGCAACGTCAACTGCCCGATCACCGTCACCCGCTCGGCGGTGTACTTCGTCGTGCGGGCACTGTGTGATCCCGACATTCCGGCCTCGGGCGGTGCGTTCGAGCCGGTGGCGGTGACCGCGCCGATCGGCTCGCTGGTGAACGCCCGCCCGCCGGCCGGGGTGGTGGCCGGCAACACCGAGACGTCCAGCCGGATCGTCGACGTGGTCACGCGAGCATTCGGCGAGCTGATGGAGACCAATGCCGACGGCCAGGGCACCATGAACAACGTCACCTTCGGCACGCCCGAGTTCACCTACTACGAGACGCTCGCCGGCGGTCAGGGCGCCTCCCGCGCCGGCGACGGGCCCTCGGCGGTGCACGTGGCCATGTCAAACACCCTGAACACGCCCATCGAGGCGCTGGAGCGGGAGTATCCGCTGCGGATCGAGCGCTACGCCCTGCGACGCCGCTCCGGCGGGGACGGCCGCCACCACGGCGGTGACGGGGTGGTTAGGGTGTACCGCGTGCTCTCTGACTGCACACTCGGCCTCATGACCGAACGCCGCCGCCACCGACCGCAGGGAGCGGCCGGGGGCGAGGCCGGAGCGGCCGGCGCGAACCTGCTGAACGGTACGCGGCTGCCGGCCAAGGTCTCACTCGAACTGCGCGCCGGCGACGTGCTGGAGATCCGCACGCCCGGCGGCGGGGGATGGGGAAAGGCGTGAGCTACGACGGAGGCGAGCCGGACGTACCCGCACCGGTCACCGGGGTTGTCGAGCGGGTGATCGTGATCGGAGCCGGCATCGCCGGGCTGACGGCTGCCAACGCGCTCACCGCCGCCGGCGTGGAGACGGTCGTGCTCGAAGCCCGCGACCGCGTGGGCGGGCGGTTGCACACGGTCGATGTGGGCGGCTCGCCGATCGACATGGGAGGCTCCTGGATCCACACCCCGATCGGAAACCCGCTGCGCGAGTTCGCCGACCAGGCGGAGATCGCCTGCCGCCCGGGCAACTTCCTGGCTGAGATGTCGATCTTCGACCAGGGCGAGCAGCGGCTCCTGACCGATGCCGAGACCGATGACGTGATGGAGCACATGCTGGCGGGGTTCGCCGCTGCTCAGCCCGAACTGGCCGCCCGGTTGGGGCCGCAGGCGTCGCTGGCCGACGCGGTCGACGCGTACGTCAACGACGCCGGCCTCGAACCGGGTCGGGCGCGAAGGGTGTGCGCGGGGCTCAGGTTTTACCACGAGGCTGATACAACGGGCTACCTCGAGCAGCAGCCGGCGATGACGAACGCCGAGGTGCTCGAGTACGACGGCGACTACCTGGGCGACATGCCGGTGGGTGGGCTCGGCTGGGTTACGGCTGCGCTGGCATCCGATGTCGATGTCCGCCTGAACTCAGCGGTGACGGAGGTGTCGGTCACGCCGGGCGGAGTGACTGCGACCACCGCCGACGGCGGCGTGCACGAAGGGTCACACGCGATCGTGACGCTGCCGCTGGGAGTGCTCAAGCATCGCGACGTCGAGTTCTCACCGCCGCTCGACCCGCAGCGGCTGGCGGCCGCCGATCGGCTGGGGTTCGGCCGCTTCGAGAAGGTCGCGCTGCGATTCGCGCGTCCGTTCTGGCGGGATGCGGGGATCATCCACGTCACCGTCCTTCCGCCCGACCGGAGGGGGGTGGGGACACCGATCTTCGGGATGGACGCGTTCGGCCACGGGCCGACGCTGGTGGCGTTCGCCGTCCCCAGCTCGATCGAGCGGTTCGATCGCTCGTCTCCGCAGCAGGCGGCCGCGTGGGTGCTCGAGTTGATGTCGGAGGTGATCGGTGCGCCCTGTCCCGAGCCCGAGGTGGTGGCGGTCTCGTCCTGGGGCGCCGACCCCTACACCCGCGGGGCGTACACGGCGATTCCGCTGGGTGCGAGCTCGGCCGACATCCGCGCTCTGGCCGAGCCGGCCCATGGCCGGCTGCTGTTCGCGGGTGAAGCCACGACCGTCACGCGGATGGGCTACGCCGACGGTGCGATGAGTACCGGGGTGCGCGAGGCCAAACGGCTGTTACAGACTGAGACGGTGGAGCTGACCACCTGATGTCCACGGTTGCGCCGCCCCAGCGCAAGCAGCGGCCCCGCTCTGGCGACCCCGGCAGCGGCAGTGATCGCCCCTGGCTGGTGGTGGTGCTGAACGACAACCACAACACCTTCGACGGCGTCGCGTTCGCACTCGCCCGAACGATCCCGGGAGTCACCTTCGACCGCGGCATGGAGCTGGCCAACCGCATCCACACCACCGGCCGCGCGGTGGTGTGGTCGGGGCAGAAGGAACAGGCCGAGCACTACCACGAGCAGCTGCAAGGCTTCGGCCTCACGCTCGCCCCCCTCTCGAGCTCGGGGTGAATAAAAGGTGCCAGGCACCTTTTATTCACTGAGCGCGTTGGCGGTTGATCCGTGGGTGTTCGTGTTCGACTGGGAGTGGATGCTCGCGATCGCGATCGTGGCGGTCGACTACGTGCTGGTGGTGCGTGCTCTGGCCCGCCGGGGCGAGCCGACGCCGTGGTACCGGATGGCAGCGTTCGCGGCCGGGCTGGGGCTGATCGCAGTCGCCCTGCTCTCCCCGATCGAGCATCTGGCGCTGACGTCGATGGTCAGCTTCCACCTGCTCCAAAACGTGATCATCGCCGACTGGGCGCCGCCGCTTCTGGTGCTGGGTCTCACCCCCGCGATGTTCGCGATGGCCGAGCGTCACACCGCGGTGCGGGCGGTCACCAACCCGGTGTTCGCGCTGGTCTTCTGGCTGGCCGCGTGGTACGGCCTGCACGTTCCCGCGTTCTACGACTATGCCCTGCGACACCACTGGGCACTGGGTGTCGAGCACGTGATCTTCGTGCTCGCCGGGCTGGTGTTCTGGTGGGCGGTGCTCTCGCCCGGACGGATGCGGCCGCCGGCTCGGCTGGGATACCTGGTGATCGCCTTCTTTGCCGCCTCACCGTTGTCACTGGTGCTCGCACTCGCCCAGTCGCCGGTGTACCACTTCTACCTCGACACCCCCAAGCTGTGGGGCTTCTCGGCGCTGCGTGACCAGGAGGTGGGGGCGATCACGATGGCGCTCGAGCAGGCCGCGATCCTGTTCGTGGCCTGCGCCATCGCCTTCGCGGCAGTCATCGACCAGGAAGAGCATTCGGACTAGGCTGTGTGCATGACGATCGTCCGCGCCGCCTGCATCCAGTTCGCCGCCCGCCCCGAGAAGAGCGACAGCGTGCGCGACATGGCGCCGCTGGTGGCCGAAGCCGCCGGCCGGGGCGCCGACGTGATCCTCCTGCCCGAGAAGTGGAACGCGTGGGTGGACGGCGAGGGCATGCGCCGCGAAGCCGAGCGGATCGATGCCGGCGAGACGGTCGAGGCGATGGCCGGGTGGGCGCGCCAGCATCGCGTCAACCTGATCGGCGGCTCGATCGCGATCGAAGCCGGCGAGCGGGTCGGGAACGTCGAGATCGTGTACGACCGCGACGGCAACCGGATCGGCAGCTACACCAAGATCCACCTGTTCGACGTCGATGTGGGCGGTCTCAGCTACCGCGAGTCGGACGGCACCGAGCCCGGATCAGAACCGGTCGTGGTCGACATCGAGGGCGTCCGCTATGGGCTCACCGTCTGTTACGACCTGCGTTTCCCCGAGCTCTACCGGCTGCTCACCCTGGGCGGCGGAGCCACCGTGCTGACGGTGCCGTCCAACTTCACGCTGCACACCGGCATGGCCCACTGGGAGGTGCTGCTGCGGGCGCGCGCGATCGAGAACCAGGCCTATGTGCTCGCCACCGGGCAGCACGGCTTCCCCGGCGGTCGCAATAAACCGTCCTACGGCCACAGCATGATCATCGACCCGTGGGGGACGGTGCTGGCACAGTCGCCCGACGGAGACGGCGTGATCACCGCCGACCTGGATTTCGAGCGGCTCGCTCAGATCCGGGCGTCGCTACCGGCGCTCGATCATCTCCACCCGAGTCTCAGGCCGCAGTCGGAAGCGTTGGATCCGGCAGCACGCCCTGGCTGATGAACCAGGAGCGCACAGCGCTCAAGTAGGCCTTGGGCTGCTCCACATAGGTCATGTGGGCGGCCTTCTCGATCACCACCAGCTCGGAGCCCTCGACCTCGGCGTGGATCTCCTGAGACCGCGCCAGCGTGCATGTGCGGTCGTACCGGCCGGCGATCACCAGCATCGGCTTTCGGATCCAGCGCAGGTGATCGACCCACTCGAACGCCCCATACCCGTTGGCCGCGAAGTGGGCCAGCACCTCGGGGGCGTACAGCGTCTTGTCGGCCTGCACGAACGCGCTGTAGGCATCGCCCAGCTCCCAGAAGTGGAACGGCATCTGCGCCTCTGAGACGGCCCGGGCCTGCTCGACGGTGGTGAGCGTTGCCTCCGCCTCGAAGCTGCGCTTGATCTGGTCGCGCATCGAGGCCGGTTCGAACCGGCCCAGCTCGCGCTCGATGTCTGCCACCAGCGCCTCGCTGGACGCCGCTCCGGACGAGATCACATACTGGGAGGCGCTGCCCCGCTCGAGCGCGTGGCAGAGCGCCACGATTGCACCGAACGAATGACCCAGCACCGCGTAGTCGTCGAGCTGCAGCGCCCGCGCCAGCCGGTCGATGTCCTGGGCCAGCGTCGAGATCGTCAGCTCGGCCGGGTCGACCCGGGGGGACGCGCCCTGGCCGCGCTGATCCACCATGATCAGCCGCAGGCCCTGCTCGGCCAGGGGGTCGAGCCACGGCCGGAACTCCTGGTGATCGAGGCCGGGACCGCCATGCAGCAGCATCAACGGATGCCCGCTTCCCAGCTCGACGACGTTCAGCACGCCGCCGTCGTCCAGTTCCACCAGCCGCTGGTCAGCCATTGAGCTTGCGATATCCCAGTGCGTGCTCTGCCTGCATCATCTTGTGGATCTGGGTGGTGCCTTCGTAGATGATCGGCGCGCGGCTATTTCTGAAGTAGCGCTCCACCGGGTACTCGGCCGAGTACCCGTAGGCGCCGTGAACCTGGATGGCCTTGTGAGCGGCATCGAAGGCGCTCTCGGTGGCGTGCCATTTGGCCAGCGACGTCTCGCGGGTGTTGCGAACGCCCTTGTCCTTGGCGGCGGCGGCCTGCATCACCAAGAGCCGGGAGGTCTCGTAGCCGAGCACCATGTCGGCGATCATGTCCTGCACGAACTGGTACTTGCCGATCGCCTGGCCAAAGGTGCTGCGCTCGTTGGCGTACTTGACCGACGCCTCGAGGCACGCACGGATCACTCCGACGGCGCCGGCTGCGACGGTGAAGCGGCCCTGGTCGAGTGAGTTCATCGCGATCTTGAAGCCCTCGCCCTCTTCGCCCACCCGGTTCTCGGCGGGGATGTGCACGTCGGAGAAAAACAGCTCTCCGGTCGACCCGGCCCAGATGCCGAGCTTGTTGGGGATCTGGCGGGCCTCCACGCCCTTCCACTCTCGCTCCACGATGAACGCCGAGATGCCCTTGTGGGCGGCGCTGGGATCGGTCTTTGCGAACACCAGCTCGTAGTCGGCCTCGGTCGCATACGAGATCCAGTTCTTCTGGCCGTTGAGCACGTACGTGCCGTCCGGCTGGCGGATCGCATGGGTCAGCATCGCCGCCACGTCGGATCCTGCCGCCGGCTCGGTCAGCCCGAAACAGCCGAGCTTCTCGCCCTTGGCCATCGGCACCAGGTACTTCTGCTTCTGCTCCTCTGACCCGAACTTCAAGAGCGAGAGGGAGTTCAGGCCGACATGCACCGAGATCAGCGTGCGGAAGGCCGACTCGCCCCGCTCGATCTCCTCACAGATCAGCGCCTCGCACACGAAGTCGAGTCCGGCGCCGCCGTACTCGGTCGGGATCGGCGCTCCCAAGAGGCCCAACTCGGCCATGCCCTCGATGATGCCCATATCGAGGTGATGATTGATGTCGTTTTCCTGTGCCACCGGTAACACCCGGCGGTCGACGAACTCGCGCACAGTCTCTTGGATCGCGCGTTGCTCGTCGGTGAGATCGAAGTCCACCTGAGCGGCTCCCCTCGAAGCGGTCGGATTGCCGTGGGATCCTATCCGCGAGTGGGTTTGGCCGCGTACATGGCGGCATCGGCGGTGCGTACCAGCCGGTGCGGGTCGCCGCCGTCCTCGGGGTGGACCGCCAGCCCGAAGGTGGCGGTCACGCTGCCGATCTCGAGGTCGTGCTGCAGTGCTTCGGAGATCCGGTCGATCACCGCCAGCGCCTCGGCGCGGTCGGTTTGGGGCAGAAGCACCGCGAACTCATCGCCGCCGATGCGAAAGGCGGAATCGACAGTGCGCACGGTGGCCTGCAGCGCCGCTCCGACTCGCTCCAGCGCGAGGTCGCCGGCGGCGTGACCGTGATCGTCGTTGAGCTGCTTGAACCCGTTGAGGTCGCACAGAAGCAGCGCCAGGGGATGCTCGTAGCGCACCGCCCGCGCCATCTCGGCGTCCAGTTCGGCGTCGAACGCGCGCCGGTTGAGCAGCCGCGTGAGCGGATCGTGCTCGGCCAGAAACTGCATCTCCTCATACTGGGCGGCGGCATCCAGGGCGGTGGTGGCCTGATTGGCGAACACCCGCAGGGCCTGCAGCTTGCGGGCCGAGGGCAGCAGCCTGTCGCGGGGATCGTCCACCCAGATCACGCCGATCACCTCGCCGGTGCGCGACCACAGGACGACGAACAGCCAGTGGTCGTCCCAGGCGTGGGGGCCGTGTCCGCACAGCTCCGAGTGATAGGTGACGTGGTGGTCGCCGATCAGCTCCTCGGCGGTGACGGAGTCGATCAGGTGGCAGCCCTCCACTTCGAACCGCGCGTCCATGAGCGGCCGCAGCTCCGCCGGCTGCATCGGCAGGTTGACGGCCGCGTCGTCGACGTTCCAGCCGTGGGCGGCGCGAGTGCGATAGGCGCCGGTCTCTGGCTCGGGCAGATCGATGCACACGTTCTCGAAGCCGAGCGACGTGTGGATGCCGTCGCACACCGCCTGCAGGATGGCGTCGATCGCAAACGTCTCGGTGAGCTTGGACGACACGGTCAGAAGCTGCTCCAAGGCGGTGCGATGGCGGGCGGCGGCGGCCGTCTCCTGGGTCCCCTGGATCGCCAGCGCGGCGTGCTCGGCCATCGCCGACAGGATGTCCAGCTCGTCGCCGCCGGGCACCCGACCCGACACCGGATCGTGCACGGACAGGATTCCCACCAGCTGACCCTGCGAGTGGCGCAACGGCACGATCAGCTGATCGTCGGGATGCCAGGTGTTGGGGTCCTCGGTGGAGCTGATCGAAGGCAGGTCGGCTGCGTCGGTGCGCCCGCGGGGCACGAAGTACGCGCCTCCGCGCAGGAACCGGTCGTCCAGCAGCGGCGACCATCGCTCCCAGCCGTTGGTCTGCTCCAGGTGCGCGGCGCGTGAGGGCTCGTCGCCGTGCACGGTGGTGGCTTCGAAATCGTCCCACGCCGGCCGGTACATGTGCACGACCACCAGGCGGAATCCGAGCGCGTCGGAGATGGCTGCGGCCATCTCGTCCAGCAGCAGCGACAGCTCTTCCTCGCCGCGCACCAGCCGCGTGACCTGAAGGAATCCGCGCAGGCGCTTGATCGATGTGAGCTCGTCGCGGAGCACGTCAGGCCGCCCTGCCCTGTTCACGCCGGCCGTCGCGCTTGTCGTCGTACATGGCGGTGTCGGCAGCATGGAACAAGCCGTCGGCATCAGTGCCGTCGTCGGGGTAGATCGAGGCGCCCAGGCTGGCCCGCAGCGGCGTCTGGTCGTCTGCCGCCGAACTGAGGCCGGCGGCGATGCGCTCCGTCACCGCGGTCACGGTGGTGGCGTCGGCGGAGGGCAGCAGCAGCGCGAACTCGTCGCCACCGATGCGAAAGACGGTGTCGGACCCGCGCACCGAGCCGGACAGCTGGATCGCGACTCTGATCAAGGCGGCGTCGCCGGCCTCGTGTCCGTGCTGGTCGTTGGTCTGCTTGAGGTCGTCGAGGTCGCACAGCACCAGCGCGAACTGCTCCTCATAGCGCTCTGACCGCTCGACGGCGGCCTGGAGGTGGGTGGTGAACGCGCGCCGGTTGAGCAGTCGCGTGAGCGGATCGTGCTCGGCCAGGAATCGCATCTCTTCGAACCGCGCGGCCGAGTCGAGCGCCGCCGTGGCGTGGTTTGCGAACACCCGCAGCGTCTGCAGCATCGGTCGCTCCGGCAGCAGCCGATCGAGTGGCTCGTCGGCTCGGATCAGGCCGCTGACGTTGCCGTTTCGATCCCACAGCGGCACCATCAGCCAGTGGCAGTTCCACGCCCACGGGCCCACGCCGTTTCGCTCCGACCGATACACCGCGAGCCCCGAGGGCAGTCGTGCCAGCGCCTCGTCGTGGCTCATCACGTAGCAACCCTCGATCTCGAATGCCGGATCCAGCAGCGGCTTCAGCTCTGCCAGCGAGGGCGGTGTCACGGCGGCCAGCTCCTCGGGCCGCCATCCCACACCGGCGTGCATGTGCAGCACTCCCGTCTCGGCATCGGGGATATCCAGCGCCACCTTGGCAAATCCGAGTGCCTCGGAGATGCCCTCGCAGATGGAGTTCAGCACTGCGTCGGCCGCCAGCGTCTCGGTCATCTGCGACGACACCTGCAGCAGCTGGCCCAGCGCGGCCTGCTGGCGCTCGGAGGCGGCATGCTCGTGGCTGGCTTCGAGTGCCATGGCCGCGTGTTCTGCGACCGCCACCAGCACCTGGAGCTCCGCGTCGTCGGGACGATGTCCCGACAGCGGCTCGTCCACCGAGATGATTCCGAGGATGTGGCCGCGCGAGTGCTTGAGAGGGGCAAACAGCGCGTCTCCCGCCCGCCACGACCCGGTGGGGCTCGAGGCTGCGGGCACGTAGGTGCGGCTTTCGGTCGACTCCCAATCGAACTCACCCTCGGGAATCAGGTAGGCGCCCCGCCGCTCGAAGCGCGCGTCCAGCAGCATCTCCCACTCCGACCATGGCAGCCGATCACCCATCAGCGCCTCGCGAGCAGCCTCGCTGCCCACCACCGCGGTCACCTCGAAGTCGTCCCAGGCCGGCCTGTAGGTGTTCATCACCACCGAGCCGTATCCCAGCGATTCCGACACCGTCTGGGCGATGGCGTCGAGCAAGCGGGCGGGGTCGGGTTCTTCCCGGATCAACCGGGTGGCATCGAGCAACCCGCGCAGGCGGGTGATGGGAGTTGGGTCAGTATGTGCCACGGGAGAATCGGTCCACGGCTGAGCGGTGAACCCGAGAATTGAGGGGTGTTCTATGTTTTTCGGCGTATGTGGGCTTCTATTGAGCGATTTCGGACGGTGCTGGGCACTGCGGTGACAGTGGTGACTGTCGTGGTTGCATGTGCCGGCTGTGCAAAATCGGCCGAGTCACCCGTGGCGATGCCGGGCCGGGCAGGTGCGGTTGCAGTGGCGCCCGACAACTACGGCACCCTGTGGATGACCACACCGGCGAGAGCATACCGCTCCCAGGACGGGGGCCACTCCTGGAAGTCGGTGGCCGGATCGGCCGGCGGCGGTGCAATCGCCTTCGGGGAGAAACACACCTACCTGTACGGTGCGCTGGGCGCCCGGGTGGGGCCGTTCACCGGCCTGGTGGTGCGACCATTTCGCCCGGCTCCGCAACCGCTGGTGGCGGTCACCTCGCCCTACTACGTGACCCATCGCCTGTACGCACTGGACGGAGCCGGCGGCCTGTGGCTGTCGGTGAACGTCGGCAGGTCGTGGGTGCCGCTGCGCGCCTCGGGGCTGCCCGCAAGCGGCGTGGCGGTCGCCGCGCGGCGCCCCGACACCTCGCGGCCCGACACGATCTACGTTGCCGCCGGGTCGTCGGGGTTGTGGAAATCGACCGACTCCGGAGCCCGTTTCCAGCGGGTCGCGGGCGTGGCTTCTGCCACTGCGGTGGCGACCTCGACCCCGCACGACGAGGTGCTGCTGGTCGCAGACGCGACCGGTCTGCTGCACTCCGGCAACGACGGCAAGAGCTTTACCCGGGTGCTGCAGGAACCGGGCATCACCGCGCTTGCGGTCGACACCCGCAACCCCCAGAATGCCTTTGCCGGGACGGCGTCGGGGCTCCTGCTGCGCTCCGACGACGGCGGCGTCAGCTGGTCGCGGTAACAACTTCGCGCAGCCACTCGGGCAGCCGCACCGGCCGCATCAGCTCGCGGTTGACGCAGGCGTGTCGGGTGGTCGCCCGAGCGTGCACCCCGGCGTCCGACACGAACTCGTAGTCGAAGGTGACCGTCGCCCGGGTGATCTCAGCGCAGCCGCAGTCGATCTCGAACTCGTCATCGAAGCGCAGCGGCTTGAGGTAGCGGATGCCGGCCTCGGCCACCACCAGGTCGATCCCGCCGTCGTGCACGTCGCGATAGCTATGGCCCAGGGCGCGCAGGTATTCGATGCGGGCGATCTCCAGCCACGTCAGGTACACACCGTTGTTGGCGACTCCCATTGCGTCGGTCTCTGAGAAGCGCACGCGCAGCGAGACGCGGTGGCGGCGGGGGGTGCTCACGCACGGGAAGGTACTGGAAAACCCGGCCTCCGGACTGATACGGTGCTCGCGACGGAGTAGTTTCATGCCTTCCCAGGAGGGAACGATGGAAGACGACGACCGAAGGACTCTGGTCGAGCGCGTGGTGGATGCCACCAACGAGAAAGTGACCCGCGTTCAGAACGAGGTCAACCCGGTCGTCTCGGCTACCCGCGATCGCGCCAATGCGGTGCGCACCAAGGCCCAGCAGGCCGCCGGCGCGCTGCCCCTCGCCACCCGTGACGACATTGCGCGGCTGCAGGAGTCGGTCGACCGGATCGAGGCCGCTCTGGCAGATCTGACCAAGAAGCCTGCCAAATCCGCCGCGCGCCGTCCGCGCACCACCAAGCCGAAGCCGCCGGCCGGCGAGCCCGCCGCCGAGGCGTCCGAGACCACCTGAGGCTCAGGGCACGCGCAGCCGCAGTGCCTGCTCGCGGATGGTGAACGTCACCGGTGTGAGGCCGGGCAATTCCCCGTCCAGCTCGATCGGCAGTGGCTGTTCCGGCGTGACCGTGACCTCGCGGGCGCGGCTGATGCTGGCCTTGGGGTGGTGGATGTGGGTGCCGCGGTAGAGCTTGGGGAGCGTCTTGACCAGATCGGCCTTGGAGATATCCCCCCACACCAGCACGTCCAACTTGCCGTCGTCGGGCTCGGCCATCGGCAGGATCTTCATGCCGCCGGCCCAGCTGCGGCAGTTGGCCACGATCACGTTGTTGGAGACGAGCTCGCGCTCCTCGCCGTCGATGCTGACGCGCATGCGGCGGTTGGTATAGGAGATCAGCGAGCTCAAACCGGCCCAGGCGAAGGTGACGGTGGCGCCCAGCCGCTTGGAGGACTGGTTGGCCTTCTCGGCGGCAAAGCCGGTCATGCCCGCGCTGGCAACGTTCACGAACAGCCTTTCGGCCGGCCGGCCGTCGGGGCCGGTGAAGCGAGCCACACCCACGTCGATCGTCCGTGCGGTCCCGCCGGCGGCGACGTCCAGCGCCCGGTCGGTCTTCTTGGAGATGCCGAAGGTGCGGATGAAGTCACAGCCCGAGCCGCGGCATACCACCGCCAGCTCGGCCTCGGGCGCGATCGCCCGCTCGCCGTCGAAGAAGCCGTTGGCGACCTCGGAGATGGTGCCGTCGCCACCCACCGCCACGATCAGACTGGCTCCCTCGGTGAGCGCCGCGCGGGTGAGGTCGGTGGCGTGCCCGGGGGCGGTGGTGAGGCGCACATCGGCGTCGATCCCGCGCAGCTTCGCACCCTTGGCGATCCTCGGCCAGGCCTTGGCGGTGCCGCCGCTGTCGGAGGCCGGGTTGACGATCATCACGGCGTTCACTTGGGGTCGACCGCCGCCGCGATCGCCAGCCGGCACATGCGCTCGACACCGGCGGCCAGGTCGTCATCGCCGATCCGTTCGAACGTCTCTCCGTAGACCAGGTCGGACACGGTCAGGAGACAGGCGGTCTGCACCGTGCGCAGGCCGCCGATCGTGAACAGCACCGCGGCCTCCATCTCGACCGCCAGCACGCCCCGCTCACCCCAGCGCTTGTGCCGCTCGGGGTCAGGGTCGTAGAAGGTGTCCGAGCTCGCGATCGAACCCACGTGGGGCCGCACGCCGAAGCCCTTGGCGGCGTGGATGATGCCGTGGGTGAGCCCGAAGTCGGCGGTGGGGGCGTGCGGCTCGCCGGCCGTGTAGGCCCGCGCGGTGCCGTCGGCGGGCACCGCCGAGATGCCCACGATCAGGTCTCCGAGCGCCAGTTGGGGCTGGAGCGCCCCGCACGTGCCCACCCGGATCAACCGGGTGCAGCCCAGCTGGATCAACTCCTCGATCACGATCGCGGCGCTGGGACAGCCCATGCCGGTGGCCTGCACCGAAACCGGCGTGCCGTCGACCGAGCCGGTGAATCCCAGCAGGCCGCGTTCGCCGTTGACCTGCCGCGGCGACTCCAGGAACGTGTCGGCGATCCAGCGAGCCCGCAGGGGGTCGCCGGGGAGCAACACCGCCGGGGCGTAGTCGCCCGGCTCGGCCCGCAGGTGGATCGGCATCGGCTGATCCTATCGGGCGGCCGCGACGCAGAGAGCCTGGCCGGTGACGCGGTAGCGCCCGTCGGCGAGGCGGAAATCGGCCATCGTGTCGCGCACGCTCTCGATCAGGTGATCGCGCTTGGCCTGCGTCAGTGTCGGCAGCAGCCGGGCAAGGCCGCCGGCCAGGGCCGAGTTCGTCTCCCAGTACTCGTCGAACGACGAGTACTCGAACTCGAGTTCGATCGCCTCCATCGCCGTCTGCGTGAGCCCGGCGTCAGAAACCAGCTGCGACAGGTGTGTGCGGTCGGCCAGTGAGAACATCCCCGGCGACCCGGGCGGTGATGCCGGAATGTCGACCAGCCGCTCCAGCACTCCCCAAAGGCGGGTGGCCCACGGGTTTTGGTGCTCGTCGCCCCACACCACAAATCCGCACACGCCACCGGGTTTCAGGACCCGCTGCGTCTGGCTGAGAACCGCGGCTTGGTCGGGTATCAGCATCAGCCCGAACCGGCACACGACCGCGTCGAAGCTGTCGTCGTCCAGGTCGATCGCCTCGGCATCGACGACACGGCATTCAATCACCTGCTCGAGGCCCGCGGCCGCCGCCGAGCGTTTCGCCGCTGCGACCATGCCCGCGGCCCGATCGGTGGCCAGGTACCGGCCGCCGGGCACGATCGCCGGCGCCAACTCGATGGCGGTGTCGCCCGGACCGGCCGCCAACTCCAGCACGTGCATGCCCGGTGCCAGCATCGCCTGGGTCCGCAGCCACTCGGTCAGCGGCTGGAATGTCTTGCGGGTGTAGACGCGCTTCTGCTCCCACGAACCGGCCGCTTCTTCCCAGTTCTGGGCGCTGCGCGCCCGGTACTCGTCAGCGGTCTCGGTGCTACCTTCCGACATGTGAAGAACCGTACACTCTCGGTCGACGGGCTGCGAATCAACGTCACCGAGTGGGGATCCGGGCATCCGGTGGTGCTGGTTCATGGGCTCACGGGGTCGCTTGATTACTGGGCACCGTTCGCCGAGCGCCTGTCGCGGCGACACCGGGTGATCGCCTTCGACGTGCCCGGCCACGGCGACAGTGAGGCGCTGGATCCGTTCACGTTCGACGGACTGGTGACCGTGCTGGCCGACGCTGCCGATCAGCTCGAGGCGGAGAACCCCGCCATCGTCGGCCACTCCTACGGCGTGCCGATCGCAGTCTGCTGGGCAGCCGCACGGCCGGTGTCGGCGCTGGTGCTGGCCTCGCCTGTGGGAATCACGCCGCTGCACATCCGGCGGGCGCGGGCGGTTATGCCCGTGCACAGGCTGCTGGCCCGCAGCGAGCGGTTGTGGGAGGCCGCCGCCTCCCGTTCGCGGTGGCCCCGACGGGTGATCTTCGGCTGGTTTGTCGGCATGAACGACCTGGACGGCTTGGAGCCGGATCAGGCCCGGTCACTGCTCCGGGGGGCGGCCCGGGCTGCGCCGGTGGTGCCGTCGGCGCTGCCTGCGCTCGAGGACCTCGACCTGCGCACGATCGCCGCCGACGTGGACGTTCCCTGCCTGGTGGTGTGGGGCGAGCACGACCAGTCCGGCTGGGACAACGGCCCCGAGTACGCCGACCTGCTCGGCGCCGAGGAAGTGGTGCTTCCCGGCGTCGGCCACATGCCCATGATCGAAGCGCCCTACTCCTTCGGCCTCGCCGTCGCGGACTTCTTGTGATTAACGGTGAATAAAAGGTGCCAGGCACCTTTTATTCACCTGTTGCTCTACGCTTTGCTGTGTGAGTTCGATCACCACCGCCCGCACCGATCCGTGGCACTGCAGCGATTGCGGCGCCGCCGCTGATCTGGCCCCGCTGTCGGCCGAGATCGGGCTGGTGCGCTTGGCCGATCACGGCGCGGCAGGGTTCCAACTGGGCAGCACCGGCGTCGAATCCGAGATCGCACCGCTGCTGGCCGCGTGTGAGTGCGGCGGACGGTTCCAGCCGGGCGGCTCAGACGGTGAGATCGCCGTCCCGAGCTTCGACGCCGACGCGCTCCGGCCGTTGGCCACGCGCGGCTTCGAGGTGCTCAACGCCGAGCCGAAGCTGGCCGAGCTGGCCGTCGTCTGGCAGGCGCGCGGGCTGCGCGCCGTCGGACGCGAGGACGAGCTGTCCGGTGAGCAGGTGCTCGAGCTCCGTCTGGAACAACGCCTCAACGACCTGCTGATCCAGATCGAGCGCGCCCACCGCGCGGGCGACGAGGACGCTGCCGAGACCGCCCACGCTCGCTACGTCGAGCTGGCCACGACCTATGCCACCCGGGCACTTCGTGACAGCCGCCCTGCCTGAACGGGTTGCCCAGTACATCGCCGGCGGTCGGCTGCTCGAACCCGGACAGGAGCTGGTCGCGCTGGTGTCGGGCGGCGCCGACTCTCTATGCCTGTGGAAGCTGATGAGCGGGCTCGGATACCGAGTCGACGCGCTCCACGTCGACCACGGGCTGCGCGGTCACGAGAGCCACGCGGATGCTGAGTTCTGCGCCGAGTTGGGGGCGGCCGTGGTCGAGGTGGAGATCCCGCCCGGCGGCAATCTGGAAGCCCGCGCCCGCGAGGCCCGCTACCGCGTCGCCCGCGAGTACGCCGAAGGCAGAGTGATCGTCACCGGGCACACGGTGTCCGATCAGGCCGAGACGGTGCTCTACCGGCTGGCGTCGTCGTCCGGGCCCCGCGCGGGCGCCGCGATGCGCCCCCGCGACGGCGACCTGGTGCGCCCGCTGCTGTGCCTGACCGCCGAGGAGACACGGGCATGGTGTGGGCAGCGCGGACTGGAGCCGCGGGTCGACGCCACCAACCAGGACACGCTCTATCGCCGCAACCTGATCCGGCACGAGGTCATGCCCGCACTTCGCCGGGTGCATCCCGGAGCCGAGGTCAACCTGGCCCGCACCGCCGAGCTGCTGGCCGAGCTGGACGAGCTGCTGAACGAGCTGGCCGAGGAGCACGTCACCGACCGGCTCGACCTCGACTCGCTGTCGCAGCTGCCCCGAGGGCTGCGGGTGGTGGTGCTGCGGGCCGCCGCCGAGCGCGCCGCCGGGCGCCCGCTGCGGCTGCCGCGCGAGCTGACCGGCAGGTTGGAGCAGCTGGCGACCCGCGGGGAAGGCGTCGAACGGCTGTCGCTGGCACGAGATCTCGAAGCCGTGCGCGACCGCCGAACTCTCAGCTTCGCCGCTCCGACGCGGTATCCTCACTCGGGATGAGCGCAGACCTCGAGCACGCCGGCCACGACAGCTTGATCGCCGAGGTGCTGGTCACAGAGGAAGCGCTCGAGTCCCGCATCGCCGAGCTTGGCGCCGAGATCTCGCATGACTACGCGGATACCGACCTGCTGCTGATCGGAGTGCTGAAGGGCGCGGTGTTCTTCATGGCCGACCTGATCCGGCGCCTGTCGGTTCCCTGCGAGATCGACTTCATGGCCGTCTCGAGCTACGGCAACAGCACCGACTCCTCGGGGGTGGTGCGGATCCTCAAGGATCTCGACGCCAGCATCGAGGGGCGCAACGTGGTCGTGATCGAAGACATCGTCGACTCCGGCCTGACGCTCTCGTACCTGCTGCGCAATCTGGAGGCGCGCAACCCGGCATCGGTCGAGGTGTGTGCGCTTCTGACCAAGCCCGACCGACGGGTTGCAGACATCGAATGCCGCTACGTCGGGTTCGAGATCCCCAATCGTTTCGCGATCGGGTATGGGCTCGATTACGCCGAGCGCTATCGCAGCCTGCCGTACGTGGCCGCCCTGGATGAGACCAAAATTGTGGGCGGGCTCGCATAAGTCGCACTTTGCGGGCATCCTTGAGGGAGATGCCGTCAATCCACTTCAGACGCGCTGGCGTAGTGCCGATGACGCGGAAATCCACCGTGCTAGCATCCGGGATTGGTAGTTGGGCGAGCTCCCGGCCGCACGCTGGACGACACTAGAAGCAGCTCCCGGGGGAGGTATTCGAAATTTCTGCGAGTCGATTCTTTAAGAGCGCGGCGTTTCCGATCCTGATCGTGATCGTGCTGGCGATCTTCGTCAGCAGGCTCCTTTCGGGCGGTTCGAGCACGCAGGCACCCAGCTGGAACACCCTCCAGGAGATGGTGCAGAAGAACCAGATTTCGGAGCTGCGCGGGGACTACCCCGGCTCCAGCGTCACCTTCAAGCGCAAGAGCGACCAGAAGTCGTTCACCATCGGGATCCCGTCGCAGCAGCAGCTGGACAAGATCACTCGCGACGCGATCAACGAGGGCATTCCCACCACCGGCACCCGCACCGGCAGCTCGCCGTGGTGGAGCGCGCTGATCACACTGCTGCCGTTCCTGCTGTTCTTCGTGTTCTGGATCTTCCTGATGAACCAGATGCAGGGTGGCGGCTCCAAGGTGATGAGTTTCGGCAAGAGCCGCGCCAAGCGCATGTCGGTCGACTCGCCCAAGATCACGTTCAAGGACGTTGCCGGTGTCGACGAGGCGGTCGAGGAGCTGCACGAGATCAAGGAGTTCCTCGAGAACCCGCGCAAATTCCAGGCGCTGGGCGCCCGCATCCCCAAGGGTGTGCTGCTGTTCGGGCCTCCCGGTACCGGTAAGACGCTGCTGGCCCGCGCCGTCGCCGGCGAGGCCGGTGTGCCGTTCTTCTCGATCTCCGGTTCGGACTTCGTCGAGATGTTCGTGGGCGTCGGCGCCAGCCGTGTGCGCGACCTGTTCGAGCAGGCCAAGCAGAACTCGCCGTGCATCATCTTCATGGACGAGATCGACGCCGTCGGCCGCCATCGCGGCGCCGGCATGGGCGGCGGCCACGACGAGCGCGAGCAGACGCTGAACCAGCTCTTGGTGGAGATGGACGGCTTCGAGATGAAGGACAACATCATCCTGATCGCCGCCACCAATCGCCCCGACATTCTGGATCCGGCGCTGCTGCGCCCCGGACGGTTCGACCGTCAGGTCGTGGTCGACCGGCCCGATCGCGCCGGCCGCAAGAAGATCCTCGAGGTGCACAGCCGGGGTAAGCCGGTCGCAGCATCGGTCGATCTGGAAGCGCTGGCCGGTCAGACGCCCGGGTTCACCGGCGCCGACCTCGCCAACCTGGTGAACGAGGCTGCGCTCTTGGCCGCACGCAAGGGCCAGAAGCAGATCGGCAACCTGGAGCTGGAAGAGGGCATCATGCGGGTTATCGCCGGGCCTGAGAAGAAGACCCGGCTGCTCTCGCCGAAGGAGCGCGAGATCACCGCGGTGCACGAGATGGGCCACGCGCTGGTCGGCCACTACCTCGAGCACAACGACCCTGTGCACAAGATCTCGATCGTAGGTCGCGGCATGGCGCTCGGCTACGTCGTGACGCTGCCCTCCGAGGACAAGTTCATGCGGTCGCGGCTCGAGCTGATGGACGGCCTGGCCAAGAATCTCGGTGGCCGTGCGGCCGAGGAGCTGGTCTTCAAAGAGGTCACCACCGGCGCCGAGGACGATCTCGACAAGACCACCGATACGGCCAAGCGCATGGTTACGCGCTGGGGCATGTCGGAGAAGCTCGGCCCGCGCACGTTCGGCCGGGACTCGAGCCAGCCCTTCCTTGGCCGCGACTTCGGCCACGAAGCCGACTACTCGGAAGAGATCGCCCGCGAGATCGATGACGAGATCCGGCGGATCGTGGAGCGTGCGCACGAGCGCGCCCGCGAGGTGCTGACCGAGCACATCGACGAGCTGCAGCAGATGTCTCAGGTGCTGATCCAGTACGAGACGTTCGATCGCGATCAGTTCGAGCGGCTGCTGACCGGCGAGGCCCCGGAAGAGGTCTTCAAGGACGTCGAGAAGAAGCCCGAGGAGGTTCCGGCCGAGGCTCCCAAGAAGGACCCGGTTCGACCTCGCGGGCTGGGACTTCCGCTGCCGGGCAACATTGCCAGCGGGCAGCCGCCCGAGTCTCCTCAGCCTTCCTGACGCAGCCTCGCGCCTAATCACCCCTTTGGTGGAGCGGTATCCCCCTCAGGGAGGTGAGTCTGCGGCCGCTGCCGGCCGATTGTAGGAAAGCGCGTTTGTTTTCTTCAGGACGGACTTTTCATGCGATTTCGAGGCAGGGGGGTCGTGCTTGCGGCCCCGGCTGTCGCGCTGCTGGCGTTTGCGCCGGGCGCGGCGGCTGGGCCGCTGACCCTTCACGGTAGTGGGCCGATCACCAAGTTGAGCTGCGCTTCTTCGCCCTGTGTGAAGACGCTGCGGCGCGCCGGCGGACACCCCGTGGTCACGCTCACCCGCCTGCACGCCGCCATGCGCGGCGGCCCGACGCAGAACATCTACCAGCTGTCGTGGAAGGTGGGCGATCCACACGTTCACCTGGACGCGGAAGCGCTGCGCCCGCTGAGCCCGGTGGGATCGATCGCCCTTGCCACCATCTCCAGCTGGACGCGCAGTGGCCCCAAGGGCCTCGTGGGTGCCCTCAACGGCGATTTCTTCGGGTACAAGGGCTGGTACGGCGGCTTCCCCAGCGGAATGCTGGTGCGAGCCCGAACGGTCGACGCCTTCGGTTGGGGTGGCCCCGGCGTCGGATACGAGACCAAGGGCCTCGGCGGCCGGCCCGGCGGGATGGTGTTCGGCAACCCTCGGGCGGTGCCCACCAACATCTCACTTCCCCACGGTGCTCTCACCACCATCGGCAGCTTCGTGCCGTCTCCCGGCACTCTGGCCGCGAGGGCCGGTGACCTGCCGGGCGATCAGGTGGCGGTGGCGACGGCCCACAATGTCGCCTTCAAGATCCCCTCGGGGATGATCGGAGTGGTGCTGGGCAACGCGGCTGTCCCCAGCCCGTTTGGCTCGATGCTGCGCGGCAGCAAGGCCGGCTACCACAATCCCACCAACGCTTCGACGTCGGCCAAGGAGACGGTGGTCGGGTTCCGGTTCGGTGAGCGCGGAGTGGCGACTCGCTCCCTGCTCCTGCCGATCTCCACGACCGCGTGTGCGGGCGGGGTCTGTCCGGCCGGCGCCTCGATCACGCTGCACACCGGCCAGGCGCTGCTGGTGGCGCGTGCCGGCCGCTTCGCCGCCACCGGCCTGGAGGATGCTGCGGCGGCGCCGGCCGCGACCGTCAAGGTCGCAGTCGACTCGGCCAAGTGGGCGCACGTCGCCGAGGTGATGGGCGGGAAGCCGCTGCTGGTCAAGAACGGCACAGCCCGCTACACGACTCCCTGGGCGGATCCGCCGATGATGGATCAGAACCCCTGCTACCAGTGGTGCGGCCGGTTCTGGAGGCCGGCGGTGATGATGGGCACCAACGGCTGGGGATCGATGTTGATCACCGGTTCGGCCGACTCCGGCGTCTACGGGTGGCAGTGGACGTCGATGTTGCGCCAGCTGGGCGCGCGCGATGCCATCGGGTTCGACAACAACTCTTCCACCGAGCTGCTGGTGCCGGGGATCAGCCCCTCCCACGGATGGACGTTCGACAGCGCCAACCACTGGGAGCGCGACATCCCCGAGGCGACCGCCCTGTCGTTCAGATAGCCCCCTCGCCCACGAGAGCGTCGGGGCGAGCTGCCCGCCCCGGCGCCCCCGTCGGTAATGTCCCGACCGATGAGCGTTCTGGAGCGGTTCCCCGGCCCTGCGGTGATGGGCATCGTCAACGTCACGCCCGACTCGTTCTCGGACGGGGGCGAGTTCCTGGACGCCTCGGCGGCGATCGCGCACGCCGGGCGGCTGGCGAGTGAGGGTGCCGATCTGATCGACGTCGGCGGCGAGTCGACCCGTCCGGGCGCACAGCCGGTGGCGCTCGCAGAGGAGCTTCGCCGGGTCGTCCCGGTGATCGAGGGGATCGCGGCGGCCACCGACGTGCCGGTCTCCATCGACACGATGAAGGCTGACGTCGCCGAGGCCGCGCTGGCCGCGGGAGCGAGCTTCGTCAACGACGTGACGGCGCTCCGCGGCGATCCGCGGATGGTGGAGGTGGTCGCCGCCGCGGGGGTGCCGGTATGCCTGATGCACATGCTGGGCGAGCCGCGCACGATGCAGCACGACCCCCGCTACCAGGCGGTCGTCGAGGAGGTGGCCGGGTTCCTGGGCGAGCGGGCGGAGTGGGCGTGCGCGCAGGGAGTCCGAGCCGACCGGATCTGCGTCGATCCCGGCATCGGCTTCGGAAAGACGCTCGCGCACAACCTCGAGCTGCTGCGGCGGCTGGACGAGATCGTCGGGCTGGGCTACCCGGTCGTGGTGGGAGTGTCGCGCAAGCGCTTCCTGGGTGCGCTCACAGGCGCCGACGAGGGCGACCGGGGGGCGGCCTCGCTGGTGGCCAGCCTGGCCGCCGTGCGGGCCGGTGCGTGGATGGTGCGGGTGCACGATGTGCGGGCCATGCGCCACGGCCTGGCGGTCGAGGCGGCGATTCGGGGGGATGGGTGAGCGGGCCGCTGATCGAGATCCGAGGGCTGGAGGTATTCGCCCATCACGGAGTGTTCGAGCACGAGCGCCGCGACGGGCAGCGGTTTGTGATCGACGTGACCCTGCGGGCCGGTGACGCCGCATCCGGGCAGAACGACGATCTGGCCGGCACCGTCGATTACGGGGCGGTGTGCGATCGGGTGGTGGAGCTCGTCAGCGGCGGCCCCTACAACCTGATAGAGAAGGTCGCCGACGTGGTCTGCACGGCGCTCCTGGAGGAGTTCCCGGTGGATGAGGTGACTGTGCGGGTGGCCAAGCCCGACGCGCCGATCGAGCATCGGTTCGATCACGTCGCTGTGACCGTCTCGCGCGTCCGCTGAAACCCACGTATAACTGAACCAATGGGGGCTCCCATCCGGATTGTTGTTGTTGACGATCACCCGCTCTTCCGACGGGGGCTGATCACGCTGCTCGAGGGCGCCGGCATGGAGGTTGTGGGTACCGCCTCGAGCGTGCTGGAGACGATCGAGCGGGGTGTGCGCCTGCGTCCCGACGTGGTGTTGATGGATCTGGAGCTGAGGGACGGCAGCGGCATCCTCGCCACCCGCCGAATGCTGGATGCGGTGGGTGGAGGAGTCAAGGTCGTGATGCTGTCGGAGTCGCACGACCCGCAGGTGATGCTGGCGGCGGTGCGCGCCGGCGCGGTGGGCTATCTCACCAAGGATCAGGCGCCCGACCGGCTGGCCGAGGCGATCGTGGGCGTGGTCGGCGGCGAGGCTGCGGTGTCACGTCGGATGGTGGCCTATCTGCTCGACGAGGTTCGCGGCGCGGAGCAGCGCTTGGGACTGGCCCCGCGGCCGCAGCAGCGCGAGAAGCTGACACCCCGCCAGCTCGAGATCCTGAGGTTGATCGCCAGCGGCTACACGACCGGGCAGATCGCCGCCGAGCTGTACCTGTCGCCCGAGACGGTGCGCTGGCACGTGAAAGCGATCCTGCGCAAGCTCAACGCCCGCACCCGAGCGGAAGCCGCAGCGGCGTTGCACCAGGTGGCGATGGCGTGAGGCTGGCCGGCCTGCGCCTCAGTCGCCGGTAGTACATCAACGTCAGGTGAATAATTGGTGCCAGGCACCAATTATTCACCCCGAGCTAGCGGCGGGTGCGAGCGGTCTCGGTTGCGAGCCGCACGACCCACAGCGACACCATCAGGCAGTACGTGATGGCGATGCAGGAGATGCACAGCGCGGTTGCGCGCCCGGCGGGGCCGGACAGCAGCTGGAAGATCTCGCTCAGCAGCGGCTTCATCGCGACGAACGCGATCAGGCCGGTCATGCCGAGGTGGATGGTGGTTCGCCGGATCTCGCGCGGCCGCAGCTTGGGGTACCGTGCGTCGGCCCACGTGGCGAGGGCGGCCGGACAGATCAGGAGCACGACGGTCAATTCCATGAGGGTCGACATGGTCATCCTTCGTCAGAGCGTGGGAGCTTTGGTACGGCCCGCGAAAAGCCGTCCCCCACGAGCATCGGCAAAGATGAGCAAATTGTTAAGGTCGCGAAGGAAAGTGCACCCCATCGGGTGACAGTTGCGCTCGTAGGATTCGGCGCGAATCTTGGGGATCCTGCGGACACGCTGCCCCGGGCGGTGCGTGCCTGCGAGCGTCTCGGTGAGGTCAGTGCGGTGTCACCGACCTATCGCACCGCCCCGATCGGAGTGACCGACCAGCCCGACTTTCTCAACCTGGTGGCCCGGCTCGACACGGCCCTGGCGCCTGCCGATCTGCTCGCCGGCCTCCAGGCGATCGAAGCCGAGTTCGGCCGTGTGCGCGACCGCCGGTGGGGCCCGCGCACGCTCGATCTCGACCTGATCTGGTACGAGGGCGTCGAATCCGATGATCCCGCGCTGCAGCTGCCGCATTCGCGAGCTCACCAGCGGGAGTTCGTGCTGCGACCGCTGGTCGATATCGCCCCCGAGACCATCATCCGTGGGCGTACCGCCCGAGACTGGCTGTCGCGGATCGAGCCGCAGGGCGTCGATCGGGTGTGATCGGCCTGCGCGACCGCCGCATTTATGCGTAGACTTGGGGCATGTCGTTTCTCGAGGACCTCGAGGAGTTCGACGCCGAGCTTGAGCTCCGGCTGAAACGCGAATACGCAACCGTCTTCGGGATGTTTCGCTACTGCGTGCTCACAGCCGAGGCCACGTACCTGTGCAACCGGCTGGTGATGGAGTCCCAGCACACCACGGCCTACCCGATGGTGCACCTGTCGATGGAGGATGTGTGGGTGTGGGACAAGAACCGGCCCAGCCGCATCATCCCGCGGGCGGAGGTGCACACCACCCAGGACGTGACGGTCGAGGAGCTGCGGCCCGAAGGCACGATCGACACCGTGCTGCCGCCCGGCTTCGAACTGTCGGACGACTGACCCACCGGCAGTGCTGCTGGTCATCGACGCAGGCAACTCGGACACCGTCGCAGGCCTGTTCGACGGCGACGAGCTGATCGCCCACCGGCGGATTCCCACCGACCATGATCGTGCCGATCGAGAGCTGGTGGGGGTGCTGATCGGCGACGGCATCGACGGCGTGGTGGTCGCGACGGCGGGCCCTGGGCTCGACGCCGGGTACCACGCGGTTGTGACGGAGTTGACCGGTCGCCCGCCGATCGTGGTGCCCGCGGCGCCTGTGGGAGCTGACCGGCTGGCCGATGCGGCGGCCGCGTTCGCACTCGTGGGCGGGCCGTGCATTGTCGTCGACATGGGCACCGCAACCACGGTTGACGTCGTGTCATCGTCAGGCGAATGGGCCGGCGGTGCGATCGCCCCTGGTATCGCGATATCGGTGGCGGCGCTGACCGAGCGCGCCGCTCGACTTCCGTCGATCGAGCTCCGGGCGCCGGCCCATGCGATCGAGCGCAACACCGCCGAGGCGATCCGCTCCGGTGCGGTGTTCGGGCACGCGGCCATGGTCGACGGCCTCGTCGACCGGTTTCGGGCCGAGTTGGGTGCGCAGTTGCCGGTGGTGGCGACCGGCGGACACTCGGAGGTCGTCGCTCCCCACTGCCGCACCGTCTCGCACCTCGATCCGTGGCTGACGCTGCGCGGGCTGGCGCTGCTCGGCGCCGGAAGCCTCTAACGCCGCTCCCAAACGATCGGGAACAGCGCGTCCTGCATGGGGGCGCCCGCCGGCAGCCGCTCCGCCAGGCCGGGAAACTCGGGTGACGTCCTCCATGCCCGCGGCGCGTGAGTGACGTCGTCGCCGATGAAGCGAATTGAGAAGGCACGGCGAAGACCGCTGCTGGGGCCGGAGGCGTGCAGCGTCAACATGTTGAAGAAGACGGCATCGCCCGGCTCGAGCTCCCAGCCGATGATCGGGAAGGCGCTGCGATCGGCCTCGATGTCGGGCAGATCGGCGAGCGCGCCCTCAGGGAACCAGCTGGCCTGCCCGTCCATGAATGTCCGCGGCATCAGCCACGGCCCCAGCTGGGAGCCGGCCACGAACTCGAGCGTGGCCGACCGCGGCACCGGGTCGACCGGCATCCATACGCTGCAGGTCTGGCTGCCCTCGACGTTGTAGTACGGCTGATCCTGGTGCCAGGGAGTCGGCTGGCGGGTGGCCGCCTCTTTCACCAGCACGTGATCGTGGTAGAGCCGGATCTGCGAGCTCCCCGTCAGCTCCCCGGCGATCGCGGCCGCATCACTCTCGCGGATCACCTGCTCGAGCTCGGGGATGCGGCTCCAGTTGCAGAAGTCCTCGAAGAACCGGCCGGGATCGTCATCCCGCGACGCCACCAGCGCCCGCGGGCTGGGCTCAGCCAGGTTTCGCTCGATGCCGCGCGTGGCCTGTTCGACTTCCGCGGGGGTGAACGCACTCCGCACCACCACCGCCCCGTCCCGCTGAAAGTCGTCTGCTCTGCCCATGCCCGGCAGCCTAGTCGTGAATAACGGTGCCAGGCACCGTTATTCACCTATCATCGCGCGATGCCGTTGCTCGAGACCGAACGTCTCCTGGTGCGTCCATTGACCGACGGTGATGGAGCCGGCGTCCAGCGGGTGCTGGGGGAGCGGCGTGACCCGTGGCTCGAGTGGACGGTGGCGGGATACACACAGCTCGCTGATCTGAACCAGCCGCCCTACGGCGAACGGGCCGTGGAGCGCCGCAGCGATGGCGAGCTGGTCGGCCTGGTCGGGCTGGTGCCATGCCTGGCGCCGTTCGGGCTGATCCCCGGCCTCGGCGATGGCAGCGATCCCCAGCGGTTTCGCCCGGAGGTCGGCCTGTACTGGGCAACGGCGCCCGCCGAGCGCGGCCGGGGCTACGCCGCCGAGGCGGCTGCGGCGCTGATTGCCTTCGGCTTCGACCGGCTGCACCTGGCCCGGATCGTGGCCACCACGGAGCACACCAATCTCGCCTCTATCAGCGTGATGCGAAAGCTCGGCATGCGAATCGAGTCAAACCCCGATCCCGATCCCAAATGGCTCCAAGTCGTCGGCGTGAATAAATGGTGCCAGGCACCTTTTATTCACCCGCCGCCGTAGATCGAGATCGGCAGGTCGAGCAGACGATCGGAGTCGGCGGTGGGCAGCAGGTCGATCTCTGCGGCGTGGGCGATCAGGAGCTCTCGCGCCTCAGGGCAGGCATTCAGCAGCACCTGCTCGGCCGCTTCGACCGTCGGGCACAGCATCAGCTCGCCGCGCACCGCCCGTGCACCCTCGGTGCCGCGCAGGTACCAGCCGTAGAACTTGCGCAGGAACCCGACCGAACGCTCGTCGCCCATCTCCCGCACCACCTCGCGCATGAACCGCACCAGCTCGGCGTACAGCTCAGCGCGATCGGGCTCGGCCGCTTCGCCCCCGGCCATCTCGCGCAGCGCCCACGGCCGCCCCTGAGCGCCGCGGCCGACCATGACCGCGTCGGCTCCGGTCGACTCCAGGACCACCTGCGCCCGGGCTCGGTCGGTGATGTCGCCCGAGGCGATCACGGGAATCGACACTCGCTCGACCAACTCGGCCGTGAGCGTGTGGTCGGCGGTGCCGGTGTACATCTGCTTGGCCGAGCGCGGGTGCAGCGTCAGCGCGGCGACCCCCTCGGCCTCGAGCTTGGGCCCCAGGTCGAGGGCGGCGCGCGAGCCGTTCTCGAGTCCGCGGCGCATCTTCACCGTCACCGGCACGTCGACCGCGTCAACCACGGCCCGGGCGAGGCGACAGGCGAGGTCGTGCTGCTCCAGCGCGCTGGCTCCGGCGCCGGTCTTGGTCACCTTGCGAACCGGGCAGCCGAAGTTGATGTCGACGATGTCGGCGCCCGCCGCGACCACCATCTCGGCCGCCTCGGCCATCCGCTCGGGCTCGGCTCCAAAGATCTGGACGGCCAGCGGATGTTCGTCCCGGGCGATCCGCAGATATCCCAGGGTGCGCTCGTTGCCGTAGGACAGCCCACACGAGGACACCATCTCCGAGCACACCAGCCCGGCCCCGAATCTGCGTCCCTGGCGGCGGAACGCCTGCACCGAGACACCGGCCATCGGCGCGAGCACGATCCGGGACGGAATCTCGACATCCCTGATGTACCAGTTCTCGGTCAGCGGGTTCATGGCAGGATCCTAGCCAGCGCGCTCGAATGCGACGTTTGCGGAGCACATGGAAACGGGTATAATCCGGCGTTCCTCGGTGTCAGCCCAGAGGAAAAGTGCTGCAAATCGCAGACTCTGGGGGACACCGTTTCGTGTTTGCGAGCGAGCCCGGATGGGCCCCAACTAAGGACGTCAGCGTGGAAAAGGACGTAATCCTCACCCCAGAAGGCTACGAGCGGCTCAAGACGCAGATCGAAGAACTCGAGACAACCAGGCGTCGCGAAGTCGCTGATCGGATCCGGGAGGCGCGCGAGTTCGGAGACATCTCTGAGAACTCCGAATACGACGACGCCAAGAACGAGCAGGCGCTGCTGGAGCATCGGATCGCGCGCCTCAAGGAGCAGCTGCGGTCGGCCCGGGTGATCGACGCCAAGGATGTCCCCACCGACGTCGTGTCGGTCGGATCGAAGGTACGCGTCAAGGACGTCGACCACGGCGACACCGACACGTACGAGATCGTCGGATCGGCGGAAGCCGACCCCGGCGCGGGACGGCTCTCCAACGAGTCCCCGGTCGGCCGGGCCCTGATCGGCCATAAGAAGGGCGAGACGGTCGAAGTGGCGGCGCCGGCCGGCTCGATCCGGCTGAAGATCATGGACATCAAAGCCGCTTAGGCGGCGGGCTCTCGTGAGCACAGATGCCGAAGCCCAGATCCGGGCGGATCGCCTGGCCAAGCTCGACGTCCTGCGGGGGTCGGGGGTCGATCCGTACCCGCCGCGAGCGGTCGATCGACAGCCGGTGCAGGACGTGCGGGTGCGCTACTCCGGGCTGGAAGCCGGCGCCGAGACCGGTGAACGAGCCCGGCTGGCCGGCCGCATCACCGCCCGGCGCGGTCACGGCAAGGCCATGTTCCTCGATCTCACCGACCGCAGCGGGCAGCTCCAGCTGCACGCCACCCTGGATGGGCTGGGCGAAGAGCGGTACAACGCGCTGTCGGACTCCGACCTCGGCGACGTGATCACCGCCGAGGGCGAGGTGTTCGTCTCCCGCCGCGGTGAGCTGTCCCTGCGGGTGGCCGAGTGGACGCTGCTGGCCAAGTGCCTGCGGCCGCTCCCCGAGAAGTTCCACGGGCTCACCGACGTCGACACCCGTCACCGCCGCCGATACCTCGACCTGGCCGTCAACGAGGAGTCGCGGACGCTCGCCATGGCCCGTCCGGCGGCGATCGCTGCGCTTCGCCGGGTGCTGGACGCCGACGGCTTTGTGGAGGTCGAGACGCCGGTACTGCAGCCGCTCTACGGCGGCGGCGCGGCTCGGCCGTTCACCACCTACTACAACGCCTACGAGCGCGACTTCTACCTGCGGATCGCGACCGAGCTCTATCTCAAGCGGCTGATCGTCGGCGGCCTCGAGCGGGTGTACGAGATCGGCAAGGACTTCCGCAATGAGGGCGTCAGCTTCAAGCGCAGCCCCGAGTTCACGATGCTGGAGTGGTACGAGGCCTACGGGGACTACCAGAGCGGCATGGAGATGACCGAGCGGCTGGTGGCGGCCGCCGGCGAGGCGGTGGGCAGTGAGATCGACCTGACTCCGCCGTGGCCGCGGATCCCGTTGCGCGAGGCGATCACCGCCGACGCCGGGATCGACCCGATGGCCGACCGCGACCTCGACCGGCTGATCGCACACATGCGCGCCGACGACATCGACACCTCCGCCGACCACACCTGGGCTCAGGCCGTCGACCACCTGCTGTCGCACTACGTGGAGCCGAAGATCATGGCCCCGGTGTTCCTGACCGAGTACCCGGTCGAGCTGTCGCCGTTTGCCAAGCGCGCGCCCGACAAGCCCGGGCTGACCGAGCGGTTCGAGGCATTCTGTGACGGCATGGAGATCGCAAACGGGTTCACCGAGCTGAACGACCCGGCAGAGCAGCGGGCGCGGTTCGAGGAGGCGCGGGAGGCCGCTGCCGCCGGCGATGACGAGGCACCGCCGATGGACGAGGACTTCCTGCTGGCGCTCGAGTACGGCATGCCCCCCACCGGCGGGGTGGGGATCGGCATCGACCGCTTGATGATGCTCCTGACCGGGATCCGCTCGATTCGCGAGGTGATCCTGTTTCCCCCCAGCCGCGAGGGGAGTTGAGCTGTGGGCAAGGTGCACGAGCGCATCGACCAACGGCTGACCGAGTGGATCATGCACCAGCCGATGTTCTTCGTCGGCTCGGCGCCCTCCGGCGACGGCGGGCACATCAACCTGTCGCCGAAGGGCCCGATCGGCACCTTCCGGGTGCTGGACGGCCACACGGTCGCATATCTGGATGTGGTGGGAAGCGGCGCGGAGACGATCGCGCACGTGCGGCAGAACGGCCGCATCGTGATCATGTTCTGCGCCTTCACCGGCCCGCCGCTGATCCTGCGACTGCACGGCAGCGGCACGATCGTGCAGCGCGGAGACGAGGGCTTCGAGCAGCTGGCCGCAAGCTTCGATCGCCCCGAATCCCCCGGCGGCGGAGCCGATCGCCGGGCGGTGGTGGTGGTCGACGTACACCGGATCGCCGATTCGTGCGGCTTCGGCGTGCCGCTGATGGAGCAGGTGGGAGAGCGCACGCAGGCGGCGGCGTGGGTCGAGAACAAGCTGCGCAAGGGCGGCGACCGGGCCTTGATCGACTACATGCTCGAGAAGAACACCTCGAGCCTCGACGGGCTCGCGGCGGTCGACGCAGAGCGGCTGGGCTGACCCGCCGGCTAGGCCGGACGCACCCTCACGGCCTCGTCCTCGCCCAGAACGCCGTACAGATCCTGGCCGGGGTTGTAGGCCACCACGTCGAGCTCCTGCAGGTCGTCTCGAGCCGACAATGCGATGGCTGCCGCGGCCGGCTCGTCGTGGGCCTCAACCCGGTCGACCTGGCCGGTTGAGACGTACTCGATACCGAGCGGAGATTCCGGCGCATCAATGGCGCGGAAGTGTTCGACCGCGAAATTCACGACGTCCATCTTACGCCCATTTGCAGGCAGATTCCCCAGCAGTGCGAAAAACCCCTCAAGCGCCCGTCACAGAAGGTCGATTAGGGGGCCAACGAACGTGCAATAAACCACACCGGGAGCCCGTTAAGGTGGGTGCTATAGTGCGATCCGTTCCCTCGATACCGGAATGCCACCGAGCCATCCGCGGCCGGTTTGGCAGGCCGGCTTTCAGCATTTCATGACATCCAACTTCTTCCAGATCAGCGACAAGGGGCACGAACATGTTTGAACGCTTCACCGAGCGTGCCCGCCAGGTCGTCGTGCTTGCACAGGACGAGGCCCGCACGCTCAAGCACAACTACATCGGCACTGAGCACATCCTTCTGGGTCTCCTGCGCGAGGAGGAAGGGCTCGCCGCCCGTGTCCTCGACTCGCTCGATATCACCGTGGAAGAGGTGCGGGCGCAGGTCGCGCGCATCGTCGGCCAGGGCGACGAGGTGACCACCGGCCAGATCCCGTTCACGCCCCGCGCCAAGAAGGTGCTGGAGTTGGCCCTGCGCGAGGCGCTGTCGCTGGGACACAACTACATCGGCACCGAGCACATCCTGCTGGGGCTGGTGCGTGAGAACGAAGGCGTGGCCGCCCGCATCCTGCTCGACTTCGACGCCGATGCAGAGAAGATTCGCAACGAGATCATCCGGATGCTGTCCGGCCCCGGCCGCCGTCAGGGCGCGGGTACCGGCGCCACCGGCGAGAAGGGCGGCAAGAGCTCCAAGCTGCTCGACCAGTTCGGACGCAACCTGACCAAGCTCGCGACCGAGGGCAAGCTGGATCCGGTCGTCGGCCGTCAGAACGAGATCGAGCGGGTGATGCAGATCCTGTCGCGCCGCACCAAGAACAATCCGGTGCTGATCGGCGAGCCTGGGGTTGGCAAGACCGCGGTGGTCGAGGGATTGGCCCAGCGGATCTCGTCCAACCAGGTGCCCGAGCTGCTCAAGGGAAAGCAGATCTACACGCTTGACCTGGCCGCCTTGGTCGCCGGCTCCAAATACCGCGGTGAGTTCGAGGAGCGGCTCAAGAAGGTGATGAAGGAGATCGGCCAGCGCGGCGACATCGTGCTGTTCATCGACGAGCTGCACAACCTGGTCGGCGCGGGTGCCGCCGAGGGTGCCATCGACGCGGCGTCGATCCTGAAGCCGGCGCTGGCCCGTGGCGAGCTGCAGACGATTGGTGCCACCACGCTGGACGAGTACCGCAAGTATCTCGAGCGCGATTCCGCGCTGGAGCGGCGCTTCCAGCAGATCAAGGTGGAGGAGCCGTCGATCGAGGACACCGTGCAGATCCTGCGCGGACTGCGCGACCGCTACGAGGCCCACCATCGCGTCGCCATCACCGACGAGGCGCTGCAGGCCGCTGCTGAGCTGTCGGATCGCTACATCCAGGAGCGGCAGCTTCCGGACAAGGCCATCGACCTGATCGACGAGGCCGCGTCGCGCATGCGCATCAAGCTGATGACGGCACCTCCGGTGCACAAGGAGCTCGACGACGAGATCGAGACGGTGCGCAAGGAGAAGGAGTCGGCGATCGAGTCGCAGGAGTTCGAGAAGGCCGCGGCGCTGCGCGACTCCGAGCGCAAGCTGACCCTCAAGAAGCGCGACCTCGAGGAGAACTGGAAGTCCTCCGGCGAGGCCGACCATGCCCAGATCGGCGAGGAAGAGGTCGCCGACATCGTGTCCATGTGGACCGGCATCCCGGTGTTCAAGCTGACCGAGGCGGAGTCTCAGAAGCTGATCCGGATGGAGGACGAGCTGCACAAGCGGATGATCGGCCAGCACGTGGCGATCGAGGCCGTGTCCAAGGCCATCCGCCGCGCCCGCGCCGGGATCAAGGATCCCAAGCGGCCGACCGGCTCGTTCATCTTCCTCGGCCCTTCCGGCGTCGGCAAGACCGAGCTGGCCCGTACGCTCGCCGAGTTCTTGTTCGGCGACGAGGACGCGATGATCCAGGTCGACATGTCCGAGTACATGGAGAAGCACGCAGTCTCCAGGCTGGTGGGCTCGCCTCCCGGCTACGTCGGGTATGACGAGGGCGGCCAGCTGACCGAGGCCGTGCGGCGCAAGCCGTACTCGGTGGTGCTGCTGGACGAGATCGAGAAGGCCCACCCCGATGTGTTCAACATCCTCCTGCAGATGCTGGAGGAGGGGCGGCTGACCGATGCCCAGGGCCGTCAGGTCGACTTCAAGAACACGATCGTGATCATGACCTCCAACATCGGGGCATCGTCGATCGCCAAGAACAGCCAGCTCGGCTTCCAGGTCGAGGAGGCGGAGACGGGAGTGTCCTACGAGGACATGAAGAACCGCATCATGGGCGATGTGAAGAAGGTCTTCCGGCCCGAGCTGCTCAACCGCATCGACGAGATCATCGTGTTCCAGAAGCTGACCAAGGACGAGATCAAACTGATCGTCGATCAGCTGATGAAGCGTCTGCGCGAGCAGATGAAGGTGCACGAGGTGTCGATCGAGCTGACCGATGCCGCCAAGGACATGATGGTCGACAAGGGATACGACCCGACCATGGGCGCCCGACCGCTGCGCCGCGCGATCCAGCGCTTCATCGAGGATCCGCTGGCCGACTTCGTTCTCGGCCGCGCGCTTCAGCCCGGGTCGACCGTGCTGGTCGATCATCACGAGGGCGACGAGGAGATGACGCTGCAGCTGATCGAGCCGGTGGACGTGCCCGACTCACTGCCGGCAGATCTCGTGCCCGCAGAGGGGCCCGCCGACGACGAGCCGACGTCTGAGAACGGCGACGAGGCATCGTCTGAGGACTGATTTGGCATTCGCACCCCGGCGTTCGCGCCGGGGTGCGATAATTGCCACATGATCGACCTCGGCGACGGGGCGGTGTCCGCATTGATCCGCTCCCACCTCGATCGGCTGTCGCCGAACGACCGTCGCATTGCGACCTATGTGCTCGAGCACCCGGCGGAAGTGCCGTTCGAGACAGCCGAGTCTCTGGCCGCCAAGACCGGGGTCAGCAAGGCGGCTGTGGTGCGGTTCTCGACCAGGGTGGGGTTTGCCGGGTTCGCAGAGCTGCACGATGCGCTCGCATCCGAGGCCATCACCCGTCTGCAGCCCGCTGTGCGCGGCACCGTCCCCTCGGCTCACCCGATCGAGCAGATCGCCTTTCAGGCGGCTGGGGATCTGGAGGCGCTGGCCGCGGGGGTTGATCGGCGCCAGTTCGACGCTGCGGTGGCGATGCTGGTGCGCGGTCACGGCAAGATCGGGATCTTCGGACACCGCAAGTCGGCGGCCCTGGCCGAGTACGCCTACTACCTGCTCAACCCGTTGCTGCCGAACGTGTGGCCGATCGCTGCCGGCGAGCCGACCATCGCCGACCAGCTGATCGATCTCGAGCCGCGCGACCGCCTGATCGCCTTCACGTTCCAGCGCTACGCGAAGGTGACCGCCGACGTGGTGCGGCTGTTCCGCGCGGCCGGGGCGCCGGTGGTGTTGATCACTGATGACCTGCTGGCGCCGGCCGCGGGTCAGGCAAACCACGTGCTGGTGTGCCAGGGCAAACGTGAAGGATTCGCCAGCGCGGCCACGGCGATGGTGGTGCTGGAGGCCCTGGCGGCAGGCGTCGCCTTGCGCAAGGGCGGCGCCCGCAACCGCCGCATGGACACCGCCGAGCAGCTCTGGAAACAATTCGGCACGTACTAGTGAAAACGGTGCCAGGCACCGTTATTCACCCAGTTGGCGGCGGTGCTTCCTCATCAGATACGAGGTGACCTCAATGACCATCAACGTGGGAATCGCGAACCAACCCACGGGACCGGTCGGCCAGGGGGACACAGCGTCGATGATCGTAAACACACCCAACAGAAACACCCCGGCCTGAGCCCCACGCCGTAGCGCGCCGAGGAGCGTGTCGGGCAACGGTTGCCAAAAAGGCCTCATAAAATTCGGTTGAGACAGGCGCGATATACGGACTTCTCTCGGGCCCAGCTGCGGAGGTCGTCGTCCCCGTCGCCGCGGCGGTGTCTACACGAGGTGCGTGCACCTCGTACCCACCGAGGATGGACTTCGTCAGAAGTGGGTTTGCAGTGTTCGCCCTCGTGATATCGGGCCCCCCAGCCGGTTAAGGACTGCCTCAGAGCCGGTGGGAAAGCGGCGCTTATCTCCCTGGCGACGTGATCGATGTTCGTACCAACCGGCGCAGCTCGGCTGGGCTGATGGCTGTGGGCGAGCGCGGGAACAGCAGACGAACAAAGCAGTCCACAACCGAGAACGGCTGCGGCTACGAGGAGCCGGGTGCGAGAACAGTGAGTTGTCATGTGAGCACGCTAGAGCCTGTCTCAGGATCGCTCAAGATGAATTAGTCACGATTCTGTGACAACACAGACTCGCGGTGCCCTGGCACAGTTGTTCATCGCGGGCGCGGCGTTTGTCAGGACGCCTGGGTACGACCGAGGCCGGTGTCACAATGAGGGGCCGTGCCCAAGACGCTCACCATATTCACCTGCAGCCAGTGCGGTCATGAGTCGCCCAAGTGGCTCGGCCAGTGTTCGGGCTGCGGCGAGTGGAACACCCTGGTCGAGGAGGTGCGTGAGCGATCCACGTCTCGGCGGGCGCCGGTGGGCCGGCCGGTCAGGGCCCTGTCCGATGTCGCGCTGACCGACGCCGACCGGATCTCGACCGGCCTGGAGGAGTTCGATCGGGTGTTGGGCGGCGGTCTTGTACCGGGGTCGGTGGTCCTGATCGGTGGCGAGCCCGGCGTGGGCAAGAGCTCGCTGCTCTTGCAGTCGCTCGGACGGATCGCGGCCGCAGGCAGGCCTGTGCTGCTCGTTGCCGGTGAGGAGTCGCCCGCCCAGGTGCGCCTGAGGGCCGAGCGGCTGGGAGCGATCGACGGCATCTCGATCCTGGCCGAGACCGAGCTGGAGTCGGTCTGTGAGGCGATCGTGGCCACCGCACCCCAGGTGTGCGTGGTCGACTCGGTGCAGACCATGCACTCCGCGGATCTGAGTTCCTCGCCCGGCAGCGTCGGCCAGGTGCGAGAGGCCGCCGACCGGCTCGCGCGCGTGGCCAAGAGCCATGGGGTCACCATCATCCTGGTCGGGCACGTGACCAAGGACGGCAACGTCGCCGGGCCGCGGGTGCTCGAGCACCTGGTGGACGCGGTGCTGCAGTTCGAGGGTGATCGCTACCGCTTCCTGCGGGTGCTGCGGGCCGTCAAGAACCGGTTCGGATCGACCAACGAGATCGGCATCTTCGAGATGACCGGCCTGGGCCTGGAGCCGGTCGACGACCCCTCATCCGCGTTTGCCGGCGACGGCGAGCCGGCACCGGGGTCGGTGCTGCTGCCCGCGATTGAGGGCACCCGCCCGATCCTGCTCGAGGTGCAGGCGCTGGTGGCCGACTCTGACCTGGCGATGCCACGGCGGGCGGCGACCGGGTTTGACCGGAACAGGCTGTCCATGATCGTGGCGGTGCTCGGACGCCACGCCGGAGTGCCCCTGGGATCGAGCGACATCTTCGTGAACGTGGCCGGTGGCGTTCGCATCGACGAGCCCGCCGCCGATCTGGCGGTCGCGCTGGCGATCGTGTCCGCTCTGCGTGGGCGCGCGCTTCGTCCCCGGCTGGCCGCCTTTGGCGAGCTCGGTCTCACCGGCCGGGTGCGGTCGGTCGCACACGTCGGGCCGCGCCTCCAGGAGGCGCGCAAGTTTGGAGTCACCGAGCTGGTCGTGCCGGCCGAGACGCCTGCGGGCTCGCGGCTCAACCTGGTCACCGCCGACACGGTCAGCGCGGCCATCGAGGGAGCGTTCTGATGTCAGAGCCGGCGTGGCCCAGCACACGGTGCTGTACGGCCATATCCACATCCAGTACCGGCGAACGGTGGGCGGCATCGAGCTGGTGAACCCGGGATCGGTGGGGCTGCCGTTCGACGGCGATCGCCGGGCCGCCTGGGGGATGGTCGAAGACGGCGTGGCGGGCATGCGCCGCACCGCGTATCCCGTGGACGCCACCATTGCCGCTGTGAGCGCCCGCGAACTGCCACGCGGTGCCGGGTCACCGAGACGCTGCGCACCGCTCTGCGCGCAGCCTGAGAGCACCAGCCGGTAAGCTCTCGGCATGGCAGAACTTGCTCCGGATGTGCGGTCGGACCCCGTGCTCATGGACGCGCTTCGCCGGATCGCGCCCGGCACCATGATGCGCCAGGGGTTGAACGACATTCTGCGCGCCGATCTGGGGGCATTGATCGTGATCGGCGAGCCCGCCGAGCTGTCGTTTCTGTTCTCGGGCGGCATCCGGCTCGATCAAGCCTTCTCGCCGTATCTCCTGTACGAGCTGGCGAAAATGGACGGCGCGATCATTCTCAGCGCCAACGCCAGCCGGATTGTGTACGCGAACGTGCAGCTGATGCCCGACCCCACCATCCCGTCCTCGGAGACCGGAACGCGCCACCGCACCGCCGAGCGGGTGGCCAAGCAGACCGGCGCGCTGGTGATCTCGATCTCTCAGCAGCGGGACGTGGTCACGATCTACATCGGGGACGTGCGCTACCAGCTGGAGGAGATCTCAGACGTGCTGGCAAAGACCAACCAGGCCGTCACCACACTCGAGACCTACCGCACCCGCCTGGAGCAGGTGTCGACCCGGCTGACCGCGCTGGAGTTCCAGGGGGCGGTGATGCTCGACGACGTGCTGGTGGCGCTTCAGCGAGCCGAGATGACCACCCGGATCAGGCGTGAGATCGAGCGAAACGTCGTTGAGCTGGGGGTGGAGGGCCGGCTGATCAAGCTCCAGCTGGACGAGCTCAGCGAATGGGTGCCCGGTGACGAGGAGTCGATGGTGCGCGACTACCACGTACCCGAGGTCACGGGCGGGCACGAGCAGGCGCTGCGCGGGCTGCGAACGCTGCCTGACAGCCGCCTGCTGGAGCTCGAGGATGTGGCCGAGGTGCTCGGCTACCCGCGTTCGGTCAACCCGCTCGACCACTCGGTGGCTCCGCGCGGCTATCGGGTGCTCTCGAACGTTCCGCGGCTTCCCGAGGCGGTCATCAGCCACGTGGTGGAGCACTTCGACGGGCTCGAGTCGTTCATGCGCGCGCGCCAGTCCGAGCTCGAGGAGGTCGAGGGCGTGGGTACCGTCCGCGCCCGCGAGATTCGGGAGGGTCTGCGCCGGCTGCAGGAACAGAATTTGGTCGATCGGTACCTGAACTTGTAACTCTCCCGGCACAGGTTGACCGATTCTTCGCAATGTTGGCACGAACCGCGAGAATCATCCTGGAAGTGCTGCAAATGAGGTCGATTCTTTCATCCCCGGGAGCCGCTCTCTGATAGAATGTTCACTCTGGGCGCCTGTTGGGTCGCGGTTCTGCAAGCGCTCGCACGGGTCTTTTCACGGCACCAATGGAAGGGTTATTTGGCCTTGTACGACATCGGCGATAAGGTCGTGTATCCGCACCACGGGGCGGGCACAATTGTGACCAAGGAAGTGCGTAAGGACTCCGAGTCCGAACGCGAATATCTCACGATCAAGATTCTGCACAACGACATGACCGTGATGATCCCGTCCGACAGCGCTGACCGGGCAGGTCTGCGCAAGGTCATCGGCGAGGAAACTGTCGAAGAGGTTTTGGCAGTGCTCCAGGGCGACGGCACCAAGATGCCCAAGAACTGGAACCGGCGGTTCAAGCACAACCGGGACAAGATGAAGACCGGCGACGTGTTCGAGCTGGCAGAGGTTGTGCGCAACCTGGCCCAGCGCGACCAGGAGAAGGGCCTGTCGACCGGAGAGAAGCAGATGTTCTCCAAGGCCAAGCGGATTCTCGCGTCCGAGTTGATGTACGCCAAGGGCATGGATGAGGATGAGGCCCGCGAGTATCTCGAGGAGGTGCTGGACGACATTGGCTCCACCCGCAAAGCGCGGGCGTAGCCGATACCTTCAAGGAGTCGCGGTCGGAGGCCGATAGCCCAACCGACACGTTGACATAGAGACACACATCAGAGGAGTGAACAGACGATGGTGGTGGTATCCCGAGTCGTTCTCTCGCTCTTGGCTGTGCTGGGTGCCATACAGGCGGGCCTGTACTCCAGGCTTCGAGATCATTTTACGGCTTCTTACGCTTACGTCGCCGCTGGCATCATCATTCTCCTGATCTTCGCCGTTGGCTGGATGGTTGGCGGTTTGGTCGGGAAGGGATTACAGCGCTCCTTCAAGCGACTTGAACGCGCAGTCCAATCTCGCAGTGCGGGTGAGCTCACGGTGGCCGCGGTCGGCCTGCTGGTGGGTCTGCTGGTCGCGGTGCTTCTGTACTTCCCCGTGCACTCGTTGCCGTACATCGGCGACTGGGTGCTGCTTCCGCTGTTCCTGATCCTGGGATACGCGTTCGCGGTGGTGGGCGCCAAGAAACACCGCGGCATTCTCAGGCTGGTGGGCGTCCATTCAGTGGGTGAGCCGGAGATGGACGCCGCGAACCGCGACTCCGCCACGCTGGTCGACACGTCCGCGATCATCGACGGACGGATCGCCGACATCGTCAAGACCGGATTTCTGTCGGGCGAACTGGTGGTGCCGGAATTCGTGCTCAAAGAGCTCCAGCAGGTGGCCGACTCGGCCGATCCGCTGAAGCGCAACCGCGGCCGCCGTGGTCTGGAAGTGGTTCAGGGGCTGCGCGGCGAGGTCACCGTCTCCGTCCCCGACGTCGATTTCCCCGATATCCCCGAGGTCGACTCCAAGCTGCTCAAGCTGGCCAAGCAGCGCAGCCTTCGGATCCTCACCACCGACTACAACCTCAACCGCCTGGCACGCATCCAGGACGTCGAGATCCTGAACGTGAACGAGCTCGCAAACGCGCTCAAGCCGGCTGTGCTTCCCGGGGAGCAGTTCACGGTGCGCCTGATCCGTGAAGGCAAGGAGGCCGACCAGGGCGTCGGCTATCTGGACGACGGCACCATGGTGGTCGTCGAAGGCGGTCGCTCCCAGGTTGGATCGAGCGTCTCGGTGCAGGTCACCTCGGTGCTGCAGTCGCCCTCGGGCAAGATGATCTTCACGCGCATGATGGAGTCGTAGTTGGCGCAGACGTGGGCGATCGTGGTGGCTGCGGGAGAGGGCAAGCGGTTTGGTGCCGACCGGCCCAAGGCTTTCGTCGGTTTCCAGGGCGACGTGTTGCTGAAGCGGGCGATTTCCCTGATCGAGGATCACGACGACGTCCACCGGATGGTGTTGGTGGTACCGGCGGGGTGGGAGGACCCGGCCCAGCTGCTGGCCGATCAGATGGTGGCGGGCAAGGTCGCGAGTGTGATCCCAGGCGGCGCCACCAGGGCCGAATCGGTGGCGGCCGGCTTGGCGGAGCTGCCCGAAACGGCAGACCTGGTGCTGGTGCACGATGCCGCGCGGCCGCTGGCCTCTCACGATCTGGTCACGCGCGTGCTGGCGGCACTCACCGATGCTGATGGAGCCGTGCCCGGCCTGCCGGTGGCCGACACGATCAAGCGCACCGCCGGCGAGGCGGTCTGCTCCACGCTCGAGCGCGACGGTCTTATCGCCGTGCAGACACCACAGGGATTTCGGGCCGACTGTCTGCGGCGCGCCTACGATCGGCCTCTGGCGGAGCTGCAAGCCGCCACCGACTGCTCGTCCCTGCTCGAGAATGCGGGCATGCGAGTTGTGTGGGTTGCGGGTGAGCGGGCGAATCTCAAGATCACCGAGCCGGACGACTTGCGTGTGGCCGAGGCCCTGGCGTGAGCGACGATCTCCGAGTCGGTATCGGCTTCGACGCCCACGCCTTCGCGGAGGGGCGTGCATTGGTGCTGGCCGGGGTGGCGATCCCCGGCGCCCGCGGCCTGGTCGGGCACTCCGACGCCGACCTCGTATGCCACGCCGTCACCGACGCGCTGCTCGGAGCTGCGGGCGGCGAGGACATCGGGGCGCTGTTTCCCTCCGACGATCCGGCGCTCGAGGGTGCCTCGTCGCTGGAGCTCCTGAGAATCGCGTGGGCGGCCCTGGAAGCGCAGGGCTGGCAGATCCGAAACGTCGACGCGATCGTGATCATGCAGGCCCCCAAGCTTGCCCCTCACCGCGACGCCATGCGATCGGCGCTGGCTGAGGCGCTCGGAGTGGAGGTCGCACGGGTGACGGTGCGGGCCTCGACCACCGATCACCTGGGCTTCGCCGGGCGGGGTGAGGGAGCGGCCTGCCACGCGGTCGCGCTCCTGGGGCGGTCGTGACCGCTACCAGCGTCGTGTCATTTGATCTCGACGAGACGCTGTGGGAGTTCCTGCCGATGATGGACGGCGCCCTGCGGGAGACGCTGGCCGCATTGGAGCAGCGCAGGCCGGATCTCCGCGGCGCGGTCGACGTGGCCGAGCTTCACCGCGTCCGGGCGCAGGTGGCGGCTGAGCAGCGCGGCAGCTTCGAGGACCTCCGCCGGGAGTCGTTTCGCCGGGTGCTCGCCGACCGCGGTGTGGTCGAGGAGGGACTGCCCGAGTGGATGGTGGCCACCTGGATGGACGCGCGCGTGACCAGTGTCGTCCTGCATCCCGACGTGGAGCCGGCGCTGTCACAGCTGTCCGGGGCCGGCCACGTGCTGGGGGCAATCACCAACGGCAACTTTCCGGTCGACCGGCTGCCGCTGGCCGAGACGTTCGCGTTCATCGTTCACGCCGAGCGTGTGGGCGAGCCGAAGCCGGCGGCCGATGCCTTCCTGCACGCGGTTGAGCTGTCCGGAGGCGACCCCGCCAGGTGGGTGCACGTGGGCGACGACGTCGACACCGACATCCGCGGTGCTCAGGCGATGGGGATGCAGGCGGTGTGGATCAACCGAAACGGCGCTGAACTGCCCGCCGACGTCGAACCGGACGCCGAGCTGGCCTCACTTGACGGTCTGGTGGCCGTGGTGGAGCGGCTGCTCAACCCGGTTCACTGAAGCAGAATGCGACCTGGTGACGATCCGGTCAGAACGAGGAGCGGATCGGGCAGAATCTCGGCGCCCAGCGCCTCAGATACCGTGAATAACGGTGCCAGGCACCGTTATTCACCGTGGCGCCGTGTGTGTTTCGACCGTGCGCAGCCACAGCGAGGCCTGGCTTGGCTGGAGCGTCTCCGTGACCACGCCGAGCACCTCGGTCTGCAGCGCGTCCAGGTCGATCTGTTGGCGGAGGCGACCGCTGAAGGCGTCGAGCGTGACAGCGGCGTCGTACTTTCGGCGATAGAAGCGGTGATCGACGGTGCGCTGGATCCGGGATCGGAGCGGCTGGAACGCTGCCGCCACCAGGAGCGTCGAGAGCGTCACCGCGAGCGCACCGGATTGACCGGTGACGGAGCGGAAGGTCCAGCCGAGCAGGGCGACACCGCAGAGGTACAGCGCAGCCAGAGCCGCAATCAATGCGGCGTAGACGACCGTTCGCCGGATGATCACGTCGATCTCGTACAGCCGGTAGCGGAGCATCGCGAGCCCTGTGGCAACCGGGATGATCGAGGTGCCGATCAGGAAGATCACATTGCTGTAGTCATGGCCGGTGGCCTGGTAGGCGGCGAACACCACCACGATCACCGCGAGCACGGTCATGATCGCGGCTGCAAACCACTTGAGCTGTTGGCGTTCGATCCCTCGCGACCGCCGGAATCGCAGCGCCACGCAGGCGATGCCGGCGAAGAAGCTCCCCATCAGGAACAGACCGGAGACCTCGTAGAGGGCGCCGATCACACTGCCGGCCGCCCCCTTGACCAACAGCGGGTTGTGGTAGCCGGCCAGCGGGGCTTCCAGCGGGTAGTCGACGAACGCCTCGGAGAGACCGAGCGCGGCACCCGCCACCGCCATCCCCACCACGAATCGCCAGCGACGCGTCAGCGGTTGCCCGTTGGGGAACAGCAGCAGCACCAGCGTGACGACCAGGATGAACAGCGAGTCGAGTGCCGGTGAGCCCAGCCAGAGGGCGGCTTTCGGGTATGGCAATGAGCCGGGATCTGCGAGCAGCGAGTGCACGGCGTACTGCTCGGCGAAGATGTTCAGGGAGGTGGCGAATCCGATGGCCAGGTAGAGCCACCCGATCGGATTTCGCGGCTGTCGCCTTGCAACTGCGGCACCCATGACGGCGTACGCGAGCAGCACCAAGAGCTCGAACAGTTGGGGGAACAGCGGTTGCGTGGAGCGATCGAGCACGCCCAGCAGCAGCGAGCCCGCGTTCAGCACCAGTGTCGCTGCCAGTCCGGCCCCGGCAACGGCGTTCAGGCGTTTGTCGTGGATCGATCCGATCGTTTCGATGGTTCAGTCTGTCAAACGGACCGTCCCGAACTCGTTACGGTGAATAATTGGTGCCAGGCACCAATTATTCACCGTACATGGCGATGCCTGGCACCGCTATGCACCCAGAAGTGGTTCAGCGGGCGGACGCGGGTGGCCTGGGCGATCGGCTTGAGCCGGAATCCACTCTCGACGGTGCGCAGCAGCGAGTAGGCCGTGCGCGGCTTGCTCAGGACTGCATGATGCCGATGGGACGTGATCGCGATCAGCACCGTGCGGCCTCCGTGAACACCGTGGATGCAACAGCCGCTGGAGTCGTTGTGGCCCTCGTCGAAGGTGATGAAGAGCACGCTGTTGTGCCGGAACTTCCGCGAGTGGGTGATCTTGGGGATCCAATAGCGGAGCCATTTGTCCGACTTGGCGATGCTGCCGGTGTGCATGTTGTGCTGATTGTCCGGCACCACCAGGCTGAACGCCGCGGGGTGGCGGAGGCTGCGGCGCAGCGATGTGAGCGGGCGGATGTTATGCCTTGCGTGGTGTGAGTGCGTGATCGCCTTGAAGTAGGCGAATGGGTTGTGGTGGCGGACGTACGATCCCTTATCCCCGCCGACGTAGCCGGCGTGGGGAAGTCCCTGGAAGTACCCGCGCCAGGCGAGGTGGCGATGTCGCAGCTGGCGCGTCAGAAGCGGGCCGCCGTAACCGGGTTTGCAGCTGTCCGAACTGCACCCGTGCGTGGATCCCGAGATCAGCGCGAGGTAATTCGGGAGGCTGGGGTGACTGAGGCTGTAGTACCTCGTCGCCAGGCCGTTTCGGTGAGCGAGCTTGTTCAGGTACGGCGCCTGGGAGTTGCCGAGGATCTGGCCGCTGCTGTGGTTCTCCAGCACAACCACCCACACATGCTTGAGTCGCGGTGCTGCGGCGGCCGGCGATGCGATCGCCAAGAACAACGCGCAGGTTGCGATCAATCCGATTGCAGCAGCTTGTAGTCGGGAGCCCATTCCCTCAAGCTATCGGCATACCTTGAGATTCCCGTGACGAGTTGTGTAGACGGTGTAAGTATCCGATCAATAGATCGGGGCGGGTGTAACCGAGCCTTCATGGCCCAGCAGCGGCAGACCGAAGTTCTGCTCGATGGCGGCGCCGACGCTGTACAGGCTGTAGAACGCCGATGTCGGCCCGGTCGGCATCCGTGCCGAGATCAGGATCGTCGCCACCTGGCAGGTCTTTGTATTGGCGAGATACACGGTGTGATTCGAGCAGTCGATGCCCCAGTTGCCCTTGACCTGGGTGGACAGATAGTTCGACTCGTCGAACGTGAACACGATCAGCGTCTGCCCGGCCTGATAGCTCGGAGTGGCGGTGATCGCCGAGACCACCTGCTGCACGAACCCGTCGCCGACGTTGATGCGGTCGTCGTGAGTCTTGCCGGGCACCACGTTCTCACACACCCCGTTCATCCAGTGCAGATCGCGGCAGTCATCCGGCGCGATCCACGAGAAGCTGGGCAGGTTGTCGGCCGAGACGTCGTTCCAGAAGTACGGATCGAGGGGTACGTCGTACTTGGCACATGTACCGTCCCCACCGGTCTTCGAGCTGAGGTTGGTGTACCAGAACGCCGGATTGTGGCCGTCGCGATAGTACGAGACCTTGCTGGTGTTGGTGGCGCAGTTGGACGGCATCGACTGGTTGTAGTCGCGCCATGTCAGCCCGGCGCCGTTCATCTGGTGGAAGATGTTGTCCGCGGTGGTGGTGCAGCCCAGGCAGGTCGAGAACTGGCCGCTGGTGACCGCCTCGTAGTTGGGGAAGCTGGGGTGCGTCTCGCCCGCGGAATCGGTCAGGAACCGGCAGTTGTTGGCGAGCGCGTGCATCTCGGGTGCGTCGGTGGCGGCGATGAAGTCGGAATAGGTGAGGTTTTCCTCCATCAACACGACCACGTGCTTGTACGGCGCGGTCGAAGCCGGCAGCAGCCCGCACGGGCCGGAGCCGCCACCGCCGGCGAGGGTTGTGCCGGTGGCGGGTGCGGAGGGGAGGGAGGTGTTGGGTACTGCGTCGTAGGCGTCGACGGTGTAGGTGTAGGGCGTGGAGGCGGCCAGGCCGGTGTCTTCGAAGCTGGTGGTGGTGCCGGTGAGCGTCGCGATCGTGGTGGTGCCGCGGTAGACGTGGTATCCGGCGACGGTGCCGCTGTTGTCGGTGGATGCGTTCCAGGTGATGTGCACGCTGGTGGGGCTGTCTCCGGTGGCGACCACGTTCTGAGGCACCGACGGGGCAACCGTGTCGCCTCCGCCACCGCCGGCGAGGGTTGTGCCGGTGGCGGGTGCGGAGGGGAGGGAGGTGTTGGGTACTGCGTCGTAGGCGTCGACGGTGTAGGTGTAGGGCGTGGAGGCGGCCAGGCCGGTGTCTTCGAAGCTGGTGGTGGTGCCGGTGAGCGTCGCGATCGTGGTGGTGCCGCGGTAGACGTGGTATCCGGCGACGGTGCCGCTGTTGTCGGTGGATGCGTTCCAGGTGATGTGCACGCTGGTGGGGCTGTCTCCGGTGGCGACCACGTTCTGAGGCACCGACGGGGCAACCGTGTCGCCGCCTCCGCCGCTGGTACCCGTGCTGAGCGTGACGTTATCGAGGTCAAACGACGCGTTCGAGCTCGGCGCAGCGTCGATCACGTTAATGGTCAGTGAGTCCCCCGCGGTCTTGGTCGTGTAGTTGACCGCCGGGAACGACTGCCATGCCGACGTCGCTGTCACACACTGCTTGGCCGAACCGACCGTGGAGCTGCCGCCGGCCGGCACCTCTTTGATCTGGAGACACACGGACTGCCCGGCGGAGACGCTGGAAACGCGGCCGCCGGCCGTGTACGGCGCTCCCGCCGCGATCGACTTGGCCGGCTTCGAGCTGGTGTAGATGTACATCTGCCCGGTGCCGGATGCGGTCAGACGGGCAGCGTGGCCGCCGCCGTCTCCGGTGACCAGCGAGAGCGTGCCGGCGCTTCCGCCCCAGCTCGAGAGGGCGCCTGAGCCCGACCCCTCGAACCCGGGATTTGCAACCAGGTTGGTCGCCGCAGGTGCCGCCGCGGCACCGATCAGCATGACACTACACACACCAAACACAACCGCAGTAAAAGTGCGCATTGGAGCCCTCCCCGCAACTACAGTACAGCGTAGTTTATGAGAATTCTCTGAGAGTTTACAGGGTTACGGGTGCGGTTGGGGGAACCTCGAGCAGCGCCGGCAGCCGAATCGAGAAGCTCGCGCCGTCGATTGTGAGCGATCCGCCGTGCCGCTCGGCAGTCGATCGCACGAGTCCCAGCCCCAGTCCCGCGCCCTCCCGCCCGGCACTATTGGAGCCGCGCCAGAACCGCGTGGTGGCCTGGTCGAAGGTCGCGCCGGGGATGCCCGTGCCGGTATCGGTGACGGTCAGCACCACCTCGTCGTGCTCGAGCGCTGCGCTGACGGTGATCAACCCGCCCTCGGGGCCGTACAGCTTGGCGTTCTCGATCAGGTTGGTGAGGGCGCGCTCGATCGCATCGGCGTCGGCGCGCACATACAACTCGGGATCGAGCGTCACCCGCAGCCGCGGGTCGGTCCTGAACCGGTCGAGGATGTCGTCCACCGCCACCGGTTGCGTCGGCTGTGCGGCGGCATCCTCGCGGGCCACCGCGAGCAGCCGGTCGAGCAGCTGCGCCAGCCGAGCCATGTCGTTCTCGAGGTCGAGAAACGCCTCGGCCTCGGCGTCGGCGCCGTGCCGCGCGAGGTACGCGGCGTTGCCCCGAAGCGCGGTCAGCGGGGTCCGCATCTCGTGCGAGGCGTCGGCCAGGAACCGCCGCTCCACCTCCCGGGCGCGTTGCAGCGCCTCCAGCATCGCGTTCAACGCGGTGCCCAGCTGCTCCAGCTCGTCACCGGTGGGCTCGGTCACCACCCGCCGGCTGGGATCGGCGGTGCGCTGCACCTCCATCACCTGGGCGTTCAAGTTGGTCAACGGCCGAAGCGCCCGGTTGGCCACCAGCAGACACACCCCCGCCGCCACACCGGCTGCGACAATCCCGGCCACGAGGGTCAGCCAGCGGGCCTGGGAGAGGCCGTCTTCGATCGCGTCGGTCGAGGACGCGACCAACACCGCGCCGTGGGGCTCCAGCGGCTGCATGAACACCCGCAGCTCGTGGCCCTTGATGTTGATGGTGACGAAGCGAGGCTGCCCGGAGGCGATCACCTGGTTCACCAGCGGGGTAATCGGGGCTTGTCCCGTCCTTTCCCTTGGCGCGATCACCTCGCCACCGTGATTCACGACTTCGACGCTGGTGCCGATTCCCGCGGGATCTGATTCCAACGCCCTCTGGATCGCTCCGGGATGGGTTTCGGCAATCTCGTCGACGTCGGCGGCGCGCTGCTGCAGCGTGTGATCGAGCTGCTGGTGCAGCTCGCGGGCAAGCAGCGCCTGGACGCCGATCTCCAGCAGCGCAACCCCGACCAGCATCGCCAGCGCCGATGCCAGCGCGATCCGGGTGCGGAGCTTCCAGCGTCTCATTGCCGGAGCTGAAAACCGACACCTCTGACCGTGTGGATCAGCGGCGGATCACCGAGCTTCTGGCGGAGATAGGCGACGTAGCGATCGACCGTGTTTGCCGTCGGAACTCGTCCTTCACCCCACACCGCGGCCAGGGCCTGCTCGCGGCTGACGACCTCGCCCGCGCGGTTGACCAAGAGCGTCAAGAGGGCGGCCTCGCGTCCGGTCAGCCTGACCTCTCGCCCGCCTCGCGAGGCGGTGCGAGCGTCCGCGTCCACCGTCAGATCCCCGTACGAGATCCGATTGCGGGTACGGCCGCGCCGGAGCAGAGCGCGCAGACGCGCCTCCAGCTCGTCGGTCGCAAACGGCTTGACCAGATAGTCGTCGCCGCCCGCGTCCAGGCCGGCAACCCGGTCGGCGACAGCATCCCGCGCGGTCAGGAACAGAATCGGCACCCGCTGTCCCTTCTCGCGGAGCCGCCGCGACACGGCCAGCCCGTCCATGCCGGGCATGGCCACATCGAGCACGATCACGTCGGGCACCGAGGCTTCCGCCCGCACCAGCGCCGTGGCCCCGTCGGAGGCTGCATCGGTCTCGTAGCCCTCGGCTTCCAATGTCCGCACCAGCATGCGCAGGATGGCGGAGTCGTCGTCGACAACGAGGACGCGGGGCCGCATCACGGAGTGATCGTCACGGGGTCATCACCAGCCACAACCATACCGGCAACACGCCTCGGCGGTCGCGTACGGCCCATGGAATGTATGAGAGATCCTTGAGAGTTTGTGTGGCTTGAATAGTGTCAATAGAGGTAACTGTCCCGCAACTTGCCTAACGGCCGTATGCTGTAAACAGACGGTGAACGCGACCGGGGAGCGGCATGGAAACATCATTTGTGGAGTGGATCAATCAGCTGGTGCATGCACACCCGTTGATGGCCGGCGCGGTGGTGGAGTTTTCGACGTGGGGCGTCCCGTTGTTCGGAGTACTTGCGGTCGGTTTGTGGCTGCTCTCCCCGCCGGGTGACACCACCTGGAAGCGGGCGTGTGCAGCCGGGCTTTCCGCCGCCGCCCTGGGGCTTTTGGCAAACCAGGTGATCTCTCACCTGTGGGACCGCGCGCGGCCGTATGAGGCGCACCCCAGCATCGTTCCCCTGCTGCCGCGCTCGCTCGACCCTTCGTTTCCGAGCGATCACGCGACGGCCGCGCTTTCGATCGCCTTCGGCGTCTTCTTCGTATCTCGCCGTGCCGGGTGGCTGATGCTCGTGTTCGCCGCGGTGGTTTCGGCATCCCGGGTGATGGCGGGGATGCACTACCCCACCGACGTGCTCGGCAGCCTGGTTGTGTCGGTCGCGAGCGGCTACTTCGCCGCGCGAATCGCGATGGGGCCGGTGCTGGTGCCGATGATCAACGCCTGTAGCCGAATCACCGATCCGGTGCTGGCCAGGGTGTCGCTCCTGCGCCCGGTGCGCTTGACGATCATGAGTCCTCGATTCCGCAGCGCGGTGGTGGGCGTGGTCTGCGCCGCGGTGCTCGCCCGGATTGTCCTGGCCGAGCGTGCGCACCTGCTGGACGAGATGGAGCTGACCGTCGTGGCGACGTGGCTCGCGATTGCAGTTGTGGCCGTCAGGATCAGCTCGCACCGGTTCTGGCGGGCACCGACGGCGGGGTGAGTCCGATCGCCCCGGCGGTACTCGTGCTGGTGTCGTTCCTGGCGAGCGGGGTGGAGGCAGTCGAGGCGCTCACCATCGTGCTCGCCGTCGGCCTGACACGGGGCTGGCGGTCGACGATGGCGGGCGTGCTGGCGGCGAGCATTGCGCTGGCCGCGGTGGTTGCGGTGCTGGGCCCGGCGTTGACGGCGATTCCGATCGATGCGCTGCGCCTGGTCGTGGGTGGGCTGCTGCTCGTGTTCGGGTTGCAGTGGCTGAGAAAAGCAATCCTGAGGGCGGGCGGCTACCGACCGCTGCACGACGAGGACGCGATCTATCGGCGCGAGGTCGAAGCGGCTCGATCGGCGTCCAACCTTCAGCGCGCCGATCTCGATTGGTATGCGTTCACCGTGGCATTCAAAGGGGTGCTTCTGGAAGGGCTCGAGGTCGCCTTCATCGTGATCACCTTCGGAAGCAACGGCGGGAGTGTGGCGTACGCCGCTGTCGGAGCGATCGCTGCGTTGCTGCTGGTGGTCGGGGTGGGTCTGTGGGCGCGCGTGCCGCTCGCACGCGTCCCCGAGAACACCATGAAGTTCTCGGTCGGGTTGATGCTCGTTACCTACGGGTCGTTCTGGGCGGCCGAGGGCGCCGGTGGGGATTGGCCCGGCGGAGACGTCTTCCTGGTCGCGCTGCTGGTGCTCTACACCGTGAGCGCGTGGCTGATGGTGCGCGCGTTGTCCGCGCGAGCCGCGCACGTGGTCGGAGCGGTACAGCCATGAGGGGCGTGGTTGGGTTTGCCAGGTTCCTCTACCGGTTCGTTGTTGGAGACGACGCGGCCGTCGCGGCCGGTGTGCTCGTGGCCATTGCCGCCACGGCGGTGTTGGAACACGCGGGCCTGGAGGGGTACTGGATTCTGCCGCCGGTCGTGGTCAGCCTGCTGGCCATGTCGATCTGGCGGGAAAACCGCGAGGCCAAACGGCTGTAACCACGTGCGGTCGGGTGGCCTTGGTGTGCTTTGGGAAGGACCTCGACCACCCGACCGGGGTGTCCACGGTCGCTGTTGCTACGCGGGGGTAGGTACGGCGCCGGGCTGTGATTGTTCCATGCCGGTTGTGAGAAAACCGTGAAGCGGCAGGGCAACAGGGTTTGTTGCATAACTCCCCAACAACTGGCCGAGCGGCCACCGTTTCGGCTCTGAGCAGGTGGCCGCCCGAGAAACCAAATGTACATAACGATTTATGAAAGAACTCTGAGATTTGTAAGCTCGCGGACTTGACATTTTCCAGTCCACATGCTGTAGTGCAACCGTGCGTATCGCCACAAACGCTCGCAGGCTCTCGTCTGTTCTCCTCGTTGCTCTGGCCGTCACCTCTGCAACCGGCGCGATCACGGCGTCGATCGCCGTGGCGGCGACAAACGCGATCTCCAACGGCACCTTCGAGGGCTCTGGCGCGGGATCCACCAGCGGGTGGGGCGGGAGCAGCGGCACGCTCAGCGTGGTGGCGGGGAACGGTGGTGGTCACGCCGCCCAGTTGACCGCCAACGCAGGCGCAACCCAGACCTACGCCTACACGACCTCCAAGCCGGTCACCAACGCCGTGGCCGGCACCACGTACCACTTGGACGGACAGGTGCAGAGCGCCACGCCCGGCCAGAGCGTGTGCCTGGTGCTGAAGGAGCTCAAGGCCGGCACGCAGACGTCGGTGGGAAGCGCACAGAACTGCACCACGGCGACCTCGGCATGGCAGAACTTCCCGACCGTGACCTACTCGGTCAAGACCGGCGGCGACTCGCTCACGGTGAACATCCTCGAGAAGCCTGCGATCACCGGCGCAACGTACTCGTTCGACAACCTCGTGCTGGCGGCAGGTACCGCCCCACCGCCGGACCAGACCCCGCCCGACGTGCCCACAGGCGTGACCGCCGTGGCCAACAGTGCCACGTCGGTGACCGTCTCGTGGGCGGCGAGCTTCGACGCCGTCGGGACTGTGGGCTACCACGTCTATAGGAACGGTTCCAACACGTCGATCCAGACCGTGACCGGCGGAGCGACATCATGGACCGATACCAGCGTGCTGCCGAACAGCACCTACACGTACACCGTCGATGCCTTCGACGCCGTGCCCAACACCTCGTCGCAGTCGCAGGCGTCCGCTCCCGTGACCACACCCTCGCCGGCGCCCGACACCACGCCACCCGACGTGCCCACAGGCGTGAAAGCCGTCGCCAACAGCCCGACCTCGGTGACCGTGTCGTGGGCCGCCAGCTTCGACGCAGTCGGCACGGTCGGGTACGACGTCTATCGCGACGGCTCGACCACGGCTATTCAGACAGTCACCGGCGGGGCGACGTCGTGGACAGACACCACCGTTCAGCCCAACACCTCGTACTCCTACACCGTCGATGCGTTCGACGCGGTGCCGAACACCTCGGACCCGTCGGCGGCCGCCCAGGTCACCACCCCCCAGAGCGGCGGGAGCGGGGGCGGGCCGTCGCATCCGATCATCGTGATCATGATGGAGAACAAGCACTACGCGGACATCGTGGGCAACTCCGCAGCCCCGTACATTCAGACGCTGCTGGCCAAGGGCACGAACTTCACGAACTATCAGGCCCAACCGGGGAGCCTGCCCGACTATCTGCTCAACACCAGCGGGCTGAACGGCTCGACCAGCGGCTCGGACAACATCTTCCACCAGCTTCAGGTCAAGGGCGTCAGCTGGGGTGAATACCTGGAGTCGATGCCAAGCACCTGCTACACCGGCGGGGATACCGGCTCGTACAAGAAGGCCCACAACCCGGCCGTGTACTACAACGACATCACGTCCAGCCCGACCGCGTGTGCCAACGTGCTGCCGTTCACGTCGTTCTCGACCTCGAACCTGCGCGCGTTCTCCTACGTCGTCCCCAATCTGGCCGATGACATGCACGATGGTGCCACTCGCACCGCGCAGATCCAGGCCGGCGACGCGTGGCTGGCCGCGCACATGCCCGCCATGCTCAGCGCCGGCGCCGAGGTGATCCTGACCTGGGACGAGGGAAGTAAGGCCGATGAGCACGTCGCCACCATCGGGGTGGGCGGTTCCTTCGCCGCCGGCGCCACGGATTCTCACCTCTACACCCATCCGGGATTGCTCGCCGGGCTGGAAGACGCTTGGAGCCTGCCGCGCTTGAACGGCGCCCAGACGGCAGCTCCGTTCCCAATCTAGAAGCGGCGTTATAGTCGTATGGGTCGTGCCGCGAGCCCTCGTAACAGGCGGAAATTCGGGAATCGGATCCGCCACAGCCGATCTGCTGGCCCAGCGCGGGGTGGATGTCTGGATCACCTTCGGCGGGCGCAGGGAACTCGCCGAGCAGGTCGTGAGTGCGTGCCGGGAGCGGGGGGTGGAGGCGCGGATGTCGCAGCTCGACGTGCGCGATCCGGCGTCGATCGACGGGCTGGTGGCCGAGGTGGCCGAGGCCTGGGGCGAGCTCTCGATTCTGATCAACAACGCCGGCATCTGCCCCTACACGCCGCCCGACGACATCACTGTCGATGAGTGGGATGCGGTGCTGGAAACCAACGCCCGGGGGACGTTCCTGATGACCCGGGCGGCGCTCCCGCTGCTGCGCGCTGCAGCCGGAGACCGGTCGGTGGTCAACATCTCGTCAATCGCGGGGCAGACCGGCGGATACACCACCAGCGTCCACTATGCGGCCAGCAAGGGCGCGATCCTGGCGATCACCCGCTCCGACGCCCGCCGCCTGGCCGGCGAAGGGATCCGGGTGAACGCGGTCACCCCCGGGCCGATCGATACGTCCATCACCGACAAGCTCCACCCCGACGCTCGCGAACGGATGGCCACGGGCGCCCCGATGGGACGTTTTGGCCGTCCCGAGGAGGTCGCTCCTGCGATCGTGCTGCTGGCGATGCCGGACTCGTCGTTCACCACCGGCGCGACCTACGACGTCAACGGCGGGGTTCGCATCGACTGAGCGTCATGCCCACCTCGACCTGTGCACTTTCGCCCGGTGCGAGGGTGCGGTGGGTCTTGGTGGTTGCGATCACGCCTCCCAACCCGGCCCCCGGGTAGCTGGTGCACGGCTCGATCGCAATCACATACGCGCGGCCGTACCAGGGCCAGCCGACCTCCCCTCGGAGCTCCTGCCACACCCATGCATACGGGAACACCTCCAACGGCCAGCTGAGCGTGCAGGCCAGGCCCAGCCGCGGATTCTCGATGGTGGCCTCCCCGGATGTGAACCCCGACAGGTAGCCGACCAGGCTGCGCCGCTGATCGGACGGCGGCAGAACCGAGAGGTCGAGGTCGCTGCCGTCGCGATCGGTCACCACCGGCCAGCGGTGGCTGCTGCCCAACACCAACGGGTTCCATCGGGCGTCGATCTCGGGGTCGGCCACCAGTGACGTGGCCGAGGTGGTGATGCGCACCCCCGGCTCGATCAGCGGCGCACCGAACGACGGGTGGTGACACCACATGTACTCGACCGGCGAGGCGCCCTCGTTGGTGATCCGCTCGTCCACCACCACCCCCGAGCCGTCAGCCGACAGCCGCACCTCTCGTTCGATCCAAAACGGCGTGTCGATCAGTCGCACGTCCAGCGCCACACAGGCATCACCGCCTGCCGTGCGCGCCTCCCGCCATGACCAGCCGCGCATGCAGGCCTCGCCGTGATACGGGTGGGTGATTCCGCCGTGCTCCGACGGCCCGCCGCCGGAGGGAAGGAGCACCTGCCAGCCGCCGGCATACCGGTTGACCCACGCCGTGATCGAGTCGCCCGCATTGGTGGGGCCGTGCCGCTGGAGCCCCCAGGGCGTCTTCCACAGCACGTCGACTCCGGTGCGGAGGTCCTGCACCGAGTAGATGTCCCCACCGAGTCCGGGGAGCATCGTCACCCGGACGCGGTCGTTGGCGAGCACCACGGCGTGGTGGGTTCCCGCCAAGAGCGCGGTTTGGACAGTCGCCTCAGCCATCGCCGGTCACACGTACGAAGGTGGCGGGAATCCCGGGAAGCCGCTTCACCCGGCCGCGGGCTTGGAGGTCTTCGAGGTGGCCGACCACCGGCCCGGCGAGTGTGATGTCCATGGCGCACGGCCAGGATCTCACGCTGGGAGCCACCAGGTCGATCAGCTCACGCACGGTGAGCGGGGCCGAGTGCTCCAGGGCATCCACCACCGACGCCTCGAGGGCGTTCACGAACGACTCGGTGGTGTCGAGGAACTCGCTCACCTGGGAGGCTCCCTCGGCCACCGGGAAATGCGACCCCAGCAGCAGCTCAGGTACCGGGTCGCGCAGCTTGGCGATCGTCGCCCGGTACTCAGCCACGTGGCGGTAGGTCGGTGCGTGCACGGGGTTGCCCGCGGCATCCGGGGTTGCCGCTCCGAGCACGGCATCGGCCACGATCGCCGTGCGGGTTGCCGGATCGAACACGGTCAGGTGTCCGCGGGTGTGCCCCGGGGTGTGCACGAGCTCCACCGCGCGTCCACCCAGATCGACCGTCGCGGGCGGCGTGATCGCAGAGTCGACGCGGCCTCCGTCGTCGTTTTGGCGCACCCATGAGCAGAACTCCTCGTCCTCGTCGATGTCGTGTTCGTGTCGGAACTCCCGGTAGCGGTGATCGATCAGGTCCTCGACCGAGTCGATCCACAGCCGATCGGCTTGGGAACACACCACCTGTGCTCCCGGGGCGATCGCTCGCATGGCGGTGATCCCGCCGCAGTGATCGACGTCGGCATGCGAGATGACCACGTGTGAGATCTCGACCCCCAGATCCGGCGCCAGCCTGCCGACCGTCGCCGCGGGTGACCCGGCGACGCCGGTGTCCACCACCAGCGCGGACGCCTCGCCCACCACCACGAAGATGCACACATACTGCTCGCCGAGCGGCGCCTCGAGCCGGTGCACTCCCGCCGCGACCTGGCTCATAGCACCGGGGTGGGCGACATCGAGAAGCGCTCCCAGTCCAGCTCGAACCCCAGCCCCGGCCGGTCGCCGATCACCGCCGAGCCCGCAGAGAAGACCGGCCCGCCGGAGATCAGCCGGTCGGCCGGATCCAGCGGGTTGCCACCGGGGAGATCGCGCTCGAACGACTCGATCAAGGCTCCCGAGGCCGCCGCCACGTGCGCGCTCATCTCGGGGTACACGTGGAACGAGACCTCGACTCCGTGGCGCTCGGCCAGCTGCAGAACCTCGCGGGCGGGGGTGACGCCCCCGATGCAGACGAGATCCAGCCGCAGCACGTCCAGCGCCGATGCCCGCAGCAGGTCGCGGTACACCGCTATCGAGCTGAGCTCGTCACCCGCCCCGATCCGCTGGGGAATCGCGTCACCGAGCGCGCGGTAGCCGTCGATGTCCTCGGGCACGAGCGGATCCTCGAGCCAGGCCAGCTCCGGCGCATCCCACAGTGCCACCTCGGCGGCGGCGGAGGCGGCGTCCGTCCAGGCATAGCCGGCGTCGACCACGAGACCTGTCGCGGCAGGAAGGGGTGCTTTCAGCAGGTCGAACAGCCGGGCCATGCGGGCCGGGTCGGGGTCGCGGGCGATCTTCACCAGGCGATGGCCGGCGGCGGCGTTTCGCAGCACGTCTGCGGCCAGCGACTCGGGTGTTCGGTCAGGGGTGGGGTAGGCGGCCACCGACATCACCGGCAGCCGGCCGTGCTCGGCCCCCAGCAGCCTCCACAGCGGCACGCCGTGGCGCTGGGCGGCGACGTCCCACAGGGCGATGTCCACCAATCCCACCGCCCGTACCACCAGCCCCACCCGGCCGGGCATGATTGTGGCCCGGGACGCCTGACGCCATGCCGCCTCCGGATCGGCGCTGTCGCTGCCGATCAGCGCCGGGGAGACCAGCTGCTGTACGCAGGCGGCGACCGGCGCTTCGCGGGTGAGGCAGTAGGCCCGCCCCGACAGCCCCTGTTCGGTGGTGACTCGGACGGCGGCGTACTCTCGCGAGCGGATCTCGCCGGAGGCAATCCGGATCGGCACGGGCAGGTCGAGCCGGGCGGTGCCCACCTCGATGGCGGCGATCGGGTCGATCACGGAGGCGGATCCAGTGCGGTGGTGGGGATGCCGTAGTCACTCAGGAAGCCGCCGTCGGCGTACAGCACCTGGCCGGTGATGTAGGAGGCTTCGGGCGAGGCGAGGAAGCTGACGGTGGCCGCGATCTCGTCGGCGCCGGCCGCCCGTCGCATCGGGATCCGGCCCATCACGGCGGCTTCGTCCAGTTCCCCGCTGGCGAGCCCTTCCCGGAACACGCCGGTGTCGACGTAGCCGGGGCCGACCGCGTTTACCCGCACGCCCCGCTCGGCCCATTCCACCGCGGCGGTGCGGGTGAGTGAGACGATCGCGGCTTTGGTGGCCGCGTAGGGAGCGCGGCCGGGGGCGCCGCGGGCGGCCGCCACCGATGCGATGTTCACGATCGAGCCGGCGCCCTCGGCCAGCATGATCCGGCCGGCGGCCTGGAGGCAGTTGAACGTGCCGTGCAGGTTGACGTCGACGACCGCCGACCATGTCTCCCAGCTGAGCGTCTCGGTGCGGCCGTGAATCTGGATCCCGGCATTGTCGACCAGCAGATCCAGTCCGCCCGCGCTGCTTCGGATATCGGTGAACACCTGGTCGACCTGCTCGCGGTCGCGGATGTCGAGGTTTCGGTAGTCGACGCCGGTCGCCTCGCCGGCGGTCTCGCCGGGGTCGATGTCGGCGGCCACCGTCGTCCATCCCTCCGCGGCCAGCCGTGAGGCGATGGCCCAGCCGATCCCGGAGGCACCCCCGGTGACGACTGCGATGCGAGCCCTGTTGGGGGTCATGGATCTCCTCTCGAAGCCGGTGTTTTCGGCCCTTGACCGCTCCCGGATTTCGCTATAGTATCTAGCGCCATGCTTGGTGGCAACCCAACCGTGGTGTGGCCCGGGCCGTGACGGAGCCACTCCGTCCGCTGTCTCGTCAAAGCGTCGCGGACGACGCCTACACACAGCTGCGAACGGCCATCCAGGACGGGTCGCTGCCCCCCGGCACCCGCCTGGTGGAGCGCCGGATCGCAGCCCAGTTTCACATCAGCCATATTCCGGTGCGCGAGGCGCTGGCACGGCTCAGCGACGACGGCCTGGTCGATCGGGCGGCCGGGCGCGGAGCCCGGGTCGCCTCCCTGGGCCGGCGCGAGCTGGAGGAGATCTCGACCGTTCGGGTGGTGCTCGAGCAGCTGGTTGCGGTGCGCGCCCAGACCCATGCACCGCCGGGCACCGAGGACGAGCTTCGGACGGTGGCAGCGGCCATGGCCGCCGCCGCGATCGAGGGCGACCGCGACAGAGTGGCGGACCTCGACCGGGAGTTCCACGAGCGGCTGTGGACGGCCACCGATCACCAGACGCTGATTCAGCTGGTCGAAGGACTGCGCGGGCGGATCGCCGCCTTCCTGCGCCGGGCCACGTATCTGCTGGAGCAGGGCCAGCTGGTGGCGCACACCGCCTCGCACGTCGAGCTGATCGACGCCATCTTCAGTGGTGACCCGGATCGGGCCAAGGCCAAGATGGCCGAGCACATCCAGATCGCCGCCGCGCGCGTCGATCACTCGCTGGTCTCCGACGAGGACGGATCCGATGGGGAGTGAGCTGATTGTCATCACCGACTCGGATCTTCCCGGAAATGCGACCGAGAATGTGCTTTCCGACGCCGGTTACCGGGTCGTCCGGGCTTCATGTTCGAACGAGCAGGACGTGCTCGACGTCGCCACCGGCGCGCGCGCGCTGATCGTGCAGTGGGCGCCGATCACCGCAACGGTGATCGACTCGCTCGATGCCTGTGAGTTCATCAGCCGCATCGGCATCGGCTTGGACATGATCGACCTGGAGGCCGCCACCGGAAAAGGCATCGCGGTCGCCAACACGCCGGACTACTGCGTCGAGGAGGTGGCGGCGCACACAGCCGCGCTGGTGCTCGCGGGTACTCGGGGTCTGCGCACGCTCGACGCGGGCATCCGCCGAAACCAATGGGAGCCGATCGAGCATGCACCGCTGGCCCGCCGCCCGTCGGCCATGACCGCGGTGGTACTCGGGTTCGGCCGGATCGGCCGTCGGGTGGCTCGGATCCTGGATTCGGTCGGCTTTCGCGTGATCGTCAGCGACCCGTATGTGCCGCTGGGCGATATCGGCGATCTCGGATACGCGACCGCACCCTTGGAGCAAGCGCTTCTGGCTGCCGACGTGCTCACCCTGCACGTTCCGCTGACGCCGGAGACGCGCGGCCTGATCGGCGAGCGGGAGCTGGCGCTGATCCCCCCGGGGAGCCTGATCGTCAACACCTGCCGGGGCGGGCTGATCGATGAGCAGGCACTCGCCCGTGCACTCACGTCGGGCCACGTCGGCGGAGCCGGCCTGGACGTGTTCGAGCACGAGCCGCTGGCGGAGTCCAGTCCTCTGCGGGATGCGCCCAACGTGATCCTCACCCCGCACGCAGCCTGGTACTCCCCCGAGTCGCTGGCCGACCTGACCGTGCGCGCCGCCCACCAGACGGTGGATTTCCTGGCCGGCCGCCGGCCTCAGGCGATCGTCAATCCGCGATACGTCGATGCACTCCGATCGGGACGGCCATGAGCCGGCTGTGGCGCGGAGCTCAAAGGCCCGGTCAGGTCGAGCGAGCCGAGATCTCGGAGCGGGCATGGTCGACGCCGTGGGACGCCCCTGCGGTGCCGCCCTTCCCTATCGGCTTTCGCGACGTCACGGTGCTGACCGTGTGCTACCGCAGCGACCGGGAGGCCATCGAGCAGCTGGTGCCGGCGCCCCTCGAGGTCATCAGCGACGTGGTCGTGGCCCACATCTATCGCATGCCCGACGTCGACTTCATGGGCCGGGTGAACGAGTGCAACGTGATGGTGGGAGTGCGGCTGGGAGCAGACACGACCGGCGGCTACACCACCGCCCAGTACCTCGACTCGCCCGAGGGGGTGGCCCACGGCCGCGAGGTGCACGGCCAGCCCAAGAAGGTCGCCGAGGTGAGCCTCGAGACACGTGGCGATCTGGTGGTCGGACGGGTCACGCGCAACGGCATCGAGGTGCTCACCGCAACCCTGCCGTACAAGCAGCGGGCATGTCCGCAGAAGGACATGCTGGCGCACTACGACTTCAGCGAGAACATCAACCTCAAGCTGATCCCGTCCATCGACGGCTCGGTCGCCATTCGTCAGCTGACCGCCCGCCGGCTGCAGGACGTGCGGGTCTCCGAGTGTCACACCGGCCCCTGCACCGTCGAGCTGCGGCCCAATGCGCAGGCGCCGGTGTTCCGGCTGCCGGTGCGAGAACCGCTGGACGGGTTCCTGTGGCGGACCGACTTCACGCTCACGGCAGGACGAGTGCTTCACGACTATCCGGCAGGGCGGTCATGACCCGGCGGACCCTCACCGGCACCCTGCTCGCAGGAGTCGCGCGAGCGCCGCATCGGGTCACTGCCGGGATGCCGATCGGGCCGTGGGGGGCGCGAGCCACACAGACGTCCACCGGGATCCACAAGCCGCTGACCGTGACCGCGCTGGTACTCGGCGGGCCGGACACCGGCCCCGCCGCGGTGGTAATCGCAATCGACACGGTCAGCTGGCCCACCGACCTGGGCGCCTCGGTGGCGGAGGAGGTTGCCGCAGCGGTGGGAGTGGATTCCACGGCGGTGTTCCTGGCGGCCTCCCACACCCACAGTGGGCTGTCGCTGGACGAGACCTACCTGGCGCCGTGGGATCCGGACGGCAGCGCCCGCGAGCGGCGCGCCGAGCTGATGGCCGAGCTCCCCGGGATCGCAGTCGCGGCGGCCGGCGCCTGCCGACCGGTGCGGGCGGTCGCGACCCGCGTTCCGTGTGCGATTGCGCGCTCGCGCCGGCAACAGGCGTTTGGACGCCGGCTGGTGGGAGTCGCTGACGTGCCCTCGGATGAGACGCTGGACGTGGTCGACCTGCTGGCCGAGGACGGTTCCAGCCTGGCCACCGTGGTGGCGTTTGGCTGCCATCCCACCGTGCTGGCGTGGGGCAACCTCCTGATCTCTCCCGATTACATTGCCGAGCTGCGTGAGGTGGTCGAGCGTGAGACCGGTGCACCCGCGCTGTTCCTGCAGGGCTGCGGTGCGGACCGCGCGCCGGCCGCAGGCTTCTCGAACCAGGTGGCCGACGCCGACGCGGTCGGTCGGGCGGTCGGCCACGCGGCCGTGGCCGCACTGCTCGAGAGCCGCCAGGCCCTGCTCGAGATCGAGCCGGTCGAGGTGAGGGAATCCGGCGCGGCCCTGTGCATCACCCGAGCGTCGCTGCCCCAGCGACCGGACGTCGAGGTATCCGTGGGGGTGAGCGAGCTCGACCTGCCTCTGCGGCCCCTCGATCCGGCCGCCGCCCGGCGCCGCGCCGAGCAGGCTCGTGAGCGCGTCAACTCCGGTGATCAGTCGGCGTCCGTGGCGCTTCAGCGGGCGCTGATCGAGCAGGATCTGGCCCAGCGATTCCCCGACGGCGACACCGGGCGGGCCCGCCCTGTGGTGATCCGGCTGGGCGATGAGCTGGCGCTGGTCGGATGGCCCGGAGAGCTCTCCGGCGCCTACGACCACGCGTTCCAAGCCGCCGCCCAGCCGGTGCACGTGATCACCGCGACCAATGTGTGCGACTCGGTCGGATACCTGCCGGCGTTCGAACAGTTCGCGGAGGGCGGCTACGAGGTCGATGCCTCGCCCTTTCTCCCCGATGCCTCGGCCCGTGCGGTCGACGGTGTCGCACGTCTCGTTCTCAGTCCTTCATCCCACGACGAAAGGGAATCCCAGTGAAGACGTCTCGAAGATTGACCCGCGCTGTCGGTGCCGTGGTGGCGCTGCTCGCGGTCGTCGGTGTGACCGCCTGCGGAGGCAGCAGCAGCAGCAGCTCCGCAACCGCACCGTCCACCGGTGCGCCCGCGCCGGCCACGGTCACGATCGGTCTGCCGCTCAAGGTCTCGGATCTCGACCCTGACCTCGCCCTGGAGCCGTCGAACCTCGACGCGCTGCACCTGCTGAGCGGCACCCTCACAACCATCCCCGGCAAGGGCGGCGCGCTCCAGCCGGGCCTCGCATCGTCGTGGCAGGTTGCCTCCAACCAGCTGTCTGTGACCTTCCGGCTGCGGCCCGGTCTGAAGTTCTCGGACGGCTCGCCGCTCACCTCCGCCGACGTGGTGGCCACGTTCAAGCGGGCGCTGGCCGACGCCGCCAACGTCAACGCCGGCCTGCTGGCCCCGGTCAAGTCGGTCACGGCTCCGGACGCCAACACGGTCGTGTTCAACCTCAAGTCCACCTACCCGTCGCTTCCCACCGTGCTGGGCGAGCCGGCGTTCCTGGTGTTCCCGGCCAGCGGCATGGCGGACACTAAGACCTTCCTCAAGAATCCGATCTCGGCCGGGCCGTACAAGATCCAGTCGTGGGACGGGTCGGATATCACGCTGGTCAAGAACCCGAACTTCTGGGGCCCCAAGCCGGCCGTGAACACCATCAAGCTGGTCACGGTGATCGATCCCAACACCCGCCTGGTACAGCTCAAGGGCGGCGAGCTCGACATCGCCGATTCGCTGTCGTCATCCGTGATCCCGCAGCTGACCGGGAACCTGCGTCCGTCGATCACCCCGCTGTACGGCGCCGTGTACCTGTACGTCAACAATCGCAATGCACCACTCAACAACACCAACGTGCGGCAGGCGATCAGCCTGGCCATGGATCGCAATCAGATCAACCAGATCGCGTTCTCGGGCAAGAGCTCGATCTCGGATGCGTTCTTCCCGCAGACGTTCCAGTGCTGTTACCAGCCGTCGTTCCCATCCGCGCAGAACATCGACAAGGCCAAGAGCCTGCTGGCCGGAACACCCTGCGCAAACGGGTGTAACCTCAAGCTGATGTTGCGAAACGGCTTGGACTACGCCGATCGCGCCGGTGTGGTGGTGCAGCAGAACCTCAAGGCGATCGGGATCAACGCCTCGATTCAGCAGGTCGACCCGTCGGTTGCCGGTGAGGCCGAAGGCAACGGCACCTTCGAGCTGGAGGTCAACTCGCTGTACGACTACGTGGACATCCCGGACGGGATGCTCACCTACGGTCTGATCTCCAACGGCGGTATCAACGCCCTGTTCTCGGGCTACGACTCGCCGCAGATGGATGCGGCGGCCAACCGCGCGATCGCCTCGGCCGGCGCCGCTCGCACGGACGCGCTGTCGCAGGTCAGTCAGATCTTCGCCAAGGACATGCCGTACGTCCCGCTGGTGGGTCTGTCGCAGATCAACGGAACCGGGCTGTCCCAGGACTGGGTCTATCTCGGAGCGTCGAGCTTCTACGATGTCCAGCCGGCCGGAGGCTGACCGACGCTTCGCAGTCTGGACGGCGCGGCTTGCCGGCCGCGCCGTCCAGCTGCTGGGCGTGATCGCCGCGGTCGTGGTGATCACCTTCCTGCTCGTGCACCTGGTGCCGGGGGATCCCGCGCGTACCATCCTCGGCACCAGAGCCACGCCCCAGACGCTGGCCGCGCTGCGGCATGAGATGGGCATCGACCAACCGCTGATCCGTCAGTTCGGGAGCTTCGTGAATCAGCTTGCCCACGGCGATCTCGGCAACTCGCTGGTGCTCGGCGGTCGTCCGGTGGCCGACATCATCCTGCCGGACTTCGCGGTCACGCTGTCGGTGGTGGCATGCAGCGTGCTGTTTGCGATCTTGTTCGGGATCCCGCTGGGACTGTGGGCCGCGCTCAGCCGGTATCGGCCGGTCGACTCGGTGGTGCGCTCCTCCTCGGTGCTGCTGCTGTCCATGCCGCCGTTCTTCGTCGGGTTGCTGCTTCTGCTGTTCGTGTCGCTGGACGCGGGCCTGGCCCCGGCGGGCGGCTGGGGTGGAGGCTGGCCCGGCAACGCCAGATACGTGTGGCTTCCCAGCCTGGCGCTGGCCGCCTACCTGATACCGATCACCGCTCGGGCGGTGCGCCAGACCGCCCACGAGACCGTGCGCGAGCACTTCATCGAGGCCGCCACCGCCCGCGGTCTTCCCAGCCGCACGGTCACGCTCAGGCACGTGCTGCCCAACAGCGTGCTGCCGGTGATCACGCTGCTCGGATTCAACATGGGCGCACTGATCGGAGGCGCGGTGGTGATCGAGGCGGTGTTCGCGCTGCCCGGAGTCGGCACCGACCTGGTCAACGCCGTTGCCACCCGCGACTACCCGGTGGTTCAGGGAGTCGCGCTTCTGACCGCGATCTTCGTGGTGCTCATCAACTTTGCAACCGACGCGATCTACGCCCTTGTCGACCCCCGCATCCTCAACTCTCGCTGACGCTTCACTCGGCCGCTGGCGCCTGCTGCGCGGAGGCGCGGCCGGTGCCGGTCGCCGTCGCAGCCTGATCGCCGGGGTGGTGCTGCTGACGGTGATCGTGGTGCTGTGCGCGATCGTCCCGGTGATCAGCAGGTACTCACCCGATGCGCTGGTCGCCACTCCCGACCAGCCCCCCTCCACCGCTCACCTGTTCGGCACCGATTCCTTTGGCCGCGATCTGTTCGTACGGGTGTTCGCCGCCGGCCGCATCGACCTGTTCGTGGCTCTGGTGGGGGTGGCGGTACCGCTGGTCATGGGGACGCTGATCGGCACGGTCGTGGCCGGGTCGGCGCGGCGCTGGCCCGACGTCATCACCATGCGCATCATCGACGCCATCGTCGCCTTCCCGTTTGTGATCCTGGTGCTGGCGCTGGTGGTGGTGTTCGGGGTAGATCGTACGGTGGGGCCGCTCCCGGCGGGCCTGCCGTCGCTGTTTGTGGCCATCTTTCTCACCAGCTGGGCGCTGTACGCGCGCCTGGCGCGCGCTCAGACGCTCGCGCTGCGAAATCGGGAGTTCATTGACGCCGCCAGGCTGCTGGGGTTCTCGCACTCCCGGATCGTGCGCCGCCACCTTCTCCCCACGGTGTTCAAGACGACTGCCACCTACGCCGTCAGCGACGCCATCCTGATCATCATCGTGACCGCCTCACTGCCGTTCCTGGGCGCCGGCGTGCAGCCGCCCACACCCGAGTGGGGCGCGATCATGTACGAGGGTCGCACTGTCATCCAGACGGCCTGGTGGATCATCGTCTTCCCCGGCATCGCACTGGCGCTTACCGGCCTTGCAGCGAGCCTGATCGCCGACGCGCTGGTCGGCGGCAGGGAGTCCTGAATGGCCGGGGCGCTGTCGGTCGAGCACCTGGCGATCGCCATCCGGGGGCGGGAGGTCGTGAGCGACATCAGCTTTCACCTCCCGGAGGGCGGCTGCATCGGGATCGCGGGCGAGACCGGGTCGGGCAAGACGGTTGCCTGCCGGGCGCTGACAGGCACGTTGGGTCGGATCGGCGGATCCGTGACCCGCGGCTCTGCCCGGTTCGGCGATGTCGACCTCGCTGCCGCACGCGAAGCCGACTGGGCCAAGCTGCGTGGCCGCGAGGTGGCGCTGATTCCGCAGAGCTCGCTGTCCTCTCTCGATCCGCTGATGCGGGCCGGCGACCAGCTGGTCGAGACCGTGCGCCACCTCGACGGCAGGACGGGGGCGAGGTCACGCGCGCTGGAGCTGATCGAGAGCGTGCAGCTGTCCGATCCCGAGCGGGTGTTTCGCGCCTACCCGCACCAGCTCTCGGGCGGGATGCGGCAGCGGATCATGATTGCGCTCGCGATCGCGGGCCGGCCGCGGCTGCTGGTCGCAGACGAAGCAACCACGGCGTTGGACGTCACCGTCCAGCGGGGCATTCTGGAGCTGCTCATGCGGCTGCGGCGCGAAACAGGGATGAGCCTGGTGCTCGTCACCCACGATCTGGCGGTGGTGGAGGAGACCAGCGATCACACCGCGATCGTGTATGCCGGTGTGACCGTCGAGACGGGACCCACCGACGCGGTGATCGGGAACCCCACCCATCCGTACACGAAGGCGCTTCTGTCGGCCCGTCCCGCCAGCGTCCTGTCCGGCCAGCCGTTGGTCGGAATCCCCGGAACCCCGCCTGCGGTGGGAGAGTTTCCGGTGGGGTGCCGATTCGCGCCGCGCTGCACCTTCTGCCGGCCGGCGTGCGAGGAGTCGCCGCCGCCGCTCGAGACTGTCGCCTCCGAGCAGGCGTGCGCGTGCATTCGCTGGAAGGAGGTGGCGCGTGAGTCAGCCGATCTTGACCGCGTCTGAAGCCGGGGTGCGCTACCCCGGCGCCGCCACCGCGGCACTCGAGAACGCCACCATGGACGTGCACGCCGGGACATCGGTGGGGATCGTCGGCGAGAGCGGCTCGGGCAAGACCACCTTCGGGCGGGTGCTGGTCGGGCTGCTTCACCCCAGCTCGGGCTCGGTGCTGGTGGACGGGCGCGCGTGGAAGGACGTCCGCCGCACCGATCCGCAACGCCGAAACGTCCAGATGATCTTCCAGGATCCGTACGGCTCGCTGAACGGCGGCATGTCGGGTCTGGACGCGGTCGCCGAGGTGCTCGAGCACTGGGAGGGCCTCGGCCGGCGCGAGGCGCGCGACCGGGCAGGGGAGCTTCTGACGCAGGTCGGGCTGCCCAAGGATGCGATGCGCCGCCGGCCGCGGGAGCTGAGCGGCGGCCAGTGCCAGCGGGTCGGCATCGCCCGGGCGCTGGCCTGCTCGCCCAGCGTGCTGATCGCCGATGAGCCGACCTCGTCGCTGGATGTGTCGGTGCAGGCGCAGATCCTGAACCTGCTGCTGGAGCTGCGCCGCCAGCGCGAACTCGCGCTGGTGCTGATCTCACACGACCTGGCCGTGATCCGGTACATGACCGAGGAGGCGCTGGTGATGAAGGAAGGGCGGGTGGTGGAGCGAGGATCGACCTACCAGTTGCTGGAGGCGCCCGCTCACCCGTACACTCAGTCGCTGGTCGAGTCGATTCCGGGTTGGGCGGGTCGGACGCGTCGCGACACATCTGACAGGGAGCATTGATGTCGTTGGTGAATGGACGCCGGGCGCTGGTCACCGGAGGGGCGATGGGGATCGGCCGGGCGGTGGTCGATCGGCTCACGGCCGAGGGCGCCGCGGTGGGAGTGATCGATGTCGAGGCCCAACCTGCCGAGAGCGTTGCGCGAAGCTGGGTGACCCACGATCTCGCCGACGCCGCCGGGCTGCAGGCGGCGGTGGAACGGATCGAGTCCGAGTTGGGGCCGCTGGACGTGCTGGTGAACTGTGCCGGGATCCCCGCCGGCGCGGGGGTGCTCGAGTTTGAGCGGGAAGAGTGGCGGCGGGTGCTGGCGGTCAATCTCGACGCACCCGTGTTTCTGATGCAGATCGTCGCCCGCGGCATGGTCGAGCGCGGGTACGGGAGGATCGTCAACGTCACCTCGGTGCACGCCCGGCTGGGTGCGGTGGGGACGGTCGCCTACGACGTCGCCAAGGCGGGGCTCGAGAACGCCACCCGCAGCTTCGGCGTCGAACTCGCGGCCAAAGGGGTCGCGGTCAACGCGGTCGCCCCCGGATTCGTGCGCACGCGACTGGCCGATCTGGAATCGGACTGGTTTCACGACGACTACCTGCGGCCCGCCCGGCTGCCGGCCGGCCGTGGGGCGGAGCCCGAGGAGATCGCCGCCCACGTGACCTGGCTGGCGAGCGAATCGGCGGGCTATGTCAGCGGCAGCGTGCTGACCGTCGACGGCGGGCTGACGGCGACCTTCTGATGGCAGAGATCGTGGTCGTGGGAGCGGGAGCGATCGGCCTCTCGTGTGCGTGGGCATTGGCACGCGACGGGCACTCCGTGACTGTGGTCGAGGCCCGCACCGTGGGAGCCGGCGTGTCGCGGGTGAACGCCGGCTGGGTCACTCCCAGCCTGAGCGCGCCGCTGGCGGCGCCGGGAATGGTCGCGGCAGGGCTGCGGTCGGCGTTCGACCCCCAGGGGGCGCTGGTGATCCGCCCTCGCGCCCAGCTCGACTGGGTGCGGTGGCTGTCGCGGTTCACGCTCAACAGCCGGATCTCGACGTTCAACCGCGGCGTGGAGGCGCTGCTTCGGCTCAGCTCCCGCACCCTCGCCGACCTGGACGCGATGCGGGCCGATGGGGTGGAGTTCGAGATGCACTCCCAGGGTCTGATGGCAGTGGCGCTCTCGAAGGACGGCCTGCACTGGCACGACATGACGTTCGCGGAGCTTGCCAGGCTCGGCTTCGAGGGCAACCCGCAGCGGCTGAGCGGGGATCAGGCGCGTGAGCTCGAGCCGGCGGTGAGCGAGCATGTCACCACCGCGATCCTGTCGGACAGCGATCGCCATGTCGATCCGGTGTCGTTCATGAACGGTCTGCGGGCGGCGATCGAGCCGCGCGGCGTGACGGTGCTCGAGGGCCGCCCGGTGCGGTCGCTGATCCCGGTGGGCTCGGGCTGGCGGGTGGATGCCGACGGGCTGCGGCTGGACGCCGAGAAGGTGGTGCTGGCAACCGGGATGGGTACCGCGGGGCTGATGCGACCGCTCGGGATCCGGCTGCCGATGATCGGCGCCAAGGGCTACTCGGCCGACGTGGCCGGACCGGAGATCGGCCGGGCGCTCTATCTGTGCGAGGCCAAGATCGGGCTGAGTCCGATGGCCCACACCACCCGCGTCGGCGGCTTCTTCGAGATCGGGGCGACCTCGGCCCGGCCCAACCGGCGGCGGGCACTGCAGCTGCTCACCGACACCTCACGCTACGTCCGCGAATTCCCGACCGATCTCCCGCCGGACGACGAGGGTCTCGCCGGCCTGCGCCCGGCGACTCCAGACAGCCTTCCCTACCTGGGCGAGCACCCACGCGCTCCGGGCGTGATCGTGGCCGCCGGCCACGGCATGCTCGGCATCACACTGGCAGCCGCCACAGCGACCGCCGTGGCCGAACTCGCCTCCGGCACCCGCCCCGCCTGGCTCCACCCCTTCCGCCCCGACCGGTGAATAAAAGGTGCCAGGCACCTTTTATTCACCGTTATTCAGCCGAGCGTACCGAGAGCACCGGTGGCAGGTGCTTGGCGGCGGTATGCCAGCTCTGGCCGCCGTCGACCGAGCCGAACAGCTCGCCGGACGTGGCGCCAAAATAGAGCCCCAGCGGGTCACGACCGTCGTGGCAGAACGCCTGCCGCAGGATGGTGAGGTATGAGTCCGCGCCGGGCAGGCCGTCGGTGCGCTCGGTCCAGCTCTCGCCGGCGTCGCGGGTTTCCCACACGCTCACGCAGCCGGCCTCGGTGACGCGGTCATCCGCGCCGTTGAGTGGGATCACGAACGCGTGGTCGGCGTTGGCCGGGTCGACCACAATCGGGAAGCCGAAGCTCGAAGGCAAGCCGGGAGCGATGTCGACCCACGAATGTCCTCCGTCGTCGGACCGAAACACGCCTCCGTGAAACTGCATGTACAGGCGCTCAGGCCGGTTGGGAGCGCGTTCCACGTGATGGATGCAGAACTCCGTGGTCAGCGTCGCGTCGTCCGGCATGTACGGGGCTTTGAGGCCCTCGTTTCCCATCGTCCACGTCTCTCCGCCGTCTTCCGTCACCCAGATCCCGCCGACCGAGATCCCGACCAGCAGCCGGTCGGGCTCGCCCGGCCAGGTGCAGATCGAGTGCAGGCAGAGCCCGCCGGCGCCGGGTACCCAGTTTGCCCGGGAGGGCTCGTCCCACAGGGCGCGAACCAGCTCCCACGTCTCTCCGCCGTCGCGCGATCGGAAGAGCGCGGCCGGGTCGACACCCGCCCACACCTCACCCGCGCGCTCGCCCGGAGCGATCACCCACACCCGCTCAACGGCAGCGTCGGCGTCGGCAGGGAACGTCGGCCCGCTCGACGCGCGCCACGCGTCCCCCAGACCGTCGGCCAGATGGATCCGCGGCCCGAAGTGAGGGTCGCCGGCCGCGACCAGCACGGTACCGGTGTGGTGGTCGCGCACCGCATACTCGACGGGGGTGCCGACGAACGTCCGATCGGCCACGGCCAGCTCGGTGCCGCGGTCGCCGGATACCACGACCAGGCCCTTCTTCGTGCCCACGAGCAGCTCGACATGATCGGAGCCGCCGGAGATGCTCATCATCACCATCACCTGATCCTCGGACACCACCGCAGCGCCCTGATCACACTGATCCCCGTTCTTGAACACCGTCAGGTGCCGCCGCAGCGTGCCCCGCTCGTCCAGCATCCATCCAGACAGCGCGGGATGCCGGTCGGTCAGCGCTGCCAGCGCACCGGTGACGGTGTCGCCCTCGACGCGATGGCGGGCTTCGCCGCCGGCATACCCTCGCAGCGGCCCGGGTAAAACGACAATTGGCATCGCGACAGTCTAGAAAACTCACACGGCTGGGAGCCGGGCAGTGTCGTGGTCGATCTCGATCAGGCCGTCGGCTTGGAGTGAGACCAGCACCTCGGCGTCGGCCCGGTGCAGCGGAAGCTCGCCGACTGCGGCGATCTCGCGCAGAAGCGTGCTGCGCCGCTGGCGAAACGACCCTTCGAAGCGTGATTGCTTTCGCAGCGGCGGGTAGGTGCGGCCCCGGGAGGGACAGTCACGTTGCAGCGGACATCGTTCGCAGCGCGGTGTGCGGGCGATGCAGATCTCGCGACCGAGGTCGAACAGGGCCTGATTCCACTCGTATGCCCGACCCTTGGGTACGGGTACATTGGTCGTCCCGAATGCCCGCTCCAACACCCGATTGGCGTTGGTGTCCGGCGCGGCGATGTCGGCGCCGAAGGCAAAGCACGCCAGGGCGGCGGCGGTGTAGGGGCCGATCCCGGGCAGCTTCCGCAGCTCGGCCGGGTCTCGGGGGAAGCCGCCCAGTTCGACCACGGCCTGGGCGCAGCGGTGCAGTGAGACCGCGCGGCGGTTGTACCCCAGCCCCGACCAGGCGACAATCACGTCCGCGGGCGAGGCTTGGGCCAGCGCTTGGTAGGTCGGCCATCGCTCCAGCCACTCGCGGTAGCGCGGCAGGACGCGGGCGACCTGGGTCTGCTGCAGCATGACCTCGGAGACCAGGATCGCGTACGGGTCGTGAGTCTTCCGCCACGGCAGATCAGCCGCACTGTGGCCGTACCACGCCAACAGCGCGGACTGGAGAGCCGACTCGGTACCCGCGTTCACGGGTGAAGAATACGATCCCCAAGAGAAGGAACCGTGATGACACAACGCCGACCCGACACGCCCGCACCCGACCGCCCGCCCGGCGCGGTGCTCGTGCTGAGCGAGAACTGGACGATCGTGGATCCGCGGGATCTCGACGACCTGGTACAGGTGGCGGTCGAAGCAGAGCAGGCGGGCGTCGAGACCGTGATGCTCTCCGAGCACGTCGTGATGGGACCGTCGTCGGGGTCGGGCGGCGTGATGGGAAACCCGCGCGCGTATGCCGCACCGGGCAATCAGGATCCCGCAACACCCTGGCCGGACTCGATGCTGCTCGCAGCGGCGATCGCTGCGCGCACCGACCGGATCCGAATCGCGCTGGCCGCGATCATCGCTCCGCTGCGGCATCCACTGCTGCTCGCAAACCAGCTGGCGACGCTCGACCTGCTCACCCAGGGCCGCCTGATCGTCCAGCCGACCGTGAGCTGGCACGAGGACGAGTACCGAGCCCTGGGAGTGCCGTTTCGCCGTCGCGGGGCGATCCTCGACGAACAGCTGGAGGCCATGCGGATCGCCTGGACGGAGACCCCCGCGAGCTTCACTGGACAGTTCTTCAACTTCGAGGACACCTACCTCGAGCCGAAGCCGTGGCGCCCCGAGGGGCCGCGAATGTGGTTCGGTGGAATGCAGCTGCGCCCCCCGGTGTTGCGCCGGCTCGTGCGCTACGGCAGCGGGTTTCATCCCTTCGGGGCGCCAACCGCCGAGGAGCTGGCGACGCTTCGCGGTGCCATGGCCGAGGCGGGACGGGACGCTGCCGATCTGGAGTTGATCGGCGGCATCCAGGCAACGTTTCCCGACGGCTCGTCGGTGGCCGATCTGGACGTCGCACTGGCGGGCGCGCGCCCGCAGGTCGAGCAGGGCTACACCTCGATCTGCTTCAAGCCCAACCAGTACACCGACGACCGCTCCGAGGTCAAGGCGGTTTGCGCTCGAGTGGTGCACCACCTGGCCGGTCTTTCGCGCCCGCCGGACGGCAGCGCCTCGTAGGCAGGCCGCCCTATACCCTAGGCTCATGTCCGTCCGCGTTCGCTTCGCGCCCAGCCCCACCGGTTCGCTTCACCTGGGAAGCGCGCTCACGGCTCTGATCAACGTGCTGTTTGCGCGATCGCAGGGCGGCACCATGCTGCTTCGCATCGACGACACCGACAGCGACCGGTCACGGCCCGACCTCGAGGCCGGAATCCTGGACGATCTGCGCTGGCTCGGTCTCGGCTGGGACGAGGGTCCGGTGCATCAGAGCGAGCGCTTCGATCGCTATCGCGAAGCCGCCACCCAGGCGACCGGCACCGGCATCCGCGACGGGGCCATCGAGCTGCGCGGCGAGGGTGTGCCGCCGTTTGTGATCCTGCGCTCCGACGGCCGCGCCACCTATCACTGGGCGAGCGTGGTGGACGACGCTGACTTCGGCATCACCCACGTGATCCGCGGCAACGATCACCTGCCCAACATGCCGCTGCACGTGGCCGCCGCCCGCGCGCTGGGAGTCGAGCCGCCCGAGTTCATCCACCATGCGGTTGTGCTGGGCGAGCACGGCAAGCTCTCCAAGCGTGAGGGCGCATCCTCGATCGGCGAGCTGCGCTCGGACGGCTACCCGCCCGCCGCGGTCGTCAACCAGCTGGGGCTGGTGGCGACCTCCGGTCCGGGTGAGCTGCTGACGCTGGACGAGCTGGTGCAGCGGTTTCGGCCCGAGCGGATCGCCCGCGGCGAAGTGAGGCTCGACCCGGCCAAGCTGCGCTCGCTGTCTGCGGCGTACATCTCGGCGCTGTCGCCCGACCGGCTGGCGGAGCTTGCGCTGCCCTGGTGCCCGGCGGGCACACCCCGCGAGACGGTGGTGGGGATGGCCCCGGCGCTGCATGGCGCCCATACGCTTGCCGAAGTCGGCGACCTGGTCGCCAGCGTGCTGGAGCCGCCCGACCCACTGCCGCTGCCGGCGCTTGCGGAGGCGCGGGCCGAGTATCCCGAGCACCTCGACGAGGCTCAGGCCCGGTCGCTGGTGGACGACCTTCGCCGCCGTGAGGTACCCCTGCGACAGGCGCGGCTTTCGCTCACCGGCCGGCCGCGCGGGCCCGAGCTGTGGTCGGTGCTGGTCGCGCTGGGCCGCGACGAGGTGCTTCGCCGGGCCAACGGGGTCGTGGCGGGAGGGAGGAATCCGAACGCATGAGGCTGCGCGACTCCCTCACCGGCGAGCTCAAGCAGGTGGTACCAGGAAGCGACGGCGTGATCGGGATCTACACCTGCGGCGCCACCGTGTACGGCCGGATCCATGTGGGCAACGCCCGCCAGTTCGTCGTCTTCCAGCTGATGCGCCGCTATCTGGAATGGGTGGGACAGCCTGCTCTGCTGGTGGAGAACATCACCGACGTCGACGACAAGATCATCATTGCCGCGCGCGAACGCGGGATCAGCTCGGCACAGCTTGCCCGTGAGATGACCGACTGGTTTGTCGCTGACACCGACCGGCTCGGCATCGGACGCCCCGACGAGGAGCCCCGGGCCACCGAGACGATCGCCGAGATCATCGCCCTGATCCAAGAGTTGATCGATCGCGGCCAGGCGTATGAGGCCGGGGGAGACGTGTACTTCGCGGTGCGGTCGTTCGAGCCGTACGGCGCGCTCTCCGGGCAGCGGCCGGACGAGCTGGAGTCGAGCGGCCGGATCGAGCCGGGTGAGCACAAACGCGATCCGCTCGACTTCGCGCTGTGGAAAGCGCAGAAGCCGGACGAGGACGTGGCCTGGGAATCGCCCTGGGGCGGCGGCCGGCCCGGGTGGCACATCGAGTGCTCGGCGATGGCCGAGAAGTTCCTCGGCCGGGAGTTTGCCGTGCACGGCGGGGGGCGCGACCTGATCTTCCCCCACCACGAGAACGAGCTGGCCCAGTCGTGCGCCGCCGGTCGTCCCTTCGCCCAGGTGTGGGCGCACAACGGCATGCTGCAGCTCTCGGGCGAAAAGATGTCGAAATCGAGGGGCAACATCGAGCGGCTGCACGATGCGCTCGACCGGATGCCGGTGGAGACGTTCATCATGTTCCTGTTGCGCGGGCACTACTCCGGCCCGATCGATTACACCGAGGACGCCCTTGCCCAGGCCGGGGCTGCGTGTGCGACGCTCCGCGAGAAGCTTCGCTCGGGCAGTGGCAGCGACCCCGACCTGATCCGCAGGGTGCGCGAGGTGCTGGACGACGACTTCAACACTCCCCGCGCGCTGGCTCTGCTGTTCGAAGCCCCGCCCAGCTCCCGCGACTCGATCGTGGAGGTGCTGGAGGTGCTGGGGCTCGGCGGCCTTGCCCGCGAGCCCGAGGCGCCCGCGGAGGTGGTGGCGCTGGCCGAGGCCCGGCAGGCGGCCCGCGCGGCCGGCGACTACGCCGAGTCCGATCGCCTGCGCGACCAGATCGGCGCCGCCGGCTGGGATGTCCGAGACGGCGCTTCCGGCTACGAGCTGTACCACCGTGACTGAGCTGATCCACGGCCGGCAGGCCGTTCGCGAGGCGCTTCGCGGGCGCCGCGAGGTGGGAGTGGTGTGGTGCTCGCGCCGCGCCGGGGAGACGCTCGAGTGGCTGCCCGACTCGGCCAGAGTGGAGGACGTGGCCAGGCTGGACGCGCTGGTCGACACGCCCGATCACCAGGGGGTGGTGGCCGAGGTGGCGCCGTACCCCTACGCCGACGCAGCCTCGCTGTTCGAGCGTGAGAACGCCTTCCTGGTGGCGCTGGACGAGGTCACCGATCCTCACAACCTGGGCGCGGTCGCCCGGGTGGCGGAGTGCGCCGGAGCCGACGGCATGGTGATCACCCGGCGGCGGTCGGCTTCGGTCACGGCTGCGGCCTGCCGGGCGTCGGCGGGGGCGGTGGAGCACCTGCCGATCGCCCAGGTCGAGAATCTCGCCGATGCCCTGCTGCGCAGCCGGCGTCCGGGGCTTTGGAGCTACGGCGCTGCCGCCGATGGGGACACCCGGCACGACCAGGCGGACTACCGCACCGGCGGGACGGTGTTCGTGCTGGGGGCGGAGGGGGCCGGGTTGCGACCGCGTGTGCGAAAGGCCTGCGACACCACTGTCTCGATCCCGATGCGCGGCCACATCGATTCGCTGAACGTGTCCACCGCGGCCGCGGTCTTGCTGTTCGAGGCGGCTCGCCAGCGCGATGGCTGACCCGATCTGGATCATCGACGGCGACAACGTCACCCACGCCCGCGGCGGCGGCGGCGAGTACGCGTTGCTGCGCGAGCGGTTGGCCGCCGACGTCACCGACTGGGCGGCACGGCAGGGAGTCCGTGCGGTGGTGGTGCTGGACGGCGAGGGCAACGACCGCACGGTCGGTGCGACCGTCATCAGCCACTCCCAAGGTGAGACCGCAGACTCGGTGATCGAACGGCTGGCCTACCGTCACGCCGCCGATTCCGAGGTCACCGTGGTGTCGAACGACACGGTGGTGCGCCACGTCTCCCAGCGCGGTGGAGTGCACGCAATGAGTGCTCGAGAGTTCCTCGATCGGCTCGCCGCCGCTCCCGAACCGCCCCGTGGGGACGCCAAAACACGCCAGCGCTACCAGCTGTCAGATGCCATGGATCCCGCTACCAGAGAGGCTTTGGAGCGGATTCGACGCGGTCAGTAGCGGCCCTGGCCGGCTCCGTTTCTTGACATGACCGTCCGCCTGGCTATAGTTCGTTCCCTCAAGTTAAACTTGAAGGTCAGCCTCAAGCTTCTTGAGCGTTCTTTCCCCCTATTGTCAGCCTCCGGAGGTCGATCGGTGTCCCCAGCCCCACAGGCAGCCCGTCAGATGCAACGAACGGTGCGGGAGCCAAGCGAACTGGCCCTGATCGCATCGGCACGCAACGGAGACGAGTGGGCGATGGACACGATCCTCCGACGCTATCAAGGCTTTGTGCGGCTCAAGGCGAGCTCGTATTTCCTCGCCGGCGGGGATTCCAACGATCTCATCCAGGAGGGCCTGGTCGGCCTGTATAAGGCCGTACGAGACTTCCGTGCCGACAAGGAGACGTCGTTTCGGTCATTCGCGGAGCTGTGCATCACCCGCCAGATCATCACCGCGATCAAGACCGCGACCCGCTTCAAGCACGCGCCCCTGAACACGTATGTGTCGTTCAGCCACACGCCCGCCGGCCAGGAGGGCGACACCGACTGCACGCTCGGCGACGCGCTGCCCGGCCCCACGGTCGACGACCCGGCCTCGTGCGTGATCTCCACCGAAGAGCTGCAGAGCCTGCTGGATTGTCTCGGCACAGCGCTCTCGCGGCTCGAGGCACAGGTGCTCACCCTCTACCTCGAGGGCCGTAGCTACGAGCAGATCGGTGAGCGGCTCGAGTGCGACCCCAAGACGGTCGACAACGCGCTCCAGCGGGTCAAGCGCAAGGTGCTCGTGCACATCGACTCGCGCAAGCTCCCCGTCTAGCGGTGAATAAAAGGTGCCTGGCACCTTTTATTCACCTTCTGCGAACGGGGGCGGCTGCCGATAGGAGCCGGATGCAGTGGCATACTCCTGCCATGCGTGATCCACGCTGGGTGATTGGTGCAGGCCTCGCTGCCGTCGCGGCGGTGGTGGCGCATGCCGGCCCGGCGGGTGTGACCGACGGTCGCTCACTGACCGCGGCGGCTGCCGGCGCGCTGGTCGCCGCCGTCGGATTGTCTTTCGCCGGCGCGCGCATCCTCACCGCCCGACGCGCCGCTGCGGTCGTGACGGCAGGCGGTGGCGGCGACGCGCCTGCGTACGGCCGCGCGCCGTTTGCTGCCGTGGCGGCCGCGATGCTGGTGCTGCAGGGTGCGGCCCACATCGGACTGCTGGCGGCCGGCGTGCATGCCGGTGCCGGAGCGGCGGCCGCTCCCGCGCTCCACATCGTGCTGGCCATCGCGGCGGCGTGGGTGGTGGTTTTGGCCGACCGTGCGATCGCGTCTGCCCACGCCGCGCTCGCGGCCGTGGTTGTCGGGATGCTCGAGCTGCTTACCGCGATTTCTGCGGCGGTCACCCCGCCGCCCGTCCCGGTTCCGGTTCGCCGGCCGGTCGTCCGCCCGTTCTCGGGCCGCGCGCCGCCCCCTCGGTTCTGACCGTGCCCGCGCGCCCTGCCGCCAGCCGCGGATGGGGCGCTCGACCGACGAGGAACCGAGCAACATGACGTCCCCATTGGCAGTCCTGCTCGCCGTGTTGTCCGCGGCGATCGGGGTGCTCAACCCAAGCACCAGCGCGGTGCCGACACCGATCGGAGTCGGTACCGCCTATACGCTCGCACCCGGGCCGCCGCTGAGTGGCACCGGCGACGCCTGCACGGCCGGCCGCGTCGCAGACTCTGCGGCACACGTGGAGCTGTTCGCGCAGGGGCGGGCGCTGCTGATCCCAGTCGGGGTCGGGGTGGGGCGGGGGTGCCGGCACTCGCTGTGGACGACCGAGCCCACCGGGGTGATCCACATGTCCGGCGGGGGGGCGACGCTGGGGCGGCTGTTCGCGATCTGGGGCCAGCCGCTGTCGCATAACCGGCTGGCGGGATTCACGGCCGACCACCGGGTGCGGGTGTACGTGGACGGTGTACGCGTCCACGGCTCGCCCGAGTCGGTCGCGTTGCGACCACACTCAGAGGTCGTGGTCGAGCTGGGCGGATACGTCCCGCCGCATCGGTTCTACATCTTCCCGGAGGGCACATGAAACGGCTGTTGAGTTCAGCGCTGGGTGCGATGGCCGTGGCCGTGGTGCTCGCGGGCTGCGGTGGCGGGAGCTCCTCGCCGGCGCCGCCTTCGATCGCTCCGGCACGGCAGTACTCGCTCTCCGGGTTCCAGCCGCAGGCGCCGGTACGTCCGGGGAAGCCCACGGTCGTCTCGTTCACGGTCATCCAGCCAAACGGCAAGCCCTTGGTCAACTACCGCACCGGCCCCGGTCCCCACACCGGGGTGCACGTGATCCTGGTGCGCGACGACCTGTCCACCATCGTCCACCGTCACCCGCCGATTGCACCGGACGGACGGGTGCGTGATCCGGTCACCCTCACGGAGCCGGGGCCGTACCACGTGCTGGTGGATATCTACCCCGCCTCCAAGGGCCCGGGATACACAAACGTCCAGCTCACCCAGAGCCTGAGGGTTCGGGGCAGATACACCCCCGAGCCTATCCCGCCGTTCTCGCGAACGGTGGTCACCGAGGGCTACCGGTTCACCATGCAAAACCCGCCCAAGCTGCGGGTTGCCGAGGCCGCACTGGTGACCGTCAACGTGCAAGATCCGGACGGACAGCCGGCACACTTCACCCCGTGGTATGGAGCTCTGGCGCACGCCATCTTCTTCCACAAAGACGACCTCGCCTACTTCCACACGCACGTGTGCGCTCCCGGCCTGGCCGGCTGCACCAACGTCGCGGGAGGGGCGAGCATCTCGGGTACCTCGGCCAAGCCGGGAGTGCTGCACGTGGGGGTGCTGCTGCCTGAGGCCGGCATCTGGCGGCTGTTCCTGCAGTGCCGGGTGGACGGCAAGATCCTGACCGCACCATTCACCCTCACCGTTCGGTGAGGTCGACGAGGAGATCCACACATGTCCAAACTCATCCGCCGAGCGATCTCGGTGCCGGCACTCTCGCTGCTGGCGACACTCGGGTTCGCATCGACCGCCTGGGCCCACGCCGCCATCAGCCCACCCACCGCTGAAACTAGCGTTTTGCAGCAATTTACGCTGGCTGTGCCGACTGAGGAAGAGGGGGCCACGACCACTGAGATCCAGCTCACCGTGCCCGACGGAGTGGCCATCGACTCGTTCGAGGCCGCCCCCGGATGGACGCGTACGGTCAAGGCCACCGGCTCGGGTGAGGACGCGGTCATCAACCAGGTGACCTGGACCGGCGGCTCGGTACCGACTGACGAGGACTCCGTGTTCCACTTTCAGGCGGCCCTCACCGGGGGATCGGCGACGTACACCTTCGGCGTTCGCCAGACCTACTCCGACGGCACCGTGGTGGAATGGACCGGGCCTGAGGACTCGGATACGCCCAGCCCCACCATCAAGGGTGTCTCGTCGCTGGGTGGCTCGTCCAACACGCTTGCGATTGTGGCCGTGGTGCTCGGCGCAGTGGGCATCCTGCTCGGTGGCATCGCACTGTTCTCGGGGAGACGATCTCTGACGTGACCCACCGGGCACGGGCCGCACTGGTTGTGGTGGTGCTCGCGGCCGCCGGGGCGTTCCCGGCGGCCGCCTCGGCCCATGCCGTGCTGGAGAAGACCACTCCGCTTGCAAGCGCGACGGTGCCGGCGTCGCCGTCCAGGGTCACGCTCACTTTCGACGAGGCCGTGGAGCCGCGCTTTGCGGTGATCTCGGTGACCGACGCGAACGGCAACCAGCAGACGGAGGGATCGCCGTACGCCGTCCCGGGCGACCCCGACACGCTCGCGATCAGCGTGCGGCATCTGCCTCAGGGCTGGTACCTGGTGTACTGGCGCGCGATCTCCGCCGACGGCCACCCGGTGCGCGGCGCGTTCACATTCGCCGTGGGGCCGGTGCCGGGAGCGGCTCCGCAGTTCGTGATCCCCTCGCTCTCAGAGTCGGCCGCCACGCCGCAGCTGGTGGCAGCGCGGTGGCTGGTGTTCCTGGCGGTGATGATCGCGGTGGGGCTATTCGCCTTCCGCACGCTGATCGCTCGCCGGGCGCTGACCGGGTCGGTGTCGGCCGCCCGCGCCATCGACATCACGCTGGTGGTCTCGGTTGTGGCGGGCCTGTTCGCCACGCCGCTCTACATGCTGGTGACCACCGCTGAGTTCGCTCAGAAATCGGTCGTCGATGTGATCGGGGTGGTGCCGCTGATCCGCGACTCGGCCCTGGGCCGGGCGTTGGTTGACCTCGAGCTTGTGCTGGTGCTGTTCGGGCTGGCCGCCCTGGTTGCGATCAAGCTCGACCGGCCCGACCGCAGGCAGCGCTCGGTGGCTGAGCTGCTGGCGCTGACCGGAGCGGTGATCGCCGCCGGGGCGCTGTTGGTGATCCCGGGCCTCGCGGGCCACCCCGGGCAGACCTCACCGGCGGCGCTCTCGCTCGCGCTTGACTGGACGCATCTGGTCGCGGGTTCACTGTGGCTCGGCGGTCTGGTCGCACTCACGCTGGCCGTCGCGCGCACCCCGCCGGAGGCCCGGCTGCCGGTGCTCGGTGCCGCGGTGCCGCGATTCTCATTGGTCGCACTGGCGTCCGTGGTCGTCCTGATCGCGTCGGGCACAGGCGCTGCGATCGTTCATCTGCCGACGCTGCAGTCGCTGTGGCAGACCTCCTACGGGAAGACCATCCTGGTCAAGATCGCCATCTTGGCGGTCACGATCCTGGTCGCCGCCGTCAACAACCGGCGATCGGTGCCGCGGCTGAAGGCCGCGCTCGGGGCGGACGATCCCGAGTCGGGCTCGACGGCGATCGGACTGCTGCGGCGGGTGGTGGGCGTCGAGATCGCGCTGGTCACCGCCATCGTGCTGGCGGCGATGGTGCTCACCAGCCTGCCGCCGCCGGCGAGGGCGCTGGCGGAGATCGGGACGGTGGACGCGCATGTCGGACCGGGAGCTGTGACAACCACGGTTGATCACGGCTCGTATCGGGCGACCATCACCATCGCCCCCAACAAGGCGGCTGCGCCCAACAAGTTCGAGCTGCAGCTGACCCGCGACGGCAGCCCTGTCCAGAACGCCACCGTGATCCAGCGGTTTCTGATGCTGGACATGGAGATGGGTACCCAGAGCTACGTGATGCGTGAGCACGCCCCGGGCGTCTACCGTCTCGTGCGGCCGGCACTGGTGATGGTTGGCCACTGGGCTTTGCAGTTCCAGATCGAGCCGCGTGGCTCCCCGGCGTTTACGATCGTGCTCGAGGATCACGCGGAGGGATAGGCCGGATGCCACCACAGCCGCCGAACAACCAGCGTCAGGGCCGCGTGCTGGCCGCCGCCGTGGCGGCGTTCGTGGCCGGTGTGGCCGCGGTCGCGCTGGTGCTGTTCCTGGCATCGGCGGTGACCAGCTTCGCCGACGGCGATCCGCCCAGCGACTACCTGCTCACCCAGCAGGTGTACCTGCCCATCAACGCTCCCTCAGCCGCCAGCGGCGATCGGCTGAAGGCCTTGGTGGCGGCGGCCAACGACGATGGCTACACGATTCGCGTGGCCGTGATTCAGGCACCCCAGGACCTGGGTTCGATCCCCCAGCTGATGGGAAAGCCGCGCACCTACGCCAAGTTCTTGGGGGCCGAGCTCGCGTTCGCCTACCGGGGACGGCTGTTGACGGTCATGAGCAACGGCTACGGCATCTCCCAAAACGGCGGCAAGCGCGTGCCCAACGGCTACCGGCAGCTGCGCTCGGTGGCCGCGCCCGGAGGGTCATCGCCGGACACACTCACCGATGCCGCCAGCGCGGCGGTGCGCAAGCTCGCGACCGCCAACGGACACCCGCTGCCGCAGGACCTGCCTGCGCTGGAAGGCTCGTCGGGTCAGTCGTTGATCTCGGCCAACCGCACCGCGATCATCGCCGGCGCACTGGTCGTGGCCGGCGTGGTCGGGGCGGTGTTGGTGCTCGTGCTGGCGCGCCGCCGGGGTGAATAACGGTGCCTGGCACCGTTATTCACGCGACCGGGTTTGGTTCCTCGACGACCGTCGGTGCGGGCGATGCCTCGTCGGCCCGGGTCAGCAGCCGGTGGCGGGGTACGCGTTCGAGCCAGGCGCCTGCGGCGAGTGAGGTGAGGATTGCCAGGAGCACCAAGACGGCGAAGAAGTTTTGGTTGATGATGCCGGCGGCAAACGCGGTCGATGCGACCACGATCCCGGGGCCGCCGCGGGCGTTCATGGCGACCGAGAGGTTCAGTGCGCTGGAGTTGTCTTCGCCCGCTGCGCGGGCGCCCAGGTAGACGCTGGCGGCTTTGATGGCGCACGCGGCGATCAGGAACCAGATGAAGAAGACGACGTCGAAGCCGTGGATCAGGTCGAGCCCGAGTCCGATTCCGGCGAAGTACACGGGGATGAAGAAGGCGAGTGAGAAGCTGCGGATCGCGAGTGTGGCCTGGGAGGGCTTGTCCTCGGTGGCAGCGACCACGATCCCGGCCACGAAGGCGCCGAAGAAGGCCTCCAGGCCCAGCATCAGTGCGGCGGCGGTGGCGAGGATCATGAAGGTGAGCTGGTGCGCGATCGGGGTGGCGCGCTGGATCACGTTCATCTCGAGGTTGCCGATCCAGCGATAGGCGGGCGGGCCGGCGATCAGGAACACCGCCAGGAACGCCAATGTCATCCCGACGTGGTAGATCATGTCCGCGTTCGAGCCGCCGGAGATATTCAGTGCAGACGGCAGGCCGAACAGCGTGCCGCCGGTTCCACCGGCGTAGCCGATGGCGATTGCAAGCACCACGTACAGCACCAGGTCCTCGAGCACCGCCACGCCCAGGACGACGCGCGCGAACGCTGTGTCGAGGATGCCGAGGTCATGCATGATCCTCGAGATGACCGGGATGCTGGTGATCGCCAGTGCGATCGAGAACACCAAGACGAATGAGGTCGAGTTGCCGTTTGGACCCCACAGGCGCTGCTGATCGATCACCTGCGAGATGCCCAGGCCGGCGATGAAGGGGATGCACATGCCGGCTGCGAACACCGCCGCGACGGTGCGACGCTCACCACGGTTAAACACGGTGCGAAGCTCGGATCCGGCCATGAACAGCAGCAGCAAAAGGCCGAGCTGGTAGACGGCGCCGAGGATGATCGAGGTCGAGCCGTCGGTTGGGAACATCCACGCCTGGGCCGAGGGCCACACCCAACCCAGCACGGTTGCACCCAGCAAAAGGCCGCCGAGGATCTCGCCGATTGCCCGCGGCTGGCGGAAACGCACGAACAGCGAGCCCATCCCGTGCGCGCACAGAAGGATCGCGGCCAGCGCGATCAGGGTATGGGCGAGGTCAGCTGTTGCGAGAGACGTCATGCGATTCTGATTCCTTGACTGAAAGTTCGTCCTCTGAGTAGAACAGGCCTGCCACGTCGGCGGTGCGTTCGATCACAGCCTCCTGCTCGGCCGGGGTCAGCCGCTTGCGCCAGGCCCACGCGTTGGCGCGGCTGTCCATCGGCTGGAACGCGGTCTTGGACAGGCCAACGCGGCCCCACGGGTTGCTCCGCCGCGAGTCCTGCGGGCTGGTGGCGGTCCTGATCGCCGTCTCGGCCTGTTCGCCGAACTCCATGCCCAGGCGATCGTACAACCGCCGGAACTCGGGCACCGGCTGCTCGGCCAGATCCTCGTATCGGACGACGATCGCATCCGAATGGCGCTCGGCGTCCTGGGCGATCGCCGAGTGGATCAGCCGGTAGAGCAGGCAGCCGTGCTCGACCACGTCGAACGGCTGGCTCAACGTGCGGTCGATGTCGTCACTGAAGTCCGAGAGATACGCCTTGATCAGCTCCGGCTGAGCGGCGATGTCGGGCAGGTTGTCGCTCCAGCGCGTGCCGATCCGCTTGAGGCTGCTGACGATGCCGGCGGGGTGCCGCACCAGGTAGACGACGCGGCAGAAGTGCCGATCGGCCAGCCAGCGGGCGGAGAACACCGCGTAGGGGTCGTCCAGGATCGGGCGCGAGTGGCGGATCCGGCCGGCGGTGAAGGTCGAGAGGTACTTGGCCATCTTGGCCAGGTCGTAGGGCGATCGGTTGGCCCGAAGCTCCGAGCCGACGTGGTAGTGCAGCCGGAACATGTCCGCGAAGCCCGGCCCGTATTCCGCGTCGTTGTGCTCCCCGATGTACTGGTAGGACAGCGGCGCGGGCACCCGCAGGATTCCCGGCGAAAGGCCGGGAGGGTGGCGCCTGTTGAGCGGCTCGTTGAGGTGCACCGCGTGGCCGCCGGCCACGAGCATCAGTGCCATCCAGCTGCCGCCCGATCGCGCCATTCCGGTCGCGAGCACCGGTTGGGTCAAGACGCGGCCCGGATCGACGACGGGGCGAACAGGTAGGTGCCCGACTTGCGCGGATCGGGATCGCTGCGGTCGACCGGCTGGGCCAGCGAGATGCGATCGTCGGTGACGTCGAACACCACGGCCGATGCCGTCTGCATCGCAAACTGCCAGTCGTGCTCGGTCGCACCGGCGACGCGCAGCACCGCCAGGCGCACCATCACGCCGTGCGAGACAGCTGCGACGCTGCTGCCGTCGGCGTGAGCCTTGCCGATCTCCTTGAGCGCGGCCACCACTCGATCGGCGGCGTTGGCGACGGCTTCTCCCTCGGGGCAGACAGCAATCTCCGGGTCGTTCAGGTAACGCTCGAACGCCTTCGGGTCGTGCTCCGCCGACTCTTCCTTGGTCAACCCTTCCCACACGCCGTAGTCGAGGTTCACCAGGTTCGGCAGCGGGATCACCGGACCGGCGTTTGACACCGACGTGATCGCCTCTCCCACCTCGATCGCGCGTCGCAGCGGGCTGCTGTAGACGGCGCTGATGTTGGCGTCACTGAGGCCGTGTGCAGCGTCCCACGCCTCTTGGCGGCCAACTTCGTCGAGCGGGACTTCGAGTCGGCCTCGAAACCGCACCTGGGTGTTCATCACGGTGCGCCCGTGGCGTACGAGAAAGATGCGACACGTCTCCGGTGCCACAGCGTCGAATCGGGTTGTAGCGTCCATCTACAGGGATCCTCCGGTCGGAGCGAACATTTGGGGCTATCGGTTAACCCTACGAGCGTTTGACCAGGAAGTCGAGATGTGTCCAAATGGTTTCCTGGATGTGCCGCACGGTGCGCCGAGCCGCCGAGGAACACCGGGGCGGAGGCGCGTGCCAACTGCCGGAGTAGACCACGCACCTGGGAATGTGTCAAGTTGGTACCGCCCACCGCGTTCGCAGTTAGGGGCAGAGGGCGTCCGGCTAGTAACGGAGTATGTCGTGCACGTCGGACGATCGGGTTTCGGTCGCGCTCGGTGGGGCCGCCGAGATGCTGCTGTGGACGCTCCATCGGCGCGCCGGTTAGGCGAGGCGTGTCGATGCCGTGCTGGACGATGCTCCGCCGCTTTCTGTGGGCCCATCCCGACGGCGCTGTGGTGGCCCTTGGGGAGGGCGTGGAGACGACATTCTGGCGGGTCGACAACGGTAGGGCTCGCTGGATCACGGTCGATCTGCCCGAGGTGGTGGAGCTTCGTCACAAGCTGCTGCCAACCAGCGGTCACCGCCGGCTGGTCATTCCCAGCTCGGTGACTGACGACGGCGGGCCACCGGCTGCCGGCTTATGCGCCGTGCGGTTTCCGAGCGGGGCGATCCTGTTCGACGCCGTCCGCGCTGGCTCACCGAGCGCAGCCGGCGGGGGGAGCCGACGATGGGTGGTGGCTATCGCGCGCCCGTCTGGACCTGGGTATGGACGCCGAGGAACGCGCATGATCGAGTCGATCCCCGGCATCGACGATCTGCGGTCGCTGAGACTCCCACGAGGCCGGAGCCGGCTGCTGGGTTACGCCCTTCCTGCCCTGGAGCGCATGCCCGGCCCCAGCTTCGCCCCGATCACAGTCATGCGGGCGGGATTCGACCGCTGAGTTCGTAACGTTCTCGGGACGCCGCGATGGCAGAATCGGTTCGTGAAAGTGATCACGAGACAGCGGTGCGCGTGGTCGGTGTGGGTGATCTCGGTCGCGGCGATGGCGAGCGCGATCGGCCTTGCCGTGCGGGCGGATCTGCCTCTCTCGTGGGTTGTGATCCCGGTGGCCCCGACGTTGGGATGCGCGACCGTGGGCCTGGTGCTGTGTCTGCGTGTGCCTCGCAACCCGATCGGCTGGCTGTTTCTCTCCGTCGGCGTGATCGTGGCGTTCGGGAAGCTCTGCGATGCGTACTCGGCGGCGTCGCTCGGTCTGCCCGGCCGGGGAGCGGCCGCGGTGAGCGCGGCAGTGTTCGAGCCGCTCGTGCTGCTCGTGCTGCCGCCGTTGCTGGTGCTGTTCCCCGAAGGCCGGCTGCCGTCTCGCAGATGGCGGGTGGTGGGGGCGGTGTGGCTGGTGGCGGTGGTCCTGTTCGTGTTCGGCATTGTGTTTGCCGACGATGTTGTGAACCTCGATTCCGGTGCGGTGCTGGATAGCCGACACGGCCTCGGCGGGACGTTCGGTGAGGCTCCCGGTTTCGCCGGGTTCATCGGGCTTCTGGCGGTGTTCGCGATGACGGTGGCCGCCGCGGTGTCGTTGGTGGGGCGCTACCGCCGGGCGACGGGGCTTCTGCGACAGCAGCTCAAGTGGTTCGGCGGCGCGGCCAGCGTGCTGGCCGCGGTCGTGGCCTCGGCTCCGCTGATCTGGTTTCTGCCGTGGTCGGACCTCGTGGTCTCGGCGCTGGTTGCGGCCGCCGGAACCGGCCTGGTGGTCGCCACCGGGATCGCGATCCTCCGATACCGGTTGTACGAGATCGATGTGATCATCCGCCGCACCCTGATCTACGCGGCGCTGATCCTGGTGCTGGCCCTCGTCTACCTCGGCGGGATCTCGCTGATGGGATGGGCGTTTCGGTCGCTCACCGGCCAGTCCGGTGCGCTGGCGGTGACGATCTCGACGCTGATCGTTGCCGCCGCGTTCCAGCCGCTGCGGTCGCGCATCCAGCGGGCGGTCGATCACCGCTTCTATCGCGGCAAGTACGACGCCGCCAACACGCTCGATGCGTTTGCCGGCCGGCTGCGCCACCAGATCGAGCTCGACTCGCTGTCGGCTGGAGTGCTGGACGTCGTCAACACCACCCTGCAGCCCAGCCACGCCAGCCTGTGGCTGCGGCCCGGCGCCGCCGTGGCCCACCGGGATGACGAAATTTGAGCGCCGTTCATCGTCCGTTAGGTATACAGTTTATTTCGGCTTAGCTCCTGGAATAGCCAAAACGTCTTGGGGAGGGCGCGATGAGGAAGAGTTTCGGGGCACCGCTGGCCGCGGTGCTGGTTGTGGGCGTAGCGTTTGTTGCACCTGCATCCGCGGCTACGCTGGCGGATTGGGAGATGAATGAGGGGCCCGGAGCGCACACCATGATTGACAGTGGGCCCAACCATTACAACGGAACGATCGGGTCGGGCCTCCAGACCGGCGTGAGTGTGATGGGGGCAACCGGATATCGGTGGGCGTTCGTAAGTCCCACCGCGCCGCCGGCCAAGCCTGAACGCCTGGTGCAGGTGGCGAACCACAGCAGTCTGAACCCGGGGACGGGGAACTACACGGTGACGATCCGGTATCGCACCACCCAGCACTTTGGAAACATGGTCCAGAAGGGCCAGGCGGGGTCGTCCGGCTACTGGAAGATCGAGAATCCGAACGGCCGTATCAAGTGCCTGATGAAGGGCTCCAGCAAGAGCGCCTCGGTCCAGTCGCCGGCGGTGCTCAGCGACGGCAACTGGCACACCGCGGTGTGCGCACGCACGTCGAACAAGCTGACGCTCAGCGTCGACGGCCAGGTCGTGAAGACCGCGTCGGGCAGCCTCGGCACCATCTCCAACTCGCGTCCGATCACCGTCGCAGGCAAGCTCCAGTGCGATCAGATCACCACGACGTGTGACTACTACACCGGCGACATCGACTACATCAAGATCTCGAACTAGGGGTCGCTGAGTCGGGCGGTCGCATCGAGTGCGGCCGCCCGACACTCCTTCAAGAGCGGCTCGGCGGATAATCAACTCTCGATGTGAGGAATTTCCAGCCCTCGCTCGTTCTGGCGCCCTCCGGTGGGATTTCAACGGGCGGCATGGTCGCTGCCCAAGCCGAGCAGATACTCCCGACCAGCTCGTCGGCTTCGTTCGTTCCGGGACTCAAGCAGGTCGATTGCAGCCGCGGCCGCAGGCGCATACCTCTCGCCGGATATCTCGTTCCACACGGCCGGTGAGACGACTCGGAGAATCACGTTGGGCGCGACGCTGTCTGGCTCAAGGAAGAACCGGCGCCGGATGTCATCGAAGAGCGCGGGGCCGACATAAGCCTCGACTCCCCCCGGAGCGACGAGATCAAACCCATGGTGGTCGGTTGCGCTTGCTCCGCTAAGCACAAGTCGATCGTCAGAGGCAATCGCTGCGACGTCTCGCGGGTGGCCGCGGAGAAAGTGTGCTTCGCCCCGCCGGCTGAGTCGGTGAGCGACCCGCGCGACGTCGCCGGAATCGTCGAGGTACCGCTCGATGCGAGAGCGCGACTTGGCATCCACTCCGCGTAGCGGCTCACCACTCGCGAGCCTGAGAAGTCCCCAGGCATTCTTCGGGGCCAGCGCACGCCCGGGTTCGCGGTGGGCATCCCTCAGCCGACGGACACTTCCGCGGTCGACTAACAGGCGTCCCCCAATCTTCTGGGCATCGAGCCTTCCAGCGTCCACTAGCTGTCGGACGCGCCGGGAGTTCACGCTGAGCTCTTGGGCGGCTTGAGCGGTTGAGAGTGCTGAAATCTCCATGGACAAAAATATACCGTATTGGGTATAGTTGTGCCACTTGCGAGCTGGATATGCTCACCGCCGACGTGAGCGTCTCACCTCAGCTGTCAGTGCGGCGCGGCCGCGAGGCGATCGAGTTCTACGAGGCCGCCTTCGGTGCCGTGGAGCTGTACCGCGTTGGTGGCACCGATGCACACGCGGAGGTCGTCGCCCAGCTCTCGGTGGGCGACGCGTCGTTCTGGGTATCGGACGAGTCTCCGCCCAACAACCATTTCAGTCCGGAGTCGCTCGGCGGCACCACTGTTCGGCTGCTCCTGATCGACCAGGATCCTCAGGCCGTGATCAACCGCGCCGAGGCCCTCGGCGCGACCGTGATCCATCCGGCCGAACGCGCCCATGGCTGGCTGCTCGGCCGGATCGAGGATCCCTTCGGGCACCACTGGGAGATCGGGACGCCACTGGTGGAGTGGCCGCCGCGCGACACTCCGTGAGTTAGGCGGTGACGGCCGCGCCGTTGTCGACCAGGGCCGACACCTCGGTGAACTGCACCCGCGGCTCCACGCCGTACAGCTCGATCACCTGTTGCACCAGCTCGGGCGTGAAGAACGCCCGTGCGGCGTCTTCCGACTCCCACACGTACACGTTGGTAACGGTCGCGGTCTGCTCGTCCCACATGAACACCTTGCTGCGCAGGCCCGGCATGCCTTCGAATACCGGTCCCGCCTTCTCGGCGACGGCTGACGCGCGGCTGCGGTCGAGGGCGTCGCTCGGTCCGATGCTGACAATGGTGCCGATCATGGCTCCCCCCATCTTGTGGCAATGGACACGCTTTCCGACATCATCCCACAATTCGTCATCGGACAACCAGCCCCCGGAGGTTGTTGTGGGCGATCCGAAGACCCGCCTCCACCATGTCCGCGGAGCCGCCCCACACCGGGTCCTCATGCTCGACCGACAGCACGCCGTCGAAGCCGCCCTCATACAGCGTGTCGACGTAGCGGCCGAACTCGACTTGCCCGAGACCGGGGATTCGGTAGCGCCACCAGCCCGTGTCCCACGGCTCGTCCTCGCGCGTGGAGATCCGACCGAAGAAGCCGTACCGGTTGCGCTCGCCGGGGAACGTCTCGGCGTCCTTGGCGTGGGCGTGCGCGACTCGATCGACATAGGGCCGCAGCGCTTCGACCGGGTCGATCCCGAGCCCCAGCAGATGCGACGGGTCGAAGTTGAGATAGAGGCCAAGTCCGAACATCCATTCCCACAACTCGGGCGAGTACGCGAGGTTGCCGGGGTAGCCGTCCGGATGCCAGCCCTCCATGGCACAGTTTTCGATCATCAGCCGCACGCCGCGCTCACCCGCGTAGTCGACCAGCGGCGGAAACACTCGTTCGGCCTCACGCAGATTCTCGGACACGCTGAGCCCGGGGTCGCGGCCGATGAACGTGCCGACGGGGACGCCGCCGAGGGCGGCCGCCGCGTCGATGCACGACCGCAGATGCGCGTGGTAGGCCCCGCGCTCAGAAGCGATCGGCGCCAGGTTGTTGTCGTAGTAGGCGAGCGCGGAGAGGGTCAGCCCGTGATCGTCGAGCGTGCGGCGCACGCGCTCGGCCTCGGCTGGGTCGAAGGCGTCCGCCCTGATGTGGCTCGCCGTGAACGGTCGGTCGCCGAGCTGAGGCCACGCGGCCAGCTCGAGCGCCTCATAGCCGTTGCCCGCCGCCCAGGTGGCGATGTCCTCGAGGCTTCGCTCCGGCATGCACGCGGTCAGAAACCCGAGCTTCATGTTGTGGTCATTCTGCAGGCTCCTGGAGCCAGGTGGGGATATCGAATCGGGCCACCAGGTCGTCGACCGTCTCGCGCCTGCGGGTGATCGAGGAGCGGCCGGCCGAGACCATCACCGCGGCCGGGATCGGCACCGCGCAGTAGTCGGTGGTGATCGCCTCGCAGTACGAGCCGTTGTCGAGCACCGCGATCAGATCACCACGACGAAGCCGCGGCAACGGCGCGTCGATGGCGACGTCGTCGTCGGTGCAGACCGGCCCGGCGATCGAGGCCTCACCGTCGAGCGGGTCGTGCATCCGGTTGGCCGCCACCACCTGGTGATGGAATCCGTACATCATCCGCCGCACGAAGTGGTAGCTCGAGGTGTCCTCGAGAAACACCCAGCTGCGTTGCTCGGCTCCGGCACGGCGCGTCTTCGATCCGCCCAGCCGGCCGATCAGGGCGACGGCGTCGGAGACCAGGTAGCCGCCGGCCTCGAGGATCAGCTCGGGCGAGCCCAGCTCCCACTCCGCACAGAGGTCGCGGGCGCATCCCGCGATCGCCTCGGCGTACTCGTCGGCGGTCGGGAACTCGGTGGGTTTGCCCGGCCCGAACCCCGCCGGGTTTCCCACCCGATAGCCGCCGCCGACGTTCAGGACCCGCAGCATGTCGCCGTGTTCGCGCAGCGTCCGGGCGACCTCCAGAGTCTGGGTCAGGTAGGCGACGTGACGATCGAGGTCGAGCTTGGGTGAGTAGGTCTGGCCGTAGCCGGGATAGCCGATGTGGTTGTGCAGCCCGGCCAGCTCGAGACCGGGATGCCGGCGGGCGATCTCGGCTGCCGCCAGCAGGTCGATCGGGTCCATGCCGAACTTGCCCAGGTGCTCATACTCGGCCAGCTCGGCGTCGTCGCCGGTGACACGGGTGTTGTCGAATGCGACCCGCAGGCACACCGGCTGAAGCCGGCCGCCGGCGGGCGGCGCTGCCATCTCTGCGATCAGCTCCATCTCGGCCAGCGAGTCGACGTTGATCATGGCGATGCGACTGTCCAGCGCGAATCGCAGCTCGGCCTCGGTTTTCGAATTGCCGTTGAACACGATCTGCTCCGGCCGGCCGCCGGCCCGCTCGATCAGACGCATGTGCCCGAGCGTGACGGCGTCCACCATCGCACCCTCCGACAGCGCCACCCGAATGATCGCCGGCTCCGGATTTGCCTTGGTCGCGTAGAGCACCGCCGTGGCGGGGTGGACGCGGCGGAAGGCGTCTCGCAGCCGCACGTAGTTGGCCCGTATGGTCGCCTCGGAGATCACCCAAAGAGGCGCCCCGTGCCCGGCCACCAGGTCGACCACGTCGCAACCGTCGATTTCGAGGTGGCCGCTGGCGGTGATCTGAAACGCGCCGGGCACCGGCCGAGCCTACCACCCGCCCGTTGCTGTGCTCACTTCTCGCTGAGGGTCAGCTGGATGGAGCCGCCTGCGTCGCGCAGTGTGAAGCCGGTCGCGGCGGCCTCGACCGTGGTCGACCGCTCCAGCGCCTTGAGGAACGCCGTCTCCTGCTCCATCACGCCATCGGGCGAGTTGCAGTACATGCTCGTCGCGGCGACCGAATCGACCGCCAGCGCGTCGTCTTGGAGTGTGTAGCCGGCGGTGTAGCTGTTACACCCCGCGGTGCCGGTGACCCGGCCATCCTCGCCAAACATGGCGGTGACCTCGCTGCCGATAACCGGTGAGCTGACGGCGGTGCCGGTGTTGATCCCGGTCACCTCCCACGTCGTGCCGACCAGCGCGGAGGCGCTGAGGTGGGTGTAGGTCAGAAGCGTCGCTCCCGAGGCGTCGAGCAGCGTCAGCGTGCCGCTTTGCTCCGTGAACCCCGCGGTCCTGGGCAGCGCCTCGAGCACCGACCGCTCCTGTGCATCCAGCGGGGGTGGACAGCCGATCCTGGTCGTGGGGCCGAGTGTGATCGTGAGCGAATCGCCGGACTGCTTGTAGGCGCCGCCGAACGAGTTGCAGCCGGTCGCTCCCGATAGCTTGCCCCCGCTGAAGCCGAGCATGCCGCCGGGAAGCGCGCTCGCGTCGCCCACCGTAATCAGGCGCCACGAGGTGTTGTCCAGTGACGCGGTTGACGACGACCCGCCGCCGCTCCCGCAGGACGGGAGCACGAGCAGCATCAGCGCACCGGTGAACATGATCGCGGGGCGGAGCATCGCGCTCGACTGTACCCGTGGATTCGGTCAGGGCGAGCCGATTGGTGTAGGCTCACTGGCGCTTTTGGGCACCGAGACCAGCCACCATCCCGACCGTCGGGCCAAGCGACGTTCGCCCTACGGGCTCATCCTGGCCGCGATCGTCTTGGTCGCCGCGATGGTCATCATCGCTGTGTACCTGTACAAGAGCAACAGCTCTGATTCGTCCTCGGGATCGGGTTGCAACGTCGTCTCGGTGGCCGACAACGTCCTGCCGTCGGTGGTGACGATCAGTGCCAACGGTGCAACCGGGGCGGGTACCGGGTCGGGCGAGGTGATCCGGTCGGACGGCTACATCCTCACCAACAACCACGTGATCTCGCAGGCTGCCGACGGTGGCTCGACCAAAGTGCTGTTCTCGGACGGGACGGACGTCGACGCGGTTATCACCGGACGAGATCCGCAGACGGACCTGGCGGTGCTGAAGGTCGAGCCGCCGTTTACGCTCAAGGTGATCGGGCTGGGCTCGTCGGATGACGTGAGTGTGGGCCAGCCGGTGGTCGCGCTGGGTGCGCCGCTGGGCCTCTCGGGCACCGTCACGTCGGGCATCGTAAGCGCGCTCGACCGCAACGTGCACGTGCCGGGCGACAACGGCGGCCAGGCGCTGCTGGTTGGGGCGCTCCAGACCGACGCAGCGATCAATCCAGGTAACAGCGGCGGCGCCCTGGTCGATTGCGGCGACGAGCTGGTGGGCGTACCCACGGCCGGTGCACAGCTGCCCGACGGCGGCGGGGGTAGCATCGGCCTGGGGTTCGCGATCCCGGTCACCTACGCCATCCAGATCGCCGATGAGCTGATCGCAAACGGTTCGGTCACGCATTCGTACTTCGGCGTGGGCACCGTGCCGGTTCCGCCGTCGGCGGCGAGCCAGGCCGGCAAGCCGGAAGGGCTGTTCATCAACGCCATCGCGCCCGGTGGACCGGCCCAATCGGCCGGCCTCCAAACGGGCGATGTGATCGCGAAGCTGGACGGACAGACGGCAAACACCACGCTGCTCGAGAGCCTGACCCTCACCAAGAAGCCCGGCGACACCGTCACCGTGACGTACTACCGCGACGGCAAATCGGCAGACGCGACGATCACGCTGGGGTCGGCAAGCTAAACATTCGGGTGCGTGGTCTGACCTGGTTCGGTGGCGCGAACGACGTTCCAGGAGTCCCAGGTGATCTTAAGGATGACCAGCGTGATCGCGAGGCCGATCAGCGGGTCGGCTCGGGGTAGGCCGATCGCGACGAGGGCTGCGCTTGCGAGCACGCCGAGGGAGACGAACCCGTCAGTGCGGGCATGGTTTCCGTCGGCAATCAGTGCGGGGCTCTGGAGTCGCTTGCCCGCGTTGAGCCGGACGCGCGCGGCGATCTCGTTTCCGACGAAGCCGATCAGCCCGGCCGCCGCCAGCACCCATAGGTGGGTCAACGCCTGGGGGTGAAGGAGGCGCTGGATCGTTTCGTAGAGGGCGATGCAGGCGGAGAAGAAGATCACAGCCACCACGGCGAGGCCGGCGAGCTTCTCACCACGGAGACTCTTGAGCATGAATGCAATACCGAGCGGAATCGCGGTGAGCGCGTCGCCGAAGTTGTGGATGAGATCGGCCAGCAGGGCCACGGAGCCCGAGGCGATGTAGATCCCGAGTTGTGCCGTCGCGGCGAGCGCGAGCACGCCGAGGCTGATCGCCACGGCCCTCACGCCCTCGCGGGATCGCACGATCGAAGGATCGATCAGACCATGGGAATGACCGTGCTCGCGGGCGTCGCGGTCATGGCGATGAACGTGTCCGTGGTGCTCGTCGTGGACGTGATCGTGGTGCGTGTGATCTTGGGCTGAGTTGTGTTCGTGGTCATGCGCATGGGGGTCGGTGTGCGCAAGACCCGGATCGTGCGTGTGTTCGTGCGAGTGCACGAGCTCGCCGTGGCGGTGCGGATGAGTGTGGCGAAGCGCTGTAGCCATA
>CAVSFZ010000012.1:0-166860 GCA_963727235.1 uncultured Actinomycetes bacterium
GACGCCACCGTGGCGGGCCGCCAGTCTTGAGATATGAAGTCAGCCTGGGTCAGCCCATCCGGGCCTTCAGCTCCGTAATCCGGTCGATCGGGCCGGGGTCAACACCCCGTTCGAGACCGGCGTAATAGCTGACCCAGTCCCCCTGCGCGACCAGGGAGAATGCCCGCGCCGCCGGGGTATCCCCGCGGGCGTCGACCACCGCAGTTACCGCCGCGTCGCCCGCGATCAGTTCGCGGGCCGCATCCAGCATCGCCAGATTCGCGGGAAGCTGGGTCGCGTCACGCAGGAACACCGCCGAGAAGTTCCCGCCACGGGCTCCGGCCCAGCCCTCGATCTCGTTGTGGCCGACCTCGGGGAATGCGTGACTGAAAGCGTGCATCTTCGCGTTCTCGTTCAGCTGGGTCTTCCACCTGTAGGCCACCACCGCCAGCGGCCCGGCGCCGTAGATCAGCGGGATCGTGCTCGCCAGCGTGCGCCCGAGCTCTTGGGCAGCGTCCTGATCGGCCTGCTCGGCGCCCTCGGCGGCCTGGAGTGACAGCCCCTCGGGGGCAAGCCCTGCGATCGCCAGGGCCTCGATGGTGGCACCGAACAGGTAGCCCAGGGCCGCGCGCGGGAACAACCCGCTGGGCACCTGTGCAAACGGCGATCCCCACTCCCCGGCCAGCTCACCCAAGCGGCCGCCGGCTCCCACCGCGAGCACGCTCGCGCCGCGATCGTGAGCCTGGCGGGCACAGGCCAGCGTCTCGGCCGTATCGCCCGAATAGCTGGTGCACACCACCAGCGTGCCGGGCCCCACGAAGGTCGGCACCCCGAAACCGCGCACCCGCGTAACCGGCACCGGGCAATTGCCGGCGATGATTCCGCGCATCAGCTCGCCGCCCACCGCCGAGCCGCCCATCCCCGCCAGCACCACTGCTGCCGGCATCGACAGACGCTCGCCGGCGGCCACGCCGATCCGCCCACCCTCACGCAGCTGCTCGGGGAGCTGCTCGATCGCCCCCCGGATGTTTTTACTGTCTACCACACCACTCCCTGGTGATTGACCACGGCATTCTCCACGATCGCACCGGACGGGACGCGTCCGTCCGCCAGCACCACCGACCGGACAACCCGGGCGCCGCTGCCCACCTCGGCCCGCGGCCCGACCACCGAGCCGACAACCTGCGCCCCGGCGCCGATCACCGCAGCGGGGTCGACCACCCCGTCTTCCCCGGCCGCTTCCAGGTTCGCTTCCAAAAACGATGCGGGCGTACCGATGTCGATCCAGCGGCAGTCCTGGGCCGACCCGTACAGGCCGTGGCCGACCAGCGTCGGAAACACCTCGCGCTCAATCGAAACCTCGCGTTCGGGCGGCACCGCGGCGAGCACATCGGGATCGAGCACGTACGTACCCGCGTTGATCGTGTCGGCGGGCGGTACGCCGGAAGGCTTCTCCACGAACTCCGTGACCGCTCCGTCGGCCGCAGTCACCACCACCCCGTAGCGAGCGGGGTCGTCCACCACGTGCAGTGCGAGCGTCGCGCGGGCGTTGCAGGCGTGATGGCGGGCGATCAGGGCGGTCAGATCGAGATCGGTGAGCACGTCGCCGTTACAGGCCACGAACGGCTGGGACAGCCCTCGCGAGGCCAGCGCGAGTGCCCCGGCCGTACCCAGTGGCTGGGATTCGACCACGTACTCCAGGCGATCACCGAAATGCTCGCGAATGCGATCGGGCTGGTAGCCGCACGCCAGGATCACCCGCTCGATGCCGTGCGCGGCGAGATGGTCGATCTGACGCTCCAAGAACGGCCGGTTGGCGATCGGCAGCATCGCCTTTGGGACAGTGTCCGTGAGGGGCCGCAGGCGCGTGCCGAGACCGCCCACCAGGACCACGGCGATCATGCCGGCGCGGGCGATCCCGGAGGGGCGATCCGGGTGACATCGTCCGGATCGCTTGGTCGCCCCACCGACTCATACGCAAATCCCGCGGCACGGGCCGCGGCGGGGTCGAGCAGATTGCGGCCGTCCACGATCAGCGGCTGAGCCATCGCCTCCCGCACCGCCGGCGAGGCCAGCCCGCGGAACTCGTCCCACTCGGTCACGATCACGGCGGCGTCCGCCCCCGTCACCGCCTCCAGCATCGATCCGGCCCGCTCCACCTGGGGATGCAGCAGCTGGTCGGCGTTGGCCATCGCCACCGGGTCATATACCACCACCGTCGTCCCCTCGGCGCGCAGACGATCGCACAGCACCAGGCTGGCCGCCTCGCGCATGTCATCGGTATTGGCCTTGAACGCCAATCCCAGCACCGCCACACGGCGGCCGCGCAACGGCCCCAGGTGCTTCTCCAGCTTCCCGACCAGCCGGCGCTTCTGCAGCTCGTTGACCTCGATCACCGCCGTCAGCAGCTGGAAGTGGTACCCCGTGTTCCCGGCCAGCTGCTTGAGCGCACGGACATCCTTGGGAAAGCACGACCCGCCGTAGCCGATTCCCGGCCGCAGGAAGTGCGGGCCGATGCGCGCGTCCAGGCCCATTCCCTGAGTCACGACGGAAACGTCGGCCCCCACCTCCTCGCACACGTTCGCGATCTCGTTGACGAACGAGATCTTGGCTGCCAGGAAGGCGTTGGAGGCATACTTGGTCATCTCTGCCGAGGCCACGTCGGTGCGGATCACGGGCGCATCGATGGTGGCGTACAGCGCCTCCACCGCATCGCCGTGGGTGGTGTCGTAGTCACCGATCACGATTCTGTCCGGGTGGGCGAAATCGGTCACCGCCCGGCCCTCGCGCAGAAACTCGGGGTTGGACACGTAGGCGATCCCGCGGCCGGCAGCCTCCAGCTCGTCCCGCAGCCGGTCGCCGGTACCGACCGGAACGGTGCTCTTCATCACCAATATCAGCTGTTCGGACGCCCCGGCGAGCTCGTCGATGACGGTGTGCACGCGCGACAGGTCGGCGTCACCGGAATGCATCTGGGGGGTATCCACACAGACGAACACGACCCGGCACGCCTCGACGATGGGATCGAGATCGAGCGTGAACCGGAGCCGATCGCGGTTTCGCTCCAGCACCGGTTCGACGTCCGGCTCGAAGATCGGCACCCTCCCGGAGCGCAGAGCCTCGATCCGGTCGGAATCGATGTCGCGGCAGATCACGTGGTGGCCGAGATCAGCGAAACAGACGGCGGTGACCAGTCCTACGTAGCCCACGCCGATGACGCCGATCGGAGGCCCACCGAGCGGGGCTTGGGAGTCGATGCTCATCGGTGGTGGGTGAGTATAGGGATCATGGAGCGTCGATTGCCGCCGCTCGGGCCAGGAAGTCTGTCAGCGCACGGCGGTAGATGTGCAGGGATTCGATCTCGACGTACTCGTCAGGTCCGTGGTGGCCGGCCCCGACCGGCCCGAACTCGACGCTGGGCACGCCCCGATTGAGAAACACGGCGGCGTCCGAGGCGCCGTCGCGGCCGACCGCTTTGGCGGGCCGGTCACCGGCAGCCACCGCCTGCAGCAACGCGGTCACATGGCTCGACTCAGGATCGAGATCGGCGGCCGCCACGTGGTAGATCGGCTCGACCGAGACGCCGAGGCCACGCACCTGGAAGAGGATCTCCTCCGGATCCTGCCCCGGCAGGTAGCGGATGTCCAGGTCGACGCTGCACTGGTCGGGGACGCGGTTAACGGCGTCGCCGCCGCTGATGCGGCCGAGATTCACGGTCGGGCCGGCGGTGAACAATGGAGATCGGGCCTGGGTGAACGGCAGTGCGGCCACACGCGTGGTCAGCTCGACGGCTTTCACAACCGCGTTTTCGCCCAGCCAGGGAGTCGAGCCGTGGGCCGAACGGCCACGCACGTCGAGCCGCAGCACCAGTGCGCCCTTGGCCTGGACGCCCACATCCAGGTCGGTGGGCTCGCCGCACACCACGAACTCCCCGACATGGCCGGCGTCGGCGAGCCGCGCGGTTGCCTTGAGATCGTGCGAGCGCGCTTCCGACTCCTCGTCGGGGACGATCAGGAGCTGCACGCGAACTGACCGGCCGTGATCGGGGACGGCCGCGAAATCCGCCAGCGCCGCCAGCATCGCCGCCAGTGCGCCCTTCATGTCATAGCTGCCGCGGCCGTACAGACGTCCGGCCCGCCGGCGGGGGACGAACTGCGCCGGATCACCGGGGACGACGTCAACGTGACTTGCCCACACGATCGTGCGATCCCCTTCGCCGACGGTCGCGATCACCGATGGACGGCCGTCCAACTCGACCACCTGAAGGTCGATTCCCTGGGCCTCGATCCACCCCTCGATGAACGCGACGGCATCGCGGATGCCCTCCGGGCGCGAGGTGTCAAAGGCAATCAGCCGCTCGGCCAGCGCCAGCTCGTCGATGATGGTCACCATCCGATTCTGGCAGAGGCGATAGCCTTCGCGCCCCGATGAGCGAACCGTCACTGTGGCAGCAGCTGGGTGAACCGACGGCCTATCCCTCCGTCACCGGTGACCTGGCCGCCGACGTGCTGGTGGTCGGCGCCGGGGTCACCGGGTGTGCGTGTGCGGGAAGGCTTGCACGTCGAGGTCTGAACGTCGCTGTGCTGGAGGGGCGCGAGGTGGCGGCGGGAGCCAGCGGGCGAAACGGCGCGTTCGCCTCCACCGGCACCGCGCTGGGATTCGACACCCTGATCGATCGGGTCGGGCTCGACACCGCGGTTGACCTGCACCGTCTCACCGAATCGGCCATGACCGACATGGTCAGGCTCGCGAGCGCGGCCGGCGCCGCCTCGACGGTGCGCACAACAGGCAGTGTGTGGCTCGCCGCCGAGGACGAGGTCGAAGCGCTCACAACCGCTGTCACGGCGATGGCCGACGCCGGTATCCGCTGCCGGATCGACGGGGACGCCCTGCCGGATCGGCTCAGGCGCTGGTATCGCCTGGCGGCTGTGGTCGACGCCGATGGAGCGCTGCTGCCCGCGGAATGGGTGCGGGCACTCGCCCGCACCGCCGCAGCCGAAGGAACGACCATCTACGAGCGCAGTCCGGTTTCCACAATCGCACCCGACGCGAAGGGCTGGACTCTGGCTCTGCCAGGGGGCCGCACCGCCCACGCGCCCGTCGCCGTGATCGCCTGCGACGGGCTGATTCCCGCTCTGCTGCCCGAGCTCGACCAGATCGTCCACCCGGTGCGGGGGCAGGTGCTCGCGACCGAACCGCTGGAACACAGCGTCATCACGCGGCCCACCCACTCCGACCACGGCTTCTACTACTACCGGCCCACCCGGGACGGCCGAGTAGCCCTGGGCGGCGGCCGCAACACTGATCTGGACGCCGAGTACACCGATCGGGAAGAGACGACTCCGACGATTCAGGCGGCGCTGGACACGTTCCTGGAAGAGCGGCTCGGCATCCCCGCCACCCGCGTCGCCCACCGCTGGGCGGGGATCATGGGCTTCTCGGCTGACATGTTGCCGGTGATCGGCGAGCTGCCGGGACGTCCAGGCCTCTGGGTGTGCGGAGGCTACAGCGGAGTCGGCAACGTGCCCGGTTTCGCCTACGGGCGGCTGATTGCCGATCGCATCACCGGAGCCGCCCACACCTCGGTGTCGCGTGCGCTGGACATCTCGCGCTTCGGTGAATAACGGTGCCGGGCACCGTTATTCACCGCGTCCTACGCCTCAGGGGTCTGTCTGAATAATTGGTGCCTGGCACCAATTATTCAGAAGCGGCGACGAGGGCTTCTGCGAAGGCCAGCTCGCGCTGGGCGTGTTCCAGGTCGCCGGCTTCGGCTGCTTCCACAGCGGCCAGGGCCTGCTCCAGCCGCGACCTGGCTTCGGCGCTGTCGATCCGGTCGGATGACACCGCCTCGCCGACCAGCACCAGCGCGCGGTTCTCGCGCACCTGGAGGAATCCGGCCGAGGTGGCATACCGGTGCACGGCACCGCCCGCGTCGATGATGCGCAGCTCGCCGGCGTTCAGGAGCGACACCAGCGGAGCGTGGTTTGCCAGGATGCCGAGCTTGCCGGCCGCCCCAGGGGCGATCACCTGCTGGGCATCGTCAGCGTAGGCCGCGCCCTCGGGCGTGATCAGCTCGACCGGATAGGGGGTGTACTCGGCCATGCCTAGACGGCCGCGGTCTTCATCTGCTCGCCCGCTGCCTGGGCTTCCTCGATCGTGCCGACCAGGTAGAAGGCCTGCTCAGGCAGCTCATCGTGCTTGCCCTCCAGGATCTCGGCGAACGACCGGATGGTGTCCTCGAGCTTGACGTACTTGCCCGGGGTGCCGGTGAACTGCTCGGCCACGAAGAACGGCTGCGACAGGAACCGCTCGACCTTGCGGGCGCGCTGGACGACCACCTTGTCCTCGTCGGACAGCTCGTCCATACCGAGGATGGCGATGATGTCCTGCAGGTCCTTGTAGCGCTGCAGCACCTGCTGCACCTGAGTGGCAACCCGATAGTGCTCGTCCGAGACGACTCCGGGCTGGAGGATGCGCGAGCTGGAATCGAGCGGATCCACGGCGGGATAGATGCCCTTCTCCGAAATCGACCGGGAGAGCACCGTGGTGGCATCGAGATGGGCGAACGACGCGGCCGGAGCCGGGTCGGTGAGGTCGTCGGCCGGCACGTAGATGGCCTGCACGGACGTGATCGATCCCTTGTTGGTCGAGGTGATGCGCTCCTGCAACTGGCCCATCTCGGTGGCCAGCGTGGGCTGGTACCCCACGGCGCTGGGCATGCGGCCCAGCAGCGCCGACACCTCGGATCCGGCCTGCACGAAGCGGAAGATGTTGTCGATGAACAGCAGCACGTCCTGACCCTGCTGGTCGCGGAAGTACTCGGCCATCGTCAGTGCCGACAGGCCCACTCGCAGGCGGGCGCCGGGCGGCTCGTTCATCTGGCCGTACACCAGCGCGGTCTTGGAGATCACGCCGGACTCGGTCATCTCGAGGTAGAGGTCGTTGCCCTCGCGGGTGCGCTCCCCCACTCCTGCGAACACCGACAGGCCGCCGTGCTCGGAGGCGATGTTGTTGATCAGCTCCTGAATCAGCACGGTCTTGCCCACGCCGGCGCCGCCGAACAGGCCGACCTTGCCGCCCTTGACGTACGGCGCCAGCAGGTCGATCACCTTGATGCCGGTCTCGAAGATCTCGACCGTCGGCGACAGGTCTTCGAAGGTCGGCGGGTCGCGGTGGATCTGCCAGCGCTCACCATCGGGAAGCGGCTCGCCCTTGTCCACCGGCTCACCCAGCACGTTGAAGATCCGGCCCAGTGTGACCTCGCCGACCGGCACCGTGATCGGGCCGCCGGTGTCGATCACATCCAGCCCACGTGAGAGACCGTCGGTCGCATCCATCGCAATCGCGCGCACCCGGCCGTCGCCGACGTGCTGCTGCACCTCGGCCACCAAGGTCGTCACCGAGTCCGAACCGTCGGTGGACGGCAGCTGGATCTTGAGCGCGTTGTAGATGGAGGGCAGCTCGCCCTGAAACACCGCATCGATCACGACGCCACGGATCTCGACGATCGTCCCAACGCTCCCGGCCTGGCCGTTCTCACCCGTCATGTGACTCCCTTGTGACTCCGCTTCAGCACTGAAATTGCAGTAAGGAAGCCGATTCTACCAGCGTTTCTGAAACCGCCGGTACGGGAGATCGTGACATCCGTTTCAGAGGCTCAAGCGACCCGGCGTGCGCCACACCACGGGGATCACCGCGCCGGGCAGGCCCTTCGCCCGCCGCACCTGGGCGAGCTGTTCGAGCTGCGTCGGCGTGAACGACGCGAGCGTCGTCTGCCCGCCCAGCTGCTGCGGCTGCACCGGATCTGACAGCTTGGTGGTGCTCTGCACCAGCGCGAACATCACCACCGCCGCGGCACCGACCATCTGCAGCGCAAAACGCCGCCGGAGGGGCGCCCGCGATCGGCGAGCCGGCCGAGACGCGCTCACAAGCACGGGAGCACCCACCCAATCCGGCGCCTCCGCCGTCGGTGCGTCGCGCAGCTCGGCGGTCATCGAAACCACCGCATCATGGAACCGACGGCACTCGTGGCACACCACCAGATGGCGATGAGCGGACGCCAGCTCGAGCTCGGAGGCACCGCCGTCGAGGTGTGCCGAAACAACACCTCGGGTGGCAACGCACGCTGGGGATCGGGAATTCATCAGCTGGACTTCCTCACGAGCGGTGAGACAAACGGAGCCGTTCCGACGTCACTGCGACGTAGTTTGGTACGTACAATAGGACGACAGCGTCCCTACCAAGGTTGGTAGGAACGCTTTAGGCTGGTGGATCGGCCGGGAGATCGGGGAAATGACACGCAGTCATGTGCCCACCGGCCTGCTTTGGCTCGAGCTTCGGGTACGTGGTCTTGCAGATTTCCTGAGCCTTCCAGCAGCGGGGGTGAAAATGGCACCCGGCCGGCGGATTGGCCGGGCTGGGCACATCCCCCTCCAGCACGATTCGCGACCGCTGCCGTTCCAGCCGGGGATCGGGCAGCGGCACCGCCGACAGCAGCGCCTGGGTGTAGGGATGCTGGGGGATCCGGTAGATCTCATCGGCCTCAGCGATCTCGACGATGCGGCCGAGATACATCACCGCAACCCGATCGGAGACGTGCTTGACCACCGACAGATCGTGGGCGATGAAGACGTAGGTGAACTTGAACTCGTCCTGCAGGTCGTACAGCAGGTTGATGATCTGGGCTTGGATCGACACGTCCAGCGCCGACACCGGCTCGTCGCACATCACCAGCTTGGGACGGGCCGCCAATGCACGGGCCACACCGATCCGCTGCCGCTGCCCACCCGAGAACTCGTGCGGATACCGGCTGGCGTGATCAGGCAGCAAGCCGACCGTCTCGAGCAGGTCAGAGACGCGCTCCCGGCGAGCCTTGGCATCCTTGACCAGGTTCATCGCCACCAGCGGCTCCTCCACGATCTCGCGCACGCGCATACGCGGGTCAAGCGAGGCGTACGGATCCTGGAAGATGATCTGCATGTCACTACGAGCGGTCTTCAGCTCACTGGATGACAGCGCCCGCAGGTCGACGCCGTCCAGCATCACCTGACCGGCCGTCGGCTCGATCAGCCGCAGCACCAGCCGGGCGGTGGTCGACTTGCCGCATCCCGACTCGCCCACCAGGCCGAGCGTCTCACCCGCTTGCACGTCGAAGGAGACGCCGTCCACCGCATACACCGACCCGGTCTGACGGCGCAGCACACCGGATTTGATCGGAAAGTGCTTCTTCAACCCCCGAACCGACAGCAGCGCCTCGGGGTCAGGCGGCGGCTCCTCGTCGTCCAGAGGCGTGTCGGTGGCGGCCGTCTCGTTCATGCCCCCGCCTCCTCGACCTGTACCGGCGCCAGCTCCGACCGCGCCAGCTCGGCACGAGCCTTGGCGTCGAGCGTACAGGCGGCGCGATGCGTCGGGCTGACGTCGTCGTACGCCGGGAACCCGTCCAGGCAGGCGTCGTGCACCCACTTGCAGCGATGGGCGAACGGGCAGCGGTTGTCGTCCATGTTGAGCATGTTGGGCGGCTGGCCGGGAATGGTGGCTAGCCGCGAGTCGGACTTGAGGTCGAGCCGCGGCACCGAGCCGAGCAGGCCCCAGGTGTAGGGATGCTGCGGCTCGTAGAAGATGTCGTCGACGGTGCCCGACTCGACGACCCGGCCGCCGTACATCACCAGCACGCGGTCGGCCATCCCCGCGATCACTCCGAGATCGTGGGTGATCAGGATCACGGCGGAGCCAAAATCGCGCTGCATCGACTGCATCAGCTCGAGGATCTGCGCCTGGATGGTCACGTCCAGGGCGGTGGTGGGCTCATCTGCGATCAGCACCCGGGGAGTGTTGGCGAGTGCCATCGCGATCATCGCCCGCTGGCGCATCCCGCCCGAGAACTGGTGGGGATACTCGTCAGCACGCGCCTTCGGGTTGGCGATCCCGACCAGGCCGAGCAGCTGTACGCCCTCCGCCCAGGCCGCTTTCTTGCTCATGCCCTTGTGCACCCGCAACGGTTCGGACACCTGATCGCCGATCTTGTACACCGGATTCAGCGAGGTCATCGGATCCTGGAAGATCATGGCCACGTCGGCGCCGCGCACCTGCCGCAGCTGACGATCGCTCATCCCGGCCAGATCGATTTCCCCGTCAACGGTGTGCAGCACCACCTCACCGCTGACGATCTCGCCGGGAGGACTCGGCACCAAGCCCAGGATCGACATCGAGAGCACCGTCTTGCCGGAGCCGGACTCTCCCACCACTCCCAGCGTCTCGCCCGGCGCCAGATCGAACGAGACATCATTGACCGCCTTGACGACTCCCGCCTGGGTGGTGAACTGGGTGCGGAGATTGCGGACGGAGAGGACGGGATCGGCCACCGGTCAGTCCTTCAGCTTTGGGTCGGCTGCATCACGCAGCGCGTTGCCGAACAGGGTGATGGCGATCAGGGTGAGCGCGATCATCATCGACGGCGCGAGCACCTCCACGGGATTGATCGTGAGATAGGCCTGCCCCTCTCCCGCCATGTTGCCCCAGGTGATCGCCGGCGGGGGCACGCCCACACCCAGGAAGGACAGCGCCGCCTCGCCGGTGATGTTGGCTCCGATCGACAGCGATGCCAGCACCAGCACCGGTGCCATCGAGTTGGGCAGCACGTGCTTGGTCATGATTCTGCGCGGGCTGGCCCCAGCCGCTCTGGCAGCCTCCACGTACTCGGTCTCGCGCACACCCAGCACCTGGCCGCGCAGCAGCCGTGCGAACGGCGCCCAGCCGGTGATCCCGAGGGCCAGCAGCACCGTCACCGCGCTGGCGCCGCGAACCGCCACGATCGACAGCGCCAGCAGGAAGAACGGGAACGCCAGGAACCAGTTCGTGACCATCGAGAGGATCACATCGGTCTTGCCTCGCATGAATCCCGAGGCGCCGCCGATGATGACGCCGATCACCAGCGACATGGCCGTTGCCAGGAACGCGATCGTGATCGAGATCCGTCCTCCCACCATCAACCGGCTGAAGATGTCACGGCCGAGGTCGTCGGTGCCGAACGGGTGGAACGGGTGCAGGCTCGGGGGCGCGTGATAGACGGCTCCCGCCGCCAGGTTGATGGTGTCGGGATTCTCGGGCCGAACATACGGCCCGATCAGCTGGATGAACACGATCAGGATCAGGAGCGCGAGCCCGACCACGGCGCTCTTCTGACGGAGCGTTCGGCGGAGAATCTCGCGCGTGGGCGAGCCTGAGGCTCCCTCCAGCGCGTCGTCGTGGCCGATCCCGATCGGCTCGGGTGTGTCGATCAGATGTCCGCCGGCGGCCATCTCACTCCGAATCCTCGAGTCGGATCTTGGGGTTCAAAAACGCGTACAGGATATCGACGAAGGCGTTCACGAATACGAACATGGCCGCCAGCATCATGGTCAGAACGACCACCAGAGGAGCGTCACGAGAGCCGATCGCACTCAGCACCAGCAGCCCCAGCCCATCCCAGTTCCAGATGAACTCGGTGATCACGGCGCCACCCAGGAGCGCTGCGAAGTCGAGGCCGATCAGGGTCACGACCGGCAGCAGCGCGTTTTTGAGCGCGTGTTTACCGATCACCTTGCTGGGTGGAAGTCCCTTCGCGCGGGCGGTCTTCATGTAGTCCGCCCGGATCACCTCGAGCAGGCTGGTGCGCATCACCAGCGCGGTGGACGCCACCGAGATCAGCGCCAGTGTGATGCACGGCCACATCAGGTTCTTGATCCAGAAGCTCGGCTCAAACGATGCCAAGAAGCTCGACGGGTTCTGGGTGTTGGCGTTGAAGATGCCGGAGAAGTCCCACCCAAACCCGGTGCCGAACACGTTCGGGTGTGGGATCGCCACGGTCAGCAGCAGCACCTCACCCACGACGAACACCGGCAATGCGTAGATCGCCAGGTTGGTCACGGTCACCGCCGTATCGACCTTGCGCCGGTGCATCAGCGCCGAGAACACACCCAGCGCGATCCCGAACACCACCTCGATCGCGACCGCGCCGATCGCAAGCGCAGCCGTGCGGCCGAACTTCTGGGCGATCACGGTGGTCACCGGCGTGTACCGCTCGACCGCCCATGAGTCGCCGAAGTTCATGTTCCATGGCGGCCAGAACCCCTTCATGAAATGCCAGTACTGCTCGGGGTAGGAACGGTCGAGGTAGAGCTGATGCCGCTTCTCGGCCAGGAAGGCCGGCGTGGCATTCTTGCCCGCCAGCAGCCGGGCTGGATCGCCGGGCGCCATCTTCAGCAGGATGAACGCGATCAAGCTGACCCCGAGCAGCGTGGGGATCGCTTGCAACAACCGGCGGATGATGAACGGAATCATCTGTGGGGAGACCTTACCGGCCGGCGCGAACGCCGACCGGTAAGCCCATCAGTTTGGCTACAGGTGAGGCTGCGATCGATCGACACCCATCTCCGCGAAGTGCGGGACGGCCATCGCGTCGAACGCCCAGTTGATGACTTGCGGCGAGACCACCCAAGCATGCCCGTAGTAGTAGATCGGGATCTCGGGGACGTCCTCCATCACCAGCTGGCCGATATGGAAGTAGTCGGCGTACCGCTTCTGGGGATCAGACTCGGCGCGAGCCTGCTTCAGCAACTCGTCCACCTTCGGGTTCTTGTAGTACGAGTAGTTGTTCTTGCCCGCCTGTGACGAGGCAAACAGCGGGTACAGGAAGTTGTCCATCAGCGGATAGTCCGCACCCCAGCCGGAGCGCCAGAACTCGAGCTCGCCCTTGAACAGCTTGTCGTTGAATGCGCCCCACTCGTAGTTCGCCAGCTTGACGGTGAAGCCCGCCTCCTTGTAGCCCTGGGCGAGCGCCTGCGCGATCCGCTGGTGACCCGGATCGGTGTTGTAGTTCAGCGTGACCTCGGGATTGGGAACACCTGAGGCTGCAACCAGTGCCTTGGCCTTGGCGATGTCGTAGTGGTACGGCGACATGCCCGGCTTGTACCCGGGGATGCCCGGCGGCACCAGGCCGTCGGCGACCTTGCCGACACCCTCGTTGATGTTGTTGACGATGGCCTCCGAGTTGGTGGCCCAGGCGAGCGCCTGCCGCAGCATCTTGTTCTTGGCAAGCGTGAAGTCGCCGTTCAGCTGGAACCCGTAGTAGTAGAGGGCCAGCTCGGTACCCAAGCGTACGTCGTTTTGAACGGTCGGATCGGCCTCCGTGGCCTTCACCTGGCCGGACGGGATCCGCGACATATCGCCCTGGCCGGCCTTGAAGGCCTGGAACGGCGCGTTGTCGTTGGACTGCGGGTAGATCGCGAAGTCGACCTCGTTGAGGTGCGCCGGCGTGCCGTAGTAGCCGGGGAACTTCTTGATCACAACCGACTTGTTGGGTGTCCAGGAAACGAACTGGAACGGACCGGCGCCGACGGGATACTTCTCGAACGCCTTCTCCTTATCCGCCGTGTCCGCGAGCTGCGGCGGGAACGCCCACGTGACCGGATGGCCCATCGTGGTCGGGAAGTCACCGAACGGTGACGACAGCGTCACCTGCAGGGTGGTCGGGTTGATCGCCTTGACGCCGCTCAGAACCTGATTGTTGGAGTTCGCACACTCTTCGAAACCCTTGATCGGCTCGAGGATGTACGACACCTCGGACGCGGTGTCCTTGGCGCACGCGATGCCCCAGTCCTTGACGAAGGTCTCGGCGGTGACGTCGCCGTAGTTCTCACCGTTCTGGCCCGGCTGGAACTTGACACCGGAGCGCAGGTGGAAGGTGAACACCGTGTTGTCGGCGTTGTGATCCCAGCTGGTGGCGATGGCGGGTACGACCGCCAGCGTCTTCCAGTTGTAGTCCACCAAGCCGGCGAACACGTTCTTCTCGATGTTGATGCCTTCGGACTCGTACGAGTGCAGCGGAGTGACCGAAGCGGGGTTCGCGTACAACGGGTAGTTCAACGTGCCACCGTTGGGGATGTCCCCGGGATTCACCGTGGTGGTGGCGGAGCTCTCAGAGTTCGAGCTGGAGCTCGAACCGCAACCCGCGGCAAACGCCACCGTGGCCAATGCCACCGCGATTGCGAGCCACGGCTGCCTTGGGATCGCGACCGTTCTCAACATGTTCTCCTTCGAATCGGAAACCCGCTCCTGGCGCGGGCATACCTGACCTGAGACGCCTATTCGACGGGAAAGTTTGTCCACCTGCCCTGATTATTTGTCGACAGCGCATTGGGCCAGGTGGGTGATGCCGGTCACATCCAACGCGAAGGTGCTCAACCGGGGGCGCACCGCGTAGGTGGTCAGCTCATACCGCAAGGGAGCAATTCTCGCCTCTGTGAGCGCTGTTCGCTGGACTTCGTCAGGGTCTGCGGTGGGCAGAATTCCCGCCGCTGGCGCAGCCGCCGCCAGCGCGCTCAGCATCGCTTCAGACGATGGCGCGCGGGTGCTGACGTCAATCAGCCACAAAGGGTTCTCACGTGCCACCAGCGCCGTCCGGTACCGGGCCGGGCGGACCGGGTGCGGCTCCACCCGCAGGCCGGCCAGGGCGAAGCCCCCCAAGACCACCCCTGCGATGCGGCGGTGGAAGGCGTCGTCGGGGTAGGCCAGCCGCAACGCGGGGACGGGGCCCGCTGCGGCGCGGGCGGCCGCGGGGTCGAAGCGGTACGGCGACGCCCCGGGAAGATATTCGGCCAACCCCTGCGGAAGCAGGCCGTCGGCGGGCACCGCCGATCCCGGCCCCACATCGGCGGCGGCGGCGTCTGCCGGGGTCGCCAGAGCCACCGCCCGGCGAAGCTCCGGCGCAAGCGTCCCGATACCGACCGCGATCAACTCCAGCCGTGGCTGAGACACCACCTCACGTGCCAGCTTCGGATCGGACTTGGCCAAGGCGATCTGACCCGGCGGGATCGCGGCGAAGTCGAGCCGGCCGGCACGGAAGTCGGCGAATGCCCGATCGAGATCACCGGCTGGGTACAGGTGCAGGTGCACGCGCCGGATCGGTGCCGGAGGCCCGACGTAGCCGGGATTTCGCTCCAGCTCGATGGTGCTCGGTGTCCGGCCGGCGATCCGGTAGGCACCGCCGGAGTCCAGCCAGGTGTCGGGATCGGCCAGATATGCCGGCCACCCCGGATCGCGCGCGGCCAGCCGCACCGACACCACCCTTCGTCCCACGGCGGTGGCCCGGCGCAGCCCGGGCAGCGCGGTGGGGCGCTTGTGGTGAACCGCAGTCCACCGCGCCGCGACCTGTGCGGCGACGCTTCGCCGCAACCGAAACGTGTACACGGTGAAGGCACTGTTGTGGCGCCAACCGCCGGCGAGCACGCCCGAGAGGCGACCGGTGGCGGGGTCGAGTTGGATCACAGCGCCCTTGACGGCCTCGGCCAGAGCCGGGTCGTCGGATCCGTACAGCGGCGCGTTCAACTGCCCCTGCGAGAGGGCCGGCGGAATCGTGGCCGCGGGTGGAGCAGCTGAGCGGCACCCGGTCACCGCGACCGTCGCAGCGAGCACGATCGCCGTCCCCGCAGTCAGGCGACGGGAGCTACTCCAGAGCGTCTGCACCGGCCACGACCTCCAGGATCTCCTGGGTGATCTCGGCCTGGCGGGCGCGGTTCATCTTCAAGGTCAGATCGTCGATCAGCCCGGAGGCGTTGTCGGACGCGTTTCTCATAGCGGTCATGCGGGCCCCGTGCTCAGATGCGGTCGACTCCAGCAGCGCGCGGAAGATCGTGACCTCGAGGTATGCGGGCAGCAGCTCGGCGAGGATCTCGCGCCCGTCCGGCTCCTCCAGATATGCCCCCTGCACCTGAGCGACCGGCTCGGCGCCGAGAATCTCTTCCGGCACGGGCAGCAGCTCGACCACGTCCAGCCGCTGCGCCAGCGCGGTCAGGAAGTGGTGGTAGACCATGATCACCCGGTCGACCTCGCCGGCCTCGTACTGGGTGGCCACGTGAGTGGCGATCTCCTGCGCGTTTGAGTACTTGGGCCGATCGGTCAGGCCGATGTACTCCTGGTCGATCGTCTGGCGGCGGAAGCGGAGCGTCGATCCACCTCTGCGGCCGACGCTGAACCAGCGCACCTCGCGTCCCTGAGCGCGGTGCTCGCGGGCGAGCTCAAGCGAGCGCCGGACCACGTTGGCGTTGAAGGCTCCGGCTGACCCGCGGTCGCCGGCAATCGCGATGATCGCCACGTTTTCGACCTGCTCGCGTCTGGCCAAGAGCGGCTGATCACCCACACCGTACTTCTGGGCGATCTCGACCGTGAGGCTCTGGATCCGATCGGCGTACGGACGCAGCGCCACGATCCGTGCCTGGGCGCGGCGCAGCCGTGAAGCGGCCACCAACTCCATCGCCTTGGTGATCTTCTGCGTGTTCCTGACCGAACGGATTCGGCGCTTGATGTCCTGCTGCGATGCCATCGTGTGACCGCTACGCCGCGGTCTGATCCTCCACGTAGAAGCTGTCCTTGAAGGCCGTCACGCTGGTCGTCAAGGTCTCCACCGTGGCGTCGCTCAGCTCGCCGCTGGTCTTGATGTCGTCCAGCACCGAGGTTGTGCCTCGGAGCTGTGTGAGCAGATCCTGCAGGAAGCGCTGCACCTCGGACACCGGGATCCTGTCCAGGTGGCCGTTGGTGGCCGACCAGATGGCGACGACCTGCTCCTCCACCGGCCACGGCGAGTACTGCGGCTGATTGAGCGTCGCCACCAACCGCTCACCGCGGTTGAGCTGCTGCTGCGTTGCGGCGTCCAGGTCGGAGCCGAACTGGGCGAAGGCCTCGAGGTCGCGGAACGCCGCCAGGTCGAGCCGCAGCCGGCCGGCGACCTTCTTCATCGCCTTGGTCTGGGCGTTGCCACCCACCCGCGAGACGGAGATGCCGGCGTTGATTGCCGGGCGAACGCCCGAGAAGAACAGATCGCCCTGGAGGAAGATCTGGCCGTCGGTGATCGAGATCACGTTGGTGGGGATGTATGCCGACACGTCGCCGGCCTGGGTCTCGATCACGGGTAGAGCCGTGAGCGAGCCGGCGCCGAGCTCGTCGGAGAGCTTGACGGCCCGCTCCAGCAGGCGCGAATGCAGGTAGAAGACGTCGCCGGGATACGCTTCGCGACCCGGCGGGCGCCGCACCAGCAGCGACATCTGGCGGTACGCGTCGGCGTGCTTGGAGAGATCGTCGTAGATCACCAGCGCGTGGCGGCCGTTGTACAGGAAGTACTCGCCCATGGCGCAGCCCGCGTAGGGAGCCATGAACTTGATCGGCGCCGCCTCGGTGGCAGATGCCGACACGATGATCGTGTACTCCATCGCACCGTTTCGGCGCAGCACCTCTTCCACCGAGCGCACGGTGGAGGCCTTCTGCCCGACCGCGACATAGATGCAGATCACGTCCTGGCCCTTCTGGTTCAGGATCGTGTCCACGCAGATCGCGGTCTTGCCGGTGCCGCGGTCGCCGATGATCAGTTCGCGCTGACCGCGCCCGATCGGGATCATCGAGTCGATCGCCTTGATGCCGGTCTGGAGCGGCTCCTTGACCGGCTGGCGGTCGACCACGCCGGGCGCCTTGAACTCCATCGGGCGGCTCTCGGTGGACTCCAGCGGCCCGCGGCCGTCCATCGGCTGACCGAGCGGGTCGACCACCCGGCCGACCATCGCATCCCCGACCGGGATCGACATCACCTTGCCGGAGCGGCGCACGGTGTCGCCCTCCTTGATCAGATCCCAGTCGCCGAACAGCACCGCGGCGACATTGTCCTCTTCCAGGTTCAGGGCCAGGCCGACCACGCCGTGATCGAACTCGAGGCGCTCCATGGCCACGCAGCGGTCGAGGCCGTAGATGCGGGCGATACCGTCGCCGATCTGAATGACCGTCCCGACCTCCTCGACCTCGGCCGAAACCTCGTAACGCTCGATCTCGGTTTTGAGGATTGCAGCAATCTCGTCCGGACGCAGATTCACGCTTCACTCCCAACTGGAAGGGGGGTATGTACAAGGGTGCGCCGCAGCTCCCGCAGACGGCGCCGAATGGATGCATCCAGAAGGACGCCGCGGGTGCGCAGCACCAACCCGCCGATGATTTCAGGATCCACGGTCGCGGTCACGCGCGCGGTCTGACCGACCGCGGCGGAAATCCGGCGTTCGATCTCGGATCGTTCCGTGTCGTCCAATGCCACCGCGGTGGTGACCTCGATGTCGAGAATCTTCTCGTCCACAGCCGCCAGCGCGGCGTACGCCACCTGCAGGTCGTGCAGCAGCTCCACCCGGCGATTGTCGACCAGCAGCAGCAGTCCGTTGCGGGCGATCGGCTCGGCGGTGTCCATCATCTGCGAGATGATCCGCTTCTTGGCCTCGGCCGGGAGCTCGGGGTTGACCAGCGCCCGCAGGACCGGCACGTTGGTGGCCAGCGACTCACTGAACTGCCTCAGGTTGGCATCGACCTCGGCGACCCGACCTGCGTCGACCGCCGCCCCGTGCAGCGCGCGGGCGTAGACGTTGGCGGCTGGGTCGATGCGTTCGGCCATGACCTAGTCGGCCGCCGTCTCGGGAGCGAACGCCTCGAAGTCGACGTCGGCCAGGGCGGCATCGATCAGACGCCGCTGCTCGGCCTCGTCCAGCTTGGAGCGCACGATCTTCTCGGTCGCTGCGATGGTCAGCTCGGCCACCTGCTGCTTGATCGTTGCCAGCGAGTGCCGCGTCTCGGCAGCGATCTCCTCGCGGGCTCGGGCCAGCTGGCGCTCCTTGTCGGCCTCGATCGTGGCCAGGTCGGATTTGCGCTGCTCCTCCATCGCCTTGCGGGCGTCCTCGACGATCCGGCCGGCCTCTTTGCGAGCCTCGGCCAGCTGGGCGCGGTACTCGTCGAGCGTCTGCTGGGCCTCCACCCGAGCCGTCTCGGCCGTCTCGAGGTCGGCCGCGATCAGCTTGCGGCGTTCGTCCAGCATGTCCTGGATGGGCCCGTAGGCGTACTTCTTGAGAATCACCATGACGACCACGAAGCAGACCAGCGTCCACACCATCAGGCCGTAGTTGATGTTGATCAGATTGGGGCTTGCCGCCGCAGCGAGGAACATGCAACCGATCCTTTAGGAGATGATCGAGTACGCGACGAATGACATGCCGAGGGCGTAGAACACGATCGCCTCGGTGAGCGCGAAGCCAAGCCACATCATGCCCTGAAGCTGACCGCGCATCTCGGGCTGGCGGCCGACCGCCTCGATCGTCTTACCGAAGATGAAACCCACCCCGATGCCGGGACCGATCGCGCCGATGGCGGTCGCGAGCCCGAGCTCGATTGCTTTTGCTGCCTGGACTGTGTCCGATGCCATTACCGGTACTCCTAGTGGTCGGGGTGGATTGCTCCACCGATGTAGATCGCAGAGAGGGAAGCGAAGATGAATGCCTGCAGAACCGCGATCAGCGTGGCCTCGAGAGCGTACAGGGCCACACCCATGCCCAGCCCGATGGGCTGGATGAAGTAGAAGCTGACCCCGCCCAGGAGGGCGCCGATGCTGAGAAACACCGCAATCACGAGGTGGCCGGCCAGCAGGTTGAAGAACAACCGGAAGCTGAGCGAAACCAGCCGCACCAGCTGGGACAGCACCTCGATGAACCCGATCAGACCGATCAGAAGCGCGATCGGTACGGCGTTCTTCCAGCTGGTGATCTTGGGCATACCCGACGGCATCCAGCTCTTGAAGTACGGGAGCACGCCGTTGTAGCGGATGCCCTCGATGTGTGTGGCGAAGAACGTGATCAGCGTGAGCGTGATGGCCACCGAGAAGTTGGCGGTGGCAGCGTAGATCTGGAGCTTGGGGACGGTCAGCGAGGTGCCGGGGATGTACACCCGCTCCTCGCTGAACGGGAGCGGGATGAACCCGATCAGGTTATTCATCCAGATGAAGACAAACAGGGTTGCGATGTACGGGAACCAGATCCGCAGTCCCTCTTCGGGCAGACCCGCCCGGGCGATCTGGTTGAGGCACACGTCGAAGATCGCCTCGATCGCCGTCTGGGGCTTGTCCGGCCGGTTCTTGAGGCCGCGGCGGACGACCCACAGCGTCAGGATGATCGAGAGCGCGGAGGCCATCCACAGGTACAGCACTGCCTTGTTGATATCGAGCTTGCCGGGAAGGTCGATGTACGGGTGGTTGACGAAGTCGGTGAACTCCGAAACCGGGTTGAAATCGCTGGCGGCGAGCAGGACGTTCAGCATTTACGCGGTGTCTCCCACGTCGTGTCGGTGAGTTGCGATCCGGGTGGCGATGTCGACGGTCAGCAGCAACAGCAGCAGCAGCACCGAGCTGATCGCCATGGTCGAGTTGTCCTTGGTGATCAGAAACAGCGCCAGCATCAGGATCCACGGCCGGGCCAGCATGCTTACGCCCATCATGCCCACGCCACGCAGCGGGCCGGCTTTGGCCGCGCGGCGCTCGATCACGACGCTCAGATAGCGGTTCACCGCCCACAGCAGGGTCGCCCAGAACCAGCCTTCGAGAGGCAGCCCCGCGGCCAGGAACACCGGGAAGGCAAGCAGGGCCAAGCACGCATCGAGGTTGTGTGAGAGCAGGCGTGAAGCTGACGTTTCAGTCGAGGTCATAGATCGCGGTACCGGCGGTAGACGAGGTAGAAGCTGACGGGGATCCCGACCACGGCACCGACGGCGCCACCTGCGACCGGTAATCCAATCGCCCATCCAACCACAAGGCCCGCACCGGTGAACACCACCAGTGCCGAAAGCAGAAAAATTCCCGCCGTCGCTCCCGAAGCGACCGGCTTTCCCGCCACGTCAACGCGTCCTTTGGACGAGCACTACGTAACCGCCGGGAAGTATGCCAGACGCGGGAGTATGTGACAACCACATAAGTCTGTCACAATCGCCGCAATCTCCCATCCCTGGCCGAATTCGGTCACCGGTTGTTCACGCTGCGGGGCGTCTTTGTGTCACATCGTCCGAGGCCCCTCGGAAGAGGCCGACAGCCTGCAGATGACGGAGTTTCAGGATCTCCAGCGTGTAGATCACGTACAGGGAGGTGCCCACGGCGAGCAAGCCCAGACTCCCCAGCACCAACACCGATGTGGTGTCCCATCCGGTGCGGTGATTGGGCACGAACCGGATGGCCAGTGCAAACGCCGACAGCACCAGGCACCAAGCGTACAGCGTCAACGCGGTCCGCCGCTGGCCAAACCCGATGGACGCGAACCGGTGGTGGAAATGCGACCGATCGGCCTGGTAGATCGGTTGCCCGTACTTCATCCGCTTGAGGATCACGAACGAGGTGTCGAGGATTGGCAGCGCCAGCACCACCAGCGGGAACACGAGCGATACGGCCGCAGCCGTCTTGAGTACGCCCTGGATCGCGATCGTGGCCAGCAGGTATCCCAGCATGAGCGCCCCGCAGTCGCCCATGATGATGCTGGCGGGGTGGAAGTTGTACCGCAGGAACCCCACTGAGGCGCCTGCGACGATCGCGCTGATGGCGGCCGCGTCGGGGTGCGAGAGCGATGCCGAAAGGATCGCGAAGGTCAGCGCCGCGATCGCGCAGAACCCTGCAGCCAAGCCGTCCATGCCGTCGATGAAGTTGACGATGTTGGCGATCGCGACCACCCACAGCACCGTCACCAGCACCGACCACCAGCCCAGGTTGAAGGCGCCCAGCAGCGGCAGCGTGACATGGTCGATGCGGATGCCGAAGGACACCGGCACGGCTGCGATCGCCACCAGTCCGGCCATCTTCACGGCGGGATGCAGCGAATGGATGTCGTCCAGCAGACCCAGTCCCAGCATCAAGGTGGCGCCCAGCATGATCCCCCAGAACCCGTGGTGATGGCCGAGCGCCAGGGCCGGGATGACGATGCCGATGTAGATGGCCACGCCGCCCAGGCGTGGTATCGGCCGGCGGTGCAACCGGCGCGCGTCGGTGGGCACGTCCAGCACGCCGAAATGCCATGCCGCCAACGACACCGCCGGTGTGATCAGCACAACCAGCAGCAGGGCGACCATGAATCCGACGCCGGCTGCCTGGTAGTCGACGAGCCCGTTCATCTCCAGGCAAGCGTACCCCTACCGCTGGACTGAGCCCGGTGGTTGTCGTGAATAATTGGTGCCTGGCACCAATTATTCACTTGGTGCCGAAGAGGCGGTCGCCGGCATCGCCGAGGCCGGGCAGGATGTAGCCGTTGGAGTTCAGGCCGGAATCCACCGCGACCGTGTACACCGTCACGTCGGGATGCGCGGCGGCCACCCGTTCGAGCCCCTCGGGTGCGGCAACAATCGAGAGCAGGCTCATGCGGCGGGCTCCCTGGCGAGCGCATTCGGTCAGCGCCGCGGCGGCCGACCCGCCGGTGGCGAGCATCGGGTCGAGCATCAGCACGTCGCGTTCCTCCATGTCTCCCGGCAGCTTGCTGTAGTACTCCACCGGCTGCAGGGTGTGTTCGTCGCGGTAGAGGCCGACGAACCCGACCCGGGCGACCGGGATCAGATCGATCACGGTGTCGAGCATGCCCAGCCCCGCCCGCAGCACCGCCACCACCGCCACCTTCTTGCCCGAGATCCGGGCCACCTCCGCCGTGTCCAGCGGCGTCTCCACGGAGGCCGGCTCCAGCTCGAGGTCACGGGTGGCCTCGTAGGCGAGGAACGCTGACAGCTCGCCCATCAGCTGGCGGAAATCACGAGTGGTGGTGGTGCGATCGCGCAGCAGCCCGAGCTTGTGCAGGGCAAGCGGGTGATCGACGACGACGAGCGGCACTCAGAGCTCGGGATAGCCGTGCATGAACGCCGGGTAGAGCGGACGCGCGGCCAAGAGCTCGAGCGTGCGCTCCCGCAGACGGTTGAGGTCGGCCGCCTGGTCGAGCGTCTCCAAGATGATCGCGCCCACCTCGCGCATGTCCTCCTCGGTCAACCCCCGCATCGTTACCGCAGGGGTGCCGATGCGCACACCCGAGGCAATCGTGGGCGGGCGCTCGTCGTAGGGCACCGTGTTTCGGTTGACGGTGATGGCCACCTGGTCGAGCCGCTCCTCGGCGTCCTTGCCCGACCACTCGGTGTTGCGCAGGTCGAGCTGCAGCAGATGCACATCGGTGCCTCCGGTGAGCAGCTCCAAGCCGCCGTCCATAAGCGTCTCTGCCAGCGTCTTGGCGTTGGCCACGATCTGCTGCTGGTAGGCCTTGAACGCGTCCGAAGCCGCCAGCTTGAAGCACACCGCCTTGGCCGCCACCACGTGGCACAACGGCCCGCCCTGAAGACCAGGGAACACGGCCTTGTCGACCGCGGCGGCATGCTCGGCGGTGCTCAGGATCACGCCGGAACGGGGCCCGGCCAGCGTCTTGTGGGTGGTGGACGTGACCACGTCGGCATGCTCCACCGGGTTGGGGTGAAGCCCGGCTGCAACCAGCCCCGCGAAGTGCGCCATATCCACCATCAGGAGCGCCCCCACCTCGTCGGCGATCTCACGGAACACGGCCGCATCGATCACCCGCGGGTACGCCGATGCACCGGCCACGATCAGCTTTGGCCGGTACTCCTTGGCCAGCCGCCGCACCTCGTCGAAGTCGATCCGCGAATCCTCCCGGCGCACGCCGTAGGCATGCACGTCGTACAGGCGCCCGGAGAAGTTGACCTTGAGGCCGTGGGTGAGATGGCCGCCGTGATCGAGCCGTAGCCCCAGAATCGGGTCGCCGGGCTTGATCAACGCGAAGTACGCGGCCTGGTTGGCCGGGCCGCCGGCGTGCGGCTGGACGTTCGCGTGCTCGGCGCCGAACAGCGCCTTGGCCCGATCGATCGCCAGCTGCTCGACCTCGTCGATCCACTCGCAGCCGCCGTAGTAGCGCTTGCCGGGGTAGCCCTCGGCGTACTTGTTGGTCAGCACCGACCCGACCGCCTCCAGCACCGCCGGCCAGGTGAAGTTCTCGGACGCGATCAACTCGAGCTGGGTTCGCTGGCGCCCCAACTCCTTGTCGATCAGCGCCGCAACGGCGGGATCCGTCTCTGCCAGGCCGGCGACCTGGAACGACGTCAGCATCTGTTCTGTGGTGGCCATGCCTGCCTCCTGAATCGCGAACGTCGACCGACTCTAACGCACCGCAGCCAGCACGGCCTCAACCCCCGGACCGTCTCGCAGCACCACCGGTTGATCGCCGGTGACGTCGATCACCGCGGAGGGCGCGCCCGGCAGCGGGCCGCCGTCGATGGCGATCGCGGCCGCCTCCAGCAGCTCCGCCGGGATCTGGTCGAACGCCGCCGGCGCCGGCTGACCGCGCAAGTTCGCACTGGTGGCCACAAGCCCCCCGACAGCGTCGGCCAGCGCGGCCACCTCCGCCGGCAGCTGCGGTACCCGCACGCCGATGCGGGTGGGGTCGTCGCCGCACACATGGGCAAACCGCCGTCCCGGATTGGAAATCACCAGCGTGATCGGCCCGGGCAGCACGCTCGACAGCAGGCCGATGCGGCCGCTGGCCTCCGGCACGGCATCGGCGACGAGCGCGCCGACCGATCCCAGCATGATCGCCGTCGGCTGGGTTGCGGGCCGTTGCTTGAGCGCGTACAGCCGCTCCACCGCGGCCGGCACGGCGGCGGCGCAGGCGATCCCGTAGACCGTGTCGGTGGGCAGGATCGCAAGCTCGCCCGCAAGCAGCAACGCGACCTGCTCGGCGCGGCTCACGGACGCCGCCCCGTGATGAATCGCTCGATCCCGGCAAAATCGTCGCGCACCCCGATGTCGGTGTAGGCCTCCGCGGCCAACGCGCCGGCCACGGCACCGGCCTGGCCCGCGCCACACTCCAGCGCGAGCAGCCCGGCGGGGGTGAGCGCAGGCGGCGCCAACCGTACCAGCGCCAGCAGCAGCTGCAATCCGCCCGGCCCGGGGGTGGTGGCGACGCGCGGCTCCCACAGCCGCACCTCCGGCTCGAGCGTGTCCAGCTCGGCAGCGGGGATGTAGGGGGGGTTGGACACGATCAGATCGAACTGCCGCCCCCCCACCGCATCCAGCAGGTCTGACTCGAGCCACTCGACCTCCAAACCAAGATCGGCGCCGTTGGCCCGCGCCAGGTCGAGTGCGCCCGGCGAGATGTCAGTCGCCGTCACCCGCGCCGCCGGCAGCTCCTGCGCTATTGCCAGCGCAATCGCACCCGACCCGGTGCCCACATCCAGTACCGCCGGCGCCGGCACCGTCATCAAGAATTCCAGGCAGACATCCACCAGCTCCTCGGTCTCCGGCCGGGGGATCAGCACTCGCCGGTCGACCGCCAGGTCGAGACCGCGGAAGCCCCATCGGCCAAGGATGTAGGCGACCGGCTCGCGCCGGCTGCGGCGCTCCACCAGCGACCCGATCGACCCCAACTCGGAGGCGGTCAGCACCCGGGCGTGCTGCGAATACACCTCGCTGCGGGAGAGGGAGAGGGCGTGCCCGGCAAGCAGCTCGGCGTCCAGCCGAGGGCTGGGGCTGTGGTCGGAGAGCGCGCCGGTGGAGCTGACGATGACCTCGCCGAGGCTGGTCATCCCCCGGCAGCGGCGGCCAGCTTTCGCCGCTTCTCGTCGGCCTGGAGGGCGTCGGTGAACTCGGTCAGATCGCCCGCCAGCACCCGGTCGAGGTTATGCGTGGTGAGGCCGATGCGATGATCGGTAACCCGGTTTTGGGCGAAGTTGTACGTGCGGATCTTCTCCGAGCGCTCGCCGGTTCCGATCTGCGACGAACGCGCCTCCGCCTCTTCCCGCGCAATCCGCTCCCGCTCCTGCTCGTACAGCCGAGCGCGCAGAATCTTCATCGCCCGCTCCTTGTTTTGGAGCTGGGAGCGCTCGTCCTGGCAGGTCACCACCGTCCCCGTGGGCAGATGGGTGATTCGCACTGCCGAGTCGGTGGTGTTGACCGACTGACCACCGTGGCCGCCGGCCCGGTACACGTCGATCCGCAGGTCACTCTGCTCGACCTGGACATCCACATCCTCCGGCTCGGGCAGGACGGCCACCGTCGCCGTGGACGTGTGAATCCGTCCCTGAGACTCGGTCTGCGGCACCCGCTGCACCCGATGCACGCCGCTCTCGAACTTGAACACCGAGTAGGCGCCGTCGCCGCGAATCTCGAACACGAGCTCCTTGAAGCCGCCCACATCCCCGCCGGAAGTGGTTACCACCTCGGTCTTGAAGCCACGCGAATCGGCGTAGCGGGTGAGCATCTGGTGCAGGTCCCCGGCGAAGATCGCGGCCTCGTCGCCGCCGGTGCCGGCGCGCAGCTCGACCAGCACGTTGTGATCGTCGGCCGGGTCTCGCTCGAGCATCTCCAGCCGCAGCTGCTCCTCGAGATCGGGAAGCTCAGCGCGAGCCTCCTCCAGCTGCTCTTGGGCGAACGCGCGCATCTCCTCGTCGCCGTCGGCGCCGATCTCGGCCGCATCGGCAATCTGACGTTGCAGCTCGCGCCATCGCTGCGCCATCTGGGCGGCGGTGGTCAGCTGCTTGTGCTCGCGCGCGAGCGCGGCGTACCGATGCTGGTCAGCGATCGCGTCGGGATCGCCCAGCTCGCGTTCCAGCTCGGCGAATCTCCGCTCAATCTCGGCTACCAGGGCTTCCATCGCCCTGGATCGTACTCACGAGCAGCTACGCCGGGCCGTAGAAGCCCTCGGCCCAGGGATCGAAGTGATCCGGAGCCTGCCAGTGTGGGATCCACATGCCGGCGATGTTGACCGTCCGCGCGGTGGGCTCGGCCCGATGCGCAACGGCCGCGGCACACGCCTGGCACGCGGGCACGTGAACGGGAGGCTCACCAGCGGGCGCCCAGTCGACGTCGACCACGGACAGGCCGTGAGCGGGGTCGAAGTAGCACGGCCGGCGCTGCTCGGGGGGCTGGCGCCCCTCGACAGCCGCCTGCGCGCACTGCACGGCATAGAACCCTTCGGCCACCGCAGCGGTGGCAGCCTGAACGTCGGCGGGATGCCGGGCGTTGGCGAGAGCTTCGTTGGCCCGCCGCTCGCATTCGCGTGCGTGGTCAAGCTCCTCGGTCGCCTCAGGCGGAGCTCCCACCCGGCGAATCTGCTCGGTCAGCGCGGTCACGTCATGCTCGGTGAAACGCCGTACCTGGTCGGTCAGGGCCTCATCGGTCGTCGACCGGTTCTTGATAACCGCCCACGCGACCAGGGCGATCGCGGCCACCACGATAACGATCACTATCGGCATCATTACGCCATCACCTCCACGGTCGCGCCGTCTGAGCGCGACTCCGCATCAAGCACGTCCTGGAGGGCCTGGATCGAGACCTCGACCTGGTCCAGCGTCGGCTCACGCGTTGTCAGGGACTGCAGCCACAGGCCCGGTTTGAGAAGCGTCTGCACAATGCTGCTATCGGGATGTCGGCTCCCAAACCTGATCAATTCATACGCAAACCCCGCAATCACGGGCAAAAGCAGCACCCGTGACAGCACCAGAAACGGTAAATCCGGCCGCCCCACGGCGGCAAACACGAAGATCGCGATCACCATCACCCACAGCAGAAATGCGGTGCCGCAGCGGACGTGCACCTTCGAGAACGACTGCACCCGCTCGGGTGTGAGCTCGGCGCCGGCCTCGAACGCGTTGATCGCCTTGTGCTCGGCCGCGTGGTACTGGTACACCCGCCGCAGGTCGGGGATCAGCGAGATCACGGCCAGGTACCCGATCAGCAACCCCACTCTGATGCACCCCTCGGCGATCACGAACAGCGCCGTGTTGTGGATCGGCAGAAGCGATACCAGCAGCACCGGCGAGACCTTGAAGACGATCACTGCGAACCCGATCGCGATCGCGAACGCGAACACCAACTGGCCCTTGGTCAACTCGGTGGACGACTCCGACATCTCCTCGCTGCCATCGTCGGCGGCGTAGTTGGCCGAGACCGCCAGCGCCCGAAAGCCGATCGCAAGCGACTCACCGAGCGCGACCACGCCTCGGATCACGGGCAGCCTGAAGATGCGGTGGCGGGCGGCGGCGCTGCGCACCGGTACGCACACGCTGGAGACGCCGCCGTCGGGTCGGCGCACGGCCACCGCCCATGATCCAGGGCTGCGCATCATCACGCCCTCGAGCACGGCTTGTCCGCCCACGTTGGTGCTCACGGTGAGTCCTGGATGGGTGCCATCCAAGGAGCCATCGGCACGAATGCCTATGCGGTTGACCGCGCCTGGCGGCGACGAAACCGCTCGACCCGTCCACCGGTGTCCACCAGCTTCTGCTTCCCGGTGTAGAACGGGTGGCAGTCGGCGCAGATCTCGACATGCAGATCTGGCTTGGTGGCTCGGGTGACGAAGTCATTCCCACACGAGCAGTGCACGTGGGCGACGACGTAGTTTGGGTGAATATCCGGCTTCATCTCGATCCTCAGCTTAGCACGGGGGTTGCCGCCTCCACCGCCGCCTCCACAGCTGCGCTGTCGACATCCAGATGAGTGACAAAACGCACGGTGCGAGGGCTCAGGTCGGCGCAGAGGACGCCGACCTGCTCGAGCTCGGCAACCAGCCCTCGGGCGTCGCCGCCGTCCGGCACCGCCGCCAGCACGATGTTGGTCTCCACGTTGTCGGGGTCGAACACCAGGCGCGTGCTGGAGGCAAGCCCCAGCGCCAACGCACGAGCGTTTTGGTGGTCATCCGCCAGGCGGTCGACATGATTTCGGAGCGCGTGCAGGGCGCCGGCCGCGATTACGCCGGCCTGGCGCATGCCCCCGCCGAACAGCTTGCGGTTACGCCGGGCCTGCTCGACGAACTCGGCCGAGCCGGCCACCGCCGAGCCGACGGGAGCGCCGAGGCCTTTGGAGAAGCACACGCTGACAGAGTCGACCGCGGCCGCGATCTCTGCCGGGGGGAGTCCGATGGCTACGGCGGCGTTCCAGATGCGGGCGCCGTCCATATGCAGCGCAAAACCGTGATCGCGGGCCCAGTCCCCGACCGCCAGCAGGCGGCCCAGCGGGTACACCAGCCCACCCAGCTCCCCCACGGTGTTCTCGACCCACACCAGGCGCTGACGGGCGTGATGCGGGTCGCTGGGGTCGCGCAGATACCGGTCGAGCAGCTCGGGCTCGAGCACGCCGCGGGCGCCGGGCAGCATCCGCGGCTGCACGCCTGCAAGGGCCGCCACACCACCCTGCTCGTGCACCACAACATGGGCCTGCTCGTGCACGAACATCTCATCGCCGGGCCGGGTGTAGGAGCGCGCCGAGATCAAATTCCCCATCGAACCCGAGGGGACGTACACGGCCGCCTCCTTGCCGAGCATCGCGGCGACCTCGGCCTCCAGTGCGATGACCGTGGGATCGTCACCCCAGACGTCGTCGCCCACCTCCGCTTCCGCCATCGCGCGGCGCATCTCCGGCGTCGGCCGAGTAACGGTGTCGGAACGGAAGTCGAGCGCGGGCACGGCGGCAGCGTATCCCGTCCCGAACCCGGGCCGAACCGGTAGCATCACCGCCCATGTCGACTCCCCGCCGGCCATCCGACTATCCACCACCGGTTCAAATCAACGAGTTCGTGTGCGCACCCGAGGCCGCCGAGGACGAGCGCATCGATGTGGGTGTGCTGTTCGTCGGCGGCGGCCCGGCCGGCCTGGCAGGGGCGATCCGGCTGGGACAGCTGCTGGCGGCCGACCCCGCCACCGCCGAGCAGCTGGGCGAGGTGCCGGTGGCGGTGCTCGACAAGGGCCGGGTGATCGGCGCCCACCTGCTCTCGGGCGCTGTCGTCAATCCTTCGGCGCTGCGCGACCTCTTCCCGGACACACCGTTGGAGCAGCTGCCCAGCTTCGGGCCGGTGAAGAAGGAGTCGGTGTTCATGATGCGCGAGGGCTTTGCCGCGCACATCCCCACTCCTCCGCCGTTTCACAACAAGGGCAACTGGATCTTCTCGCTGTCCCAGCTGGGCCGGTACATGGGCGAGCAGGCCGAGGAGCTCGGCGCGATGCTGCTGCCCGAGACCGACGCCCAGAAGCTGCTGGTGTCTGACGGCGCGGTGCGCGGTGTGATGACCGGGGACAAGGGCCTCGACCGCGATCGGCAGCCGGGATCGAGCTACGAGCCCGGTGCCGAGATCCACGCTCGCGCCACCGTGCTTTCGGAAGGCACCCAGGGCCACCTGTCACTCGCGGCCGCGGAGCACTTTGGCCTGCACCGCCGGAACCCTCAGATCTACTCGCTCGGGGTGAAAGAGGTCTGGCGGGTGGCCAAGCCGCTGGATCGAGTCGTGCACACGCTGGGATGGCCGCTGCGGGCGTCGGCCAAGTCAGGTGAAAGTGGCGGGTCGTTCATCTATCCGATGGGCGAGGACATGGTCGTGATCGGATTCGTGGTCGGCCTCGACTACCACGACGCGTCGCTGTCGCCGCACGACCTGCTGCAGCAGTTCAAGACGCACTCGCTGATCCGGCCGCTGCTGGAAGGCGGTGAGCGGATCGCGTGGGGCGCCAAGACCATTCCCGAGGGCGGCCTGCTGTCCGTGCCTGATCGGCTAAACGTGCCGGGCGCGGTGATCACCGGCGACTCGGCCGGATTCGTCAACGTCCCCAAGCTGAAGGGCGTTCACTACGCCATGCGCTCGGGCATGCTGGCCGCCGACACGATCTACGAGCAGCTCAAGGCGGGAGCCGACCCAGCAGCTCCGGGGGCGCTCCAGGGATACGACCGGCGGGTGCGCCAGAGCCATATCTGGCGCGACCTGCACAAGGTGCGCAACATGCGCCAGGCGCTCAACCGCGGCCTGTTTCTGGGTGGCGGCCTGGCCAGCGCCATGGATCTCACCCGCGGCGCGTTCCCCGGCGGCAACTTCAGCGTCAAGCGCGACGCCGAAGCGGCACTCACGATCGGGCCTCGCGACTATCCGGCGCCGGACGGCAAGCTCACCTTCGACAAGCTTTCGAGTGTGTTCCTGTCGGGCAACCGCACTCGCGACGACCAGCCCAATCACGTCCGCATCGCCCATCGCGTGCCGCGCGAGGTGGGCGAGGCCTGGGTGGCGATGTGCCCGGCCCAGGTGTACGAGATCGCCGGTGACGCCGGGGATGGGATCGTGGAGGTGGAGCTGACCCCATCCAACTGCGTTCAGTGCGGAGCGATCACCGCCAAGGGCGGCCGCCTCACCCCGCCCGAAGGCGGTAGCGGCCCCGAGTACTCCAACATGTGAGGCTGGTCCGCGGCGGTTTTGGCGGCGTCCTGCGCCTCAGGGCGCCAGTCGTGATAGACGCTGGTGGTGAATAATTGGTGCCAGGCACCAATTATTCACGGTGAGGCTTGGGGTGAATAACGGTGCCTGGCACCGTTATTCACGACCTGGCGTTGAGGGCTTCGGTGAGCTTCGGGATGATTGTGAGGGCGTCGCCGATCACGCTCACGTCGGCGAACTCGTGGATCGGGGCGTTGGCGTCCTTGTTGATCGCAACGATCGTGCCGGCGTTCGACATGCCGACCTTGTGCTGGATCGCCCCTGAGACACCGCAGGCGATGTAGAGCTTGGGCGAGACCGTCTTGCCGGTCTGCCCCACCTGCATCGAGTACGGCACCCAACCGGCGTCGACCACCGCCCGGGTGGCCGCCACCTCGCCGCCGATCGCCTTCGCCAGCGCCTCCACCAGTGGGACGTTCTCGGGTCCGCCCATGCCGCGTCCGACCGCCACCAGCGTCTCGGCCTCGGTGATGTCGACTCCGCCCGTCTCGGCCTGTTCACGGCCGACGATGCGAGCCTTCTGCGACCAGTCGGCGACCGTAACGGCAACCCGCTCGACCGACGCCGAGGCGCCACTCGAATCGGCCGGAGCGAAGGCGTTTGCCCGTGCCAGCACCACGCCCGGCCCGCCGGTGAACCCAGACTCGACCATGACCGTGTCGCCCAGGGCCGGCCGCGTGGCGACCAGGCTGTCGCCGTCGACGGCGACGTCGGTCGTCTCACATGCGATGCCCGTGCCCAGACGTGCCGCCAGGCCGGCGGCGACGTCGGCCGACACCACCCCGGCACCGAACAGCACACCGTCGGCTTCCCGCGCCGACGGCTCCAAGGCGTCCACGAGCGGCTGTGAAAGCCCTCCCGCCAGCGCCGCGTCGTCGGCCACCAGCACCCGCTGAGCACCGTGGCCGCCCAGCCCCGCCGCCCAGCCGTCGTCGATCCCGGAACCTGCGACGAATGCGGTGACGTCGGCTCCCAGTGTGGCGGCCCTGGCCAGCACGCCGAGGCTCTGATCGGAGAACTCGCCGTCGTCGTGATGAATGTGAACGAGCAGCTTCACAGGAGCCCCCTCTCGGCCAGGATGGCCACCACTTTGTCTGCAGAGTCGCCACCCGAATCCTCGATCTTGACGCCCTCGGCCTTGGACACCGGGGGAGCGACCGACCGAACCACGTTGCGAGATCCCTCGTCTCCCACGCGCGCCGCGTCCAGTCCGGCGTCGGCGAGGCCGAGCTTGTCCAGCGGCTTCTTCTTGGCTCCCATGATCGCCTTGATCGAAGGCAGCCGGGGGGTGTTGATGGCATCGGAGACCGACACCACGGCAGGCAGCGGAGCCTCGGCCAGGTCGTACCCGTGCTCGGTCTGGCGCTTGGCCTTGATGCCCGCGTCGCCGACCTCGAGATGCGCCACCTGGGTCACCAGCGGCCGCTGCAGATGGTCAGCAACTGCCGCCGCCATCACGTAGCAGTCGGCGTCGGCCGCCTGCTGGCCCAACAGCACCAGGTCGGCGTCCTGGGCGGCGATCACGGCCGCCAGGGCGTACGCGGTACCCGAGATGTCCGAGCCCGCCAGGCCTGGATCCGACAGCAGCACGGCCCGATCAGCGCCCAGTGCCAATGCTTTTGAGAGTGCGCGGGAGGCGCTCTCCGGCCCCATGCAGACGGCGACGATCTCGGTCACGTCAACCCCCGACTCGCGAATCCGCACGGCCTCCTCGAGCGCGTGCACGTCGAACGGATTCAGCTCCGAGTCGCCCGAACGGTCGAGCCGGTTGGTGGCTGGATCGAGCCGGCGCGACGCCGTCGCGCTCGGAACCTCTTTGACACAGACTGCGATCTTCACAGGCGGTTCGTTCCCTTCTATTTTCCGATGAACGTGGGATTGCGCTTCTCCACGAAGGCGTTCAGCCCCTCGCGCGCATCCTCAGTCGAAAACATCAGCGAGTACAGGTCGGCCTCGTGCACAAGGTTGCCACCGATGTCGCCGTGAAGACTCCGGTTGGTCGCCTCCTTGGCGTAGTAGAGCGCTATCGGGCTCTTGGCGGCCATCGCCGTGGCCAGCTCGACCGCCTTGGGCATCAGCTCGGCCGCGGGGTACACGTGTTGCACCAGCCCGCGCTCGAGCGCCTCCTGGGCATCGATCATCCGCCCGGTCAGGATCAGCTCCTTGGCGTAGCCGATGTTGGTGGCCCGGGCCAGCCGCTGGGTGGCGCCCCACCCCGGCATGATCCCGAGATTGATCTCGGGTTGGCCGAAGAATGCGTTGTCGGAGGCAAGGCGCACGTCGCAGGCAAGCGCGATCTCACAGCCGCCGCCGAGCGCGTAGCCGTTGACCGCGGCGATCGTCGGCTTTCGCATCGTCTCCAGCTTGTGCGCGATCTCCTGGCCGAGCTCTGAGTAGGCACGCGCCTCCAGCGGGGTCTTGCCGGCCATCTCCTTGATGTCGGCGCCGGCGATGAACGACTTCTCGCCCGTGCCGGTGAGCACCAGCACCCCCACCCCGGCGTCCGATCCCAGGTCGGTGAGCGTGTGCATCAGCTCCTCCATCAGCGCGGTGTTGAGCGCGTTCAGCACCTTGGCCCGATCGATGGTGACGATCGCGACCCGTCCTTCCAGCGAGATCCGAAGGCCTGTGCGCGGCATCAGGCCGCTCCCAGCCGGCTCTGCAGGAACTCGACGATGGCGGCCGTGGGCGCACCCGGGGTGAACACCTCTGCCACCCCCAGACGCTTGAGCTCGGCGACATCGTCAGTCGGGATCGTTCCGCCCACCACCACCAGCAGATCGTCGGCATCCGCGTCGGCCAGCAACTCGAGGATGCGCGGCACGAGCGTCATGTGAGCTCCCGACAGAATCGACAGCCCGACAGCGTCGGCGTCCTCCTGAAGCACCGTCGCAACGATCTGCTCGGGAGTCTGGTGAAGCCCCGTGTAGATCACCTCCATGCCCGCGTCACGCAGCGTGCGAGCAATGATCTTTGCTCCACGATCGTGGCCGTCGAGGCCTGGTTTCGCCACCACAACTCGGATCCGGCCGCTCATCTAAGGCATGACTCTAGATGATCCATTCCGAACGGGCGGGAGGTGTCCTCTACCCCGAGTGCGCTGGGGCGAACACCACAAGCAGCGTCAGATCCTCGGTGATCGAGTGAAACCGGTGGTCGACTCCGGCCGCGATGAACACCGTGTCGCCGGGGCCCACCGGATGGTCGGCGCCGTCCATCTCGATCCTGCCACGACCGCCCAGCACGTGGTAGATCTCGTCCTCAAGGTGGGGAGTCTGCAGGTCGGCTTCGCCGGCCGCCAGCGCATAGGTGCCGGCGCTGAGCGCAGGCACTGTCAGGAATTGCTGGTAGCTCTCCCCCGACTGCACACGCGCCGCGTCGATCTCGCTGCGTGACCACACGGCGGCTCGCACCGTCACCCCACACCGTCCCAAACGCCCGCCTCCGACCTGATCGGGATCGTGAACGACACCGTGCACCCCTGTCCCGGGGCGCTCACGACGTCGGATCTGCCGCCGGCCAGGCGAATTCGCTCAGCCATCGCTTCCAAGCCCATGTGCAGGCGAAACTGGGAACTCCCCAGCGTGCCCGGATCAAATCCCCGCCCATTGTCGCCGACCGAGCCCACGATCGATCCGTCCTTCGGCTCGAGGCGAACCCACACATGGGACGCCCCGGAATGCTTGCGGGCGTTCACCATCGCCTCCCGCACCGTGCGGTAACACAACTCCTCGATCACCCCGCCGAAGCGCTTGTCGGGGATCTCGAGCGAGGTCGTGAACCCCGCCTCCAGGTCGACCTGCTCGCACAACGCGGCGATCGCGGTGCGCAGGCCGTGGCGGTCGAACTGCTGGGGCCGCAGCTCGAACATCAGGTGACGGGTGCGCTCGAGTGCATCCGAGAGCGCCGCGCGGGTCTCCGAGACGAGCGTGGTGGCCGCCTTCGGCGTACCCCCGAGCACGCTCTGAATGCGGTCCAAGTTGAGCTGGAGCGCCGCCATCAGCTGCACCGTATCGTCATGCAGTGCCCGAGCGATACGACCCCGCTCCTCCTCCTCGGACAGCAGCATTCGCTCCAGCAGCTCACCACGCTGGACATCGAGTTCGCGCAGCCGGTCGACGGCGCGGCGCTGAATGGTCACATCACGGGCGGTGCCGATCAGGCGGCTGTCGTTCTCGCTGCGGCGGCCCTCCACTTCCAGAAACCGCGTGATCCCGTCGCCGGGCCTCACGATCCTGAAGCTGAATCTGAACTGCGGGCTCGACATCATTCGCCGGCGCAGCCGCCTGGCCCGCGCCCGCTCACCCCGCTCGAGCAGCCCCCAGCACGACCGCAGGGTGGGAATGAACGTCTGCCGGTCGACCCCAACCAGACCGTACAACTCATCCGACCACTGCATGTCGCCACCATCACGGTCGGTGCTCCACGTGGCCATCGCTGCAGCCCGAAGGGCCTCCCCGCGCTCCTGCTCGGCACGGAGCTGCTCGGTCATATCCCGGCCGATCAGCATGATGTCTCCGGCTTCCTCTGCGACCTCGTCGAGGATCACCGCCGACCACTCCACGGTGATCTCTTGGCCGGAGGGGGTCGTAACGGTCACCACCTCCTCCGAGCCGGCTCCGACCGCGACGATCTCGCCCAACCGCGGGGCATTCAGCAGCTCGTGCACCACTCCTCCGAGAGCCGCGGCGCCAGGCACCCCAAACAGACGCTCGGCCGCCGGATTCCAGCCTTTGACCTGCCCGGACGGGCCCACGGTGATCAATGCCACCGGCATCCGCTCCACGTGGAGCTCCAGCCGCCGCAGCAGCCGATCGTACTCGCGGGTGTCGCGCATGACCGAGGCCTGGAACAGGGGTGTGCTGGTCTTGTCGTCGCGAACGGTGAACATCATCGCGTCCACAGGGATCGACTCGCCGGTGACCACGTGCTCGAGCTGCAGCGAGCCCCTCCACGGCGCCGTTGACGACGATTCGGTGACCTTCAGGAACTGCTCGCTCGAGCCCTCCGCCACGTAGTCCGAACTGCGCTCGAGCAGCGGGTCGTCAAGGCCGTGCCCGACCAGCGCCCGGCCTGCCGGATTGAGGTACAGCGTGCGTCGGTCGAGAGCGGCCACCGCCACGAAATCGGTGGCCTGATCGATCACCGACTCGAACAGTCGCATGCGGCTGCGCACCTTCTCGCGCTCGCCCACCTCTTCCACCGCCAGGCCGACCGAGGTGATGGTGTCGTCGGCGCCGACGATCGGAAAGTACGTATGCCGGTACAGCTCGGTGACCCCGTCCCCGGAGATCCAGGGGACGTGCACATCGTCGATGTTCTTGCCGGTGGCCACGATCCCCGCCACGTTCTCGAGGATCGCCGCCCCGTTTCCCGGCGCGATCTCGAGGATGGAGTGCCCCTCGAACAGCGTCTCGATCGGCACCCCCGCAGCCTCGGCGGCACCGGTCGATCCGCCCAGCACGGTGCCGTCGGGTGCGATGATCACCAATATCGCCGGGATCTGGGGGAGCAGCCCTTCCAGAGCCTCGGGATCCAACTTCCCAGCCACGCTGCAACCCTACACCGCTGCGCCCCGACCGGAACGGAGGCGTGACCTCAGGCCACTGACGAGCCGGGCTTCCACAGCACGTCGTCGCGGCCGCCGTGGTTGGCGGACCGTGCAAGGATGAAGAGCAGATCGCTGAGCCGATTGAGATAGCCCAGCGCGCATGGATTGATCGACTCGCGCTGGGACAATCCCACAGCGTGCCGCTCGGCCCGGCGGCAGACGGTGCGGGCCACGTGCAAGGCCGCCGCCGCCGGCGTGCCACCCGACAGCACGAAGCTTTGCAGCGGCTCGAGTCCCTCACCGTGGCGATCACACGCCGACTCCAGCGCGGTCACGTGGTCGGCGGTGATACGCAGGCGGCTCTTGCCGTGCCCGCGCTCGGTGTCGAGCGGCACCGCCAGATCGGCTCCGAGGTCGAACAGGTCGTTCTGCACCCGGCGCAGCACGTCGGCGACCTCGGCGTCCAGCCCCACCGCGACGGCGGCGCCGATGGCCGCGCCTGTCTCGTCCACCGAGCCGTACGCCCATACCCGTAGGTCGGCTTTGGACACACGCTCGCCGTCCCCCAGTGATGTCTGGCCGCCGTCGCCTGCCCGTGTGTAGATCTTGTCGAGTCGAACCACGTCGATCAGCCTACCAATTCACCCAATCGGGTTTTCAGTTCGCTTCGGCCGCGACGACTACAGGAGCGCGCTTACCGGCGCCCGGCAGCGGGGACACCCGTGCCGGGCGCCTGATGGGCGCGCCGCAGCTCGGCCAGCAGCGCCTCCACCGCCGGACCGGGCTGCTCCCCCCGTCTCCAGCCCAGCACAAATCCCCACTCGAGCAACGGCCCGCTCAGCGGGATCTCCCGCAACCGCCCGTCCGCCAACTCGGTGCGAACCGAGATCTCCGGCACAATGGCGAGCCCGAGGCCCGCCGCCACGCAGCTCTTCACCGCCTCCAGGCTGAAGGCCTCGAGCCGGCCGGCCGGCTCGACCGATGCGGCGCTCAGCAGCTGGTCGAGCTCACGCCGGTTGATCGTCCCCTGGTCACGCATCACCAGCACGTGATCGCGCAGGTCAGACAGCTGCTCTGGGTCGGAATCGGAGCCTCCCGGAGGGCCGATCAAGAGCGTGCGGCCGTGCCCGAATCGAGCCACCTCCAGATCCCCGGGGTCGGTGTGCTCGGTCAGCAGGGCGGCATCCACCTCGCCGACTCGCAGGGCCGACAGCACCCGCGCCTCGTCCCCGACCACGAATCCGACGTCCAGGCTGGGCAAGCGTTCGCGGAGGTTTGCGATCGCCGGCGGCAGCACGTACGTGGCCAGCGCCTCCCCACCCGATACCCACAGCCGCAGCCGGTCGGAGGCAACCGCCCGGTCGAGCGCGGCCTCGGCCTCGGCGGCAAGCACCAGCGCCCGCTCGGCATACGGCAGCAGCGCCGTCCCGGCGGGGGTCAGGTGCACCGATCGCGGCGCTCGCACGAGCAGCGGGGCTCCGACGCGCTGCTCGAGGGCCCTCACCGCGCCCGAGACGGTGGGTTGGGACACCCCCAGGCGCTCGGCCGCCCGCGTGAAGCTTCCCGCAGCAGCGACCTCGACCAAGGCCGCCAGCTGAGCCGTGGGATAAATAGGCATAGACCTATTATAGACCAATGTGAACGCTGTTTAACTATTGAGCGCCCGCAGTTTAGGCTTCGACCGTGATGTCTCGGCAACGCGCAATCCTCCTGCTTGCGATCGGATCCCAGGCTGCTCTCTCGATGATCACCTTCGGGCTGCCTGCGATCGGAAGCGACATCGAGTCGCAGTACGGTGTTGGCACGGTCGGTTTTGGCGCGGTGTTCGCAGCCGTCGGAATTGGGTCTGGGCTGGCGCTGGTGCCGGCGGGGATGCTGGTCGACCGGTACGGCGCCCGCCGGATCCTGCTCGCCGGCGGCACCATCACAGCCGCCGGCCTGATCGGAGCGGCGTTTGCCCCCAACGTGTACTGGTACGGCGCCATGCTGTTCGTGGCCGGAGTTGGCGGCGCCGGAGTGCCGGTGGCGGGGATGACATCGCTGCTGCGTGAGTTCGCGCCCGAGCAGCGAGGTATGGCACTCGGCTGGCGCCAGCTTGCAGTGCCGCTGGGCGGTGCGGTCGGATCGGTTGCTTTGCCCGCCCTGGTCACACTCGGCGGGCTTCGACTGGCGATGCTGGTGGCGGCCGCCACCGCCGGCGGGCTTGCATTCGCGTTCTCCGGGGTGGCCGGCGACGATCGCAGCGAGGTGCGCTCGCGCGGGCTGGGCGGGGTGCTCTCGATCCCGCAGATGCGACAGCTTCTGACGGTCGGCTTCCTGTATGTGTGGGCGCTCGGCGGCGTGCTGGCGTACTACATCCCTGCCGCCGAGTCGGGCGGACTGTCGGCAACCCAGGCGGCCATCGGGTTTACGGTGGTGAATATCACCGCGGCGCTGTCGCGGATCGTGTGGGGTCGGCTGGCCGACAAGAGCTCGGGCACCCGCCGTGTGCACGTGCTGCGGGCCACCGGGCTCGTGGCCGCGGCGGGAGCGGTGGTGATGCCGATCGCCCTGGCGACGGGCACGGTGGCGTCGCTGGCGGCCACGGTGGCGCTGGCATTCGGAGTGTTCGGATTCAACGGGGTGCTGTACCTCACGGCCGGCGAGATCGCCGGAGCTGACCGCGCCGGGCGGGCAGTTGGCCTGGCCTCGATGGTGGTGTTTGGATGGGGCTCGCTGTCGGCGCCCATCGCAGGCCTTGCGATCGAAGCGACCGGCTACGACGCCGTGTGGGTGATCGCAGCGGTGACCGGACTCGCGGGCGCGCTGGTGGCCGGCTCGATGCTGCGCTCGACACAGCGGCCGGGGGGCCGCATACTCGGTGGATGGGACGGAGCGCCAACCACACCGCGCGAGCCTTGATCATGGCCGGCGGCATGCTGGCGCTGGCGGTGGCGATCGCGATCGGAGTCGATGACACGGCGGTGCTTACCGTCGCGCTGTCGGGCGCGACCAGCGCTGCGCTGGGGTGGCGCATGAGCAGGCTGCGCCCGGGCGCTCTCCAGAATCTGTACGGGTGGGCGTGTTGCATCTTCGGCGCAACCACCGCAGGCCAGGGCTACCTCACGCTCGATCTGGGCGCCACCGGAGCGCCCAGGGTGGAAGCGATGCTGTGGATCGTCGCGGGGCTGATGGTGATCGGCGGAGCCACCGCCACGATGCTGCTCAAGCCCGTCGCAGCTCGTGAATAAAAGGTGCCTGGCACCTTTTATTCACAGTGGGCGGACGCAGTTGGTGCAGCCGTTGAGGGTCACCGGGGCGCCGCCCACCTGTGCCCACTTGCCGGAGGTGAGCGGCTGAGCGCCGATCGGCGCCAGGAACACCCGCTGGCGTCCTTGCACGTGGACGGTGAAGGTTCCGTCCGCGCCGGTCGTCACCTGTGCGATCGGTGACGGCGGATCGGCCATCACCGGTCCCGAAGTCGAAATCGCCCGGGTGTACACGCCGATGGTCGCACCGGCCACGGGGGTGTCCTTGGCGGGACTGCCCGAGGCGTGCTCGAGATAGACGCCGGTGACGGCATCGCCCTGGGCCGTGGTCGAGCTGTTCTGGCCACAACCGGCGGCCGCCAACACCACCGCGAGCACGAGCAGGATCAGCTTCATATCTCTAGGACGCGCGCCGAACCCCGTCGGTTCACACCGCTGGGTAATCGTAGAAGCCCTGGCCCGACTTTCGGCCCAGCCGACCGGCTTGCACGTAGCTGCGCAGCAGCGGGCAGGGGCGGTATTTGTCATCGCCGAGACCCTCGTGCAGCACCTCCATGATCGCCAGCACCGTGTCCAGGCCGATCAGGTCGGCCAACGTCAAAGGCCCCATCGGATGGTTCATTCCGAGCTTCATCACCGTGTCGATCGAGTCGCGATCGCCGACGCCCTCCATCAGGCAATAGACCGCCTCGTTGATCATCGGAACCAGGATCCGGTTGGAGATGAACCCCGGGTAGTCATGGGCTTCGGCCACGGTCTTGCCCATCCGCTCGGCCGCCGAACGCACCGTCGCCGCGGTCTCGTCGCTCGTCTCCAAGCCACGGATCAGCTCGACCAGCGGCATCAACGGCACCGGGTTCATGAAGTGCATGCCGACGACCCGCTGAGGCCGCGAGGTCACGGAGGCCAGCTTGGTGATCGGAATCGAGCTGGTGTTGGAAGCCAGCACCGCTCCCTCGCCCAGCGCCTCATCGATCTGCTTGAAGATCTGCAGCTTGAGATCGACGCTCTCGGTGGCCGCCTCGATCGCCAGATCCGCGTTCACCGGCGCCGACGCCGATGCGATCCGCTCGACCGCGGCAGCCGCCACGTCACTCTCGACCTTGCCTTTCTCCACCAGCTTGGCCAGCGACTGTTGGATGCCCGATCGAGCCCGCTCGAGCTGCACGTCGGATACGTCCACCAAGGTCACGTCGAAACCGGCGACGGCAGCCACCTGGGCGATCCCCGACCCCATCTGGCCGGCACCCACGACACAGATCCGCTGGGTCACGGAGCCGGAACCTCGAGCACGATCGCGTCGCCCTGAGCCGCCCCCGAGCAGATCGCGGCCAGCCCAATCCCGCCTCCCCGGCGGCGCAGCTCGTAGATCATCGTGATCATTAGGCGCGCGCCGGAGGCACCCACCGGATGGCCCAGCGCGACCGCTCCGCCGTTGACGTTGACCTTGTCGGGGTCGACGTCGAGCAGCTTGATCGTGTTCAGCGCAACCGCGCTGAACGCCTCATTGACCTCGATCACGTCGACCTGGTCGAGCGTCAGGCCCGCCTTGTCCAGCGCCGACCGGGCCGCACCCGCCGGGGTGCGCACCAGGTAGGCGTAGTCGTCGGCCACGTGCCCGCTCGCCAGCACCACCGCCAGCGGGGCGTGCCCGTGCTCGGCCGCCCACCGCTCGTCTGCCAGCACCATCGCTGCGCCGCCGTCGTTCACGCTGGGGGCATTCCCCGCGGTGGTTGCACCGTCCTTGGAGAACACGGGCGGCAGCTTCGCCAGCTTCTCGGCCGAGGTGTCACGCCGAGGGCCCTCGTCGTGCTCGACCACCGTTTCGCCCTTGCGGCCCGGGACAGTCACCGAAACGATCTCCTCGGCCAGCTTGCCCGAGTCGATCGCCGCCACCGCCCGCTGGTGGCTGCGCAATGCCCACGCGTCCTGCGCCTCCCGGCCGATCCCGATCTCGGCGCTGACATCCGAGTTCTGAGCCGCCATGATCTTGCCGTCGAAGGTGCAGGTGAGCCCGTCGTAGGTCATCGAGTCGACCAGCACGCCGTCGCCCATCGTGTAGCCAAACCTCGCTTTGGGCACCAGGTACGGGGCGTTGGACATGCTCTCCATGCCTCCCGCCAGCACGACGTTGTACTCCCCCGCACGGATGTAGATGTCCGCCATCGCGGCAGCGCGCATGCCGGAGGCGCACACCTTGTTGATCGTCTCCGAGCCGGTCGTCTTGGGCAGCCCGATGCCGGCCGACACCTGCCGGGACGGGATCTGACCGGCACCCGCCTGCAGCACCTCGCCCATCACGACGTAGTCGATCTGGTCGGGCGCGACGCCCGAACGCTCCAACGCGCCCGCTGCCGCATGCGTGCCCAGCTGCGGCCCGGACAAAGGTGCCAACCCGCCGCCGAGGCGGCCGAACGGGGTGCGGGCCGCACCGATGACGACGGTTCGTGCCATACCTGACGCTCCTTGAAACTTGACGATCGGACTCCGATCAAGCATAGTCAAGCCCAACATGATGACCGTGAACAGCAACAGCTGGTGGTGGCGCTACGAGCGAGGTGCGGCCCGCTAGCGACCCGGCGGCATCCCACTTCGCTCCTCGAGCTCTTCGTCGGACACCGACGGGGAGCTTTTTGTTTCCCGACTCGATCATGACCGAACACATCACCCGCACATTGCCCGCAGACCTGCTGACCCCGGTCGGCGCACACCTGCGTCTGCGCGCCGTCTTGGGCGCGCCGTCGTTCCTGCTGGAGTCGGTCGAGCGCGGCGAACAGGTGGGCCGCTACTCGTTCCTGGGCGCCGGCCTGCCCACTGTCGACACGCTCGACCAGGCGGCCGCATTCGCGGCCGCCCGCCCCGGAGCGGCCCCCGGACTCCCGCCGTTCATTGGAGGGGCGGTCGGATACATCGGCTACGACTGGGTCACGGAGCTGGAGCCGGTGGAGCTGCCCCCGCCCCACCCCGATGATCCCGACCTTCCCCGCACCCGGTTCATGCTGACCGACGCGGTGGTGGCGTTCGACCACGTGCGGCGGGTGATCACCGTCACCGGCGAGCCCGAGCCGGTGGACCGGATCGTGGCCGCGTTGAGCACCACCGAGACGGTGGAGGCCGCCGACCCGATGGCCCCGGGCGAGGCCACGGCAGAGATCCCACACGAGCGCTACCTCGAGATCGTGGAGCGGGCGAAGGAGCACATCGCCGCCGGCGACGCCTTCCAGATCCTGCCCAGCCAGCGCGTGCACCGCCCCACCCAAGCCTCCGCCTTTGCGCTCTACCGAGCGCTGCGGGCGGTGAATCCGTCGCCGTACATGTTCCTGCTCGACTTCGGCTCGTTCCAGCTGATCGGCTCCTCGCCCGAGACACACGTGCGGCTGGGGGCAGACGGCGAGTGCGAGCTGCGGCCGATCGCCGGCACCCGGCCCCGCGGCCGCGACGCCGCCGAGGATGACGCCATGGAGGCCGAGCTGATCGCGTCGGAGAAGGAGCGAGCCGAGCACGTGATGCTGGTCGACCTCGCCCGCAACGATCTCTCCCGCGTGTGCGCGCCGGGGTCGATCCGGATCGAGCGGTTCATGGACGTGGAGCGCTACTCGCACGTGATGCACATCGTCTCGCGCGTGTTCGGGCAGATCGCCGAGCCGCACGACGCCGCAGCGCTCTTGCGGGCGACGTTCCCGGCCGGCACCGTCTCGGGCGCGCCCAAGGTACGTGCAATGCAGATCATCTCCGAGCTGGAGGGGCGCCGCCGGGGAGCGTATGCGGGAGCGGTCGGGTATCTCGGCTTCGGCGGCGACATGGACACCTGCATCGCGATCCGCACACTGGTGCTGTGCGACGGCGTCGCATACCTGCAATCCGGCGGCGGCGTGGTCGCCGATTCCAGCCCCGAAGGGGAATACCAGGAGGCGATGAACAAGATCGCGGCGCTGGCGGTCGCCATCGATCAGGCCGAGACCGGGGTGTACGGGCCGTGAAGGTGCTCATCATCGACAACTACGACTCGTTCACCTACAACCTGGTCGACTACATCGCGACCGCCGGGGCGAAGGTGCATGTGGCTCGCAACGACCGCATCACCACCGAGCAGGCCGAGGCCCTCCAGCCCAGCCACGTGGTCGTCTCCCCGGGCCCGGGCACGCCCGCCGAGGCGGGAGTGTCGCGCGCGGTGATCGAGCACTTTCACGGCCGCATCCCGATCCTGGGAGTGTGTCTCGGCCATCAGGTGATCTGCGAGATGAACGGCGGCCGGGTGGATCGCGCCGGGGCGATCGTGCACGGCAAGCCCGATCTGGTGTCGCACGACGGATCGGAGCTGTACGCCGGTCTGCCCAACCCCTTCGAAGCCGGCCGGTATCACTCGCTGGCGGCGCTCGCCCCGATCCCCGAGGTGCTGATCGTCACCTCCCACACACCCGACGGCGAGATCATGGGTGTGCGGCATCGCGAGCATCCCACCCACGGGGTGCAGTTTCATCCCGAGTCGGTACTGACCCCGCAGGGCCGGGTCTTGATCGCAAACTTCCTGGCAATGGAGCAGTCATGATCACTGAGGCGATCAAACAGCTGGTGGACGGCCGAGACCTCTCGGGCGAACAGGCCCACGCGGCCATGATGCAGGTGATGAGCGGCGATGCCAGCCCCGCCCAGATCGCCGCCTTCGTGGTGGCGCTGCGGATGAAGGGCGAGACACCCGACGAGATCGCCGGCTGTGCCCGCGCGATGCGCGCTCACGCGACCCCGGCGATCCCCAGCCGCGACGGCCTGGTGGACACCTGCGGCACCGGCGGCGACGGGGCCGAGACGTTCAACATCTCAACCTCGGCGGCCCTGGTGGCCGCTGCAGCCGGGGTGCCGATCGCCAAGCACGGGAACCGCGCGGTGTCGTCACGGTGCGGATCGGCCGACGTCCTGGAGGCGCTGGGCGTGCGCATCGATCTCTCACCCGAAGACGTCGCGCTGAGCGTCGACGAGGTCGGATTCGGCTTCCTGTTCGCGCAAGCCCATCACCCGGCCATGCGCCACGCCGGCCCCGTGCGGCGCGAGCTGGGCGTGCGCACCGTGTTCAACGTGCTGGGCCCGTTGACCAACCCGGCAGGGGCCCGCCGGCAGGTGATCGGCGTCTATGCGCCGCACCTGGTCGAGCCGATCGCGCAGGTGCTGGCGCAGCTGGGCGTCGATCACGCCCTCGTGGTTCACGGGGCCGGCGGCCTGGACGAGCTCACCCCGACCGGCGAGAACATGATGGCCGAGGTACGCGGCCAGCAGATCTCGGTGACGACGCTTGACCCGCGGCCGCTGGCCGACGGCCCCGCACCGGGCTCAGCCGCCGACCTGCGGGTCGAGGGCGGGCCGGTCGAGAACGCCGCGGTGATCCGCACGGTGTTCGACGGCGAGCGCGGACCCCGTCGCGACGCCGTGATCCTCAACGCCGCCGCCGCCCTCCTGGTGGGGGCCGCGGTCGACGACTTCGAGGCGGGAATCGAGCTCGCCCGGGCGACGATCGACTCCGGCGCCGCCCAGCGCAAGCTGGACGAGCTGGTGGCGTTCACGCAGGCACACGCCGGAGATCCCGCGTGAGCGGCTACCTGGAAACACTCGGACGCGAGCTGCGCGAGACCCCTCCGGAGCCCACGCGCGGGTTCGCCGCTGCGCTGACCGCTGGGCCGAATGTCGCGGTGATCGCCGAGGTCAAGCGCGCGTCGCCGTCGCAGGGTGCGATCGCCCCGGATGCGAGCATCGCCCACACAGCATCCGGCTACGCGGAGGGCGGCGCAGCGGCGATGTCGGTGCTGTGCGCCCAGCGCGACTTCGGCGGCAGCCTGGAGCACCTGACCGAGGCCCGGGCCAGCGCACCGCTGCCGGCGCTGGCCAAGGACTTCACGTTGTTCCCTGAGCAGGTGGCCGCCCAGCGGGTGGCGGGCGCCGACGCAATCCTGGTGATCCTGGCGATGGTCAGCGACGCCGAGGCCCGCCGCCTGATCGAGCTGGCCGGTCTGCTCGGCATGGACTCCCTGGTGGAGGTGCACGACGAGGGCGAGTGCGAGCGGGCCGTCGGTCTGGGCGCGCGGGTGATCGGCGCCAACGCCCGCGACCTGCAGACGATGGCGATCGACCCCGATCGCCGAAACCGGCTGATCGCCTCGCTGCCCGGCACCGTCGTGCGAGTGGCCGAATCGGGGATCGACAGTCGCGCCGGGGTCGAGGCCGCTCGAGACGCCGGCGCCGACGCGGTGCTGGTCGGCACCGCGCTGATGCGCGACCCGGAATTGCTGTCACAGATCGCCGGGGTGCCGCGGCCGTGAGCGTGCTGGTCAAGATCTGCGGCCTCACCCGGCCCGAGGATGTCGCCGCCGCGGTCGAGGCCGGCGCCGACCTGGTCGGCTTCGTACTGGAGGCATCCAGCCCCCGATCGGTCACGCCCGAGCGGGCCGCGCTGCTGGCGGCAGACGTTCCGGAGGGTGTGCGCACCGTCGCGGTTGTCGTCTCCGGCGACGGCCCCGATCCCGCGATCACCGACCTGGTGCAGACCTACGAGCCGGCCGGCCCGCTCCACCGCACGATCGTGGCCACCCGCGGCGAGCCGCCCGCCGACCTGCCCCAAGACGTGCCGCTGCTGCTCGATCTGGCCTTCGGATCGTCTCCCGACGAGGCCACGCTGGAAGCGCATTGGCAGCGGGCGGCACGCACTCCCGGTCGGGTGATGCTGGCCGGCAGCCTGACGCCCCGAAACGTCGCCGCTGCAGTCGCCACCGCCCGGCCGTGGGCGGTCGACACCGCCCGCGGGGTCGAGTCGGCGCCCGGCATCAAGGATCACGACCTGATCCGCAGATTCGTTACCGAAGCCAAGGAGGCAGCGTCATGAGCTCGACCATGCCCGACAGCCGAGGCCGGTTCGGAGAGTTTGGGGGCCGGTTCGTGCCCGAGACGGTGATGGGCGCTCTGGACGAGCTCACCGCCGGATACGAGGCGGCTCGCGCCGACCCCGCGTTCGCGGCCGACATCGAGCAGCTCGCCCGCGACTACGTCGGCCGGCCGTCACCGCTGTACGAGGCCGAGCGGTTCGCCGAGGGCACCGGCGCCCGCATCCTGCTCAAGCGAGAAGATCTCAATCACACCGGCGCGCACAAGATCAACAACGCGGTTGGTCAGGCCCTGCTGGCCGTGCGCCTGGGAAAGCGCCGGGTCGTGGCCGAGACCGGAGCGGGCCAGCACGGCGTCGCCGCGGCCACCGTGTGTGCTCGCTTCGGGCTGGAGTGCCATGTGTTCATGGGCGAGGAGGACATCCGCCGTCAGCATCCCAACGTGGTTCGGATGGGCATGCTGGGGGCCGAGGTGGTGCCGGTAACGGCGGGCTCGGGGACGCTCAAGGACGCGATGAACGAGGCCATCCGCGACTGGATCGCAAACGTGGAGACCACCCACTATCTGATCGGATCGGCGGCCGGCCCCCACCCCTATCCGATGCTCGTCCGCGACCTCCAGGCGGTGATCGGCCGAGAGGCTCGAGAGCAAACGCTGGAGCGGGCAGGGCGTCTGCCCGACGCGGTCGTGGCATGCGTCGGCGGCGGCTCGAACGCCATCGGTCTGTTTCACCCGTTCATCGACGATCGCTCGGTGCGGCTGCTGGGCGCCGAAGCCGGCGGCGACGAGCGCGGGCATGCGGCCAGTCTCAGCCTCGGCCGGGTGTCGGTGCTGCACGGCTCCAAGAGCTATGTGCTGGCCGACGAGGACGGCCAGGTGGTGGAGTCGCACTCGATCTCGGCCGGCCTCGACTACCCCGGCGTCGGCCCCGAGCACTCGTGGCTGAAATCGACGGGGCGGGCGAGCTACGAGCCGGTCTCCGATGCCGAAGCGCTGACGGCGTTTCACCGCCTGTGCCGGCTGGAGGGCATCATCCCCGCGCTGGAGTCGGCCCACGCCCTGGCGCTGGCCCAACGCGCGGCCCGACCGGGTGAGCTGATCGTGGTCGGCCTCTCCGGGCGCGGCGACAAGGACGTGGACGCCGTGGAGGCACTGCAACCGTGAACATCTCCACCCCAGCGCTGGTGATCTATCTGATGGCCGACACGGACACCGTCGAGCTCGCCCGAGCGGCGGTGGCGGGCGGTGCGACCGCGATCGAGGTGGGGATTCCCTACTCCGACCCGCTGGCCGACGGGCCCACCATCCAGCGCGCAGCCAACCGCTCGCTGGCCGCCGGGATGACGACACGCAAGGCGCTCGAGCTGATCGGTGAGATCCGCAGCCACGTCGACGTGCCGATCGTGCCGATGACCTACGCCAGCCCGGTGATGGCACTCGGCGAGGGAGAGTTCTGCCGAGCCGCGGCAGCCGCCGGCGCCGACGGCGTGATCGTGCCCGACATTCCATCTGACGAAGCCGGGCCGCTGTCGCAGGCCTGTCGCGAGCATGGGCTCGACCTGGTACCGCTGCTCGCCCCCACCAGCAGCGATCAGCGGATCGAGCTGGCCTGCCGGAATGCCGGCGGTTTCGTGTACCTGGTGAGCGTGACGGGCACCACCGGAGCCCGCGAACAGCTGGGCGATCGAGTGGCAGGCCTGATCGAGCGCACCCGCGCCCACACCGCGCTGCCGCTGCTGGTCGGATTTGGCATCTCCACACCGGCGCACGCCCAGGCGGCACTGGCGGCCGGGGCCGACGGAGTCGTGATCGGCTCGCGTGCGATCGACGTGGCCGAGCAGGGCGGCGCGAGCGCGTTGGACGCGTTCGTGGCCGATGTGGCACGCGCCCTCGGCGAGTAGCAACCCCACACCAATCCAGACACGGTAGATTTGGCCGATGCACGTTTTGGTGGTGGAGGACGATCAGGCGCTCGCGCGCATTCTGGTGAAGTCGATCGAATCGGCGGGTCACACCGCCGAGGTCAGCCACGACGGAGAGCAGGGCCTGGAACTGGCCCGCAGCGGGCGCCACGACGCGGTCATCCTCGACCTGATGCTGCCACGGCTTTCGGGCGTCGAGCTGTGCCGGCGGCTGCGGGCAGAGGGCCGTACCGTTCCGGTGCTGATGCTGACCGCCCGCTCCGCCGTGTCCGAGCGGATCGAGGGCCTCGACGCCGGCGCTGACGACTACCTGGTCAAGCCCTTCTCGCTGGGAGAGCTCCAGGCCCGCCTGCGAGCACTGAGCCGGCGAGGCAGCGGCCCGCAGCCCGATGTGATCGAGGCCGGGGAGCTCCAGCTCGACGTCAACGGCCGCGAGGTGCGCGTCGGCGATGATCTGGTGGAGCTGACCGGAACCGAGTTCGCGCTGCTCGAGTATCTGATGCGAAACCAGGGCTCGGTGCTCAGTCGCGACCAGCTGCGGCTGGAGGTGTGGGGCGATGGATTCGAGCCCTCCTCGAACGTCGTGGATATCTACATCCACTACGTGCGCCGCAAGCTCAAGGCTGCCGGGCTCCAACGCGACCCGATCCGCACCGTACGCGGCCTCGGGTATGCATTTCGCAAGCCGGAATAGATGTTCTACCGCGCCCGCTTTCGCCTGACCGCATGGTTCGTCGTCGTCATGGCTGCATTCGTGACCGTGCTCGGCGGGGCGGTCTACTACGTCGTCCAGGATCAGCTGCGGAAGCAGGTGGACGATGGCGTTCGCAAAACCGCATTTCGCGCCTCGCGGGATGTGCACAACGATTACATCAACTCAGGAAGGTCAACCGCGATCGACTATTCGGCCGATGCCGACATCCAAGAGCTCGCCGACGGAGGCCTGTACAAGCTGACGGTGGTACCACCGCCCTACGGCTCGGGGCTGCTGGGGCGAAACGCCGAGGAGGCCGGCCTGCCGTACGCACAAGGCGTGCTGGCGGCGCTTCAGAACGGCCGGGACATGAGCTCGGTGCACGTCGGCCAGGGATCCGTGCGGATCTACTCGGTGCCGGTGGCCGACTCCCAAGGCGTGTTCGCGGTGGTGCAGGTGGCCCGCTCCACCCTCCCCGAGCAGCAGTCGCTGAACAAGCTCTTGATCGTGCTGCTGGTGGGCGGAGTGGCCAGCGTGCTGGTGGCCGCAGTCGGCGGCTGGTTCCTGGCCGGAAAAGCGCTCGCACCGGTGCGCGAGGCATTCGATCGCCAGCACGCGTTCGTGGGGGACGCGTCGCATGAGCTGCGCACCCCGCTGGCCGTGATCCGCGCCAACGCCGAGTACCTGCAGGCCAGCCAGCCGGACTCGGTCGAGATCGCCGACATCGTCAGCGAGACCGACCGGCTGTCCGCCCTGGTCGATTCGCTGCTGGCGCTGGCCCGCGGCGGGCGCGGCGACCGCCCCCAGCCGGACGTGTTCGACCTGGGGTCGGTGGTGGAGCAGTCGGTCGAGGCCATGACCGCCCTGGCAGCCGACAAGTCGGTCGACCTGCGGGTCGACGCTGCCCCCGGGCTGCACATCGAGGGCGATCGCGAGCAGATCCGCCAGCTGGTGGTGATCCTGGTGGACAACGCGCTGCGCTACACCCCCTCCGGCGGATCGGTGGCCGTGATCGTCGGTAAAGCGTCGAACGACGCCGCGCTGGAGGTGCGAGACACCGGGATCGGCATACCCCGCGAGGCCCAGGATCACGTGTTCGAGCGCTTCTACCGTGCCGACGAGGCCCGCAACCGCGACTCCGGCGGAGCCGGCCTGGGACTGGCGATCGCCAAGCAGCTGGTCGAAGATCACGACGGCCGCATCTCGCTCGAATCGGTGCCCGGCGAAGGCTCCACCTTCACCGTGCGGCTGCCGCTGGCCAGCGCCATAGCCGACGCCAAAGCCTGAGGTGAATAAAAGGTGCCAGGCACCTTTTATTCACAACCTGGGCATCATCTACGCTGCGCCGGTGCCCCGGATCGCGTCGACCATCGACTCCCACGGTGACGAGTACCGTCGCAACCGCGAGCGGATGGCGGAGCTCACGGCCGACCTGAAAGCGGCGCTCGACCGGGTACGCGACGGCGGCGGCGCCGATGCCATGGATCGCCACCGCGCACGCGGCAAGCTTCCTGTGCGAGAGCGGATCGAGCAGCTGATCGATCCCGGCGCGGCCTTCCTCGAGCTGTCACCGCTGGCCGCCCACGAGATGTACGACGGCCAGGCCCCGGGCGCGGGCATCGTGTGCGGGATCGGTCCGGTCAGCGGGCGAACCTGCGTGATCGTTGCCAACGACGCCACCGTCAAAGGCGGCAGCTACTTCCCGATGACGGTGAAGAAGCACCTGCGGGCGCAGGAGATCGCCGAGCAGAACCGGCTGCCGTGCATCTATCTGGTCGATTCGGGCGGTGCCAACCTGCCGTTTCAAGCCGAGGTGTTCCCCGATCGCGAACATTTCGGCCGGATCTTCTACAACCAGGCTCAGATGTCGGCGGCGGGCATCCCGCAGATCGCGGTGGTGATGGGCTCGTGCACCGCAGGCGGCGCCTACGTCCCGGCGATGAGCGACGAGACGGTGATCGTGAAGGGCACCGGCACCATCTTCCTGGGCGGCCCGCCGCTGGTGAAGGCGGCCACCGGCGAGGATGTGACCGCCGAGGAGTTGGGCGGCGGCGAGCTGCACGCGCGCCACAGCGGGGTGGTCGATCACCTGGCGGATGACGACCCCTCGGCGCTGCGCACCGCCCGTGAGATCGTCGCCAACCTGGGACCGGCAGTGACCCCGGCCTGGCCTACCGGGACGGCTCGCGACCCCGAGCTGGACGCGGGCGAGCTGCTCGGCCTGGCCCCGATCGACAGTCGCCGCCAGGGCGACGTGCGCGAGGTCATCGGCCGGATCGTGGACGGGTCACGGCTGCACGAGTTCAAACGGCTCTACGGTGAGACGCTGGTGTGCGGATTCGCCAGCCTGCACGGCCACCCGGTCGCGATCGTGGCATCCAACGGCATCCTGTTCTCGGAGTCGGCGCTGAAAGGCGCGCACTTCGTCGAGTTGGCATGCAAACGCCGGATTCCACTGGTGTTCCTGCAGAACATCACCGGCTTCATGGTCGGACGGGAATACGAGGCCGGCGGCATCGCCAAGGACGGGGCCAAGCTGGTGACCGCGGTGGCCTGCGCGCAGGTGCCCAAGTTCACGGTCGTGATCGGCGGCTCGTTCGGCGCCGGAAACTACGCCATGTGCGGCCGTGCCTATTCGCCCCGACAGCTGTGGATGTGGCCCAACGCGCGCATCTCGGTGATGGGCGGGGCCCAGGCGGCGCGGGTGCTGTCGACCGTCCGCGGCGAACTCGGCGACGCCGAGCGGGAGCAGTTCGAAGCGCCGATTGTGGAACGATACGAGCGTGAGGGCAGTCCCTACTACTCCACAGCGCGGCTGTGGGACGACGGGGTAATCGACCCGCGTGACACACGCCGGGTGCTCGCGCTGGGCCTCGAGGCCGCCCGCTGCGCACCGGTACCCGAGACGACCTTCGGGGTGTTTCGGATGTGAGCACTGTGACCATGCACACCCAAGGGCCGGTGACGACCCTGACCCTCAGCCGCCCCGAGGTGCGAAATGCGCTGGGGCCCGAGATGATCATGGAGCTCACCCACCTGTTCCACGCGCTGGCGCTCGACGAGAGCCGGGTGATCGTGGTCACCGGGGAGGGCGACGCCTTCTGCGCCGGCGCCGACCTGGAGTGGATGAAGGCCAGCCGCACGCTCAGTGACGACAAGAACGTGGCGGACGCGGCCACCGCCCGCACCATGTGGGAGACGATCGACTCCTGCCCCAAGCCGGTGATCGCGCGGGTCAACGGGCCGGCGCTGGGAGGCGGGTCGGGGCTGGTGGCCTGCGCCGACGTGGCGATCGCCGTCGACTCCGCCGTACTCGGGTTCACCGAGGCCCGAGTGGGGCTGATCCCGGCCACGATCTCGCCTTACGTACTGCGAAAGATCGGCCCTGGACACACCCGCGCCCTGTTCGTCTCCGGCCGCCGGTTCTCCGCCGAGGAGGCCGCCAGGATCGGGCTCGTCCACCGGGTCGTGGCCGCCGCCGACCTGGACGCGGCGGTCACCGAGACTGCCGACGAGCTGCTGGCCTGCAGCCCGGTTGCGATCGCCGAATCCAAACGGCTGGTGCGAGACGCCACCGCGCAGCTGGCGCTTGCCGACCTGCCGCTACGGCTGGCGGCGGTACGGGCCGCCCCGGAAGCCCAGGAAGGGCTGGCGGCGTTCCTCGAGAAGAAACAACCGGGATGGGTAGTGCGATCGACCGAGTCCTGATCGCCAATCGCGGCGAGGTCGCCGTGCGCGTGATCCGGGCCTGCCGCGAGCTGGGGATCGAAGCCGTCGCAGTCCACCTCCCCGGAGAGGCCGGCGACCTGCACGTGCAGTTGGCTGATGCCGGTGCGGAGATTCCCTCGTTCCTCGACCCCGACGCGATTCTGGGCGCCGCGGAGGCACTCGCCGCAGACGCCATCCACCCGGGGTACGGCTATCTGGCCGAGAGCCCCGACTTCGCCGAGCGCGTCGCCGGTGCCCGCATCGCGTGGGTCGGGCCGCCGGCGGCGGCGATGCGCGCGAGTGGAGACAAGCTGGCCGCGCGACGGCTGGCCGAAGCCGCGGGAGTGCCGGTTGTCCCCGGGTATGCGGGCATCGATCTGACCGACGAAACCCTCGCGGCCGAGGCCGAACGAGTCGGATTCCCGCTGCTGGTCAAAGCCGCCGGCGGCGGAGGGGGACGCGGGATCCGCCGGGTCGCGGGGGCCGCCGACCTGCCCGCGGCGCTGGAGGCGGCCCGGCGCGAGGCCAAGGCGGGCTTCGACGACGAGCGGGTGTACCTGGAGCGGGAGCTCGACGCCGCCCGCCACGTGGAGATCCAGCTGCTGGCCGACCGCCACGGCAACGTGATCCACCTGGGCGAGCGCGACTGCTCGGCGCAGCGGCGCCACCAGAAGATCGTGGAGGAGGCTCCCTCCCCCGCCGTCGACGGCGAGTTGCGAGCGGCCCTCGGCGACGCCGCCGTGGCGATCGCGCGCGCGGCCGGCTACGAGAGCGCCGGCACCGCCGAGTTCCTGCTCTTGCCCGACGACAGCTGGTACTTCCTGGAACTGAACGCCCGGTTGCAGGTGGAGCATCCCGTGTCGGAGCTGGTGACCGGCATCGACCTGGTACGAGCCCAGCTCGAGATCGCCCGCGGTGAGCGCCTGGAGTGGAGCCAGGCCGACATCGCGCCCACCGGCCACTCGATCGAATGCCGGCTGTACGCGGAGGATCCGGCGGCCGGGTTCGTGCCCTCACCCGGCAGGCTGGTGCGGTTCGAGATCCCGCCGTGGCCGGGTGTGCGCATCGACACCGGCGTGCGGGTGGGCGATCACGTCGGCATCCACCACGATCCGTTGCTCGCCAAGGTGATCGCCCACGCCGAAGATCGCGACGCCTGTATCGAGCGCATGGCCGCGGTGCTGGCCGAGACGGTCGTGCTCGGGGTCTCCACCAACCTGGGGTTCCTGCGCTGGCTGCTGATCCGGCCCGAGTTCATGAGCGGCGATGTCGACACCGGCTTCGTCGATCGACGCTGGAGCCCAGATCTGGTACCCGAGCTGCCCGCCGAGGTCGCCCGCTCGGCCCGGGCGGCGATGCTGCCGGCCGGACCGTGGCGCGACTACGGCACGGCTGGCACCACCGCGGTGACGGCGGCCGGCGGGTTCGTGCAGCACGATGGGTGGCAGTACACACTCGAAGACGACGACGCTCCCTCAGGTTCGTCCGGCGTGGCCGGGTCGCTGCAGGCGCCGATGCCCGGCTCGGTGCTGCGTGTCTCGGTCGCCGTCGGTGACCCCGTCACCGAAGGGCAGGAGCTGGTCGTGATCGAGGCCATGAAGATGGAGGTGGCCGTGGCCGCTCCCCGCGACGGCGTCGTGCAGGCGGTCAACACTGCCGTCGGAGCCCAGGTGACCCGTGCCCAGACTCTTGTCGAGCTGGGTGAATAACGGTGCCTGGCACCGTTATTCACCGAGACGTCACGGTTGTGGAGGTGGGGCCGAGGGACGGCCTTCAGAACGAGCCGGTGATCGTGCCCACGGCGGACAAGATCACGCTGGTCGACCGGCTGTCGGCAGCCGGCCTGCCGGTGGTCGAGGTGACGTCGTTCGTCTCGCCCGCGCTGGTGCCCCAGCTCGCCGACGCGGACCAGGTGCTTGCCGGCATCACCCGCCTCCCGGGGGTGCGCTATCCGGTGCTGGTGCCGAACGCCCGGGGTCTTGACCGCGCCCGAGCTGCGGGCGCCACCGAGATCGCCGTGTTCACCGCTGCATCCGACGCTTTCGCCGAGGCCAACATCGGAGTCACCATCGAGCGATCGCTCGAGATCTACCGCTCAGTGGTGGCGGAGGCGGTCGCGGCCGGCATGTGGGTGCGCGGATACGTGTCCACCGCACTCGGCTGTCCGTATCAGGGCCCGGTCGAGCCGACGGCCGTGGCCGAGGTCACGGAGGCACTCGCCGGCATGGGCTGCTCCGAGATCTCGATCGGAGACACCATCGGCGTCGGCACCCCGGACACGGTGGCCACGATGCTGGAGGTCGTGCTGGCACGGATCGGATCCAACCGGATCGCGCTGCACCTGCACGACACCGGGGGCAGGGCGCTGGCCAACGTCGCCGTCGGCCTCGATCACGGCGTGCGCGTCTTCGATTCGTCAGTGGCAGGCTTGGGCGGCTGCCCGTTCGCCCCCGGAGCCCCTGGAAACTTGGCGACGGAGGCGCTGGTCGAACTGCTCCACGGCCGCGGGCTGCGCACCGGCGTCGATCTCGACGCGGTGCGCGCAGCCGGCGCGGCGCTTACCGCTATTCGCCCTCGTTGATCACGATCTTGTCCATCAACACCGGTTCGGTGGGCTTGTCCCGGCCGTCGCGGTCGACGTTCACGATCGCAAACACCGTGTCCATGCCCGAGGTGACCTGACCGAAGTTGGTGTGCTTGCCGTCCAGCCACGGAGTGGAGTCGGCGGTGACGATGAAGAACTGGCTGCCGTTCGTGCCCGGCCCGGCATTGGCCATCGCCAGCGAGCCCTTGACGATCTTGTGGTCGTTGAACTCGTCGCCGAAGGTGTAGCCGGGGCCGCCGGTGCCGTCGCCCCGCGGGCAGCCGGCCTGCACCATGAAACCCGGGATGACCCGATGGAAGGTGAGCCCGTCGTAGTAGCCGTCCTTGGCCAGCTTGACGAAGTTGGCGACCGTCTCGGGAGCGTCGTCGGAGTAAAGCTCCACGTCGATCTGACCAAAGCGAGTGTGGATCTCAGCGGTGGGCTGCGACATCGATGGAGAACCTTTCGTGGTGGGTGGAATTGGGCGCAGGGTAGCCGGTCACACCGGTGACCCCGCCGGCTTCGGCAACGTCGAGATGGCGGCCAGCGCCCGCTCGATCTCGTCCTCCGGCAGCTCGAAATCCTCCAGCCTGCCGTGCAGATAGGCGTCGTAGGCCGACATGTCGAAGTGGCCGTGGCCGGACAGGTTGAACAGGATCACCTGTTCCACTCCCGCCTCGTCGGCGCGCTTGGCGGCGTCGATCGCCCCCTTGATCGCATGCGACGACTCGGGCGCCGGGATGATCGCCTCCGAGCGGGCGAACGTGAGGGCCGACTCGAACACGTCCAGCTGACCGTAGGCCTCTGCCCGCAACAGGCCGTCGAGCATCAGCTGGGACACGATCGGCGCCACCCCGTGATAGCGCAGGCCGCCGGCATGGATGCCCGGCGGGACGAAGTCGTGGCCGAGCGTATGCATCGCCACCAGCGGAGTCAGCTGCGCGGTGTCGCCGAAGTCGTAGCTGTACGGCCCCCGGGTGAGCGTGGGACATGCCGACGGCTCGCAGGCGATCACCTCGATCTCGGCCCCGGCGATCTTTTGGCCGATGAACGGCAGCGCCAGGCCGCCGAAGTTCGACCCGCCCCCGACGCAGCCGACCACCACGTCGACACCGCTCTCGCCGGCCAGCGCGAGCTGTTTGTGCGCCTCCTGGCCGATCACCGTCTGGTGCAGCAGGACGTGGTTGAGGACCGACCCGAGTGAGTAGCTGGTGTCCTCGCGGGTGGCTGCGTCCTCGACCGCCTCGGAGATGGCGATCCCGAGGCTGCCGGGGGAGTCGGGACTTGCCTCGAGCATCTGGCGCCCGGCGTTGGTGTCCGGCGACGGACTGGGAACGACACTCGCCCCCCACGCCTCCATCATCATCCGCCGGTACGGCTTCTGGTCGTAGGAGACGCGCACCATGTAGACCTTGCACTCCAGCCCGAACAGCTGCGATGCGAGCGCCATCGAGCTGCCCCACTGGCCGGCACCGGTCTCGGTGGCGATGCGGGTTCGCCCCGCCTTGGCGTTGTAGTACGCCTGGGCAACTGCGGTGTTGGGCTTGTGGGAACCCGCCGGCGAGACGCTCTCGTTCTTGTAGTAGATGCGCGAACGGGTGCCGATGGCGCGCTCCAGGCGATGCGCCCGATGCAGCGGGGTGGGCCGCCACAGCCGCAGCACATCGATGACCTCGTCCGGGATCGGGATCTCGCGGTCGGTCGACACCTCCTGCAGGATCAGGTCCATCGGAAACAGGGGCGCCAGATCGTCGGGGCCGATCGGCTCTCCGGTGCCCGGGTGCAGCACCGGCTGAGGGGCGGTGGGCGCGTCGGCCAGCACGTTGTACCAGCTCCGCGGAATCTCACTCTCCGGCAACAGAATCTTGGAATCGGCCATGTTCCTCACTCCCCTGTCTCGATAGCTCAACCCGTGGTGTCGTTAGGATGCACGGCTGATTGTTCCCGACAACGAGGCGACATGCGAATTACAGCCACCCGAACCACGCTCGAGTCCACACCCGGCGACATGCTGGCCGTCGCAGTTGCCACGCCCGTGAAGGTGTCGGGCGCGGTCGAGGCGCTGGATCGCGCCCTCGGCGGCCGGATCGCCGGGCTGGTGGCCGCCGGTGAGATTCGCGGCAGCTTGGGCCAGGTGACGGTGCTGCACACCGAGGGCTCGGGGGTACGGGCGCTGCGCGTGGCGGTGGTCGGTCTCGGCCCGGCGGAAGCGGTCGGCGCCGATCAGGCCAGGCAGGCGGCCGGCGCGGTTGCGCGGTCGGCGCTGGCGGCCCGGGCCCGCAGGATCGCGTTCGCAGCCGAGACCTTGCCGTTCGGCGCCGATGAGGCCAGCCGGTACGTGGTCGAGGGCGTGACAACCGCGGCGTACCGCTTCGACCGCTACCGCACCCAGGGAACCAAGGATCGGGCGAAACCCCTGCAATCCCTGGCAATCGTGGGCGGCGATCGGGCCGCTGTGAGACACGCCACGGCGGTCACCGATGCGGTCAGCCGCGCCCGCGACCTGCAGAACACCCCGGCCCGGGACATGGGGCCGTCCGAGCTGGCCGACCGCGCCCGGTCGATCGGCCGCGAGCACCGTGCCGTCACAGTCCAGGTGCGCGATCAGCGCTGGATCGAAGCCAACGGGATGGGAGCATTCGCCGCGGTCGCTCAGGCCAACGGCTCTCCCGCTCGGCTGATCACGATGCGCTACCGACCGGCCCGCGCCCGCCGCCGGGACGTCGTGCTCGGCCTGGTGGGTAAGGGCGTCACGTTCGACTCCGGCGGGCTGTCGATGAAGCCCGCCCGCAGCATGGTGGGCATGAAGTACGACATGTCGGGTGCCGCCGCGGTGCTCGAAGCCACCGCGGCGATCGCCGAGCTGGGGCTCCCGATCAACGTGATCACCGTCGCAGGAGCGACCGAGAACATGGTCGACGCCAAGTCCGTCAAGGTGGGCGACGTGGTCACCGCCAAGAACGGCAAGACGATCGAGATCTCGAACACCGACGCCGAGGGCCGGCTGGTGCTGGCCGACTGCCTGCACCACGCGCGCACGCTGGGTGCGACCCACGTGGTCGACCTGGCGACCCTCACCGGTGCGGTGGTGGTTGCCCTCGGTGACCTTCACGCCGGCGTGATCGGCCGCGACCAGGCGTGGATCGACCAGCTGGTGGCGGCCGGCGAGCGCTCCGGCGACCATCTGTGGCAGCTTCCCCTGCACGAGACGTTCGCCCGCTTCATCCGATCGGACATCGCCGACATGAACAACTCGTCCAGCCTGGGCATGGCCGGCCCGTCGTACGCCGGCCGCTTCTTGCAGGAGTTCGCCGGCGACGGCCCGTGGGCGCACCTCGACATTGCCGGCACCGCCGATCTGACTCGTCCTCGGGGCGATGAATTCGCTCGAGGCGGTACCGGCTTCGGCGTACGACTGCTGGTGGAGCTGGCCGAGTCGCTGTGCTGAGCTACGACCTCTCCGACGAGCACCGTCTCTTCCAGGGGACGGTTCGCGAGTTCGCAGAGGGGGCGATCGGGCCGGTCGCCGAAGAGCTCGACCGCACGGGGCGGTTTCCGCTGGAGCTGGTGGCGGCCGCCGCCGAGCTTGGCTTGATGGGCATCCCCATCCCCGCCGAGTGGGGCGGTGCGGGCGCCGACACGCTGTCGTATGCGATCGCGATCGAGGAGCTGGCTCGAGTCGACCAGTCGTTTGCGATCACGGTCGCCGCTCACACCTCGCTCGGTACCACCCCGATCCTGCGCTTCGGCAGTGACGACCAGCGACGGCGGTGGCTGCCGCCGCTGGCTTCGGGAGAGCGGCTCGCCGCATTCGGACTGACGGAGTCCGGAGCCGGCTCCGACGCCGGAGCGACGCGCACGACCGCCCGGCTGGAACAGGGCGGGTGGGTGATCGACGGCTCCAAGATGTTCATCACCAACGCGGGCGTCGAGATCTCCGGGCTGGTCACGATCACGGCACGCACCGGCGCCGACGAGATCTCGAACATCGTGATCGAAAACGGCACCGAGGGGTACACCCAGTCCGCGCCGTTGCACAAGATGGGGTGGCGCTCGTCGGACACCCGCGAGCTCGGCTTCGCCGGCTGTCGCGTGCCCGAGGGCAACCTGTTGGGGAGTCGGGGGCAAGGATTCCACCAGTTCCTGGAGATCCTCGACGGGGGCCGCATCTCGGTGGCCGCCCTGGGCTTGGGCTGCGCCCAGGGCGCGTTCGAGCTGGCGGCGGCGTATGCGCGCACGCGGGAGCAGTTCGGAAAGCCGATCGCGAGCTTCCAGGCGATCAGGTTCAAGCTGGCCGACATGGCCACCGAGATCGAGGCCGCGCGCAACCTGGTGTACAAGGCGGCGTGGCTGAAGGACGAGGGCCGGCCGTTCGCCCAGACAGCGGCGATGGCCAAGCTCTACACCGGCGAGCTGTCGCGGCGGGTGTGCAACGAGGCGGTCCAGATCCACGGCGGGTACGGGTTCATGGACGAATACGCGGTCAGCCGCTTCTATCGTGACCAGAAGGTGCTCGAGATCGGCGAAGGCACCAACGAGGTGCAACGGCTCGTGATTGCCCGCGGGCTGGGCCTGTGAGCCACGTCGACTGGGCGATCGCAGGCGGGGTGGCGCTGGCGATCGCGATCCTGCTGGGCACGATCGTGAACCGGATGGTGCCGCCGGGGAGCCCTCGGCGGACGGTCGAGGACAGCGCGCTTCTGCTTGGCTGCGCCGCACCCGGGCTGGCCGTGTTCGGCTACTACCTGCATCACCGGCTGCTGGCCGGCGTCGCCATCATCGCGGTCGCCTACGGCGGGTTTTTCCTGATCCGGATGCGCCAGCTGCGCCGCGCCAATCGCGATGGGGTGCGGCGACTGCTGGGGCTCGATCGCGATGCGACCTTCGGCGAGGTGATGTCACAGGTGGAGAAGATCGAGCCGCACCCGCTGACCACCACCAGCCGGCTCGTGCTCGCGCTGGCCGCGGCCATGGTGGTGATCGTGGGCTACGCCCTCGACCGCTTCGACACCGCGCTGATCGGCCTGGCGATCGGAGTGGCCGAGAGCACCGCCCGCCCCGCCTTCCGCCGCGCCCTGGCAACCAAGGTCCGCGACATCGGCCACTGAATAAAAGGTGCCAGGCACCTTTTATTCACCGTTATTCACCTAATGCATTCGAGTTACGGGGTAGCCGGCGTCGCGGACGAGCTCGACGATTGAGGCGGCGTGGGATTCGTCGCGGGTTTCCAGCGTCAGCTCGATGCCGGTCTCGGCCACAGCCACGTCGACACTCTCGCGGTGGTGGGAGATCAACAGGATGTTGACGTGGTTTTGGGCGACCACCTGGAGCAGGTGCATCAGCTCGCCCGGGCGATCGGTCAGCCGAGTGCGGATCACGAGGTAGCGCCCCGCCACGGTCAGGCCGAAGCGGATCACCTGCATCAGCAGCGGCGTGTCGATGTTCCCGCCCGACAGCACCGCCACCGCCCGCTTGGCCGAGACCTTGCCGTTGACCAGCGCCGCCAGCGCGACCGCACCGGCGCCTTCGACAACCGTCTTCTCGCGCTCCAGCAGGTGCACGATCACGCGAGCGATCTCGGCGTCGGTGACAGTCACGACGTCGTCGACGAGCTCGCGGATCAGGCCGAATGTGATCTCGCCCGGACGTTTTACCGCAATCCCGTCGGCGATCGTCTGCGTCTGGGGCACCGGAGTGATCGCGCCGTGCTCGATCGAGCTCACATACGGCGCACAGCCGGCCGCCTCCACTCCAATCACCCGGATCTCCGGCCGCTGAGCCTTGATCGCGCAGGCGATCCCCGACAGCAGCCCACCGCCGCCGAGGGGCACAACCACCGCGTCGACGTCGGGCGCGTCCTCCAGAATCTCCAGGCCGATGGTTCCCTGACCCGCGATCACGACCTCATCGTCGAACGGGTGGATCAGCGTCATCCCGGTGCGCGATGCCTCCTGGCGGGCCGCCTCGACCGACTCGTCCACATCCAGACCGACCAGGTGCACAGTCGCGCCGTAGCCCTGGGTCGCACCCACCTTGGCCAAGGAGGCCGCCTCGGGCATGAACACCGAGGCCGGCACACCGGCACGGTGGGCGGCCCACGCCACCGCCTGGGCGTGGTTTCCGGCAGACGGCGCCACCACCCCTGCGACCCGCTCCGAATCGCTCAGAGACTGGATCTTCGTGTACGCCCCGCGCACCTTGAACGCCCCGGTCTTCTGCTGGTTCTCGTGCTTCAGCAGCACCTCGCAACCGGCCAGGCGCGAGAACGTCTCCGATCGCAGCAGCGGAGTCCTGTGCACCACGTCGCGAAGGCCCGCGGCCGCCGCCTGGATATGTTCGAGATCCACCATCGAAGTGACCGCGAACCCTACCCGCTTGGACTAACGTTGGGCGATGACAGAGCAGCTGTTGGCCTACGTCGAGATTCCCAAGGGGAGTCGCAACAAATACGAGTTCGACCCCGAGATCGGACACGTCGTGCTCGATCGCACGCTGTGGACGAGCGTGGTCTACCCGGCCGACTACGGCTTCTTGATCGACACGCTGGGAGCAGACGGCGATGCCGTGGATGCGGTGGTGCTGGTGGCCGAGCCCACCTTCCCGGGATGCGTGATCCCGGTCGAGCCGATCGGCGTCTTCCAGATGACCGACGAGAAGGGCTCAGACGACAAGGTGCTGTGCGTCCCCTACAAGGATCCCAAGTGGAGCCACATGCACGACATCACCGACATCCGCGACTCGCTGCTGGATGAGATCGGGCACTTCTTCGACGTGTACAAGGATCTCGAGCACGGCGCCGCCACCGTGGTGGACGGCTGGCACGGCCGTGCCTACGCCGACCAGGTGATCGCCGAGGGCCGAGCGGCGTTCCTGGCCGCCAAGCAGGCCTAGTCAGCCGGCCGGCCGAGCACCCGCTCGGCCATCAGATGAGCCGCGGAGATCGGATCCAGCGACCGTTCGTACACCTGATCGAGCAATGCTTGCAGCTCGGAGTCGGCCTCCAGCGCGGCGGCCAGCCGTCGGCGGGCATCGGCCGTGGCCGCGCCGATCACCTCCTGCTCGATGTTGCGCCTGCGCCGCCGCTCCAGGCCCTCGGCCGAGAGCAGGTCGCGATGCTCCGCGATCGCGTCGGCCAGCTCCGCGACGCCCTCGCCGCGGATCGCCTCGGTGTCGATGATCGGCACCTTGCGGCCGGGCACCAGTGACAGGATCGAGCGGATATCGGTGCGCATCGACTTGGCGGCGGGATGGTCGCTCTTGTTGATCACGATCACGTCGGGAATCTCCATCACACCCGCCTTCAGCGCCTGAATCGAGTCGCCCGCGCCGGGCATCAGCACCAGCACCACGGTATCGGCGACCGACGCGACCTCGACCTCGCTCTGGCCGACGCCGACGGTCTCGAGCAGAAGCACGTCGGTGCCGGCCGCGTCGAGCACCGCGAGCGCCCGCAGGGTGGCCTCGGCCACCCCGCCGAGATGACCGCGGGTGGACATCGAACGGATGTACACGCCGGGATCGAGGAAGTGCTCGGTGAGCCTGATCCGATCGCCCAAGAGCGCACCCTGAGAGAACGGGCTGGACGGGTCGACCGACACCACTCCGACCGATTGGCCGCGGCTCCGGTAGAGCGTCACCAGCGCCGAGATCAGGCTCGACTTGCCCACCCCGGGCGGGCCCGTGAACCCAGCCACGGAGGCGCCGCCGGTGTGGGGATAGAGCTCCGCGACCAGCTCCCTCGCCTCGGGTCGGCCATCCTCGACCACGCTGATCGCCCGGGCCACCGCACGCGGCTCGCCCGCCAGCACCCGCTCCACCAACTCCTGCACCACCACCGGTCGGCGGGCCATCAGCGGCCGCCCATGACGCGCTCGAGAGCGGCGTCGAACACGTCGTTTTCCTCGGGAGTCCCGACGGTCACGCGGATCGACTCAGAGTCACCGAACTGATCCAGCGGCCGCACCACCACGCCCTCGCGAAGCAACGCCTCTGCCACCGCCCGGCCGTCGCCCACCGCGGCGCACACGAAGTTGGCATAGGCGGGATGGTGCCGCACCCCCAGGCGGCCAAAGCTTGATTCCAGCACACGCCTGCCGGCCGCATTCAGACGGCGTCGACGCTCGATCTCGGCGGTGTCACCAAGGCTGGCGGTGGCCGCCACATGCGCGAGCTCGTTGACATCGAACGGCGGTCTCACCCGCGCCATACCGTTGGCGATCTCGGGTGCGGCGACGGCGTAGCCGATCCGCAGCCCGGCCAGGCCGTAGATCTTGGAGAACGTCCGCAGCACCACCACGTTGGGTCGCGTCTGGACGTGTGCGGGGATCGTGTCGGGGTAGGCGGGATCGTCGACGTACTCGTGGTAGGCCTCGTCGATCACAACCACCACCCGTTCGGGCACTGCGTCCAGGAACGCCGCCAGCCGGTCTGCGGTGACCATGCCCCCGGTGGGGTTGTTGGGATTGCAGACGTACGCGATCCGGGTGCGATCGGTGACCGCCGCTGCCAGCGCATCAAGGTCATATGCGCCGTCGCGAAGCGGAACATGCACCGGCACCGCAGCGCACTTGACCGCGTCCAGGTGATACGACGGAAACGACGGCCAGCACATCACCGCCTCGTCGCCCGGATCGAGATAGGCCGCCGACAGGTGCCACACGATCGCGTCGGCCCCGTTTCCCAGCGCCACCCACGAGCGATCGACACGATGCAGCCCCGCCAGCTGCTCGACCAGCTCGAACCCGTGCTCGGGGTAGCGATTGAGCTCCGGCGCGCTCGCGGCCATCGCTTCCAGTGCAGCGGGGAACGGCCCCAGCGGGCCCTCGTTTGACGCCAGCTTGATCACCCGCTCCAACCCCAGCTCGCGCCGCACCTGGGACGACGGTTTGCCCGGCTCGTACGGTTGCAGACCCGCCAGCGCCGGTCGCACCTGTGGCGTCACGCCGATCCTCGCATCGGGCCAGCGTAACGGTTGGGGCCGACACCGGGCCGCACCGCCGAATCATCTACAGTGGTGACATGGCTGGCCACGAGCTGGGACTGTTTCCTCTCGGTGCGGTGCTCGTCCCGGGTGAATTGATGCCACTGCACATCTTCGAGCCGCGGTACAAGGATCTGATCGCCGATTGCCTCGAGCATCAGCATCCGTTCGTGCTGCTGTACGCCGATGACGAGGGCACCCGGGAGATCGGCTGCACCGCCACCGTCGCCGAGGTGCTGGAGCGCTTCGACGACGGCCGCCTGAACATCGTGGTGGAGGGTGAGGAGGTCGTGCGGGTGGTCGAGCTGGCCCGCGACCGGTCGTATCTGAGCGGACGAGTCGCCCCCGCCGAGGACGACCGGGACGGCGCCGAGGAGGCCGCGGCGGCAGCCGTGGAGCTGTACAACCAGATCGCCGGGCTGACCGGCGTCGAGCCCGACACCGAGATCGCCGCGGGGACCCACCCGATCTCATACGCAATCGCAGCCAGGGTCGAGCTGCCGGCCGAAGACAAGCAGCGCATGCTCGAGCTGCGCAGCGAGAACGCGCGGCTCGAAGTGGTCACCGAACTGTTGCAGCGAGGACTCGACCGGATCGCCTCGGCCGCCGCCGTTCAGCGGTTGGCGCAAACCAACGGGAAGTCGTCGTTGCATCGGTGAGCGCCCGCCGTCAGGCGGTGCTTGCGCTGATCGCCGCCAATATCCTCTTCGCCGGCTCGTTCCCGTTCTCCGTGGTCGCACTGCGGGGCTGGAGCCCGGTGACGATCGTCGCCATCCGGTTTGCGATCGCCGCCGCGCTGCTCTCGTGGGTGGGCGTACCGGTGCTTCGCCGCGCGAGCTGGTCGCAGCGGCGGCGGATGGCGGCTCTGGCCTCGATCGGGCTGTGGACGCAGATGGTGTTCGTGTACGAGGGCATCCAAGCCTCGCAGGCTGCGATCGCCGCCGTGATCGTCGGCCTCGAACCGGTGCTGATCGCCGTGTGGGCGGCGCTGCTCCTGGGCGAACGGCTCACCGGCAAACGAGCGGCGGGACTCAGCATCGGACTGGTGGGGGCGCTGCTGGTCGCCGGGGTCGGTACCGACTCACCGCACATTCTGGGATTGGTGTTCCTGCTCGGCATGGGTCTCTGCTGGGGCTGGTACACGGTGGCGGGGAAGGCGCTGATGGTTGAGTTCTCGCCGGTCGAACTGATCGCGGCGGTCAGCATCATGGGCGCGCTGTGGGCGGTCACTCCGGGAGTGATCTCGGCGGTGTGGCTGAACGGCTGGACATCACCCGGCGGCGAGCAGTGGATTGCACTGCTGTACCTGAGCGTGGTCAACAGCATGCTCGCCTACCTGCTGTGGAACTTCGCGCTGGTGCGGCTGCCGGCGGCGATGGTGGGAACCAGCCTGTACATCCAGCCGATCCTGGGAGCGACGCTGTCCTGGCTGTTTCTGTCGGAGCGACTGCCCGCCACCTTCATCCCCGGCGGGGCGCTGGTGATGACCGCCGTCTGGATTGCAGGACGGCCGGCGGGCGCACCTGCGGAACGGCAGTTAGAGCACCAGCCCGAAGCAGTCCCGGCGGGGATCGCCGGCGGCGAGCAGCCTCCCATCGTGTGACCGCGTGACCGCGTTGGCGCCGCCGAAGTAGAGGTTCAGCCCCTCGAACCGGTTGACGTGCTCGCCTCGCTGCTCCAGCGCCGAGACCGCCTCCGGATCGAGCCCACCCTCGCAGTCGATACGGTCGCCCTCCACGTGCACCCGGGGAGCGGCCACCGCTTCGGCCACCGGCATGCCCCGGTCGATGGAGTTCACTATCACCTGGGTGATCGCCGACCGCAACCGGTTGGAGCCGGACGAGCCCACCACCAGCCGCAGCTCACCGCCTGCGGTCACGATCGTCGGTGCCTGCATGCTGGTGAGCCGCGTGCCGGGGTGCAGATGCCGTCCCGGAGCGAGATCCTCCTCGCCGATCATGTTGTTCAGATGCAGCCCGGTGCCGGGCACGATCACACCCGAGTGCGACCCGTTGGATGCGGTGAACGCGGCCGCGTTTCCGTCTCCGTCCACCACCGAGATGTGGGTGGTGCCGCGGTCTGATCGCAGCGCCGGAACCGACTGCGAGATGCCCGCCAGAGCCGCCGCGACCTGGTCGCGGCCGCGCTGCACGGTTTCCGGGGCGAACAGGTACCCGCGCAGCCCGCCGGTGTGCAGCAGATGCTCGAACCGCCGGTCACGCACCCGCGCGGCAGCGCGCATCGACTCCACCATCAGCGTCAGCCGAGGCTCCCCGTCGCGGTCATTCGCAAACCCGTCAAGCACCGCCAGCACGTAGACGATCAGGGCGCCGCCCGATGACGGCGGGGCATTGGTGAGCAGGTCATGACCGCGGAAGCTGCCGGTCAGCGGCCGTCGCCACACCGGCCGTTGGGCGGCCAGATCGTCCATCGTCAGGCTGCCGCCGGTGGCATGCTGGTGGTCGACCATCGCCCGCGCCAGACTCCCGGTTGCAAACTCCGACGGGCCCGACTCGGCCAGCAGCTCGATCGAGCCGGCCAGATCGCGCTGACGCACGACGTCCCCCGGACTCACCAGGCGCCCGTCACGCTGGAACACCGCCCGGCCCTCGGGTGTCGAGGTGACGATCACCTCGATCGCCTTGAACACGGCGTGCTGGCCCTGGTTGAGCGCCACGCCCCGGTCCGCCGTCTGCGCCGCCGGCAGCAGCAGGTCGCGCCAGGGCAGCCGCCCGTACCGCCGGTGCAGCGCGTGCAGGCCGGGCACCACTCCGGGCACCGCGCATGTCGCCGGGCCGATGTGGAACACCTGGGTGGTGCGCGCGTCGAACGGCACCTCGACCGACTCGACCTCGACCCAGTCGCCGGTCATCGGGCAGATTGATGCCCGGGATCGAGGTGAAGGCGTCGAGCAGCGCGGGACGGCCGCGAACGGGGCGCACCAGGGCAAAGCCGCCGCCGCACGGGCCGGTCAGCGCCGGTTCGGCCGCCCACGACATCGCCGCAGCGGCGACCAGCGCGTCCACCGCATGACCACCCTGCGCGAGCGCCTCAGCGCCCGCGCGCGCGGTCAACTCGTGCCCTGCAGCAATCGCGCCTCGCATCCAGCGAGGCCCCTACGAGACCAGGAAGTCGGGCGGGTCGAGATCGACGGGCTCAGGCTCCGGCACCGGGGCAAACGACGTGACTCGCTGGGGAGCGCTGCGTTCACCCGGAAGCGGGAACCCGGTGGCGACCACGGTCACCCACAGCTGGCCCGCCAGACGCTCGTCCACGGTCGCGCCGAAAATGATGTTGGTGTTGTCGTCGGCCGCCGCGCGGACGATCTCGGCCGCCTCGTTGACCTCGTGCAGCGACAGGTCTGACCCGCCGCTGATGGCCAGCAGGATGCCCTTGGCGGCGTGCACCTCGTGATCGATCAGCGGCGACGAGATGGCGCGAGTGGCGGCCTCTGACGCGCGGGTCGAGCCGGTGGCCATGCCGATCCCCATCATCGCGTTGCCGGCATCGCCCATGATCGTGCGAACGTCGGCGAAGTCGAGGTTGATCAGCCCGGGCAGCGTGATCAGGTCGCAGATCCCCTGCACGCCCTGACGCAGCACGTCGTCGGCGACCTGGAACGCCTCGACCAGCGGCGTGCCCTTCTCGAGCACCTCCAGCAGGCGGTCGTTGGGGATCACGATCACCGTGTCCGAGGCGTCGCGCAGGGCCTGCACTCCGGAGCCGGCCTGGGCGGCACGGCGGGTTCCCTCGAAGGTGAACGGCGAGGTCACGATCGCAACCGTGAGCGCCCCCACCTCGCGGGCCACACGGGCCACCACGGGGGCGGCACCGGACCCCGTGCCGCCACCTTCACCGGCGGTCACGAACACCATGTCGGAGCCGCGCAAGACGGTCTTCAGCCGGTCGTGGGCGTCCTCGGCGGCCTCCCGGCCCACGTCGGGATCGGCGCCCGACCCGAGCCCCTTGGTGTCTTCCCGGCCGATCTGGATCTTGGTCGGGGCCTCGCACATCTGCAGCTGCTGGATGTCGGTGTTGAGTGCGATGAACTCCACCCCGCCGACACCTGCCTCGATCATCCGGTTGATGGCATTACAGCCGCCGCCACCGACGCCCACCACCCGGATCACCGCGAGGTACGGCGACTCGGCGGCACGCGGAGCCTGGTCGAGACGATCGTCGGACGGCTCCACCATCTGCGGGCGGGTACCCGACTCGGCGGCCGCATGATCGGCCTTGGCGGCGATCTCGGACACGGTCTCGGTCTGCTTGAACAGCTGGGCCAACGGGCCGTCTCGCATGCTATGCCGCTTTGCCATCGCGCAGCACCTCCCCAGCCAGGTCACGGTACGCCTTGGCGGCGTTGCCCTTGGAATCGTACTTCAGTACGGACGTGCCTTTCACAGGCGCCTCGGCATACCGCACCGTCTTGCGAATCTTGGTCTGGAACACCAGGTCGCCAAAGTTCTCCTCGAGGATCTCGACCGCCTCCTTGGCGTGCAGCGTGCGACCGTCGAACATGGTCGGCAGAATGCCGCGGATGCGAACGTCGGGATTGAGGTTGTCGCGGATCATGGTGAGGGTGTTCTCGAGCTGAATCAGCCCGCGCAATGACAGATACTCGCATTGGACGGGGACGATCACCCCGTCGGCGGCCGTGAGCGCGTTGATCGTCGAGCAGTCCCAGCGACGGCGGAGTGTCGATCAGGATGAAGTCGTAGTCCGAGCGCACCGGCAGAAGCGCCTTTTGCAGGGCGCGTTCACGACCGATCATCGACGACAGCGCCAGCTCGGCGCCGGCCAGGTCGATCGACGACACCGCCAGGTCGATTTCCTGGTGGTGAATCACCTCGATGATCGGCGTCTTGTGCACCAGCACGTCGAACATGGAACGGTCGAGGTCGTCGGGGTCGAGCCCCTGGCTCATGGTCAGGTTGCCCTGAGGATCGAGATCGATCGCCAGAACCCGCTGCCCACGCTCTGCCAACGCCACTCCCAGATTGAGCGTCGTTGTGGTCTTGGCAACGCCGCCTTTCTGGTTTGCGAAGGCGATAACCTGCCCCAAAACAGCTCCTTCTACAGTCGTTGACTCTGCCTCGGAGACAGCTCGTGTCTCCGCCGTATCACGCCAAGCGGTATGCATCGCGTGGTTCTTCGCTCATAAACAGTCTATTCCTGCCATCCGCGGGCAGCCTCGATCCGCTCCCGCGGAGTCGGATGGGAGGCCGTCAGCAGGTGTCGCAGACGGGGAGGGTCGAGCTCCATCAGGTTCTGCGCGGTGAGCCGCTCGAACGCACGGGCGTAGGTCTCTCCCTCGCCGGTGAGCTCGATCGCGTAGCGGTCGGCCTCCCACTCGCGCCGCCGCGAGTACCAGGCGCCCACCGGCGAGATCAGCGCCGCTGCCAGCGAGAACCCGAGCACCACCGACGGCAGGGTGGTCAGATGGCCGACGCCGTCGGGAGCGAGCCACAGCACTCCCACCCATGCGCCCAGCATGCCCACCGCGGTGGCCGCCGCCTGCAGCAGCGTCAACCTCCAGACGTCGTGGTGGACGCGATGGCCAAGCTCGTGGGCGAGCACCACCCGGGTGTGCCCGAGCGCCTCAGAATCGGTCGCGTACCCACTCTCACCGGCGAGCGTATCGCCCACGTAGATGCGCACGGTGGGCCCCAGACCGGCGACCATCGCATTTGCCGCCGAGGTCTTCTCGCCCATCAGCAGCAGCCGCAGCTCACGAACGGCAACTCCCGCCTGGGCGGCGGTCTGGGCGAGCGCATCGGCCAGCGGGCCGGGGTCGAGCGGACGGCTGCGCAGAAAGATCGGCAGCAGCACCACCGGCCAGGCCGCGGCCAGGATCAGCCCCAGCCCCACGGCCAGGAGCCACGCCGGCAGCGGCCAGCCGTGCGGCCACTGGCGCTGGCAGGCGAGCAGGCCGAGCGCCGCCAGGCCTCCCAGCAGATCGGAAAGCGCGTTACGCCCTTGAGCCAGTCGGCGATCCATCCCCAGGTCGTCTGCCGGGACAGTCCATAGCCGCGGGACAGCCGCTGGCCGAGCAGTCCGAACGGCAGCGACACCAACGGCAGCAGCAGCCCCAGCGCCGCCGACTGATCCCCACCCGCCGAGGCTCCCGGCCGCCAGTGTGATCGCAATCAGGGTCAGCAGCGACACGATGCTCGAGACCGTGCCGAGCCTCCGGCGGCGGCGGTTGTACTCACGTGCCGGCGCTTGCCGCATCGGGTCGTGAGCCGGCTCGCTCACGACCCGACCGGCGTGGCTAGGTGACCTTGAGCACGAAGTGCATGGTGGTGGGGTGGATCGAGCAGTACACCGTGTAGGTGCCCTTCGCCAGCGTCACCGTGACGGTGGCCGACTTGCCGCCGGCCAGGTTCTTGGTGTGAGCTGCCAGCACGGCCCCGCTCGTCCCCTTGCGGATGTGCATGTTGTGCGCGATCTTGGCGTTGTTGACCACGTGGAACGTGACCGCACCATGCTTCACCGTCGTTGTGCTGTGGGTGATCGAAAAGCTCTTGAGCCCGATGTTGACGGAAGCCGCCGCCCCGGCGCCGGTGCTCGTAAGCGCCAGCACCCCCATCGTCCCGACCACCACTGCTGTGAGCATCCATCGCGTTTTCATACCCCGGTGTACGAGCAGCCAGACCGAATCGGATGTTGGGCTGTGGCGCGAATCACACCCGGTCCGGTTCACCCACCGGCTCGGCCAGCCACACGGGCTGCTCAGGATCGGGCTTGCGACTCGACCTGTCGGCCACGGCAGCGGCTCCCAGCAGCACTGCGATCGCAAGTGCAGAGCCGATCAGGCCACGCATGATCCATGGATCGGTGTACTCCAGCTTGACCAGGTGGCGCCCCGCGGGCACGATCACGCCCTGGTCGATGTAGTCGGCAGGCATCACGTCGGCAGGTTGACCGTCGATGGTCGCGTGCCACCCGGAGGCGTACGGCGTGCGGATCAGAAGCAGCTGCCGGCGGGGAGAACGGACGGCCACGGTCGCCGACTCAGGGCGGGTTGACTGGTACACGGCTGTACCCACGCCGCGACGCTTCCCAGGATTTCCGGAGCCCACGGGCCCCTCGATCACCACGTCGTGATTGGGCTTGAATCCGGTACGCCAGACGTAGGCCAGGGCAGCCGACGGTTTTCTCACCGACCGCCACGAACCAAACAACGATGCCGCCTCCGGGGACCGGACGCCGGAACAGCGAGAAGGTGGGGCCGAACCGCACCACGTGTTCACGGGTCTGCGGCTGCCCGCGGGATGGTCGCAGCACCCACTGCACCCGCAGCAGATTGGCCAGAGTATGCGGTACACGGGTGAAGGTCGCGTGCTCGTAGTTGGCCGGCGCGCCCCCCAGCGCGCGCAGGATGACCCAGTAGCGGCGCAGCTCGACCGCCTCATAGCCGCCGGCGCTCTGCGCACCCGAGAGCAACGGCCAGTCGAGCAGCCATGCCGGTTCGGTGCCGGGGCCGATCAGCCCGTACGGCTTGCCTGCCCGCGCCGATCCGTTGTTCGAGATCACCACCACCCGGCCGGTACCGGGTTTGGCCAGGTACGACTGGAAGATCGAACGATCAAGGATGACCGGGGCGACATCGGTGGTGCCGCGCGCGGCCGGAGTCAAGCGAGGCGGCACCGGGCCGACAGCGATCGGCCGCTGGTAGGCGGGCGCGAGCGAGGTACCGGCGAGCACCAGCTCGACCGCCAGCACACAGGGCACGACCCAGGTCAGCTCGGGCCGGCGCCGAGCCAGCTCCAAGACGCCGATCCCGACGGCGATGCCCAACGTGGCAACGCCCAAAGCGGGCCAGCTGACCCCCAGCACCACCGGCAACACGATCCACACCCCGACCGCCGCGACCCCGGCGGTGCGGCGGGTGTGCGGGTCGACCCGCGGCCAAGCGGTCAACCCGATCGCTCCGAGCACCGACAGCGAGAGCACGATTTCGTATCCCAGCCACCAGGGCGCGTGCAGGTACAGATCCACCGGCAGCAGATCGTCGATCGCGTGCGGAAGCACACTGATGAATGCCGTCAGCGAGGTCACGTACACGAACGCCGTGACGGCGGCAAACGTCCATGCCAGGCGGCGGTAGCGGCTGCTGAAGGCCAGGAAGACGGCGATCAGCATGGCTCCGCCGAGGTACGCGCCGGGAGGAGCCGAGAGCTTCAGCGGCCAGCCCCAGCCGGCCCCGAAACCCGGTTGGTACGGCAGGGGGTCGAATCCGGCCAGCATCCGGCCGAGGGCTCTCAGCGGCCCGTACCCCATCCCCAGACTGGTCTCGTCCACGTATGCCAGCCGGGGCGCGAAATAGGCGAGGTTGACCGCGGCCGCCGACACCGCCAGGGTGGCCGCGATCGCGGTCGCCTGGCCGGGCACCAGCCGACCTTTGCGGACGTCGATGATCAACTTGGTGGCGACGTACGCGATGATGCTGACGCTTCCCATCAGCAGCCCCAATCCGGCGTGAGCCGCTGCGATCTGCCCCCAGGCGATGGCGGTGGGCACCATCCACACCAGCCTGCGCGCCCAGGTGCGGGCGACCAGCAGGCGCGAGCAGGCCAGCAGCGTCAGCACCGTCCAGGCCAGAGACGCCGAGAACGGCAGGGCATCCGCCAGCGTCGATCCGGTCATCGTCATCGCCAGCGCCAGCCCGCCACAGCAGGCAGCCCAGCGGGGCAAGCGCTCTACCCGCAGCAGGAAGTACAGGCCGATGCCGGCGGTCAACGGCTGCAGTACCAGCATGGCGCGGATGGCGTGGTCCGGCGAGAGCAGCACAAACAGCAGCGACGGCTCGATGTATCCCCACCCTGACTGCGCGTCGGACGCAAACGGCGCACCCCCCATCAGGTTTGACTGCCACAGAGGGATGTGGCCGGCCCGCAGCGCTCGCCCGAGGTATGTCCACACGGGCAGCCACAGCGCCAGGGCGTCGGCGTTTGCGACCTTCCCGAAGATGACCGTGTCGCGCATCGACGCGAGCACGGCGGCGGCGATCAGCCCGGTCGCGGCCAGATCTCCACGAACCGCAGCCCAGATCGCAGCCTGCCGGGCGAGCATTGGCGGTCGGTCGGCAATGGCCATGCTCAGCGAACGCTAGGGATCGAGTATGTGATTGCGATGAGTGACGCTCGATCGGCTGGGCGGGACAGGGGCGTTCCCGAGCATACGTGGATCGTCACATGAGATCCCGCAGCAGCTCGCGTGCGATCACGATCCGCTGGATCTGGTTGGTGCCCTCGTAGATCTGGGTGATCTTGGCGTCGCGCATCAGGCGCTCCGCCGGAAACTCCTGCATGTACCCGTATCCACCGAGGATCTGAACGGCGTCGGTGGTGACGGCCATGGCCGCATCCGAGCAGGCCAGCTTGCACATCGCCGAAAGCTTGGTTAACCTGAGCTCCGTCCTCTCCCCGATCGAGCATCTCCCCCACCCGGTACAGCAGCCCACGGCCGGCCTCGACCGCGGTGGCCATGTCGGCCAACATGAACTGGATGCCTTGCTGTTCTGCGATCGGCTTGCCGAACGCCACCCGCTCGGTGGCATACCGGCTGGAAAGGTCGAGTGCAGCCTGGGCAATCCCCAGGGCCTGGGCTGCGATTCCGGGCCGCGACCGATCGAGCACCCGCATGGCCAGCCGGAAGCCCGTGCCCGGCTCACCCACCAGGCGATCGCCGGGAACCCGGCAGGAATCGAAGTGAAGCTCGCCGGTGGTCGAGCCCTTGATGCCCATCTTGGGCTCGATCCGCCCCACCGCGAAGCCGGGATCGTCGGCGTGGACGAGAAACGCCGAGATGCCGTCGCCGGTTTGGGCAAACACGGTGTACACCGCCGCCACCCCGGCGTTGGTGATGAACCGCTTGGTGCCGTCGATCACCCAGTGGTCGCCGTCCCGGCGGGCGGTGGTGGCGATGGCCTGAGCGTCGGAGCCGGCTCCCGGCTCGGTCAATGCGTACGCCGCCAGCCACTCGCCACTGGCAAACCGCGGCAGGTAGGCGTGTTTCTGGTGCTCGCTGCCGGCCAGCAGCACCGGCAGGCCGCCCAGCCCCTGAACCGCCAGGATCAGGCCCACCGAGGCATCTGCCCACGACAGCTCCTCCACCGCGCGCAGGTGCACCAGGGTGCCGGTGCCGGTACCGCCGTATTCAGCCGGAAACGCGAGTGCGAACACGTCGGCGTCACGCATCAGCTCGACCGCGTCCCACGGGAACTGCCCGGTGTGATCAACCTCCGCCGCGCGTGGCGCGATCCGCTCCCGCGCCAGCGTGCGTACCGCGTCGATCAGCAACTCGTGCTCGGCGTTCAAACCTCGATCAGCTCCTCGGGCGCGGTGGTGAGGGTGTCGTAGCCGCGGGCGGTGACGGCGTAGGTGTTCTCGATCCCGACTGCTCCCCGATCGGCGAAGACGAACTTGGGCTCGATCGCCACCACGTTTCCCTCCACCAGCGGTTGATCGAACCCCGGCGCGAGCACCGGTGTCTCGTCCACCTCCATGCCGATCCCGTGGCCGAGGAAGCGAACACGCGATGCCCCGGCACCCATGAAGTGCTGCTCCAGCCCGGCGTCGGCGGCCATCCGCTCGGCCAGGCCGAACAGCTCGGCCGGCACCGCGCCGGGGCGCAGCTCGGCCTCCACGGCGCGCAGGATCGCCACCGTGAGGTCATAGGCGGCTCGGATATCGGGTGCCACCGCTCCGATTGCAAAGGTGCGGGTCTGATCGGCCAGCCAGCCGTTCCAGGCTCCCACGATGTCCACGATCACCGGGTCGCCGACGGCCAGCACCCGGCTGCCCGCGCCCTTACCGATCACCGGATTGGGTCCCGATCCGCACAGCGGCGAGTCGGAGTAGCCGGGCACCGCGCCGCCGGCGCCGCTGAGCACCTGGCCGAAGTGCAGCTCCTGATTGAATCCGCGGTAGCGCATCAGTCCCTGGTGGCCCGCCTTCCGCAGGATACTCTCAACCTCTACTTGAACCTGAGACTCAGTCAAACCTGCTCGCAGCAGGCTGGGTACTGCACGGGTCGCCTGATCGACTTGGGCGGCGGCCACCCGCATGTCGGCGATGTCCTGCAAGCTCTTCCGCGAGCGCACGGCGGCGATCGCCGAGGATGCGTCACCGACCCGGTATCCGTCCAGCCGGCGGACATATCCGAGATAGGTGGCGGCGCGCAGGACATCAAGCTCGAACCCGATCAGCGAGCCGGGCTCCAGCCCCGCATCGACCAGCGCCGGGGCGAGCCCCGAGAGCGACCGCAGCGAGTCGATCGAGGCCAGCGGCGACTCCGCCCGCGCCCGCTCCAACGTGCGCCGCACCAGCAGCCGTGGCTCGCCCGTGGCCGGCACGATCAGGTGGGCCTGCTGGTTGGTTCCGGTGAAGTAGGCCAGATCGGTGTTCTGCACGATCACGGCGCCGTCCAACCCGCCCGCAAGCAGCTCTGTGCGCAAGCAAACCAGCCGCTGTTCGATCCGCTCCGGCGAGAACATGGGGTTACGATACCGGCCGTGACCGCTGACCTGATCCTCGAGAACGGTGTCGTCCACACCGTCGACGCAGCCCGCCGGGTGGCCTCGTGCGTGGCCGTCAGCAACGGCCGCATCGTCACCGTCGGCGACTCGCAGGAGATGGCCGAGCAGCGCGGCCCCAATACCCGGGTGATCGACATGCAGGGCGGGATGCTCCTACCCGGTTTTCAGGACGCCCACGCCCACCCGGCCCAGTCCGGGCACGGCATGACCCAGTGCGCCCTGCAGGAGATCGAGGGACGCGAGCAGACCTGCCTGACGATCGCCGCCTACGCCCGCGCACATCCCGACAAGGACTGGATTCTCGGCAGCGGCTGGTCGATGGGCGATTTCCCCGGCGGCCTCCCCACCCGCGAGGAGCTGGACGAACTCGTGCCCGACCGCCCGGCCGCCCTGATCAACCGCGACTACCACGGCATGTGGGTCAACAGCCGCGCGCTGGAGTTGATCGGCGTCACCGATTCCACTCCCGACCCCGAGGGCGGCCGGATCGAACGCGACGCCTCCGGGCGCGCCACCGGGGTGTTGCAGGAACTGGCCCAGCATCTCGCCACCGACGTCTTCCCAAGCGTCACCGTCGACGACTACGCCCGCGGCATCAAGCTCGCCCAGGACTACTACTTCAGCCTGGGAATCACCGCCTGGGCCGACGCGCTGGTGGACACCGGCATTCAGGCGGCCTACGCCGCTGTGGCGGAGTCGGGCGAACTCAAAGTGCGAGTGCGGGCGATGCTCGGCTGGGACCCCGGCGCTGACATCAGCCAACTCGACGAGCTGATCGAGCGCCGGTCCGCGGGCAGCGTCGGACGATTGGTCTGTGACGAGGTCAAGTTCTTCCACGACGGCGTGTTCGAGAACTTCACCGCGGCGATGCTGGATCCGTACCTCGACTCGTCCGGCGTCCCCGGCCAGAGTCGCGGCCTGGACATGTACGACCTGGACGACCTCACCCGCTACGTGACCGCCTGCGACGCCGCCGGGTTCCAGGTCCACATCCACGCCCTCGGAAACCGCGCCGTACGCGAGTGTCTGGACGTCTTCGAGCACGTCCAGGCGCACAATGGCCGGCGCGACTCGCGCCACCATCTGGCGCACCTGCAGTTCGTGGATCCAACAGACATCCCCAGGCTGCGACAGCTGAACGTGACCGCCAACGTGACCCCGCTGTGGGCACGCCGGGAGGAGAGCGTCGAGCTGCTCACCCTGCCGTTTGTCACCGACCAGGTGGCCCGCACGATGTATCCGTTTGCAAGCATCCACGCCACCGGTGGAAAGCTCGCGTTCGGCAGCGACTGGGCGGTGTCGACCCCGGCTCCGCTGGAGCAGCTGTCCACCGCCGTGAACCGGTGCGATCCGCGCAGGAACACCACCGAGCCGCTATTCGCCGAGGAGCAGCTCGACTTGGAGACGGCGATCGCCGCTCAGACCATCAACGCCGCCTACGTCGGTTTCATCGATCGACACACCGGCAGTATCGAGCCGGGCAAGCTGGCCGATCTGGTGCTGCTCGATCGCGACCTGTTCGCGGCCGGAAGCGACGACATCGCCGGGGCACAAACGCTCATGACCCTCTCCGAAGGCGACGTCGTGTACGCCGCCGACGGCTGGTCGTGATCCTCGAAAACGGGTCGATCTACACCCTCGATCCGCGGCTTCCGCGAGTGCGTGCGCTGTCGCTGGCCGGCCGTCTGATCGTCGGTGGGGTGGATGTGCGTGAGGGCGACGACGACAGCGTGGGTCACGAACGCGTCGACCTGGACGGCCGCTGTGTGCTGCCCGGCTTCTGTGACAGCCATCTCCACTTCCGATCCTGGGCGCTGGCCCGCCGCGAGCTCGACCTGACGACGTGTGGCTCGCGGGCCGAGACACTCGCGCAGGCCGCCGGTGCTGACGGCCAAGGCTGGATCCGCGGCCGCGGCTGGCGGGCGGCCGCGTGGTCAGACGGTGCCCCGTCGGCGGCTGTGCTGGACGAGGTCACCGGCGAGCGGCCGACGGCGCTCACCGCCCACGACGGCCACACGCTGTGGGTCAACTCGGCCGCGCTTCGATCGGCCGGAATCGAGCACGCCAGCGGCGTCCTGCAGGAGCGCGAAGCCTGGGCTTTTCCGCTTCCAGAACCGTCCCCGCTGGAGGTCTCGCAGGCCGTGCGGGCGACCATGGCGGAGGCCAACGCCCGGGGGGTGGTGGCCATCCTCGATCTCGAATTCGCCGGCGGTCGTGATCTGTGGCAGCGGCTGGACGCCGACCGGCGCCTGAGCTTGCGGGTGCACATGGGCGTCGCCGCGGAACAGCTGGACGCCGCGCGCTCGCTGGAGCTGCGCTCGGGGTTCGGCAGCGAGCTGCTGAAGGTGGGGCCGGTGAAGGTGTTCATGGACGGCACGCTGGGCTCGGAAACCGCCTGGATGCTGGACGGATCCGGTCAGGTACTGACCTCTCAGGCCGAACTCGAAGAGATCGTCTTGGAGGCGGCGGCAGGGGGGCTGGACGTGGCCGTGCATGCCATCGGCGACGGCGCCAACCGGGCCGCCCTGAATGCCTTCGAGACCACCCGCGAGCGGTGGGAGCAGGCGCTCACCCGTCCCCGGATCGAGCATGTCCAGTGCCTCGACGACGCAGACCTGGAGCGGTTTGCCGGGCTCGGCGTGATCGCCTCGATGCAGCCCAGCCACGCCACCTCTGACCGCGACGTGGCCGACCGGCTGTGGGGTGAGCGGGCAGCCTGCGCGTATCGCACCCGCGACCTGCTCGACTCGGGCGCGCATGTCGTGTTCGGCTCCGACGCCCCGGTGGAGCCGCTCGACCCACTGGCGGGCATCCATGCAGCCGTCCATCGCACTACCGACCAGCGCGACCCGTGGTACCCGGAACAGCGAATTCCGGTGGCCGACGCAGTGCTCGGCTTCACGGCGGCGGGAGCCTACGCCGTCGGCGACGAGCGCCGGCGCGGGCTGCTGCTGCCCGGCTACGCCGCCGATCTGGTGGTGCTCGACACCGACATCATCGCCGAGCCGGAGCGGATCTCCGAGGCCCGGGTGGAGGCCACCATGCTGGCCGGACGGTGGGTGCACGGCGCTCCGCCGTGGTGACCGTCACTTCTGCAGCTTGGTGCAGGCTGCGCCGCTGGGGTTGTCGAGACAGGCGATGAACACCTTGGCGACGGCGCTGTATGGGCCGTGGGGATCGTTTGCCAGCACCAGTCGCATCTGCGCGATCGTGTCCTGGCGATCCTTCAGCCAGAAGAACAGCAGCCCCACGTGGAAACGGATCTCGGCGTTTCGGGGGTGAGAGTGGGCCAGGGTCATCAGGTTGCCGAGCGCGACAGCTGTGTTCTCCTTGTCGAAGCCGAGCACGTTTGAGGCCACCACCGGGGCGATCGCCCCCGGGGCAAGGCTCTGAGCGCGCTGGGCGGCGGCGATCGCCTTGGCCCGATCGATGCCCTGCAGCTTCCACGCCAAGTCGAGCCACGCGGTGGCGTCGCCGGGGTGTCGCTTGACGGCTGCCTGCAGCTGAGCCAGCGAGCCCTTGGGCGCGGTCCCGGCAAGCGTATAGCTCGGATATCCCGGGAACTCCTTGTAGTTCAGGAGGTTGTCGGCCTCGGTGCCGTAGTAGCCGTACATGTCAGCGTGTTTGACGTGCTCCAGGCTTGCCACCGAGTCCTGCACCTGCCCCGCCCAGAACTGGGCGATGCCGAGCGCAAGACCGACCGCCAGCGAGTTCTGCGGCAGTTGCTCGAGCGCGTCGATCGTCTGCTGCCGCCGGGCCATGGTGTCGGTGGCCATCAACTCGGCCACCCGGATCCGCACGTCGCCTGCTGGCAACAGCCGGCGGGCAGCGTCGGCCACGGCTGCGGGATCTTGAGGGTCGGCGGTGTTTCCGCCGGGAAGCTTGATCACAGCCGGCGGCAGCCCGCTCAACGGATGGACGGCTGGGGCCGCTTTGGTATCTGATCCCGCGGTCATCCACACCACCCCAGCGACCGCCAGTCCCACCCCAGCGGCAACGCCCACGAGCACCATCAGACGGCGCTTGGACAGGCCGGGAATACCGGTACCCGGGGGCCCGTTTAACTCATTGACGGCGGAGGGTTTTGGATCCATTCGCTGGCTATACTGAGAAGCAGAGCACGCATTTTCGGCCCGCGCCTCGGCGACTGGGCAGGTTGGAACCGAAGGGTAGGTGAAACAGGTGATCTCAGCACGCGATTACCTGGCGAAGGCACGTGGTGAGATTCGTGAGGAGACGGTGCAGGAAGCCGCCGAGCGGCTCCAGCAGACGCCCCCTCCGGCACTGATCGACGTTCGCGAACGCCATGAGTACGAGCAAGGATTCATTCCGGGGGCGATCCACATCCCCCGTGGGTTCCTCGAGTCCCGCATCGAGCGAAACGTGCTCGAACGGTCGACTCCGATCGTGATCTATTGCGCCAGCGGAGAGCGCTCGGTGTACGCCACCAAGACGCTCAACGATCTCGGCTACAGCGACGTCGTCTCGATGAAGGGCGGCTTTGCCGGCTGGAAGGAGAACGGCCACGAGTGGAAGGTGCCGCGGGCACTCACACCCGAGCAGTACGAGCGCTATAGCCGGCATGTGCTGATTCCCGAGGTTGGTGAGGAAGGGCAGCTCAAGCTGCTCGACTCCAAGGTGCTGCTGATCGGCGCGGGCGGGCTGGGCTCGCCGGCGGCCGTGTATCTGGCCGCAGCCGGAGTCGGCACCATCGGAGTGATCGACGCCGACGTCGTGGACGTCTCCAACCTCCAGCGCCAGATCGTGCATACGGTCGATCGGGTGGGGATGAACAAGGTCGACTCGGCCGAGATCGCGATCAAGAGCATCAACCCCGAGGTCAACGTCGTCAAGTACACCGAGCGGCTGACCTCCGAGAACGTGCTTTCCGTGATCACTGGGTATGACGTGATCGTGGACGGCACCGACAACTTCCCGACGCGCTATCTGCTGAACGACGCCAGCCTGGTGGCCGGCATCCCCGTCGTGCACGGATCGATCTACCAGTTCGAGGGATCGGTGACCGTGTACAAGCCGTATGAAGGGCCGTGCTACCGCTGCCAGTATCCAGAGCCGCCGCCACCCGAGCTGGCGCCGTCGTGTGCCGAGGGCGGAGTGCTGGGGATCCTTCCCGGCGTGATCGGCTCGCTGCAGGCGACCGAGGCGGTCAAGCTGCTGCTCGGCATCGGCAACCCGCTGATCGGCCGGCAGCTGCGCTACGACGCACTCGAGATGGAGTTCGTCGAGCTGAAGATGCGACGCGATCCCGACTGCCCGGTGTGCAGCAAGGATCCGTCCCAGATCGAGTTCATCGACTACGAGCAGTTCTGCGCGCTACCCTCCCGGGCTGCTAACCCCCCGAAGGAGGCAGTAGCTTGAGCACGGTTCGAATGCCCCCGATTCTGCGCCAGGCGGTCGGCGGCGCCCGCGAAGTCGACGCCTCGGGCGCGACTGTGCGGGAACTGCTGGGCGACCTCACCACCCGGTATCCGGCCATCAAGGGTCACCTGCTGGACGATGGCGGCGATCTCAACCGGTTCGTGAACGTGTACGTGAATAACGAGGACGTACGGCTTGGCGATGGTCTCGAGACCGCGGTGGGGCCCGATTCGACCGTGATCGTGCTGCCCGCCATGGCCGGCGGAGCCGCCCGCTGATGAGCTGTCTCAAGGTCGAACGCGGAGCGGCACTCTCGGCAGTGGGCAATACGCCGCTGATCGAGCTCCCGCGGATGGCACCCCACGAGGGTGTCAAGATCTTCGCCAAGCTCGAGGAGCAGAATCCCACCGGCTCGGTCAAGGACCGGGTCGCACTGCAGATGGTCGAGGTGGCCGAGGAGTCGGGCGAACTCCAGCCCGGTCAGCAGATCCTTGAGCCCACCTCGGGCAATACCGGCATTGCTCTGGCCATGATCGGCAAGGTCAAGGGCTACCCGGTCAGCGTGGTGATGCCGGAATCGGCGACACCCGAGCGGGTTGAGTTGCTGCGGATGTACGGGGCCAACATCATCTTCTCGCCCGGCAATCTCGGATCGAACGGGGCGGTGGCCAAGGCCCGCCAGATGGCGGAGGCCGATCCCAGCCTGTTCATGCCGTTCCAGTACGCCAACGAGGCAAACCCCGCCGCCCACTACTGCGGCACCGCGCTCGAGATCCTTGACCAGGTACCCGACGGGCGCGTCGATGCGTTCGTGGCGGGCCTCGGCACCGGCGGCACGTTGATGGGCTGCGGGCGCCGCCTGCGAGAGTCCAACCCGACGGTGCAGATCGTCGCCGCCGAGCCGCTCCAGGGCGATCCGGTGATGGGCCTTCGCAGCCTCGAGGACGGCTATACGCCACCGATTCTGGACATCACCCAGCTCGACCGTAAGGTGCTGGTGTCAAACGGCGAGGCGGTGCTGGCCTTGCGCAAGCTGCTCGACCTGGAAGGCGTCTTCGCCGGCGTCTCGGCCGGAGCCGCGCTGGCGGTGGCCCGCAAGGTGGCCGACGAGATGGTGGAAGGAAACGTGGTCGTGCTGTTCGCCGATGGTGGCTCCAAGTACATGAGCGCCGGCCTCTACACCACTCCCACCGAGCAACTCGAACGCGAGATGGAAGAGCGCGTCTGGTGGTGATTCCGGCGGACGTGCGCGACGCAATCGTCGCCCATGCCCGCGCCGGACTCCCGAACGAGGCGTGCGGGATCCTGGCCGGAGTGGATGGGCGCGTGGAGCGCTTCTTCCCGGCTGAGTCGGACGAGCCCAGCCCCTATTACTACCGGATCGAGTCGCGCGACCAGATCCGGATCATGAACGAGATCGACGACGCCGGACTGGATCTGATCGGGATCTATCACTCGCACGTCTCTTCGCCGGCGTATCCCAGCCGCACCGATGCCGAACAGGCATTCTGGCCCGACGCGGTGTATGTGATTGTCTCCCTGGCGGGCGCCGAGGCCGACGTCCGGGGCTATCGAATCGCCGACATGCTCGCCACCGAAGAGCCGCTCGAGATCAGTGAATAATTGGTGCCAGGCACCAATTATTCATCTGGACACCTCAGGTTATGCACCGCAGGTGAATAACCAGTGCCTGGCAGTTTTTATGCACCGCAGGTGAATAAAAAGTTGCCTGGCACTCTCACGCCCAGGCACGACAAACAGCCTGATGGGTAGCGGGTGAATAACGGTGCCTGGCACCGTTATTCATGCTTGCGCCTCACGGACATCCACATCGGGTGTGACCGGAGTTACGGGACGGCCTTCGAACTCAGTGCCCAAGACGATCACGGTCTTGGTTCGTTCCACCGACTCGAGCGCTCGAATCTCCCAGATGAAGTGCTCCAGGGCGCGCATCGATTCGCCTCGCACCTTGAGCATGATGCTCTCCTCACCCGCGATGTGGTGACATTCCTCGACCCACGGCATCGACTCGAATTCGCCCTCCAGCGAGTCCCTGGGGCTGGCGGTCTGGGTCACCAGGATGAACGCGGTCACGCCGGAGCCGACCATCTCGGGATTGACCACCGCCCGGTAGCCCACGATCACACCGCGGGCCTCGAGCTTCTTGACCCGCTCGTGCACCGCGGCCGGTGACAGGCCCACCTGCTGGGCGATGTGGGCAAACGTGGCCCGCCCGTCCCTCTGGAGCTCCGCAATGATGGCCAGGTCGGTGTCGTTGAGATCCTTCAACGTCCGAAACATACCCCCGCAAGCCGGACGCAAGTACAGTTCCACCCATGGCGGTACTGACAGACGTACAGCTGGATTCGGCACTGGCAGGCCTGGACGGCTGGGAAGCGCGCGACGGAGCCTTGCGGAAACGGTACGAGTTCGCTGACTTCGCCACCGCTTTGGCGTACGCCAACCGGGTCGGCGAGGCCGCCGAGGCGGCCGACCATCACCCCGACCTGCTGGTGGGCTGGGGGCAGGTCGAAGTCAGCTGGGTCACCCATTCCGCGGGCGGGATCACCGAGAACGACGTCGCTATGGCTCGCCGCAGCGACCAGGTCGCCTAGGACGATTCCTCTGCCGGCGCGGGCTCCCGTTCTGCCTGGGTGAGGTCGACATCGACTTCGGTGATGCGCGAGCCTTCGACGCTCACGACCTCGAACCGGAGCCCCTGAAACCCGACCGAGTCACCCACCCGCGGTGCTCGTCCCAGCTCGCCGAAGACGAACCCGCCCACCGTGTGGTAGTCCTCGTCGGAGAGTTCGGTGCCGAACCGGTGGTTGAACTGATCGATGGGGAACGACCCGCCGATCCTGACCCGGCCGCGCCCGATTCGAAGGATGCCCACGTCGGGAAGGTCGAACTCATCGCCGATCTCCCCCACGATCTCTTCCAGCAGATCCTCGAGCGTTGCCAGCCCCGCCACCGAGCCGTACTCGTCGACCACGATCGCCATGTGGTTGGAAGTGCGGCGAAACTCCGCCAGCAGCTCGTCCAGAGGCTTGGTTTCGGGCACCAGGATGGCGGGACGCAGGATGCTCTGCACATCGGTGCGCTCCAGCCCACGCTCGTTGATCGCGCTGAACAGGTCGCGAACGTGGAGCACACCGGCGATGTCATCGATGTCCTCCCCGTACACGGGGTAGCGCGTGTACGGGTTCTTGAGAACGATCGTGAGCAGATCCGCGATCGGGGTGTCCAGGGGCAGAGCAACCACGTCGGGGCGCGGCACCATCACGTCTTCCGCGTCCTTGTCGGCGAACTCGAACACCTTGTGGAGCATCTCCTGCTCCTCCTCCTCCAGCACACCCTTCTGGCGGCTGGCGGTGACCAGCATCTTCAGCTCCTCTTCGGAATGCACCAGCGAGATGCCGCTAGGCGGCGGTAGCCCGAACCAGCGCAGCACCGCCGAACTCGACCCCACCAGCACCCAGATGAACGGGCGAAAGATTGTCCGGAAGATGGAGATCGGGGCGGCGACGGCCAGTGCCACCCGTTCGCTGTGTTGCAGCGTGAACGATTTGGGCACGATTTCGCCCATGACCACGTGAAAGTAGGTCAGGATCGTGAACGCCAGGATCACCGAGATGGTGGTGGCGACGCCGGTGTGCATGTCCCGGGGGAGCCAGTCGAGCGGCTTCTTCAGCAGCTCCGACACCACCGGCTCGCCGATTGCACCCAAGGCCAGGCTGGAGAGCGTGACACCCAGTTGGATGGCTGAGATGAACCCGGACGGGTTGTCCAGCAGCGCGAGCACGCGCCGCGCCCGCCGGACTCCTTGCGCCTCAAGTTCCTGCAGGCGGGTGCGACGCACCGTCACGAGGGCATATTCTGCGGCTACGAAGAATGCGTTGGCCGCCACGATCACCACCACAGCCAGAAGCTCGGCGGCGATCAGCATGGACTGGGAACGTCGTCGCTCAAGCCACGCAAGTATAGATGGGGACGGAGATGACGCCGGCTGCGACCGCGCCGGCCGGCCGTGTTTGGCGCAAAATCTTCGCGCTGTGCGGCATCTGCTCGTACCTTTGAGGCAGTGACGACGAAGCGGATAGTCCCCTCTGATGCGGTGCCGATTCAGTGCGCGGCGCCGGAGTGCCGCACGGTTCTCAGCCGCTACCGCCCCCCGGGAGAGACGCTGTGTTGCGCATGTCGGCGCCAGCGACCTGACTGGCCATGGGCGAGGGCTCGCAGACCGCAATCCCCGACCGTGCGCCTGCATCCACCGCCGCAGGGCGATCCTCGGCCTGCGGGCTGACGCCGGATTCTCGAACCCTCAAGCCTGAGAGAAGTGGGAGATTTCAAGCGCGACGGAAAGCGCGCGGCTGAGTGCCTCCAGAGATTCCGGACCAAGGTCGCCACGCCTGCGGCGGAGCGAGTCCTTCGGGATGGTCGCGAGATTGTCACAGTTGGCGACGCAATCACGTTCCAGTCCTTCGCCCTGCCCCAACGGGACTTCGGACGGGAGACCCCGGACGGTGGTGGTCACAGGCGCGACGGTGACGCGAGTCAGCAGGGGGATGACCATGTCACGAGTCACAATCACCACCGGCCGGCGCCCACCGGCGAGGTCGGCATCCCAAACGTCCCCACGATTCACCTAGTCAGGCTCCGACAGAGATTTGAGCCCCACATCGCCAACCCACGCGAGATCATCCTGTGCCTGCGGGTGAGCCGTGTAGCCCCGGGCGTACTGATCGGCGATCGACTCGGCGTGGAACGACTGCGACACCTTCACGAGGGCCGCACGAATCGCATCCGATTTCGTTTGAAAGTGGCCCGCTCGCATGATGTACCTGAGGTCGTTCGCCTCCGACTCAGAGAGCCGCAGAGTCACGATCTGACCGCCGCGAGGCGGCGTTGTCATACCGGTTGTCATACGTTTTGCCATACACGCAGTATGACACCGGCTGTCGCTATGGTCAACTCAAGTTCGTCCCGATTGCCGCTACCCTTCAGTGTTCAGGGAACGCTCGCCGCCTCGCTAGAGGACGAACAAGGCAGCCCGCAGACTCTCCATGACGATCACCGATCGTCTCTACCGGAGGTCACATGCACACCGACCATCCCCGCGACCGGCCCGCGAAGCCGCCTGGGCGAGAACAGCCCAGCGCTTCGACGCTCACGGTGGTAACTCGTAAGGCCGCAGACGCTGCGGCCAAGCACGCCGCGCCCACCGACAACTCACGCCCGACACCATGAGGGGCGTCGACCACGGCGGCCCGCCGCCGATCATCACGCGACAGTACGGAGCGGGCCGGCGAGTCGCCGCCGCAAACCACAAACCGGTGACACCGACGCCACCCAACGACGTCCACGAGGCTCACCATGGGGTTTGAATACTCACTCGCAGCACGGGGTCTGTCGGAGTCCGGAACGCTCGGCTACGACACCTGGAATGACCTTCGTACGGCCGCCTCCGACCTCCTCGACCCGGGCGACCAATGCACCGTCTATAAGATCACCGAAACCTCCGGAGCGGGAGTCGGCAGCCCTCTCTACACCGGTTCGGTCAGCGAGTTGCCAAACGATCTCCCGGCGTCATAGCCCGCTGAGACGACTCGCCGGCGACACATTGGCCCACGGCAGCGACTGCAAACGCGATTTGGGCTGAAATACCTCAAGCCGCACGGCCTGCCTGCCGATGGGAACCCGCGGAAATTCCGCAGGGGAAATCGGGAAAGTGCCGAATCCCGACGCCAGGTTGGTCGCACCAAAATTTGGTTGGGGCTAACGACCGCACGAGGTTCTGCCGATACCACTTGACTGTGGCAAGCCTTGCGACGAGTGGAGTGCATGTGGGCGATTCCATAAGCTGTCTGATTGTTGATGATCACGAGGTCGTTCGTGAGGGTCTGCGCTTGGCGCTTTCCCGAGCAGAGAACATCCGCGTGGTGGGCGAAGCTGCGGACGGTAACGCCGCAGTGGCACTGGCCCGCCGGCGGCGGCCCAACGTGGTCATTCTGGACGTGCGCATGCCCGGCACGGACGGACTACAAGCAGCCCGCGAAATCACCACGGAGGTGCCGGAGACGGCGGTATTGATGTTCACCGCCTACGGCGAACGCAGCCTTCTCACTCGTGGCTTGGAAGCCGGTGCCAAGGGGTACATCCTGAAGGAGGCTCCCCAGCAGACGCTGGTGCGGGCGATCCAGAAGGTGGCCGGCGGAGATGGCTATGTCGATCCGGCACTGATGCCCGCGTTCCTGTCGAAGGATCGCGAGAACATGCTGACGGCACGCGAGCGCGAGATCCTGCAGCTTCTGGCTGACGGGATGTCAAACGCGGACGTGGCCGGCAAGCTCTTCATCAGTCAAGAGACCGTCAAGAGCCATGTGCGGCACATTCTCTCCAAGCTGGAGGCTGACACCCGCACGCATGCTGTCGCCATCGCCCTCAGACAGGCAATCATCGACTGACGCCCCCCAGGGGCTGACGTCGATCGCACAGATAGCAGCGCTGGCAGCGCTCACCGTAGGCCTGACGACGATCGTCTTTTTCGTCGCCGAGTTCTTTATCGATGACACCCTCGCTCCGCTGTTCGCAGGGTTGGTGGTGATCGCCGTGCTCGGAGTCGCCGCTGTCCGCGCAGTGCGTCGCGATACCTTGCGGCTGCGCGCCTCCGAGCAGTGGGGACGCAAGCTTCGCGGTGAGTTGGTGTCCCAGGCTGCGTTCTTGGACGCCCTGGTGGAGAGCCTGGGTGCGGTCTCGAGCCTGGACGCCTCGCGCGTGCTGGAGCGAACCGCCGAGCAAGCCCACGCCCTGTTCGCACCGGAGGCAGTGGTGATGCTGACCCTCGATGCCGACGGCACGCGGCTGCGCCCCGCGGCGGCCAGAGGGGTCGCCCTGGGCCCGATGGCAGAACTCGCCATCCATATGGACGACGCCGAGTCGCTGGTGGCAGAAGCCGCCCGCAGCCACGCGGTCGCAGCCGGGCCGGGAGACGGCCTGAGCGACGCGCTCAGCCGCCATCTGAGGCCAACCTCGATCGTGGCTGCCCCGCTGGTTGCCATGGGCGAGCTGCAATCCGTGCTGGTGCTGGCCCGCACCACCGACGGCAAGGCGTTTGGTCCCGCCGACGTCACCCGGGTCGCGGTGTTTGCCGACTTCGCCGCTCGAGCCGCCGAGAACGCGCTGCTGTTCGAACGTGTCGAGGCGCTGCTGGGCCAGGCACACATCCGTGAGTCCGAGCGGGCCGAGCTGTCGCGCCGGCTGGTGTACGCCGAGCAGGACGAACGTCGCAAGCTCTCGTTGCACCTGCACGACGGCCCCCTGCAGACGCTCTCCGGTGTTGCCATGATGCTCGACGCGGTGGCCGAGGATCTCACCAGCGTGCCCGACTCCGGGCCGACGGTTCGGATCCTGGAGACCGCCCGCACCCGCCAGCGCACGGTGATCCGCACGTTGCGTGAGCTGTGCTTCGCGCTCGAGCCGTGGGTGCTGCGAGACCAGGGCTTTGTGACCGCCATGGAGGCATTGGCAGACGAGTTCCAAAGCAGCCACCTGGTCGAGATCACGCTCGATATCGGGCCCGCCGACGGGCTCAGCCCCGACGACCAGGTGTGTCTCTACCAGATCGTTCGCGAGGCGGTCACCAACGCCATCAAGCACGCCCGCCCGTCGCGAGTCGACGTGGGCGTGGCGGGATCGCCCGAGGCCGGCTACACGGTGCGGATCGCCGACGACGGCTCGGGCTTCACCGACGGGCCCGACGACGGGCTGCCCCACCACGGCCTGGCGTCCATGCGCGAGCGGGCCTCGATCCTGGCGGGTCAGCTGCTGATCGATTCCACGCCCGGAGCGGGCACCACTGTGACCATCACAATGCCGGCGGCGGCCAGCGATGCTGCGTAGATCTGGGCACAATCGCCACTCCGCAGGGTCTCGAGCAACTGGTGGCGGCCTGCGAAGCCGGACTCGACCTGCCTGCCATCCTGACGACGGCGTCCACCGCTGTGGGGCTGGCGATGGACACCCCCACCGCGGCGGCCTACACGCTGTCAGAGGATGGCGAGGTGTTCGTGCGAGTCGCCGGTACCGGCGCAGACCAACTGCCCGCCGACGAGCGTACCGAGCCCACCGTCGACGGCGACAGCGTGCGCCTGCCGATGGTCAGCGCCCGGCGCGTGCTGGGATGCATCGTGGCCGACCGCGGCCGGCGGGCTGACATCGCCTCGGCGCGGATGATCGCCGGCGTGGCCGCCCAGGCCGTGGAAGCCGCCAGGATGTGGGAGTCGGGGGCAGCCGGCAGCGGCACCGTCGACCTGCTCACCGGTCTGCCCAACCATCGTGGCTTTAGTGAACGCTCGGCCCGCGAGCTGGCGCGCGCCAAACGCACCGGGGCAGTGGTGTCTGTGGGCGTGGTCGACATCGACGGCTTCGGAGCGCTCAACGACATTCAGGGGCACGCCACCGGCGACGCCCTGCTGCGCACCGCCGCGCGCTGCTTCGGCGACGGAGTGCGCTCCTACGACAGCGTCTGCCGGCTGGGACGAGACGAGTTCGGGCTGGTGCTGCCGGGAATGGCGTCGGAGGCCGCCGCCGGGCTGATGTCGCGGCTGGCGCAGGCCTTCGCCACGTCCACCGACGGCGTGACCGTGTCGGGCGGAGTGGCAGGCTTCCCCGCCGACGGAGCCACCCACGGCGAGCTGCAGCGACTCGCCACAGGCGCGCTCTACTGGGCACAACGCGGCGGCGGCGGGCGGATCGTCTCCTACGACGCGCGGGTGGTCGAGGCGCTGTCGGCGCGGGAACGGGCCGATCAACTCGAGCGCGACACCTACGAGCGCACCATCCGGGCGCTGGAGGCCACCCACGGCCACTCATCCACCTCCCGGGCGGTCAGTGAGTACTCCGGGTTCCTGGCCTCCGAGCTGGGGCTCACGCCCGACCGGGCCGACCGGTTGCGCCTGGCGGCGTTCGTGTACGACTCCACCACTCCCGGCGGAGAGCCGGCCGAGCGCGCCCGGCTGGCCGCCAAGGTCGCCGTCAATGCCCTGGACGCCGAGGCGGCCGGCTGGCTGCTGGCGGCTCGACACGGCCGCGACGCACCGATCGAGTCTCGCATCGTCGAGGTCGCCGCCGCCTTCGTCGAAGCCGGAGGCCACACCGGATCGGCCGGAGCCGGCCGAGCACTGGCATCGTTGTGGGCCGCCAACGGCGGCAGCGGGCACGATCCCGAGGTCGTACGCGCGCTGGAGAGCCTGCTCGCCGACCGCGTCGGCGAGGCCGCCACCGCCGAGTGAAGCAGTGAATAATTGGTGCCTGGCACCAATTATTCACTCGCCGGCCTGTGGTGAATAACGGTGCCTGGCACCGTTATTCACCACTCAGGTTTTCTTGCGGCGCTGGGTGCGCTGACGGGCGGCGATGGCGGCTTCGGGCCGCGGGGTGGGCACGTGCCCGGTGGCGTCGATCGGGGACGGCTTGCGCTCTGGATCGGGCGCCTTGGAGAGCCGCTTTCGGAACAACAGCAAAAAGGCGGTGGCGCCGGCGATCAGGCAGATCAGCGCCACCCACACGTTCAGGCGCTGACCGAAGAACTCATCAGCGGTGTCGATTCGCAGCGTCTCGATGTAGAGCCTGCCGAACGAGTAGAGCGCCACGTACAGGGCGAAGATCGTGCCGGCCGGGACGCGGTTCCAGAACCGCTTGATGAACCGCCACAGGATGAAGAACACCAGACAAGTCCCACAGCGACTCGTACAGGAAGGTCGGCACGAACGTGTGTGGCCCGCCGACGATGTTGTACGGAAACGCGGGATTGTCGATCTTGACGGCCCACGGCTTGGTGCTGGGACCGCCGTACAGCTCCTGGTTGAAGTAGTTGCCCCACCGGCCCAGCGCCTGAGCCAGGATCAGCCCGGGAGCGATGCAGTCGGCCACCACCCAGAACGGCAGCTTGGCCCGGCGCACGCCGATCAGCGTGCCGACCATGCCACCCAGGACAGCTCCCCAGATGCCCAGCCCACCCTGCCAGATCTGTGGAATCTGGCTGTAGTGACCGGGTGAGAACGCGCCCCAGTCGGTGACCACGTGGTACAGCCGCGCCCCCACCAGGCCAAACGGCACGGTCCACACGGCGATCGTGTACACCAGTTCGGGGTCGATCTTGCGACGCCGGAATTCCTTGCGGGCGATCCAACCCGCAAGCAGTACCGCCAGCGCCAGGATCAGCCCATACCAGCGCGCCTGCAGACCGTGAAAACGGAACAGAAACGGGTCGCCGGGACTGGGGATCGAGAACAGCTTCATCGGGCGCATCTCAGGTTATCGGCAAGCACGGCCGGCGGCGCCACCCCGACAGGGGCGGGTGTCATCACCGTCACACGTAAAGGTTCGCGGTTAGGACGCCGATAGGTCGCATGGTTACCCAATTCCCCCTGGGTACGACCGATCCAGGCAGCCTGACGACACGGGAAGGAGCGGCATCCCGCAATGCCAACGCTGAGCAAGAACATCATCATCTCTGTTGTGCTCGCTCTGGCCGCTGCCGTGGCCCTGGTGCTGTACGTCGGAGAAGTGCAGAATCAGGCCGTCACCAACGAGCGCACGGTGGCCGTCGTGGTCGCACTCAAGGACGTGCCGGAGGGCACCACGGTGGACGACGCGATCAGCTCGGGCGCCCTGGGCATCCGCACCATGCGGTTCGCCGACGTGCCCAGCTTCGCCGTCTCCAACCTCGACTTGATCCGCGGGCAGGTCGTGACCCAGCCGCTGTTCACCGGCGACACCGTCACCACCACCCGGGTGGGCTCATCCAACGGCACCTCACCGAGCTTTCAGGTGAAGGGCGAGGAGCGGCTGATCCGGCTGCCGCTCTATCCCAACCAAGGCATGCTCACCGACATTGCCCCGCAGGACCGCGTGGACGTGTGGGCCAAGACCGCCAACGGCGACGCCACCCGCTTCACCGAGCAGTTGATCGTCCCCGGCGCCCTGGTGATCGCCGCCGACCTTCCCGCCACCACCACGTCGGGGCAGGGTTCGCTGCTTCTGTCCATGGACGCCGCTGACGCCGGCAAGGTGGCCGCCGCGCTTTCGAGCGACAGCTCCGGCCAGTCGGACAACAACATCTGGGTCGTGCTGGTGGGCAAGCACAGCCCCAAGTGGCCCAAGATCCCCGAAATCCCGCTGTCGAGATAAGGACTGCTGCCGTATGCGAAACGACCTCATCCGAGTGACGCTCCAGGGCGACGACGCGCACCTGCGCGACCTGCTGGAGCAGTCGGGGGTGGTCGAGATCGTCGACACCGGCGCAGAAGTGCTGGTGTGGCACCTTCCTCAAGACGCCGACGGGTTGCCGGCTGAGCTGCGCGGAGTGCTGGGCGATCCCAACGGCCCGGCGGTGCTGGGACTTGCAGATACGCATCCCAGCCGCTGGTTTGACGAGGCGCTCGACTTTGGTATCGACGGGGTGGTGTGCCTGCCCCAGATCCCCGAGCAGCTCGGCATGGCGGTGGCTGCGGCCCGCGCTCAGCGGCATCGCCGTGGTTCGAGCAACCTGCACGCCTCGGGGGCACTGCGATCGACCCGCGACGCCCACGTGTTCACGATCTTCTCGACCAAGGGCGGATCGGGCAAGACCGTGATCGCAACGAATCTGGCGGTGTCCTTCGCACGCGACGGCAAGCGCACCCTGCTGATCGACTTCGACCTTCACTCTGGCGACGACGCCCTGGTGCTGGGACTCTCGCCCCGCTGGACGGTGCTCGACTTGGTGCAGTCACCTGGCGATCTCGACGCCGAGAAGCTGGCCGGGTTCGTCACCCGCCACAGCTCTGGCGTCGACCTGCTGCCGGCGCCCACCCGGCCCGACGAGGAGGAGCTGGTCGCCATCGACCGGCTGGAGCCGCTGCTGGAGGTGGCTCGCGACGTCGTACGACGTGGTCGTGATCGATACCTCGTCCCAGTTCGCCCCGGCCACGCTGCTTGCGATCGACAACACCGACACTCTGGTGCTGGTCGGCGCCTCCGACGTGCCCACCATCAAGAGCCTCAAGATCGCACTGGAGACGCTGGAGCTGCTGGAGGTCAATCAGCTCGACGTGCGCATCCTGATGAATCGCTCGGGCGCCAAGGTGGGCCTCGAGGACCGAGACGTCGAGCGCACGCTGCGCCGCGAAATCACCTACACGTTGCCGTCGGACAAAGCGGTGCCGGTTTCGGTCAACCGCGGCCAGCCGGTGATCCTCGACAATCCGCGGTCTCGCGTTGCCCGATCGCTCCAGGAGATGGCACGATCTCTGGAGGCCGCGGTCGGGAGCAGACGGTGAAACCCGACCGGGAGCGAACACTCGGCGGGCGCATGCGCCGGATCGAGCCCGCCACCCCCGGCGGCGAGCAGGGGGCGCAGAAAGACGAGCACGACCCGTTTGCCGAGATCAAGGCGCTGGCACAGGCCGAAGCGGTACGCGAACTCGGCACCGCCCTGAACGAGGGTGAAGTCGTCGAGGAAGAGCTGCACGAGCAGGTGCAGCGCGCGATCGACGCGGCGCTGGCTGAAGCCGGCACTCCGCTCTCGACCCGCGACCGTGCTCGGCTCGTCCGTGAGATCACCCACAACATCCTGGGCTACGGCCCGATCGAGCCGTTCCTGGCCGATGACACCGTGACTGAGGTGATGGTCAACAACCACTCCACCATCTACGTGGAGCGCAAGGGCATGATCGAGGAGACCGACATCCGGTTCGGGTCAGAGCTGCACCTGCTGCAGGTGATCGACCGGATCGTGGCCCAGACCGGCCGCCGCATCGACGAGTCAAGCCCGATGGTGGACGCCCGACTGCCCGACGGCTCGCGTGTCAACGCCATCATCCCGCCGCTGGCGATCACCGGCCCGTCACTGACGATCCGCAAGTTCTCGCGAGAGCCGCTGACGATGGACAACCTGGTCGGCTTCGGCACCCTCTCCCACCAGGCCGCGGCATTTCTCGAGGCGTGCGTGTCGGGAAAACTGAACGTGCTCGTCTCGGGCGGTACCGGCACCGGTAAGACGACCATGCTGAACGTGCTGTCGTCGTTCATCCCCGAGCGCGAGCGCATCATCACGATCGAGGACGCGGCCGAGCTGAAGCTGTCCCAGCGACACGTGATCGCTCTGGAGGCGCGGCCGCCGAACACCGAGGGCCGCGGCGCCATCTCGATCCGCGACCTGGTGCGAAACGCTCTGCGCATGCGCCCCGACCGGATCGTGGTGGGAGAGTGCCGTGGACCTGAGGCCGTGGACATGCTGCAGGCCATGAACACCGGTCACGACGGCTCGCTGACGACGATCCACGCCAACAGCCCGCGCGACGCCCTGGCGCGCACCGAGACGCTGGTGTTGACCGCCGGCTTCGACATGCCGCTGAAGGCCATTCGCGATCAGATCTCCAGCGCGTTTGACCTGGTGATCCAGACCAACCGGCTGGTGGACGGTCGCCGCCGGATCACGCACATCACCGAGGTGGGCGGCATGGAGGGCGACATCATCACCCTGCAGGACGTGTTCGTGGCGTCATTCGCCGACGACAAGGAGCCCGATAACTCCACCTCCAAGCTCGTGTACACCGGCATCCGCCCGAACTTCATCGAGAAGCTGGAACGCCACGGGGTGACATTGCCGAAGTCGTTCTTCGGGGACACCAGCGCGAACGTCGACGTGCTTCGCCGAGGCCCGCGCGCGCCGGGAGGACGCCAGCGGAGGACGGCGTGAACCGCCGCCGCGCGACCGCCGCAGCGATCCTGGTGGCAGCGACGCTGGCGACGGCTGCAGGCGCGTCGGGCGCCGCCTCCAAGTCTTCCGTCGGGCTCGTCACCAAGGCGGGCCCCAACGCGGTGCGAGTGGTGCTGCACGCGCCGGGCAACCTGACCACCACCGGAGTTTCCGCGCAACTGGGCCCGCGCTGGGCCTACGTCCGCTCGGTCACACCCGTGGGTGAACACCGGCCGCTCAATCTCGTGATCGCCATCGATACCTCCCGCAGCATGCGGGGGCCGTCGTTCCATGCGGCGGTGGCCGCCGCCGGGAAGCTGCTGGACGCGGTCACGCCGGCCGACCGGGTGGGTCTGGTCACGTTCGCCGGGCGGGTGCAGGTGGAATCCGAGTTGACCCACGACGTGAGCGCCGTTCGACTCGCCTTGAGTCAGCTTCGCACCGGACGCGGCACGGCGCTCGACGCCGGCGTCACCAAAGCCGTGGAGATGGCCGGCACAGACATCCGGGCACGCCGGCTGGTGGTGCTGATGTCCGACGGAGCCGACACCACCAGCCCATCGAACTCCCCACTCGACGACACGCTGATCGCGTCGGGAGTCGAGGTCGACGCCTTCGGCCTGAACCGCTCGGACGCTTTCACCTCGACGCCGCTCGAGCAGATCGCCGCGGATACCGGCGGGCGGTACGCAAACGTCACCTCACGGTCACTGGCGGCCACCACCACCCGGCTCCGCGACCGGGAGCTGTCCGGCACATACCTCGCGCTGATCTCGCTGCCTCAGACAGCCGCCCGCGACCTGCACGTGAGCGTGCTGGGCGCACCCGCCGCCAGGGTGCAGCTGCCCGCCGGGGTGTCCGGCCGGTCACAGACCTTCTGGATCGCACACGGCGAGCTGATCGTGGCGGTGCTCGGGTTCGCCGCGGTGATGGCGATCTCGCTGTCGCTGATGCAGATGAGCCGAGGCCGGCCCCAATCGCTCGACTCACGACTCGCGGAATACACGGCGATCGCCGACACGAGCGATGCCAAGGGCCGGCCGACACGGCTGGCCGAGCTGTACGAGCGAGTCGAGGAGCAGTTCTCGGGCAGCATCGTCTGGCGCCACCTGGACGCGTTGTGCCAGCAGGCGGGCACCGCCAGGCCCACCGCACAGATACTGCTGGGGATCGTCGGCCTGGCGGTCGTGATGGGCGTCGCCGCAGACATCCTGCTGGGAGCCCTGGTGGGTATCGCCGGATTCGTGGTCGGGGCCTGCCTGCCCATCTGGGTGCTGCGGTGGAAGGCGACTCGGCGATCGGCTCGGTTCGAAGCTCAGCTGCCCGAGCTGCTGGCAGTGTGGGCCAGCGCCCTGCGCGCCGGCCGGTCATTCGCCCAGGCGCTCGACACCCTGGTGGACGAGGCCGACGAGCCCGCCCACGGCGAGTTTCGCCGCGCCCAGCAGCAGGTGCGGCTGGGCGTGCCGATCGAAGTCGCCCTGGACGAGATGTCCAAGCGACTGCGCTCCGACAGCTTCGAGCTGGTGGTACTCACCACAGATGTGCAGCGGCGGGTGGGCGGCAATGTGGCGTTGATCTTCGACCGGGTGGCCGACACCGTCCGCAAACGCCAGCAGTTCGGGGCCCGCGTGCGTGCGCTGACCTCGATGGGGCGACTGTCGGCATACGTCCTGATCGGGCTGCCGTTCGCGATGGCCGCAGGTCTCACGCTGATCAATGCCGACTACATGATGCCGCTCTTCACCACGTCGGTCGGGCACATTCTGATCGTGGTCGCGCTGGTCATGATGGCGCTGGGATCATTGGTGCTGCGCCGGCTCGTGAAGCCAAGGACGATCGCATGAGGAGTGCACCGTGCCCTGGTTTGTAGTCTCAATCGTGTTCTTCGGCGGCTCGTGCTTCTTCGCGCTGCGACATCTCACCCGCGGACGTCTGCAGGTCGAGTCGGTGCTCGGCCGGATGGCGGGGTACGGATACCGCTCAGGCCCGGTCGGCACCGACTGGCGCACCATCCTGCGACAGATCGGCAGAGTCTCCCCCGGTGGCAGAGGCGCCCGGGCCGAAGGCGTTCGGCGCAAGCTGGCTGCGGCCGGCTGGTCGAAGCGATACACGCCGGAGGACATCGCCGGCGCCAAGATCCTGTTCGCGCTGGGCACCTACTTCCTGATGCTGCTGGCCACAGCGCTGAGCGTGCTCCCGCTGTCCGTGGGCGCCGCGGGCGGCATCGTTCTGGGATTGGCGGCCTACCTGTCGATGCCGGTGATGATCGATATCCGGGTGCGCGGCCGGCGAGACAAGATCGTCGCGCAGCTGCCGACCGTGCTCGACCTGCTGACGCTCTCGGTGGAAGCCGGTATGAGCTTCGACTCGGCGTTGCAGCGGCTGGTGCGACGCCTGAACGGCGCGCTGATCGACGAGCTCGGGCTGATGCTGCGCGAGATCCAGCTGGGCACCAGCCGCCACGAGGCGATGATCGCTCTCGCCGCCAGGGTCGACACTGCCGAGGTCTCGAGCTTCGTGCGTGCCCTCAACCAGGCCGACAAGCTGGGCGTGCCGCTGGCCGAGATGCTGCGCGTACAGGGAGACGAGCTGCGCGTGCGGCTGCGAAACCAGGCAGAGGAGCACGCCATGAAGGCGCCGGTGAAGATGCTCTTCCCCACGGTGCTTCTGATCTTCCCGGCGGTGTTCATCGTGGTGCTAGGCCCCGCGGTGATCAGTCTGCTCGACAAGCTTGGAGCAATGTGAGTCCCGGGGCAGCCCGCTAGCTCAACACACGTGTGCGGGAGTCGATCACCGAGTGAGTGACTCCCACCCGCAGATCTCTCCGCAGTGAGGCCGGCCAGACGCTTCCGATAATCGCCGTCTTCATGGTCGTGATCATCGCCATCGCGGGGCTGGTGATCGACCTCGGAAACGTCGAGCGAGTGCGCGCCCAGATGCAGGTGGCCGCCGACGCGGCAGCCACCTCGGGTGCCAGCACGCTGCTCGATTTCCAGTCGAACGTCGCCGTCGCCGAAAGCACGGCCCGTCGCTTCGGGATGGCAGCCGACGGGGTCAACCAGATCACTGGAGTGGATACCAGCACTGTCTCGCAGTCGGTCAGCGTCGAGTGTGACACGGAGTATTCCGGCTGTGGCAGCGCCACCCCGAATACCGTCGCCGTGCACGAGGCAGCAGCTGTGCCGACCTATTTCCTGAGCATCTTCGGCATCGACAGCATCGACGTCAGCACCGAGGCTGAGGCCTGCGCGCCGTGTCAGTCTTCACCCCACGACATCATGCTGGTGCTCGACCACACCGGTTCGATGGCCGCAGCCGGGAAGTACTCCAGCAACACCAGCGTGCGCAAGATCGACAACCTCAAAGCCGCTGTTTTGCAGGGATTTCTGACGACGCTCGATCCGACCTATGACCATGTCGGGCTGGTCGTGTTCCCACCCGATACGGCCACTGCCCCAGCGTGCACGCCCAAGAACAACGTCGACAACTACCACGACTACCTCGACCCCACCCGCGACTACCTGGAGTCGGGGCTCACCGACGACTACGTCGACTCCAACGGCACCCCCAACCCGAAGTTCTCAGATGATCCAGGACATCGGCTGCCTGATGCCGTACTCACGGACGGACTATGCCGATCCGCTGGAGGTGGCCCAGAACGAGTTCGACGCAGACGGGCCGTCCGGGGGTTCCCAAGATCATCCTGCTGATCTCCGACGGTGCCGCCAACCAGCTCGACGATCCGGTCTGTCCGGTCACCACCACTCCGATCTGGTCGTGCATGCACCCCTGCCAGGTCGGCATCAACGTTGCCAACACGATCAAGAACGCCGGCACCGAGATCTACGCCATCGTCTACTCCGACCTGGAGTACGACAACGAGTGTGAGCCGGTCGACGGCTACCACGCCGGTTGGCCCGACGACGACCATGGACGGGTACACCGCGATGCAGCAGATCGCCAGCCCCGGCGACTACCTGGAAGACCCCGATCCGATGAACTGCTCAAGCACATCCTGCACCAGGTCTCGGGCGAGTTGACCGGGGCGACCACCTCACGCCTGGTCAAGTAGCGCCGGCGATCTTGGCCTGCACCGAGGCCCAGTGATCGCCGTCCAGATGTGCGATGCCGACCTCCTGGGGTGTGCCGTCCACCAGCACCTCCACCGGCACTTCGAAGAACCCGGAGACCGCCTTGATGCCGCGCCACGAGGGAGCCTGCTTGCCCGACTGCCACTCGCTCAGCGTCTGCTGGGAGAAGCCCAGGAGCGGCGCTGCCCTGGCGTTGGTGAGGTTGTGCAGGCCCCTGAGGATGGTCAAGTTGTCGGCGAACGGCATCCGGGTGAGCTTAGCGTCAACCCGAAGATGTTTCGGATGTGCCCGAAGGAACGCCTAATCCCATCCCAATCGCATCGTGGCCCACCTCAGGCAACGCAATGCGATCGGTGCGACTGGAGTAGATGTCGGTGAGATCGCGCACGAAGGCCCCGATCCGTGCGGTTCGCTGAGGGCGTTGCCGCGGTGGGGCGACCTCAATCTCGAGGTAGTCGATTTCCCACGGACCAGGGCGCAGTCCCATCAGAATGCAGCCCACACCGATCAACGCGATGATGCCGAACAGTGACTCCATGTATCGACAATACGCCGATCTCCAACTCCGAGTGTTAGTTCGTTGTAAAGGTTACGAACTCTTTACATCGATGGCCACGGTACTGGGCCTTGAATGGCGCTCCCCTTGACTGGCTCGGCTACTTCGATAGGGTAGGCGTATGGCTGATCCGATCAGCGGCGACGCACTCCGCGGCCACCTGGAGCTTCTGGTTTTGGCGGCCCTGCGCGATGAGCCGGGGCACGGGTATGAGATCGCTCAGCGTCTGTTGACGAGGAGCGACGGCAGATTCGATGTCCAGGAGGGGTCGCTGTACCCGGCACTCCACCGGATGGAGCAGGCCAAGCTCTTGTCCAGCCGATGGGTGAAGGGCGAAGGTGGACCTCGCCGGCGGGTGTACCGGTTGACCGCGCGGGGGGAGCGGGAGCTCGGTGGACAGCGGCAGGAGTGGCATGCACTGGTCGAGGCGATGACGGCCGTGGTGGAACCCGGCTCGGCGTGAACATCAGGTCGCCGCGCTGCCGCCTGTGTCGACGCCGGTTCACCGACGATTCACGCGGGGGCATTGCTCAGAGGCTAGTACCTAGGTCAGCTCTGCACATCTGGCTCCGCCTCCTGTGCCCTTCAAAACTTCTCAGGAAACCCACAGGCGCCTCCCAGTACATGGACAACCATAGTAGGTTGGATGGACGTTTGACAAGACCATCCTGAAGCTGTTTACGGAGGCCGCATGAAGCTCGTCGCCCTCGTTGCTGCCGGCCTGCTGGTGCCGGCAACCGCCTTCGCCCTGTCGACCTCGCCGGCTCAGCGCGACCACCATCTCACTGTCTGGAGTCAACGGTGTCCCATCACAAGGGTGACCCGACGCCCAGTCCGGTGACGCGCATGTGCTACTTCCACGTGATCCCATGAGGTACCGCATCGAATACGGCTGGGGCGATCGCGGCCAGGCCCTCTACGCGCACTTCGAGGCAGACACCGAAGAACAGGCCAAGCAAACTGCGGTTGCACTGCTTCACCGGATCAAGATCAACGGCGCGTGGATCGTGCATGACAATCCCGGGCAGGGTTCGGAGACGCACGACCCGGGGAAGCTGATCGACCACACTCGCTGGCTTAGCGCGTAGATCGAAGACTCTTCGGGTTTACCCGAATAGTCTTCAACTTTGCCCGTATTCGTCCCCCAAAAGAGGGATACGCCGAGCCAAAAGCGAATGTGTGCTGGCAATGCCACGAAGCTCCCACTCCGACCCGGCCGGTCTGCGACCGATCGCGTCGCTCGACGCTGACCATCTTGAATCTGCCCTCGGGGTGGTGGAGATCGTCCAGGCGCTGTCTGCACTCGAGGATGTCTCCGAGATGCTGGCCTCGCTGGCCCGAAACCTGACCGAGATCCTGGGCGCCGACGCCTGCATGGTTTCGACGTTCGATCCCGCCCGCGGGGTGGTGCGAAACAGCGCCGGGTACGCCCGGCCGCCGTTCGTGTGGGCGCAGACTCCGTCGGAGCATCGCATCGCTGACTATCCGCGCACCGAGCAGGTGCTGACCGACGGCGCCCCCTACACCTGCATGCTGGGAGCCGACGCCGACTCACACGAGGCCCGGTGGCTGGTCGAGCTCGGCTACCGATCGCTTCTGATGCTGCAGCTTCCAGTCGAGTCCAAGCCGTTCGCGCTGATCGAGGTGTACGACAAGTCTGCCCGCCGGTTCGCCGACTCCGAGATTCGCCTGAGCGAAGCGCTGGCGCTGGAGGCGGGCAAGATGGTGGTGCGGGCACGCATGCAGGAGCACCTCGAGGACGCCTACATCGCGACGCTGGGGACGCTGGCGGCCGCGCTCGAGGCCAAGGACGCCTACACCAACGACCACGCGGCACAGATCGCAGAGCTCGCGGCGGCGGTGTGTGAGCAGCTGCAGATCGCCTCCTCGGACATGCGCATGATCCGCCTGGCGGCGCTGCTGCATGACATCGGCAAGATCGGAGTGCCGGAAACGATCCTGCACAAGCGCGGGCCGCTGGACGAGGACGAGTGGGCGGTAATGCAGGAGCATCCCCGCATCGGCGCGCGCATCCTTGAGCCGGTTCCCTACTTTGCCGAGCTGGTACCGCTGGTCACCTCCAGCCATGAGCGCTACGACGGCACGGGGTATCCCGACCAACTGGCCGGCGCCGACATCCCCCTCGGGTCGCGCGTGATCGCCGTGTGCGACGCGTTCCATGCGATGACCGAGGATCGTGTGTACCGCAAGGCGGTGCCGGTGGACGAGGCGCTGCGCGAGATCGTCCGCTGCTCGGGCTCCCAGTTCGACCCCAGCTGCGTCGAGGCGATGCTCGCGGTGGTGCGCACCAAGGGCTGGCCACGATTCTCCCGCGACCGGCTGGTCCGGCTCGCCCGCACGCCGTCCTGGTAGATTCGTCGGGGATGAACCGCGCCGGCCAAAACCCGCTCGAGTTTTCGAAGGCCTACGACTACTCCCAGACGATCGTGGCCGACGGGCCGATGGTGTACGTGTCCGGTCAGGGTGGTTTCGGCGCCGACGGCAGCGTGGTCGACCCCACCAGCTTCGAGGCACAGCTGCGGCAGGCCTACAGCAACGTGCAGGTGCTGCTCGAGGCCAACGGCGCGTCGCTCCAGACGATCGTGAAGATGACCGTGTACCTCGCCCGAGCGTCCGACTACGAAGTGTTCAAGCGGGTGCGGGCCGAAGTGCTGTCCGCCCCCTACCCCGCATCCACGGCAATCGTGGCGGGAGGATTCCTGTTCGAGGGGATGCTGGTCGAGATGGACGCCCACGCCCGCGTGGGCGAACCCCGGGCCTGACCCACCCTCACGTAACACCCCGCCGCGGTCGTCGATCACCCGGGCGTGGCTCCCATCCTGGCTTCTCTGCGTCGCGAAGGCGGCCAAACCCTGCCGATCGTCGCGGTGATCATGGTGGGCATCATCGCCATCGCCGGCCTGGTGATCGATCTCGGAAACGTTGAGCGGGTGCGCGCGCAGATGCAAAACGCTGCCGACGCCGCGGCCACCTCGGGTGCCAGCACGCTGCTCGACCGCCAGTTCGACGTGGCCCGCGCAACGAACACCGCGCGCAGGTTCGGGATGGACTCCATAGGCATCAACCAGGTCGCCGGAGTTGACACCGCCACCGTCTCGCAGAGAGTCCAGGTCGGCTGCGACTCGCTGTACTCCGCGTGCGGCTCGGCCACCCCGAACACCGTCACGGTGCACGAGTCGGCCTCCGTCCCGACGTTCTTCATGAGCATCTTCGGGATCACCAGCCTGGACGTCAGCACCGAGGCCGAGGCCTGCGCGCCCTGCACCAGCGCCCCCCACGACATCATGTTGGTGCTCGACCGCACCGGCTCGATGGCCGCACCGGGCAAGGGCAGCAGCAACGGCGTCCGCAAGATCGACAACCTCAAAAACGCGCTTTTGCAGGGATTTCTTCCATCCCTCAACGGTCAGGACGATCGCGTCGGGATGGTGGTGTTCCCACCCGACACCGCCGGCTCGCCGGCGTGCAGCCACAAGGACAACGCGAACAACTACACCGACTACTACGACCCGACCCGAAACTACCTCGAGGTCGGACTGACCGGCGGCTACCTCAACCCCGACGACACCCTCAACCCGTCATCGCCGGTGATCGAGGACATCAACTGCATGATGCCGTTCTCGCGCACCGACTACGCCGACTCGCTGATGGCGGCCGAGCGCGAGTTCGACGCACACGCCCGCCCGGGGGTAGCCAAGGTGATCGTGATGATCTCCGACGGCGCGGCAAACCAGATCGACGACCCCAAGTGCACCACGAGCACCGCGGAGCAGTGGGCGTGCGCGCACCCCTGCGAAGCCGGCATCGACAACGCCGACACCCTCAAGAAGGACGGCACCGAGATCTACGCGATCGTGTACTCGGATCTCGAGGGAGACGAGTACTGCGGCGCGACCATGGACTACGGCGGGTCGGGCGCCCCCAGCAACCCGATGACCGGATATGAGGCCATGGAGCAGATCGCGAGCCCGGGCGACTACCTCGAAGATCCCGATCCGGCGAACCTCATGGACATCCTGCACCAGGTGTCGGGCGCGATCTCGGGCGACAACACCTCGCACCTGGTGAAGTGACTCCTAGCCGACCGGCTTCAGCGAGCGGGCGATGGCGATCATCTCGCCGTTGGTGAGTTCGCTGGTGAGCGTGTTCTGCACCCAGTATGCGAGCCCGGCGTGGACGAACCCGATCGTCTGCAGATGCGCGCCGTTGTAGAAGAACCGGTAGGTGCGGCCGTCCAGCTTGCGGATGGCGTTGGGCGTTCGCAGGATCGGGGCATCGGTGAACCGCGTCTCCTCGATCCCCCAGAAGTCACCGGGGCCCGGCAGCTTGAACATCGCATACAGCGAGTTCGTGCCCTTCCCGGCCACCGGGATGCTGTAGGTGCGGATCGGATCGGCGCCGAGGTAGGAGCACTCGCCCGCTCCCGGCGGGGCGTCTGAGTACGGGCAGAACTGCGAACTCGACTGGGCGACGGTCGGGTAGAGCACCCGGAAGTGCACCTTCTTCTGGGCCTGCTTGAAGTAGTCGCGATACTCGGTGCTGTGGGTGATGGTGGACGGGGTGCCGTTCTGCGAGCCCGCCGGCTTCGGGGGCTTGACCGCCAGCGTGCCCTTGTACGAGTGCCCGACCACCAGGGTCACCGGCGTGGTGGCGCGAGATCGTCGACGGCAGCGGCTTGGTGGTGGCCGAGCCCACGATATGCGCGATGTCCGCGGCCGCGGCGGCCTGCCCGGGCTGGTAGTAGACGACCGAGCCTGAGTACGTCAGGTTGGGCGCATTCCCGCCGGAGCTTGCGGCGTACCCCCAGCCGTCGAGCTGCTGGACGGCTTTGGCGGCATCGCCCTCGACGCCGTTTCCGTTGAGCACCGTCACCGACACTCCCGCCGGGGTGACGGCCGGCGTCCACTTGGGCTTGGCAGGCTTGTGCGGGTGCTGCGAGGGAAGCGTCTTGCCGGCGGTGTCCAGCACCCATGGGTGCTTCCACTGGTACATCGCGTGCTTGAGGGCGGCCGGATCGATATCCACGGCGCTCTCACCGTCGGTCTCGGTGACCACGCCCCAGGGAGCTTTGACCGTGGCGATGTGGGAGCGCACGCCGTAGGCGGTGGCGACGAAGCTGATCAGGGTGCGCAAGCTGGGGCTGTGTCCGCCCGGTCCCACGATCGTGAAGCTCTTGGAGATGTTGTCCAAAAGGTCGGTGATGTCGGGGATGTCGGTGACGCTCACGCCGTTGAAGCGGTTCGCCGCTCGGCTCTCGAAGGCGCGCAGGAAGAGCTGCTGCCGGGCCTGGCGGTGGAAGTCGTCATCGGTGTGGCGATAGCGCGAGAAGGCCAGCGCGTCGCGTCCGTTGAGCTGCTGGTAGCCGGGCTTGATGTCGATCTCCGACCAGCCCGAGTAGGGCGCGGTGGCGGGCGGGTTGTAGTAGTACTGATCGACGTTCACGTACACGCCGCCGAGCGAGTTGACGATCCCGCGGAAGCCCGAGAAGTCGACGTTCAAGAGGTAGTTGGGGTGCACGCCGGTCGCTTCCTTGACCGCTTTCAGCGCGAGCGCGTCTCCTCCCAGCGAGTAGGCGCCGTTGATCTTGGCGGGGCCGTACCCGTCCACCGCTCACCCACAGGTCACGCGGGATCGAGAACAGGGCGGCCATGTGGTGCTTGGGGTCGATGCGCATCAGCATCAAGGTGTCGGACAGTCCGAACTGGCCGTTGACGGCCTTGCCGCGATGGTCGGAGCCGACCAACAGCAGGCTGATCGGGGCATCCGAGGTGGGGATCATCTGCACCAAGCCCGCCGCTCGCCTTCTGATCATTCGGGTTGAGCTGCGGTCACCTTGTCGATGATCCCGTTCAGGTACCAGGCGGTCGCGGCCCCGGCCGCCACCACCAAGAGCAGCATCACACCGAGCACGCCGAGGGTGATCTTGACCCAGCGCGGCCGTCTCCGCCACCACCCGCCGCGGCGGCCGTCCCCTCCGGGACCACGCGGAGGCCGAGGGGGCTTGCCGCCATACACCTTCATCTTCGGTTTGGGCGGCACCTGACTCGCCACACAGACTCCTCGCTCGCTTCCCGAGACACGCCGAAACGGGCCTCGGGTGAGTATACGGCGGCACCATGTGAAGGCCCTTCAAAGGCGTCCGCAGACTCATCGTTCTCCAATCGCTGCGATCCAGCCCAAAGGGCGAAGATCATTTCGCTTTTATGCGATGCCAGACCGGCCGATTACAGGGGCACCTGCCCACCCCTCAGGAGGCGAGACAATCCGCCGGATATCCACCGAACTGCGAGCCGAGACCGCTCAGACGATGGCTGAGTATGCAGTCGTGCTGGCGGTCATCACGATCGCCGTGGTCGTCACCCTGGGTCTTTTGAGCACGGCCATCAAAGGCAAGCTCACCAGCGTCATCGGCATTCTCTAGAGTTCGGCGGCGGAGTGCGCGGGCGGCGACGCTGACACTCGTGCCCAGGGCCTCGAGCAGTTCGCCCACGTTGGCGCGATCGCGCAGCACCGCGTGCCGCAACTGCGACTCCCTGCGGATGCCGTAGCGGTTGCGACGTCCCACCCGCTCTCGGGTGATGTAGCCGGCCTCCTCGAGGTCGCGCACGATCATCTGCACCGCCCGCCGGCTGATGCCCGCCAACTCGGCGATCCGAGCGGTGGTGGCGTCAGGCGCTTCGGCGATCAGCAGCAACACCACCGCATGGTTGGTGAAGAATGTCCAGCGATGGCTGCGGGCAATTCTGCCGAGGTCGTTACTCATCTGGCCTGTACGGTACCCACAAGACCAAGAAAGTATTCAGGAGAGTTTCAAGGAGGGTGTAGTGATGGCAACCGCCACGAGCCAGCTCGTCCGTGTCTCCTTTTCGGACGGCTACCGACACGAATGGACCGTGCCCGAGCACGACACCGCGGAGAACACGCTGGAGCAGATCCGCCAGACAATCGTGCACTCGCACTGGTTTCAAGTGCCCGGCACCGGCAAGTCGTACTCGCCCTTCGCGATCGTCTCAATCGAGGTGATCGAACCCGCCGGCTCCGGATCGGCCGACTCAGACGACCCCTCGGCGGCGGCACGGCTGGGCCAGGGCGTGCGTGAGCACGTGATCGATCCGATCAACGAGAAGCTCGACGAGTAGGCCGGGGCGCTGCCACTCGGTCACGGCCAACACATCGCGCACTTGATCCCTCGATCGGGGGAAATCCACTCCGAGCATCTTGCACGGATTGAAACAACCCGTACTTTCGAGATGTCACCCTCTCCCCTGGAGGCATCACAATGATCGAGCGGTTCCTCTCAAACGTTTCCCCGGCCGACGAGTCTGGCCAGACGATGGCCGAGTACGCAGTCGTGCTGGCCGTGATCACCATCGCCGTGGTCGTCACCCTTGGCCTTTTGAGCGACGCCATCAGCGCCCAGCTGACCAGCGTCATCGGCATTCTTTAGTCGCACCGACTTCTTCGAGTACCCCCCCAAAGCAGTGGCCGCGTCCCCTCGTCGCGGCCACTGCCCGTTAAGGGGCACCGTCTAGGGTGCTTTGACCTCCAGCGGCGGTGAGAACAACGAGGTCTTGCCGGTGCGGATCCGCCGCAGTCGGGCGCGGAACAGGTAGACGCCGGGTTTGGCCGGCACGAACGTCGCCCAGCCGGCTCTGGTGCCGTACCTCCACCATTGGAAGCTGGTGGCACCCGGCGGCTTGATCTGGACGTCCTCACGAAAGCTGGGAGAGCGCGTCCCCCCAAACCCGATGATGAAGGTCGGCGTGTGAGTCCGCTTGGCGCGGCCTTGGCTCATGGAATCGGCGATCGTGCCTTTCATCGATGTCAGATTGCTCGAGTGGTACGGATAGGTGCCCGCCCCCCAGAACCGGAACGCGTACGCAGCGCCGGCGCTGCCCCGCGGCCCGGAGTCGAACAGGTTCATGCCGCTGGAGTCGGTCACCGAGCGGGTGGTCGATCCCGGGAGACCCCGGAAGCTCCACGAAACGATGAAGTCCTGCTCTGCGAGGTTCGGGGAGTACGACGACGCGTGCACCTGCACGATCGTCACCGGCAACTGAATGGCGACGGCCGACGACACCGTCGAGGTAGCCATGATCCCAACTGCGATCATCGACACCGCAATCGATCGACGCATCATCTGGCTCGCCGGCTGCAGGGTCATGGAGCAACTCCCGCGACCGTGGTGATCACTCCGCCTCGACTGAGTACGCGCACGACGTTATTGCCTTGATCGGTGATGAACAGTGCTCCCCGGGGGCCCAATGCGATCCCGGAAGGAGCGTTCATGCGGGCCTTGACGGCCGCGCCCCCATCACCTGAGAACCCGGTCGGACCTGCTCCTGCAACGGTGGTGATGATGCCCTCGCGGGTCACCAGCCGAATGCGGTTGTTCAGCGAGTCAGACACGTACAGGTCGCCGGACTTCGTCAATGCCAGCCCGGTGGGGAAGTCCAGCCGGGCACGCGTGGCAGGGCCGCCGTCACCGGAGAAGCCCTTGGCCCCCGACCCGGCGATATGGGTAATCCGACCCGCCGGGCTGATCCTGATCACAACGTTCGCCCAGAAGTCGGACATGTACACGTTGCCGGCGTGGTCGATTGCAAGGTAGGACGGGTGGCGCAGCCACACCTTCGTTCCCAGCGTCCCATTGGGTGCCTGTTCGACGTGCAGTTTGCCGCCGCCGGCAACGGTGGTGATCACACCGTCGCGGCCCACCCGGCGCAGGCGATGGTTCTGCTCGTCGGCGATGTAGAGGTTGCCGGCCGGATCCTGGGCAATCCCGATCGGATCGTTGAGCCTGGCCTTCGTCGCCGGGCCGCCGTCACCCGAGAACCCCTCGTGCCCGCAGCGGCCAACGATGCTCGAGATCACCCCGGAGGTGCTGATCCGGCGGATGCAGCCGTTGTGGTGGTCTGCCACCAGCAGGCTGCCGTCAGCCTCGCTGATCAGTCCGGTCGGGGCGTTCAGGTCGGCGTGGACGGCGAGGCCGCCGTCGCCGGAGAAGTTGGCCCCGCCGGTGCCGGCGATCACCTTGAGCCGCCCCGCCCGGTTGACCTTGTCGACCACGTTTCCGCTGAACTCAGACACGTACATGTTGCCGCGGCCGTCGAAGGCAATGTCCTCGGGCGCTCCCATTGGGACATGTGTGGCTCGCGGAAGGCGGTGCACCGAAGCGCCGTCAGCAGTGGAGCCGCAGCCCACCGCACACACCACAAGCATCGCCAGGCCCAGCGCGACTGCTGATTGTCTGATCTCTCGCTTCATGGAACCTCCGATGTCGGCAGTAGGTGGGTGATAGCCCGCTCCAGGCGTACTCCGAAACCGTGCAGCCATGGAGGCCGACGGGAGGCCACCACCCCGGTTCGGCGGGGGGGTGGCACCCTTGACACAAAACGCACGGTGTGGGGAGATAGAGCCATGTCCGGCCAGCCCGCCCTGCGTGTGCGCGGCTTACGCAAAGTGTTCGATGCCGAGTCCGCACCGGTGCGAGCCCTGCGCGGTGTCGATCTCGATCTCACCGAGGGCGAGTTTGTCGCTGTGATGGGCCCGTCGGGCTGCGGCAAGTCGACGCTCCTGAATCTGGTCGCCGGCCTTGATGTGCCCACCAGCGGAGAGATCACCGTCGACGGAGAACCGCTGATGGGACGCAGCGAGGACGAGTTGACCGTGATGCGCCGCAGCCACATCGGGATGGTGTTTCAGTTCTTCAACCTGCTCGACACCATGAGCGCGCTGGAGAATGTTGCGCTGCCGGCAATGGCCCGCGGATCCGGGCGCCGCGCAGCGGAGGCCCGCGGGCGCGACCTGCTCGATCTGCTCGGCCTGGGCGACAAAGCCGGGGTGCGGCCGGGAGTGCTCTCGGGAGGCGAACGCCAGCGACTGGCGATCGCACGGGCACTCGCCAACGACCCCACGCTGCTGCTCGCCGACGAGCCCACGGGCGCCCTCGACTCCGACGGCGGCTCCGAGATTATCGAACTCTTCCGCCGGCTCAACCGAAGCGGTCAGTCAATCCTGCTGGTCACCCACGACCCGGCGGTCGGCGCAGGCGCATCCCGGATCGTGGAGATGCGCGACGGCCGGCTCAGCGATCGGGTGAGCGCCGAGCAGGAGCTGCCCCCGCACGGGGCGGCAGCATTGTGACGATCGTCCTTTTTCGCCTTCGAACCGAGCTGCGTGCGCACTGGGGAACGTGGCTGGCCGTGGCGATCGTGGTGGCGCTCGGAGCCGGGGCGGTGATGGCGGGCATCGCGGGCGCCCGGCGGGCCGACTCGGTCGCGGCCAGGCTCTCCCAGGCTACTCACCGAGCTGATGCCGTCGTCGAGAGCGGGTACTTTTACGGCAAGTCGAAGGTCGACGCCCACGGGATGGCTCGGCTGCCGCAGGTCTCAGCGGTGGGTCGGACAGACTTTCTGGTGATCGACGGCCGCACCCGCTCCGGAGCCATCGTGTGGCCGGACGAGAGCCCCGACCAGCTCAGCGTGTACGAGCCGGTGGGACCGGTGGAGGCGCAGCGTCTCGACCGGCCCGTCGTGATCAGCGGGAGACGTCCTGACCCAACGCACCCCGACGAGGTGATGCTCGACCCCGCGTCTGCCCGGATCATGGGCTACGGCGTCGGCGACCACTTCGATCTGCGATTCGCCACGAAACGGTTCGTGCAGTACATCGACCTACACCACAAGGACTTCCGCTTCGACCGCTCCCCAGGCAGCTACCGCAGCGGCCCACTGGTACGGCTGCACGTGGTGGGCGTGGGCACCAGCCTCGAGAGCACCGGGATCTGGCTCTCACCGGCGTTCTACCCCGCCCACGACCGCGGGATGTTACAGACGTGGGTGCGCGCCGACGCGTTCGCACTGCATGCAGGGGAAGCCGATATTTCAGGATTCAACACGGGAGTGGAGAGGCTCGCCGGCAATGCCAACTTCGGCTTCTTCGATAACCGGGACAGCACCATCGCCGCCCAGGACGCGGTCGATCTCGAGACCAGGATGGTGTGGGCGGTCGCAATCGTCGGTGCGCTGGCGATGCTCGTTTTGACCGTCACGTTGCTTGCCCGCCAGGCGGCGGGCGGCTCGCGAGACTGGGACGTCCTGCGGGCGGTGGGGATGCGTCGCCGGCAGTTGGTGTGGCTCGGCGCGACCCAAGGGGCGGTGGTGGGGTTCGTGGCTGCAGCGCTCGCAGTCGCGGTCGCGATCGGTCTCTCGCCCGTGTTTCCGGTGGGGCGCGCCCACACGCTGGAGCCCTCACCTGGAGTCGCCGTCGATGCGGAGGTGATCATGGTCGGCGCACTTGCAATCGTGTTGGTGTGCACGATCGCCTCGGGATTGGTCACATGGCGTATTGCCGCCCGGTTGAGGTCAATTCCGCGCTCACAGGGCGCCGACGGCGTGGATCGGCGTCTGCGACGGCTGCCACTGACAGCGGCGGCCGGTCTCAGCGGCGTGCTCGATCGAGGAGCGGCGCGCGCGTCGACGGCGACGACGCTGGTGGGCGCCACCGTCGCGGTGGCGGCGGTGTGCGCGGCCATCGTGGTGACCGCGAGCTTCGGCCATCTCCTGGCAAACCCGCCGCTGTACGGCCAGAACTGGGATCTCGAGGTCGGGGAGGGCGGATCGACCCAACCCTCGGAGGTGCCATTCCTCGATTCCAAACCGGCGGTGGGCGCATTCGCACAGGGCGCCACCGCCGCCACCCTTCACATCGATGGTGAGCAGACGGGCGTCCAGGCGATGACCCGCGGATCGGTGACACCGACCGTCAGCTCGGGACGCGCTCCCCGATCCGCGCGCGAGATCCTCCTGGCATACCAGACGATGGCGTCGCTGCACGCGCACATTGGGTCATGGGTCGTAGTCCGCAGGCACCGACGCTCGGCGCGCATGCGGGTGGTCGGCGAGGGCCTGTTGCCACCGTCGTCTGCGAACGGGCTGGGCGACGGCGCTGCAGTCACGATCGGGGGGTTGAAGCTGCTGGTTCCCAAGAGCTTCGCCAGCCTTTTCCGGGTGCGCCTGGCTCCCGGGGTCAGCATGGCCACCGGGCTGGCCGACCTCAACCAGGGAGGAATGGTGGTGTTTCGCTCGGTGCCACCCGAGGCGGTCTCCGATACCGCCCGCCGAAGCTCGCTGGCCTACGCCATCGCGGCAATCGCAGTCGTGGTTGCTGTGGTTGCGCTGGCTCACTCACTGGTGGCGTCGGTACGCGACCGCCGCCGCGACTTGGCCGTGCTCAAGACGGTGGGCTTCGTGCGATCGCAGCTGTTGATGACCGTCATGTGGCAGGCGATCCTCGTGGCGACCGTCGCGGTTGCCATCGGAATTCCGCTGGGGGTGACGATCGGAAGCTGGCTGTGGACGCAGATCGCCGGGGATATGGGCGTCCTTCGAGTCACCGTCCAGCCGACGTCGCTCCTGCTGGCGGTGATCCCGGCAGCGCTTGTGATTGCAAGCGTCACCGCGATCGTGCCCGGTCGAAGCGCAGCGCATACCCGGGCCGCACAGGCCCTCCGCGCCGAATGAACGCCCGGCTCGCCGGTGCTGTCGCGATCGGCTGCCTGGTGGTTTCGGCCGGGTTGGTGATGCTGCTCGTCCTGGGGCACTCCCCCACCACCGGCGAGCGTGGACTGCTCGCGGTTGCGCTGCTCGCCGTCGCCGTTTCGGCGGTCGCGTTCCAGCCACTGCGCAAGCGACTCGCTCGGCTCGGAGGCGACCGCGGCGGCGACCCCCGAGACGTGCTCGAGGCAGCCGGGGGCCGCCTGGCCCAGCCGCTACCGCTCGACGACCTGCTGACGGAGGTGGTCCAATCACTCCGAGCCGTGTTCGGGCTCGCCGCAGCCGATGTGTGGACCTGCGACGGGCTGGGACTCGAGCTGGCCGCATGCGATCCGTACCGGCCACCGCGCCGTGTCGACATCGCTTCGGCTGAAGCCAAGGCGATGCTGGGCGCCCACCTGGCCGGCCCGGCGTGGCTGCGGGTGTGGTTGCCGGAAATGCTCGAGGGCCGGCCGGAACGGCGCCTGCGCGCGGCCGTGATCCGACAGCCCGGCGAGCTGCTCGGGCTGATTGTGATCGAGCTTGCCGACGGGCAGGAGGAGCTCACGGTCGCCCAGGAGCAGGCTCTGGCCGATCTCACCCGCCAGGTTGGCCTGACGCTCCAAAACGCCCGGCGGGCGGACGACCTACGGTTCTCGCGAGCGCGGGTGGTCGCCGCGGGAGACGCCGAACGCCGCCGGATCGAACGCGACCTGCATGACGGCGCCCAGCAGCACCTGGTGGCGATCTCGGTCAACCTCCGGATCGCCCGCGATCTGGCCGACTCCGAACCCGAGCGTGCGGCCGAGTTGCTGGGTCGGCTGGGCGAGGACATCGAAGCCGCCATGCGTGACCTGCGTGACCTGGCGCATGGGATCTACCCCCCGCTGCTTCAGCAACGGGGACTCGAGGACGCGTTGCGAGTGGCGTCTGACCGAACGCCACTCGACGTGATGTTCGAGACCGACGGCCTCGGGCGGCATCCCCAGGATGTCGAGTCTGCGGTGTATTTCTGCTGCGTCGAGGCGATGCAGAATGCCACCAAGCACGCCGGGCAGGGTACAAAGGTGTCGATTCGCCTCGAGCAGATCGATGGACGGCTCGAGTTCGAGGTCTCAGACGACGGGCCGGGATTCGATCGCGCTGCCGTCAACGGTGGAGCAGGCCTGGTGGGGATGAGCGACCGGGTGGCCGCGCTGGGCGGTCGCCTCGATGTCGACTCCGGCGCCGGCCTGGGCACCAAGGTGCACGGCACGATCCCCTGTGAATAACTGTGCCAGGCACCGTTATTCACCCGCCTCGGAGAGGTACACCAGCACCGCCTTGACCCGCTTGTGCGTGTCCATCTCGTAGGACAGCCCCAGCTTTCCGAAGATCGAGTGGATGTACTTCTCGACCGAGCGCTCGGTGATCACCATCGCGGCGGCGATTGCGGCGTTGTTTTTGCCCTTGGCCATCTCCGAAAGAATTTCCCGCTCCCGCGGCGTGAGATCGGCGAGCTGAGATTGCTCTGCGGTCATTCGAGCCGCGACCAGGGCGTCGACGATGCTCGCATCCACCACCGAGCCGCCGGCGGCCACCGAGTGGATCGCGGCGGTCAACTCGTCAACGTGGGCCAACCGCTCTTTCAGCAGATACGCCCGGCCGGCGGAGCCGTGCTCGAACAGCGTGATCGCATATCGCGCGTTGGCAAACTGGCTCAGCACCACGACGCCGATCTGGGGATGGTGCGTCCGGAGCCAGGCCGCCGCGCGGATACCCTCGTCGGCGAAGTCGGGAGGCATCCGCACGTCGGTCACCACCACGTCCGGCACCAGCTCGGCCACCGAGTCGGTCAGGCCCGCCAGATCGCCGCACACCCCGGCGATCTCGATCTCCGGCTCGCGCTCGAGCAGCCGGGTGACACCCTCACGCACGAGATAGCTGTCTTCGGCCAGGACGATCCTGATCGCCATCCGGCGAGCTTACTCCGCGGAGCGTGTGAGGCGGCCGCCGTCCTCGTTGGGCCCAGGCAGAGTGAGCTGGTGGATCACAACCCCGAACAGCCGAGAAAGCTCTCGCTTGGCTTTCGCGTCGCCAGCGTGGTGGTGGTGTCTGCGCGGCAACTGTGACCCCTGCACGCGGACAGCGCCCACGTAGGTGTCTGCATACCAGCCGGTGTTGAGGCTATCGATGGAGACCACAGTGCCGGTATGCGGCGCGTGGATGAAGCGCCCGTGCCCCAGATAGAGGCCGACGTGGTTGAGGCCGTCGAAGAATACGAGATCGCCGGGGAGAAGCTGCGAGCGGGACACGTGGCGGCCGGCATCCCACTGGCCGTAGCTCGAGTGCGGAAGCGTGATGCCGAGCTTGAGGTACACATACCGGGTGAACCCTGAGCAGTCGAATCCACTGGGGGTGGAGCCAGCCCACTGGTACGGCACTCCCCGGAGGTGAAGCGACTGCCCGGCGGCCGAATCGGCGACCGTGACAACGTCCGGCTGAGGTACCGCGCCCGGTAAATACACGGAGGCCTGGGCGGTCGCAGGAGCAACAAGCAAGAGCGTCAAAACGAGAGCGATCGATCGTGGCATACCGACACAATCAAGCACAAGGTCGTCACAATGTCCAATCGGAAGTGCAACGTGCGGCGCAATCGCAAGACCCGGTAGAGCAGTACTTGACTGATTCCAGCAGTGATCCAAGCCGTAACGTTTTCGGGGCGGCGGCCTGCGAGACTGGGACGGTGGACATCCTATGAAGCCTGTCTCGTGGGCGATCTTCGTGGTCATCTGCGTCCTGTACGCGGTTGGTGCGTATTTCGGTTGGTTGACACGGGCGCAGGACAACGGGGGCAGTTGGGGCACGGGCAGCGTCGCGCCCTCGATCGCATTCGCGGTAACCACGTTCATGTTTCCGTTGGTAGGGATGCTGATCGCGACCCGCCGGCCGGGCAACTCCATCGCCTGGCTTCTGCTCGGGATCGGCCTGTGCTGGGGCATTGATGCCGTGGCCTCGAGCACAGCCACCTACGGGCTCGAGATGCATCACGGCTCCCAGCAGGCGGCGCGCGTGGCCGCCGCCTTCGACAACGTGCTGTGGCTACCGGCCATCGGTTTGATGGGGACGTTTCTGATCCTGCTGTTCCCCGACGGGCATCTCCTCGGCCCGCGCTGGCGCTGGGTGGCGTGGCTGGCGGGAGTCACGATCGCGCTGGGTTCGGCGACGATCTTCTTCGACCCCGGTCCGATGAGCGACAGCTCGTTCCCCAAGGCGGTCAACCCGTTCGGGATCGAGCCGCTGGCTGGTGTCTTTGCCTGGTCTCGGGCGGTCGTGATCCTTCTCCCAGTAGCCATCCTGGGCTCAGCGGCGAGCCTCGTGGTGCGGTATCGCCGATCCCAGGGCGACGAGCGGCTGCAGATGAAATGGCTGGCCACCGCCGCCGGGCTGGTGGCGGTCATCTACGGCGTCGTCGAGATCACGTCGATCTCGCTCGAAAGCCCGCTCAACACCGTGCCGCCGTGGTTGCAAGTCCTCCAAGACGTCGCACTCATGAGTTTCTGCGTGATCCCGATCTCGATCGGCTTTGCGGTACTCCGTTACCGCCTCTACGAGATCGACGTGATCATCCGCCGCACACTCGTCTACACGTTTCTTGCCGCAGTCCTGATCGGTCTCTACCTGGCCGGAGTCACCATCCTCAGCGCGGCTTTGCAGACGATCACCGGACAGTCGGGAACACTCGCCGTCACCATCTCAACACTGGCGATTGCCGCTGTATTCCAGCCGCTGCGCAGCCGCATCCAACACACCGTGGATCACCGCCTCTACCGCCCGAAATACAACGCAGCTCAAACGCTCCACGCGTTCAGTGGGACGCTGCGCGACCAGATCGAGCTCGACACGCTCTCAGCCGGCGTGCTCGACGTCGTCAACGTCACCCTCCAACCCCGGTCGGCCAGCCTCTGGCTCCGACCCGCGACTCCACACACCCCTACGCCGAGTCACCCTCCGAGGGATTGAAGTGTCGGCGGAGTACGTCCATCTGCCCCGACCGGTGGAGTCGATCCCAGTCGTCTGCGTGGCGCACGCAGAGCTTGAGCAGCGGCAGGTCCGCACCCAACTCGTAGTGAGTGCTACCCGCCGTTCGGTCGCATCCGGGCCAATCGCACGTCGCCATCGCGCTCCAGTATCCCTCGCAGTCGTGAGCATGCGCATCTCCGAGAAGATCGGTACATGCGGGCGCGAACGAATAGGGACGGCCATCTCGGCCGCTCCACACCGCACTTCGCCGCCGCGTACGGTCCGCGCCGTCTCGCAATCCGGAGATCAACCTGCGAGACTGAGATCCCGCGTGCAGATCAACTGCCCGCCTACCTCGGAGGGCCAACAATGGTCGCAAGGACATCAACGTGGGCAGGGTCGCCAGAAGCGCTCGACAAGTGGGCCGACCACGTAACCACCACTGTGTCGGGATTCATCGCCGGCCTTCCGGGAAACGCCGGCGGCGTGTTCCTGGTTGATCGCGATTCGGGCACCGCCCTGACTCTGACGCTGTGGGAGAGCGAGGAGGCCGCGGCCGAGACCGATAAGTTCGCGGATCAGAGCCGGGCAAGCACCGTCGATGCGACCGGCGTGCAGCTCGTCACGCGTGGCGCCTACACGGTCGTCGCCCAGGTCTCAGCGTAGAGCACGATCTGCAGAGGCGGTTAACGCAGAAACCGCCTCGAAAGGCGGCTTCTGTGGATAGCGGGGGCAGGATTCGAACCTGCGACCTTCGGGTTATGAGCCCGACGAGCTACCGGACTGCTCCACCCCGCGCCGGAACCCGACATTCTACCACAGGGACCGTCGGTTGATAGCATCCCGCGGGTGATCTGGTGGCTGGTGCTGATATGGCTCGTGGTGGTCGGAGTGCCTACCGGCTACGTCGGCGTGCGGGGCATCAAGACGATGCGTCGCGCCTCGAAACTCCAGGCCGAGGTGCAGACCCAGATCGCGGCGATGCAGACCGGCGGGCTCGCGACGCTGACGGCGCGCCAAGCTGAGCTCCAGCAGAATCTCGAGCGGCTGACGTTGGTGATGAACCGTCTGAACGCGTCGCTCGGCCACTCTGCGAATGCTGATCGACAGGTGGAAGGCGGCGATCGCCCCACTTCGGTTTGCATTGCGGATGCTGCGCGGGTGAGCACCGCCGGAGACGACGACCACCGCCGCGTCGGCGCGATCGACATCGGCACGAATTCGATCCGTCTGCTGGTGTGTGACGTGGATGCGGGCGAGATCGCCGAGGTCGAGCGGCTGCTGACGATCACACGGCTCGGCGACGGCGTGGATGCCAACGGCACGATCAACGACGCCGCCCTGGAACGCGCCCACGCGGCCCTGCAGCGCTACGCCGAGCGGGCGCAGCAGCTGCACGCCGAACACGTGCTGGCGGTCGCCACCAGCGCCGTTCGGGATGCCGCCAACGGACGGGAGTTTCTGGCCGAGATCGAGCGTCGGTACGGGTTTGAGTGCCGGCTTCTGACCGGGGACGAGGAGGCTCGCACCACCTTCCGCGGTGTCACCTCTCGGCGGGCCGCCTCCGAAGGCACGCTGATCTGCGACATCGGGGGAGGCTCGACCGAGTTCGTGCTGGGAGATAGCTCCGGGGTCGTCGACCAGATCAGCCTCAACATCGGCTGCGTGCGCATGTCCGAGCGCTACCTCGACTCCTCCCCACCCCCGGCCGAATCTGTCGCTGCCCTGCGGGCGGCGGCCGCCGAGGTGATACCCCGCGCCCTGACCGACGCCACCCGCGAGTTGATCGGCGTGGCCGGGACGATCACCACGCTGGCCACGATCGACCTCGGCCTCGAGTCGGAGCTGCCCGAGGTGATCGACGGCCACGTGCTCACGGCCGCAACCATCGAGCGACTGCTGGGTGACCTCGTCGGCACTGACCCTGGACGAACTCAAGCAGGTGCGTGGCCTGATGCCCGCCCGCGCGGTCACGATCGTCGCCGGCGCCGCGATCCTGGCAGAGGTGGTCGCCGCCTGCGGCACCGGCGAGGTGCACGTGTCGGAGCGCGACATCCTCCACGGCGCCGCCCTGATGGCAGCGGAGTGACGCGGGCCGCGACGGCGGGGATACTACGGACGTAAGCCCGGGTGGCGGAGTTGGTAGACGCGGTCGACTTTAAAATCGACTTCCCCAGTTGGGGAGCGCGAGTTCGAGTCTCGCCCCGGGCACTGCCTCACGGCCAACTACCGAGAGTTGTTCTCGGTGTTCGGGGCTGACCAGCCGGGGATCGTCCTTGCGTGGCGGCGTTCGTGTTGCCTGGTGGGGGTCGTGTGCTGTTTGATGTGGGGCTATGCGTACAGGCGGCGTGTTTCGGGCGGTGTTGGGTAACGGCGATTTGCGTCGGGTGCTGCTCGCCTACGTCGGCTTCACGGCGTCGGAGTACGCGGTGTGGCTGGCGATGCTGGTGTATGCCTATGACCAGGGTGGGACAACGACCGCCGGTTTGGTGGCGGTCGTCCAGCTCGTGCCGGCGGCGATTTTCGCGCCTTTTGCCGCGGCGTTGGGTGATACGCATCGGCCGGTGAGGGTGCTTGCGGTCGGCTATGTGGTGCAGGCGGTGGCGATGGGTGCCACTGCCGCGGTGATCCTGACCGGCGCCGATGCGCCGATCGCCTACCTGTGTGGGGCGGTGGCCGCGACGGCTGTGACCATCACGCGCCCCACTCAGGCGGTGCTGACGCCCGCCTTGGCGCACTCGGCTGAGGAACTGACAGCCACGAACGTCGTTATGGGCTGGGTCGAAAACGGGAGCGTGCTGGTCGCGACGGCAGCAACCGGGGTGCTGCTCGCCGCGGCTGGGCCGGGGACAGTGTTCGTCATCTGCGCGATGTTGGGAGCGTTATCGTCGGTGTTGGTCGTGGGAGTGTCCGGTCCACCCGCGGCCAGTGAGGCGGCTGATTCAGGGCCGTTCGATGAGGCGGTGGCCGGGTTTCGAGCCTTGGCGCATCACAGCGGACCTCGTCTTGTGGTCGGCCTGCTCGGACTCGAGAACATCATCTGGGGTGCGCTTGACCTGCTGTTTGTCGTGCTCGCCCTGGACCTGCTGTCGGTCGGCTCGGGGTGGGTGGGGTACTTCAATGCGGTGTTCTCGGCGGGCGGTGTTGCCGGGGCGGCGGTTGCCGTGGTGCTGGTCGGGCGCCGCGTACCTGGCGCCGCCGATCGTGATGGCGTTGGTCGTGTGGGGCCTCACGTTCGTCGCGATCGCCGCTACCGCGACGCTTCCCGCGGCAGTGGTGCTGCTCGTCGTCGGCGGCGCGGCACGGGCACTCCTGGATGTGGCCGCTCGCACGCTGCTTCAGCGGATCTCGCCCGCCGACGTGCTCGGCCGTGTGTTCGGGGTGCTGGAGGGAACGGCGATGGCCGGCATGGCGATCGGACAGGTGCTGGTTGCGGTGCTGGTCGCCCTTGGCGGCGCCCGGGCTGCACTGGCCGGGGTGGGTGTGCTGCTGCTCGTAACGACCCTGCTGCTGGGGCGCCGGCTGATGGTGATCGACCGCGGCGCGCGCGTCCCCATCGTCGAGATCTCACTGCTTCGCGCCATGCGCCTGTTCCGCGCCCTGCCACCGCCCGCGATCGAAGGCATCGCACACGCGCTCGAGCCGGTTGAAGCCGCCGACGGCGAGATCATCATCCGCCAGGGAGACATCGGCGAGCGCTACTACGCCATCGCAGACGGCACTGTCGCGGTGTCGCGAGACGGGCACCGCATCGCGACGCTCGGACGGGCCGAGGGGTTCGGCGAGATCGCTCTGCTCGAAGACGTACCACGCACCGCGACCGTCACCGCAGTCGGCACGGTACGGCTCCAAGCGCTGGACAAGGAGTCGTTCGTCACCGCCCTGACCGGGCACTCACCATCGATGGCCGAGGCGAAAGGCGTGGTGACCGCCCGCCGCATCGAACTCGACACCCTCGACACGCCATAGCGCACCGGCGGACGGACAGCCTCTTACCCGGGGCGAGTGAATTCCGAAGCGATGACCGCCTGACCTCGCGACGTCAGGCTGAACCGGACGGCCTTCACCGGCCGGTACTCCGGATCATCGAGGAAGCCCCGTACCGCAGCCGCGTCGGCAAAGCGCAGCACAACGGTGCTGTTGGGAGGGTCACCCTCCGCCGGCTCCGCGTCGAACCCAGCGACCAGCACCTCCCCGCCGTGCTTCTCCAGCAACGGCCTCATCCTCGGCAAGTACTCCGAGCGGTACCGGTCAACATCATCCACCTGCTGCATCAATACGAAATACGCTGCCATCGGAATCCTCACTTTCGGCCGGCACAGAGACGTCGCCCGGCACGCGCGAGAGCCTACCGCGACCGACGGCAACGGTGTCGTGCAGTCCGACGAGGAATCACCATTCCGGGGGCCGGCGCGTACTGCGGCGGCGCCGTGTGGATTGCCGGAAGCGCCACCACTCCGCCGCTCGTGTCCACGGCGGGCGGGCGCGGATCTGGCCGAGAGCGCGGCGCAGGCGAGCCACGGCGCCGCCGTCAATCATGAGGATCAACGCAGAGACTGCGAGGACGGAGGCACCGGTGATCACGACTTTGGGCGAGGCATCCGGCACGGGATCCGGCACCAAATCAAACAGCGGGGTAGCCGCCCATATATATGCCGCGACGACCGTCAACCCCGCCAGTTGGACGAGGCCGCGTCCGGCAAACCGCGCCACCACACCTGCCCGCATACCCAGCGTGGGCGTATGCCGAATTGTCGGCTGCAACTCGCTGCCGCGACCGTCCCTCATGATCCAAGCGTATGTACACCCGCGCCGCCCGACCCCGGAAGACTTCCCAGGTTCCCACTTCCCGGACGCGGCCGCCGGTCTCGGATCCTTCCTCGGCTCGGGAGCACGGAGTGACTGAGCCGTAAGCGGTTCGTAAGCGAACCACAAGTGGCGGCGTGCATGATCGCGGGATGAACATCAAGAGCAAGCGCGTGGTGGTCGGTGTCGCTGCTGGGTTAGGCGCGGTCGCGGTGATGGTTTCAGGCTTGGGCTTGGCGGCAGGCGCTTCGGCACCGAAGCAGTCCAAGCCCGGGTCTGCCGGAGTGTTCGCGCAGGCACGCGGGTGGATCGCAGTTGGGGGCAACCCGGTGGTGGCGTTTGACCCAGCCGACCCGAGCAAGCGAGTGGTGGTCGCACACGGATACGGAGATCCGCTGGCATGGTCACGTGACGGATCCAAGCTTCTGATCTTCCGAGAAACCGGGTTGTACGTCGTTGGCGGCCACGGCTCTCAGGTTCGAGTCGGACCGAAAGGTGCAGCGAGTGGGTCGTTTACCCCCGACGGCTCGAAGGTCATCTACGGGTACAACAACAGCATCTACCGGGTGAGTTCGAGCGGTGGACGGCCACGAATCATCGCCAGGGGTACCGCCAAGTCCGCGTACCCGTTCCCCTACTGGACTGGTGGACAGCTCTCTCCCAACGGAACCACGATCGTGTACGGATTCGGAGGGCTTGGACTGATGCGAAGCGACGGCACTCACCGGCGACCACTCGTGACGACACGCAGAGTCGTCGCACTCACCGGACATCCAGACGCCAACCAGATCGCCGCACTCGGGTGGTTCCCCGACAGCCACAGGATCCTGTTTATCGCCCTGAACCAAAGCACCACCCACTGCGCGCTGCTGACGATCAACACCAACGGCACCAACCTCCGACACTGGGGCACGCCGGGCTTCTGCCCCATGCGCGCGGCCATATCACCCGATCAACACCGCGTCGCGTTCACAACCTCGGAATCCCCCCTCGAAGTAACCATCACTGGATGGGACGGCAGCGACCCACGAAAACTCCGCTTCTCCACCAATCCCGGTGGCCTCTCGCTCGCCTGGAACTCCCTCCAGTGACCACCATGCTGGGCCAGACGAGACTGGTCAGGCGGTTGTGCGCTCGTCGAGGCCGACGTCTTCGAGGCCCTCGGTCTGCATCGCCTCGGCCACGGCAGCGCGCGCTTTGATTTGGCGGTAGTGACGGCCCAAGTTGGGCTGATCCCACCATCGCGTCGGCAGATTCCGGCCCCACCGGGTGACCATGAACAGGAACAGGTCGGCGGTACTCAGGTCGTCCAGCAGGTATTCCCGCCCGTCCAGCTCCCGCTCGATGAACTGCCGCATCCGATCGAGGTCGCGTTCAGCCTGCAGCGCGACGCCGGACACGCCCTCGGGGTCACTCGTGTACCGGTCGGGATAGATCCTCACATGCAAGGTGGCCTGGACGGTATTGGTGAGGTAGGCCATCCACCGATACCACGCCGCCCGCTCGGCCGTGCCCAGCGGCGGCGCCAGCCCGGCCTCGGGATGAGTGTCGGCAAGGTGCATCACCACCGCCGCCGCCTCGTACACGACCAGGCTCCCGTCCACGAGCGTGGGCACCCGCCGATGGGGATTCAGAGACTCGTATCCCGGTGGCGTGATGTCGTCGCCCTGGCCCTCCACCCGCACCAGCCGGTGCTCAGCCCCCACCTCGAGCAACGTGATGTGCGCGACCAGCGAGGCGGCACCGGGCCTGTAGTAGAGATCCATCACGGCAATCCGGCCGCCATCATAGTGGCCCAGGCGCGTCTACAATTCAGCCATGACCCTGACTCGCCGGGAACAAAAGAAGCGCCAGATGGTCAGAACCGGCTACGCCGGCCTGGCTGTGGGGGTCGTGATCCTGCTGTTCGCCCTGTCGGCCGGCTCGATCCTGTTCGGAGTGCTAGGCGCCGTGGTGCTGGCGATCTCGGGTTGGGCTACCCGAGCCGTCCGCTCGTTGTAGCCCCATCGCCGCCTGAGCACCGCGCCTGGTCGCCGAGGATCGGCTGTACCCCAGCTCCCGGTTGTGTGTCCACGTCATCGGCATACCCCGAGTGTTCCCCGTCGGGCATGGCTGTACACCTAGGTCACACTGGTGCTGTCACTGGGTATCAAGCCAGGAGATCGGGAATCGCAAGCCTGGCGGTGAGTCCCCCGTCCACGGGAATCACTGCGCCGCTCACAAACGACGCCGCCTCACTGCAGAGGTACCCGACCAGGTCGGCGACCTCGTGTGGCTCGCCCACCCTGCCAAGCGGATGAGATGCCGCCAGCGCCCGCTGCCGAGCCCGTGGGTGGTGCCGCTCGAACAGATCGGTGCGCACAAACCCCGGCGCCACCGCGTTTACTCGGATGCCTTTGGGCCCGAGTTCGACCGCAAGCGCACGAGTGAGCTGGTGAAGGCCGCCCTTGGCCGCCGCGTATGCCACCAACCCCGGCGCCACACCCAGTCCCATGGACGAGCCGATGTTCACGATCGCAGCCGCGCCCAGACGCCTCCAGGCGCTCGGCCAAACCACGGCTGAGGAGGTACGCCGAGGTGAGGTTCACCTCGACTGTCTCATCCCAGCTCTGCTCGCCGGTGTCGGCGATCGAGTTGAGCTTCCGCCAGCGCCGGCGTTGTTGACCAACACGTCGAGGCCGTCGACCTGTGACAGCTCGGCGATCAGACCGGTCACGGAAGCACGATCGAGCAGATCGCACACCAGCGCTCGGGCCGAGAGCTTGGCGGCGGCCGCCTCGAGCCGCTCTCGGTCGCGCCCGACGATGATCACGTCCGATCCCCGGCCTCTGAGCACCTCTGCGATCGCCAGCCCGATCCCCCGTCCACCACCCGTGACCACGGCGACGCTCATTTGGCGAGGCCCCCGTGCACCTCGACCACAGTCGAGGTGACGTAGGAACCGTCATCCGACGCCAGAAACGCCGCCACTCCGGCGATCTCCGTCGCACTGACCGACTCGGCCCAGGGCGGTGGTAGCCAGGAGGTCACGGGTGACCCGCTCCCCCGCGAACGCCGCTTCGAGCATCGGCGTCTCGATCAGTCCCGGACAGATCGCAACCGCCCGCAGCCCATCCCCGCCCCACGTCTGGGCGATGCTCTTGGTCAGGGCAATCAGTGCGCCCTTGCTGGCCGAGTACGCGTGGGCCCCGGATCCCCGCCGGTGCCGGCCGTGGACGAGACGTTGATGACCACCGGAGCCGCGCTCTGCAAGAGATGCGGAATGGCATGCTTGCAGAAGAGGTATGTCCCGGTGACGTTGACCGCGAAGGTGTCGTCCCAGACCTCGCGCTCAACGTCCACCACCGGCCCGTCTCGTCCCGCCAGCCTCACCCCGGCGTTGTGTAGAGCACGTCGATACCGCCGAACGCCTCGACGGTTGCAGCGACGACCGCGGCCACTTCGGCCTCGTCGCGCAGGTCGGCGACACGCCAGACGGCATCCCCGCCCGAAGCGTTGATGCGCGCGCACAACTGCTCGAGGGGGTCGCGATGCAGATCGGTCAGCGCGACCCGGGCTCCCTCGGCGGTGAGCCGCTCAGCCACCGCCACCCCCTGGCCGCCGCAGGCGCCTGTGACAATCACCCGCCGGCCTTCAAGTCTGCGCAGGGTTTCGCTGGGGCTCACCGCTGACTCCTTCGGTCTCGCTGGTCTGGCAGAGTCTATCGATCGTACTGGGTCGACAGATCGACTATCTGACAATCGCTCCATGAATCCGCATAGTTGAGCGGTTTCTTGGATTGACAACGTTCGCGTCGACGCAGAAAAAATTGGTACGACAAGCTTGACATATGACAGTCGGACTGGTTCAATGCCCCCACAGCGGTGCAGTGTCCAGCACCAAGCACCGCCGTGCAAGCTTCATCTCAAGGACGCACACGTCCGAAGACGTGCGTTGCCGTGGTCCAACACGGCCCGCACCGGGTGATTGTCATGACCAACGGAAGGAGTGTCGTGAGCAACACAGAGTCCATGCCCCCAGCGGACGCGCCCTCGCCGGGCGCGACACCAGGGCTGTTCGCGCGAAACGCCACCGGACTCGTCCGGGGTGTCTCGACGAAGTCGGCCTTGATCATGAATATCGTCCCGGGACACCCGACGTTCGTGCTAGCGGTGAGCTTCTTCTTCGTCTTCTCACTGTTCCCGGGTGGTAACTATCTGCTTGGCTTGTTGCTGACGGTGCCGATGGCGCTTGCGTTGGCGTATGCGTGGGGACTCCTGGTCGCGATGATCCCTCGTTCGGGCGGCGACTACATGCTGGTCAGCCGAGTGTTGCACCCCTTGGTTGGTGTGATATCGAGCTTCTGTATGACGGTTGCGGTGGTCTTGTCCGCAGCCTTCTTTGGGATCGCCACGTCGACCCTCGCGCTCGGGCCTGGCCTGATAGTGATCGGTTTGTCCGGACATCACCCGACCCTGGTCGACTGGGGTAACACGCTCCTGACCTCGACTAGCTGGCAGTTCTTCGTCGGCGTCTTGATGATGCTGCTCGCAACCCTCCCGCTGCTCGGCAGCTGGCGGTTCACGCTGCTTATTCAAAACGTGTGGTTCTGGATGACGACAGGCAGTTTGGCGGCGTGTGTTCTGGTCGCGATCTTCACCTCGAAAAGCTCGTTCATCAACAACTTCAATAGCTTCGCCGAGCCCTACACGCACAAGGCGGACTCATACCACTCAACCATCCAAACGGCGGTTCACGCGGGAGTCAATGTCGACCCGGCGTTCTCGTTCGTCAACACAATCCCGGTAGTTGGGTTCTTCTGTGGCTGGGCCATCTTCAACTGGTTCTCTTCGGGACAGCTGGGAGGGGAGCTGCGTCAGGCAAGCACGATCAAGACGGCGCACATGATGGCCCTCGGGGGATTGATCCCGATCGCAGTTGTGGCCGTGTGCGCCGCGATCTTCTTCCGCACGTTCGGCACCAGCTTCCAGATTGCCGCCAACGGCGGCGGGATGCCGACGGAGATCGCCGCACCCCCGACCTATCTCTTCTTGACGGCAGCGTCAGTCGGCAGCACGTGGTTTGCGGCTCTGTTGGTGATTTGCTTCACCATGTTCTTCCCACTGCTGACGTACCTGAACTTCCTCCAGCCGACGCGCATGCTGTTTGCCTACGCGTTCGACGGCATCCTGCCCAAGAGTGTCACGCGTGTGAACGATCGCGGCGTGCCTTACGTCGCGGTGATCATCACACTGATACTCGCGGTGCTCACGTTGTACTGGGGTCTGCACGCGTCGAACTTCTTCCAGATCATCACGTACGCCATCCTGATCCAGTTGATCGCCACGGGGCTCGTGGGACTGTCCGCGATCGTCGTCCCCTACCGTCACCCCGAGTTCTATCGCGCGGTCACGAGCCGACGCAACGTGCTCGGCTTGCCGCTGGTCGTCTGGGCCGGCGCAGGCAGCGTGGCGACGACGGTGATCGTGTGGATCCTGTACTTCCACTACGACTGGGCGTTCGGGTTCACCGATCGGCAGAAGTTCTTCAGTTACCTCGCCGGAATCGTGATCTTGGCAATCGTGTTCTTCTACGGAGCACGCGCGGTGCGCGCGCGCGAAGGGGTAGACGTATCAGCGCGCCTACGCCGAGATCCCACCTGAGTAGGACGTGGGCCTCGGCGAATCAAAGCTCACACGGCCGCTCCCGGATAGGCCTCCAGCACGGGAGCGGCCGCTGTGAGTCCCGGCCGGTGGTGACCGCGCCATGATCAGACGCCTGGATCACGTCGGCGTTCTGGTGGGCGATACCGACAACGCACTGGAGTACTTCGCGGGCACGCTCGGACTCGAGGTCGTGCACCAGGAGGTGGTCGAAGCCGCGGCTGTCCGGCTCACCTATCTCGACGCCGGCAACATCCTGCTGCAGCTGGTCGAGCCGCTCAGCGACACGTCTCCGCTGGCCGGGAGCTCGCCGCGTTCCGGCGAGGGAATCCACCACCTCTGCTTCGGCGTCGACGACGTCTCGGTGGAAGCTGCGACGCTGGGAAACTCCCACACCGACGTCCAACTCGGGCAGGGACGCGGACGGGTGTCGGCGTTCGTCCCGGGAGCAGTGCACCACGGCGTGCGCCTGGAATGCACCGAGTTCGACTCCGCCTCCGACGTGGCACAGTCGACCGGCACGCTGCCGACGGTGATCAATCCCACCTCCCCCCTATACTCCGCGTGTTACGAACGACTCACTCGACACTGATGGTGCCGTCGGGGACGGGGCGCTCGAACTCGATCTCAGTTCGCTCCAACAAGGGACTCGAGTTCACGAAGCGTCGGAGAGGCTGATGCAGAAGATCGTCTCCGGCGAATTCGGTGTCGGAGAGCGCCTGCCGTCCGAGCGCATGCTGGTCCAGGAATTGGGCGTATCGCGGACGGTGCTGCGCGAGGCGCTGTCGAGCCTCGAAGCGCTTGGGTTCATCGAGGCGCAGACGACTCGCGGGCGGTTCGTGACCGGCGGCGGCTCGTCGTCACGCAGCCAGGACGCTCGTTCGCGCCTGGCTGCATCAGCACGCCCGCCAGATCTCGGAGTTCGACGAGATCCGCTCGGTGATCGAGGCCCAGGCGCTCCGAACGGTCGACCAATGGGGCGCCGTGGACGTGGCGACGCAGGGCCGCGCGCTCCTGGCCGAGCAGGTCGCGGCGGTCGAATCCGGCGACGTCGTTGCCGCCGCCGACTGCGACGGCCGGTTCCACCGCCTGCTGTGCTCGTACACGCGCAACCAGGCGCTGCGCTCGCTGGCCAACGGTCTGATCGAGAACGCCCGCACCACCAGCCTCGCCGTGTACGCGCTGCCCGACTCCGCGACCGCCTCTCTGCGGCAGCACAACGACATCCTGACTGCGCTCGAGGCCGGGAAGATCGACGAGGCGGCTCAGCTCGTGATCACCCATCACATGGAAACTGCTCGGGCGAGCCGCACCCTCAGCACCCGCAGCTAGCCGGCGATCGCCTCCCACACCCGCATGGGTGTCATCGGCAGCCGCCGGACGCGGGCTCCACAGGCCGCCGCGATCGCGTTTCCCACCGCCCCGGCAGTGGGCACCATCGGCGGCTCGCCGACACCCTTGGTGCCGTGCGGACCACCGTGCGCGGCGGGCGTATCGACCAGCGCAATCTGGATCAACGGCACGTCGGCAGCCGTCTGCAGCTTGTAGTTGAGCAGCCCCGGGTTGACCTGCTTGCCGTCCTCGAAGCTGGTGCCCTCCAGGAGCGCCATGCCGATACCGTGGGCGACTCCACCGTGGATCTGGCCCTCGACGCCGATGGGGTTGATAACGGTGCCGAAGTCATGCGCGGCCGCGACCGCAAGCACGCGTACCACACCGGTCTCGCGGTCGACCTTGACCCGGGCGGCATGGCAGAAGAACGTGGGCGCCGGGAACGCGCCCAGCGCGAATCGCCCCACGCAGCCGGCCACGTCGTGCTCGGGAATCGGCCGCGGGGGTGCCACCGACCGACCCCAAAGCGCGCTCCCAGTCGACTGCGCGCGCCCAGCCAGTACCGCGATCGAGATCGTCCGGGTCGGCGTGCCGCGCACCCGCACCTGCCCCTCGACGAGCTCCAGGTCGTCCCGCGAGATCTCGAACTCGGACTCGGCGATTCCGAGCAGCTGATCGCGCACCTCGGCCGCGGCGGCGACCACCGCCCGGCCAGCATTGACGGTCGTCTGACTGCCGGCGCTGCCGTGGTCCCAGACGGAGCCACGTCCGTGTCCTGAGCGACGATCGTGAACTGCTCGGGGCGCATTCCCCAGCTGCTCGGCAGCGAGCAGCGGCAGCGCCATCACCGAACCGGTGCCGTTCTCCTGGGCCCCGGTGATGATCGTGCCCGAGCCGTCGGCATTGAGGCGAACGTGAGCGCCGGACGCGCTGCTCAAGGTGCTCAAAACCCGACACGCCGCACCGATCCCCGTGTCGCCGTCGCCGACCGCCCCGCCCCAGCCGACCAGCTCCGCCGCACGCTCCAGGCACTCACGCGCCCCGATCCGCTCGTACACCTGACGCGTCGGCCCCTCGTCTCCCTCCTCCACCAGGTTGATCATGCGAAACGTGTACGGGTCGAGCCCGAGCCGCGCGGCCACGACGTCCATGTGCTGCTCGACCGCCCAGCACATCTGCGGCCCGGTGGGAGCGCGCACCGATCCGGCCGGTGTCTTAGTGGTGTAGATCGATCGCGACTCGACGTCGACGTTGCTCGATCCGGTAGGGGCCGACAGCGAGCATCGAGGTCAGCTCGGTCATGACCGGGGTGTCGGCGGCGTATGCGCCGCCGTCGAGCACGCACCCGCGCCCGCCGCCCCAGCAGCACACCGTCGGAACGGGCTGCGGTCTCGATGTCCACGACGATCGCGTGGCGCACTTTGTCGGGGCAGAGGAACTCCTCCCGCCGGGAGAAAACCAGCCGCACCGGCCGACCAGCCGCCCGGGCGAGCGCGGCCACGTGGGCCTCGAAGTGAAAGTCGCACTTGCCGCCGAACCCGCCGCCGAGCAGCGGCACGATCACCCGCACATGACTCTCGGGGATCTCGAGCGTGTCGGCCACTCCTTTGCGGGCCAGAAACGGCACCTGGGTAGCTCGACCAGATGGTGACTTTGTCTCCCTGCCACTGGGCGACGATCGCGTGCGGCTCGATCGGTACAGGGTGCGACATATCGGAGCGGAACCGGTCGCGCACCACCACGTCGGCATCCGCGAACGCCGCGTCGACGTCGCCCTTGACGGTGGTGGAGACGCTGCACTGGTTGCCGTCGCGAATCATCCCGTCGACGGCGTGGTAGCTCTCCCAGTCCGGGTGTACCAGCGTCGCGGACTCCGCGTCCAGAACGTGCGGAAGCGGCTCATAGGAGACGTCGACGGCGGCCAGCGCCCGGTCGGCATCCTCGATCGTGCGGGCGGCGACGGCCGCGACCACCTCGCCTTCGAACCGCACGACTCGTTCGGCGAACAGGGTGCGATCGTGCACGAACTGGCCGTACCGGCGGTCGGGCACATCCTCCTGGCTGATGGCGACCACCCCAGGGATCGCGCGGGCCGCCGACAGATCCAGCCGGGTGAGCTTGGCATGGGGCACGCCTGCGAGCAGAAACCGCGCGTGCAGCATCCCCTGAAGCACCATGTCGCCGGTGTACACACCGCGCCCGGTGGCCTTCTCGCGACCGTCCTGCCGCAGGTATGCCGTCACGGACTATCGAGATCGTCGACTCCGAGCACCGCGTCGGCGAACATCAACCGGGTGGAGTCGTAGTACTCGGCCCGCCACTCCCGGATCCGGCGCACGTCCCACTCCGGCAATCCCTGCTCGGGCACAACGCGCATCCGCTCTGGGTCGACCTCGGGCAGCCCATCCAGGCCCTCGACCACCCCATCGGCAATCGCCGGTCCCACCGGGGGCACGTTGCCCGGCTGGAAGCTCTTCACCGGTCACCCTCCTCGTAGGCCTCGTCGAGACCGTACTTCCCGGGGTTCATCACGTTGTCGGGATCGAGCGTGCGCTTCATCAGTTTCATCAGCGGCCAGGCACTGCCGAGCTCACCCGCAACCAGCGGCTCGCTGCCGGCCCGGCAGGCGCCGTGGGCGTTACTGATCGAACCGCCCAGCTCCACGCTGGCCCGGCCGAGCTCGAGCTCACAGTCGACCCAGCTCTGCCACGTGGTCGCGTCGAAGGCCTGCTCCCAGATGCCGACCTCGATGGTGGACGCCAGGTCGGCCCACGGCTTGAATGCACCGTTGGTGTAGAAGGTCATGCCCCAGTTGTCGATGATGCCGCTGGTTGCCTTGTACCGCTCGATGATCTCGCGCCAGCGCGCCCGCAGCTTCGGCACATTCGGGTAGGGGCAGGCGGCATCCTGCACGTGCCAGGTCATCGGCACCACCTGCCCGTCTGCGAGCCGCCCGTGCAGCGGCGCCAGGTGGCGGCAGATGGCGCGCCGCCCACTCGTGCTGGGACTCCTCGTCGCCGAGGTGGCGCAGCCCTTCCCGGGCGGCGATGTCCATCACCACACGCCCGGCGGCCGCGACCTCGACGCGGCTTCCCAGCAGCATCGCGTGCACCACCACGCCCACGTCGGGCTCGCCGGCGAAGGCACCCTCCCGCCGGGCGAAGTCGATGCGAGAGTCGTCGGTGAACATCACGCCGGAGAGCGTCGCCAGCCCCGACCGGGCGAGCGCGCCGACCGCCCGGTAGCCGGTCTCGAAGTCCGCTGCGGCGAACAGCGGAGTGAACTCGGCTTCGGGCCGCTGGATCAGTTCCAGCGTCGCTTCGGTGGCGATCCCGAGCGTTCCCTGATGCCCGAAGAACAGCCCTTTCATCTGGTAGCCGGTGGAGGACTTGCGGATCCCCGCCCCGCCGCCGTCACCAACCCGCACGACCTCGCCGGTCGGCAGCACCACGGTCATGCTGATCACCAGATCGCGAGTGTGGCCGAACCGGCCGGCCAGATGCGACCACCCGCCGGTGCCGATCCGACCGCCGACCAGAGCCGACGGAAACGACGAAGGGTCGTCGGGGTAGGTGAAGCCGAGCGGCGTGAGCCGGTTGTCGAGCACATTCAGGCCGATGCCGGTCTGGACGGTGACGGTGCGCGCGCCCTCGTCGATCTCGAGCACCTTGTCCATGCGCTTGATGTCGACGACGATCCCACCCCGCATCGGCACGGCGCCGTCGGCCAGCCCCGTTGCCCCGGCCCGCGGGATGATGCCGACGCCGTGGATGTTGGCGAGGCGCACGACGGCGGCCACCTGCTCGGTGGTCTCCGGCAGCACCACCGCCTGGGGCACGTGCGCCGCCCAATCGTGCACGGGAAACGGCGCCGGCACACGGGTGCGGTTGATCCGCGCGGGGACATCCACGAGCACGCTTCCCTCGCCCAGGATTGAGGTCAGCTCCTCGATCATGCCGGTGGGAAGCGTGGTGGTGGCCATCACCGCCGAAGCGCAATCCGATCGCCGAAGCCGGCCGACTCCGCCACCAGCTCCATCAGATCCTTGACCTCGATCGCGGGCGAATGGGCGCTCGCCTGCTCGGACAGCGGGCGCTCCGACCACACACACCCACTCACCAGCGTGTCGATCTCGAGCTCGGCGGCGGCGGCCACCCGGCGGCGGCTGAGTTCGGCCGTGATCTCGGGCCGCTCGACCATCAACCCACCGCCGGCACCCGAGCAGTATCCCCACTGGGCGACGTGATTGACATCGTGGAAGGTCAGGCCGGGGATCGCTCTGAGAATCTCGCGGGGCGACTCCCAGATTCCCTTGCGCTTGTTCAGCCGGCAGGGGTCGTGGTAGGTGACAACCCGCTCGACCGGGACGTCCAGCTGCAATCGGCCGTCACGCAGCAGCTCAGCGACCAGCTCGGTCACATGCACGATCTCGAACTCGTAGTCGTCACCGAAGTACTTGGGGTAGTCCTCGGTGAACGTGATGTAGTCGTGCGGGTCGAGGGTCACGATCCGCTTGGCACCGACCGCCCGCCAGTCGTCGAGGTTGTGCGTGGCAAAGGCCTTGGCCTTCTCCACGTAGCCCATCTCGGCGGCGGGGCCGCCGCAACACCACTGTTCGCGCATCAGCCCGAACGGATATCCCGCCTTCTGCAACACCATCGCCGGTCGAACGTGACACCGCGGTGCGATAGAAGGCGGCTTCACAATCCACGAACAGCAACGTCTCGCCACCGATGGGGATCTCGAGATCGTGAGCCCACTCAGCCACTCGGGCGGGATCGATGGGGACGTCCAGCACCGGCTCGTGGGTCTTATCGACGGTCGCCTCGACCCACCGCTTCCACTCCGGCTGCTCCACTCCGACATCGACGGCCAAGGCGCGGGCAGCCTTGACCACGTCCACAGTGCGCACCCGAGTGCGGTAGAAGTCTCCCGCCTCGAGCGTGTTGGGGCACCGGATCTCACACCCTCCGCACTGGGTGCAGTGGACGTAGTCCTCGGCCACGTCGGCGATGTTCACCAGGCCCTGCTCCATCGCCACCACGTTGGCATGAAAGGCCGTGGGCGAATGGTTCTCGTTCTGGGTGACCTGGCTGACCGGGCACACGTCGCGGCAGAACTTGTGGGCGGATGAGAAGCACAGGAAGGCCGACTCCCGCCACTTCTCGACAAACGACCGCTGTTGTTCGGTGCTCACCCCGCCACCTCCCGGTGCACATGCCGCCAATACAGCTGCTCGTGCCGGGGATCGGCGACCCGCCACTCGCGGCCGTCGGCCTCGAACTGCCAATACCGGCGGGGCAGCAGCTGGCCGGTGACGTCGCAGTACTCGACGGTCAGCTGATTCCAGGGAATCTCTCGCTCAATCCACGGCACCGGCACGCAGCTCCTCTCGCAGGCGAGAAGTCGCCTGATGATCGACGGTTCCGTCCTCGGCCAGCGCGACGCCATAGGCCGCGGTCGCGTGGGCGGCGGTGACGTAGCCCTCCTGGAGGTCGGTGGCGACGCTCTCCGGGTCGCGCTCCAGCGGGCTGCCATACCCGCCACCCGACGGCGACTGCAGCATCACCTGATCGCCTCGGTTCAGGCGCACGTTCGAGAACTTGGTGTTCGAGACCGTCCCGAACGCCTCCTTGAAGGTCTGGAACGAGTCCGAGCCGACCCGCTTCACCAGGTAGGCGAGGCACTGGCCGTCCTCACCCTCGAACACGCCCCAGGGGGCGACTCGGGAACGGTCGCACAAGGCGTTCACGACCACCTCGTCGGCCTCCACCGTCAGGATCCGGGTCACTCCCAGGCCGCCGCGGGTGCGCCCCGGCCCGCCGGCGTCGGGGTTGAGCCGGTACTCGGCGTGGATCCAGGGATACCGCGACTCGAACACCTCAACCGGAGTATTGCGGCAGTTGCCGTGGGGCACGTTCTGGGCGTCGTTGCCGTCAGTGGTCGCCCGCCCACCCCAGCCCATACCCTCGAAGTGGTAGTAGGTGTAGTACTCGCCGGTGCTGGGATGGACGCCGCCGAACAGGAAGTTGCCCGACGTCCCGCCGGACGCCGCCGAGGTGCGCTCTGGCACCACCTGCGACAGGATCCGTCCCTGGATCAGCTCGATGATGCGGGGCTGAAGCTCGGTCTGGCCGCCGACACAGGCTCCCGGGTGGCGAACGTTGACCACGCTCCCCGGCCGGGCGATGATGTCGATCGGCCGGACGGCACCGGCATTGATGGGCGCGTCGCCGCCGACCACCTGGAAGATGCCGCTGTAGGTGGCCGAGGCACACACCACGTAGGGACAGTTGATCACGCCCCGAGCCTGGTCGTCAGTGCGGCTCCAGTCGACCACGATCTGGTCGCCGGCGATGGTCAGGTCGGCCCGCACGAAATACGGCCGGTCAGAGAAGCCGTCGTCCTCCTGGCAGTCCTCGCCCGAGTAGGTGCCGTTCGGCAGCTCTGAGATATCACGGCGGATCCATGCCTCGGAGTAGTCGTACAGCTGCGGCACCGCCGCCATCACCGCCTCGGCACCGTGTTCTTCGAAGATCTCCTCGAGCCGACGCAGTCCCACGTTGAGCGAGCCGACCATCGCATTGAAGTCGCCCCACGAGGCGTCGGGTGTGCGGTGGTTGGCAAGCAGTACCCGCCAGATGTCCTTGACCGGCTCGCCTGCCCGCATCAGCTTCACCGGAGGCAGGCGCAGACCCTCCTGGTAGACCTCGGTGGCGTTGGACGCAAACGATCCCGGCGCCATCCCGCCGATCTCGGAAACATGGCCGACATTGCACACCCACCCGCGCAGCTCGCCGTGGTGGAAAAACGGCGCGATCAGGAGGTGCTCGGGCATGTGCGACCCGCCGCGATAGGGATCGTTGTGGACGACCACGTCGCCAGGCTCAAAGCTCTCGGCGCCGAGGTCGTCGATCACCCACTTGCCCGCGAACAGCGCCTGGCCGAGCATCGCCGGGTTGATGTTCTGCATCGCGACCAGGTCGCCGGACGGGTCGAGGATCATGCACGAGAAGTCGAGCCCTTCGCTGAAGATCGGCGAGTACGACGTGCGCATCATCGCCAGGCCCATCTCCTCGCACACGTTGACGAGCTGGGCGTGCAGGATCTTGAGCCACACGGAGTCAGACAAGGATCCCCTCCGTGCTGGGTTGCGGCGTTCCCCCGACCGGCCGGTGCTCGGCCAGCAGCAGCGTGCCCGACGCGTGCATCGACGCGATCTGGCCGGGCAGCACCAGCGTGGTCGAGTCGACCTCCTCGATGATCGCGGGGCCGTCGATGAGCGCACCGGCGGGGAGTACGGAACGGGGGTAGATCGCGGTCGGAATCCAGCCCAGGTCGCGGAAGTACACCGACCGAACCGCGCTCGGCTCGGGCACGTCACCCTCCGGCAGGGGCGGCGGCGAGGGCACCTCGCGGGCCTCAAAGGCCGTCGCGTTGAAGTGAACGAACTCGACGACGGTGCCGTCGAGGCTATAGCCGTACGTCCCGAAGTGGGCATCGTTGAAGCCGCGCACCAGTCGCTCTGAGAGGTCGGCGGCGGGGTGGCCGGAGGAGCGACCACGTCCTGCTCGAAGTTCTGGCCCAGATAGCGGCAGCTGACCGTGATCACGACCACCGGATCGGTCGCCCCCTCCTCCATCAGCTCGGCCTGCGCCTGCTCGGTGACCGCGGTGATCACGCTGCTCAGCTCGGCCTGGCCGACCCGGTCGGAGCGAAGCAGGCGAGTCACCCGGCGGTCGACTCGAAGCTCGGCGGCCTGCGCTCCGAAGGCCGATGTCAGACCAGGGTTGGGAGGCACGATCACCCCTCGGACGCCAACCCGGCGAGCCAGCAGCGACGCGTGCAGCGGTCCGGCGCCTCCGAAGGCCATCAGCTCGAACCGGCGGTAGTCAAGGCCACGATCGGCGCACAGGAGCCTGATTGCATTCGCCATGTTGTCACACGCGACTTCGATGATGGAGTGGGCCGCTTGCTCCACATCGCACCCGAGCCCCTCGGCGATCTGGGCGACCGCGACCCGGGCACGCTCGGTGTCGAGCGGCAGCTCGCCGCCCAGGAAGTAGTCGGGATTGAGCCGCCCCAAAACGACATTGGCATCGGTCACGGTTGCCCACTCCGCGCCGCGGCCGTAGGCGGCCGGGCCGGGATCGGCACCGGCGCTCTCCGGCCCGACCTGCAGCAGCCCGCCAGGGTCGAAACTGGCGATCGAACTGCCGCCCGCACCCACCGTGCTGAGGTCGATCACCGGGATCGCGATGGGAATCCCCCACTCGAACTCGTACGAGTTGCGCCCGCGAACGGCGCTTTGGATGATCACTCCCACATCTGCGCTGGTGCCGCCCATGTCCAGCGTCAGCACGTCGGTGCGATCCACCGTGGCCGCGAAATGCTTAGCACCGATCAGCCCGCCGGCGAGTCCCGACAGGATGAAATCCACCGGGCGCCGGGCGGCACGATCGATCGCGACCTGCCCGCCGTTGGACTTCAGCAGCGCCGCGTGCTCACGCACCCCCAGCGGCTCAAAACCCGCGGCCAGCTCCTCCGCGAAATCCACCGTCAGGTTGCGCAGATAGGCGTCGGTGATCACCGTGCTGGCGCGCTCGTACTCCCGCCACACCGGCGCCACCTCGTGTGACACCGACACGGGACAGTCGGGCAGCGCTGCCCGCACCGCGTCGATTGAGCATGCGCTCATGCTTGGGCTCGACGAATGCAAACAGCAGATTGATGGCGATCGCGATCGGAGACTCTGCATGCTTGGCCCGCAGCAGCTCGACCAACCGATCGACCTCGGCGGACTCGAGCGGGATCCGCACCGCGCCGTCGTGGGCGACGCGCTCGAGCACCCCGAGGCAGTCCCGTCGCCGAACGTACGGCACGGGCTTTCGCCACTGAAGGTCATACAGCGACTTGCGATCGATCCGCTGGATGAACGGCACATCCTCGAACCCCGCGGTGGTGACGTACACGGTGCGCTGGCCCTTGCGCTGCAGCAGACAGTTTGTGGCGATGGTGGTGCCCACCACCGTGGAAGTCACGTCCACATCCGAGGAGAGAGCACGGTCGAGCGCGGCGAACACCGCGGCTGACGGCTGGTTGGGAGTTGACGGAACTTTGACGATCCGCCGAGCGCCGGTCTGTTCGTCCACGACAACGAGATCGGTGAATGTCCCGCCGGTGTCGATCCCAATCCGGACGCTCGGCCGCTCAAGGTAGTTCACAGGCCGAGATTAGCAGATTGGTCTGAGCATCACCAGACCGTCATTCGGGGATCACGCAGAGCGCATTCTGTACCCGTGACTAAATGGCTGTAGTCGTGTATGGTAAGCCAAATTGAGGCAGAACTCGAAGGCCCCCGAGGCGCCTTGCAGAGCCCCGCTGAGGAACTCGAAAGACGCTTGTCAGATCGTTCTCTGGCAAACTGGTCATACAAGTCGTACCCTATCCAGATCACCACCTGAAGCAGAAAGGAAATGTTCGGCATGGAGTCGTTCACCGTCGGAGTCTCACGTGATCTGCTGGGCGACGACGGCGCGCCGATCTTCGACATCGGGCTGGATGTGCTCGACGGCCACCCGCACATCCGCTGGGAGTTCCTGCCGCTCCACGAGGATGAGCTCTCCGGCAGGGCCGCGAGAGCTACGACGCCTTGGTGGTGTTCTCGCCGGCGGTGACGGCCGAGACGGTCACCGGGAACGCGCGGCTGAAACTGGTCGCGCGGTTGGGCGTCGGGTTCGATCGGGTCGACCTCGATGCCTGCTCGCAGAACGGCATACTGGTCACCAACACCCCCGGCGGGGTCCGGCGACCGATGGCGGTGTCCGCGATCACGTTCATCCTGGCGCTTGCCCACCGGCTGCTGACAAAGGACGCGATCACTCGCAGCGCCAACTGGGACCAGAAATGGGACCACGTGGGCATGGGCCTGCCCGGCCGCGTGCTCGGAATCGTGGGTCTGGGGGGCATAGGGCGCGACACTGCCCGACTCGCCCAGACATTCGGCCTGACCTGCATCGCCGCGGATCCGTACGTGTCCGAGGCCGACGCCGCGGCGCTCGGCATCCGGCTGGTGGAGCTGGACGAGGTGCTCGCGACCGCGGACTTCGTGTGCCTGACCTGTCCGCTGACGGATGAGACCCACCACCTGATCGACGCCGAAAAGCTTGCGCTGATGCGAAGCGACTCGTACCTGATCAACATTGCCCGTGGCCCGATCGTCGAGCATGGAGCGCTGGTGGACGTGCTCACCGAGCGGCGGATCGCCGGCGCCGCGCTGGATGTGTTCGAGCAGGAGCCGCTCGATCCAAACGACCCGTTGTTGCAGCTCGATTCGGTGATCCTCTCTCCGCACGCGATCGGCCACACCGACGAGCTGTTCCGCGACTGCGGGCGCAGCTCGTTCGCCGCGGTGGTGTCGGTCGCCGCGCACCAGATTCCCGAGTTCGTGGTCAACCCGGCGGTGCTCGACAGCGAGCTGCTGACCCAGAAGCTCGGCGGCCACAGGAGCCCGGCGTGACCGACACGCCCGTACACCGAGCGCTGGCCGAAGGCGGCGTGGCGGTCGGGGCCATGCTGTATGAGTTCGATACTCCCGGGACGATGCGGATCCTGGCCGGCGCCGGCGTCGACTTCGCCATCTTCGACCTGGAGCACACCGGCTGGGATGCCGGATCGCTGCGCACGCTGTACGCGACCGGCCGGGGCACCGGCGTCTACCCGATCAGCCGCGTGATTCGCGCCCAGTACCCGTTGATCGCAACCGCGCTGGACGCGGGGTCAAGGGCGTGATGGCGCCGATGGTCGAGTCAGAGCAGGAGGCCCGCCTGCTGGTCGAGAGCGCCAAGTACCCGCCACTCGGCAAGCGCGGGTTCGGTGTGCTCTACAGCGACGAGCTGAGCGAGGGTGCTGCCGCCCTGACCGAGCGGGTGAACTCCGAGACGCTCGTGATCGCCCAGATCGAGTCGGCCGACGGTATCGAGAACGCTGACGCGATCGTGGCGGTGCCGGGGGTGGACGTCGCGTGGCTCGGGCACTTCGACCTGTCGATGTCGCTCGGCCTCCCCGGCCAGTTCGACCATCCGGATTTCACCGCTGCGGTGGAAAAGCTCGTGGCCGCCTGCCGCAAGGCGGACAAACCGCTCGGCCAGATGATCTCGACTCCCGCAGAGGGCGTCGCACTGCGAGCGCGAGGGTTCTCGGTGTTCGCCTACGCCGACATCTGGGTGTTCGAGAACGCCCTGCGCGATCACATGGAGACGCTCCGCGGGTCGATCTGAGGCGCGGCGCGCGTTCGGTCGGACACAATGGTGGCCATGGACGAGACGCAGATCCGCGTGCTGGTGGTGGGCGCCGGCCTTACCGGCGCAGAGATTGCGGTCGAGTACGCCTTGGGCGGTGCGACCGTCGACGTGCTCGCGCGGTCGCCCGCGGCCGTTTCGGCGCGGTTCACCGCGATCCTTGACGACGTGGAGACGCTGGAGCTGCGAGCACCCGAGACGATCGCGGCCGCCCGCACACGACCGCCCCTCCGGAGCCTACCCACCGGCGCGATCGACCTGATCCTGGAGTCGCTCCCCGAGGACGCCGCGCTCAAAGCCGAGGTGATGGAGCCGATCGCAGCGGCTCACCCCGACGCGACGATCGCAACCAACACGTCGTCGCTGTCGGTGGCGGCGCTCGGGAGGGCGTACGGCGCCCCCGAGCGCACTCTGGGCACGCACTACCTCAACCCGCCGCTGCTGATGAACCCGGTTGAGCTGATCCCGGCCGCAGCTGACGCGGCACGGGTCGATGCGGTCGAGCGCATCCTCATCGCGCTGGGCAAGACGCCGGTGCGGGTTGCCGACGTTCCCGGGTTCATCCTCAACCGGCTGCAGTACGCACTGCTGCGTGAGGCGGTGGCGCTGGTGAACGACGGCGTTGCAACCCCGGAGGGGATCGATCAACTGATGCGAGCAGGCCTGGGATTGCGGTGGGCGCAGATGGGTCCGTTCGAGACCGCCGCGGCGGGGGAATCGATACGTTCGAGCGGATCGCGCGGGAGCTGTACGCCCAGCTCTCGAACACCACCGACCCCGCCGGCCTGAGAGCAGCCGTGGACTCGCGAGAGGCCGCCGCTGCGGGGCTAGTCGAAGCGCGCAACCGTGCGCTTGTCAGGGCGATGCGTTCTTCGCGCTCGACGTCACCCGCGACGCCGCCACTGCCATGAGTGCGGCCAGGAGCGGCAGAGCGACCAGCAGCAGCAGCCCGTGGCTGGCCGGCGTCGTGCGGTCGCCGACCACATAGGTCCAGGTCATCGGCAGCACCGCCAGCATCAACGGGACGCTCGCGATCGCGGGTCGCGGATCGACCGACACAATCGCCAGTGAGATCAGCACGAACGCGCCCAGCGCCGGCAGCAGCCCAACGAACCCGCCCCACGCGTGGCTGGTCTCGAACGCCACGCCGCAACGCTGCCACCAGGAGCCCAGCAGCCAGCGGCGCAGCGACGATCGCCCTACGCCGCGATGGGCGCCCGAGCACGATCAACACCAGCAATAGCAGACTCGGAACCAGCCAGTGGAGCGGCTCGCGGGGAAGCGACGAGGCATTCGACCAGGAGTACACCAGGTAGTGCGAGCCACTCCCATACCCCGCCTCCGGAGCCCGCACAAACTCAAACACCTGCGTCGCAAGCCCGGCCGCGGCAACGACCGCGGCGACCCGTCGCCATCCAAACACGACCGCCACCAGCGTGGCGATCGCCGTGACCGCGAACACCGCAAACCAGGGCGAGATCGTGCCGCCGATGGTCAGGTTTCGGCGTTCCTGAATCACGCCCAAAAGCGCCACCGCGGTGGTCAGAAACGCGAGTATCCCCGCCGCCAGAAGCGCTCCCGAGCGCCAGGCGGCGACGCCCGAGACCGGCCGCAACCCAGCCCGCCGCCGGAATCCATCCACCACCAGAGCGACGAACTCACGCGCAACCGAGAGATGCCTGTCGGCGTGACTCTCCATCAGCGTCGAGATGATCTCGTCGCCCCGCTCCGCGCGATAGTCGGGCGGGTATGCGCGTACGCCGACCCGGTAGGCGAGCTCGTGTCCGTTCATGCTGGGCGCTCCTTCAACGAGGCAACTCGAATTCTGCTGGTGACCACGTCGGCCGCTGCGCGCAAGCGGGCCGCCTCGGCCGCCAGCACCACTTCGCCCTCAGCCGTCAGGCGGTAATACCGGCGCAACCTGCCCGACACCGTCTCCTCGCCGTCGAGCGCGACCAAGCCTTGGTCGATCAAGCGATCGAGAGCGCCGTACAACGTCCCGGCGGCCAGCTTCACCCGGCCGCCGGAAAGCGTCGCGGCCTGCTTGATGATGCCGTAGCCGTGGAACCGGCCGGTGAGCAGCGCTGCCAGCACGAAATAGGTCGGCTCTCGCAGCGGTGGGAGAGGCGTGGTCACACCCCCATACTACTCGGCTACCGATATATAGGCAAGTTGAGCTTGCGGAACTGGCTCAGCCGGCGGTGGCGTCGTCGCGGCTCATCACCCGTGCGATCACCGCATTGGTGGCGGCGGTCGGCTGAACGAAGGTGCAGCCGACGATCCGCTGACCCGAATCGAACGAGGTCGTGCGCGCGACCTCGATGTCCTGCTCCACAACCCCGTGCAGGAAGCGGCAGTGCAGCGAATACACGTCGCCGGGGCGGACGCGAACATCCAGGCAGGCGATGCCGATACCCGACTGCGACAGGTCAACCGCCGCCGTCTCCATCTGCGTGCCGTCCAGCAGCCGCTCGCAATCCTTGGCGGTCAGCGACACGTGCGTGGCGACCGGGACGCGCTCCTCGAACCTGCGGGTGTCGGTCGCCGACACAGCCGTGATCTGCAGCAGCAACGCCGCTCGGGTGGGCGATCGGTATCCCGCCTCTTCCACCAGCGTCGTGACCGTGTAGGGCAGACCGTTGACGAGCATCTCGGCGGAAAGCTCGATGCCTTCGCGTACGGCCAACCGGGGGGCGGTTCCCCGCACCGCGTCACCTTCGGCGCGGATCGTCCACACCTCGACCGTTCCGCCGTCGGAGCTGCGCATGTCCAGGGCCGACTCGGCGACCAGCTGGAGCGCGGCCAGCCGCATCAGCGACGGGGCTGCGTCCTCATCCTCGTATGTCAGCATCGACTCCAAACCGCTACAAGCATCCGGCCATTTGAGGTAGACGGACATCCCCCAAAAGGGTGTCTCCGGTTAGGCTTGGCGGGTGCGTTGCTCCAATTGCGACACAGACAACCGTGAAGGCCGCCGCTTCTGCGCCGAGTGCGGCGTCGGCGCTGGTGATCTCCTGTCCCTCCTGCGGCTCGGCGAACGAGCCCGGGGAGCGGTTCTGCGGCGAGTGCGGCACCGCGCTGACCGCCCCGGTGACCGCCGGCGCGCCCGCGGCAGCGATCAGCGAGCGCCGGGTCACATCGATCCTGTTCGCCGACCTGGTGGGATTCACCACCCTCTCGGAGCAGCGTGACCCCGAAGACGTGCGCGAGCTGCTGGCCCGCTACTTCGACACCGCCAGCACGATCGTCGCCCGCTACGGCGGCACCCTCGAGAAGTTCATCGGCGACGCTGTGGTCGCCGTCTGGGGCACGCCGATCGCGCTCGAAGACGACGCCGAGCGGGCGGTGCGGGCTGCGCTCGATCTGGTCTCGGCGGTCGCCCAGCTGGGCGACGACACCAACAGCGGGCTGCAGCTGAGAGCCGCGGTTTCGACCGGCGAGACGGCCGTCACCATCGGCGCGCTCGGCCAGGGGATGGTCGCAGGCGATGTGGTCAACACCACCGCTCGCATGCAATCCGCGGCGGAGCCGGGGTCGGTGCTGATCGACGAGGGCACTCGGCGGTCGACCGAGGCCGCCATCGACAGCTCCCCTGCGGGCAGCTTCACGCTCAAAGGAAAGGCCGAGCCGGTCGAACTGTGGACTGCGCTGCGGGTGGTCGCGGGCCGCCGCGGCGAGGGCCGATCTGCCGGATTGGAGCCACCGTTCGTCGGCCGCGACCGCGAGTTTCGGCTGGTCAAGGAGGCTGCGCTGGCAACCGCCGAGGAGGGTCGCGCGCAGCTGGTTTCGATCGTGGGCATCGCCGGGATCGGCAAGAGCCGGCTGGCCTGGGAGTTCGAGAAGCACAGCGACGGCCTCGTGCGCGAGATCTGGTGGCACCAGGGACGCTGCCTCAGCTACGGCGACGGCGTCGCGTTCTGGGCGCTGGCCGAGATGGTGCGCGTGCGCGCCCGGATCGCCGAGGACGAGCCGGAGCAGAGCATCGCCGCCAAGCTCGAGGAGACGGTGGCGCAGTTCGTGCCCGACGCCGAGGAGCGCAGCTGGATCACCCCCGCGCTGGGGAACCTGCTGGGGCTCGATGAGGCCGGTGAGGGCGATCGGGGGCGGCTGTTCTCGGGATGGCGGCTGTTCTTCGAGCGAATGGCCGACCAGCGGCCCACAGTGCTCGTGTTCGAGGACATCCAGTGGGCCGATCAGGCGCTGCTCGACTTCATCGAATACCTGATGGAATGGTCGCGAGATCATCCACTGCTGGTGGTGACACTGGCACGGCCCGAGCTGTTCGACCGACGAGCCGGCTGGGGCGTCGGGTCGCGTGCGTTCACGTCGCTGACATTGGAGCCGCTCACCCCCGAGACGATGCGCGACCTGGTCGATGGGATGGCACCGGGGCTGCCCGATTCGCTCGTCCAGCAGATCGTCGACCGAGCCGAGGGCGTCCCGCTGTACGCCGTCGAGACGGTGCGGATGCTGCTCGACCGCGGCCTTCTGGAACGCCGTGACGGCCAGATGGTGGTGGTCGGCGAGGTCGAGTCGCTCGAGATCCCCGAGACATTGCACGCGCTGACCGCGGCCCGGTTGGATGCGCTGGGCGAGTCTGAGCGAAAGCTGGTGCAGGACGCAGCCGTGCTCGGAAAGACGTTTCAGGTCGACGGCCTGACGGCCGTCAGCGGCCTCGATGCGGCCCAGCTCGAGCCGCACCTGCAAGCGTTGAGGCGCAAGGAGATCTTCTCGGTGACAGACGATCCGCGGTCGCCGGATCAGGGGCAGTACGGCTTCGTGCAGGAGCTGCTGCGGACTGTCGCCTACGAGACGCTCGGCCGGCGCGATCGCAAGGCCAGGCACCTCGCCACCGCCCGGTACCTGGAGTCCCTGCCGGCCGGAGATGAGCTGATCGAGGTGATCGCCGCACACCAGCTGGACGCCTACCGGGCGATGCCCGACGACGCTGAGGACGTGCGTGAGATCGCGCGGGAGTCGCTGCTTCGTGCCGCCCAACGGGCCGCGTCACTCGCCGCCAAAGCCGAGGCGATGCGCCTGGTCCTGCAGGCCGTCGATCTGACCGACTCCGACCGCGACCGCGCGGAGCTGCTGCAGCGCGCCGCCCAGCTGGCGCTGTCTGCCGGGCTGGTCGAGCAATGCGAGGCATCGCCGGTGAGGCGATCGCGCTGCTGGAAGCCGACGGCGATCCAACAGCCGCAGCCTCCGCCCACGTCGTCCGCGCCGAGGCCCGCTTCCTGCTCCAGCGGCCCGACGAGGCGGCCGCCGAGATGGAGGACGCCTACGCCGTGATGTCCACCCAGCCGCCCGACGCCGAGTTCGCCAACTTGGCCGCTCAGCTGGGGCGGATGCGGATGTTCATCAGCAGAGCCGAGCCCGCCCTCGAGCCGATCGAACGTGCCATCGAGGTCGCGGAGGCTCTGAGGTTGCCACGACCGCTCTCCAACGCACTCAACACCAAAGGGATCTTGCTCATAGATACCCGCCCCGAGGAGGCACGCAGCCTGCTCGAGGGCGCCCTTCGGATTGCCATGGAAAACGATGAGCCCGAAGCCACGCTACGGGCCTACTTCAACCTGGCATTCGGGACCGACTGCTGGGGCCACGACCCGGCCGAGTTCGACCGCGCCGGACTGACGCTGGCCCGCCGCCTGGGCGAACGACAGTGGGAAGGCTCGTTCCTGATGCATGAAGCCGGGACACTGTTTCGGTCCGGCGATTGGGATCGCGCAATCGGGGTCGTGCACGAACTGCTCGAATCCAAAGTCAGCCACGATCCGTTCGTGGAAGGCGCGCGTGCGTATCCGCTGGCATGCATCCTCGCTCTGCGTGGCGACTTTGCCGCAGCTCGACACGAACTCACCGAGGCGGACGCGTCGGAGGTCACCCCGGATGTTCAGGCCCGAGCAACCTGGACGGTATCGGCGGCGACGTTAGCCTCCGCCGAAGGTGACATCCCAGAGGCATTGCGGCTGGCACGGATCGCCCACGAGCTGGCCGACTCGCTCGGAACCGTTCACGCCGCGGTGGTGTTCGGCACCGAGGCCTACGCGGAGCGTGCGCTCGCACTGGGGCAGATCGATGTGGCGCGCGGTGTGTTGGACGGTATCGACGCGATGCCGGTCGGCCTGCGCCCACCGATGCTGCAGGTCGTCAGAGCAGGCCTGCGAGCGCGCCTCGGCGTCGGCGACGAGGACGCCGAGTTCGACGAGGCGATCGCGATCCTGCGCCGCATCGACCGCGTATGGGAGCTGGCCACCATGCTCGAGGCCCACGGCCACAGCCTCGAGGCCCGCGGGCGTGACGGTAGTGCCCAACTGGCCGAGGCGCGAGAGATCTACGTGCGGCTGGGCGCCGCTCCCGCGATCGCGAGCATCGACGCAGCCATCGCTGCAACAGCAGCCCGCTCGGCCTAAGATCGCTCCGCCGGTCCCGGCGTGCTAGATTCGACCCATGCGAGCGATCGCCCTGCTGGTGTTCGACCTCGGCTTTACCGACGGCCATGCTGGTCGCGGTGACGAAGACCCGCGGGCTGATCGGCCGGCTGTGGGGCGACGGCTCTGACGACGGCGGCGTGGGCGGCCCGCGATGGCGCCGCGACCGAACTCCGCAGCCGCCCCGCAACGGCCCGCACGCTCGCGGCGACCGGTCGACGCTGCATCCGCGGCGTCCCACCCGCAGCCGCGCCTAGCTCTCCGGGCGCTCGCCCTCACGTTCGGCGTACAGCACCTCAGAGCCCATGGTGCCGACCCGCGGCATCACTTCGAGTTCGCCCGGGTAGCTGTAGTAGGTGCGGGTGCTCGCGCCGGGAATGGCGAACGCCTCGTCCATCTCCAGCACCACGCTTCGCCCCTGCATGCGTACCACCGTCGCCCGCGCGCCGGTGGGGATCACGCGCACCCGATCGCCCGGCTGCACGTGCTCAGTCCGAGGCGGGTGAGTGATGACGGGGGATTGCCGGGGTTTCTTGGCCATCGGCTACTCGCCGGTTGGGAACTTGAACGACTTGTCCGGGGTGAAGTTCGCAGGCTCGTTGCCCACCACCAGCGTGACCGCGTCGTGCTCTTGCAGGTCGACGCTGAGCCAGTCGGTGACCGGCTTGCCGTTGATCCAGGCCTTGATCGGCTGGTTGTAGCCGCCGAGCTGGTCTGAGGCCGCGTACACGCCCCAGACATCGAAGAACTGCTGCAGATTCGCCCGGAAGTTCTTCGTGCCCGACTCGATGTGGATCACGCCCGGCTCCGGATCGGTCTCGCGACCGTGGGTGTGGATCTCGGACGTCGCCGCGTCGGTCATCCCGCCGGCGGCGGGCAGGCCGATGTAGTCGGTCACCTGAATCTGCTTACCGTCCACGTACAGCGTCAGATGCGCGTGATAGTGGGTGAGCCCGGGTTCTCGGTGCTCGGCTTGAGGTCGAGCGCCGTCGAGCGCGCACTGGAGATCGTCGTAGTTGGCCGGCCAGGTGGGAAGCGACAGCGGGTCGAGCGTGTCCTTGGAAAGTCGCGCCTGGACGCAGGCTGCGTCCTGTCCGGTGCTCGCTCGGTTGTGGAGCACAAAGGCGGTGGCGCCACCCACGGCGATCAGCAGCACCAGGCCCGACACGAACCACGCCCACAGCGGGATTCCCCCCGACTTGGGGGGCTTGGACGGCGCGATTCCGGCGCCGGTACCCAGGCGCGCGCGCTTCTGGTTGGTGATCGCTTTTTTGGACTTACTCATCGCGGGCTATCGTAGCGAGGGTCTCGGGTGGTCGAGTCATCGGCCAATCCGGCTGCAATGATGAGTGGTCGAACTACACTTCTGGTGGTTTCTCGTCCGTGAACACCGAGTCGTCTTCCGAGCCTGCGGTCGCCTTCTGCCCCTACTGCGGCGGGGCGCTGGGGTCGTTCTTCGGTACCCGGATCGTGACCGGAGCGCGTGTCTGCGACCGCTGTCAGGAATGTTTCCGGGTGGTGCACGTTAAAGATGATGAGGCCGTTTCACCGGACGAAGATCCGGCCTCAACGAGACTGGAGCTTGAATGAGTGACACTGGCGAAGTGCGAGAGCTGATCATCATCGGCGGCGGCCCCGCGGGGTACACGGCGGCCCTGTACGCGGCCCGTGGGAACCTGCGACCGCTGGTGTTCGAGGGCTTCAGGTTCGGCGGCCAGCTGATGATCACCTCCGACGTCGAGAACTACCCCGGATTCGAGGAGGGCATCATGGGCCCGGTGCTGATGGGCACGATGCGCGCTCAGGCCGAGCGGTTCGGAGCCGAGCTGGTGTCCGACGACGTCACCCGCGTGGACTTCTCTGAGCGCCCCTTCAAGGTGTACGTGGGCGAGCAGGAGTACCGCGCCGAGTCGATCGTGATCACCACCGGTGCCACCGCCCGCCAGCTGGGGCTGGGCTCGGAGGTCGACCTGCAGGGCAAGGGCGTGAGCTACTGCGCGACCTGTGACGGCCCGTTCTTCCGGCAGCGCAACATCGTGGTCGTGGGTGGAGGCGATTCGGCCTTCGAGGAGGCCACCTTCCTGTCCAAGTTCGCGAGCAAGGTCACGCTGGTGCATCGCCGCGATGAGTTCCGCGCCTCGAAGATCATGATCGACCACGCCAAGGCCAAGGACAACGTCGAGTTTGTGACCAACGCCACCGTCACCGAGGTGCTCGGTACCGACACCGGCAAGGTGACGGGCGTGCTGCTCACCGACACCGTCACCGGCGAGCAGCGCGAGCTCGACGCCGACGGAGTGTTCGTGGCCATCGGCCACGACCCCGCCACCGAGCTCTTCCGGGGAATCCTGGACATGGACGACGAGGGCTACCTGCTGGTCAAGGACGGCTCGACCGCCACCAACATCGAGGGCGTCTTCGCCGGAGGCGACGTGGTCGACCACATCTACCGCCAGGCGGTGACCGCCGCCGGCATGGGCTGCATGGCGGCGCTCGACGCCGAGCGATGGCTCACCCACATGTCCCACGCCGCCCAGGCAGACGTCGCGGCCGCCTAACAAGATTGGCGTGTGAATAAAAGGTGCCTGGCACCTTTTATTCACTTCGCTACAGTGGGAATCGTGCGGTACTTCATCTGCCCCAACTGCTCGACCCGGGCGCTCGACGACGATGGCCGGGCCGGTCTCACCCACCAGCCGGTCGGGTGCGACAAGTGCGGCTTTGGCTACCTGTTCGAGATCCTCGAGGACTACTTCCCACCCGCCGGCGCGGGCCTGGTCACCTGTGACCGCGACGCGCGGGTGCTGTCGTGCGGCAACGGCGTGTTCGAACTCACCGGCTACTCCGAGGGCGACGTGATGGGCAAGCCGCTGCGCGACGCGTTCGGCCTCAGCGGCTTTGCCGATGACACCGACCCGATCCCGGTGGTGCTCGAGTGGGGAGTGCGCAAGCTCGACCAGCACATGACGCTGCGACACCGCTCGGGGATCGCCAAGAAGCGTGCGGGTCGACCTCTTCCCCGCCTACGACGAGGACGGCGGTCTGCTGGCGTCGCTGGCCTCCGACAACGCCCTCTCCACCAGCGCCTGATACCGCTCGACCACGGCCAGTTGCCGTACCCGCCGGTCGAGTAGCCGCCGCTCCGCGAGCTCGTCGACACCCGCGAACACCCCGAGCGCCTCGAGCACCGCCGCGTCGCGCCCGCCCAGCTCGCCCCGGGCGCCGTGCTCGAACCGCGCCCAGGTGATGCGCGTGCGGGCGCCGTCGATCTCGTCGCGCAGGCGCTCAGCGTGACGGCAGAGGCGATCGGCGTAGAGTTCGAGTTCGATGCGGTGCATGGCGGGCATGATCCCGCCACCGGCCGTCGCGGATCAACCCGCGCGGCGTCGCGACACCGTCACGTCTGCGAACGCCGACGGGCACAGGTCGGAGACGACGCAGCCGGCGCAGTCGGGCTTTCGCGCCCGGCACACCCGCCGGCCGTGGAAGATCAGCACGTCGGAGACCTGCAGCCACCGCTCGCGCGGGTAGAGGCGCATCAACACTCGCTCGACCTTGACCGGGTCGTGCAGGCGAGTCAGCCGCAGCCGCCGCGCCAGCCGACCGACGTGGGTGTCGACGGCGATCCCCTCCCGCACACCGAAGGCGTTGCCCGACACCACCGCCGCGGTCTTGCGGCCAACCCCGGGAAGCGTCACCAGCTCGGCCGTGGAGTGCGGCACCTCACCGCCGAACCGCTCCAGGAGCGCCGCGCAGCACCCGCGAATCGACCGCGTCTTCTGGCGGAAGAAGCCGGTCGGCCGGATCAGCTCCTCCAGCTCCTGCTCGGTCAGCGCCAGGTAGTCCTGAGGCGTGCGGCAGCGCCGGAACAACTCGACCGTGACCAGGTTCACCCGCACATCGGTGCACTGGGCCGACAGGATGGTCGCCACCAGCAGATCAAGCGGAGACGAGAAGTTCAGCGCGATGCCGGCGTCCGGATGCTCCGCCGCCAGCCTGTCGAGGATCTCGACCGCGCGCTCGCTGCGGGCGCTCATCCGCCCCACTCCAGTTGCTCGCCGGCGCACAGCAGGTTGAGCGCGGGACAGTCGCGACACTGCACCCCCGGCCGGGCCGGGAAGTTGCCCGCCCGGATCGCGTCGATGTCTGCCTGCAGCTCTGCCTCGAGGCGGGGGGCATCCTCCGCCGTGAACGATCGGATCGGGGTGACCTCGAGGTTCTCGAGAAACGCGTAGGCGATCTCGACCTCCTTGGCCCCCGCTTTCAGCGCGGCCAGCGCATAGGTCGCAACCTGGACGCCGTAGGAATCGTCCACCACCTGCTCGACAGAGCGCTCTCCCAGCTTGTTGGTCTTGAAGTCGACCACCAGCGCGGAGTCGGCCCGCGGCCGGGCGTAGATGTCGATGCGGCCGTGGAACAGCACCCCATCCACATCGAAGACGAACGCCAGCTCGCGCGTGCTGTCGTCGATGCCGGCCAGCCTCGCAGCCAACGCAGAACCGTTCCAGTTTTCCACCAGCCGGTCGATCAACTCGGTGTTCTGGTCGGTGGCGGAGGGGTGTCGCACGCGCCAGCGGCCGTCGGGGCGCTCCAGCTCCAGATGCACCGCGTCGCCCAGCTCGAGCGCGTCCAGGCCGTCGCTCTCGCCACGCTCCCGCTCCGGCTCGGGCAATCCCAGCACCCGCTGGGCGAAGTAGCGGTAGCCGCACCGGCGATACAGCGCCAGCGCGCTGTAGGAGAGCCGGGGCAACGCCACCGCCGCCGCGGCCGGGGCCGGTTCCAGCGCCGGCAGCGAGACCACGCTGCGGCCGCCCTCGGAGAACAGCTCCAGCTGGGATCCGATCTCGGGCTGGGAGACGTGGTCGGCCGGCTCCAGCGCCTCGGGCTGCGGTCGCCCCACCTGGACTCGCAGCCGGGCGCCACCCACGTCGATGTCGCCGTCGGCGTCCAGGCCGACCGACAGGGTGTTGCAGATCTGGGCGATGGTGGTGTCCTCGCCGGGATCGAACGCCCCCGAGATGATCAGATGCCGGCGGGCGCGGGTGAGTGCGACGTACTGCAGCCGGCGGCCCTCCTCCACCCGGGCGGCGTCCTCGGCGGCGGCCACGTCACTCCAGCCCAGCGCGTGCTGCATCGATCCGTCCACCGGACTGGGAGCCCGCAACGCCACCCGGCCCTGCGCGTCCACCAGAATGTCGCCGGCCTGGCGCGCCATCCGCTCGCGACCGGTGTCCACCAGCACCACCACGTCGAATTCGAGTCCCTTGGCGGCGTGCGTGGTCATCAGCACCACCGCCTGCTCGTCCTCCTCGGCGGTGGCCGCCTCGCCCTCTCGCGTCGCCAGCGCCGCCTGCTCGTCGCAGAACCCGATGAAGCCCTCCAGGTCGGGCCCACGCAGGGCCTCGTAGCTTCCCGCCATGCGCGCGAGCTTGACCACGTTTGCCAGTCGGCGGTCGCCGTCGGGCTGCGCCAGACAGGCCAGGTCGTAGTCGTGCTCGGCCACCACCAGATCGATCAGCCGCTCCAGGCCGACCTCTCCCAGGCGGGTCGAGAGCCGCGCCAGCCGCTGCTTGAACGCGGCCACCAGCCGCTGCTCGTCGAGGTTCAGCCCCTCGGGCAGCTCGTCGCGCTCGAGCGCGGTGAAGATCGGCCGGCGCACCGCTCCTCGCCGCAGCGCCAGCAGGCCGTCGTTGGAGATTCCCACCAGCGGCGAGGCCAGCACGCCGAGCAGGGCGAAGTCGTCGTAGCGGTTTCGCAGCAGGCGCAGGTAGCCAAGGATGTCGGCCACCTGCTGCTGGGCGTAGTAGCCGCCTCCGGTGGTGCGCACCGTGCGCAGGCCGCGGCGGCGCAGGGCGCTCTCGTACAGCACCGCATCGGTACCGGCCTCGAACAGCAGCACCACCTGTCCCGGCAGGCACTCGCCGTCGGCGATCAGCTCGGCGATGCGATCGGCCACCAGCCGCACCTCGCCGGCCCGCCAATGCTCCTGGTCGGAATCGAAGCTGCGCTTGTCGGCCAAGAGCAGCTCCACCCGGCCGTCGGCAGGCGGCTGCGGATCGGGTGACGAGGCTGCTTCCAGCGCTGCATAGTGGTCGCCGAAGACCCGCCCGAACAGCTCGTTCACGGTCGCCAGCACGTGCTCACCGGATCGATAGTTGCGGGTCAGCGTGACCACCTCGGCTCCGGCCTCGCGGCGGCGCTCGCGGTACACCGCCACGTCGGCGTGGCGGAACCGGTAGATGCTTTGGAACTCGTCGCCGACCAGGAACACCCGGTCGCCGGCGACCCGGTCGATCAACGCCACCTGCAGCCGGTTGGTGTCCTGGAACTCATCCACCATCACCTCGGCGAACCGTTCCCGGTACTCGGTCGCCAGCTGCGGCGAGCGTTCCAGCAGCTCGACGGCGCGCAGCTCGAGGTCGTTGAAGTCGACCAGCGAACGGCGATCCTTGAGCTCCTGATAGATGCGCGCAAACTCCTTCAAGAGCACGTCCAGCTGGGCCAGGTCGGAGACAGCCGCGGCGTCGCAGGCCGCCTGCACGAGATCCCGGCGGGCCTGCTCGAAGTCGGCACACGCGCCCGCCTTGGTCACCTTGAAGGCCTCAGATCGACCAGCTCGGCGGGGTCGGGACGGGTATCCAGGAACGCCACCAGGTCGGCGGCCTGCTGTTTGTCGCACCCGGCCGCAGCGGCCCGCACAGCGTCGGCTGCAGCGTCGACGTCCGGGGCGCTGTGGGGTCGCAGATCGAGCGGCCGACCCGCGCTTCGCAGCCGCTCGTAGGCCTCCAGAAGCAGCTCCCGCAGCCGCCGGCGCGAATACGCGGCAAGCAGATCGAGTCGTCGCGATCCGACCGCTCCGGCCTCCGACAGGAACCACTCCAACGCGTTGTCGAACGCCTCGGACTGCAGAATCCGGGCACCCACGTCGTCGGTCACCGTGAACTGGGGATCAAGCCCGGCGGCGATCGCGTGGTTTCGCAGAATCCGGGTGCAGAAGCGGTGAATGGTCGAGATCCAGGCCGAATCCACCGCCCGCGCTCGGTCGAAGTCTCCCCGCAGCTCGAGCGCCGCCCGCACCCGCGCCTTCAGCTCGGACGCCGCCCGGTCGGTGAAGGTGATCACGAGGATGGCGTCCAGCGACGTGCCGGCATCGATCCGGCGCAGCACCCGCTCGACCAGCACCGCGGTCTTGCCCGTCCCGGCTCCCGCCGACACGAACACGTGGCCGTCGCGGCTGATCGCCTCGGCCTGCTCGGGATTCCAGTCTCGGCTCACGGCTTCGGCACCCGGCAGACGGTGAAGTAGGTGCACCACGAGGGGCAGCGCCCGCCGCGGGGATCATGCCGCACGTCGCCCGCCCGAATCCGCCTGACCACCTCGATCGCCATCGCCGAGGCATCCTCCACGTGCTGCCAGAACGCCTCGGAGTCCAGCCGGTCGTGCTTGTTCAGATTGGCGTCGCCGATCTCGGCTGCCAGCACCATCCCCCGGGCCTCACGCTTCCCCGCCAGCGCCCGGTAGAGGCCACCGATCGGCTCGATTCCGAGCAGATCGCGCAGCGCCATGATGTACAGCGGCAGCTGCAGCTTGCCCTGGCGCGCGAGCTGAGCAGCCGAGTGCACGGTGGCGCCGGACTTGTAGTCCCACAGCACCCCGCGCGGGGACATGCCGGGGTCCATGTCGATGCGGTCGATCGTGCCGGTGACCGCGAAGTCGCCCAGCTTGAGCCCCTCTTTCAGCCCGGGAGGCGACGACGCGCCGCCGAACCGCACCTCGAAGCGGCGCGGCACGAACTCGAGATTGAGGTTGGCCTCGACCCGCAGGAACGCCTCCAGGTCGCGTTCCAATCCGCGTGCCAGCTCGCGCCCGCCGACCGTGTCGCCCACCCGCTGGCCGCCCAGCGCGTCGTGCAGGCAGCGCAACATCACCGGCCAGGCGGCCTCCACCGTGTCGGGTGTGAGCCGATCAACCCCGACCTCGGCGGGGAGCTGCGCGAAGAACCGCGCCAGGGTGGCGTGGGCCACCGAGCCGCGCAGCTTGGCGTCCAGCTCGAAGTCGATCTCGCCGGGCCGCAGCATCCGCTCCACAAACCAGATCGACGAGCAGTCGCCGAACCGCTCGAGGTCGGTGACCGAGAACCGCTCGGTGGCCGCCAGGCCGGCGAGCACCTGCGGCGAGCGCAGCGCCGTGGAGCGCCGGTAGGCGGACTGGGCGCGGCGCAGCTTGCGTTCCCAGCCCATCCCGCCGGCCATCGCGATCGCCCAGTCGGGGGCATCTCGAAGATCCCGCGCCAGCGCTCGCTGACGGCCGCGATCGTCGGGGGCCTGCTCCAGCGGCCAGGTGCTGTCCGACAGGTTTCGGCGCCGCACCGGGGTGGCCGGATCCAGCAGCCGCCGCACCTCGTCCAGAAACGGGGACGGCTGCAACGGCTTGCCGTCCTCGGTCGACGCCTGCCGCACCAGGTGAAGCCGCTTCCACGGCCTGGTACAGGCTGTCGCGAACAGGTGGCGGTCGAGCTCGCCCTGGTCGGTGCGGCGCAGGCCGATCTCGCTCGCCGCCTCCGCGCTCAACAGCCGCCGGTCGGTGGCCGCCCCGGGCAGGCTGCCCTCCTCCAGGCCGAGCACGAACACCGCCTGGAAGCGTCTGGTGCGGGCTCGGCGGAGTCCCAGGATCGCGACTCGGCCGGGCTCGGCGTCGTCGCCGATCCGCACCGGAACGCGCGCCAGCAGATCGATCAGCCCGCCGCGATCGAGGTTGTCCAGCCCCAGCGCGCGGATCTCATCGACCGCCCGCAACACCGCCCTGCAGGCGCGCACCGCCACCCGACCGTGGGTGGGCACAAAGCGCGCCTGCAGCGTGTTGGCCGCGCGCACCATCTGGCTCGCCAGACCGGCAGCGCCGGCCAGCGGGTCGGGCTCTGACATCAGCCTGTCGACTGGCCGGGAAGAAGCCGTCGCCCACCAGCTCGACCACTCCCGCCCGCGTCTCGTCGTGGCCGAACACTCCCCGGCCGCGCAGGCGCCCCTCGACGAAGTCGATCCGCCGCCGGGCGATGCCCGAGAACGGGCTGCGCAGGTAGGCAAACAGCTCGGGCCGCTCGCCGCCCATCCAGCCGAACCGCAGGGCGCCCAGGAACGCGACTCCAAAACCGGTCTGGGCCAGCGGCACCCGGGCATCGACCGAGAACGGGATCCCCAACGGCGAGAAGGCGTTCTCGAGCGCGAGCCGATGCGCGCTGACCGACGGCACGATCACGCCGATCTCGTCGGGGGCGATGCCTGCCCCGGATCAGCGCCGAGCACCTCGGCGGCGACCAGCTCGGCCACCCGCCTGCGACCGGCTCCCTCCAGGTACACGACCGATCCGTCCTCAGGCGGTGGCGGCGGCGCGGGGGCGTCGGTGAACAGCGTGCGCTCGAGGTGCGCCAGCACCGGCGAGTCGAAGTGTGCCGCCGGCGGCAGCTCGATCACCTGCGGCGAGGAGCTGCTGAGAGCCTCCACCAGTGGTGAGACCGCGGCATACGCCGGCCGGCCGACCTCGTAGGGCAGCGACACGGTCACGTCCACCCGCGCTGCCAGTGCCAGCAGCGCCCGCACCTGGGCGGTGGTCATGTCCTCGAACCCATATGCCAGCACCGGGCGCTCGTCCCAGGCCTCGAGCCGCTGCTCGAGCAGCTGCGCCGCCCAGGCGCGTGTGCCCAGCCGATCACGGCCCAGGCCGAGCCGGTCGCACTCGGCCCGGTAGGCACGCACCAAGCCGTACAGCTCGCCCTCGCTGCCGGCGCCCTGGGGAGGTTCGATCATGCCCGCCGCGAGCTCGTCCGCCATCCCGGCAAGCGCATCGGCAAACCCCGAAAACCGGGCCGAGACGGCCACCTGATCCAGCTCGGCGGAGGCCGCCAGGCGCCGGAAGATCAACCGCCGCTGCACGTCGGCGAGCGTCTTGGTGCGATCGCCGCAGCGCTCCAGCACGTCGTCGAAGAGCGTGTCGAAGGTGCCCACGCGACCACCCAGAAGCGCCCCTCGGCGACGCAGCACGTCGTGCTCGAAGGCCTCGACGTCAGGGCGGTTGGGCACGATCAGGAACGGATCAGACCCAGCGTCCACGAAAGCCAGGAAGCGCTCCTGGAGATACCCAATCTTTCCGCAGTTCGCCGGCCCGAGAACGAGGGCGAGCGGCATCAGGTAATACTAGAGGCCAGCACCCGGCCATCGACGCTGCCGGTGTCGAGCCCCAGCGCGTCCAGCACCGTCGCCGCCACGTCCTGGACGTCGGCGACGCCCTCGGGGTGTCTGCCACGCACCATCACAAACGCGTTGTCTCGCGTGTGCATGCCGGTCAGCGGGCCCTTGCCGGTGAGCTCCGGGTTCGCCATCGCCCCTTTCAGATCGGAGCCGTCGTGCGACACCAGCACGAGGTCGGGAGCGCGGTCGAGGAACGGGCCGGCGAAGGCCTGCTCGCGAACGGCCACCTCCTTCACGAACGGCAGCGCCTCGGCCCACTCCCGCAGCTGGTCGCGCACCGCGTGGTACTCCGAGGCGGGCACGGTGCCACCCGGCTCTCTGCCCTCCAGGTTGAGGTAGAGCCGGCCGGGATCCATGCAGTAGGCGCGAGTGCCTGCCGGCACGATCGAGGCGATCGAACGGGCCGGCTCCTGCAGCTGAAGCCAGCCGTCGCGTTCCAGCCAGCGGTTGACGTACACCTCCTGGTCGAGCCGGCAGAAGCCGTGATCAGAGAGCAGCACCAGGGCGCAGTCGTCCGGCAGCCGGTCGACCAGCGCCCCGACCGAGCGGTCGACCAGGTCGTAGTAGCCATGGAACCTGCTCGCCCACGGCTCCTCACCGCGCTCCATCTGCTCCCACAGGAAGTGGTGCAGCCGATCGGTACCGGTGAACGCGGCGAAGAAGAGATCGCACTGCTCGCGTTCGAGCAGGTCGAGCAGCACCCGCTCGCGGGCCTGATGGTGGGCGACCAGCTGCTCCCAGAACGCCTCCAGGTCGGTGCGGCCCAGCGCCAGGTCGACGTCGATCAGATACCCCCGCTCGGCCAGCCACGGCAGCAGCTCCGGCGGCTGCACCGAGCGCTCCAGCGACGGCGAGACGAACCCCGAGATCAGCACCCCGTCCAATGGCTGCGCCGGATACGTGCCGGGCACGTTTACCACCACCGAGCGCATGCCCACGTCTGCCGCCCGCTGCCACACCGCCGGCTCGGCGATGGTGTGGACGTTGGTGAACTCGAGATCCCAGGTGCCGCGCTTGCGCTCGACGAAGCCGAACACACCGTGACGGCCGGGATTGGTACCGGTGGACGCACTCGCCCACGACACGGACGAGATCGGCGGCAGCGGGGCGCGCGCGTCCATCAGCGTCGCGGCCGATGCCAGCGCCGCCAGGTGCGGCAGATGGCCGTCCGCGATCCGGGACCGCAAATATCCAGCGGGAGTCCCGTCCAGCCCGATCACGGCGGCCCGAGGGCCGCGCCGCTTCACGCGGGGGGCTTCGCCTCGTTCACGAGCCGGTTGATGATGTCGGCGTCGGGAAAGGCGTAGTTGATCTTGACGAACGGCTCCCACTTGTCCGGCAGCGCGTCCTCGGGATAGATGGCCTCCACCGGGCATTCCGGCTCACAGGCTCCGCAGTCGATGCACTCCTCGGGATCGATCACCAGCATGCGGTCGTACTCATGGATGCAGTCCACCGGGCATACGTCGATGCAGGATTTGTCCTTCTCGTCGATGCAAGGCTCGGCGATGATGTAAGTCACTGAAGATCCTCCGTGGAACGAACTGAGATCGCGACCGCGATTGTAGCGGTGGTACCCGTCACACCGCGTGCACCACCCGATCGACCATCGCGTTTGCAACCCACATGCGATCGAAGAACATGGCCAGCCCGACCAGCACCAGCAGCGCCCCGGAGACGACTCTGATGGCCGCATAGTGATCGCGTACCGTGCGCGCCACCGACATCACCTTGCCGAATGCGACACCGGCCAGCAGGAACGGAATCGCCAGCCCCGCCGAGTAGGCGGCCAGCAGCGCCGCCCCCGAGGCGGCGGTGCGGCTCGACCCGGCAAGCAGCAGCAGCGAGGCCAGCACCGGCCCCACGCACGGAGTCCAGCACAGCCCGAAGGCGCCGCCCAACAGCAGAGACGAGCCGGTCATGCGGGCAGGTTGCACGGCCGGCTGCAGCGAGCGCTCCAGGATCGGCACCCGCACGAGCCCCATCATCACGAACCCCATGGCCACGATCAGGATGCCGCCCAGATGGATCAGGCTGGTGCGGTAGTCGGCAAACCGCCCACCCAGGATGGCGGCTCCGACACCCAGCGCGACGAACACTGCCGAGAACCCGAGCACAAACGGCAGTCCGGCCCGCACCGCCGCCCGGGGCGACGCGCCGCGGGCGCCGATGGCCGACAGGTAGGCCGGCACCAGAGGCAACACGCAGGGCGTTACAAACGACACCAGCCCGGCGACGAACGCGGCCGGTGCAAGGCTCATTCGAGCGCGGCCAGATCGGCGTCGATACGGCGCTCCAGCGCAGGATCGATGTCACCACCGCCGCCACCCTCGCCGGGTGGCCCCCGGCGCGAGCGCGACCACATCAGCGCCAGGCCTCCCACCACCGCGGCTCCGGCCACGAGCACCGCGGCCGGCACCACCCAGGCCAACAGGTCGAACCCGCGCTTGGGCGGGGCCGCCAGGATCTCCGGCCCGAACTGGGACACCAGCGTGGAGCGCACCCGATCGCCGCTCCAGCCCGCCGCACACCAGCTGTCGAGGTGGGCGCGCACCTGGTTTGCGAACGGCGAGGAGGACTGATCGAGTCGCTCATGGCAGACGATGCACATCAGCTGGGTCTGCATGTTGGTTTCCGTCCAGCCGTTGCACGCCATCGCGGCGGCCGGAAACGCAAGCGACGCGCAGGCCACCAGTGCCAACCGCGAGTGCCCGCAGTCTCATCCCTGCTCCGCCAGCAGCGGGCTCAGCACCTTGTCCAGATCGGGGCCGGTGACCACGCCGTTGAACAGATGCCGCACGACACCCTTGCGGTCGACCACGTAGGTCACCGGAAGTCCGGTGCCGTAGCCCCACCGCTGCGCGATCGAGCCGCTGTCGTGAACGAGGGTGTAGCGCTGGCTGTAGGTCTTGGCGAACTGCCTCGCAGACCCGGTGAAGTCGTTGGTGTCGACTCCGATGACACGCACGCCCCGGTGGCCGTACTCGTGCACCGCCTGGTTCAGCACCGGCGCCTCGTCCTGGCATCCGCTGCACCACGACGCCCAGAAGTTCACCACCACCACCTTGCCGCGCATGTCGGCCAGCGACGCCCGGCCGTTGCCGTCCAGCAGCGGCGCGGTGAAGTCCGGAGCGGTCGGCGAGTTACCGTCCAGCATCTGGGCATAGACGGTGGTCTGGTTGGCGAGCAGGCCGCGGGCGAAGAGCCCGATCATGCCGAGCAAAACGAGCGCGGCCAGCACCTGAAGGATCAGTCTCACGCCCCGTGGCACAGACAGATCGTAGATGGTTTCGGCCCCGCGTTCGCGCGGTACGGCCACCGCGCCAATCCCGCCCACATACTGGGGCGGCCCACGCGTCACCGCCCGGGGGTGCTATGCCCCCGGGCCGGAGTTCGTGAACGAACGGCTGTATGGGCGCCACGGAACGCGCTCCCACTCAGCGTGGTGGCACATCGGGCAGGACGGCAGCGACCGATACACCGTCACGCCGTACCCGCACTGCAGGCAGCGAAACTCGCCTTTGGCCCGCATTCCCGCACCCCAACCAGTACCTGCCGTCTCGTCCACGTGATTCGCAGCAGACCCCATTCGTACCCTCGTTTCCCCGTCCGGGCCGGAATGGGCCCGGACAAGTAGAGTAGCCGCGCCGGTGATTCAGCGTGCGCAAGTTTACAAGAATTTCAGCGTGCTTCGGATGCCCCGCTTGCGTTCGGATCAACACTCCGGCGACGACGATCGGCGCGGATCCGGCAACCCATGCGGAAGGCGGCGTTCAGCAGCAGCCCGAGAGCCACACCGACCAGGGCGCCGACGATCACGTCCGACGGATAGTGGACGCCGAGATAGGGCCGCGTCAGGGCCACCACGCCCGCATACACCAACAATGGAACCCTCCAGCGGGGTGCGAAGCTCGCGATCACCACCGCGCACGTGAACGACGAGAGCGCATGCCCACTGGGCATGGACGGGTCTGACGGGAGCGCGATCAGGGCGTGGACGTGGTGGTCTCCCAGCGGTGGTCGGGGCCTGTCGATGATCGCTTTGAGGACAGCGTCAAGCCGCCCTGCGAGGATCATCGCCACCACCGTCATGACCACCGGAGAGAGCCGGCGCAGCGTGATCGTGAGCACGATCGCGATCGCCAGGAACACGAGGTTGTGAGTCAACGAGACGATCTTGGCGATCGGCGTCACAACCGGCCAATCAAGGCCGGACAAGGTCTCGACGCCGGCTCTATCGATCCTGTCCACTCGCCCAGTACTCTAGGGTGGGCCCATGACCGTACAGAAAGCAACGCTCAAGCCATACCTCGAGGAGATCCGCCAGTGGGTCGCCGAGGGGCGCACCGATATCTGGATCGCCCACGCGCTCAACTCGACGCCGGCTTCGATTTCGGCCTTCCGATCGGCCAACGGCATTCTCCGCCGAGAGCTGGCCGCGGAGCGGCTGGGAGCGGCCGTGCCACCGCCGATCGCGCCGCCCGACGCCCCGCCCGAAGAGCAGCAGGTCAAGCCGCGCCGGCGCTCGCGCGCGAAGAAGACTCCCGAGCCGACGCCGCTCTCGGCGGCGGCCGAAGCAGCGGCCGGGCCACAGACCACGCCTCCGCCGATCCCGGTTGCTGCGGTGGCGAGTTCAGAGGACGGCGCCACCCCCGCGCCGGCCAAGCGCCGCCGGCGAGGCGGCCGCGGTCGCAACAAGAAGCCGCAGCAGGGCTTCGAGGCCACACTCGACTCCGGCGACGAGGGCTACGGCTTCTGGCTCGACGGCGCAGTCAAGGACGATCCCGTGTTCGCCGAGCACTGGGCGAACCGGCGCGGCCTGATCGTACGGATCGAAGCCGACCAGATCGTGATCCGCCCCGACGACCGTGAATAAAAGGTGCCTGGCACCTTTTATTCACCCGCCTGCCGACGATCAGATGCGACAGGCCCAACGGGCCAGCCTCACTCGTAGTAGTCGACGGCGCCGCGGGAGTAGCGATCGAAGGCGGCGGCCTGGACGAGTGACAGATCGTACGCCCAGGGCAGATCGGTGGTGCGCATCGCCACCTCGAGGCACCACGAGCCCGAGTCCTGATAGAGCTGCACCAACTCGTTCAGCGTGAACGACGCCCCGATGCGCCTGCGGATCTCGTCCACGATCTCGGCCACCACCGAATCGATCACCGCACGCCGCGCCGCGGTCACCTGCAGGTCGCGCACGCGACGCGCGCCCTCGGCCCACTCGATCAGCGCAACCTGGGTCTCGGCGGTCAGGCGCAACAGCACTCCCTGACCGGATACATGGGGGCACACTCCTCCACGATTCGCTCGCCCAGCGCATACCCGGGCCGCGCCAGTGCGAACGCCGCGTGCGCGTGCAGGCACTTGATCGCACCCTCACGCGCTGTCCCGGCGATCCCCAGCTGCAGCGAGTCGCCACCGTCGGCCATCACCGCCGCCGGCCGTCGCAGTTGCCGCTGGTCGACGGCACCCGCCTGCCACGAGCCGCGCATCGCCGGATCGCCCGCAACCAGCTGCTCGTAGCGAGTCACCCCTCCATCGGCCTCAACGGCGCCCACCCGCTCGACCGCGAACGGACAGGTGAGGTAGTAGGTGGTCGGAAACGGCTCGCCGGTGGGCAGATACGACGCCTGCTCCACCACCGCTGGGCGACCGAACGGACACCGCACAGCCACCCCCAGAAGTCCACGCGGAGGGCGTCCCAGCTGCTTGGTCAGGATCTCGTGGTCGCCGATTCCCGCAGGGTAGATGATCGACCTAGGAACAGATGGTGGGGATGTTCTTGACCACGAGAGGGTGTTCCCCCGGGTTGATCCATCCGCACCGGCGGGCCAACATGACCACGCCCTGCTTGGTCTCGAGCAGCGCCTTCTCGGCCGTCAGCGCAGCATGACGGTGCTCCAGCCGCGTCAGCTCCGCCCGTTGGCTCTTGAGCTCACGCGAGACCTGCAAGTACTTCTGCACCGGGCCGACGTACAGGCCGATCATCACGATCGCGACCACCAAGGCGGCGATCCGGCCGAGCCGAAGGCCGCCGGTTGCACGGGTACGTGAGCGTGGCACACCCGCACCTTCTCGGCCGCCGGGCGGATCCCTCCCCCATCCCGATCAGTCCCGGACGACGTGCACCAGGATGTGGTTGGTGGCTCCCGGCGTGTTGAGATGCGTGCCGCCGGTCAGCACCACCGACTCGCCCGGACCCACCAGCCCGCTCGCGACCGCAGCGTCCACCGTGCGCTTCCACAGCTCCTCGAGCGTCTCGGACGGCTCGATCACCAGCGGTACCACCGCCCAGTCCAAGGCCAGCTGCTGCAGCACACCGGGATCCGGCGAGGCAGCCAGGATCGGGCGCCGCGGCCGGTACCGGGAGACCTGGCGAGCGGTCGAACCCGACTGGGTCGGCACCGCGATCGCCGAGGCCTCGAGATCCTCGGCGATGTCACAGGCCGCGTGTGACAGGATCGATCCCATCGAGCCCGAGGCTTCGCGGCCGACCTGGTGATACGACAGCGAAGGCTCGACCGCCCGCACGATCCGGTTCATCATCGCCACCGCCTCCAGCGGGTAGCGACCGGCGGCGGTCTCGCCCGAGAGCATCACCGCAGACGTCCCGTCCAGCACAGCATTGGCCACGTCAGACGCTTCCGCGCGGGTGGGCTCGGGCTGGTGCACCATCGTCTCCAGCATCTGGGTGGCGGTGATCACCGTACACCCGCTGTCTCGGGCCGATCGGATGATCAACTTCTGTAGCAGCGGCACGTCCGGTGCGCCGATCTCGACGCCCAGATCGCCGCGTGCCACCATCACCGCGTCGGAGACCTGCACGATCGCCTCCAGGTCGTCGATCGCCTCCGCCTTCTCGATCTTGGCGATCACGCGGGCGGGAGAACCCGCCGCCGCGACCCGCTCACACAGGTCAGCGACATCGTCGGCGCGGCGCACAAACGACAGCGCGACGTAGTCGACGCCATTCTCCAACGCGAATGCGAGGTCGTCGAGATCCTTGGGTGTGAGCGACGGAATCGGCAGGTGGGTACCCGGCAGATTGACCCCCTTGCCGCTCGAGATCAGACCGCCCACCTCGACTCTGGTTTCCACCCGCGGGCCGGCGGTGTCCACCACCCGCAGTCGCACCAAGCCATCGTTGATGAGGATCTCCGAGCCTGGAGACACGACCTCCGGCAGCTGGGGGAAGGTGATCTCGAAGTCTCCGGGATGGCCCTCACCGGCAGGTGCCAACATCATCGTTTCGCCCGGCTGCACCGTGATCGGCGCCTCCAGCGTGCCGATTCTGATCTTGGGGCCCTGCAGGTCGGCGATCACCGCCAGCGGCCGGCCGATCAGGTCCTGGGTGCGACGGACACACTGAATCACCCGACGGTGAGCGTCGTGGTCGCCGTGCGAGAAGTTCAGCCGAGCGGCATCCATGCCGGTCCACGCCAGCTGCTCGATCATCTCCGGGGAATCAGATGCCGGGCCGATCGTGCAGACGATCTTGGTGTGCCTGGCGGTGGGCCTATTCACCGCCCCACGGCCGCGACGAACGCCTCCCGGCCGGGGTAGTGCGCAGCCTCGCCCAGCTCTGCTTCGATCCGCAAAAGCTGGTTGTACTTGGCCACCCGATCGGTCCGTGACGGGGCCCCGGTCTTGATCTGGCCACAGCCGGTCGCAACCGCGAGATCGGCGATGGTCACATCCTCGGTCTCGCCGGAACGGTGCGACATCACCGCGCTGTAGCCGGCGCCGTGGGCCAGCAGGATCGCATCCAGCGTCTCGGAAAGCGATCCGATCTGGTTGACCTTGACCAGGATGGAGTTGGCGCATCCCTCATCGATCCCGCGCTGCAGCCGCTCGACGTTGGTCACAAACAGATCATCGCCGACCAGCTGGACGTCGTCGCCAAGCCGCTCTGTCAGCAACCGCCAGCCATCCCAGTCGTCCTCGGCCAGGCCGTCTTCGATCGACACGATCGGGAACCGCTGCACCAGCTCAGCGTAGAACTCCACCATCCCCTGACTGGTGACGGTGCGGCCCTCGAAGGTATAGCTGCCGTCGCGGAAGAGCTCGGTCGACGCCGGATCCAGCGCGATCGCAATCTGGTCGCGATGCCCGGCGGCCTCCGCCGCCTCCAGGATGGCCTCGATGGCCTCCTCCGAGGAGGCCAGGTCGGGCGCAAATCCACCTTCGTCGCCAACCGCGGTGGAGAGACCCCGGCGGTGCAGCAGCGCCTTCAGCGCGTGGAATGTTTCAGCACCGATCCGCAGCGCTTCCGAGAAGCTGTCGGCGCCCACAGGCACGACCATGAACTCCTGCAGGTCGATGGTGTTGTCGGCGTGGGCGCCGCCGTTGATGACGTTCATCATCGGCACCGGCAGGGTGGTTGCGGTGGGGCCGCCGAGGGAGCGAAACAGCGACAGGCCTGACTCCGCTGCGGCCGCCTTGGCCACCGCCAGCGAGGTGCCAAGGACAGCGTTAGCGCCGAGGTGGGCCTTATTGGCGGTGCCGTCCAGGTCGATCATGGCCGAGTCGATCCCGCGCTGGTCAGAGGCGTCCATGCCGGTGACCACCGTGGCGATCGACGAGTTCACATGCGAGACAGCCTGTAGCACGCCCTTGCCGCCGTAACGGTTGGGGTCGCCGTCGCGCAGCTCGACCGCTTCGAAGGCTCCGGTGGAGGCCCCGCTGGGAACGGCGGCTCGAGCGTGGGCGCCCGACTCGAGTACGACCTCGACCTCGACCGTCGGATTTCCCCGCGAATCCAGGATCTCACGGCCGCTGACTGAGGTGATCGAGCTCATCGGGGCCGGATACTAACCGCCAGAGCGGGTGGTGAATAACGGTGCCTGGCACCGTTATTCACCACCAACGCTCTGGGGTGAAGGATCGCGCCTGGCACCATTATTCATGGGCTTTGGCTTGGCGGTACCAGGCGTCCTGGGCCTCGAGATCCAGGTCGGCCCAGACGTCGCCGGCGTTTTCGGCGAGGTCCGCGGCCAGCTCGACCCGGGTGCGGAAGCGACCGGCGGCCGCCCGCAGCGCCAGCTCGGGGTCGACGTTGGCGTGGCGGGCGACGTTCACGGCCGCAAACAGGAGGTCGCCCAGCTCATGCACCACGTTGCCGTCGGGCTCGTGCTCTGCCCGCGGCGCAGGGGCGGCATCGAGCGCCTCTCGCAGCTCCCGCAGCTCGTCGGCCAGATCCCCCCAGGCGCCGTCCCAAGCGTCCCAGTCGAAGCCCACCGCCGACGCCCGCCGCTGCAGCTTGCGGGCAAAGAGCAGTCCCGGCAGCACCCCCGGGACGTCGTGGAAAATGCCGTCGCGACCCTCGTCGTCGCGCTTGATCTGCTCCCAGTTGCGGCGCACCTCACCGGCCGTGGCAGCCTCTCGCTCGCCGAACACGTGCGGGTGCCGGCGAATCAGCTTGAGGGTGATCCCGTCGGCCACGTCTGCCAGGTCGCCGGCGCCGGCCTGGCGCACGGAGCGCCAGGAAGAAGCTCTGAAACAGCAGATCGCCCAGCTCGTCGATCAGCTTCGCCGGGCCGTCGGCGGCCGCCTCGGCCGTCTCGTAGGCCTCCTCGATGGCGTGTGGGGCACGATCGTCGCCACCGTCTGCTCGCGGTCCCACGGGCAGTCCGTGCGCAGGCGTGTCGTCAACTGCTGCAACCCCACCAGCGCGTCGCACAAAAGCACCGTTGCGAAGGAATCGCCCGCGGGACGGTCTCGTCCCACGAGTGATCGGCCCACAACTGCCGCAGCCGCCGGCCCGACGCCGCAACCACCGGAGACTCATCCGCCAGGGCATCCCCTTGCTGCCCAGCCAGTCGCGCAGGGGCTCGTCGGCGGGGGTGGCGATCGGCCCGGCAGCCTCGATCACGCGCCAGGAAGCCGCGGGATCAGATCAGGATGGCCGGGCCCCAGAGCAACCAGCGTGGCCATCAGCCGATGTTACGTGGTTGCGCCGGTGGACGACGTCGTCGTCGGGCTGGTGAGCGCAGCCGGAGGTGCGTACCCGGTGGCGTACTCGGTCTTCTTCTTGAACGGATCCAGCAGCGCCACAATCTTGGAGTTGACCTCGGTGTCGACCGTCTGGGACGCTGGGTTGTACTTGCCGGCCACCATGGCCTTGAGCTTGGCGTAGGTCGCGTCAGTACCCGCCTTCAGCGCGTCACTGATGGGGTTGATCAGGAAGTAGCACTTGGGCTTGCACTGACCGGCCAAGTTGGTCTTCGGCATAGTCAGGGTTGGCCTCGAGCAGCGGGCTGTCCCAGGCACCATCGGCAGCTGGAATGCCGCCTTCTGAAAAGTTGCGTCCATCAGTCCGCGCCGACGGCGGCGGTGAAGCCGGCGTTGCCAGGGTGGTGTCGGCATCATCAACCGGTCGCCGCCTTGGTCTCGACGCGCCCGTAGCTTCGCGAGGGCAGCGTCTGCCTTGGCCTTGGAAGCCCACAGCATGTAATCACATCACGCGGCGTCACCAAACGTCTGCGGGTTCTTGTCGTACTTTGCTTTCAGCTGGGCGGGTGTAAGTGTAGGCCATTCCTGACCGATGTCACTACCTTGTTCTGAAGCAGCCTGTTATGTGCAACAGCGTTGAACTGCGCGGGCGT
>CAVSFZ010000013.1:0-72349 GCA_963727235.1 uncultured Actinomycetes bacterium
GGGACGGCGCCGAGGAGGCCGCGGCGGCAGCCGTGGAGCTGTACAACCAGATCGCCGGGCTGACCGGCGTCGAGCCCGACACCGAGATCGCCGCGGGGACCCACCCGATCTCATACGCAATCGCAGCCAGGGTCGAGCTGCCGGCCGAAGACAAGCAGCGCATGCTCGAGCTGCGCAGCGAGAACGCGCGGCTCGAAGTTGTCACCGAACTGTTGCAGCGAGGACTCGACCGGATCGCCTCGGCCGCCGCCGTTCAGCGGTTGGCGCAAACCAACGGGAAGTCGTCGTTGCATCGGTGAGCGCCCGCCGTCAGGCGGTGCTTGCGCTGATCGCCGCCAATATCCTCTTCGCCGGCTCGTTCCCGTTCTCCGTGGTCGCACTGCGGGGCTGGAGCCCGGTGACGATCGTCGCCATCCGGTTTGCGATCGCCGCCGCGCTGCTCTCGTGGGTGGGCGTACCGGTGCTTCGCCGCGCGAGCTGGTCGCAGCGGCGGCGGATGGCGGCTCTGGCCTCGATCGGGCTGTGGACGCAGATGGTGTTCGTGTACGAGGGCATCCAAGCCTCGCAGGCTGCGATCGCCGCCGTGATCGTCGGCCTCGAACCGGTGCTGATCGCCGTGTGGGCGGCGCTGCTCCTGGGCGAACGGCTCACCGGCAAACGAGCGGCGGGACTCAGCATCGGACTGGTGGGGGCGCTGCTGGTCGCCGGGGTCGGTACCGACTCACCGCACATTCTGGGATTGGTGTTCCTGCTCGGCATGGGTCTCTGCTGGGGCTGGTACACGGTGGCGGGGAAGGCGCTGATGGTTGAGTTCTCGCCGGTCGAACTGATCGCGGCGGTCAGCATCATGGGCGCGCTGTGGGCGGTCACTCCGGGAGTGATCTCGGCGGTGTGGCTGAACGGCTGGACATCACCCGGCGGCGAGCAGTGGATTGCACTGCTGTACCTGAGCGTGGTCAACAGCATGCTCGCCTACCTGCTGTGGAACTTCGCGCTGGTGCGGCTGCCGGCGGCGATGGTGGGAACCAGCCTGTACATCCAGCCGATCCTGGGAGCGACGCTGTCCTGGCTGTTTCTGTCGGAGCGACTGCCCGCCACCTTCATCCCCGGCGGGGCGCTGGTGATGACCGCCGTCTGGATTGCAGGACGGCCGGCGGGCGAACCTGCGGAACGGCAGTTAGAGCACCAGCCCGAAGCAGTCCCTGCGGGGATCGCCGGCGGCGAGCAGCCTCCCATCGTGTGACCGCGTGACCGCGTTGGCGCCGCCGAAGTAGAGGTTCAGCCCCTCGAACCGGTTGACGTGCTCGCCTCGCTGCTCCAGCGCCGAGACCGCCTCCGGATCGAGCCCACCCTCGCAGTCGATACGGTCGCCCTCCACGTGCACCCGGGGAGCGGCCACCGCTTCGGCCACCGGCATGCCCCGGTCGATGGAGTTCACTATCACCTGGGTGATCGCCGACCGCAACCGGTTGGAGCCGGACGAGCCCACCACCAGCCGCAGCTCACCGCCTGCGGTCACGATCGTCGGTGCCTGCATGCTGGTGAGCCGCGTGCCGGGGTGCAGATGCCGTCCCGGAGCGAGATCCTCCTCGCCGATCATGTTGTTCAGATGCAGCCCGGTGCCGGGCACGATCACACCCGAGTGCGACCCGTTGGATGCGGTGAACGCGGCCGCGTTTCCGTCTCCGTCCACCACCGAGATGTGGGTGGTGCCGCGGTCTGATCGCAGCGCCGGAACCGACTGCGAGATGCCCGCCAGAGCCGCCGCGACCTGGTCGCGGCCGCGCTGCACGGTTTCCGGGGCGAACACGTACCCGCGCAGCCCGCCGGTGTGCAGCAGATGCTCGAACCGCCGGTCACGCACCCGCGCGGCAGCGCGCATCGACTCCACCATCAGCGTCAGCCGAGGCTCCCCGTCGCGGTCATTCGCAAACCCGTCAAGCACCGCCAGCACGTAGACGATCAGGGCGCCGCCCGATGACGGCGGGGCATTGGTGAGCAGGTCATGACCGCGGAAGCTGCCGGTCAGCGGCCGTCGCCACACCGGCCGTTGGGCGGCCAGATCGTCCATCGTCAGGCTGCCGCCGGTGGCATGCTGGTGGTCGACCATCGCCCGCGCCAGACTCCCGGTTGCAAACTCCGACGGGCCCGACTCGGCCAGCAGCTCGATCGAGCCGGCCAGATCGCGTTGACGCACGACGTCCCCCTGACTCACCAGGCGCCCGTCACGCTGGAACACCGCCCGGCCCTCGGGTGTCGAGGTGACGATCACCTCGATCGCCTTGAACACGGCGTGCTGGCCCTGGTTGAGCGCCACTCCCCGATCCGCCGTCTGCGCCGCCGGCAGCAGCAGGTCGCGCCAGGGCAGCCGTCCATATCGCCGGTGCAGCGCGTGCAGGCCGGGCACCACTCCGGGCACAGCGCATGTCGCCGGCCCGATGTGGAACACCTGTGTGGTGCGCGCGTCGAACGGCACCTCGACCGACTCGACCTGACCCAGTCGCCGGTCATCGGGCAGATTGATGCCCGGGATCGAGGTGAAGGCGTCGAGCAGCGCGGGACGGCCGCGAACGGGGCGCACCAGGGCAAAGCCGCCGCCGCACGGGCCCGTCAGCGCCGGTTCGGCTGCCCACGACATCGCCGCAGCGGCGACCAGCGCGTCCACCGCATGACCACCCTGCGCGAGCGCCTCGGCGCCCGCGCGCGCGGTCAGTTCGTGCCCTGCAGCAATCGCGCCTCGCATCCAGCGAGGCCCCTACGAGACCAGGAAGTCGGGCGGGTCGAGATCGACGGGCTCAGGCTCCGGCACGGGGGCAAACGACGTGACTCGCTGGGGAGCGCTGCGTTCACCCGGCAGCGGGAACCCGGTGGCGACCACGGTCACCCACAGCTGGCCCGCCAGACGCTCGTCCACGGTTGCCCCGAAAATGATGTTGGTGTTGTCGTCGGCCGCCGCGCGGACGATCTCGGCCGCCTCGTTGACCTCGTGCAGCGACAGGTCTGACCCGCCGCTGATGGCCAGCAGGATGCCCTTGGCGGCGTGCACCTCGTGATCGATCAGCGGCGACGAGATGGCGCGAGTGGCGGCCTCTGACGCGCGGGTCGAGCCGGTGGCCATGCCGATTCCCATCATCGCGTTGCCGGCATCGCCCATGATCGTGCGAACGTCGGCGAAGTCGAGGTTGATCAGCCCGGGCAGCGTGATCAGGTCGCAGATCCCCTGCACGCCCTGACGCAGCACGTCGTCTGCGACCTGGAACGCCTCGACCAGCGGCGTGCCCTTCTCGAGCACCTCCAGCAACCGGTCGTTGGGAATCACGATGACCGTGTCCGAAGCCTCGCGCAGGGCCTGCACTCCGGAGCCGGCCTGGGCGGCACGGCGGGTTCCCTCGAAGGTGAACGGCGAGGTCACAATCGCAACCGTCAGCGCCCCCACCTCGCGGGCCACACGGGCCACCACGGGGGCGGCACCGGAACCCGTGCCGCCACCCTCGCCGGCGGTAACGAACACCATGTCGGAGCCGCGCAAGACGGTTTTCAGCCGGTCGTGGGCGTCCTCGGCGGCCTCCCGGCCCACGTCGGGATCAGCGCCCGACCCGAGCCCCTTTGTGTCTTCCCGGCCGATCTGGATCTTGGTCGGGGCCTCGCACATCTGCAGCTGCTGGATGTCGGTGTTGAGTGCGATGAACTCCACACCGCCGACACCCGCCTCGATCATCCGGTTGATGGCATTGCAGCCGCCGCCGCCCACGCCCACCACTCGGATCACCGCGAGGTACGGCGACTCGGCGGCACGCGGAGCCTGGTCGAGACGATCGCCGGACGGCTCCACCATCTGCGGGCGGGTACCCGTCTCGGCGGCCGCATCGGCCTTGGCGGCGATCTCGGACACGGTCTCGGTCTGCTTGAACAGCTGGGCCAATGGGCCGTCTCGCATGCTATGCCGCTTTGCCATCGCGCAGCACCTCCCCAGCCAGGTCACGGTACGCCTTGGCGGCGTTGCCCTTGGAATCGTACTTCAGTACCGACGTGCCTTTCACAGGCGCCTCGGCATACCGCACAGTCTTGCGAATCTTGGTCTGGAACACCAGGTCGCCAAAGTTCTCCTCGAGGATCTCGACGGCCTCCTTGGCGTGCAGCGTGCGACCGTCGAACATGGTCGGCAGGATTCCGCGGATGCGGACGTCGGGATTGAGGTTGTCGCGAATCATGGTGAGGGTGTTCTCGAGCTGGATCAGCCCGCGCAATGACAAATACTCGCACTGGACGGGGACGATCACCCCGTCTGCGGCCGTGAGCGCGTTGATCGTGAGCAGTCCGAGCGACGGCGGGGTGTCGATCAGGATGAAGTCGTAGTCCGAGCGCACCGGCAGCAGCGCCTTTTGCAGAGCGCGTTCACGGCCGATCATCGATGACAGCGCCAGTTCGGCTCCGGCCAGATCGATCGACGACACCGCCAGGTCGATCTCCTGGTGATGAATCACCTCGATGATCGGCGTCTTGTGCACCAACACGTCAAACATGGAACGGTCGAGGTCGTCGGGGTCGAGCCCCTGACTCATGGTCAGGTTGCCCTGGGGGTCGAGATCGATCGCCAAAACCCGCTGGCCACGTTCTGCCAGCGCCACACCCAGATTGAGCGTCGTTGTCGTCTTGGCAACGCCGCCCTTCTGGTTTGCGAAGGCGATAACCTGCCCCAAAACAGCTCCTTCTACAGTCGTTGACTCTGCCTCGGAGACAGGCCGTGTCTCCGCAGTATCACGCCAAGCGGTATGCATCGCGTGGTTCTTCGCTCATAAACAGTCTATTCCTGCCATCTGCGGGCAGCCTCGATCCGCTCCCGCGGAGTCGGGTGCGAGGCCGTCAGCAGGTGCCGCAGACGGGGAGGGTCGAGTTCCATCAGGTTCTGCGCCACCAGCCGCTCGAACGCACGGGCGTAGGTCTCTCCCTCGCCGGTGAGCTCGATCGCGTAGCGGTCGGCGTCCCACTCGCGCCTCCGCGAGTACCAGGCGCCCACCGGCGCGATCAGCGCCGCTGCCGCCGAGAACCCGAGCACCACCGACGGCAGGGTGGTCAGATGGCCGACGCCGTCGGGAGCGAGCCACACCACTCCCACCCATGCTCCCAGCATGCCCACCGCAGTGCCCGCCGCCTGGGCCAGCGTCAGCCTCCAGACGTCGTGGTGAACCCGGTGGCCGAGCTCGTGGGCGAGCACCACCCGGGTGTGGCCGAGCGCCTCAGAATCGGTCGCGTACCCGCTGTCGGCGGCGAGCGTATCGCCGACGTAGATGCGCACCGTCGGCCCCAGCCCGGCGACCATCGCATTCGCCGCCGAGGTCTTCTCGCCCATCAACAGCAGTCGCAGCTCCCGAACGGCAACCCCAGCCTGGGCGGCCGTCTGGGTGAGCGCATCGGCCAGCGGACCGGGGTCGAGCGGACGGCTGCGCAGGAAGATCGGCAGCAGCACGACCGGCCAGGCGGCAGCCAGGATCAGCCCCAACCCGACGGCCAGGAGCCACGCGGGCAGCGGCCACCCGTGCGGCCACTGGCGCTGGCAGGCGAGCAGGCCGAGCGCCGCCAGCCCTCCCAGCAGATCGGACAGCACGACGCCCTTGAGCCAGTCGGTGATCCACCCGCCGGTCGTCTGCCGGGACAGTCCGTAGCCGCGGGACAGCCGCTGGCCGAGCAATCCGAACGGCAGCGACACCAACGGCAGCAGCAGACCCAACGCGACCAGACATCCCCACCCGCCGAGGGTTCCGGCAGCGAGTGTGATCGCAATCAGCGTCAGCAGCGACACGATGCTCGAGACCGTGCCGAGTCTCCGGCGGCGGCGGTTGTACTCCCGCGCAGTCGCTTGCCGCATCGGGTCGTGAGCCGGCTCGCTCACGACCCGACTGTGGTTACGTGACCTTGAGCAGGAAGTGCATGGTGGTCGGGTGGATCGAGCAGAACACCGTGTAGGTGCCCTTCGCCAACGTCACCGTGAGGTTCGCCGACTTGCCTCCGGCCAGGTTCTTGGTGTGTGCTGCGAGCACCGCCCCACTCGTCCCCCTGCGGATGTGCATGTTGTGCGCGATCTTGGCGTGGTTGACCACGTGGAATGTGACCGCCCCGTGCTTCACCGTCGAGGTGCTGCGCGTGATCGAAAAGCTCTTGAGCCCGATGTTGACGGAAGCCGCCGCCCCGGCGCCGGTGCTCGTGAGCGCCAGCACCCCCATCGTCCCGACCACCGCTGCTGTGAGCATCCATCGCGTTTTCATACCCCGCTGTACGGGGGCTGGGCCAAATCGGATGCCGGGGTGTGGCGGTCATCACACCGGGTCCGGTTCGCCCACCGCCTCTGTCAGCCACACGGGCTGCTCGGGGTCGGGCTTGCGGCGTGACCGGTGGGCCACGGCCGCGGCTCCCAGCAGCACCGCGATCGCAAGCGCCGAGCCGACCAGCCCGCGCACGATCCATGGATCGGTGTACTCCAGCTTGACCACGTGGCGCCCGGCGGGGACGATCACTCCCTGGTCGATGTAGTCGGCCGGCATGACATCGGCGGGCCGACCATCGATGGTTGCGTGCCACCCGGAGGCGTAGGGCGTGCGAATCAAGAGCAGCTGCCGACGGGGAGAACGGACCGCCACGGTTGCCGTCTCGGGGCTGGTTGACTCGTACACGGCCGTGCCCACGCCGCGGCGCTTGCCGGGGTTTCCGGAACCCGAGGGCCCCTCGATCACCACCTGCTTATTGGGTTTGAAGCCCGTGCGCCATACGTAGGCCAGGGCCGCATTGGGTTTCCTCACCGACTTCCACGAGCCGAACAGCGACGCCGCCTCGGGCACCGGACGCCGGAAGAGCGAGAATGTGGGACCAAAGCGCACGACGTGTTCGCGGGTCTGCGGCTGCCCGCGAGAGGGCCGCAGCACCCACTGCACCCGTAACAGATTCGCGAGGGTGTGCGGAACGCGAGTGAAGGTCGCGTGTTCGTAGTTGGCCGGCGCGCCTCCCAGCGCCCGCAGGATCACCCAGTAGCGGCGCAGCTCCACCGCCTCGTATCCCCCGGCACTCTGCGCCCCCGAGAGCAGCGGCCAGTCGAGCAGCCACGCCGGCTCGGTGCCGGGGCCGATCAGCCCGTACGGCTTGCCCGCCCGGGCCGACCCGTTGTTCGAGATCACCACCACCCGGCCGGTGCCGGGCTTGGCCAGATACGACTGGAAGATCGAACGATTCAGGATCACCGGGTCGACGTCAGTGGTGCCCCGCGCAGGGGGCGTCAGGCGCGGCGGCACGGGGCCGACCGCGATCGGCCGCTGGTAGGCGGGCGCAAGCGAGGTGCCGGCGAGCACCAGCTCGACCGCCAAGACACACGGCACCACCCAGGTCAGCTCGGGCCGCCGGCGGGAGAGCTCCAGAACCGCGAGCCCGATGGCGATGCCCACCGTCGCCACTCCCAGCGCCGGCCAACTGACCCCCATCACCACCGGCAGGACGATCCACACCCCGACCGCGGCCACCGACGCGGTCCGGCGGGTGGGCAGGTCGACACGTGCCCAGGCGGTCAGCCCGAGCGCTCCCAGCACCGACAGCGAGAGCACGATCTCGTATCCCAGCCACCAGGGCGCGTGCAGGTAGAGATCCACCGGCAGCAGATCGTCGACGAAGTGCGGCAGCACGCTGATGAAGGCCGTCAGCGAGGTCACGTACACGAACCCGGTGACGGCCGCAAACGTCCAGGCCAGGCGGCGGTAGCGGCTGCTGAACGCCAGGAACACCGCGATCAGCATGGCTCCGCCGAGGTACGCGCCGGGCGGAGCCGAGAGCTTCAGCGGCCAGCCCCAGCCGGCTCCGAAACCCGGCTGGTACGGCAGGGGGTCGAACCCGGCGAGCATCCGGCCGAGCGCTCTCAGGGGTCCGTAGCCCATCCCCAGGCTGGTCTCGTCCACGTACGCCAGCCGGGGTGCGAAGTACGCGAGATTGACCGCCGCCGCCGACACCGCCAGCGTGGCGGCGATCGCCGTCGCCGGGCCTGGTGCGAACCGCCCCTTGCGCACATCGATGATCAGCTTGGTGGCCACGTAGGCGATGATGCTGACGCTTCCCATCAACAGACCCAATCCGGCGTGCGCGGCTGCGATCTGACCCCACGCGAGGGCGGTCGGCACCATCCACACCAGCCGGCGCGCCCAGGTGCGGGCGACCAGCAGCCGGGAGCACGCCAGCAGCGTCAGCACCGTCCAGGCCAGAGATGCCGAGAACGGCAGCGCATCCACCAGCGTCGAGCCGGTCATCGTCATCGACAGCGCCAGCCCGCCGCAGCAGGCCGCCCAGCGAGGCAGGCGCTCCACCCGCAGGAGGAAGTACAGGCCGATGCCGGCGGTCAGCGGCTGCAGCACCAGCATGGCGCGGATCGCGTGGCCCGGGGACAGCAGCACGAACAGCACCGACGGCTCGATGTATCCCCACCCCGACTGGGCGTCGGACGCAAACGGCGCACCGCCCATGAGATTCGACTGCCACAGGGGGATGTGACCGGCCCGCAATGCCCGACCCAGGTATGTCCACACGGGCAGCCACAGCGCCAGGGCATCGGCGTTTGCCACCTTTCCGAAGATGACCGTGTCGCGCATCGATGCGAGCACGGCGGCGGTGATCAGGCCGATCGCGGCGAGGTCCCCGCGTACCGCGGCCCAAATCGCAGCCTGCCGGGTGAGCATTGGCGGTCGATCGGCGGTGACCATGCTCAGTGAACGCTACGGATCGAGTATGTGATTGCGATGAGTGAGGCTCGATCGACGGGGCGGGACAGGGGCGTTCCCGAGCATACGCGGATCGTCACATGAGATCCCGCAGCAACTCGCGCGCAATTACAATTCGCTGGATCTGGTTCGTACCCTCGTAGATCTGCGTGATCTTGGCGTCGCGCATCAGCCGCTCCACTGGAAAGTCCTGCATGTACCCGTATCCGCCGAGGATCTGGACGGCGTCGGTGGTGACCGCCATGGCGGCGTCCGAGCAGGCCAGCTTGCACATGGCCGAGAGCTTGGTCAGCTGGGGTCCGTCCTCACCCCGGTCGAGCATCTCCCCGACCCGGTAGAGCAGGCCGCGGCCGGCCTCGACCGCGGTGGCCATATCGGCCAGCATGAACTGGATGCCCTGCTGCTCGGCGATCGGCTTGCCGAACGCCAGCCGCTCGGTGGCATACCGGCCGGCGTGGTCGAGTGCCGCCTGGGCGATCCCCAGCGCCTGGGCGGCGATCCCGGGCCGCGATCGATCCAGCACCCGCATCGCCAGCCGAAATCCCGACCCAGGCTCGCCCACCAGGCGATCGCCGGGGACCCGGCAGGAATCGAGGTGGAGCTCGCCGGTGGTCGACCCTTTGATTCCCATCTTGGGCTCGATCCGCCCGACTGCGAAGCCGGGATCGTCAGCGTGGACGAGAAACGCCGAGATGCCGTCGCCGGTCTGGGCAAACACGGTGTACACGGTGGCGACCCCGGCGTTGGTGATGAACCGCTTGGTACCGTCGATCACCCAGTGGTCGCCGTCGCGGCGGGCGGCGGTGGCGATCGCCTGGGCATCGGAGCCGGCTCCCGGCTCGGTCAGCGCGTACGCCGCCAGCCACTCGCCGCTGGCAAACCGCGGCAGGTACTCGGCCCGCTGCTGAGCGCTGCCCGAGAGCAGCACCGGCAGTCCGCCCAGCCCCTGCACCGCCAGGATCAGGCCCACGGAGGCGTCCGCCCACGACAGCTCCTCCACCGCGCGCAGGTGCACCAGGGCGCCGGTCCCGGTGCCGCCGTACTCGGCCGGAAACGCCAGTGCGAAGACATCGGCGTCACGCATCAGCTCGACCGCATCCCAGGGGAACTCCGCGGTGTGATCGACCTCGGCCGCCCGCGGTGCAACCCGCTCCCGCGCCAGCTCGCGCACCGCCTCGATCAGGAGCTCGTGCTCGGCGTTCAAACCTCGATCAGCTCCTCGGGCGCAGTGGTGAGCGTGTCGTAGCCGGCGGCGGTGACGGCGTAGGTGTTCTCGATCCCCACCGCCCCCCGATCAGTGAACACGAACTTTGGCTCGATCGCCACCACGTTTCCCTCCACCAGCGGTTGATTGAACCCCGGCGCGAGCACCGGCGTCTCGTCCACCTCCATGCCGATCCCGTGGCCGAGGAAGCGAACACGGGAGGCTCCCGCGCCCATGAAGTGTTCCTCCAGCCCGGCGTCGGCGGCCATCCGCTCGGCCAGGCCGAACAGCTCTGCCGGCACCGCCCCGGGACGCAGCTCGGCCTCGACGGCTCGCAGGATCGCCACCGAGACGTCGTAGGCGGCCCGGACCTCGGGCGTGACGGGTCCAATTGCGAAGGTGCGGGTCTGATCGGCCAGCCAGCCGTTCCAGGCTCCCACCACATCCACGATCACCGGGTCGCCGACAGCCAATGGCCGGCTGCCCGCGCCCTTGCCGATCACCGGGTTGGGACCCGACCCGCACAGCGGGGAGTCTGAGTATCCCGGCACCGCCCCACCGGCGCCGCTGAGCACCTGGCCGTAGTGCAGCTCCTGGTTGAACCCGCGGTAGCGCATCAGGCCCTGGTGGCCCGCCTTTCGCAGCAAACTCTCAACCTCTACTTGAACCTGAGTTTCTGTCAGCCCCGGCCGCAGCAGCTCCGGCACCGCGCGGGTCGCCCGATCCACCTGGGCGGCGGCCACCCGCATGTCGGCGATGTCCTGCGGGCTTTTGCGCGCGCGCACCGCCGCGACCGCCGACGACGCGTCCTCGATGCGATATCCATCCAGCCGGCGGACGTACCCGAGGTAGGTGGACGCCCGCAGCACGTCCAACTCGAACCCGATCCGTGCACCCGCCTCCAGCCCGGCTTCGGCCAATGCCGGCGCCAGCCCCGACAGCGACCGCAGCGAGTCGATCCGAGCCAGCGGCGACTCCTCCCGCGCCCGCTCCAAGGTGCGCCGCACGAGCAGGCGCGGCTCGCCTGAGGCAGGCACGATCAGGTGGGCCTGCTGGTTGCTTCCGGTGAAGTAGGCCAGATCGGTGTTCTGCACGATCACGGCGCCGTCCAGCCCGCCCGCAGCCAGTTCTGCGCGCAGGGAAACCAGCCGCTGTTCGATCCGCTCCGCCGAGATCATGGGGTTACGATACCGGCCATGACCGCTGACCTGATCCTGGAGAACGGGGTCGTCCACACCGTCGACGCGACTCGCCGAGTCGCCTCCTGCGTGGCGGTCAGCGACGGCCGCATCGTGTCCGTGGGCGACTCGCAGGCGATCGCCGAGCAGCGCGGGCCGAACACGCGCGCGATCGACATGCAGGGCGGAATGCTCCTGCCCGGCTTTCAGGACGCCCACGCCCATCCGGCCCAGTCAGGTCACGGCATGACCCAATGCGCACTGCAGGGGATCGAGGGGCGCGAGCAGACCTGCCTCACGATCGGCGCCTACGCGCGCGCACATCCCGACAAGGAATGGATTCTCGGCAGCGGCTGGTCGATGGGCGACTTCCCCGGAGGCCTGCCCACGCGTGAGCAGCTGGATGAGCTCGTGCCCGACCGCCCGGCCGCCCTGATCAACCGCGACTACCACGGCATGTGGGTCAACAGCCGCGCGCTGGAGTTGATCGGGGTCACCGATTCCACCCCCGACCCCGAGGGCGGTCGAATCGAGCGCGACGCCTCGGGGCGCGCGACCGGGGTGTTGCAGGAGCTGGCCCAGCACCTCGCCATGGCCGTGTTCCCGACGGTGACGGTGGACGACTACGCGCACGGCATCAAGCTCGCCCAGGAGTACTACTTCAGCCTCGGCATCACCGCCTGGGCGGACGCGCTGGTCGGCCCCGACATCCAGGCTGCCTACACCGCGCTGGCGGAGTCCGGCGAACTCACCGTGCGAGTGCGGGCGATGCTCGGCTGGGAACCGGGCGAGGACATCGACCAGCTGGAAGAGCTGATCGAGCGCCGGGCCGCGGGCAGCGTCGGGCGGCTGGTGTGTGACGAGGTCAAATTCTTCCACGACGGAGTCTTCGAGAACTTCACCGCGGCGATGCTGGATCCGTATCTCGACTCCTCCGGCGTCCCCGGCCAGAGTCGCGGGTTGGACATGTACGACCTGGACGACCTCACCCGATACGTCACCGCCTGCGACGCGGCTGGGTTCCAGGTCCACATCCACGCGCTCGGCAACCGCGCGGTGCGCGAGTGCCTGGACGTGTTCGAGCATGTCCAAAGCCACAACGGCCGCCGCGACTCCCGCCACCACCTGGCCCACCTCCAGTTCGTGGACCCAACGGACATTCCGAGGCTGCGACAGCTGAACGTGACCGCCAACGTCACCCCGCTGTGGGCACGCCGGGAGGAGAGCGTCGAGCTGCTGACCCTGCCGTTTGTGACCGACCAGGTGGCACGCACGATGTATCCGTTTGCCAGCATCCACGCCACCGGCGGGAAGCTCGCGTTCGGCAGTGACTGGTCGGTGTCCACCCCGGCTCCGCTGGAGCAGCTGTCCACCGCCGTGAATCGCCGCGATCCCCACCGGGGCACCGGCGAGCCGCTGTTCATCGAGGAGGCGCTCGACCTGGAGACGGCGATCGCCGCACAGACCATCAACGCTGCCTACGTCGGCTGCATCGACCAACTGACGGGCAGCATCGAGCCTGGCAAGCTGGCCGACCTGGTGCTGCTCGACCGCGACCTGTTTGCCGCCGGAAGCGACGGGATCGCCGACGCCCACACGCTGATGACGTTCTCCGAAGGCGACGTCGTGTACGCCGCCGACGGCTGGTCGTGATCCTCGAAAACGGGTCGATCTACACCCTCGACCCGCGGCTCCCGCGAGTGCGTGCGCTGTCGCTGGCCGGCCCCCTGGTGGTGGGCGGAGTGGACGTGCGTGAGGGTGATGACGACAGTGTGGGCCACGAACGGGTCGACCTGGACGGCCGCTGTGTGCTGCCCGGGTTCTGTGACAGCCACCTCCATTTTCGGTCATGGGCACTGGCCCGCAGTGAGCTCGACCTGACGGCGTGCGGCTCGCGGGCGGAGGCGCTCACCCACGCCGGCGATGCCGACGGCGAGGGATGGATCCGGGGCCGCGGCTGGCGGGCGGCGGCGTGGTCAGACGGCGCCCCGTCGGCGGCGGTGCTGGACGAGGTCACCGGCGAGCGGCCGGCGGCCCTCACCGCCCATGACGGGCATACGCTCTGGCTGAACTCGGCGGCGCTTCGATCGGCGGGGATCGAGCATCCCACCGGCATCCTGCAGGAGCGCGAGGCCTGGGCGTTCCCGCTGCCGGAGCCGTCCCCGCTGGAGGTCTCGCGGGCGGTGCGGGCGACCATGGCCGACGCCAACGCCCGCGGCGTGGTGGCGATCCTCGATCTCGAGGCCTCCGGGGGGCGCGATCTGTGGCAGCGGCTGGACGCCGACCGGCGCCTGACTCTGCGCGTGCACATGGGGGTTGCCGCGGAGCAGTTGGGGGCCGCGCGCGCGCTGGAGCTGCGCTCGGGCTTCGGCAGCGAGCTGCTGAAGGTCGGGCCGGTGAAGGTGTTCATGGACGGCACGCTGGGCTCGCAGACCGCCTGGATGCTGGACGGCTCCGGCGAGGTGCTGACCACGCAGGCGGAACTCGAGCAGATCGTGCGGGAGGCGGCCGCGGGCGGGCTGGACGTGGCCGTGCACGCCATCGGCGACGGCGCCAACCGGGCCGCCCTGAACGCCTTCGAAACCACCCGCGAGCGGTGGGAGCAGGCACTGATCCGTCCCCGGATCGAGCACGTCCAGTGTCTCGACGATGCCGACCTGGGACGGTTTGCCGATCTCGGCGTGATCGCCTCGATGCAGCCCAGCCACGCCACCTCGGACCGTGACGTGGCCGATCGTCTGTGGGGCGAGCGGGCCGCCTGCGCGTATCGCACCCGCGACCTGCTCGACTCCGGCGCACACGTGGCCTTCGGCTCAGACGCCCCGGTGGAGCCGCTCGACCCGCTGGCCGGAATCCACGCCGCCGTCCATCGCACCGCCGACCGGCGCGACCCGTGGTATCCCGAGCAACGCATCCCGGTGGCCGACGCGGTGCTCGGATTCACGGCGGCAGGGGCCTACGCCGTCGGCGACGAGCGCCGCCGAGGTCTGCTGCTGCCCGGCTACGCGGCTGATCTGGTGGTGCTGGACACCGACATCATCGCCCAACCGGAGCGGATCTCCCAGGCCCGGGTCGAGGCAACCATGCTGGCGGGGCGATGGGTGCACGGCGCCCCGCCGTGGTGAGTCACCCGGATTGCAGCTTGGTGCAGGCTGCGCCGCTGGGGTTTTCGAGACACGCGATGAACACCTTGGCGACGGCGCTGTAGGGCCCGTTGGGATCGTTTGCCAGCACCTGGCGCATCTGGGCGATCGTGTCCTGCCGATCCTTCAGCCAGAAGAACAGCAGCCCCACATGGAAGCGGATCTCTGAGCTTCGCGGGTGGGCCTGCGCCAGGGTCATCAGGTTGCCGAGCGAGGTGGCCGTGTTCTCCTTGTCGAATCCGAGCACGTTTGATGCCACCACCGGCGCGATCGCCCCGGGGGCCAGGCTCTGAGCCCGCTGGGCGGCCGCGATCGCCTTGGCGCGATCGATACCTTGGAGCTTCCAGGCCAGGTTGAGCCAGGCGGTGGCATCATCAGGGTGGTTCTTGACCGCTGCCTGCAGCTGAGCCAGCGTGCCCTTGGGCGCGTTTCCGGCGAGCGTGTAGCTGGGATATCCGGGGAACTCCTTGTAATTGAGGAGGTTGTCGGCTTCGGTGCCGTAGTAGCCGTACATGTCCGCGTGCTTGACGCGCTCGAGCGTGGCCACCGAGTCCTTCACCTGCCCCGCCCAGAACTGGGCGATGCCAAGCGCCAGCCCGACCGGCAGCGAGCTCTGCGGCAGCCGCTGGAGCGCGTCGATCGTCTGCTGCCGCCGAGCCATCGTGTCGGCGGCCATCAGCTCGGCCACCCGGATGCGCACATCACCTGCAGGCAACAGCGAGCGGGCAGCCTTCGCCACGGCCGCGGGATCCTGGGGGTCGGCGGTGTTGCCGCCGGGAAGCTTGATCACGGCCGGGGGCAGCCCGCTCAGCGGATGGGCCACGGGGGCGGCCTTGGTATCCGAGCCCGCGGTCATCCACACCACTGCGGCCACCGCCAGCCCCGCCACCGCGGCAACACCCACGAGCACCAGCAGACGGCGCCTGGAGAGGCCGGGAATACCGGTACCGGGGGGCCCGTTTAACTCATTGACGGCGGAGGGTTTTGGATCCATTCGCTGGCTATACTGACATGAAGAGCACGCATTTTCGGCCCGCGCCTCGGCGTCTGGGCAGGTTGGAACCGAAGGGTAGGTGAAACAGGTGATCTCAGCACGCGATTACCTGGCGAAGGCACGGGGTGAGATCCGTGAGGAGACGGTGCAGGAAGCCGCCGAGCGGCTTCAGCAGACGCCTCCTCCCGCACTGATCGACGTTCGCGAACGCCATGAGTACGAGCAGGGATTTATCCCGGGAGCGATTCACATCCCCCGCGGGTTCCTCGAGTCCCGGATCGAGCGCAATGTGCTCGAACGGTCGACTCCGATCGTGATCTACTGCGCCAGCGGCGAGCGCTCGGTGTATGCCACCAAGACGCTGAATGAGCTGGGCTACACCGACGTGGTCTCGATGAAGGGCGGCTTTGCCGGCTGGAAGGAGAACGGCCACGAGTGGAAGGTGCCGCGGGCGCTCACACCCGAGCAGTACGAGCGCTACAGCCGGCACGTGCTGATCCCCGAGGTCGGTGAGGAGGGGCAGCTGAAGCTGCTCGACTCCAAGGTGCTGCTGATCGGCGCGGGCGGGCTGGGCTCGCCGGCGGCCGTGTATCTGGCCGCGGCGGGAGTCGGCACCATCGGAGTGATCGATGCCGACGTGGTCGACGTCTCCAACCTTCAGCGGCAGATCGTGCACACCGTCGACCGGGTGGGAATGAACAAGGTCGATTCGGCCGAGATCGCGATTAAGGGCATCAACCCCGAGGTCAACGTCGTCAAGTACACCGAGCGGCTGACGTCCGAGAACGTGCTTTCGGTGATCACTGGGTATGACGTGATCGTGGACGGCACCGACAACTTCCCAACGCGCTATCTGCTGAACGACGCCAGCCTGGTGGCCGGAATCCCGGTCGTGCACGGCTCGATCTATCAGTTCGAGGGGTCGGTGACCGTGTACAAGCCCTACGAGGGCCCGTGCTACCGCTGCCAGTACCCCGAGCCGCCGCCGCCCGAGCTGGCGCCGTCGTGCGCCGAGGGCGGAGTGCTGGGGATCCTGCCCGGTGTGATCGGCTCGCTGCAGGCCACCGAGGCAGTCAAGCTGCTGCTTGGCATCGGCACCCCGCTGATCGGCCGGCAGCTTCGCTACGACGCGCTCGAGATGGAGTTCGTCGAGCTCAAGATGCGACGCGATCCCGAGTGCCCGGTGTGCAGCAAGGATCCGTCCGAGATCGAATTCATCGACTACGAACAGTTCTGCGCGCTGCCCTCCCGGGCTGCAAATCCCGCGAAGGAGGCGGTAGCTTGAGTACGGTTCGAATGCCCCCGATTCTGCGCCAGGCGGTCGGCGGCGCCCGCGAAGTCGACGCCTCGGGCGCGACTGTGCGAGAGCTGCTGGGCGACCTCACCACCCGGTATCCGGCCATCAAGGGTCACCTGCTGGACGATGGCGGCGATCTCAACCGGTTCGTGAACGTGTACGTGAACAACGAGGACGTTCGGCTTGGCGATGGTCTCGAGACGGCTGTGGAGCCCGATTCGACCGTGATCGTGCTGCCGGCCATGGCCGGCGGAGCTGCCAACCGATGAGCTGCCTCAAGGTTGAACGCGGAGCGGCACTCTCGGCAGTCGGCAACACGCCGCTGATCGAGCTTCCGCGGATGGCACCCCACGAGGGGGTCAGGATCTACGCCAAGCTCGAGGAGCAGAATCCCACCGGGTCGGTCAAGGACCGGGTCGCGTTGCAGATGATCGAGGTGGCCGAGGAGACGGGCGAGCTCGAGCCGGGCCAGCAGATCCTCGAGCCCACGTCGGGTAACACCGGCATCGCCCTGGCCATGATCGGCAAGGTCAAGGGCTACCCGGTCAGCGTCGTGATGCCAGAGTCGGCAACCCCCGAGCGGGTCGAGCTGCTGCGCATGTACGGGGCCAACATCATCTTCTCGCCCGGCAATCTCGGATCGAACGGCGCGGTGGCCAAGGCCCGCGAGATGGCCGAGGCCGATCCCAGCCTGTACATGCCGTTCCAGTACGCGAATGAGGCCAATCCGGCTGCCCACTACTGCGGCACCGCGCTGGAGATCCTCGATCAGGTACCCGACGGACGCGTCGACGCGTTCGTGGCTGGTTTGGGGACCGGCGGCACGCTGATGGGCTGCGGCCGGCGTTTGCGTGAGGCCAACCCGACGGTGCAGATCGTCGCCGCCGAGCCGCTCCAGGGCGATCCGGTGATGGGCCTTCGCAGCCTCGAGGACGGCTATACGCCGCCGATCCTGGACATCACCCAGCTCGATCGCAAGGTGCTGGTGTCAAACGGCGAGGCGGTGTTGGCCCTGCGCAAGCTGCTCGACCTGGAAGGCGTCTTCGCCGGAGTCTCGGCGGGGGCCGCGCTGGCGGTTGCCCGCAAGGTGGCCGCAGAGATGGTGGAAGGAAACGTGGTCGTGCTGTTCGCCGACGGCGGCTCCAAGTACATGAGCGCCGGCCTCTACACCACTCCCACCGAGCAGCTCGAACGCGAGATGGAAGAACGCGTCTGGTGGTGATTCCCGCGGACGTGCGCGACGCCATCGTCGCCCATGCCCGCGCCGGACTCCCGAACGAAGCGTGCGGGATCCTGGCCGGGGCCGATGGGCGGGTGGAGCGCTTCTTCCCGGCTGAGTCGGACGAGCCCAGCCCCTACTACTACCGGATCGAGTCGCGCGACCAGATCCGGATCATGAACGAGATCGAGGACGCCGGGCTGGATCTGATCGGGATCTACCACTCGCACGTGTCCTCGCCGGCCTATCCCAGCCGTACCGACGCCGAACAGGCATTCTGGCCCGACGCGGTGTACGTGATCGTCTCCCTGGCGGGCGCCGAGGCCGACCTCAGGGGCTACCGCATCGCCGACATGGTCGCCACCGAAGAGCCGCTCCAGTATGAATAAAAGGTGCCAGGCACCTTTTATTCACGCCTGAGCTTCGCGGACGTTGACGTCCGGCGTGACCGGCGTCACCGGGCGGCCTTCGAACTCTGTGCCGAGGACGATCACGGTCTTGGTGCGCTCCACCGACTCGAGTGCCCGGATCTCCCAGATGAAGTGCTCCAGGGCGCGCATCGACTCGCCTCGCACCTTGAGCATGATGCTCTCCTCACCCGCGATGTGGTGGCACTCCTCGACCCACGGCATCGACTCGAACTCGCCCTCCAGCGAATCTCTGGGGCTGGCGGTCTGGGTCACCAGGATGAACGCGGTCACACCGGAGCCGACCATCTCGGGATTGACCACAGCCCGGTAGCCGACGATCACACCGCGGGCCTCGAGCTTCTTGACCCGCTCGTGTACCGCGGCCGGTGAGAGGCCGACCTGCTGAGCGATGTGGGCGAATGTGGCTCGCCCGTCCCGCTGGAGCTCGGCAATGATGGCCAGGTCGGTGTCGTTGAGATCCTTCAACGTCCGAAACATACCCCCGCACGCCGGACACAAGTACAGTTCCACCCATGGCGGTACTGACAGACGTACAACTGGACTCAGCGCTGGCAGACCTGGACGGGTGGGAAGCCCGCGACGGAGCGTTGCGGAAACGGTACGAGTTCGCTGATTTCGCCGCCGCCTTGGCGTACGCCAACCGCGTCGGGGAGGCCGCCGAGGCGGCCGACCATCATCCCGATCTGATGGTGGGCTGGGGTCAGGTCGAGGTGAGCTGGGTCACCCACTCCGCGGGTGGCATCACCGAGAACGACGTCGCCATGGCCCACCGCAGCGACGGGCTCGTCTAGCTCGATTCCTCAGCAGGGGCTGGCTCTCGCTCGGCCTGGGTGAGATCGACATCGACCTCGGTGATACGCGAACCTTCGACGCCCACGACCTCGAACCGGAGTCCCTGCGACCCGACCGAGTCGCCCACCCGAGGCGCCCGTCCCAGCTCGCCGAAGACGAACCCGCCGACCGTGTGGTAGTCCTCGTCCGACATCTCGGTACCGAACCGGTGGTTGAACTGATCGATGGGGAACGACCCGCCGATCCTGACCCGGCCGCGCCCGATCCGAAGGATGCCGACGTCAGGGAGGTCGAACTCGTCGCCGATCTCACCCACGATCTCCTCCAGCAGATCCTCGAGCGTGGCCAGTCCCGCCACCGAGCCGTACTCGTCGACCACGATCGCCATGTGGTTGGAGGTGCGGCGAAACTCGGCCAGCAGCTCGTCCAGGGGCTTGGTCTCGGGCACCAGGATGGCAGGCCGCAGGATGCTCTGGACATCGGTGCGCTCCAGCCCGCGCTCGTTGATGGCACTGAACAGGTCGCGAACGTGGAGCACGCCGGCGATGTCGTCGATGTCCTCCCCGTACACCGGATAGCGCGTGTACGGGTTCTTGAGGACGATCGTGAGCAGATCCGCGATCGGCGTGTCCAGAGGCAGCGCAACCACGTCGGGACGCGGCACCATAACGTCCTCCGCGTCCTTGTCGGCGAACTCGAACACCTTGTGCAGCATCTCCTGCTCCTCCTCCTCCAGCACGCCTTTCTGGCGGCTGGCGGTGACGAGCATCTTCAGCTCCTCCTCGGAATGCACCAGCGAGATGCCGCTGGGAGGCGGCAGCCCGAACCAGCGCAGCACGGCTGAGCTCGACCCCACCAGCACCCAGATGAACGGGCGGAAGATCGTGCGGAAGATGGTGATCGGGTGGGCGACGGCCAGTGCCACCCGCTCGCTGTGCTGAAGCGTGAATGACTTGGGCACGATCTCGCCCATGACCACGTGGAAGTAGGTCAGGATCGTGAACGCCAGGATCACCGAGATGGTGGTGGCAACCCCGGTATGCATGTCCCGGGGGAGCCAATCGAGCGGTTTCTCCAGCAGTTGCGAGACCACCGGCTCGCCGATTGCACCGAGGGCGAGGCTGGAGAGCGTGACACCCAGCTGGATGGCGGAGATGAACCCGGACGGGTTGTCCAGCAGCGCGAGCACGCGCCGCGCCCGCCGAACTCCTTGCGCCTCAAGTTCCTGCAGGCGGGTGCGACGCACCGTCACGAGGGCATATTCTGCGGCCACAAAGAATGCGTTGGCCGCAACGATCACCACCACAGCCAGAAGCTCGGCGGCGATCAGCATGGACTGGGAACGTCGTCGCTCAAGCCACGCAAGTATAGATGGGGACCGAGATGGCACCGGCTGCGACTGCGCCGGCCGGCCGGGTTGGGTGCGGAAATCGTCGCCCCAGGGCGGAATTGCTCGTACCTTTGAGCCAGTGCCTACAAATCGGATAGTCCCCTCTGATGCAGTGCCGATTCAGTGCGCGGCGCCGGAGTGCCACACGGTTCTCAGCCGCTACCGCCCACCGGGAGAGACGCTGTGCTGCGCATGTCGCCGCCGGCGGCCTGACTGGCCATGGGCGCGAGCCCGCAGATCATCCCCGGCCGTACGCCTGAATCCGCCGCAGCAGGACGATCATCGTCCGGCGGGCTGACGTCGGAGTGCAGGCTCCTCAAGCCTCAGAGACGTGGGTGATTTCAAACGCGACGGAGAGCGCGCGGCTGAGTTTCTCGAGGGATTCGGGACCAAGGTCGCCGCGCCGGCGGCGGAGCGAGTGTTTTGGGATGGTCGCGAGATTGTCACAATTCGCAACGCGATCACCTTCGAGTCCCTCCTCCCGGCCCAGGGGCACCTCGGACGGAATACCTCGAACGGTGTTGGTCACGGGCGCGACCGTAACTCGGGTGAGCAGGGGAATGACCACGTCGCGCGTGACAATCACCACCGGGCGGCGCCCACCGGCGATGTCGGCATCCCAAACGTCGCCGCGATTCACCTAGTCAGGCTCCGACAGCGATTCGAGCCCCACATCGCCAACCCAGGCGAGATCATCATCTCCCTGCGGGTGGGCCGTGTATCCCCGGGCATACTGACCGGCGATCGACTCGGCATGGAACGACCGCGACACCTGCGCAAGCGCTGCTCGAATCGCCTCTGATTTCGTCTCAAAGTGGCCTGCTCGCATGATGTAGCTAAGTTCGTTCGCCTCGGACTCAGAGAGCCGCAGAGTCACTACCTGACCGCTCTGGCTGTGGTCAACTGAGCGACTCCCAATTGCAGCTATCCTGAGGTGTTCAGGGAACGCACGGCGCCTCGTTCAGCGACGAAGAGGGCAGCCCGCAGACTCTCCACGACGATCATGGATCGTCTCGATCGGAGGTCAGATGCAAACCGACCGCCCCCACGACCGCCCGACGAAGCCGCCTGGCCGAGAACAACCCACTCCTTCGACCCTCGTAGTGGTGACTCGAAAAGCCGCAGACGCAGCGGCCAAGCGCACAAAGCCCACCTCCACCTCGCGGCCGGCGTCATGAGGGGCGTCGACCACGGCGGCCTGCCGCCGATCGTCTCGCGGAAATACGGAGCGGGACGGCGGGTTGCGGCGGCAAACGCAAAATCAGCGACCCATCCACCGGCCGACCACACCAGGAGGCACGTGGGATGACCTTCGCGGGCTCTTCGCGGATCTCTCTCGGAGCCCACTGGATGACCGACGTGCTCGCCAGCTATGCGATCGGCGGATGCTGCTTCTGGCCGGAGGACCACGACGGCGCCTCGGTGTTTTGGGGTTAGTGGATCTGGGTTGCGAACACGCCGACGGCGTCGATCGCGAACATGGCGGCGAGGGCGAGGAGCGCGTACACGGCTATCTCTGGCTGGCGACGGGCCACTTCTCTTTGAGCACGCTTCATGAGGGCGACCGCACGCTCGCCGAGCAAGACGAACAGGATTACCGGCCCCCAGACAAGTGCCGTGGCAACCGTGACGTACACCACCACGAGCGCTGCCTCACCCGAGGTGCGAAGGCCAGCGGTGCTGATCGCCGTCGCAGCAAGCGCCGCGAGCACAAGCCGCTTCGGGGCAAACAGACCAAGCGTCAGGCCTGCGCCAAGCGCGGTCAGCAGGTGCAGACGACTGAGCCGCTCAAGCAACCGACGAGTGCGATCGCTTGAAACCTCACCCTTGGTCGGGGGTCTTCGGCGAATCCGTGCCGCAAACCAGACCAAGGCCACGGCGACGGCGACCTCGAGCACCACCTGGATGCCTGGATGATGCTTCCTGCGCGAACCACTGGCAGCAACGTCGATTGCGAGGAGCAGCGAGCACGTCAATAGCTGAGCTACCACGAACCCAGTGCCAAAGGCGAGTGCCTTGGGCCGCCCCGCATGCATCACGGCGATCGTCGCTGCAAACGCCAATGGGCTCAGCCCTGCAAGAACCGCATACAAGAGCACCTGAAGCGCGGTTTGAAGCATCCACATGATGCTACGCCACCACGACTACCACAGCCTCGGGGCACGCGATTGCCACCGCCCCGCCACGGTGTGCGGGCACCACGACCCCTCATCGTGACCCACCGTGCCCAGCCCTGACCAGCGACCAAGCCGAGACCGGCTATCACCAGTAGCGCGCCCCAGATCATCAGCGCCCAACCCCACGCCGTCAGATTAACGACCAAAAATCCCGACCCACGCGGGCCTCGTCGATGAGGTTCCCACCGTGCGTCGACCAGCGGGATTGGAGCTACAGTGATCCAGCACTGGGTGCAGGCACACTCGGACACACACATGCACCCGAGGAGACAAGAGGGGGAGCGGATATGGCGATTGGACCGGTGCAGCTACTGGTGTTGGGGTTTGATCACCCTGACTTTCATGGCGAGGTGATCGTCGAGTTGGAGCGGTTGAAGGAGAGCGACACGGTGCGGGTGATCGATTCGTTAGCGGTGTATAAGGACGCTGCTGGTGAGATCGAGGTGATGCACCTGAGTAATCTCTCCAGGGACGAGGCGATCGAGTTGGGCAGCAAGGTGGGCGCGCTGATCGGCCTTGGGATCGATGGCGAGGAGGGCGCCGAGGCCGGCGCACTCGCCGGGGCCGAGGCGGCCGCCGAGGACGGGATCAACGTTTTCACCGACGACGAGGCGTGGGATGTGATCGCGGATATCCCCAACGACTCGGCTGCGGCGTTGATCTTGATCGAGCATCACTGGGCGGTGGGGCTTCGCGACGCGATTGCCCGTGCCGGCGGGTTCCGCATCTCAGACGGGTTCATCAGCCCGTTGGACCTGGTCGAGATCGGACTGGTGAACGCGGAGGAGGCAAAGCAGCTTCATGCCCTGGAGAAGGGTAGGGAGTCGGCGTCGACAGGAGGAGGATCGAAATGATGGGATCTCGCAGAGTCGCGCGACGAACAGCTCGTCGCGTCGGTCGTCGACGCTGAGAAACACCCTGAGGGCACAACGCTTGGCCGATACCCTCGGCCACCGCGCCGGTCTCGCCGGCGGACCCAACCGAACGACAGGAGGTACACGTGGCGGATCTGATTGCTATCGGATATGACGACGAGACCACCGCGATCGACGCGATGGGCGAGGCGCAACGGTTACAGCAAGACCTGGTGATCCAAGCCGACGCGGTCGCAGCGATCGTGCGCGACGCCGACGGCAGCTACCACACCCACACCACCCAGTCGCCGTCCACCGGGCAGGGTGCGACCTGGGGAATGTTCTGGGGGCTCCTGTTCGGCCTGCTGTTCTTCATCCCAGTGTTTGGGATGGCCGTCGGCGCCGGCTTCGGCGCCCTGTTCGGGCACATGGGCAAAAAGGCGATCGACAAGCAATTCCAAGACCAGGTCAGGGAGATGCTCAAGCCCGGCACCAGCTGCTTATTCATGATCGTTGAGAAGGTCACTCCTGACAAGGCCGTCGCTGCGCTTAGCAAGTACGGCGGCACCGTCCTCAAGACGTCGCTGTCGGAAGAGGACACCAAGAAACTCCAAGAGGAACTGCACGGATCCGCCGCAGCTGCCTCGGTCTGAACCACGGCTCGTCTGGTGTCGACTCAGGTCGGCACCAGACGGCGGGTCCGGCTCATGGTGTCACAGTCATGACCCGATACGTGAACCATGGCGGACCAGCGAGCGAATATCAGCGGCCACGCATCCATTGCCGCCAGCGTGATCGTCGCCTACTGGCTGGCGGACGGCTACGTGATCGGCCTGCCGGTAGCGGCGTTGGCAGCGACATGGAACCCGCTCATCGTGTTCCTTGGGGCGCTGACCATCGTCATATCGATCAACCTGGCCGCGTGCCGCTGGATCAACACGGCGTGGAGCAGTTGGGCGAACGGCAGCAGCGGCGCCCGGATCGAACGGCAACTGGACAAAGTGCGACCGACGCGAGCCGGTCGGGCAGCGACACGGTGGATCTCCAGCGACTCGAACGTGCGGTTCGCGGCCGCGGCGGCGCTCACCTGCGCAATCGTAGCGGTCACGCTCGGGCGGTCGGTTGGCGGCGGGCCCCTGGGTGAACATCGCGTCCGCCTGGCGGCGGTGAGCTACGCCCTCTTCTCGGTCGGCCTGTTCACCTTGTTCGGTGTGGTCGCCGGCGAGGCGCTCAGCACTCTCTAGTCGACACGACTTCGACATCCACAAGGCTCGCGGGAGGCCCGGACAACGTCAGCCGTCTCGCAGGTGTGTGGTCAATCCAGCCAGTGCAGACCGGGTGCACACAGTTGCCGCGTTATCGGCAGCGGCGACACGGGCGGCAGAACACGTTTTGGCTTGAAAAAGGCTAAAGGCGCAAGGTTGCGCTGTCGATGCCAAACCGTCCCCTTACCGCAGGGGAAATCGGGAAAGTGCCGAATCCCGAAGCCAGGTTGGTCGCACCAAAATGTTGGTTGGGGCTAACGACCGCACGAGGTTCTGCCGATACCACTTGACTGTGGCAAGCCTTGCGACGAGTGGAGTGCATGTGGGCGATTCCATAAGCTGTCTGATTGTTGATGATCACGAGGTCGTTCGTGAGGGATTGCGCCTGGCGCTTTCCCGAGCAGAGAACATCCGCGTGGTGGGTGAAGCTGCGGACGGAAACGCCGCAGTTGCATTGGCCCGCCGGCGGAGGCCCAACGTGGTCATCCTGGACGTGCGCATGCCCGGCGCGGACGGACTGCAAGCAGCTCGCGAAATCACCACGGAGGTGCCGGAGACGGCGGTATTGATGTTCACCGCCTACGGCGAACGCAGCCTTCTCACTCGTGGCCTGGAAGCCGGCGCCAAGGGGTACATCCTGAAGGAGGCTCCCCAGCAGACGCTGGTGCGGGCGATCCAGAAGGTGGCCGGCGGGGATGGCTATGTCGATCCGGCACTGATGCCCGCGTTCCTGTCGAAGGATCGCGAGAACATGCTGACGGCACGCGAGCGCGAGATCCTGCAGCTTCTGGCTGACGGGATGTCCAACGCGGACGTGGCCGGCAAGCTCTTCATCAGTCAAGAGACCGTCAAGAGCCATGTGCGGCACATTCTCTCCAAGCTGGAGGCTGACACCCGCACGCATGCTGTCGCCATCGCCCTCAGACAGGCAATCATCGACTGACTCCCCTCAGGGGCTCACGTCGATCGCACAGATAGCAGCGCTGGCAGCGCTCACAGTAGGCCTGACGACGATCGTCTTCTTCGTCGCCGAGTTCTTCGTCGATGACACCCTCGCCCCGTTGTTCGCAGGGCTGGTGGTGATTGCCGTGCTCGGCGTTGCCGCTGTCCGCGCCGTGCGTCGCGACACGCTGAGGCTGCGCGCCTCCGAGCAGTGGGGCCGCAAGCTCCGCGGTGAGCTGGTGTCTCAGGCCGCGTTCTTGGACGCCCTGGTGGAAAGCCTGGGCGCGGTCTCGAGCCTGGACGCATCGCGCGTTTTGGAGCGCACCGCTGAGCAGGCCCACGCCCTGTTCGCGCCCGAGGCGGTGGTGATGCTGACCCTCGATGCCGACGGCACCCGACTTCGCCCCGCCGCGGCCAGAGGGGTGGCTCTGGGTCCGATGTCAGAGCTCACCATCCACTTGGACGATGCCGAATCACTGGTTGCAGAGGCTGCCCGCAGCCGCGCGCTCGCAGCCGGGCCGGGCGACGGCCAGAGCGATGCGCTCAGTCGTCATCTCAGGCCGACCTCAATCGTGGCCGCCCCGCTGGTTGCCATGGGTGAGTTGCAATCCGTATTGGTGCTGGCCCGCACCACCGACGGCGCGGCATTCGGGCCGGCCGATGTCACCCGGGTGGCGGTGTTTGCCGACTTCGCCGCCAGAGCCGCCGAGAACGCGCTGCTGTTCGAACGCGTCGAGGCGCTGCTGGGTCAGGCGCACATCCGTGAATCGGAGCGCGCCGAGCTGTCCCGTCGGCTGGTGTACGCCGAGCAGGACGAACGTCGCAAGCTCTCACTGCACCTGCACGACGGACCTCTGCAGACACTTTCCGGAGTTGCCATGATGCTCGATGCCGTGGCCGAGGATCTCTCCGGCGTGACCGAGTCGGAGCCCACCGTGCGGATCCTGGAGACGGCCCGCACCCGCCAGCGCACGGTGATCCGCACGCTGCGTGAGCTGTGCTTTGCGCTCGAGCCGTGGGTGCTGCGCGACCAGGGCTTCGTGACCGCCATGGAGGCGCTGGCAGACGAGTTCCAAAGCAGCCACATGGTCGAGATCGCACTCGACATCGAGCCCGCCGACGGGCTCAGTCCCGACGACCAGGTGTGCCTGTACCAGATCGTTCGCGAGGCGGTCACCAACGCCGTCAAGCACGCCCGGCCGACGCGAGTCGAGGTGGGCGTGGCGGGATCGCCCACGGCCGGCTACACGGTGCGGATCGCCGACGACGGCTCGGGATTCACCGACGGGCCCGACGATGGACTGCCCCACCACGGCCTGGCCTCGATGCGCGAGCGGGCCTCGATCTTGGCGGGACAGCTGCTGATCGATTCAACCCCCGGAGCGGGAACCACCGTAACCATCACCATGCCTGCCGAGGCCAGCGATGCTGCGTAGACCGGCCCACAACCGCGCGCCCCAGGGCCTCGAGCAGCTGGTGGCGGCCTGCGAGGCCGGCCTCGACCTGCCTGCCATTTTGACCACCGCGTCCACCGCTGTGGGGCTGGCGATGGACACCAGCACCGCGGCCGCCTACACCCTGTCGGAGGACGGCGAGGTGTTCGTGCGTGTCGCCGGCACCGGTGAAGACCAGCTGCCCGCCGACGAGAGCACCGAGCCCACCATCGAAGGCGACAACGTGCGCCTACCGATGGTCAGCGCGCGCCGCGTGTTGGGCTGCATCGTGGCCAACCGCGGTCGCCGGGCGGACATCGCCGCGGCGCGGATGATTGCCGGCGTGGCCGCTCAGGCGGTTGAAGCGGCCAGAATGTGGGAGTCGGGCGCTGCCGGCAGCGGCACCGTCGACCTGCTCACCGGCCTTCCCAACCATCGGGGATTCAGCGAGCGCTCGGCCCGCGAGCTGGCCCGCGCCAAACGCACCGGTGCGGTGGTGTCCGTGGGCGTGGTGGACATCGACGGGTTCGGAGCGCTCAACGACATCCAGGGGCACGCCACCGGCGACGCCCTGCTGCGTACCGCCGCCCGCTGCTTCGGCGACGGCGTGCGCTCCTACGACAGCGTCTGCCGGCTGGGTCGAGACGAGTTCGGGCTGGTGCTGCCGGGAATGGCGTCGGAGGCGGCGGCCACGCTGATGTCGCGGTTGGCGCAGGCCTTTGCGACGTCCACCGACGGCGTGACCGTTTCGGGCGGGGTGGCGAGCTTCCCCGCCGATGGCGCCACCCACGGCGAGCTGCAGCGGCTCGCCACCGGGGCGCTCTACTGGGCGCAGCGCGGCGGCGGCGGCCGGATCGTCTCCTACGACGCGCGCGTGGTCGAGGCGCTGTCGGCACGGGAACGGGCCGATCAGCTCGAGCGCGACACCTACGAGCGCACGATCCGCGCGCTGGAGGCCACCCACGGCCACTCGTCCACCTCGCGGGCCGTCAGTGAGTACTCCGGGTTCCTGGCCTCGGAGCTGGGGCTCACACCCGACCGGGCCGACCGCTTGCGCCTGGCCGCGTTCGTCTACGACTCCACCACTCCCGGCGGGGAGCCGGCAGAGCGCGCTCGGCTGGCCGCCAAGGTCGCCGTGAACGCCCTGGACGCCGAGGCGGCCGGCTGGCTGCTGGCGGCACGGCACGGCCGCGACGCACCGATCGAGTCGCGCATCGTCGAGGTGGCCGCCGCCTTCGTCGAAGCCGGAGGCCACACCGGATCAGCCGGAGCGGGCCGGGCGCTGGCCTCATTGTGGGCTGCCAACGGCGGCAGCGGGCACGACCCCGAGGTCGTCCGCGCCCTGGAGAGCCTGCTCGCCGACCGCGTCGGCGAAGCCGCGACCGCCGAGTAGATGAATAAAAGGTGCCTGGCACCTTTTATTCACCCCTTTTTGCGGCGCTGGGTGCGCTGGCGGGCTGCGATGGCGGCTTCGGGCCGCGGGGTGGGCACGTGCCCGGTGGCGTCGATCGGCGACGGCTTGCCCGGAGGATCGGGCGCTTTGGAGAGCCGCTTTCGAAACAGCAGCAAGAACGCGGTCATGCCTGCGATCAGGCAGATCAGCGCCACCCACACGTTCAGGCGCTGGCCGAAGAACTGATCGGCAGTGTCGATTCGCAGCGTCTCGATGTAGAGCCTGCCGAACGAGTAGAGGGCCACGTACAGGGCGAAGATCGTTCCGGCCGGGACGCGGTTCCAGAACCGTTTGATGAACCGCCACAGGATGAAGAACACCAGCAGGTCCCAGAGCGACTCGTACAGGAAGGTGGGCACGAACGTGTGCGGCCCGCCGACGATGTTGTAGGGAAAGACCGGGTTGTCGATCTTGACCGCCCACGGCTTGGTGCTGGGGCCGCCGTACAGCTCCTGGTTGAAGTAGTTGCCCCACCGGCCCAGCGCCTGGGCCAGGATCAGCCCCGGGGCGACGCAGTCGGCCACCACCCAGAACGGCAGCTTGGCCCGGCGCACACCGATCAGCATGCCGACCATGCCGCCCAGGACCGCGCCCCAGATCCCCAGCCCGCCCTGCCAGATCTGCGGGATCTGGCTGTAGTGACCCGGTGAGAACGCGCCCCAGTCGGTGATCACGTGGTACAGCCGCGCCCCCACCAGGCCAAACGGCACCGTCCACACGGCGATCGTGTACACCAGCTCGGGATCGATCTTGCGGCGCCGGAATTCCTTGCGGGCGATCCAGCCCGCGAGCAGCACCGCCAGCGCCAGGATCAGCCCATACCAGCGCGCCTGCAGGCCGTGAAAACGGAACAGAAATGGGTCGCCGGGACTGGGGATCGAAAACAGCTTCATCGAGCGCATCTCAGGTTATCGGCAAGCACGGCCGGCGGCGCCACCCCAGGCGGGACGGGTGTCATGACCGTCACACGTAAAGGTTCGCCGTTCGGACGCCGATAGGTCGCATGGTTACCCAATTCCCCCTGGGTACGACCGATCCAGGCAGCCTGACGACACGGGAAGGAGCGGCATCCCGCAATGCCAACGCTGAGCAAGAACATCATCATCTCTGTTGTGCTCGCGCTGGCCGCTGCCGTGGCCCTGGTGCTGTACGTCGGTGAGGTGCAGAATCAGGCCGTCACCAACGAGCGCACGGTGGCCGTCGTGGTCGCACTCAAAGACGTGCCGGAGGGCACCACGGTGGACGATGCGATCAGCTCCGGCGCCCTCGGCATCCGCACCATGCGGTTCGCCGACGTGCCCAGCTTCGCCGTCTCCAGCCTCGACACGATCCGCGGACAGGTCGTGACCCAGCCGCTGTTCACCGGCGACACCGTCACCACCACCCGGGTCGGCTCATCGAACGGCACCTCACCGAGCTACCAGGTGAAGGGCGCGGAGCGGCTGATCCGGCTGCCGCTCTACCCCAACCAGGGCATGCTCAACGACATCGCCCCGCAGGACCGCGTGGACGTGTGGGCCAAGACCGCCAACGGCGACGCCACCCGCTTCACCGAGCAGTTGATCGTCCCGGGCGCACTGGTGATCGCCGCCGACCTTCCCGCCACGACCACTTCGGGACAGGGCTCGCTGCTGCTGTCCATGGACGCTGCCGACGCCGGCAAGGTGGCCGCTGCACTTTCGGCCGACAGCTCCGGCCAGTCGGACAACAACATCTGGGTGGTGCTGGTGGGTAAGCACAACCCCAAGTGGCCCAAGATCCCCGAAATCCCGCTGTCGAGATAAGGACTGCTGCCGAATGCGAAACGACCTCATCCGAGTGACGCTCCAGGGCGACGACGCGCACCTGCGCGACCTGCTGGAGCAGTCGGGAGTGGTCGAGATCGTTGATACCGGCGCCGAGGTGCTGGTGTGGCACCTGCCGCAGGACGCCGACGGTCTGCCGGCTGAGCTGCGCGGAGTGCTGGGCGATCCCAACGGTCCGGCGGTGCTGGGCCTGGCCGACACGCATCCCAGCCGCTGGTTCGACGAGGCGCTCGACTTCGGAATCGACGGGGTCGTCTGCCTGCCCCAGATCCCCGAGCAGCTGGGCATGGCGGTGGCGGCGGCCCGCGCTCAGCGGCACCGCCGCGGCTCCAGCAACCTGCACGCCTCCGGCGCGCTGCGATCGACCCGCGACGCGCACGTGTTCACGATCTTCTCGACCAAAGGGGGATCGGGCAAGACCGTGATCGCGACGAATCTGGCGGTGTCGTTCGCGCGTGACGGCAAGCGCACCCTGCTGATCGACTTCGATCTTCACTCCGGCGACGACGCCCTGGTGCTGGGCCTCTCCCCCCGCTGGACGGTGCTCGACCTGGTGCAGTCGCCCGGCGATCTCGACGCCGAGAAGCTGGCCGGGTTCGTCACCCGCCACAGCTCCGGGGTCGACCTGCTCCCGGCTCCCACCCGGCCCGACGAGGAGGAGCTGGTCGCCATCGACCGGCTGGAGCCGCTGCTGGAAGTGGCCCGCGACTCGTATGACGTGGTCGTGATCGACACCTCCTCCCAGTTCGCCCCGGCGACGCTGCTTGCGATCGACAACACCGACACGCTGGTGCTGGTGGGGGCCTCCGACGTGCCCACCATCAAGAGCCTCAAGATCGCCTTGGAGACGCTGGAGCTGCTGGAGGTCAATCAGCTCGACGTGCGCATCCTGATGAACCGCTCGGGCGCCAAGGTGGGCCTCGAGGACCGCGACGTCGAACGCACGCTGCGCCGCGAAATCACCTACACGCTGCCGTCCGACAAAGCGGTGCCGGTTTCGGTCAACCGCGGCCAGCCGGTGATCCTCGACAATCCGCGGTCTCGCGTTGCCCGATCGCTCCAGGAGATGGCACGATCTCTGGAGGCCGCGGTCGGGAGCAGACGGTGAAGCCCGACCGGGAGCGAACGCTCGGCGGTCGCATGCGCCGGATCGAGCCCGCCGCCGCCGGTGGCGAGCAGGGTACGCAGAAGGACGAGCACGATCCGTTTGCCGAGATCAAGGCGCTGGCTCAGGCCGAGGCGGTTCGCGAGCTCGGCACCGCCCTGAACGAGGGTGAGGTCGTCGAGGAGGAGCTGCACGAGCAGGTGCAGCGCGCCATCGATGCGGCGCTGGCGGAAGCCGGCACGCCGCTTTCCACCCGTGACCGGGCGCGGCTGGTGCGCGAGATCACCCACAACATCCTGGGCTACGGGCCGATCGAGCCGTTCCTGGCCGACGACTCCGTGACCGAGGTGATGGTCAACAACCACTCCACCATCTATGTGGAGCGCAAGGGCATGATCGAGGAGACCGACATCCGGTTCGGGTCAGAGCTCCACCTGCTGCAGGTGATCGACCGGATCGTGGCCCAGACCGGCCGCCGCATCGACGAGTCGAGCCCCATGGTCGATGCCCGGCTGCCCGACGGCTCACGTGTCAACGCCATCATCCCCCCGCTGGCGATCACCGGCCCGTCGCTGACGATCCGCAAGTTTTCACGAGAGCCGCTGACCATGGACAACCTGGTCGGCTTCGGCACCCTCTCCCACCAGGCGGCGGCGTTCCTGGAGGCCTGCGTCGAGGGCAAGCTGAACGTGCTCGTCTCGGGCGGTACCGGCACGGGCAAGACGACCATGCTGAACGTGCTGTCGTCGTTCATCCCCGAGCGCGAGCGCATCATCACGATCGAGGACGCGGCCGAGCTGAAGCTGTCCCAGCGGCACGTGATCGCACTGGAAGCGCGGCCGCCCAACACCGAAGGCCGCGGCGCCATCTCGATCCGCGACCTGGTGCGAAACGCGCTGCGCATGCGCCCCGACCGGATCGTGGTGGGAGAGTGCCGTGGGCCTGAGGCAGTGGACATGCTGCAGGCGATGAACACCGGCCACGACGGATCGCTCACGACGATCCACGCCAACAGCCCGCGCGACGCCCTGGCGCGCACCGAGACGCTGGTGCTGACCGCCGGCTTCGACATGCCGCTGAAAGCGATTCGCGATCAGATCTCGAGTGCGTTTGACCTCGTGATCCAGACCAACCGGCTGGTGGACGGCCGCCGCCGGATCACCCACATCACCGAGGTGGGCGGCATGGAGGGTGACATCATCACCCTGCAAGACGTGTTCGTGGCGTCGTTTGCCGACGACAAGGAGCCCGACAACTCCACCTCCAAACTGGTGTACACCGGTATCCGCCCGAACTTCATCGAGAAGCTTGAACGCCACGGCGTGACGTTGCCAAAGACGTTCTTCGGGGACACCAGCGCGAACATCGACGTGCTCCGCCGAGGCCCGCGCGCGCCGGGAGGACGCCAGCGGAGGACGGCGTGAGCCGCCGCCGCGTGATGGCCGCTGCGATCGTGGTGGCGGCGACGCTGGCCACGGCCGCGGGCGCCTCGGGCTCCGCCTCCAAGTCCCACGTCGGGTTGGTCACCAAGGCCGGACCCAACGCGGTGCGAGTGGTGCTGCACGCCCCCGGCAACCTGACCCCCACCGGGGTCTCGGCACGCCTGGGACCGCGCTGGGCCTACGTCCGTTCGGTCACTCCGGCAGGCGAGCACCGGCCGCTGAATCTTGTGATCGCCATCGATACCTCGCGGAGCATGCGAGGGCCGTCGTTCCATGCGGCTATCGCCGCCGCCCTGAAGCTGTTGGACGCGGTCACGCCGACCGACCGAGTGGGTCTGGTCACGTTCGCCGGCCGGGTGCAGGTGGAGTCCGAGTTGACCCACGACGTGGCCGCTGTTCGGCTCGCGTTGAGTCAACTTGGCACGGGACGCGGCACCGCACTCGACGCCGGGGTCACCAAGGCCGTGGAGGTGGCCGGCACCAACACCAAAGCACGCCGGCTGGTGGTGTTGATGTCCGACGGCGCCGATACCACTGGCCCGTCGCAAACCGAGCTGGACACCGCGCTGAGCGCGTCCGGAGTCGAGGTCGACGCGTTCGGCCTGAACCGCTCCGATGCCTTCACCTCGACGCCGCTCGAGGAGATCGCAGCGGTCACCGGAGGACGGTACGCCGACGTCACCGCACGATCCCTGGCGGCGACCACCACGCGGCTCCGCGACCGTGAGCTCTCCGGCGCCTACGTCGCGCTGATCTCGCTGCCCCAGACGAGCGCCAGGGACCTGCACGTGAGCGTGCTGGGCGCGCCCGCCGCCGGCGTGCAGCTGCCCACCGGCGTCTCCGGCAAGTCGCAGACGTTCTGGATCGCACACGGCGAGCTGATCGTGGCCGTGCTGGGGTTCCTGGCCGTGATGGCGATCTCGATGTCGCTGATCCAGCTGAGCCGGGGACGGCCCCAATCGCTCGACTCGCGGCTGGCCGAATACACCGCCATCGCGGACACGAACGACACCAAGGGCCGGCGGACGCGACTGGCAGAGCTGTACGAGCGCGTCGAAGAGCAGTTCTCGGGCAGCGTCGTGTGGCGGCAGCTGGACGCCCTCTGCCAGCAGGCGGGCACCGCCAGGCCCACCGCGCAGATACTGCTGGGGATCGTCGGCTTGGCGGTCGTGATGGGCGTCACCGCAGACATCCTGCTGGGTGCCTTGGTCGGTATCGCTGGATTCGTGGTCGGTGCCTGCCTGCCGGTCTGGGTGCTGCGCTGGAAGGCAACTCGGCGATCGGCCCGGTTCGAAGCCCAGCTGCCCGAGCTGCTGGCCGTATGGGCCAGCGCCCTGCGCGCCGGCCGGTCGTTCGCCCAGGCGCTCGACACTCTGGTGGACGAGGCCGACGAGCCCGCCCACGGCGAGTTCCGCCGCGCCCAGCAGCAGGTGCGGCTGGGCGTGCCGATCGAGGTGGCTCTGGACGACATGTCCAAGCGGCTGCGCTCCGACAGCTTCGAGCTGGTGGTGCTCACCACCGACGTCCAACGGCGCGTGGGCGGCAACGTCGCCTTGATCTTCGATCGGGTGGCCGACACCGTGCGCAAACGCCAGCAGTTCGGCGCCCGCGTGCGCGCCCTGACCTCGATGGGGCGATTGTCGGCGTATGTCCTGATCGGCCTGCCGTTCGCGATGGCCGCGGGTCTCACGCTGATCAACGCCGACTACATGATGCCGCTCTTCACCACCTCGGTGGGGCACATCCTGATCGTGGTCGCGCTGGTCATGATGGGGCTGGGATCGCTGGTGCTGCGCCGGCTGGTGAAGCCAAGGACGATCGCATGAGGAGCGCACTGTGCCCTGGTTTGTAGCCTCAGTCGTGCTCTTCGGCGGCTCGTGCTTCTTCGCACTGCGCCACCTCACCCGCGGACGCCTGCAGGTCGAGTCGGTGCTGGGCCGGATGGCGGGGTACGGATACCGCTCGGGCCCGGTCGGCACCGACTGGCGCACCATCCTGCGACAGATCGGCAGGGTCTCCCCCGGCGGTCGGGGCGCCCGGGCCGAGGGCGTGCGGCGCAAGCTGGCCGCCGCCGGCTGGTCGAAGCGGTATACGCCCGAAGACATCGCCGGCGTCAAGATCCTATTCGCGCTGGGCGCCTACTTCCTGATGCTGCTGGCCACGGCGCTGAGCGTCCTGCCGTTGGCCGTGGGCGCCGCGGCCGGTGTTGTTCTGGGATTGGCTGCCTACCTGTCGCTGCCGGTTGCGATCGATATCCGTGTGCGCGGGCGGCGAGACAAGATCGTGGCCCAGCTACCCACCGTGCTCGACCTGCTGACGCTCTCGGTGGAAGCCGGCATGAGTTTCGACGCCGCGTTGCAGCGACTGGTGCGACGCCTGAACGGCGCCCTGATCGATGAGCTGGGACTGATGCTGCGCGAGATCCAGCTTGGCACCAGCCGTCACGAGGCGATGATCGCCCTCGCTGCCAGGGTCGACACCCCCGAGGTCTCGAGCTTCGTACGCGCCCTCAACCAGGCCGACAAGCTGGGCGTCCCGCTGGCCGAGATGCTGCGGGTGCAGGGCGACGAGCTGCGGGTGCGGCTGCGAAACCAGGCCGAGGAGCACGCCATGAAGGCTCCGGTGAAGATGCTCTTCCCCACAGTGCTTCTGATCTTCCCGGCCGTGTTCATCGTGGTGCTGGGCCCCGCGGTGATCAGCCTGCTGGACAAGCTTGGAGCGATGTGAGAAGCATGGAAAGCCGGTAGCTCAACACGCGTAGGCGGGAGTCGATCACCGAGTGAGTGACTCCCACCCTCAGATCTCTCCGCAGTGAGGCCGGCCAGACGCTTCCGGTGATCGCCGTCTTCATGGTCGTGATCATCGCCATCGCGGGGTTGGTGATCGACCTCGGAAACGTCGAACGGGTGCGCGCCCAGATGCAGGTCGCCGCCGACGCGGCGGCCACCGCGGGCGCGAGCACGCTGCTCGATTTTCAGTCGAACGTGGTCGTCGCCCAAGACACCGCCCGCCACTACGGGATGGCGGCCGACGGCCAAAACCAGATCGCCGGGGTGGACACCGGCACCGTCTCGCAGTCGGTCAGCGTCGAGTGCAACGTCGAGTATTCCGGCTGTGGCAGCGCGACTCCGAACACGGTCGCGGTGCACGACACCGCGGCTGTGCCGACCTACTTCCTGAGCATCTTCGGCATCGACACCATCGACGTCAGCACCGAGGCCGAGGCGTGCGCTCCGTGCCAATCGTCTCCGCACGACATCATGCTGGTGCTCGACCACACCGGGTCGATGGCCGCGGCCGGGAAGTACTCCAGCAACACCAGCGTGCGCAAGATCGACAACCTCAAAGCCGCCGTTTTGCAGGGATTCTTAACCACTCTCGATCCGACATACGACCATGTTGGGCTGGTCGTCTTCCCACCCGACACCGCCTCCGCACCAGCCTGCACGCCGAAGAACAACGTCGACAACTACCGCGACTACCTCGACCCCACACGCAACTACCTCGAATCGAGGCTGACCGACGACTACGTCGACTCCAACGGCACGCCCAACCCAGGCTCTCAGATGATCCAGGACATCGGCTGCCTGATGCCGTACTCACGGACGGACTACGCCGACCCGCTGGAGGTGGCACAGAACGAGCTGGACGCCGACGGCCGCCCGGGCGTGCCCAAGCTCATCCTGCTGATCTCCGACGGTGCCGCCAACCAGCTCGACGACCCGGTCTGCCCGGTCACCACCACGCCCATCTGGTCGTGCATGCACCCCTGCCATGTCGGCATCAACGTGGCCAATACGATCAAGAACGCCGGCACCGAGATCTACGCCATCGTCTACTCCGACCTGGAATGGGACGACGAGTGCTCACCGGTCGACGGCTACCACGCCGGCTGGCCCGACGACACCATGGACGGCTACACCGCCATGCAGCAGATCGCCAGTCCCGGCGACTACCTGGAGGACCCCGACCCGATGAACCTCAAGCACATCCTGCACCAGGTCTCGGGTGAGCTGACCGGGGCCACCACCTCACGCCTGGTCAAGTAGGGCCGGCGATCTTGGCCTGCACCGAGGCCCAGTGGTCGCCGTCCAGATGTGCGATACCGACCTCTTGGGGAGTGCCGTCCACCAGCACCTCCACCGGTACTTCGAAGAACCCCGCGACCGCCTTGATGCCCCGCCATGAGGGCGCCTGCTTGCCGGATTGCCACTCGCTGAGCGTCTGCTGGGAGAAGCCCAGGAGCGGTGCCGCCTTCGCGTTGGTGAGGTTGTGCAGACCCCGGAGGATGGTCAGGTTGTCGGCGAACGGCATCACCGGCACCCTACCTGCAACCCGAAGAAGTTTCAGGTGCACCTGAATACCTCCCCCAAAAGAGGGATACACCTCGCCAAAAGCGAATGTGTGCTGGCAATGCCACGAAGCTCCCACTCTGACCCGGCCGGTCTGCGACCGATCGCGTCGCTCGACGCTGACCACCTTGAATCTGCCCTCGGGGTGGTCGAGATCGTTCAGGCGTTGTCCGCGCTCGATGACGTCTCCGAGATGCTGGCCTCGCTGGCCCGAAACCTGACCGAGATCCTGGGCGCCGACGCATGCATGGTCTCGACCTTCGATCCCGCCCGCGGAGTCGTGCGAAACAGCGCCGGGTACGCCCGGCCGCCGTTCGGCTGGGCCCAGACTCCGTCCGAGCACCGCATCGCCGACTACCCACGCACCGAGCAGGTGCTGACCGACGGCGCCCCCTACACCTGCATGCTCGGGGCCAATGCCGACTCACACGAGGCCCGGTGGCTGGTGGAGCTCGGCTACCGGTCGCTGCTGATGCTGCAGCTTCCGGTCGAGTCCAAGCCGTTCGCGCTGATCGAGGTGTACGACAAGTCTGCCCGCCGGTTCGCCGATTCCGAGATTCGCCTGAGTGAGGCGCTGGCACTGGAGGCGGGCAAGATGGTTGTGCGGGCCCGCATGCAGGAGCACTTGGAGGACGCCTACATCGCCACGCTGGGGACGCTGGCGGCGGCGCTCGAGGCCAAGGACGCCTACACCAACGACCACGCGGCACAGATCGCCGAGCTCGCCGCGGCGGTGTGTGAGCAGTTGCAGATCGCCTCCGGGGACATGCGCATGATCCGCCTGGCGGCGCTGCTGCATGACATCGGCAAGATCGGCGTGCCGGAGACGATCCTGCACAAGCGCGGCCCGCTGGACGAGGACGAGTGGGCGGTGATGCAGGAGCATCCCCGCATCGGCGCGCGCATCCTCGAGCCGGTCCCCTACTTCGCCGAGCTGGTACCGCTGGTCACGTCGAGCCATGAGCGCTACGACGGCACCGGGTATCCCGACCAGCTGGCAGGCTCCGACATCCCACTCGGATCCCGCGTGATCGCCGTCTGCGACGCGTTCCACGCGATGACCGAGGATCGCGTGTATCGCAAGGCGGTGCCGGTGGACGAGGCCCTGCGCGAGATCGTCCGCTGCTCGGGCTCCCAGTTTGACCCCAGCTGCGTCGAGGCGATGCTCGCGGTGGTGCGCACCAAAGGCTGGCCGCGGTTCTCGCGCGACCGGCTGGTCCGGCTCGCCCGCACGCCGTCCTGGTAGATTCGTCCGGCATGAACCGTGCCGGCCAAAACCCACTCGAGTTTTCCAAGGCCTACGACTACTCCCAGACGATCGTGGCCGACGGACCGATGGTGTACGTCTCAGGTCAGGGTGGTTTCGGGGCCGACGGCAGCGTGGTTGACCCCACCGACTTCGAGGCCCAGCTGCGGCAGGCCTACAGCAACGTGCAGGTGCTGCTCGAGGCCAACGGCGCGTCGCTCCAGACGATCGTGAAGATGACCGTGTACCTTGCCCGGGCGTCCGACTACGAGGTGTTCAAGCGCGTGCGGGCAGAGGTGCTGTCCGCCCCATACCCCGCATCCACCGCGATCGTGGCCGGCGGATTCCTGTTCGAAGGCATGCTGGTCGAGATGGACGCGCACGCCCGCGTGGGCGAGCCTCGAGCCTGACCTCCGCTTAACACGCCGCCGCAGTCGTCGATCACCCGGGCGTGGCTCCCATCCTGGATTCCCTGCGTCGCGAAGGCGGTCAAACCCTGCCCATCGTCGCGGTGATCATGGTGGGCATCATCGCCATCGCCGGCCTGGTGATCGACCTCGGAAACGTCGAGCGGGTGCGCGCACAGATGCAGAACGCCGCCGATGCCGCGGCCACCTCCGGTGCCAGCACGCTGCTCGACCACCAGTCCGACGTGGCCCGCGCCACGGACACCGCGCGCAGGTTCGGGATGGACTCGCAGGGCATCAACCAGGTCGCCGGGGTCGACACCACCACTGTCTCGCAGCGGGTCCAGGTCGGGTGCGACGGGCAGTACTCCGCGTGCGGCACTGCCACGCCGAACACCGTCACGGTGCACGAGACGGCCTCCGTGCCGACCTTCTTCATGAGCATCTTCGGAATTACCAGCCTGGACGTGAGCACCGAGGCAGAGGCCTGCGCGCCCTGCACCAGCGCTCCCCACGACATCATGCTGGTGCTCGATCGCACCGGATCGATGGCGGCAGCCGGTAAGGGCAGCAGCAACGGAGTCCGCAAGATCGATAACCTGAAAAACGCTCTTTTGCAGGGATTTCTTCCATCGCTCGACGGTCAGGACGATCGCCTCGGGATGGTCGTGTTCCCACCCGATACGGCCGGCTCCCCGGCCTGCAGCCCCAAGAACAACGACAACAACTACGACGACTATTACGACCCGACCCGGGACTACCTCGAGGTCGGGCTGACCGGCGGCTACCTCAACCCCGACGGCACGCTCAACTCCTCCTCGCCGGTGATCGAGGACATCGACTGCATGATGCCATTCTCGCGCACCGACTACGCAGACTCGCTGCTGGCGGCCGAGCGCGAGTTCGACGCACACGCTCGCCCGGGAGTCGCCAAGGTGATCGTGATGATCTCCGACGGGGCCGCGAACCAGATCGACGACCCCAAATGCACCACCAGCACGGAGGAGCAGTGGGCGTGCGCCCACCCCTGTGAGGCCGGGATCAACAACGCCGACACCCTCAAGAAGAGCGGCACCGAGATCTACGCGATCGTGTACTCGGACCTCGAGGGAGACGAGTACTGCGGCGCGACCATGAACTACGGCGGGTCGGGTGCCCCCAGCAATCCGCTGACCGGATACCAGGCCATGGAGCAGATCGCCAGCCCCGGGGACTACCTGGTGGATCCCGATCCGGCGAAGCTCGTGGGCATCCTGCGCCAGGTGTCGGGCGCCATCTCGGGCGACAACACCTCACACCTGGTGAAGTGATCCGGTAACTAGCCGACCGGCTTCAGCGAGCGGGCGATGGCGATCATCTCGCCGTTGGTGAGCTCACTGGTGAGCGTGTTCTGCACCCAATAGGCGAGACCGCCGTGGACGAACCCGATCGTCTGCAGATGCGCGCCGTTGTAGAAGAAGCGGTAGGTGCGGCCGTCCAGCTTGCGGATGGCATTGGGCGTCCGCAGGATCGGGGCGTCGGTGAAGCGCGTCTCCTCGATCCCCCAGAAGTCACCCGGCCCGGGCAGCTTGAACATCGCATACAGCGAGTTCGTGCCCTTCCCGGCCACCGGGATGCTGTAGGTGCGGATCGGGTCGGCACCGAGGTAGGAACACACGCCCGCCCCCGGCGGGGTGTCTGAGTACGGGCAGAACTGGGAGCTCGACTGGGCGACCGTCGGGTACAGCACCCGGAAGTGCACCTTCTTCTGCGCCTGTTTGAAGTAGTCGCGATACTCGGTGGTCTGGCTGATGGTGGACGGCGTGCCATTCTGCGAGCCCGCCGGTTTCGGGGGCTTGACCGCCAGGGTGCCCTTGTAGGCGTGACCCACCACCAGGGTCACGGGCGTGGTGGCCGCGATCGTCGACGGCAGCGGCTTGGTGGTGGCCGAGCCCACGATGTGCGCGATGTCTGCGGCCGCGGCGGCCTGCCCGGGCCGGTAGTAGACAACCGAGCCGGTGTAGGTCAGGCTCGGCGCATTCCCGCCCGAGCTCGCCCCGTACCCCCAGCCGTCGAGCTGCTGGGCGGCCTTGGCGGCATCACCCTCGACGCCGTTGCCGTTGAGCACCGTCACCGACACCCCCGCGGGGGTGACGGCCGGCTTCCACTTGGGCTTGGCAGGCTTGTGCGGATGCTGCGACGGAAGCGTCTTTCCGGCGGTGTCGAGCACCCACGGGTGCTTCCATTGGTACACCGCGTGCTGGAGGGCGGCCGGATCGATATCGACAGCGCTCTCCCCGTCGGACTCCTGCACCACTCCCCACGGAGCTTTGACAGTGGCGATGTGCGAACGCACGCCATAGGCGGTGGCGACGAAACTGATCAGGGTGCGCAGGCTGGGGCTGTGCCCGCCCGGCCCCACGATCGTAAAGCTCTTGGAGATGTTGTCCAAAAGATCGGTGATGTCGGGGATGTCGGTCACGCTCACGCCGTTGAAGCGGTTCGCCGCTCGCACCTCGAAGGCGCGCAGGAACAGCTGCTGCCGGGCCTGGCGGTGGAAGTCGTCATCGGTGTGGCGATAGCGCGAGAACGCGAGCGCTTCCCGTCCCTTGAGCTGCTGATATCCGGGCTTGATGTCGATCTCCGACCAGCCGGAGTAGGGCGCGGTGGCGGGGGGGTTGTAGTAGTACTGGTCGACGTTCACATACACCCCGCCCAGCGAGTTGACGATCCCGCGGAAGCCGGCGAAGTCGACGTTCAACAGGTAGTTGGGACGCACGCCGGTGGCTTGCTTCACCACCTTCAGCGCGAGCGCGTCCCCACCCAGCGAGTAGGCGCCGTTGATCTTGGCGGGGCCGTACCCGTCCACGCTCACCCAGTAGTCACGGGGAATCGAGAGCAGCGCGGCCATGTGGTGCTTGGGGTCGATGCGCATCAGCATCAGCGTGTCGGACAGTCCGAACTGGCCGTTGACCGCCTTACCGCGATGATCGGAGCCGACCAGCAGCAGGCTGATCGGGGCATCCGAGGTGGGGATCATCTCCTGTAACCCACGGCTCGCCTGTCGATCATTCGGATTGAGCGCGGTGACCTTGTCGATGATCCCGTTCAGGTACCAGGCGGTCGCGGCTCCGGCGGCCACCACCAACAGCAGCATCACGCCGAGCACACCGAGGGTGATCTTGAACCAGCGCGGCCGTCTGCGCCACCAGCCGCCGCGGCCGCCGTCCCCTCCCGGACCACGCGGAGGCCGGGGGGGCTTGCCGCCATACACCTTCATCTTCGGTTTGGGCGGCACCTGACTCGCCACACAGACTCCTCGCTCGCTTCCCGGGACACGCCGAAACGGGCCTCGGGTGAGTATACGGCGGCACCGTGTGAGTGCCCTTCAAAGGCGTCCGCAGACTCATCGTCTTCCAATCGCAGCGATCCGGCCAACGTGCGAAGACGATTTCTCCTTTTACCCGATGCCAGAACAGCCGATTACAGGGGAACCTGCCCCACCCTCAGGAGTCGAGACAATCCGCCGGATATCCGCCGAACTGCGAGCCGAGACCGCTCAGACGATGGCTGAGTATGCAGTCGTGCTGGCCGTGATCACGATCGCTGTGGTCGTCACCCTAGGCCTGCTGAGCACGGCCATCAAAGGCAAGCTCACCAGCGTCATCGGCATCCTCTAGAGCGTAAGGCACGGCGCGGGGCGAGTGCCGCGCCGAACTCATACCTCGGCGGCTGACGGCGCCTGCACGACGCTGACGCCCGTTCCCAGGGCCTCGAGCAACTCGCCCACGTTGGCGCGATCGCGGAGGACGGCATGGCGCAGCTTCGATTCTCTCCGAATCCCGTAGCGGTTGCGGCGTCCCACCCGCTCACGGGTGATGTAGCCGGCCTCTTCGAGGTCACGCACGATCATCTGCACCGCCCGCCGGCTGATGCCCGCCAGCTCGGCGATCCGGGCGGTGGTCGCGTCCGGCGCCTCTGCGATCAGCAGCAACACCACCGCGTGGTTGGTGAAGAACGTCCAGCGGTGGCTGCGGGCAATTCTGCCAAGGTCATCACTCATCTGGCCTGTACGGTACCCCTAACCCTGAAAAAGTATTCAGAGTCATTTCAAGGAGGGTGAAGTGATGGCAACCGCCACCAGCCAGCTCGTCCGTGTCTCCTTTTCGGACGGCTACCGACACGAATGGACAGTGCCCGAGCACGACACTGCGGAGAACACGCTGGAACAGATCCGCCAGACGATCGTGCACTCGCACTGGTTTCAGGTGCCCGGCACCGGCAAGTCGTACTCGCCCTTTGCGATCGTCTCGATCGAGGTGACCGAATCCACCGACTCAGACGACCCGTCGGCGGCCGAACGGCTGGGCCAGGGCGTGCGCGAGCACGTGATCGATCCGATCAACGAGAGCTAGAAAACTCTCTCGGCTGGGCCCTGCCGACTTGATCCCTCGATCGGGGGAAATCCTCCCCGAGGATCTTGCACGGATTGAAACAACCCGTACGTTCGAGGTGTCACCCTTTCCCCTGGAGGCAACACCATGATCGAGCGGTTCCTCTCAAGCGTTACCCCGGCTGACGAGTCCGGCCAGACGATGGCCGAGTACGCAGTCGTGCTGGCCGTGATCACCATCGCCGTGGTCGTCACCCTCGGCCTTCTGAGCAACGCCATCAGCGCCCAGCTGACCAGCGTCATCGGCATTCTCTAACCGACTTCTTTCCAGTACCCCCCACCACAGTGGCCGCGCCTCCCTCGTCGCGGCCACTGCCCGTTAACGGGACCGGCTAAGCTCGGAACGCTGTTTCGATCGAGGAGGGTCGATGTCCGACTACCAAGGCGCAATCGTCCTGGCGCCGGGCGAGGGTGCGAGCGTCCCCGGGCCCGCGGGTGGGATGCTCACGTTCAAACTGCGCGGCGAGCACACCGCCGGCACACTCACCGTCGTGGAGAACGTGATCGCTCCGGGCGACGGCCCCCCGGTCCACACACACGCCCACGAAGATGAGTCGTGGTATGTGCTAGAGGGTACGCTGCGGTTCCGGCTCGGTGAAGACGAGCAACTGGCGCCCCAGGGCTCGGTGGTGTTCGTGCCGCGCGGCCTCCCGCACGCCTTCCAGAACATCGGTGACGAGCCGGCACGGCTGCTCGTGATCTTCACGCCGTCGGGCATGGAGCGTTTCTTCGACGGATTCGGAGCGCTCCCGCCCGGGACAGCCTCGCCCGAGTCGTTTCGGACAATCGGCAAGCAGGTCGGGATGGACGTGATCGGCCCGCCGTTGCGGGGGTAGTTGGGGGAGGCCCGCATTCCCATGCCCCGAGCCTCCCCCGTGTCGCGTGCGACACCCGCCCCCTACCCCGATCTGCCACCGACTACTCGCGAGCCTCGACACGGGCGTTTCCCCGATGCCGAGCAGCCGGGACGCTCGTACCATTGAGACATGGACGTCACCTCACATCTCGCCCGCCGGCTTGCCCCTGCTATCTACGGGATCGCACTGCTCGCCGGGATCATGGTCGCCTGGCAAGTGCTCATGAGCGTTGCCCTCGGATCCCTCCGGTAGCCACGATCTGAGCCAAGTCCTGCGCATGGTCATGGAGTAACTCCCGCGACCGTGGTGATCACTCCGCCACGAGTGATCGCACGCACGACGTTGTTGCCTTGGTCGGTGATGAACAGCGTTCCCCGAGCACCCAACGCAATCCCGGAAGGGGCGTTCAGGTGGGCTTTGGTGGCCCGGCCGCCGTCACCGGAGAAGCCGGTCGGGCCGGCACCGGCCACTGTGACGATGATCCCCTGGCGGGTCACCAGCCGAATGCGGTTGTTCCACGAGTCGGAGATGTACAGATCGCCGGACTTGGTCAACGCGAGCCCCGTCGGGAAGTCCAGCCGCGCACGCGTGGCGGGGCCGCCGTCACCCGAAAACCCCTTGATTCCCGATCCGGCGATGTGCGTGATCCGGCCGTCCGGGCTCAGCCTGATCACCACGTTTGCCCAGAAGTCCGACATGTACACGTTGCCGGCGGAGTCGATCGCAAGGTACGAGGGGTGGCGCAGCCACACCTTCGTCCCCAGCGTCCCATTGGGTGCCTGCTCGACGTGGAGCTTCCCGCCGCCTGCAACGGTCGTTATCACACCGTCTCTGCCCACCCGGCGCAGGCGATGGTTCTGCTCATCGGCGATGTAGAGGTTGCCGGAGTGATCCTGGGCAATCCCGATCGGATCGTCCAGCTCGGCCTGCGCGGCCGGACCGCCGTCGCCGGAGAACCCCTCGTGCCCGCATCGCCCGACGATGCTCGTGATCACCCCGGCCGCGCTGATCCTGCGGATGCAGCCGTTGCGATGGTCAGCCACGATCAGGCTGCCGCCGGCCTCGCTGATCAACCCTGACGGGTCGTTCAGGTCGGCGTGCACGGCCTGGCCGCCGTTCCCAGAGAAGTTCGCTATGCCGGTGCCGGCGATCACCTTGAGCCGGCCGGCCCGGTTGACCTTGTCGATCAACTGGCCGGTGAACTCAGACACGTACATGTTGCCGCGGCGGTCGAACGCGATGTCTTCGGGCGCTCCCAGAGCAACGTGGATTGCTCTGGGGAGGCGGTGTGTCTGAGTGCTGTCGGCGGCCGCGGAGGCACAGCCGGCCGCACACAGCGCAAGCACGGCACCACCTATCGCGAGTACCGATTGTGTGATCGTTCGCTTCACGGAAACCCCCAAGATCGGCAGTAGGTGGGTGATATCCGCGCCGAGCGGCCGCCGAAACAGTGGAGCCATGCGGGATGCGGGTAGGCCACCACCCCGGATCAGCGGGAGGCTGCCACCCTTGACACAAAACGCACGGTGTGGGGAGATACCGACATGTCCGGCCAGCCCGCCCTGCGTGTGCGCGGCCTGCGCAAAGTGTTCGATGCCGAGTCCGCACCGGTCAGGGCGCTGCGCGGCGTCGACCTCGATCTCGCAGACGGCGAGTTTGTGGCGGTAATGGGGCCGTCGGGCTGCGGCAAGTCGACGCTTCTAAACCTGGTGGCGGGCCTTGACGTCCCCACCAGCGGGGAGATCACCGTGGCGGGAGAGCCGCTGACGGGGCGCAGCGAGGACGAGTTGACGGTGATGCGGCGCAGCCACATCGGGATGGTGTTTCAGTTCTTCAACCTGCTCGACACCATGACCGCGCTCGAGAACGTTGCCCTGCCGGCCATGGCGCGCGGCTCGGGGCGCCGGGCGGCCGAGGTGCGCGGCCGCGACCTGCTCGACCTGCTCGGCCTCGGCCACAGAGCCGAGGTGCGCCCGGGAGTGCTCTCAGGAGGTGAGCGCCAGCGACTGGCGATCGCACGGGCGCTCGCCAACGAGCCCACGCTGCTCCTGGCAGACGAGCCCACGGGCGCTCTCGACTCTGATGGCGGCGCCGAGATCCTGGAACTCCTCCGCCGTCTCAACCGGAGTGGTCAGTCAATCCTGCTGGTGACGCACGACCTCGCGGTCGCAGCAGGCGCATCTCGCATCGTCGAGATGCGAGATGGCCAGCTGCGTGATCGCGCCGAGGTTGCGCAGGAGCTGCCTCCGCAGGGAACGCCGGCGCTGTGAGGATCGTCGTCTTTCGCCTCCGCACCGAGCTGCGCGCACACTGGAGCGCCTGGCTGGTGGTGGCGATCGTGGTGGGGGTCGGAGCGGGAGCCGTGACAGCGGGCGCCGCGGGCGCCCGGCGGGCGAGCTCCGTCGCCGCCAGATTGTCCCAGGCAACCCACCGCGCCGACGCTGTGGTCGAGAGCGGGTACTTCTACGGCAGGTCGCAAATCAACCCCCACGCGATGGCTCGGCTGTCGCAGGTCTCAGCGGTGGGTCGAACAGATTTCCTGGTGATCGACGGCCGCACCCGCTCTGGAGCGATCGTGTGGCCGGCCGAGAGCCCCGACCAACTCAACGTGTACGAGCCGGTCGTGTCGACGGAGCAGCAGCGCCTCGACCGGCCGGTCGTGATCAGCGGCAGACGTCCTGACCCGTCACACCCCGACGAGGTGATGCTCGATCCCGACTCTGCCAGGATCATGGGCTATGGCGTTGGCGACAGCTTCGATCTGCGATTCGCCACACAACAGTTCATGCGCCACAACGACGACTTCGGGTTCAGCAAGGATCCGCGCAGATACCCGAGCGGCCCACTGGTGCGATTGCACGTGGTGGGGGTGGGCACCAGCCTCGAAAGCCCCGGGATCTGGCTCTCGCCGGCGTTCTACCCCGCCCACGATCGCGGACAGTTGCAGGCGTGGGTGCGCGCCGACGAGTTCGCACTGCGTGGAGGGGAAGCGGAAGTTCCGGCGTTCAACACGGGGGTGGAGAAGCTTGCCGGTGACGTCAACTTCGACTTCATCGACAACATGGACAGCACCGTCACCGCCCAGGATGGCGTGGATCTCGAGACCAGGATGTTGTGGGCGGTCGTGATAGTGGGAGGGCTGGCGATGCTCGCGCTCACGGTGACGCTGCTTGCCCGTCAGGTGGCTGCCGGGGCCCGCGACTGGGACGTGCTGCGGGCGGTGGGCATGCGACGCCGGCAGCTGGTGTGGGTTGGCGCAGCTCAGGGGGCGGTGGTGGGATTGGTGGCGGCGCTGCTGGCAGGCGCAATCGCAATCGGCTTTTCGCCGCTCTTCCCGGTGGGACGCGCTCACACCCTCGAGCCGGCACCGGGAGTCTCCGTCGACGCCAGGATAATCGCGATCGGGGTGGTGGCGATCATGCTCGTCTGCGTTCTCGCCTCGGCGTCGATCACCTGGCGGATGGCCGTCCGGCGCGGTTCGGTTCGCGGGCGGGCAGCCGGCCGCGGGGCCGTTCGGCTGCGACGCCTGCCACTGACGGCGGCCGCCGGACTCAGCGGGGCGTTCGATCGCGGCGCGGCGCGCGCGTCCATGGGTACCACCATGGTGGGAGCCACCGTCGCGGTGTCGGCAGTGTGCGCCGCCATCGTGGTGACCATCAGCTTCAGCCACCTTCTGTCACACCCGGCGCTGTACGGCCAGAACTGGGATTTCGAGATCGGTGAGGGCGGATCCCCCCAGCCGCACGAGGTGAAGTTCCTGGAATCCAACCCGGCGGTGAGCGCGTTCGCCCTCGGTGCTACCGCCGCCACGGTTCACATCAATGGGGAGGCAACGGGCGTCCAGGCAATGACCCGCGGGTCGGTCACACCCACCGTCAAGTCCGGACGCGCCCCGCAGGCCGAGCACGAGATCCTTCTGGCCCCAGACACGATGGCGTCGCTGCACGCCCACATCGGGTCGTGGGTGGTCGCCCGCCGGCGCCATCGCTCAGCCCGCCTGCGCGTGGTCGGCGAAGGCCTCTTGCCGCCATCGTCCACCAACGGGCTGGGAGACGGGGCTGCGCTCACGATCGCAGGCTTGAAGCTGCTGGCTCAAAACAGCTTCGCGAGCCTCTTCCGGGTGCGCTTGGCTCCCGGGATCGACGCCGCCACGGGCCTCGCCGACCTCAGCCGCGGACAGATGGTGCTGTTCCCCTCGGTTCCGCCCCCGGAGGTCGCCGACACCGCCCGGCGACGCTCGCTCTCCTACGCCATCGCGGCGATCGCAGTCGCGGTTGCGGTGGTTGCGCTCGCACACTCGCTGCTGACGTCGGTGCGTGACCGCCGGCGCGAGTTGGCAGTGCTCAAGACGGTGGGGTTCGTGCGATCGCAGCTGCTGATGACGGTCGTGTGGCAGGCGATCGTGGTGGCCGCCGTCGCGCTCGCGATCGGAATCCCGGTGGGGGTGGCGAGTGGAAGCTGGCTGTGGACTCGGATCGCCGGTGAGATGGGCGTTCTGCAGGTTACGGAGCATCCGCTCCCGGCGCTGCTGGCGGTGATCCCGGCGGTGCTCTTGATTGCAACCGCGACCGCGATCGTGCCCGGGCAACGCGCGGCGCGCACCCGCGCCGCACAGGCCCTCCGCACCGAATGAACGTCCGGCTCGCCGGCGCGCTGGCACTCGTCTTCCTGGTGGCGTCGGGCGGCGCGGCGATGCTGCTCACGCTGGGGCACTCCCCCACCGGCGGTGAGTGGGGCCTGGTGGCCGTGGGACTGCTCGCGGTGGCGGTGTCGGCGGTCGCCTTCCAGCCCCTGCGTGAGCGACTCAGCCGGTTTGGAGGGGGCCGCAGCTCCGACCCCCGCGACGTGCTGGAGGCAGCCGGAGGGCGCCTGGCGCATCCGCTGCCGCTGGACGACCTGCTGACGGAGGTGGCCCAGTCGCTGCGGGCGGTGTTCCGCATCGACGCAGCAGAGGTGTGGACCTACGACGAGCCGACACTCGAGCTGGCAGCGTCCGACCCCTACCGTCTACGCCGTCGGCTGGAGATCGCTCCGGCCGAAGCCAAGGCGATGCTGGGTGCGCACCTGGCCGGCCCGGCGTGGTTGCGCGTGTGGCTGCCGGGGATGCTCGAGGGGCGGCGGGAACGCAGCCTTCGCGCGGCAGTGATCCGACAGCCGGGCGAGCTGCTCGGGTTGATCGTGATCGAGCTTGCCGACGGGCAGGAGGAGCTCACCGTCGCCCAAGAGCAGGCCCTGGCCGATCTCACCCGCCAAGTCGGCCTGACGCTCCAAAACGCCCGACGGGCAGACGAGCTGCGGTTTTCGCGGGCGCGGGTGGTCGCGGCGGGAGACGCCGAACGGCGTCGGATCGAACGCGACCTGCACGACGGCGCCCAGCAGCATTTGGTCGCGATCTCGGTCAACCTGAGAACCGCTCGCGATCTGGCCGACTCCGATCCCGATCGCGCGGCGGAGTTGCTGGGACGGCTGGGGGAGGACATCGAAGCCGCGATGCGCGAGCTCCGCGACCTGGCGCACGGTATCTACCCGCCGTTACTTCAGCAACGCGGACTTGGGGACGCGCTCCGAGTGGCTTCTGACCGGACGCCGCTGGCGGTGTCAGTGGATACCGGCGGCGTCGGCCGCCAGTCTCAGGATGTCGAGGCCGCGGTGTACTTCTGCTGCGTCGAGGCTATGCACAACGCGACCAAGCATGCCGGCGACGATACGAAGGTGTGGATACGCCTCGAGCAGCTCGACGGGCGCATCGAGTTCGAGGTCAGCGACAACGGGTCGGGGTTCGACCGCGCCGCGGTCAACGGCGGAGCGGGCCTGGTGGGGATGAGCGACCGCGTGGCCGCGCTCGGCGGGCGCCTCGATGTCGACTCCGGCCCGGGCCGGGGCACCACGGTCCACGGCACGATCCCCTGTGAATAACGGTGCCAGGCACCGTTATTCACGCGCTTCGGAGAGGTACACCAGCACCGCCTTGACGCGCTTGTGAGTGTCCATCTCGTAGGTCAGCCCCAGCTTCCCGAAGATCGAGTGGATGTACTTCTCGACCGAGCGCTCGGTGATCACCATCGCGGCGGCGATGGCGGCGTTGTTCTTGCCCTTGGCCATCTCCGAGAGAATCTCCCGCTCACGAGGCGTGAGATCGGCGAGCTGGGATTGCTCAGCGGTCATCCGCGTGGCGACGAGCGCGTCGACGATGCTCGCATCCACCGCCGAACCTCCGGCGGCGACCGATCGGATCGCAGCGGTCAGCTCGTCCACGTGGGCCAACCGCTCCTTGAGGAGATACGCCCGGCCGGCCGAGCCGTGCTCGAACAACGTGATCGCATACTGCGCATTGGCAAACTGGCTCAGCACGACGACGCCGATCTGCGGATGGTGTGTCCGCAGCCAGGCCGCCGCACGGATGCCCTCGTCAGTGAAGTCTGGGGGCATGCGCACATCGGTGAGCACGACGTCCGGCACCAGGTCTGCAACCGAGTCGGTCAGACCGGCAAGGTCGCTGCACACGCCCGCAATCTCGATGTCCGACTCGCGCTCGAGCATGCGGGTGACACCCTCACGCACGAGATAGCTGTCTTCCGCCAAGACGATCCGGATCGCCATCCGGCGAGCTTACTCCGCGTCGCGCATGAGGCGGTGGCCGTGCTCGATGCCCTCCGGCCCAGTCAGCCGGTGGATCACGACGTTGAAAAGCCGCGACAGCTCGTGCTTGGCCTTCGCGTCGCCGGCATGGTGGTGGTGTTTGCGCGGAAGTTGTGACCCCCGCACGCGCACGGCACCGACGTAGGTGTCGGCGTACCAGCCGGTGTCGAGGCTGTCGATGGAGACCACGGTGCCGGTGTGCGGCGCGTGGATGAAGCGCCCGTGCCCCAGGTAGAGGCCGACGTGGTTGAGCCCGTCGAAGAACACGAGATCTCCTGGGAGAAGCTCGGATCTGGACACGTGGCGACCGGCGTCCCACTGACCGTAGCTCGAGTGCGGAAGCTCGATGCCGAGCTGCAGGTACACGTACCGGGTGAAGCCTGAGCAGTCGAATCCGCTGGGAGTTGAGCCGGCCCACTGGTACGGCACTCCGCGGAGGTGAAGCGACTGCCCGGCGGCCGAATCGGCGACCGTGAGGACGTCCGGCTGAGGCACCTCGGCCGGGATATACGAGGAAGCCTGAGCGGCTGTAGGAGCAAGAAGCAAGAGCACCAAAACAAGAGCGAGCGATCGTGGCATACCGACACAATCAAGCACAAGGTCGTCACAATGTCCAATCGGAAGTGCAACGTACGGCGCGATCGCAAGCTCCGGTGGAGCGCGACATGACTTGTTCCACAGCTGTCCCAATTAGGACGCACTAAACGCAGAGGCCGCCTCGAAAGGCGGCCTCTGTAAACAGCAGCGGCGAGGGTGGGCTCTAGCTGCGCGAGATCACCGGACTGGGCGCCGAGGCAGCGGAAGCTGATAATCCCGACCCCCGCCGGCGTCTCATGTGCGCTGCGGCTACTGGATCCAGCCAAGCTCGCGCATTGCCCATCCGGCGTTCCAGATCTTGGTCATGTGGCTGATCTTGCCATCCTCGAACGCGATCGCGTACACGTAGTCGGAACTGGTGTGCTTGCCGCCCTGCGGCAGCGGACCGCCCTCGGCGCTGTGGGTGCCGGAGAAGACCCCGTAGATACACACGGTATCGGAGGCCGGGTCGGTGGCAAATGACTTCACCGCAGCGGTGCCGTCGGGGACGAAGGTGAGCAAGCCCTGCATCCAGTCGGTGTACTCCGCGAGGGTGGACATCGCAGCGATCGGTTCCGCCTGCGATGAGAAGGTGGCGCCTGGTCGGCAGTACCGGGCGCATCCGGCCCAGCCCGCGCCTGTCTCACAGGCGTCGAAGAATGCTCGGGCGGTATCGCTGATCGATTCGGTATGGACGGACATCGTGACCTCCGGTCATGGAATGGTTTCGTCGGGATCGCGCAGCGTCAGGCGGCCATCTCCGGGATAGGTGTGCGGGCATGCTCTGGAGACGACGAGGCGATCAGCCACACCCCGGTGACCAGGCCCCAGAGAAGCGTCAGGAAGAACGGGAAGAAGAGGAACGAAAGGAGCACGAGCAGCCCAACGACGCCCGAGAACGCCCGCATCCATGCCGGGGCTCGGCGTCCCTCCAAGGCGATCACGAGCAGCGAGATGCCCAGCATCACACCGGTCACGACCAGGAAGACACCCCAGCCGGCCTGGATGATGGTGTAGGCAACCCGCGGATCGATCGAGGGCCCACCGCCTAAATCTTTCGACGTCACCGGTGTCACGACGATCACCCAGCCCGCTACCATCGCCCCGGCGGCGAGGAGGGACGCCCCCCAACCGACCCGCTGCGCCCCCCGGTCTGTCACGGTTGTCTCGACCAGGTAGCCCATCACCACCATCAGCGCGGCGGCTGCAGCGGCCACGACGAGCACAGAGAGAACCATGCGCGCGCCGGACTGGGCGATGAACGTGTTCACCTCGGACGCCTTGTAGTTGCCACCCGGTGGGCTCGCGGCAAACGCGCCCGTGATCAGGAGCACGGTGAAGAGAATGCCACCGAACCCTGCGACCTTCCTGTTCTGCATCATGTACCTCCTCGAGTTTGAGATCGCCCATGTGGATCAGGCTAGGGGTGCGGCGGCTCGCGCCGAAACGGGGAAACCCACATGGTTTGACCACCAGCCCTCGCCGTCGCCGAGCGCGGTGGGCCGGCGGGCACCAGCATCGCTCCGGTGCCCGCCGATTCCGTCTAGCTCACAGGTGTGGTTGCGGTCGCCGAGTTGTTGGCAGCGACCGGGTCGGCCGTGGCCGAGCTGACCGTGACGGTGTCGAGCAGCTGACCGCCCGGCGGTGTGCGTACGGTGACCGTGATATCCACCTCACGGCTGCCGCCCGATGGGAGTGATTTGACGGTGCAGGTGACCGTTCCGGTGGCGCCCACCCTCGGTGCCTTGCAGCTCATCCCCGCGAGCGGGGTCACGCTGACGACGCGGACGTCGCTGGGCACGACGTCGGCCAGAACGACCGTCTTCGCCGCACTTGGCCCGTTGTCGGCGATGGAGATCGACCAGGTCAGCGTGCCACCGGATGCAACGGCCGCGGGGAAGTCCCTGATGTCGGTTGCGAGATCCGCGCTGGGGTCGCCGGTACCCGAGAGCGCCACCGCTTGAGGGCTGCCGGTTGCGTCGTCGGCGACCGCGAGCGTTGCGGTCTTCGGCCCGACGTTGCGGGGAGCGAACCGGACGAGGGCCGAACGGGTGTCACCCGGAGCCACCGGTACCGCCGTGCAGGTCTGCTTACCCAGCTTGAACGATGTGGAGCCACTTCCGGACATCGAGAGCCCCGAGACATGCACCGGCACGGTGCCGGTGTTCGTCACGACCACCGACCGGTATGCCGAGACCGTCCCGACCGGCTGAGATCCGAATGCGATCGAGCCCGGCGCGACCGAGACGGTTGGCGCAGCGGTGCCGGCACCGCTCAGCGCGACCTGATCGGGGCTCGATCCGGCGTTGCTCGCCACATCGAGATTGGCGCTTCGGCCCCCGATCCCCTGTGGGGAGAACGACACCGACGCCGAGCACGTCTGGCCGGCACCGAGCGTCGACGCACACGTGGTCGACGCAATCGCAAAATCGCCGCTGTTTGCGCCCGAGATCGAGAGCGCGACGTTCTTCAGGTCGTCATTGCCGGAGTTCGTCACGGTGACCTGCTGTGCCGCGCTCGTCGACCCGACCGTCTGACTTCCGAATCCCAGGGCGGAGGTCGAGAGCTGCACGGCCGGATCCACGTACCAGAACCCGCCCGAGAACTCCTCACGCACGATCGATCCGTTGGTGCTCAGGCTGTTGAAGAGCGCGAGTGCAGGCGTCCAGCCGTTGTAGTCGGCTTCGAACAGCAGGTTCACGCTGTACGTCGTGCTCGCGTCGACAACCGGCACGAGGCCGCCCCTCTGAGGATCGAAACCCACCGCGGAGGGATCCATCAGCGGCACCGGCTGGGCGCCACTCGTGACCTTCATCGTCAGACGGGTGGGTAGGTCGAGATCGTTTCCAGACACGTTAATGGTCGCGTGTCCGGTCCACACCACCAGGCCTGTGGCGAGGTCGGTGTCGGCGCTCGAGACTGCGAGCGTCTCACCCGGCTGGTCGATGTTCCCGTCGAACGCAAGCGCAGGTGGCGTCGAGCTTCCCCACACCATCTGCGTCCAGCCGACCTGATCGAAGCCGGAGTATGACCATGTCAGCCCACCGGGGAGACCGATCCCGCCGCTGCTCGTCACGTTCACACCGCCCGGCGGCGGATAGACCGGTCCGGTCGGCCCCGAGGGTGATGCCTCCACCCTCGCCGCACCGGCCACCGACACGATCGCGAGCACGAGCCCTGCTGCTAACAACCTGCGCATGTCATCTCCTTCGGGGTTTGGTACCTGCCAGGCACTGCACGTCTCGAGAACATCAGCCCCCCCTGGGTCGAGTCGGCGCCGCCCTCACGCTCCACCGCAGTCACGATCCGGATCGGCTTCACACCCGCGGCACGGCCGGCCCGCCAGACGGCGTCGATCGAGTCTGCGTCGAACACGTGAAAGCAGATCTCGTCGGCCTCGACGAACGTCGACCGGATGTGGGTTATCGGCTCCCCGGCGGCCGAGACCGCCTCGGCCGCCCGGGTCACCATCCCCTCCACGGCGGCGACGTCCGCGAACCGCGATCGCTGTAGGTAGCACTCGGCGACGTATCGCATGCGGATCAGGCTAGGACGGACACCCCGCGCGCCGAAACGCGGAAACCCACACTGTTTGCCCGCCGCTAGAACCCGCCGGAGGCGAACCGCGCGGCCAGCTCGGTACGCGACCGCACCCCGAGCTTCGCATAGACCCTGGTCAGGCTCGACTCCACCGCACGCACGCTCACGAACAGCTCGGCCGCCACCTCGCGGTTGGCGAGTCCGTCGGCCACGAGCCTGGCCACCCGCTCCTCAGTCGGCGTCAGCGTGCTCGAGGACTGCCGACCGCCGACCCGTCGCAGCTCGGCCGCGGCCGTGGCCGCCCACGTGTCGGCGCCGCAGCCGGCGAAGATCCCATGTGCCTCGGTGAGCCGCGCCCGGGCCGCTCCGCGGCGCTTGAAGCGGCGGTCGGCGACTCCGCGCACGAGCAGCGTGCGGGCCCGCTCGAACTCGCTGGCCACCGCGACGTGGAGCTCTTCTGCGGCGTCGAACGCCTCCACCGCCGCAAACTCGTCCCCGGCGGCGGCCGCCACAATCCCTTGGCAGCGGGCACCCAGGGCCGCCGCCCACGGGCTCTCGAGCCTGAGGCCGAGCTGCGCGAGCCGGTCGGCATACTCGGCGGCCAGGTCGAGTTCCCCTGTCCCAGCGAGCGCCTCGACGGCGTTGGGCAGCGCTGGACACCAGCTGGGCTCGTGAAAGCCACGCTCTTCCATCTCGGGCGGCACGGTGCGCAGGTGGGCCGCGGCAGCGTGGTGATCTCCCACCGAGAGCTCGGTGATTCCGAGGACGACGCGGTTTTGCATTGCAAACGCGACGTCGTATACCGCCTGCGCCGTGCGCACGCCCAGGCCGGCACGGTCTCTGGCCGAGGCGGGGTCTCCCACGTGCGCATCGACCAGCGCACTCGCGTACAGCGCTCTCGCGTGGTCATGCAGATTGCTGCCGGCGAGCTCGGTCAACTCGAGCTGCTCATCCGCATACCCTCGCGCCGCCGCGAAATCTCCTGCACGACATTCCGCCTCGACCATATGGAGCAGGATGCCGACGCGGCTAGTGTCGTCGCCAAGTGCTTCGGCCCGCAGGTATGCGACTCGAAGCAGGGCGAGCGCTTCGTCAAGCTGCTCGTAGTACATGCGCGCGCACCCGGCCGAAACAGCCGGCTGCCAGGCGGGGAAAACCCCTTCGCAATCGAGCGCGAGCGCCTCGTCCACGGCTGCCCTGGGCACCCGCACACCTCCCAGCGTTTCGACGAGGATCCACGTGAATGCCGCGGCCGCAAGCTGTGCGGACGACCCGAATTCACGGGCGAGCTCAAGCTCGCGGGCGGCATGCATCCGGCCTTCATCCAGCGCGCCGACGACCAGGCAGTGCACCCCGAGCACCGACCGGATCCCGATCTCCCGGGACGGATCGCCGCCGGCACGGCGAAGCGCCATCTCCAGCAGCCGCCCGCCAGTGGCGAGATCATCGGCTCGTGCGTGCCACATCAGCATCAGCGCCTCGATGGGAACGCCTTCGAACCCGAGTTCGTCGAACAGCGGCTCCAGGAGTTCCCGTGCACGGTCGGGTGCTCCAGCTCTGATCATCAGGTCGGCCGCCCGACACCGACGCCGGATGATCGCGTCTGACTCGCCGGGGGTCGAGCGATCGATCGCGAGCTCGAGCATTTCCGCGGCGATGACCGGCGCACCCCGGCCGGCCGCGTGTTTCGCGCCTTCCTCGAGTCCCGCCGCGACCTCTGCCGACTGACCGGCGACGGCCAGAGCCTGGTGTCTCACCCGGTCGACGGGATCGACGGCGAGATGCGCGAGCCGCGCGTGGAGATCGCGCAGCTCGGATTCCGAGGCGGTGGCCAGCGCACCCTCGGCGAGGAGAGGGTGGTCGAATCGCAGGCCGTCGCGATCGACGAGTACCCCGGCATCCACCGCCTCTCCAACCCCGCGCTCGCTGCTGATCTGCGCCACCAGTCTGCGATCCGAATGCGGCCCGGCCACGGCCGCTGCCCGGCATGCACTGAGGCCTTCCCGATCGAGCGCGTCGAGCCGGCTGCGCACGATGTCTGTCAGCGACGCCGGGAGCCGCAACCCATCGCCGGCGACGAGCGCGCTGCGATCGCGGATCAGCCCTCGTGCGAGCTCGAGGGCGAAGAATGGATTCCCGCCTGACACCTCGTGGAGGCGGATCAGCTGTGGAAGCGGGAGGCGCACACCGAGCCGCTCGGCCAGGATCACCTTGATTGCACCCAGGCTCAGTGGGCTGACCTCCATCACCTCCACCCCGGACGACGCTGATATGCCCCCGACGACCGCGTCTTCGTATCCGGCCCGCCGTGCCATCACGACCGCGAACCTGCCCGTGTGCCGACGGCGCAACGCATACCGAAGCGCCTGCGCCGAGCCGGCGTCAACCCACTGCATGTCGTCCAACACGACCACCAGCGGCTGCGCGCCACCCGCCGCCTGAATGATGCCCGCGGTCGCCGCAGCCACCGCCTGCGGTGCCGGCTCAGCACCGTCCTCCTCGTCGACTAGGAGGGCGCGGCCGAGGGCCCGTCGCTGCGGTGCGGGTAGCCCCGCTGAAAACTCCGCGTAGAGCGGCAGCAACACGTCGCGAAGCACGGTGAACGGCAGCTGCATCTCGACCTGGTCGCCGGAACCGGTTACGACCGTGACGCCTCGCCCGCCGAGGGCCCGCATGAGCGCCTCGAGGAGCGTCGACTTTCCGATGCCCGCCTCGCCGGTGAGAACGACTGCCCCTTGGCGGTTCGGCTCGGCGGCGCTGAGCAGTTGCGCGAGTTGCTCTTCGCGGCCCACGCACAGCACGTCATCAGGAAGATCTTCCCAGGGTCGATCCGGCATTTCCGCGACCTACCCTACTGGCAACGGTGGCCCAAACGGCCGAGGACTTGGAGGAAGAAAATGCCGGAGTACGTGATTCTGCTGAACTGGACCGAGCAGGGCGTGGCCAACGTCAAAGACACGGTCAGCCGCTACCGAGCCGCCAAGCAGCTACTCGAGAGCAAGGGCGGCTCGTTCGATGCGGTCGCATGGACTGAGGGCCCGTACGACCTCGTCGCGATGGTGACCGTGCCCGACGAGGAGATTGGCGTGGCGTTCAATCTCCAGCTCGCTGCCTCGGGCAACCTCCGGACCACGACGATGCGCGCCCACGGCGAGGATGCCATGGCCCGCATCCTCGACAAGATGGACTAGGCGACCCGCCCTCGGCCGTTATGGCTTGCCCGCGTCCGGTGAACGGGTGAGTCGAGGATCTGGGTTGGTGATCAGCCAGCGCGGCTCCGAGCCTCGCTCGGCCCGCTGAGTCATTACAACGACGATCTCACCGATGGTAAGGTCGGCGTGTGAGGGTTCACGTTCTGTTGGGGGTAGCTGCGGTGTTCGCGTGCCTCACCGTGCCCGGTGGAGCCGCACGCGCCGCCGCTCCAGCCGCCTCGAATCACCCGACGCGTGGCGTCACGATCAAGGTCGCGCAGTTCAACTGCGACATCTCCGATGAATACCCGATCATCCCGGCCTCGATGGTCGCCAATGCCATTCGGGCCAGCGACGCCGATGTGGTCGGGCTCGAGGAGGGCGGCGGGGAGGTGCGCCAAGTCGCCGACGCACTCGGGTGGCGTTACTACGACGTGCGCATGCAGATCGTGTCGCGGCTGCCCCTGATCGACCCTCCGGACGGGAACGGCGTGTACACGTACGTGCGGGTATCGCCCGGCCGCGTGGTGGCGTTCGAAAATGTGCATCTGCCTTCTGATCCGTACGGCCCATCGTGGGTGGAGCAGGGCAAGACGCTGGCACAGGTGCTGGCGCTGGAGCGGCGCGCCCGACTGCCCGCAATCCAAGCCCAACTCGCGGCTGCTCGGCGCCTCCGTGCACAGGGGATGCCGATCTTTCTCACAGGTGACTTCAACTCGCCCTCGTTCCACGACTGGACGACCGCCACCGTCGGAACCCGACCGCAGATCCGGTACCCGGTGCGGTGGCCGGTCACCGCGGCCGTCGAGAATACGGGCTTCGTCGACTCGTATCGAGCGGTGCATCCCAACCCGGTGACGAACCCGGGACTCACATGGCCGACGCACCGAACGCTCAAAGGTGTCGAGAACTTCGACACTGATCCCAAGGATCGAGTCGACTTCGTGTTCGCTGCAGGACCGAAGGCGAAGGCCAGCAAGATTATCGGTGAGCCCGGAGCCCCCGGCATCTCGGCCGCGGTCTCACCCTGGCCCTCGGATCACCGTCTGGTCGTGTCGACGTTCACGACGCGAGGGGCGACGCCACCCACGCTGGTAACGGTGCCGCAGAGGCGCGTCATCGTGGGTGACCCTGTGCCCGTCTCGTTCCGCACCCCAGGTACAGCCGTCCGGGTCTCGATCGAGCGCCTGCAGCACGGCGTGGGCACCGTGGTGGCACATCGATCCATCGGCTCGACGAGTGCACATGCAATCGGCACGGTGCGCTTCTCGAGCGCGGGTTGGGCTCCAGGCGCGTATCAGGCGGTGTTGCGAACCGCCCACCGGCGCGCACTCTCGCGATTTCGGTTCTGGGTGGTCGTTCAGGGCGCGAAGGCATTCGTACGGACATCGCAGTCGAGTTATGCCCACGGTCAGCCGATCACCGTGACCGTCGGCAACGCTCCAGGTGATCGCTGGGACTGGCTTGGTGTCTACTCCCGCGGTGCCAACCCAAACGTCGCGTACTACCTGTTATGGGTCTACACGAAGTCGGCTATCCAAGGCCGGTTCAAGCTCGGGCCTGCAGCCAACGGACCCTGGCCGTTGCCGGCCGGCCGCTACAGCGTGTATCTGCTTCGAGACGACCTGTACGTGAAGATCGCGCGAGCGGACTTCACCGTCCGCTGATCAGGCCCAACCGAGCCATGCGGCTCAATCACGGTCTCCTTCCGGGCTTCGCTGGGAGCGTCGCAGGCGGATGGCGTTGAGGTCGTGCTCGTGGACGTAATCGCTTTGCGCAGCGAGGGCGTCAAGGTCGGCGTCGTGCTCGGCGTGAAGATAGCGTCCGAAAAGGGCATCGGCTCTACCCTCTGCCAGGCCGCGAATCAGCCGCGGCGCAGCCTCTGGCGGCGTCCACGGCGAATCGTCAGCAAGATCACGTGTCATGGCCGATCGGACGAGTCCCGGCGACACTGCAAACGCAAACACGTTGTGCTCAACCACCTCTGCCGCGAGCAACTCGGTGAACCGAGACAACGCCGCTTTGCTGGCTGGGTAGCTCGTGTCGCGCGCATTTGCCGGCAGGGTTGGGAGGTACGCAGCGCCACTGGTCATGTTGACGATGCGCCCCCGCCGACGCACGATCATCGCCGGCAGCACCGCACGGCAGCACAACTGCGGCCCACGCACATTGATCTCAAAAACCCGCCACCACTCCCCGGGGTCATGCGCCCAAAACGGTTCAGCTGCGCCCATCACCGCGGCGTTATTCACCAACAGGTCGATCGCGCCCAAACGAGTCGTTGTCTCCGCGATCCACCGATCAACGTCCTGCGGCCGTGACACGTCGCCCACCAGCGCCAACCCGCCGACCCGCTCCGCAACCTCGTCGACCCGAGCACGAGTACGTCCCGCGACGGCCACGCGCATCCCCGCCGAGGCAAGTTCCGCGGCGATCCCGGCGCCGATACCACCGCCACCGCCGGTAACCAGGCAAACCTGACCATCCAAAGCGCCCACACACCAACCCTACACAGCATCAAAGCCACGAGGCTCGCGATGAGGTTCCCCCGTTTCTCCGGACAGTATTGGGCTTGGCGGCCACGCCGTCGGTCTGGAGAAGAGAAGCGAGATGCGACCGCGGTTTCAGCGGCCGTATCGTGGGACCACCTCGGCGTTCGCACTAATCAGGAAATAGCGGGGGCAGGATTCGAACCTGCGACCTTCGGGTTATTACAACGACGATCTCACCGATGGTAAGGTCGGCGTGTGAGGGTTCACGTTCTGCTGGGGGTAGCTGCGGTGTTCGCGTGCCTCACCCTGCCCGGTGGGGCCGCACGCGCCGCCGCTCCAGCCGCCTCGAATCACCCGACGCGTGGCGTCACGATCAAGGTCGCGCAGTTCAACTGCGACATCTCCGATGAATACCCGATCATCCCGGCCTCGATGGTCGCCAATGCCATTCGGGCCAGCGGCGCCGATGTGGTCGGGCTCGAGGAGGGCGGCGGGGAGGTGCGCCAAGTTGCCGACGCACTCGGGTGGCGCTACTACGACGTGCGCATGCAGATCGTGTCGCGGCTGCCCCTGATCGACCCTCCGGACGGGAACGGCGTGTACACGTACGTGCGGGTATCGCCCGGCCGCGTGGTGGCGTTCGAAAATGTGCATCTGCCTTCTGATCCGTACGGCCCATCGTGGGTGGAGCAGGGCAAGACGCTGGCACAGGTGCTGGCGCTGGAGCGGCGCGCCCGACTGCCCGCAATCCAAGCCCAACTCGCGGCTGCTCGGCGCCTCCGTGCACAGGGGATGCCGATCTTTCTCACAGGTGACTTCAACTCGCCCTCGTTCCACGACTGGACGACCGCCACCGTCGGAACCCGACCGCAGATCCGGTACCCGGTGCGGTGGCCGGTCACCGCGGCCGTCGAGAATACGGGCTTCGTCGACTCGTATCGAGCGGTGCATCCCAACCCGGTGACGAACCCGGGACTCACATGGCCGACGCACCGAACGCTCAAAGGTGTCGAGAACTTCGACACTGATCCCAAGGATCGAGTCGACTTCGTGTTCGCTGCAGGACCGAAGGCGAAGGCCAGCAAGATTATCGGTGAGCCCGGAGCCCCCGGCATCTCGGCCGCGGTCTCACCCTGGCCCTCGGATCACCGTCTGGTCGTGTCGACGTTCACGACGCGAGGGGCGACGCCACCCACGCTGGTAACGGTGCCGCAGAGGCGCGTCATCGTGGGTGACCCTGTGCCCGTCTCGTTCCGCACCCCAGGTACAGCCGTCCGGGTCTCGATCGAGCGCCTGCAGCACGGCGTGGGCACCGTGGTGGCACATCGATCCATCGGCTCGACGAGTGCACATGCAATCGGCACGGTGCGCTTCTCGAGCGCGGGTTGGGCTCCAGGCGCGTATCAGGCGGTGTTGCGAACCGCCCACCGGCGCGCACTCTCGCGATTTCGGTTCTGGGTGGTCGTTCAGGGCGCGAAGGCATTCGTACGGACATCGCAGTCGAGTTATGCCCACGGTCAGCCGATCACCGTGACCGTCGGCAACGCTCCAGGTGATCGCTGGGACTGGCTTGGTGTCTACTCCCGCGGTGCCAACCCAAACGTCGCGTACTACCTGTTATGGGTCTACACGAAGTCGGCTATCCAAGGCCGGTTCAAGCTCGGGCCTGCAGCCAACGGACCCTGGCCGTTGCCGGCCGGCCGCTACAGCGTGTATCTGCTTCGAGACGACCTGTACGTGAAGATCGCGCGAGCGGACTTCACCGTCCGCTGATCAGGCCCAACCGAGCCATGCGGCTCAATCACGGTCTCCTTCCGGGCTTCGCTGGGAGCGTCGCAGGCGGATGGCGTTGAGGTCGTGCTCGTGGACGTAATCGCTTTGCGCAGCGAGGGCGTCAAGGTCGGCGTCGTGCTCGGCGTGAAGATAGCGTCCGAAAAGAGCATCGGCTCTACCCTCTGCCAGGCCGCGAATCAGCCGCGGCGCAGCCTCTGGCGGCGTCCACGGCGAATCGTCAGCAAGATCACGTGTCATGGCCGATCGGACGAGGCCCGGCGACACTGCAAACGCAAACACGTTGTGCTCAACCACCTCTGCCGCGAGCAACTCGGTGAACCGAGACAACGCCGCTTTGCTGGCTGGGTAGCTCGTGTCGCGCGCATTTGCCGGCAGGGTTGGGAGGTACGCAGCGCCACTGGTCATGTTGACGATGCGCCCCCGCCGACGCACGATCATCGCCGGCAGCACCGCACGGCAGCACAACTGCGGCCCACGCACATTGATTTCAAAAACCCGCCACCACTCCCCGGGGTCATGCGCCCAAAACGGTTCAGCTGCGCCCATCACCGCGGCGTTATTCACCAACAGGTCGATCGCGCCCAAACGAGTCGTTGTCTCCGCGATCCACCGATCAACGTCCTGCGGCCGTGACACGTCGCCCACCAGCGCCAACCCACCGACCCGCTCCGCAACCTCGTCGACCCGAGCACGAGTACGTCCCGCGACGGCCACGCGCATCCCCGCCGAGGCAAGTTCCGCGGCGATCCCGGCGCCGATACCACCGCCACCGCCGGTAACCAGGCAAACCTGACCATCCAAAGCGCCCACACACCAACCCTACACAGCATCAAAGCCACGAGGCTCGCGATGAGGTTCCCCCGTTTCTCCGGACAGTGTTAGGCTTGGCGGCCACGCCGTCGGTCTGGAGAGGAGAAGCGAGATGCGACCGCGGTTTCAGCGGCCGTATCGTGGGACCACCTCGGCGTTCGCACTAATCAGGAAATAGCGGGGGCAGGATTCGAACCTGCGACCTTCGGGTTATGAGCCCGACGAGCTACCGGACTGCTCCACCCCGCGCCGGAACCCGAGATTCTACCACAGGGAGCGCCTGTTGATAGCATCCCGCGGGTGATCTGGTGGCTGGTGCTGATATGGCTCGTGGTAGTCGGAGTACCTGCCGGCTACGTCGGTGCGCGCGGCATCAAGACGATGCGCCGCGCCTCCAAGCTCCAGGCCGAGCTGCAGACCCAGATCGCCGCACTGCAGGCCGGCGGGCTGGCGACGCTGACCGCCCGCCAGGCGGAGCTCCAGCAGAATCTGGCGCGGCTGACACTGGTGATGAACCGTCTGCACACTTCGCTGGAGACTCTGCGAATGCTGATCGACAGGTGGAAGGCGGCAATCGCCCCACTCCGGTTGGCATGGCGGATTCTGCGCGGGTGAGCACCACCCCGAGCGACGATCACCGCCGTGTCGGTGCGATCGACATCGGCACGAACTCGATTCGCCTACTGGTGTGTGATGTGGATGCGGGCGAGCTCACGGAGGTCGAGCGGCTGCTGACGATCACCCGGCTGGGCGACGGCGTGGATGCCAGCGGCACGATCAACGACGCCGCCCTCGAGCGCGCCCACACGGCCCTTCACGGCTACGCCCAGCGGGCGGAGCAGTTGAAGGCCGAACGCGTGCTGGCGGTCGCCACCAGCGCCGTTCGCGATGCCGCCAACGGACGTGAGTTTCTGGCCGAGATCGAGCGCAGGTACGGCTTCGAGTGCCGGCTCCTGACCGGCGACGAGGAGGCCCGCACCACCTTCCGCGGAGTCACCTCACGGCGGGCCCCTTCCGAAGGCACGCTGATCTGCGACATCGGCGGCGGCTCCACTGAGTTTGTGCTGGGCGACAGCTCCGGGGTGGTCGATCAGATCAGCCTCAACATCGGATGCGTACGCATGTCCGAGCGCTACCTCGACTCCTCCCCGCCCCGCGCCGAAGCTGTCGCCGCCCTGCGGAAGGCGGCGGCCGAGGTGTTACCGCGCGCCCTGACCGACGCCACCCGCGAGTTGATCGGCGTGGCCGGGACGATCACCACCCTGGCGACGATCGATCTCGGCCTCGAAGCGGAGCTCCCCGAGGTGATCGACGGTCACGTGCTCACGACCGCAACCATCGGGCGATTGCTGGCAGACCTCTCGGCACTGACCCTGGACGAGCTCAAGCAGGTGCGTGGCCTGATGCCCGCCCGAGCGGTCACGATCGTCGCTGGGGCGGCGATCCTGGCTGAGGTGGTCGACGCCTGCGGCACCGGCGAGGTGCACGTGTCCGAGCGCGACGTCCTCCACGGCGCCGCCCTGATGGCAGCGGAGTGACGCAGGCCGCAACGGCGGGGATACTACGAACGTAAGCCCGGGTGGCGGAGTTGGTAGACGCGGTCGACTTAAAATCGACTTCCCCAGTTGGGGAGCGCGAGTTCGAGTCTCGCCCCGGGCACTAGGTCAATCGCGCTGTGGGAGCGGGTTCCCTGAGGTGGTGGCGGTATCGTGGGACAAATGTGGGACAGCGGTTTCCCCGAGTTTCTCGGCGATTTTGGCGTCGAGAAGCGCCCGGCCAGTGTCGAACTCGTCGGGGAACAGGTGGCCGTAGACCCGCAATGTGAACGCGGGGTCGCTGTGGCCGAGTTCGACTTGGACGCGTTTCGCGCTCCAGCCCGACGCGATCATCAGGCTCGCCGCGCCGTGTCGGAGGTGGTGGAAGTCGACGTGCTCGAGTTTGCATGCCTTGCGGGCGGTGTCCCACGCCTCCCACACTCTGGATGCTTTCCACGCGCGGCCGTCCTGGCGGTGGAACACGTAATTGCTGGCGGGGTACTCATGAAGGTGTTGTGACAGCGTGTCGGCGATGATTGTCGGCATCGTCACCCATCGTCCCTTGCCGTTCTTGGGGGTCTCGCGAGCGCCGGTTCGGAGGTTGATCGAGCCGGATACCCGCAACCGTCGCTGTAGCCACTCGATATCGCCCGGCCGCAGCGCCAGCGCTTCTCCCTGGCGGAGACCCGCGTAGCCGCAGAGGCGGACGATCGCCCACATCCTGGCGTCGATGGCGGTGGCGATCTGCTCGACCTCGAGCGGAGTCGGCACGATGATCTCTTCGCGCGTGATCTTCGGTAGGCGGACTCCCATGACGGACTGCGCCAGCCCGTAGCTCGCGGCGGCTTTCAGGATCAGCGACAGCGTGCCGTGGATGCCCCTAACGGTCTTCGGTGCCAGCCCTTTCGCGGTGAGTCGGTCAACGAACCGTTGCACCACTCGCTGGTCGATGCCCTGGAGGCGGTGAGAGCCGAGCTCCGGCACGATCCAGTCGCGCACATGCTGGTCGTAGGATTGCCAGCTGCGAGGCTTCACAGCCGTCTTGGTGGAGGCTTCCCATTCGGGGATGAACTGGGCAAGAGTGGCTTTGCGGTCGATGTTGTCAACGCCACGCTCGGCTTCGGAAATGCGGTCGCGCAGCGCTTTCTCGGCGTCTTTCTCGAGGCGGTAAGTCTCGGATGGGCGGCGGCCAGACTGGGTGCGCCACCGGATCCGCCAGCGACCGTCGGGAAGTTGCCAGCACCAACCCGTCACTGCCGCGTCTCGCCGTAGTAGGTGTGAGCGTGGCCGTACGCTTCTTTGAGGTGGTACGTCGCCTCTTTCAGTTTCGGGTCGGCCCGCTGCTCGTCGGTGAGGCCGAGCGCGTACTCCCTGAGGGCTTCCTTGGAGCTTTCGACGTGCTGGAGTACCTGCATCGCCTTGATGTTCTCGGGGATGCTCACGAGTCTCCGTTCCTGTTGCGGGGACTCAGCAGTCTACGCCGGTCATCGGAGCGCAGCACCTCGAGAACCTCGGCCAGGTCGAACCGCACCGCGGCGCCCACGTGGTAGCTCGGGATGGTGCCCGCGGCGGCGCGGCGGTAGACCGTCTCGACGTGGACACCGAGTTCGTCTGCCAGCTGCTGGGCATTCAGAAGGCTCACGGCAACCCCTCTGAGATGTCGAGCCGGAGTTGGTCGCCGCGGCGCTCGCCTGCCAGAACCGGTCATGTGCCTCACCGATCGCGTGGTGGCCACGCTCGAGGTTCACCGCCGTCGCTAGCCGGCACGAGAATTCGTACCTGGGATGCGTCCAGCGGCCGGCGTGTTCCGACCAGCCGACGCCGAGCAGATAGGCAGCGACCAGGGCGCGCACGTGGGACATGTCGCTGACGGCTGTGGTGGCGGTGCCGCGGTTCACGACACCCCCCTGTTTCGAGCTCGTGCCCTGTGGAGCCGTTCGGTGGTCGGCTTCTCCCAGGTCGCGACGTTGTCGCGGTCTTCGATGCCGCGTTCGATCAGCCACGCCGCCGGCGGTCGGGGCCGTCAAGACGTCGTTGAGTGTCAACTCAGCGAGGGGCTGGTGAGGGGTGGTTGTACCCGCGTCGGGTACAGCCGTACCCCTCACCCGTTCCCCCTTTAGGGGTGGGAACGCGGGTACAACCGGGATCGCGACCGGTTGTACCGGGTTGTACCCGTCCCTCGGGTACAACTGATTTGGGAGTCTTCATGCGAGCCAAACCAGGGTCAATTGTTGGGCCCATCCGTGAGCTTCAGCACTCCCTCACCCGCAAGCATTTCGATCAACCAAAGCGTGTCGGCGCGCTTCCACCCGCCTCTGCTGCAACGGTGGTCTTGGCCTTCCCCGGCGTGGCGGTGACGATCGCGATGATCACGTCGCGGCGGTTGTCGGTCTGCTCGGCTTGGGCGTCGCCCTCGACGTCGACGGTGAGCCTGGCGGTGTCGGTGTAGCGGAACCCGCCGTACCTGGCCGAGCCGTGGCCGACCAACTGGGCTTTCATGTCGGGAACCTGGGCGCTGTTGCGGGTGATGAACTCGATGTCGTAGGCGCGTTTGTCGCGGTCGGCCGAGACGATGAAGAGGGCGTAGTCGGCGTATCCGTAGAGCGCGCCCGAGCCGGTCATGCGATCGCCGGCGTCGCGCTTCTTGATGGTTTCGGTGATCTTCGCGAAGTGGTGGCCGAGCATCACGGCGCAGCCCTGCTGGAGCAGGGGCGCGAGGTTTTCGAGGACGTCGCTGAAGTCGCCTGCGCCCTCGTTTGATTCGCGGATGCTGGCGGCTTTGCGCAAGACGTCGAGCACGACCAGGCCGGGGTTGTCGCAGGCGTCGCGGATCTTGTCGATCACGACCTCGGCCTGCGCAGCGTTCTTTAGGTCGATGCGTCGGTTGCGGTAGAGCATGATCAGCCCGTCGAGGTCGGGCCCGTCGGGGTCGATGCCCATGCCGCGGGCGAGCACCGCGATCCGGGCCTTGAGGTTCGAGCGGTCGCCTTCGAGTGCGACGTAGACGACGGGGCGCTTGCGGGGGATGGCGAAACGGCCCATGTACGCCTTGCCGGACACGATCGCGATCGCGGCGGCTAACATCAGCCAGGTCTTGCCAGCTTTGGGCCCGCCGGCGCAGAATCCGGTGCTGCCCTCTGGTACGAGGTCGCGGATCAGCTCGGGGACGTCCTCGTCGACGGTGTCACGGAACTGCGACCACGTCTGCAGGTCGAAGTCTGTGTCCACCGACCGGTCACGTGCAGCGGCTCGCGGATGTTCACCATGATCGTGCCCACGTGTGTCTGATCCGTTGCGGCTGGGCTCGGCGATCAACGCGGTCGGCGATCTCGTGAGTCTCAGCGTTACACCCGAAACACGCGCGGCCGTGGATCGAGACGCCGATCAGCGGTTCGCATTTGAAGATGATGGCGTTACTACAGAACGGGCAGTCGACAGCGCGGCCGTATGGCAAGTGCTCGACCGCGAGGCCATGCGCCTCGGCGCGGGCTGCGAGATGTTCGAGGTCTCGGAACTTGCGGCTCATGCCGCTGCCCAACTCGAACGTCAGCGCCCGGTCGTGCTCAACGTCTCCGATCCGCCACGGCCACCGCGAGGGTGGCTCGGGTTCGTCGGAGTCAGCGCCCCTCGGGCCAGCGCGTGACACCCGGCTGGAACTGCGCCGCTCTCGCGATCGCGGTACCACAGAGACCAGCCGAACCGGCGCACGATCACTGACCGGTCGACGCTGCCGAGACTGGCGACGCTGCGCCACAACACGACCCGCCATCTCCCGCCGCACCCCGCGGTTGAACTCGGCCACGGCGATCGCGCGCTGCACCCGCCGCGCCAACCACTTCTTCGGCCCCTGCTCGGCCAGCAGCTTCTCATCCTCGATACGCAAGCGGATCTCCAACGCGTTCGCGGCAGCGTCTTCGGAAGGCCAAGCTCGCCAAGCACCACCAGCAACTCGCGCGCGAACTCCATCGGATCCTGGTGCAGCCGGCGCTTGACAACCTCGGTCAGGGCAGCCTCAAGCTCTGGGCTACTCGCCTGTACGGAGGGCTGCGATGAAGTCTCACTCGGATACAACGGGGCTCACAATTCGATGGGAAACTCGCGTACACGACAATGGTACCGCGCCCATCGGCGGCGCAATAAATTGGCGGCGGCCAGGAGTCCCGTCCAGCCGCCGCCTCTCACCCATCGAACCGAACCTCAGCGGGTATCCAAGCCGCGTGAAGGCTACTCAACTATTTTAGCCGACCCCCTGCAGGCGTTTACGCGGGCGGCCCCGCCGTTCGGCGTAGTTCTCGATCCATAATCGCCGCGACACCTGGAGAATCACGCACCTCATGCCGATTGCGTGGTGTCTCCTATGACCGGCGCAAGCGGTTGCCCAGTATCGCCGTTTTCGTGCGAGCCAGCCGCACCCGAGGTCATGCTGGAGGTCGGCAAGTGTGGAGAGGGGGCCATATTTCTCGCGCACTCGTCGTTGCGGCAACCTACTGCGATGCGAGTGGGGTTTCCACCGATGCGGCACTGCCTGGTCGGTGGAATCGTCAGCGCATGATGGCCAGTCGCACCGGTTCGGTCGTTGTGGGCGTGCTAGGTCTCGGCTTGACAGTGCTCGGGGGCCTGTGGTTCCCTCCAAGGAGCCGGCGTCGTTCACATGCGACCGGTGCTCTGCGTAGCCAACTGCAAACCGGTCACCAAGTCAGTCGGCTGGATGATCGCTGGATCAATCGCGATCGTCGCGGGGATCGCGGTGGCAAATTCGGACGAGACGGCTCGGGTCGGGTGGGTGAGGGTCGTGCAGGGACGCGGCCACCACCGGTCGTTGATACGTAGTCGCGCTGGTCCAGGCAACGCGGCGTAACGTTCCCGGAACGTTGGGTCTGGCAGGATGGCGGTGTGAGCATGCATGCAACTCGGCGGCTGTCCTGGTCGGCGTGGGGGTGTTCGACGCTCCTTCTGTTGGCCGCGTTCTGGTTGACCGTGTCTCACGGGGGCGGGCTCGGGTGGATCGTGCTGTTTGGATTGGTGCAGCTCGTCTTTGCGAGTACGGGCACGGTGCTCACCTTGCGGTTAGGAAAAACCCGATCGGGTGGCTGTTCCTCGGGTTTGGGGTGCTGGCTTCGGTGGCGATCATGGGCGAGGCGTACTCGCTGCGGGCACTCCAGCCTTCGCCGAACTCGCTACCTGGGGGGACGGCAGCGCTGGTCGTCTCCAGCGTGATCTACGGTCCCGGCCTGTTCGCGGTGGTGCTGGCCCTGCTGATGCTGTTCCCGGACGGGCATCTCCCGTCCGGCGCTGGCGGCCGGCAGCAAGGATCACGATTTTCGCGGGGTTTATGTTCACCGCCCTTCAGGCGGATCGGCCCGGGTTCGATGAACTCGCTCGACCCGGCCCAAACAGTCGATAGTCCGATCGTCCTCGGGGGAGCCGCCGGGGTCGCTGGCTCGTACCTAATAGCGCTGTGCGCCGTGACCGTTCTGACAGTGTTCGCGGCCTCCTTTGTGTCGCTGGTGCGCCGCTTCGGTCAGGCCACCGGGGTATTGCGCCAGCGGCTGGAGTGTTCGTCGGGGCCGCCGCGCTGTTCATCGCAACCCTCGCCTGCCAACTCGTACTGTGGAACATCTCCGCCTCATGGACAGATGCCCGGTGTTCTGATCTTGTCGGGGTTGGCGCAACGGCGCTGCCGATCGCAACTGGCATCGCGATCCTTCGCTATCGCCTGTACGAGATCGACGTGATCATCCGAAAGACATTGATCTACGCGGCGCTGGCAGCGACCCTAGCGCTCCTGTACTTGGGCGGCATCTTGGCTCCACCAGCCGGTGGGGTTCGTTCCGTCACCGGCCAATCCAGCGCCCTTGCGGTCACACTCTCCACCCTCGGCGTCGCCGCCGCCTTCCAACCCCTCCGAACCCGCATCCAGCGCACCGTCGATCACCGCTTCTACCGCCAAAAGTACGACGCCACTCGGACACTCGACGCATTCACCGGGCGCCTGCGCGAGCAAATCGACCTCGACGCTCTCAACCCGAAGTGCTCGGGGCACGTGTGTTGAGACGCTCCAACCACGCCACGCCGCACTCTGGCTCCGACCTGCCAAGCCGCCGAAATCCCGATAGCCGAGGCCCGGCTCTCGTCGCCGACCGCCGAAATCGGCGAGGCAGGAACCATCCGTAACGTTTGGGGAACGCTTGGTTGAGACAATGGAAACGTGCAATCTGATGCCGTCATGAGCAGCCGGGGTCTCAAAGCGAGCCGCTTCGTGGTCGTGCGGCTGGCTTGGGTGTCGTGGTGGGTGACGTTGCTGTTCGAAGCCGGAATGATTGGATTCGGGCTCGCCAACTTCGCGGGTGACCCCCGCGCCACGGGCTCGCGGTGGGTCGCGGCGCCTTCGGTCGCTGCTGCGATCCTGGTGTTTCAGAGCATGGCGACGGTTGGGGTCGACGTGCGGCGCGACCCGCAAAACCGCGTGGGCTGGCTGTTCTGCGCGTCTCCGCTTCTGATGATGGCTGGCAACTTCGCCTCCGCGTACGGTGAGTACGCGCTCAATACCAACCCTGGCGTGCTTCCATGGACTCGTCATCGCACAGCTTGACTGGCTGTGGATCTACGGAATGACGCTGTTTGCCTCGTTCGTGGTTTTGCTGTTTCCCGACGGTCGCCTGCTGAGTCGCCGCTGGCGGCCGGTCGCATGGCTGGGCGTCGCTGCACTGGCGTGCCTTTCGACAGGCGTGATGTTAGGGGTAGGCCGGCTCGATCCTCCGCTACACCGATACCACAACCCCTTCAACATCGACGGCTTCCAGTACCTCATCGTCGCTGGCGTGGCGCTTCCGGTGGTGATGGGACTGGGAATCGTTTCGGGGATTGTGCGCTACCGCCGCGGCGACCCGATCGAGCGGCTGCAGTTGCGTTGGTTTGTGACCGCCGTCTGCGGCTTCGGCTTGTTCGTGGTGATCACCGTCCTTCTGCAGGTCATCACGGGCATCGGACTCCCCGACTTTGTGTTCCTCGCCGCCCTGTGGTTGGTGCCGGTGTCGGTGGGGATCGCGATCCTTCGCTATCGCCTGTACGGCATCGACCTGATCATCCGAAAGACGCTCGTCTACGCGGCGCTGGCAGCGACGCTGGCCGTGGTCTACCTGGGCGGTATCTCACTGACAACCTGGGTGTTCCGCTCTGTCACCGGCCAATCCGGCACACTCGCCGTCACGCTCTCCACCCTCGCCGTCGCAGCCGCCTTCCAACCACTCAGAACACGCATCCAACGCACAGTCGATAGCCACTTTTACCGCCGCAGTACGACGCCACGAAATCGCTCGAACAGTTCGACAACCGCCTCCGTCGGCGACGACATGGATGCGCTCCACACCGAGGTGCTTGGCGTTGTCTCCGAGACGCTCCAACCCAGCCACACCTCACTCTGGCTCCGACCCGCGAGCCCACGCGGACAAACCACGACCTCACCACCCGACCACTGATGGCCGACAGTAGTTCGAAGGCAACCGATGCATGGTCGGTACCGTCCAAGTACCGCACCGCTGAACGCGACTGGCGAGTCACCCACTTTCCTAAGCGACTGAGTCCACGACCGTGACGAAACCCAATTA
>CAVSFZ010000014.1:0-183936 GCA_963727235.1 uncultured Actinomycetes bacterium
GCGCCGATCTCGTCCTTGTGGGCGAGGATCGCAACCAGCTCACCAGAATCGCGGCCCGGGATGCGCAGGACGATGTTGCCGGCGGCGTCGGTCGTGGGCGTGCCACGCTGCTTGAGCCGTTCGAGCAGGTACTCGTCGACGGCCTGCTCCACACCGCTCGGCGAGTGGCGCGAGACCAGCTCTGAGAGCGTCTGGTAGAGGTCGTCGCGGGTCATCGGCCCACATACTACGTGCGCCGCAGGGCTCTGACTCGCTGGTAGTGTCACTCGATGTTCGAAAGCACCGCCAGAGCCGAGGTCGTCACCGAAGAACAGCTCGACCAGATCCACGATCGGGCGATGACGATCCTCGAAGAGATCGGCACCGAGGTGCGCCACGACCACGCGCTGGAGCTGCTCGCAGCCGAAGGTCAACGCGTCGACGGCACGCGCGTGCGGTGGGATCGCGAGTTCGTGATGGAGATGCTGGCCAAGGCTCCCGAGACGTTCACCGTCCGCGGCCGAAACCCCGAGCGGGCGGTCACGCTCGGCGGCGGCTCGTTCGTGTTGACGCCGGTGGGCGGGTCGCCGTTCTGCTCCGATCTGGAGCGCGGCCGGCGGGAAGGTTCGATGCGCGACTACGTCGAGCTGGTCAAGATGACTCAGGCCGCCGACCTGCTCACCTGCCAGCAGAGCGGCGTGGTCGAGGCCTCCGACCTGGATGACCAGACCCGGCACATGGATATGGACTACGCCGTGATCCGCTGGTCGGACAAGCCGTACGTGTGTTACGGCACCTCGGGGCCAAAGGCGCGCGACGCCGTCAACCTGGCGGCGATCGCCTGCGGCGGTCGCGACCAGATCGAGCAGACCCCGGGCCTGCTGGGTGTGGTCAACCCCAACAGCCCGCTTGTGTGGGACCTGCTGATGGCCGATGCCCTGATGGAATGGGCGACCGCCAACCAGCCGGTGGTGGTCACGCCGTTTCTGCTCGCAGGCGCAACCGCCCCGGTCTCGATCGCCGGCGGACTCGCCCAGCAGGTGGCCGAGGCGCTCTCGGGTGTGGCGCTGGCACAGACCGTGCGGCCGGGCGCCCCGTGTGTGTTCGGGTCGTTCTTCAGCGCCGTCGACATGCGCACCGGCGGCCCCTCGTTCGGAACGCCGGAATCGGTGTTGGGCTGTATTGCCGGGGGGCAGCTGGCCCGCCGCTACAAGATTCCCTTCCGCGGCGGCGGCGGCCTGTGTTCGGGCAACGCCCTCGACGCCCAGGCCGCGTCGGAGTCGCTCAACATGCTGTGGGCCACGTTCATGGCCGGCTCCGATCTGGTGATGCACGCTGCCGGGTGGCTGGAGGGAGGCCTGACCGCAAGCTACGAGAAGTTCGCGCTCGACCTCGAGGTGCTGCGAATGTTCGTGCTGATGCGTGAAGGCATCGGCATCGGTGAGGAGGAGTTCGCGATCGAGGCAATCCGCGAGGAAGGCCCCGGCGGGATGTTCCTGGGCTCGCTTCACACGCTCGAGCACTTCCGCGACTGGGTGTTCATGAGCCCGCTGTTCAAGTCGCAGGCATACGTCACCTGGGAGAAGCAGGGTGCGCATACCGCCGACCAGCAGGCCACCGCCGAGTGGAAGGCGCTGCTGGAACGCTACGAGGATCCCGGCATCGACCCGGCGATCGACGAAGAGCTGCAGGAGTACATCGTCCGACGCCGTTCGGAGATCGAGGCAGAGAACGCAGCATGACCCGGCTGGAGCGGCACGACATCCTGTTCGAACCGGTCAAGATCGGACCGAAGACGCTTCGAAACCGCTTCTACCAGGTGCCCCACTGCACCGGGTTCGGCGTCGAGAAGCCGTGGACACAGGCGGCCTTCCGCGGGATGAAGGCCGAGGGCGGCTGGGCCGCGGTGTGCACCGAGTACTGCTCGATCAGCCCCGAGTCGGACGAGACGCCGTACGTGTCGGCGCGACTCTGGGACGACGAGGACATGCGCGCGCTGCAGCTGATGACCGCCAAGGCCCACGAGCACGGCTCGCTGGCCGGAGTCGAGCTGTGGCACGGCGGCGTGTACGCCGAAGCTCGTGAGTCGCGGCTGGCGCAGCTCGCCCCCTCGCAGATCGCGAGTGACTTGGATAGCGTGGTCGTTCCCAAAGAGATGACGCTGGCCGACATCCGCCGGGTACAGGGGCAGTGGGTGGAGGCGGCCAAGCGGGCGCGCACAGCCGGGTTCGACATCATCTACGTGTACGGGTCGCACACCTACCTGCCGTCGCAGTTCCTCTCGCCGCTCTACAACCACCGCGGCGATGAGTACGGCGGCTCACTCGAAAACCGGGCGCGGTTCTGGCTCGAGGCGATCGAGCTGGTGCGCGACGCCGTCGGCGACGACGTCGCGATCGCGGTGCGTATCGCCGCCGACACGCTCGAGCTCTCGGGCGTTCCGATCGAGGACGGCCTGGAGTTCATCCGCATGGCGGATCCCATGGTCGATCTGTGGGACGTGGTGATCGGGTCGATGTGGGGCACCGGCCGGCTCGACTCCGGACCGTCGCGGTTCTTCGAGCAGGGCTACCAGATGGAGTGGTCGGGGCGGGCCCGGGAGGCAACCGAGAAACCGATCGTGGTGGTCGGCAGGTTCACCGATCCCGACCGCATGGCAGAGCTCGTGCGAGGTGGCGCGGTCGACCTGATCGGCGCCGCCAGGCCCTCGATCTCCGACCCGTTCCTGCCCAAGAAGATCGAGGAAGGCCGCTACGACGAGATCCGCGAGTGCATCGGCTGTAACGCCTGCTACTCACGCTCGATCTGGGGCAGCCATCTGGGCTGCACCCAGAACGCCACCGCCGGCGAGGAGCATCGCCGCGGATGGCATCCGGAGCGGTTCGACCGAGCCCAAAACGCCGATCGGGCGGCGTTGGTGGTCGGCGCCGGGCCGGCCGGCATGGAGTGCGCCATGGTGCTGGGAAAACGCGGCATGGAGCTGGTGCACGTGGTCGACTCGGGCGATGACATCGGCGGCTCGATGCGGTGGGTCACGCGACTGCCCGGCCTCGGTGGTTGGGGCCACGTGATCGACTACCGCCGGGTGCAGCTCGATCGGCTCCAGAACGTGTCGGTTGGACTCGACACCGCGCTGACCTACGAGGACGTGCTCGAATACGGCGCCCAGATCGTGATCGTCGCCACCGGGTCGCACTGGGCCGGCGACGGCCTCAGCGGCGTCACCCGAAAGCCGATTCCGGGCGCCGACTCGACCCTCCCCCACGTGCTCACACCCGAGCAGGTGATGGTGGAGGGCAAGCGCGCGCCCGGCTCGCGGGTCGCGGTGGTCGACTACGAGGGCTACTTTGCCGGCGCCACCCTCGCCGAGAAGCTGCGCAACGACGGCTACGAGGTCGAGTTCGTGACCAGCCATGACACGGTCGCGCCGTTCTGCGATCAGACGCTGGAAGGACTGCCGGCGAGGCGGCTGCTGAACAAGCTGGGCGTGCGCGCCCACAGGGCCAGCGTGGTGCAGCAGATCACGCCGGCCGGCATCGAGCTCGAGGGTGAGTTCGGGGTCCGCTCCGAGCTGGCCGTCGACGGCGTCGTGCTGGTGACCCAGCGGGTCTCCGAAGATGCGCTCTTCCGCCGGTTGATGGCCGAGCCCGAGGCGCTGGCCGAAGCCGGAGTCGAGGCCGTCTACCGGATCGGCGACTGTGTGGCGCCCCGCTTGATCGCCGATGCGATCTTCGACGGCCACAGGCTGGGCCGCGAGATCGACTCCGACGACCCCGAACACGCCCTGCCGTACCTGCGCGAACGGCCGTTGATCGAGGGATAGCAGCCTCACCTTTTGCGGGATGCGCTGCCGGGCGCCGGACGCCGATGAATTCCGAAGGCTCCAGCCCCTCAGCGGAAGGCGCAACCGTGATGATCGATGAGACCGTGCCGGTGACCCCGGTGACCATTCTGTGCATCTCCCGCGTGGCCGAACTGCTCGTGCCGCAATCGATCGCCCATCGCGGAGTGCGGGTGATGTGCGGCGGGCTGGCGGCGACGCACACCGGCGAGCTGCTGGGCTGGGTGGCAAGTGCCCACGGCGAGCGCGACCTCGCCTGCGCTGTCTGGCCGGAACGGCGCGACCCGATCGAGTTCCGACACGTGTTCGCAGGGCCGGCGATCACCGAGATCGTGTATCGCGGCGGCTACTGGCGGCGAGCCGGTAAGTCGGTCAACGCGCATCTGACCGATCGCTGCGGTCTCGGGGCCAGCCGCGTCGAGACCGAACACGCGGAACGAGCCTGGCATGGGGTCAGCTCGCTGATCCAGCCGGCAACCGGGCTGCGGCTCGCCGGTTAGCTGCTCTAGAGCGAGTCGACGAACTCGGAGACCAGCCGGTCGAACTCTGCCGGACGCTCCATGCTGGGCAGGTGAGCACAGTCCTCGATGACAGCGCCGCGGGCGTTGGGCAGCTCGGCCAGCAGCTGATCGGCCATGCCCACGATGTCGGTGCGGTCGCGCGAGCCGACGACCACCAGTGTGGGACACTCGATCTCGGACAGGCGCAGGGCGGCGTCCGGTACCAGGGGGTGCTCCTCCAGATCCTCGGGCGCGCCGATTTGCAGATCGAATGCGCGGCGCTGCATCTCGCGCACCCGGCTGCGAACGTCGGGGTCGACCTCGGAGGGTGTGCGCTGCGGGCCGTCGACCCAGAAGCTGACGTTCACCGCGGCGGCGGCATCCAGATCACCGGCATCCAGCGCAGCCTCTTCCAGCTCGCCGTACGCCTCCACCTCGGGCGACCACTCGTGGCCGGCGATCGCTGATCCCACCAGCACCAGGCCTGCAATCCGGTCAGGGAAGGCCAGCGCCGCGTCGATCGCCACCGCGCCGCCCATGGAGGCGCCCACCAGCACCGTGTCGCTGAAGCCGGCGGCGGCCATCACCTCGGCCAGATCGATGGTGTTGGAGAAGTCGTCCTCGGGCAGCGGTGCGTCGCCGAACCCGCGCATGTCGAACCGCACCGCGCGATAGCGCTCGCCCAGCGTCCGCCACTGCGCATCCCACATGCGCGAATCGCAGATGCCGGCGTGGATCAACGCGAGTTCAGCGCCGTCGCCGGCGGAAATGTCATACCCCAGCACCGCCGCAGACTAGTGAATAATTGGTGCCTGGCACCAATTATTCACTCCCGGGCGTCTGGCGTGAATAGCGGTGCCTGGCACCGTTATTCACGCAGGGCGAGGTCGCGGTCGGGGTCGAGGCCCCAGCGATGGGCGGCCTGGCGGAGGTCGTCGGACAGCGGCCAGGCGTCGGCGCGCTCGGCCCCGTCGAAGCTGGGCGAGCCGCCCTTGAGCGCCATCGAGCCGGTGTTGTCGCCGATCTCGGCGATGGCGGCCAGCTCGTCGCCGCTGAGCACCCCGCCTTCCGGCGTCTCTGCCAGCTCGGCCCGCTGATCCTCGATCGGGCGCGCGGACGCACCCAGCTCCTGAATCAACGTCGGGGCGACCGTGGCCACCGCCGGCTGCGCCAGCGTCCACGTGCACGCCAGCTGCAGCAGCGTCAGATCGTGAGCCTCGGCGATCGGTCGCAGCCGGTCGAGCTTCGCCCGGCCCCGATCGACCCACCCCGACGGCCGGAACGCGCGATGGTCGCGCTCACCCAGGTCGCCCTCGCTTTGCAGATCATCATGGAACAGGCCGCCGTAATCGACCACCCGGGCGACCACCTGGACATGGTGGCGGTCGCAGGCCGGCAGCGCGAGGCCGCCCGGCCACGGCTCCAGCGGGTTGAGGATCAGCATCGCCCAGTCGATCCGCTCTCCGAACCGTTCCAGACAGTCGATCACGTCCAGCGTGAACCCGTTGGCAGGCCCGGGAGCGACGCCGATCGCCCGCGCCATCCCGCTCTCACGCAACCCCGCCATGGCATCCCAGACCTGCGCCGACGTGTATCCGATGCGATCAGGGTTGTGCAGCATCAGCACGTCGAACTGATCCACCCCGCACCGCTCCAGGCTGCGCTCGGTCGCCATCTGCAGGTAGTCGGCGTACTCGCCGGCAGCCCGCAGCGACGGGTCGGTGAAGCGCGGATATCCCTTGGCCCCCGCCCGTTCACCCTCGTAGAAATCATGCCCGACCATGCCCACCAGCTGGTAGCGCTCACGCGGAACGCCCGACAGCGCGCGGCCGACCAGCTCGTCGGCGCCGCCCTGACCGTAGACGTCTGAGGTGATCACCGTGGTGATGCGCTCGTCGGGACGCAGCAACGCCACCAGCCGGTCATCCTCGACCGGCTCGCCGAAGTGCATGAACCGGCCCCCGCTCCACGAGCCGAGAGCCGTGTGGCCCAACCTCACACTCATACCCGAACCCTACTCGCTGAGAGTCTCGGCGATCGCCGAGGCGGCGGGGTGGTTCGTCACACTTTTGTCACAGGTTTGCGATTGACATGCGACCGCGAGACTGAGAGCTTGCCTCTCATATCGGTTTGTGCAAGTTGAGAGGGTGATTAGACATTAAAACCAAGTCAGTAGTTGTCATGGTGACTATCATGGCGATCGGCGCATGCGCCTTGACGGTCGTCCGCCCCCCGCCGAAGCGCAGGCAAAGGCGAGCAGCGCGGCGCCAACGTGCACGTGCAATCCAGGTCACGCTCATTGGTATCTCGTGACGATCATGAACCCGCCGGCGGGCCAGCAACAGATTGTGGGAGTGGGTGCACAGCGTCCGACCCCAAATCCCGGCACCGTACTGGGGTAGGGATCACTTTGCAATCGGCCTGATCCAAGCAAAGGGCAAAGACATCGTCAAGGGCGGATGGAACAAGTTCAACTCGACGTGGAACAACCCGCCGAATCGGTGGATCAAGGCGCTCGTAGCGTGTGTGACGGCGGGAACACTGGCGTACGCAACGGATGTCGGCCTCAACGACCCACCCGCAAAGGCACAGTCCGACGCAGCCCACGCATGCGTGGTAGCCGCACTCACTGTGCTGTTTGGGACCCAGTGACGGCACCGAGACCTGACCAGACAACGAGGTACGTGCAGCGGGAGCGAATACTGCGGGCAAACGGGGTGTGTCTACTCTCGGCGTGCGTGGCGGCCGCCGCCGTCGAGGCGTGGGTATTCGGTGCCCCATGGATCGGGTTTGGTTTGGGGCTTCTCGGTGGCGTGGTGTTCTCTGTCCTTACCGGCATGTCTCAGATGCCCGATGCTGCGGCCCCGCGGGCACAGCCGACGGCCACGCCACCACCGGTCATGCCGGCGAGTAGGTGGCTGTGGAGACCCGTCGCGTACGCCGTGGCTGTGGCGGCGTTCCTGCTCGTCGCAGCCGAGGGCTGGGGGCTCGGCGAGCTGCTTTTGGGATTCTTCGCGGCCATGGGATTGTGGTCAGTGCTCGCCTCCCACCGACACCGTGCGTGGACCCGGAAGACCGGCTCGGTCATGTATGCGCGCTATCAGTGGCAGCCGGGTCGCGGCGATCAACTCGTCGTCTACCGGCCGGACTAAGTTCAGTCGTCCAGCGCGGATGCGATCGCCGAAGCGGCGGCGAACGTGAGCCGGTCACGGGCGTCGTCGAGCGCTGTCGGATATGTCGAGAGCTTGACGATGACCGTCTGGGACGGACCGTCGATCCAGATCTTCTGGCCGTTGATCCCCAGTGCCGCGTACCGGGGATGCTCCCCATCGAACACCCACCACTTGTTGCGATAGAACGCCTGCGGAAACTCGGGAAAGTCGCCCGAGCGCCGGAACGCGTCGCGACTGTCAGAGCCGCCGGCAAATGTGTCGGCAATCCAGTCCTCGGGCACGATCCGGAGCCCGTCGACACGTCCGTTTTGGAGCCACAGATCGCCGAACCGGGCCAGATCGCGAAGGGTCGCGCACAGGCCGCCGTCGGCCATCGCGTTGCCGTGGCCGTCGACGGTGATGTCAGCGTCGAACTCGGCCCCGATCGGCTGCCACACCTCTCGGGCGATCAACTCTGACAATCGCGCCCCTGCGGCTCGCTCCACAACCCAGCCGAGCATGCTGGTCAGAATCGACCGATAGTCGAACGGTCCGCCGTGGGACCGATCGTTCTCGAGACCCGCCATGTATGCGCACGCATCGTCGGGCAGCGAATCGTCGGTGCGCGGACGCCACAGGTACACCTGCTCGAACACCCGCACCTCGGCGTGCAGGTCGGCGTAGTCCTCGTTGAACTTGGTGCCGGCGCGCATGTCCAGCAGATGGCGGACGGTCGCGCCTTCCCACGAGGTACCCTCGAGCTCGGGGATGACCTCGGTGATCTCACCCTCCGGATCGAGCTCCCCCCGGCCGGCAAGGATGCCGGCGACGGTCGCCACCACCGACTTGGTCACCGACATGATCAGATGGGTGCGATCCGGCGTGAGCCCGTTGAAATAGCGCTCTGTCACTACCCGGCCGCGGTGCAGCACCAGGAACCCGTCGGTATAGGTGGCATCCAGCATCTGCTCCACGGTGTGGGTGTCGCCGTCGACGGTGAACTCGATGCCGCTGAGGTCACGATGATCGTGGGCGAGCTCGCGGACGCTCGGGGCGCGGGGTATGCGCGCGCTGGGCACCAGCTCACGGACGTGCTGGAACCCCCAGCGGTTGAACGGCGGGTCCTGCCAGTTGGCGAGCGTCACAAGCGCATCACCCACCGGCGGCGTGCCGTCCATCAGCCCAAGCTCGTGTGCAGTCGGGGCGGGGTCGGTCGTGCTCATCGGCCGGGAACCCTACCTTGACGATGTGTCGGACGGCGCACTGAGCGCAGCCGTGGGCACCGCTCGCCGCCACGGCGAGACGATCCATGCCAGCGCGCCGCCGAGCACCGTAATCAGCACCAGGTAGGAGGCGCCGTCACCCGCCACCTGTGCGATCCCGGCGAACACCACCGGCCCCAAGAGCATCGACACCGACCAGGCGATGTTGATCAACGCCGCCACCCCACCGACGGTGATCCCGGCCCGCCGGGCGCCCAGGGCGCCCAGTGGAAACGCGACCGTGAACATGACCGCCGTCAGCGGGGCGCGGGCGAACAGGAAACCGACCAGAGCGGCGCTGGCCTCGCTGACCACCGGAATCAGGATCACGATCATCGACGCGGCCAAGGCCAACGCCGCCACGCGCACCTTCACCGCTCGCTCGGCAGCGCGGGCCGTCGCCGCACTGCATGCGATGAACACCGCCGAAGAGACGCCGAACGCGGCGCCGATGGCGGACGTGGAAACCCCGTTTGCATGGAGCTGCAGCGGCACCAGCAGGTTGATCACCGCCGACATCAGTCCCGCAGCTGTCATCACCACCAGGCTCACCCGCACCAGCCGATCTCCGGCCGCGCCGGCGAGCATCGCGCTCAGCCGCTCCTCGTGCGCCGTTGCCATGCCGGTCCCGGTCGGCTCCCACCACATCACGGCCGCCAGCACGAGGTTGATCAACCCGAGCACCACAAAGGGCGGAGCCATGCCGAAGTGCGTCACCGCAACCCCGGCCACGGCGGGAGCCACCACCGACGCAAACCCGGCCGTGGTCACCGTCAGCGAGAGTGCCTGTGACTCACGCGCACCGGCGATCTCGCTCAGCCAGCGGATTCCCGAGATCCAGATGATGCCAAACCCGAGCCCGAACAGTGCGCGGGCGCCGATCAGCTCGCCGTAGCTCGACGCAACCCCCTGCCACACCGAGGCAACGGCGGTAATCGCACACGCCAGCACCGTTAACCGGCGGGGGCCGAAGCGCTCACACACCGCCGCCGCGGGAAGTGACACCAGCACGATCGTGAAGCTGGTGGTGGCCAGCAGAACGCCCGACTGGAGCTTCGAGAGGTCGTACCGATCCGAGAGCTCCGGCACCAGCGGCACGAAACCCTGCCACAGCACCTCGCCGACGAAGATCGCCAGATACACCAGAGCCGCTGCCGCTCGCCGCATGAGTCGCAGGATGGCAGCCGCGTACGAGAGGCGCGCCAATCACCCAGAGGCTTTGAGCAAGCGGCCTCGAACGCTACACTCGGCCCTTATGAGACTCCGCTGGCTCGTGATCGGAACGTTTGTGATCGTGCTGCTTGCTGCAGCCGCGGGCGCCGCCTGGATGGTGAGAGCCTCACAGGCCAGCGCAGCCCCAAAACCACATCACCCCTGGTACCCCGTAGCGCACCACTATCGCCACGCCCGGCCGACGCCCAAGAACCCCTATGGGCATCCCCGCACGGAGTACCCCACCACGCTCCCCGACTCTCACGGCCTGCGGGTGTTGCGGCTGCAGCAGCTGCTCGCCCACCACGGCTATCTGCCGGTGCGATTCCACACCGCCGGCGCCCAGCCGATGTACACGCTGGCACCCCGGCGCGGGATCTTCCGATGGAAGTTCGATCCGCCGCCGGGACTGCGTGAGCAATGGCAGCCGCGGGTGTACGGAGTCGTCACCAAGGGTGCGGTGATGTCGTTCGAGGCCGACAACGGCATGCCCACGGACGGCATCGCAAGCCCGCGCGTGTGGCGCAAGCTGCTTTCCGGCAAGCCCCACCACGCGCCCCGGCCCTACACCTACGTGCTCGTGCGCGAGTCGATCCCGCAGTCGATCACGATCTACCACAAGGCAGCTCCGGTGTTCCAGGCCGCCGCCAACACCGGCATCGCCGAGGCGCCCACCCCCACCGGCACCTGGCCGGTGTACCTGCGCTTCACCTCCACCACGATGGCGGGCACGAACCCCGACGGCAGCCACTACAACGACCCCGGCGTGCCCTCGGTCAGCTACTTCAACGGCGGCGACGCTGTGCACGGATTCATCCGGCCCTCATACGGCTCACCTCAAAGCCTCGGGTGCGTGGAGCTGTCCTACGGCGACGCCGCCCAAGCGTATGAGTTGATGACGTACGGCACGCTCGTGACCGTGGCCGCATCGTGACCCATCCGCTCGATCCACTCACCGCCGATGAGATCACCTCCGCGGTCACCTGCCTCCGCCGGGATCGCGGCGCCGACGACAACTGGCGCTACGGCACGATCACGCTGCTGGAGCCGCCCAAGGCAACCATGGCCACATGGGACGAGCGCACGCCACCGGCGCGCGAGGCGCTGGTGTCGCTGTGGAACAGGGCCGACGGAGCGGCATACGAGGCCGTGGTCGACATCGGCGCACAACAGGTCACCCGGTTCGAGCACCGCCCCGGGGTGCAGCCCAACTTCACCACCGACGAGTACCACGAGGTGGACGAGATGCTGCGCGCCCACCCGGAGGTGATCGCCGCGCTGGCCGCCCGCGGGATCGATGACCCCAGCCTGGTGCTGTTCGACACCTGGGCGTACGGCGAGGCCCTGGTGCCGGAGCGGTACCGCGGTCGCCGGGTGGGCTGGACGGACGCGTGGCTGCGCACAGCTCCCGACACCAATCCGTACGCCCACATGGTTTCGGGATTCCACTGTGTGGTGGATACCAACTCGCTGGAGCTGCTCGAGATCGACGACTCCGGTCCGGTGCCGCAACCGCCGGTGATGGGCGAGTACGCACCCCAGCACGTCCCCGACTTTCGCGTGCGCGACGATCTCAAGCCGCTCGAGATCACCCAGCCGCAGGGCGCTTCCTTCACCCTCGACGGGCACCTTCTGAAATGGCAGCGCTGGACGCTGCGGATCGGCTTCACCCCGCGCGAAGGCCTGGTGCTGCATCAGGTCGGCTACGAGCAGGACGGCCGTACCCGCCCGATCGCCCATCGCATGTCGTTTGCCGAGATGGTGGTGCCGTATCGCGACCCCACCCCCGACCACTACCGCCGCACCGCCTTCGATATCGGTGAATGGGGCATGGGCTTCATGACCACCTCGCTGGCGTTGGGGTGCGACTGCCTCGGAGAGATCAGCTACCTGGACGCGGTCGTGCACGACTCCCACGGAGCGCCGGTCCCGATCCCCCAGGCGATCTGCATCCACGAAGAGGATAACGCGGTGTTGTGGAAGCACGTCGACCCGATCACCGGCAGCGAAGTGCGGCGGATGCGGCGGCTGGCGATCTCGTTCCACGTCACCGTCGCCAACTACGAGTACCTGGTGTACTGGCGCCTCCACGAGGACGGCAACATCGAGTGCGAGGTGCGCGCCACCGGCCTGATGGTGACCACCGGATACGCCGACCAGGCGCCGCCGTACGGCACCGTGGTGGACGACCACACCTATGCCCCGTTCCACCAGCACTTCATCGTCGCCCGCCTCGACCTCGACGTCGACGGCGCCGCCAACACGGTGTACGAGGTCGACTCGGCGGCGCTGCCGGTCGGCCCCGACAACCCCTCCGGGCTGGCCGTGGTCACCCAGGCCACCCCGGTGACGCGCGAGTCGGAGGGTGCCCGCGACTACGACTGGTCGGTCCAGCGCGGCTGGAAAGTCGCCAACCCGAGCACGCTCAACGCCCACGGCGCCCCTGTGTCGTACAAGCTCGTGCCCACCGCCTCGGTGCCGCCGATGCTGGCGCCCGAAACGCCGGTGCGCCAACGCGCGCAGGTGATCGGCCATCAGTTGTGGGTGACCGCGCACGCCGACGACGAGCGCTGGCCGTGCGGCGACTACCCCACCCAGAGCCTGAACGACTCCGGATTGCCGGTGTGGATGGCGGCCGATCGGCCGCTCGAAGATACCGACGTGGTGCTCTGGTACGTCTTTGGCATCCATCACATCACCCGTGTCGAGGACTGGCCGGTGATGCCGGTCGACACCGTCTCGTTCTGGCTCAAGCCGTTCGGGTTCTTTGACCGTAACCCGGCGCTGGACGTGGCACCCACACCCCATTGCCACTCCTGAAGGCGGACGTTTGAGCGACGGCCTGTCGCTGCGCGAACTGGTTCGCGACCGCACCGTGGTGCTGCTGCTGAGCGTCGAGATGTTCACCACCCTGGGCTTCGCCGCGACCGCGACCGCCCTGGGCTGGCAGGCGTACTCCAGGGCGCACCAGCCGCTCGTCCTGGGACTGCTGGGGCTGGCCGAGTTCATCCCCGCCGCGCTGCTTGCCATCCCCGCCGGGCACATGGCCGATCGCCGCGATCGCCGCCGGGTGGCGGCCATGGGGCTGCTCGTGGTCACGTTCGCATGCATGGCGCTGGCGCTGGACGCCGCCGCCGGCGACACCGAGGTGTGGCCGCTCTACATCCTGGCCTTCGTCAGCGGCGTCGGCAATGCCTACGCCGGGCCCGCGGTCGGGCCGCTGCTGGCCGCCGGCGTCTCCCAGCGATCGCTGGCACGAGCGGTCGCGGTGCTGATCTCGGTGATGCAGGCCGGGATGATCGCCGGGCCGGCGATCGCAGGTCTGCTGCAGGTGGTCGGGTCGCCGGTTCCCTACGTGTTCGCCGGAGCGTGTGCGGCCGCGGCGGTGGTGATGGTGTCGCTGGTCCCGGCATCCGTCGGCCGCGCCCACGTCGGTGAGCACAAGGCGACCTTCTCCGACGCATGGGGCGGCGCTCGGTTCATCTTCGCCACGCCGGCGCTCTTGGGGGCGATCTCGCTCGATCTGATGGCGGTGCTGTTCGGCGGCGCGACGGCGCTCTTGCCGATCTTCTCGCAGACGATCCTGCACGTGGGCGCGTTCGGCAACGGACTGCTGCGGGCTGCGCCGGGAATCGGTGCGGTGGTGGTCGGATCGGTGCTCTCGGGCCGACCGCTGCGGCGGCGGGTAGGCCGAACGCTGCTGGTGGTGGTGGCGCTGTTCGGGGTGTTCACGGTGGTGTTCGGGCTCTCCACCAACTTCGCGCTGTCGATGGCGGCCCTGGCGGCACTGGCCGGCGCCGATGTGATCTCGATGTCGATCCGGGGCACGCTCGTGCCGCTGCTCACACCCCCTGATCTGCGCGGGCGGGTGAGCGCGGTGGAACGCGTATTCATCGGCGCCTCAAACGAGTTGGGGGCATTCGAATCCGGCGTCGCGGCGGCACTTATCGGTGCCGTGCCGGCCGTGCTCCTGGGCGGTATCGCCTCGATCGCCGTGGCGGGCATCTGGGCGTGGAAATTCCCGGCGCTGCGCCGCATCGACCGGTTCGAGGACATCCAGGCGGTCGAGGTCAATCAGGGGTCGAGCGCGAGCTTCTCGACCACCAGGTAACGCCCGGCCTCGTCCACCACCCGCTCGACGTCGGGCGTGACATGCCCCCGTCTCACCACGAACCGGTCGTCGCGGATATGGATCTGCTCGTACAGCGCCACCGAGATCTCGACGGGCGAGGTGCAATCGGCGTTGCCACACTCGCATACGAACGGGACGTCGTCCTCGGGGTCGGCGCCACCGGCCTCCTCGAGCTGGGCTCGGCGTTCGTTGTGAGCACGGAACGCCATCTCGTTCTTGACCAGGCGCTGCTCACGAAAGCTCTCCGCGCCGGGGATGTCGTATTCACTCATCGCGAGTGTCATGGTACCCGGCCGGCGACTCCGCGGCGCGGCGATCGGCGTCTCGCTCGGCGTTGATCTCCGCCCCGAGCAGCAGCACCAACGCCGACAGCCGAAGCCATACCAGCACCACGATCACCGCGGCCAACGACCCCCAGGTCTTGTTGTAGGAGCCAAATCGGTTGGTGAAATATGCGAACAGATCGGAGAGCACCAGCCAGCCGACGACGGACACCACGCCGCCGATGGTGAACACGTGAAATCCCGGGTCGTCGAGGTTCGGCCCCAGGCGCATCAGCATGGCGAACACCATCAGCAACGCGACAATCACCACCGGCCACTGGATCACCGTCCAAAGCGTGCTGGGCGACCGGTCGTATCCGAGATGCTGGTCGGCGAAGTGCGACAGCTTCGGGGCCACCACGAACAGTCCGAACACGATCGCGAACGCCACCAGGGTGCAGCCCACCATCGCCAGGGCGATCAGCCGGCGGCGGACGAATCCGCGCGTCTCGGACCGCTGGAAGGCAACGTTGAGACCCCACATCAGCGTCTGCATCGAACCCGAGAGCGACCACACGCCCAGCACCAGGCCGACCAGCAGGATCACGAGCCCGCTCTGGCGCGCGCGGGTGATCTGGGTGAGGCTGTCGGACAGGAGCTGAATGACCTCTTTGGGGACGACGTCGCCGGCATCCAGCAGCCACCGGTGAATCGTCTGGGGCTCGGCGAAGGCGCCGAATGCACCCACCACCACCAGCAGCGCCGCCGGGATCGCCAGGAAGCTGTTGTAGCCGATCGCCTGGGCCACCTGCCCGACGTTGTCGCTCATCGCCCGCTGCGCAGAGCGGACGATCAGGTTGGAGGACGCCGCACGAATGAGGTTGGCCACGCCGATCACGGTACCCGGCAGCCCCGGACGGATCCCGCGTTCAGCCGGTGTCCAGCTGGGCCAGTGCCGACCGCAGCAGCCGGGAGACGTGCATCTGTGAAATTCCCATCTGCTCGGCGATCTCGTCCTGTGAAAGCTCCATGCCGAATCGCAGCGCCAGGATCGTGCGCGAGCGGCGATCCAGCCGCTCCAGCAACGGCTCCAGCTCGAGCCGGGCGACCGCCGCCTCCAAGGCTTGGTCGAGCCCCGGCAGGTCGAGTGCAGCCGCGTCCACCACCGGCGGGGCGAGCGCCGCGCGCGCCCGCATTCCCTCCACCACCTGCTCCTCGTCCAGCTCGGCCTCCCGGGCGATGTCGGCCACTGTCGGCGGCCGGTGAAGCTCCGCCGTGGCCGAATCGGCAGCCAGCTCCACCCGGCGGGCGAGCTCTCGCGCCGTCCGCGACACGTGCGTGGGGGCCTGGGCGCGCACCGTTGCCAGCATCTCGCCGGTGATGAACGGCATCGCGTAGCCGTGGAACGGGACGCCCCGGTTGGGGTCGAACGATCGGGCCGCCAGCATCACACCAACCATGCCCGACTGCTCCAGATCCTCGACCGGCACGCGCCCCCCGAAGCGGCGCGCAACCGCTGCCACCAGCGACTGCGACTGCTCGACAAGCTGCGCAACGTCGACGGGCTCCCGACTGTTCGAGTCCCCGTCTGGCGGTGTCACCTCACCGGCCAACGCGAAGCAGCACCTCGTTGTCGCGGACATCGACCGACCCCACCAGGGAGTCGATCGCCGACCGCCCGCCGCGCAGCCGACTCACGTCCACGCCCTCGATCGTGACGTTGACGCTGTGGTCGTCGTAGGCCACCGTGACCGTGCGCGGCACGTCGGTCGAGGCCGCCCGGGAGACCAACTCCAGCGCGGTCACCAACTCGTCGATCGCGATCACATCCACCCCTGCCCGAGCTCCCATGGCGATCACCAGGGGTTCGGCCAGCGGGGCGATCGCCACGGTGCCGTGGACGCGGAGCGTGATCGTCCTGGCAGGTCCGCCCATCCCCGGCAGGATAGAGCATCCAGATCCGACGTTGGCTATCCGGCCCTGCTGGGTACTATCTCGTGAAATGCAAATGGTTCGCAGTGGTTTTGAGCTCCGAGCGGCGGCGGACGCCGAAAGCGTTCCGCTGGTGAGACACGCCCTACGGGTCTATCTGGAGCGTTTCGACCTCAGTGACGACCGGATTGCGGAGGTGACGCTTGCCGTCACCGAAGCGTGCAGCAATGTGGTCGTTCATGCCTACCGCGATGACCCCGGCGAGCTCGAGGTGATCGTCGAGGACGACCCGGTGGAAGGCGTGATCGTGCACGTCCGCGATCACGGCGGCGGCATGCACCCGCGCGCCGACAGCCCCGGCCTGGGTGTGGGACTGCCGGTGATCTACGCGATCGCCGATTCGGTTCAGGTCAGCTCCAACAGCCACGGCAACGGGACCGACCTGCGCATGCACTTCCGATAGGAATGTGAGGGATTCGGTACGCTCATGCGCACAGTGAACTCGAGCATTGATCTTGAGCAGACGCCTTCGGGAGTCGCCGTGGTGGTCGTCAAAGGCGAGCACGACCTCGCCACCGCTGACGTCCTGCGCGACACCATCTCGGACGCGATCAAGTCGGCCCCCGGCGTGGTGGTCGATCTCGACCGCGCCCAGTTCATCGACTCCGCGGTGCTGCGCGTGCTGATCCTTGGCCAACAGCAGGCGCAAGATGCCGGCACGGGATTTGCGATCGCGATCACCGATTCGACCGGCCACGCCGTCCGCACACTGCTGGAGCTGACCGGGCTGGACCGCAAGCTCACGGTTGCCCCCGGGCGGGCAGAGGCGCTGGCCGCGGTGGCCGAGGCTGACGGCCTGGTTTCGTAACTGACCGATTCGATGTTTTTGAGAGCGCCGAGCGGGGAATGATCTGCTGGTACGCGGCGGATCGGCTCGTTCCGGCATTCGGGCTGATCCGTCGCGTTACTCTTCGTACATGGAACGCGATAACCACGCTTCCAAGTCAGCAGCCCGCGAGTCCGGTGACGCGGATGCCCCCGAGCCGAGCGACGAGGGTCTGGACGAGCTCGACCTGACAGATGCCGCCTCGTTCCCGGCGTCGGATCCGCCCGCTTGGGCGTCCCGCGGCGATTCCTGACCTGACACGTTCTCAAGATCGTGATGTGCGATCCGATCACCGGGTCAAGCGCTCCGGTTGACACAACGGAGCCCGATCCACCGCGGGTGGCGATCGGCATCATCGCCGTCTGCGCGCCCGGGCTGTGACCGTACCGGGGTTTTTTCCCGTGTTGCCGCGGCCCGATGGGGTGGCGGTCTCGAGATCCGGGAGACTCGAGACCGCGACCCCCGGCATTCGTGAATAATTGGTGCCTGGCACCAATTATTCACCGGCCGACCCTTCGGGCGCTCAGGCGGCGACGGGGTCGAGCTCCTCGCGCAGCGAGTCGAGCGCGGCGTGCAGCAGCCGGGAGACGTGCATCTGGCTGATGCCCAGACGATCGGCGATCTCGGACTGGGTGAGGTCGTCGAAGTAGCGCAGCGCAACGATCCGGCGCTCACGCTGGGGCAGCGTCTGCATGAGACTCACCAGGGTGGCGCGATCGGCCACGGACTCGAGCGACGGATCGTCGGTGGCCAGCCATTGTGCCCGGCTGCCGGTGACGGTGCCGTCGTCGCTCGCGCCGATGTCCAGCGAATCAGCGGTGTAGGCGCGCTGAGCCATCACAGCCTCTTCGACCTGGTCCGGAGTCACCTCCAGCGCTTCGGCCAGCTCGTCTGTGCTGGGAGTGCGGCCGAGCTTGTGCGACATCCGCTCTCTCATGGCCGACGTGCGTCTGCTCAGTTCCTGCAACGACCGCGGCACCCGCACCGCCCACCCGCGATCGCGGAACTGATGCATGATCTCGCCCTCAATGGTTCGGGCCGCAAACGCGCTCAGCGGCACCCCCCGCTCCGGCCGATAGCGATTGACCGACTGCACCAGGCCCAAGTTGCCGGCCTGCACGATGTCGTCCAGCGCCAACCCGCGCCCCGCGTAGCGGCGCGCAATCGAGCGCACCAGCGGCGTGTGACGCATGATCAGCTGCTCTCGCATCCGTTCGTCACCCTCGCGGATGCCGTGGACGAGTTCCATGTCTGTTAGAGGAGTTGTGATCGACATGTGCCGTTCCCTCCTGTGCTTGGAATGCTCTAGACCCTCAACACGGAGGTGTGCGATACAGAACGGTCTCAAACATTTAAACCACTGAGGGCTCCCCTCCCGGTGGGAGAGAAGCCCTCGGAGTTCGCGTGCGAAGCCGGCGGTTAGGCGGCGTCGCGGATGCCGTCGATGTCGGGCATCGCGGACAGCTGGGTCAGCGCCTCGGCCTCGAGCTGCCGCACCCGCTCGCGGGTGAGACCGACTTCGCGGCCGACCGCCTCGAGCATCATCGGCTCCGACCCGGCCAGGCCGTATCGCAGCTCGACGATCTTGCGCTTGCGCGGGGACAGCTGATCCAGCGCCCGCCCCAGCGCCTCGGTGCGCAGCGTGGTCGCCACGGCATCGGTGACATCCTCGCTGGTGGTGTCGGCGATCATGTCGCCCAGCTCGGTATCGCCGTCCGCCGAAGCAGGTCGATGCAGCGACGTCGCCTGCGATCGGAAGCTGTCGGCGTCACGCACCTCCTCCGCCGTCATCTTGGCGTGCTTGGCCACCTCGTCGTCGGTCGCCTCGCGACCCAGGCGGGCTTCCAGCTCTCGACGAGACCGGTCGATCTTGCGCATGCGGTCGTGCACGTGCACGGGCACGCGGATCGTGCGGCTGTGATTTGCAACAGCCCGCTGCACCGCCTGCCTGATCCACCAGGTCGCGTAGGTCGAAAACTTGAGATCACGCCGCCAGTCGAACTTCTCGACCGCCCGCACCAGGCCCAGCGTGCCCTCCTGGATCAGATCCAGGAACGCGACACCATGACCACGGTACTTCTTGGCGATCGACACCACCAACCTGAGGTTGGCCTCGACCATCCGTCGCTTTGCCAGCTCGTCGCCTTCCTCCACCAGGCGCGCCAAGCGCTGCTCCTCATCCTTGGTGAGCAACGGCGTGCGGCCGATCTGGGCGAGGTACAGGTCGAGGCTATCGACCGTGGCACCGGCGATGTACGCCGGCATCTCGACCGGAGCGTCAACCTCGCGGACGCTCACGACCTCCACCCCGAGCTCTTCCAACTCGGTGCGCAGCCGTGCCTCGTCCTCGGGCGTGAGATCCAACTCCGCCACGAGATCGGTAAGTTCGGAGGCGTCCAGCTCGCCCTCAGACTGGGCTCGCTCAACGACTTCTCGGATTGGTTCTTGCATCAACATTCTCTCTTCGCCTCTCTGCTCGCGCGGCGCGACTCTCGGCTTCAGCACCGCGTCGTGGCCTCTTTGTCCCATGGGCGCCGAACCGAATGATTGCCCCGGATTCGACCCCAGACCCCTACCAAACACTCTTATAAACGCTTCTCATACGGTGTCTATTCCCGTCAGCGGCCAGATCTATTCAGGTTGGCCGGCTGACTCGGCCATCGCTCGAGATCGTCGCCGCCCGACCGCCGAAATCATCCTTGGAAAGCGCGGCAATCTGCTCCACCGCCGGCCCGCCGAGCACCGGTTGGCCCTCGTCGACGAGCGTGACCGGCGTGATCCGCGCCGACACGAAATCTCCCGCGCCGGTTAACTTCACCCGGAGAATACAGCTTACGCCCAACTCCCCGCTGGTCTCATAGTTCGAGTAGCCGGCGAAATTGCCGAGGCTGTAGGCGATCAGACGGTGGTGGTAGAACTGCATTCCCCGCACCACGTGCGGCCCGCTGGCGATCACCAGGTCGGCGCCGGCGTCGATCGCGGCGTGGGCAAATGCCTCGGGATTGCCGCGATCCTCGCCGAAATAGATCTCCTCCTGGCCGGTCACGTGCTGGTATTCCGTGCCCTCGGCGCCGGCATGCAAGTAGACGACCACCACATCCGCCTGCCCGGCGGCCTTTCGCACCAGCTTCTCGGCAGCCGGGATGTCGGTCAGGCTGGCCGTGTCGGAGTACGGCGCAAAGCCGACGAAGGCCACCCGGATGCCGTGAGCACGAACGACGGTGACCTGGCCGGGAAGCCCGGTCTGAGGGATGCCGTGTCGGCGCAGCGCCTGCACCGTCTGGTCTTGGCCGACTGCGCCAAAGTCATACGAATGGTTGTTGGCCAGGTTCATGATTGTGAACCCGGAGTCCTTCAGAGCCCCCGCGAACGCCGGTGGCGCCCGGAACTGGTAGCAGTTGGAGGAGCTCGAGCCGCACTTGCCGGCGGTGGCATCAGTCAGCGTGCCCTCGAGGTTTGCGAACACGATCTGTGCGCCCTCGGTCAACGGTGTGTGCACCGCCGAGAAGTAGGTGGAGGGGCTGGCGGGCAGGTCGGGCGTGTTGCCGAGCATGGTGTCCCCCACCGCGGTCATCGTGAAGGCGCCCGGCGGCGGTGTGTGGGTGCTGGTCTCGTGAGTGGTCGAACCGGCGCTGGAGCCACCTGACGATACGGACGGTGGATCCGAACCGGCGGGAGTGTGGGTGGTCGCCCCCGAGCCGGATGTCGGGGCCGCCGAGGAGCCGCCCGATCCACGTCCGACCACCACGTAGCCCACGACCGCCAGCGCGGCCACCAACAGCACCAGCGCGACCCTGCGGCGGCGCTGGATCTGACGTCGACGCTCAGCCCTCTTGGCGCGCCTTGCTGCGTTCATAGGATCTTCAGACAAGACCGCACTGTATTGGAGATCCACCGGCCGCGGTACGATGTCGCGCACACCATGGCCGCCCCGGCAGACACCCACGAACGCGTCTCCCACCCGCTCGATCCGCTGACCACGGCGGAGCTGGCAACGGCGGTGGCGGCGATGAGGTCACACCCCGAAGTGGGCGAGCGCGTGCGATTCGTAACGATCGCGCTGGACGAGCCACCCAAGGACGAGATCGCCGAGTATCAGCCCGGTACCGCCATCCACCGCCACGCCACCGCGGTGCTGCTCGACCCCGCCGCCCAGACCACGCTGGAGGCGCGGGTAGACCTGACCGCCGAGCAGGTCACCGAGATCGCGGTGATCCCGGGGGTGCAGGCGGCCATCACGCTCGAGGAGTACATGGAGTGCGAGCGAACGGTGCGGGCCGATCCGGGATTCCGGGAAGCGCTGGCCGCCCGCGGCATCACCGACCCCGCGCTGGTCACGGTGGAGGCGTGGGGCATCGGCGGGTTCGGCGACCCGGCCGACGGCGACCGGAGACTGGTGTGGACGCCCACCTGGCTGCGCGACCACCCCGAGGACAACCCCTATGCGCACCCGATCGAGGGTCTGTATGCGATCGTCGATCTGAACACGATGGAGCTGGTGCGGATCGAGGATCACGGCGCCACCACGATGCCGCAGGAAAGCGCCGACTACCGGCCCGAGGCGGTCGGTGAGCCGCGTGCCGACCTGCGCCCGCTCGAGATCGAGCAGCCCCAGGGGCCGAGCTTCACCGTCGATGGGTGGGAGGTGTCGTGGCAGCGCTGGCGACTGCGAGTCGGGTTCACTCCGCGCGAGGGACTGGTGCTGCACACCATCGGCTTCGAGGACGGCGACACGGTTCGCCCGATCCTCCACCGGGCGTCATTCTCCGAGCTCGTGATCCCGTATGGCGATGCCACCCCCGGCGGGTACCGGAAGAATGCGTTCGACCTGGGCGAATACGGAGCGGGGCCGCTCACAAACGCGCTGGAGCTGGGATGTGACTGCGTCGGGCACATCCATTACTTCGACGTGCCGCTGTGCGACTCGACCGGCGAGGTGCGGACGCTGCCCAACGCCATCTGCATGCACGAGGAGGACGTCGGAATACTGTGGAAGCACACCGATCCCACCACCGGCCGGGTGGACATGCGGCGCTCGCGGCGGCTGGTGATCTCGTCGCTGATCACGGTCGGCAACTACGAGTACGGCTTCTACTGGCACCTCTACCAGGACGGCACCATCGAGGTCGAGGTGAAGCTCACCGGCATCCTCCTGACCTCGGCGGTGGAACCCGGCGTCCAGCCCGACTACGGCCGGCTGGTCTCGCCCGGGGTGGTCGCCTCCCACCACCAGCACTTCTTCAACGTGCGCCTGGACATGTGCGTCGACGGCCCTCGCAACACCGTGGTCGAGGTGCACACCGAGCCGGCGCCCGACGAGATCAATCCCCACGGAAACGCGTTCGTAGCGCGATCGACCCCGCTGACCACAGAGTCCCAGGCCCAGCAGCTGGTCGATCCGTTCTCCGCCCGCAGCTGGAAGATCACCAACCCCGGCTCGACCAACGCGATGGGAGAGCCGGTGGCCTACCGGCTCGTGCCCGGCGAGAACACGGTGCCGTTTGCCCGCGATGACTCCTCGCTGATGCGGCGCGCGGGATTTCTCAAGAGCCACCTGTGGGTGACTCCGTTCCGAGCCGACGAGCGGTATCCGGCCGGCGAGTACCCCAACCAGTCCTCGGAAAGCGACGGCCTGCCCCAGTGGACGCGCGCCGATCGCTCGGTCGAGAACGAGGACGTGGTCGTCTGGTACACGTTCTGCAGCCACCACGTGGCCCGGCTCGAGGACTGGCCGATCATGCCGGTGGCCAAGATCGGGTTCATGCTGAGACCCGACGGATTCTTCGACCGCAACCCCACGTTGGACGCGCCGCTGCCACCGGCGCGCGCGTGCGAGCACCACTAGGGCGACGCGACCGCACGGTCGCGCCGCCCCAAGGGAAACCGGTTACGCCTCGTCGCGGAAGTAGGCGTGTACCAGACCGCCGAGCACGCCGCCGACCAGCGGGCCGATGATGTAGATCCACAGGTCGCCGAAGTGCGTGGCCACGATGGCCGGGTCGATCGACCGGGCCGGGTTGAAGCTGCCACCGCTGATGGGACCGCAGGTGGTCGCCGCGATGAAGATGAACAGGCCGATGGCAAACGGGGCGAAGACGCCTTTCCAGGGCGCCCGTTCATCGGTGGCCACGGTTGCGATCACCAGCACGAACAGGAAGGTGAAGATCGTCTCGAGCACCAGCGCCTTGAAACCGGAGATGCCGACACCGGGAGCGTTGACGGTCGCGCGGATCACGAAATGGCTGAAGATGATCCGAATCGCGAGCGCCGCCACAAATCCGCCGGCGAGCTGAGCAGCCCAGTACGGCAGCACCTCTTCGCGGGGGAACCGGTTACCGGCTGCCAGGCCGGCCGACACGGCGGGATTGAAGTGGCCGCCCGAGATGTGGCCGAAGGCGAAGATCATCAGCCCCAGGCCGAACCCGAACCCCAGCGCGATCCCCACCGACTGAATTGCTTCGGGTCCCTGCGTTACCAGCGCGGCGATGCCGCAGAAGCCGGTGAAAAAGAACCCAAATGTCCCAATGGCCTCTGCCATGAGCCGTTTGGTGAGTTCGGGCTGCATACAACCTCCGTTGGATGGCGAAAAAATGACAACCGGAACGCTACCGCACCGGCCTGTCTGACAAAAGCACCCACCCGGCGCCGAACCGGTACGATCGGCCGATGGTCGAGGAGCAATCCACCACCGAGGATCTGCCGGCGTATGCGGTGGCGGGGAGCCTCGCCGACACCTTGCAAGGCGCGCGGGGGTGGCCGGAACGGGTCACCCGCGAGTGGGCGGTGGGCGGGTCGACCGGCGCCGGCGTGAAGGTGTGCGTGGTCGACAGCGGCATCGAGGCCGGTCACCCGATGGTGGGCGAGGTTTCTCGGTCGGTGACGGTCACCGTCACCGACGACGAGCGGGCCGTGGTGTCCGACGACAACGACGGTGATGTGTGCGGCCACGGTAGTGCCTGCGCCGGGATCATCCGATCGATCGCACCGGACTGCGAACTGATCAGCGTGCGCGTGCTGGGCGAGGGCTTCGTCGGCAGCGGCCCGGTGCTGGTGGCGGGCCTGCGCTGGGCGATCGAGCAGGGCTTCCACGTGATCAACATGAGCCTCTCGACCACCAAACGCCGGTTCGTCGGCGAGCTGCACGAGCTGGCCGACCTCGCCTATTTCCGGCGATCGATCATCGTCGCCTCGGCACACAACATGCCGGTGCACAGCTACCCCTGGCGATTCTCGTCGGTGGTGTCGGTGGCATCGCACGATCACGACGACCCGCTGGTCTGGTATCGCAATCCCACACCCCCGGTCGAGTTCTACGCCCGCGGGGTGGACGTCGACGTGGCATGGATGGACGGCGCCACGCTGCGCTCGACCGGCAACAGCTTCGCCACGCCGCACATCTCCGGCGTGTGTGCCCTGATCCTCGCCAAGCACCCTGACCTGACTCCCCCTGAGGTCAAGACCGTGCTGGGCCTGATCGCCGACAACGCTCAGGACGCGGCGTGAGCGAGCGTTCCGACCTGCAGGCTGCGATCGCCGCCGGCGCGCTGGCTGGAGACGAGACCCACCGGGCGCTGCTGAGCTCGATCGTACAGGTCGCCCGTGCCATCTTCCATGCCCGCGCAGCCAGCGTGCTGCTGCTGGACGAGTCGACCGACGAGCTCGTGTTCGAAGCCGTCACCGGCGAGGGTGAGAACACCCTGCTGGGCAAGCGGTTTCCGTCCAGCACCGGGATCGCAGGCTGGGTGCTGGTCACCCGCCAGCCACTGGTGCTGGACGACGTGACCCAGGACAAGCGCTTCTCCGACCGGTTTGCGAGCGACACCGGGTACGTCCCCAAGGGGATCATGGCGGTGCCGCTTCTGTACGGCGAGCGCTGCCTGGGCGTGTTGGAGGTGCTCGACCGGCCGCAGGACTCGAAGTTCTCGCTGCAGGAGTCAGAGCTGCTGGCGCTGTTCGGGCACCAGGCGGCGATCGCGCTGGAGCTGATGATGCGCTCGCGGGCGGCCTCCAGCGTCCTGGATGGAAGCGATCAGCGGATGCAGCTGGTGGCCAGCATCGCGGCGTCGGTCACCGCCGGCGACGAGGACGGCGACCAGCTCGCCACCCGGTTTCTGTCATCGCTGGATGCCCTGCTGAAACGCGCGCGGCCCGACGACGACGATTCCGGCCTCGAACGAATGGTCTGAGTGAATAAAAGGTGCCTGGCACCTTTTATTCACGCTCGTAGGCTCATCCCTGCAGCGTTGGTTCGCCCGCCGACACCGCGTCGACCGCGTTGTACTCCGCACCGGGAGGCGGGGGAACGGGACCGTCCAGCAGCGGATCCTCGGTCGCCTGCATCCAGATGTCGAGGCGCCGGCGGAGATCGTCCAGCACCGGCTCGAGCGAGGCGTCTCCGATCCGGTTGACGGCCTCGTTGGGATCCAGCATCAGGTCGTACAGCTGCTCCTCGTCGAGCAGGTTCTGCGGCCACCCCGCCTCCACCCACACGTCCTTGGAGGGGCTGTCGTCCACGTTGGCGAGCACCGGCCTGTCGCTGGGATCGAAGCGGCGCACGTACTTGTGGCGGGTCGTACGCACGCACCGCTGCGGTTCATAGGCGGCGTGGTAGGTGCCCTCGGCGAAGATCGCCTCGCGAATCTCATCGGCCTCACCGCGAACGACCGGCATCAGCGACATCCCCTGCAGCCACGGCGGCCGGTCGATCTCGAGCAGCTCGCACAGCGTCGGGAAGATGTCGATGTGCGACACCATCGCGTCGGACGCCTTGCCGCCCAGAAAGCCGCCCGGGCCGCGCATGATCAGCATCACCCCGATACCCCGATCGGTCATCGTCGCCTTGGCGCCGGGAAACGCGATGCCGTGGTCGGTGGTGCAGATCACCAAGGTATTGCCGCCGTGTCCGTACCGGTCAACCGCATCCAGCACCGCTCCCACACCGCGATCGAGCGAGCGGGCGCTGGCAACGAAGGCAGCCATGTCGCGGCGCGTCTCGGGGATGTCGGGTAGATGCGCCGGCGGGCGGATGTAGTGCTCGTCGCCTTTGAGCGGCTCGAAGAACTCCCGATGCGTCTCGAAGAACCCGATGGACATGAAGAACGGCTCGGCCGGCGCGTCGCGCAGCAGGTCGATGGCCACCGGGGCAACGTCGTCGACGCGGCTGGTGTCGATCTTGATCACGTTGTCGTAGCCGATCTCGTCCGGCCGCTTGGAGATGTGCTGCTCACCGACCAGCGTCGAGTGGTACCCCGCGTCGCGGAGCGTGTGCACCATGTGGTGGCTGTAGTCGTTTAGCGACCACCCGCGATGGGCCAGGCCGAGCATTCCGTTGGAGTGGGCGTACTGGCCGGTGAGCAGGCAGGCCCGGCTGGCCGAGCAGGTCGAGGCGGCGCAGAACGCCTTGCGGAACAGCATTCCCTCCTGCGCCAGGCCCTGGATGCGGGGGGTCGGGATCGCATGGCCGTACGGCTGCACGTAGCGGCCGGTGTCGTGCGAATGCAGGTAGAGGATGTTTGGGCGGTTCAAGTCAGATCGCGTCGAGCGACGATGCCATGCTACGCGCCTGCTCGGACCCCACATCGTTGCGGTAGCGCTCGATCCACTCCTGGTTGAGCGCATCGGACTGCCGCGTCATCCGGCGCTGGGCAAACATCGGCCCGGTGCCCTGCTCGACTCCGAGCGCGCGGACGATGTCCACGGCAGTCTCCTCGTAGCGCTTGGCCAGCTGCTCGTACACGACCACATGCGGGGCGACCCCGCTGGCGGCAAAGAACTGCATCCATTCGCGGTCGTGCTGCTCGAGCTGTTTGACCAGATGATCGATGGCGGAGAAGTTGTAGTGCAGGTCATGGGTGATCAGCGCACCGTCGCCCTCGTCGCGCTTCCACGTCCAGTTCTGGATCGCCTTCCACAGCGATACCGCCTGGCTGACCTTGTCCTGGCGGGTGACGAACACCCAGAGCGTGAGGTTCGGGAAGGTCTGCTCGCACACCTGCCGGGTGGACTGAACGGCGTTGTTGTTCATATCCCGGAGGCTGTCCACAAAGCCGTTGAAGTACCCCCACATGACCTTCGCACCGAACACGCCGTTAGGCGTCGTCGCCCGTTCGATCGTCCAGTCGATGTACTCGCGATAGGTGGCGAAGCGACGGGGATCGAACAGGCTGACCTCGTCGTCGACGCGGGTGTAGGCGCCGAGGATCGCGTCCACCTCGGGCGTGTCGACCTCCTCGAAGTACTCCAGTGGCCGCCGCGGCATGCCGGTCTTGCGGCGGTGCTGGTAGTACTCCTCGGGATTCCCGGCAACGCCGGTGTTCGTGAGCGCCTCACACAGCAGCGTGCTGCCGCTGCGGGGCGTCGAACAGATCAGGTACGAAAGCGTCGGCGTCGTCATGTGCTCTGCCCAAGGTAGCACAAACCTCATTATTCCGGTAGGAATAGTTCTGTTTGGTCAGCGCATCAGCTGAGGATCGAACTTGTCGACCTCGACGATCTTGTCCACCGGCACGTTGGCACGCTCAGCGGCGACCACGATCTCCTCCGGAGAGGGCGCCTCGTACAGGCAATACGAACGGCGCCGATCGGCACTCAGGAACGAAAACAGCCAGCGGACACCCTCGTCGGCGTTCACGTCTTCGATCAGCCGCACGTCCTCAGCGTCAAGGTCGAGCTGCTCGGCAAAGCTGCGTTCGATCAGATAGAGCGGCATCGCACCTGCATCCTACTCCCGCCGTCGCCCAGGCGCGAGGCCGTGCTGATGGGCGTAGGCGCCGGCCTCCGTGCGGTTGGCGGAGCCGGTCTTGCGCAGGATGCTACGGACGTGGTTGGCCACGGTGTGCTGGCTGATCATCATGGCCTCTCCGATCTCACGGTTGGAGAGCCCCTGGGCCACCTGTCCGAGGATCTGCACCTCCCGCGGGGAGAGGTCATCGGGCAGCGGTGACGCTGTGATCGGCGCCCCCGCCGCGGCGATCCGCGCAATCAGGGTCGGCATCCCCACCTGGGACGCCAGCGTCGACGCGGTGCGCAGCAGTTCGTGCGCCCGCACCCGATCCTCCGGTAGCAGCAGCCGCCCGTACGTGTAGGCCGTGTGCGCCAGCCAGGTGCGGGCGTTCATGCGCGAGTTGACCTCCATCGCCACCTCGAAGTGCGCGCGGGCCGCGTCGGCATCGCCCGCCGTGGCCGCCGCCATGCCCAGGTAGCGATCGACCGAGCCGTAGCAGACGACACCGTGCCCGACCGCCACGATGCCTCCGGCGTACGGCTCCAGCGCGGCGTAGAGCTCCCCCGCCATACGGGCATCGCCGACCGCATAGCTGGCGTCGGTGAGATACGTGAGCGAGGCCAGCCACAGCGCCGGGCGCAGCTCGTCCAGGCCGCGAAGGCGGATCTCCTCGAGCTCCGCCCGCGCATCGTCCCACATGCCGAGCTCGGCCAGCAGCGCCGCCAGCCCCGGCCCCCACGCTCCGCCCTCGCGATCACCGCTGGAGAGGATCCGCACCACCGGGGCGAGCTCTGCCAACCGCCCCTGCTCGCGCCGGATGCTGAACATCTGGACGCCGTAGGGCCCGGTTGAATCGCGCCCGGTGAGCAGGTTTCCCCACTCGAACGATCGCCCCGCCGCGGCCTCGGCCTCGCTCAACCGCCCATCGCACAGCTCGATGGTGGCCCGGTAGTGCTCGGCCACATGCAGGATGAACGGCTGGCCCATCCGGGATGCCACTTCGTACACCACCGCCAGCTCCCGCCGAGCGGTCTCGATGTCGCCCTTGGCGATCAGGGCCGCAATTCGCCATTCCCGGGCCTCCGCCTGGGTCTCGATGTCGCCCAGCTCGTCTGCCAGGCGCAGCGACTCGTCGAGCATCTCGAGGATCTCGTCCAAGCTGCTGGTGCCGCGCGCCCAGTAGGCGCGCATGGTCACCTTCGCCAGCGCGGCCCGGTCGTCCAACCGTCGGGCCATCGCAACCGCCTGTCCGCGGAACTCGGCGCTGCGCAGGTGATCGCCGCGGAACGCATACGCCCGGGCGGTGCCACTCAACACCATCACCCGCAGCGACGAATCGCGCGGGTCGAGCCGCGACGACGCCTCGGTCAGCAGATCGAGCGCCTCGACATCGACCGCGCCCATCCGCCAGCAGGCGTTCTCGAACCCGATCGCGGCGTTTGCAAACAGCTCGCCGTCTTCGAGCTCGCGAGCGATCTCGGCCACCTCGAGGTATGCATCGAGTGCTCCATTCGACTGGCCGGCGCGGAAGTACGCCTCCCCCAGATCGAATCGGATCTGGGCCTGGCGCTGAGGATTGGGCACCCCCAACCGCAACGCGCGCAGCAATGACTCCGCAGCTTGATCGAACGCCAGCGCCGAGTTGGCCGCGGCCGCCGCCCTGAGGTTGTAGTCGATCGCCCGATCGGCGCCGCCGAGCGACGCGGCCTCGGTGAAATGGTGCGCCAGCTCGGCCGGTGAACCCGACTGCGACCGCTCCAGCGCCTCGGCCGCCCGCAGGTGAAGCTCCGCCCGGCGGAGGCCCGAGAGCCGGTCGTACAGTGCCCGGCGCACCAGCTCATGGCTGAACCGGTACCGCAGCGGGCGCTCGGGGACGGTTGAGATCATGCCGCTCTGCTCGGCAAGATCGACCGCCGCGAGCAGTGACGACTCATCGCCGCCGGCGCCGACGCGGATCAGCGCCAGATCGAAATCGGGCCCGACCACCGCCGCCAGCTGGAGCACCGAGGTGGTCACCGGATCGAGCCGGTCGAGCCGCTGGCTCACGACCTCACGCACCGCCTCGGGACTGGCCACTTCGGCCAGCGGCCGGCTCAACCGGGCGGTGCCGTCGACCACCACCAGCGCCCCGCTCTCCACCAGCTCGCGCCACAGCTCGATCACCAGGAAGGGGTTGCCCTCGGTCAGCTCGTGCACCTCACCGGCGACCACCGGCAGCTGGTCGCCCAACGCCCCGCCCCCGGCCCGCGCCACCAGCTCTGAGATCTCTTCAACCGAGAGCCCGCCCAGCCGGATCGGCACGACACCCTCCGACCGGCGCAGCTCGACCAAGGCCGCGGAGAGATCGCTGGGGATCTCCGCCGCCGTGTCTCGGAAGGTGACGATCAGAAGCAGCCGGGCCGCCGCAGCGGCCCGGGACAGGTGGCGGAGCAGAAACAGCGTGGGGCCGTCAGCCCAGTGAGCATCCTCGAGCACCAGCACGACGGGTCGGCGGGCACCGATGTTGACCAGCAGGTCGGCGACGGCGTGATGCAGCCGCAGCCGCTCGGTGTCCTGATCGGCGGCGACCGGCGGGGGCAGCCCCCCGACGCGTTCGGACAGGCTGGGCACCAGCCGGGTCAGTTCCCCGCCCCCAGCGCCCAGGTCGTCCCGCAGCTCCTGTGGGTCGGCCGATCGCACGAACTGCTCGAGCGCCTCGGTGATCGGCTGGTAGGGCCCACTGACAACCGCGTCGCAGGCGCCGTACAGCACCAGCGCGCCGTCCTCAGCGGCGGAGTTGGCGAACTCCCGCACCAGCCGGCTCTTGCCGGATCCAGCCTCACCGCCGATCAGCGCGATCCGCCGGCCCTCGCCCTCGGCCATCGGCATCAGGGACCGCAGCGCCGCCATCTCCCTCGGACGGCCCACGAACGGGAAGGACGGAGTCAGCCGAAGCTGACCTGGCAGTGCCCCCGGAACGCTCATAGTCAGATCTGATCATGCCACCAATCGCGGCAGATCGTCGAGTTTGGATCAATCCGAGTCATGTGCTTCGGCGTAGACCTCCCTACTGTGGATCGATACGTCAAGACAACGAGGGGGAGAGATGGCAACAGCCACATCACTCAAGGCACGTGCCGAGAGCGAACTGAAAGGGTTCTCCGGGGAGCTGATCGGCCCCGAGGATGCCAACTACGACGAGGCCCGCGCGGTCTACAACGCCATGATCGACCGCCACCCCGGGCTGGTCGCCCGCTGCCACTCGGCTGACGACGTCGCCGCCGTGGTCAACTATGCGCGCGAGCACGACATCATCCTGGCCGTCCGTGGAGGCGGGCACAACGGCGCCGGGCTGGGAACCGTCGACGACGGAATCGTGATCGACCTGTCGCCGATGAAGGACATCAAGGTGGACGCCGCCGCGAAGACGGCGCGGGTCGAAGGCGGCTGCCTGTGGAAAGAGGTCGACGCGGCCACGGGGGAAGTCGGCATGGCCACTCCCAGCGGGGTCATCGGCACCACCGGTGTCGGCGGGCTCACCCTGGGCGGCGGAATCGGCCACCTCAGCCGCTCGTGCGGGCTGAGCATCGACAACGTGCTCGAAGCCGAGATGGTGCTGGCCGACGGCTCGCAGGTGACGGCCAATGCGACCGAGAACTCGGATCTGTACTGGGCGATCCGCGGCGGCGGCGGGAACTTCGGCGTCGTGACCGCGTTCACGTTCCGGCTGCACCCGGTCGGAACCGTGGTGGCCGGCCCGACCTTCTGGTCACTGGAAGAGGCCGAGCAGGTGCTCAAGGCCTACCGGGAGTTCATCCCAGCCGCGCCGCGTGAGTTGAACGGGTTCTTCGCGTTCCTGACGGTGCCGCCGGGACCGCCGTTCCCCGAGGAGCTGCACGGCCGGCAGGTGTGCGGGATCGTGTGGCACTACAACGGCACCCCCGAGGACGCCGCGAAGGCGATGGCGCCCATGCTGGAGGTGGGTACTCCGCTGATGCACGGCGCCGGCGAGGTGCCTCACTCGGCGATGCAGGGAGCGTTCGACGCGCTCTACCCCAAGGGCGACCAGTGGTACTGGCGAGCCGACTTCGTGCGTGAGCTGTCTGACGCGGCGATCGCCGAGCACGTCAAGTGGGGCAACCAGCTGCCCTCCGGGCAGTCGACCATGCACATGTACCCGATCGACGGAGCGGTGCACGACGTGTCCGACACCGACACGCCGTTCAGCTACCGCGACGTGCAGTGGGCAGAGGTGATCGTGGGCGTCGACCCCGATCCGGCCAATGCGCAGAAGCTGACCGACTGGACGATCGGCTACTGGGAGGCGACCCACCCCCACTCCGCCGGCGGTGCGTACGTCAACTTCATGATGGACGAGGGCCAGGAGCGGGTGAAGGCGACCTATCGCCACAACTACGACCGCCTGGCGAGGATCAAGGCCGCCCGTGACCCGGGCAACCTGTTCCGTGTGAATCAGAACATCAAGCCGGCCTGAGCACGACCGAGAGGAGACGGCATGTCAACCACAACCGAAGGCATTGTCAAGAGCCTGGATTCTCCAGACGAGGTGCGGCCGTTTGCCGCACACGGCTCGATCGCCGTCGTCCAGGTGGGTGACACCACCGTCGGCCGCGGCACATTCGAGCCGGGCTGGCGCTGGTCGAACGACGTGCAGCCGATTGCCGGCACCGGCAGCTGCCAGGCGCATCACACGCTGGCGATCATCTCGGGGAGGATGGCAATCGCCCCCAACGCCGGGGCCGAGTACGAGATCGGGCCGGGGGACATCGCCGAGATCCCGCCCGGGCACGATGCCTGGGTGGTCGGCGACGAGGCGTGCGTCGCCATCGACTGGACTGGGGTCGCGCGCTACGCGAAGCCGGCCTGACGAGTCATCGCGCGCCGTGCCCGGATGGGATCACCTCTCCCACTCGGGCGCGGCGCCGGTGGTCAGGCCGTACACCACGAGGGCGTTCAGGATCACGCCCAGCACCGCCGCCAGGGGCGTGGTGAAGATCATGAAGAACCACAGGATCATGGCGGTGGCGGCCAGCATCACGCCGATGTAGTTGCCCAGCATGCGACCGGCGATCGAGAGCATCCCGGCAACGATCTGGAGCGTCCCCCAGATCAGGAACACCCAGCCCCAGAAGGTGAGGTTGGAGTACACGATCTGGTGGCTGAAGTACTGCTTGCGCTCGAGCGCGGCGAAGCCGTGGATCAGCTGGAAGCTGCCGGCGACGAACAGCATCACCCCGGCGAACCACACCCACCCGGGTACGATCGCGGCACGGTTCTCCGAGGTTGCGCGTTTGTGAGTACCCATCCCTGCTCCTTGGTGGTGAATAATTGGTGCCTGGCACCAATTATTCACGACCGGCGCCTTGGTCAGCCTAAGCGGATGATCGTGTCCATGCGGTCGAGGCCTTCGGGGCGGTGGGTGATCAGCAGCAGCGAGCGGCCCTCGGTGGCGGCCAGCACGTCGTCGATCAGGCGGGCCGCGGTGTCGGAGTCGAGATGCGCGGTGGGCTCGTCCAGCACCAGGATGGGCGCATCCACCAGCAGCGCCCGGGCGATGGTGATGCGCTGCCGCTGGCCGCCCGAGAGCCACCCGCCGTCCTCCCCCACCATCGTGTCCAAGCCGTCGGGCAGCGACTCCACCCAGCCGTCGATGCGCGCCAGCCGTAGCGCCGCCAGGATGTCGGCATCGCTCGCGCCCGGCCGCGCCATCCGCACGTTCTCGCGGATGCTCGAGGCAAACAGATGTGAATCCTGGCCGGCGACGGCAAGCGACCCGCGCACGTCCTCGAGCCGATAGCGGCGGAGATCGTGACCGTCCAGCGTGACCGACCCGTGACGCGGGTCGAGGAACCGCAGCAACAGGTTGACCACGGTGGTCTTGCCGGCGCCGCTCGGCCCCACCAGTGCAATCCGGCTGCCCGGATCGAGACGGAAGCTGAGGTCGTCAATCACCGAGGGCTCGCCTGCGTAGCCGGCCGACACGTGGTCGAGCGCCAGCACCGGCCGAGCCGGCGGAGCGGGGATCGGATCAGGTGGGTCACTCACCCGCGGCTCGCGGTCGGTCAACTCCAGCACCCGCCGGCCCGCGGCCACGGTCGCCGACAGCTCGCGAGCGGCCTGCGGCAGCGCACCCACGGCCTCGAACGAGGCCAGCGCGAGCAGCCCCAGCGTGGCCACCCACACGCCCGAGATGCCGCCTCCGGCGTGGTCGGAGACGGCCACCGCCAGCACCGCCACGACCGTCAGCCCGGTGATCAGCACCGCCAACCCGTCGGTCGCGCCCGCCACCACACCCTCCCGCCGCGACAGCTGCGCCACCCTGCCGTCGGCGGCGCCGAGGCGCGCGAGCGAAGGCTGCTCGGCACCGTGCACGGCCAACTCGGGCGCCGCCCGAAGAAGCTCGACCACCTCGGCGCTGAGCGTCCCCCGAGCCTCGGCCGTGGCCCGCGCCCAGCGCCCTGCGGCAGTTCCCACCAGCGGCACCAGCGTCGCCGAGGCGAGCAGGCCGACGGCCAGCACCGCCCCCGCGGCGGGGAGCATGACCGCGGCCGCGATCACCGCCGTCCCACCGGCGAGCAGCGCGATCGCCGGCGGCGCCAGACCGCGCAGGTAGAGATTCTGGAGCATGTCGACGTCGGCCACCATGCGACTCAGCAGGTCGCCCGACCGGTACGCGCCCAGCTCCGCCGGGGCCAGCGGCTCGATCCGCTGGTAGAACCGCGTGCGGATGCCCGCCAGCGCGCGGAACGCCACATCGTGTGAGGTCAACCGCTCCAGATAGCGCGCGATCGGCCTGGCCAGGCCGAAGAACCGCACCAGCACGATCCCCGCCGTCAGCTCCAGCACCTCGGGTTGCTGCGCGGCCCGGGCGATCAGCCAGCCCGCGGTCGCCATCAGACCGATTCCGAAGATCACCGCCAGCGCGCCCAGTCCGATCGACAACGCCACCCGGCCGCGGGACGGCGCGGACAGGGCCAGCAGGCGGCGGATCGTGGTGATCATCGGGCGGCCCCCGCCGCGGCGTCAGTCGCCAGCCGGCCATGCTCCAGCCGCACCACCCGGTCGGCGCGGGCGAGCACCTCGGGGCGATGGGCAATCACCAGCACCGAGCGCGTGCCGGCCATCCGCTGGATCGCCTCGCCGATGACGCCGGCCGTCTCAGCGTCGACGTTCGCGGTCGGCTCGTCCAGCACCACCAGCCGCGCGTCGCGAAGGAACGCCCGGGCAAGGGCGATCCGCTGTCGCTGCCCCGCGGAGACTTGTCGGGCGCCATCCCCCAGGATCGTGCCGTACCCCTGGGGGAGCGACTCGATGAACGAGTCGGCGCCGGCCTCGATCGCCGCTCTGCGTACCGCCTCCAGGTCGGCGCCGAGGTCGCCCATGCGGATGTTGTCGGCGACCGACTCGCGCAGCAGCGTGGGGCGCTGCGGCACCCACGCGAGGCCCCGCCGCCAGGCTGCCTGATCACACCCGGCCAGGTCGACGCCGCCGACCGTGACCCGACCTTCGGTCGGCGAGACCAAGCCCAGCAGCACGGAGGCCAGGGTGCTCTTGCCGCTGCCGGTTTCGCCCACCAGCACCACCAGCTCGCCGGGGTCGATCTGGAGATCGACACCCGCAAGCACACCGGCGTCCCGAGCCGGATACCGGTAGCCGACCGCCTCACACCGGATCGGCCCCGCAGGTGGCGTGCATCCCGGTTCCGACGGTGCCACCAGCGGCTCGGAGAGCGGCAGTAATCGCTCTGCCACCTCCAACCCGTCGGCACTCGTGTGATAGAGCGTGCCCACCGTTCGCAGCGGCAGGTACAGCTCTGGCGCGAGGATCAGCACTGTCAGCGCAGCCTGGAAGCTCAATCCCCCGTCGTCCAGGCGCACGCCCACGGTGACCGCCACCAGGGCGACCCCCAGGGTGGCCGCCAGCTCGAGTACCGCTCCCGACAGGAACGCCACCCGCAGCGTGCCCATCGTGGCTCGCCGGTAGTTGTCGCCGGCCTCGGCGATCGACTCGGCCTGGGCGGCCCCGCGGTTGAACGCGCGCAGCGTCGGCAGTCCGCGAATCACGTCCAGGAAGTGGCTGGCCAGGAGATCCAGCGCCTCTCGCCGCCGCGAGGTGCGCCGGCGCGTGTAGGTGCCGACCAGGATCATGAACAGCGGCACCAGGGGCAAGGTCAGCAGCATGATCGCCGCAGACGTGGCATCGATCGGCACGATCCACGCGATCACCGCCACGGGCACCACGCAGGCGAGCACCAGCTGAGGCAGGAAGCGGCCGAAGTAGGCCTCGAGCGGAACTGCCCCGAACACGGCGGCGGTGGCAAGCTCGCCGCTGTGGGCGCCGTCCAGCGCAGCCGGCTGGTCGGCCAGTCGGCGGTTCACGAGCCCCATGCGAAGCTGTGACAGCACGCTGGTGGCCGCCAGCCTCCCCGCCACCTCGAACCCCCAAGCGAACAGGCCGCGCACCGCAAAGCAGGCCGCCAGCAACACCAGCGGTGTTCGCAGTGAGGAGAGCGAAGCGCCGTCGAACGATCGCGCGATCACCTCGGCCAGGAGGGTGGCCTGCGCCAGCACAAGGGCCGCCGTGCACAGCCCCAGCGCGACATCCGCGATCAGCAGCGGTCGCACCGCCCTGGCACGATCCAACAAGCGCGGATCGAGAACGCGCATCCCGATCAGGCTTCGGGAGAAGCCGGAGTCGGCACGGGCGCGTCGGTGAGGCGGCGGCGGAAGACGTGGTACGTCCAGCCCTGGTAGATCAGAATCACCGGCACCAGGATCACCGCAACCACCGTCATCACCTGCAGCGCGTAGTGTGAGGACGCGGCATTGGTGGTCGTCAGGCTGTACTGGAAGTTGGGATCCGAGACCATCACCCGCGGGAACAGCGAGGTGAAGATGGTCGCGACCACCAGGACCACGCCGACGGCGGTCGCGGCAAACGCCCGCCCGCTCTGCCCGCGACGAAGAAGCAGCGCGCCAATTGCGAGCCCCAGCACCGCCGCGGCGGCCACCACCGCCGCCGGAATCGCGCTCTTGTGATTGTTGCCGGTGGCGACGACCACTGTCCAGGTCAGGAATACCGCCACGATCCCGATCACAGGGGGCGCGATCCGGTTCGCCAGATGGGCCGCGCGGGCGCGGAGCTCACCGATCGTCTTGAGCTCGAGGAAGATGGCGCCGTGGAGGGCGAACAGCGCCACCGTCGCGATCCCCGCGGCCACGGTGAAGGGGCTGAACAGGTCGGTGAACGTGCCCGCGAAGTTGCCGTCGGAATCGATCGGCACGCCCTGCACCAGGTTGGCCAGCGCGATCCCCCAGATCAGCGGGGCTCCCACGCTTCCCGCCACGTTTGCCCACAACCACGCCCCCCGCCAGCGCGTCCCGTTGCCCTTCTGGCGCCACTCGAACGACACCACCCGCACCATCAGCAGCACCAGCACCAAGAGCAGCGCGACGTAGAAGCCCGAGAACATCGATGCATACCAGGTCGGGAACGCGGCGAAGGTCGCCCCTCCGGCGGTTACCAGCCACACCTCGTTGCCATCCCACACCGGCCCGATGGTGTCCAGCATCGCATCCTTGTCCTCGTCGTTTCGGCCGACCACCGGCAGCAGCATGCCAACCCCGAAGTCGAAGCCCTCCAGCACGAAGTAGCCGGCCCACAGCACGGCGATCAGGCAAAACCAGAAGGTTGGGAGGCTCATCAGTAGCTCATCACCGGTACTGGGGCGGCGGAATCGCTCGACTCGTCACTGGGTTCGGGCGGGTCGAGCCGGGCGTAGCGGCGCATCAGGATGAAGTCGACCACGCCCAGGATGATGTAGAGGCTCACGAACACGACCAGGCTGAGGCCGAGCATCGCCGAGCTCACGCTGGGCGAGGACGCGTCATCGGTCTTCAAAAGCCCCTGCACAATCCAGGGCTGGCGGCCCAGCTCGGTCAGCACCCAGCCGAAGAGTGCGGCGATGAACGGGATCGGGATCGTCCACACCGCCACCCGCAGGAACCACCCGGTCGACTCGAGCCTGCGGCGGCGATAGAGGAACGCGCCGACCACGGCCACCAGCACCACGAACGAGCCGCCGTAGGCCATCACCCGCATGCTCCAGTAGATCGCGCGCACGTCCGGGAGGTAGTCGCCCTTGCCGTACTTGGCCACGTCCTGCTTTTGGAGCTGGTTCAACCCAACCACCTTGCCGTCCAGCGAGCCGGTGGACAGGTACGACAGCAGCTTCGGCACCTCGATGCTGAAGCTCGGCGTCGGATCGCTCTGGGTGAACCCGCCGATCTGAAACAACGAGAACGACGCCGGCTGCTGAGTGTTCCACAGCGCCTCGGCGGCGGAAATCTTCATCGGCTGGTCGGTGGTCGTGACGATCCCGAAGTTGCTGCCAAACCACAGGTTGAACATCGATACCGGCACCAGCACCACCAGCGCCAGCATCGCCGAGCGACGAAACACGTCAACGGTTCGTTTCTGACGCAGATGCCAGCAGGACACTCCGAACACCACGGTCGAGGCCACCGTCAACCCGGCCAGGATCGTGTGACCGAACGCCCACAGCGCAAAGTCGTTGGTCAGCAGCGCCTGGATGCTGGTGAGCTCGGCGTGGCCGTCCACCAGCTTGTACCCCACCGGATGCTGCATGAACGAGTTGGCGACCAGGATGAAGTATCCCGACAGCCACGTGCCCAGCGCCGCCAGCCAGATGGTGGCGAGGTGGATGCCCTTGGGCAGCTTGTCCCAGCCGAAGATCCACACTCCCAGGAAGGTCGCTTCCAGGAAGAACGCGGCCAGTCCCTCCACCGCCAGGGGCGCGCCGAACACATCGCCCACGAACCGGGAGTACCCCGACCAGTTCATCCCGAACTGGAACTCCTGCACCAGGCCGGTGGCGACGCCGATGGCGAAGTTGATCAGAAGCAGGGTTCCGAAGAACCGGGTCAGCCGCAACCAGTCATCGTTCCCCGACCGGTACCACTTGGTCTGCATCACCGCCACCAACGGCGCCAGCCCGAGAGTCAGCGGGACGAAGATGAAGTGATACAGCGACGTGGTCGCAAACTGCGCCCGCGCGAGGTCAACGGTGCTGACCAGAACCGGAGTCACCGCACAGCATCCCCGGGTGATTGTCTGTAGCCTGAATCCATGCTGATCGTGCTGGCATTCGTGCTGCTGATCTTCTTGCCCACGCCGTGGAACCTGTGGTGCTTTGCCGCGGGGCTGGTGCTCGGCATCGGCGAGTTGTTCTTCTGGAACCGAACGGTCAAGAACCGCCGCCCGGCCACCGGAGCCCAGACCCTGATCGGCGCCGAAGGAGTCGCCCTCTCGGTGTGCCGCCCGCACGGCCAGGTGCGTGTCGACGGCGCCATCTGGACCGCCGAGTGTCCGGCCGGAGTGGACGCCGGTGCTCCAATCCGGGTCACCGCCCGCTCCGACCTGACACTCACCGTCGAGCCGTGGTGAATAAAAGGTGCCTGGCACCTTTTATGCATCGGGCTAGCCGCCAAGGACCGCCGCTTTCTGGGCGGTGAACTCGGCGTCGGTCAGCACGCCCCGGTTGTGCAGTTCGGCCAGCCGTTCGAGGTCGTCGTAGCGCCCCGGGGTGGCCGCCGGCGCCGCCGTCGGTGTCCGGGAGGCGCGGGCTCGAGTGAAGCTCTCGTGGATCCGATGCCCCAGATCGCGCTCGGTGTTGTCGGGAAACTCGCGCACGACGAGCCGCCGCAGCGCCTCGATCCCGATGGCGCCCAGCGCGATCAGGATGAACGCGGTCAGCGGGTCGCGAGCAGCGGGCACCGGCGCCCACACCAGCAACAGCAGCACGATCCCGGCGTAGGTGCCGTAGGCGACCGCCGGATCGCGCAGGTAGGGGGTGAGGTTCTTGCGCGACGTGGTGGCGCGGCGTCCCGGGCCGGCGAACCAGGTTCCCAGGAGCAGCAGCAGGCCCACGGTGACCACGGTGATGTTGGCCGCGGCCAGCCGCTCGGTGGCCACCCACCAGATCGCGTGGGCCGCATCGCGGTTGGTCGGGAGCGTGGTCAGCGAATCGATCAGCGCGTCACCCACAACCCGCCGGATGAAGATCAGCACGATCCCTGCAGCCAACACGCCGATGGCGACAGCGCGCAGCGTCTTTCGGCGATCGCGGGAGATCACAACGGCGATGGCGAGCACCGCCAGCGCGGCCAGCGCGAGCGGGATCGAGGCCAGGCGCATCAGCTTCACGCCGGTCTGGGCCTGGCTCAGCTGCTGGGACTTAAGGAGCGTGATCTTGCCCGCGCCGGGCGGCAGCGAGATTGCACCGTTGGTGCGCGCACTGAGCGTGCTCGAGAAGTTCGACAGGATCGAGGTGAGGTCGATCGACACCGTCCCGTTACTCGTGTCGAGCCACCCCGAGTTGTCGAGGATCTTCATCAACTGGTCATGGGCTCTGAGGTTGGCGCCGCGCCACAACTCCACCGCCCGCGGTCGAGCGAGCCCGGCTGCGATGGCACGCTGCAGGTACGGCTGGGCAGCAGCGGCGATCGTGCCCGAGAGCGGCTTCAGCCGAGGCGGAAGCGTCTGGTTCAGCACCGCGGGGACGTCGACGTCGGCATACAGCTGGTCGACCAGATACCCCGCCACCGCCGTGCGTACCGCCGGCTGCTGCAACGCCTTGGTGCTCGTGTCCGACCAGGTGGTCGAGTCCAGCGCCACCCGGTCGACCCAGGTCGCAAAGACCGCCAGGCACAGCATCAGCGACCCGAGCGCAACCAGTGCCCCGATGCCGAGCTTGCGGCGCTTGCTGTTTCCGGTGGAGACAGCGTTTGGACTCGCGCTCGTGCCCGACGCTGCCTTTTGCGACTGTTCTACTTCACTCATCGATCCGCCTTTCGCGTGGAGATCGGCCTGGTCATACGCGCACCCGCGTGCCGACATCAACCAGGCCACGCCCGAAGGCGTCAATCCGGCCCCAGCGGCCGGGAATGTCCAGAAGTTCGAGATGTCCGACACCGCTGGGCAGCGCCGGATCAACCACCAGATGGTCGCCCAGCGGCTCCAGCCCCAGCATCGTGCGCAGGAACAAGAGCGGCGCACCGGTCGACCATGCCTGCGGGCTGCAGGCGGTCGGGTACTGCACCGGATAGCCGGTGAGCTTGCGCTCATACCCGCCAAATGCCTCCGGCAGGCGACCGTTGAAGTACTCCGCCGCCTCCAGAATGCCGTTTGCGATCAGCGCCGCCTCCTGCTTGAACCCGTACCGGCGCAGGCCCCAGGCGATGAACGAGTTGTCGAACGGCCACACCGCGCCGACGTGGTAGCCGACCGGGTTGTAGCGCCCTTCACCCTCGGCCAGGGTGCGCACTCCCCAGCCCGAAAACAGCTTTGGCCCCACCAGGTGAGCGGCCACCGAAGCCGCTTTCGATCGATCAACGATTCCGCTCCAGAGTAGATGGCCGATGTTCGAGGTTAGCGCGTCCACCGGCCGTCCTTCGGTGTCCAGCGCCACCGCAAATGCGCCTCGATCGGCGACCCAGAAATCGCGGTTGAAGCGGCGCTTGAGGTCGGCCGCCCGGCGCTCGAGCTGGACCGCGTAGGCGTCATCCTTCCACACCGTCCGCGCCAGCCTGGCCCCGCGCATGCGCGCGTCGTAAGCATACCCCTGAAGCTCGCAGGTGGCCCGAGGGAAGCCCGGCAGCTTCCCGTCGCGGTAGGAGATCGAGTCCCACGAATCCTTCCAGCACTGGTTCTCGAGCCCGGTCTGCTCGTTGCGGCGCTGATACCACACGTAGCCGTTGCCCATCAGGTCGGCGTACTCCTCGATCCAGTTGAGCGCCGCCCGGGCTTCGGACTGGAGTTCGCGCACCAGCCGGCGGTCGCCGGTCCAGCGCTCGTACTCGTCCAGCAGCACCACGAACAGCGCCGTGGCGTCGGCGTTGCCGTAGTAGGGCGAGTGCGGCCGCTCCTCGAATGCGGTCAGCTCGCCGTAGCGCATCTCGTGCAGGATCCGCCCCGGATCCTCGTCGCGGAAGTCGTCGACACGCGATCCCTGGCGGGCGGCCAGCTCGCGCAGGGTGGTGGCCGCCAGCTCCGGCGCGAACGGCAGCGCCTGCAGGCTGGTGAAGATGCTGTCGCGCCCGAACATGGTCATGAACCAGGGCAGACCGGCCGCCGGCAGACTGCCGCCACCCGCACTCAGGGGCGAGAATCGCAGCGCCGCGAGGTCGACCAGGCTGCGGCGATAGGTCGCCTTGAGCGAGTCCCAGTCGCATTCGAGCCTGGGCGCCTTGTCCATCCAACGATCGAGGTCGCGCTCCATGTTGCGCCGCCGGCGAGCGGCATGGGCTGCGCTGAAGGTGTGCTGCCGCCCTCCCCACACCACCGCCGTGACGACGTGAATGTCGGTGCTCCACCGGCCCTTCGGCTCGAGCTTGAGCGTGAACGTGAACCCGGTCTTGTCGATGCGGGCGGGAGCGCCGGGAGAGATCACCGTCTCGCGCTGGAACGTCTCGCGCGCGTACGAGAGCACCAGCGTGTCCTTGCGCGCGCGCTGGCTGTAGGCACCCTGCTTGGCAAGCGCGTCCTTGACCTCGAACAGGTCGGCGAAGTCGCTCGAGGCGTCGATCCTGACCTTCAGCCTGACCGGCTTCTCGTCGTGGTTGAGGATCGTCAGATGCTCGTGGAAGCCGTCGGCGACCGCGCGCGTGCGGATCACCGAGAGCTTGGAATCGACGTACACGGTGCCGGTGCCGGGTACCAGGAAGAAGCGCGACTGGAAGTACTCGAGATCGTCGGTGGAGAGTGCGTTCAGGCGCTGGCCGTTGACGGTCAGCACCCACTCCGACAGGAACCGCGTGTCGAATGAGAAGAGGCCGGTGGTGTCGGTCGAGGAGGCCTCGATATCACCGCGGCGGTCACTCACCACGAACGTGTTTCCGTCCAGAATCGAGACCAGATCACTCATCTCGCAGGCTCCCTGGGCGGCGCCGGGAAGATCCGCTGGAATCGCACCACCAGCTCGGTGGCGCCGGAGACGATCACCGTCCCGCGCAGGATCGCGGCGGTGGCGTTGGCTTCACCGGTGACCAACCTCGAGAACATCTCACGGTCGGTCATGACCACGGCGTCGGCGGCTCCGTCACCCCGCGAGACCGCAACCGCACCCCGGTTGACCGCCACCCGCCAGTGCTCGGTGCGCTTGCCCGAACGGAGATCGAACCGGAGCTTCCCCTTGACGGCGCCGAGCAGCGGCTCGCTGCCGCGCTCGGCCAGGTCGGCGAAGAACGCTTCGGTAGCGTCAGCCGTCACAGCTCCTCCAGCATCTCGGCCAGGATGATCCGAGCGGCTGCCTCGATCAGCGCGAGGTGTGAGAACGCTTGCGGGAAGTTGCCGAGGTGGCGGCCGGTGTCGGCGTCGAACTCCTCGGCGTACAGCCCCAGCGGAGATGCGATCCGCAGCAGCTTCTCCATCAGATCCTGCGCCTCTTGGCGCTCGCCCACGATGGCCAGCGCGGACACGAGCCAGAACGAGCAGATCAGGAAGGTGCCCTCCTTGCCCGAGAGCCCGTCGTCGGTCTCGTCGGTGCGATAGCGCAGCACGAAGCCGTTCTCGCTGAGCTCCTCGGAGACCGCGATCACCGACTTCCTGAGCCGCTCGTCGTTCGGCGGGAGGAAGCCGAAGATCGCCGCCAGCAGGGTTGAGGCATCCAGCGAGTCGGTGTCGTAGTGCTGGCGCAGCACCCCCTGGTCGGTGAGACCGTGTGCCAGGATGTCCTGGCGGATCTCTTCGGCCGTGGCGCCCCACTTCTGCCGGTAGTCCGCGTGGCCGCGGATCTCGGCCAGCTTGGCGGCCCGGTCGAGCGCCACCCAGCACATCAGCTTGGACGAGACGTAGTGCTGGGGAGCGCCCCGCGCCTCCCAGATGCCCTGGTCGGGCTGCTGCCACACCGAGGTTGCACACTCCGCCTGGGCCTCCACGATCGGCCACAGCCGCCGGGGCAGCCGCTGGCTGCGGCGGGTGTGCTGCAGGATCGAGTCGAGCACAGCCCCGAACACATCGTTCTGGCGCTGGTCGAACGCGCCGTTTCCGATCCGCACCGGCCGCGCCCCGGCATACCCGGAGAGATCGTCGCGGGTCGACTCGGTCAGGTCACGCTCACCGTCGATGCCGTACATGATCTGAAGGCTGCCGTCCTCGTTGGGCTCCAGGTCGGCGACGAACTGCATGAACTCGTCGGCCTCCCAGTCGAGGTTGAGGAAGTGCAGCGCCTGCAGCGTGAAGGTGCTGTCGCGCATCCACGAGTACCGGTAGTCCCAGTTCCGCTCGCCGCCGGGAGTCTCCGGCAGCGAGGTGGTCAGGGCCGCAACGGTTGCGCCGGTGGGCATGAATGTGAGCCCCTTGATGGTCAGAGCCGATCGCTGGATCGGCTCACGCCAGCGGTGGTCGGGGAAGCGGCCGCGGCCGAGCCACTTGCGCCAGAACCGGGCGGTCACGTCCAGCCGCCGCTCGGCGTCGTCGACGTCGGTGGGCGACTCCAGGTTCTCGGCCCACGACAGCGAGCAGAAGGCGCGGTCGCCGGCCGCCAGCACGTGCCTGGCACGCACCCGCGTGCCTTCGATCCCGAGCACCATGTCGGTGGCCAGGCGGATCGTCTGTCCACCCCCGGTGGCATCGGCCATGTGCGCCTGGCCGTCCTCGGCCAGCTGCCAGGTGGCGGGCTCGCGCCCGTAGTCGAACGCCGGCTCGCACACCAGCTCCACCTCGACCTCACCCTCGATGCAGACGACGGTGCGCACCAGCATGTGGTCGGCGTCCTCGTCCGTCGGCGGTCGCGTGTGCGGAGTGACGGTGTCCTCGTGTGTGCGCGGCCCGATGGTCAGCGCCTCACGCACCCGGATCCAGCCGGTGGGAGTCTTCCAGGTCGTCTCGACCACGTTGGTGCCCGGCTCATACACGCGCGCCGTGGGCACGTTGATCCCGTAGGGGCCGAACCGGAAGGTGCCGGCGCCGCGATCGAGCAGGCTCCCGAACGAGCTGGGTGCGTCGAACCGGGGGGCACACAGCCAGTCCACGGCGCCGTCGGGTGCGACCAGCGCGCCCGTGTGACAGTCGGAGATGAACGCGTAGTCGGCGATCGGCGGAAACGGCGACGGCGCCGCTGCGCTCTGAGGCATGGTGTCGGTCATGCTGGGCTCCAGGGCTCGTGCCAGCGGCCGTGCCCCGCCACCAGCTCGTTGGCCTCCGCCGGCCCCCATGACCCCTGGGCATACGGGTGGATCGGCGAGGGTGAGTCAATCAGCGGCTGCATGATCCTCCAGGTCTCCTCGATGCAGTCCTGCCGGGTGAAGCGCTTGGCGTCACCCTCCATGGCGGCATGTAGCAGCACCTCGTAGGGCGTCGGGCCCTCCCCGCCCTCGTCGGCGAACTCCATGTCGAGCGTGATCGGCTCGGGTCCCGGTCGATCAGCGCGCAGTGCGTCCAGCTCGAACCGCACTCCGGTGGACGGGTCGAGCTTGATCACGATCTGATCCGGGGTGGGCTTGTGCGGCACCGCCGCGAATCCGAGCCTGGGCGGGTTGTGGAACACCAACCGCACCTCGGTCTGCGTGATCGGCAGGTGCTTGCCGGTGCGAATGAAGAAGGGCACACCCGACCAGCGCCAGTTATCGATCTCCAGCCGCAGAGCCGCGTAGGTCTCGGTGGTCGAGCCCGCGGCCACTCCGGGTGTATCGAGATATCCGTCGTATTGACCGCGCACGTAGTGCGCCGGCTCGGCCGGCGGGATCGCCCGGAACACACCCAGCATGGCGTCCTTGAGCATCGCCGACTCGCGTCCCGAGGGCGGCTCCATGGCGGTCGCCGCGACCACCTGCATGATGTGGTTGACGACCACGTCGCGCAGCGCCCCCACCGGGTCGTAGAAGTGCCCGCGATCCTCGACGCCGAAGCTCTCGGCCATGGTGATCTGCACCGACGAGACCGAGTTTCGGTCCCACAGCGGCTGCAGCATGGCATTGGCAAACCGCAGGTACAGGATCTCGTCGAGACCCATCTTGCCGAGGAAGTGGTCGATCCGGAAGAGCTGGGACTCGTCCAGGTACTGGTGCAGTTCGGCCGCCAGGTCGTGGGCCGAGGTGAGGTCGTGTCCGAACGGCTTCTCCACCACCACCCGGGCGTTTTGGGTGAGCCCGGCATCGTGGAGTTGCTTGACCACCGGGCCAAACAGGAACGGCGGGATCTCGAGATAGAAGACCGGCTCCTGGGCGCTGCCCATGGCGGCTTTCACCCGCTCATAGGTGGCTGCATCGGTGAAGTCGCCGCTGACGTACTGGAGGCGGGCGGCAAGGCGGCCAAATACGGCTTCGTCAATGGTCTGACCGGTTGCTTCGATCACGGTGTGAGCGTGCTCGCGCAGGTGCTCGACCGTCCAGTCGTCCCCGGCCACGCCGATGATCGGACATTCCAGCAGCCCGCGGGCCTCCAGCCGATAGAGCGAATGCAGGGTCATCACCCGGGCCAGATCGCCGGTGATTCCGAATATCACGAACGCGTCTGTGCGCTTCATGTTCCCCCCGGGAGATTCGTTCAGTGATGGAAGCTGCTGTCGGCCTCGGTGTGCACCGGGGTGGGTTGGCTCTGCAGCCTGGGCAGCACCCGGTTGAGGTCGGCCAGCAGCATGTCTGCCAGGTCGTGGGTGAACCCCTGCCGCACCACCACCCGCAGCGCCGCCAGGTCGGTGCGGTTCGCGGGGAAGGTGTAGGCCGGGACCTGCCAGCCGCGCTCTCGCAGCGCCCCGGAGACGTCGAACACGGTGTAGTTCTCGACGTCGTCGCGCAGCTTGAAGGCGAACACCGGCAGCTGGTCGCCATGGGTCAGCAACTCGAACGGCCCCAGCTTCGCGATCTCACCCGAGAGCCGCGTGGCCACCGCGCGGGAGTAACCGTGCACCGCCTTGTACCCCTCGAACCCGAGCCGCAGGAAGTTGTAGTACTGCGCCACCACCTGGGCTCCCGGCCGCGAAAAGTTGAGGGCGAAGGTGGGCATGTTGTCGCCCAGGTAGTTGACCCAGAAGATGAGGTCGTCGGGGAGCGCCTTGGAGTCACGCCACACGATCCAGCCCACTCCCGGGTACACCAGCCCGTACTTGTGCCCGGACGCGTTGATCGAGGCCACCCGCGGCAGCCGGAAATCCCACTCCAGATCCTCGTCCAGGAACGGCGCCACGAACGCTCCCGAAGCGCCGTCGGCATGCACCGGGATGTCGAGTCCGGTGCGCTCCTGCAGATCGTCCAGCGCCGCACAGATCTCCTTGATCGGCTCGTATGCGCCGTCGAAGGTCGACCCCAGGATCGCCACCACGCCGATCGTGTTCTCGTCGCACAGCTTCACGGCCTCTTCCGGGGAGAGCGTGAAGCGGTCGCCTTCCATCGGCACCAGCCGCATCTCGACATCCCAGTAGTTGGCGAACTTCTCCCAGCAGATCTGGACGTTGATGCCCATCACGATGTTGGGCTTGTCGGCCGGCTTCCCCTCGGCCGCCCGCCGCTTCTGCCACAGGCGCTTGAGCGCGAGCCCGCCCAGCATCGCGGCCTCGCTCGAGCCGGTGGTCGAGCAGCCGGTGGCCTGGTCGGCATCCGGCGCGTGCCACAGCTTGCTGAGGATGTTCACGCAGCGCATCTCGAACTCGGCGGTCTGCGGATACTCGTCCTTGTCGATCATGTTCTTGTCGAGACACTCGGCCATCAGCACCTTGGCCTGCGGCTCCATCCAGGTGGTCACGAACGTGGCCAGGTTGAGACGCGCGTTTCCGTCCAGCATCAGCTCGTCGTGAATGAGCTGATACGCGACGTCGGGAGCGAGCTCACCCACGGGCAGCTGGTGGCGGGGAATGCGATCGCCCTCGAGCGTGAAGATCGGCGCGGGAGCCAGATCCTTCGTCGAGATGGACGGGCCCTTGGGGTGTTTCAGCGGCACGGTGACCTCCACGTTCGGGACGAAGAGCGGTTCGGGATGCTGCAAACGGTATATCAGCGTCCCGGTTCGTCAGAGCACCCAACCGGCATTCACCCGGGTGAGATTCGCCAACGGGTGAACGTCTCGCGAACACCACGTGAGCATCCGGAGCTCTCTAGACCGTGGGAGCCTGCCCGGTGGGATGGTCGATGTGGATCAGCTCCGCCGGCGGGCGGTCGAGCACCACCGTGGACTCGACCGTGAGATCGGGCGTGACGTGGATCAGCTCGCCGGAGCGCAGCAGCCGCCAGTCGGGATGATCGTCCAGCGGTTCGCTGGCAACCACCACGGCCGGCCGGTGGGCCAGCTCGGGAGCGTGGACGTGCAGCGTGTCGCTGGCGTGAGACAGCGGGCGATCGCCGCTCGGCCCCCCGGCTTCGCGCTCCAGCACGTGCAGGCGATGGGTCTCGGGATACCGAAACGCCCACAGCTGATCGGGCTCAGCCATCACGAAGTTGATGGAATACACCGGGAGGTTGTCGGCGATCCAGCCGGTGGCGGAGGCGATCCCCGCGGCCACGTCGCCGTCGTGCTCGCGGATGCGCTTGGTGACCAGGGCAAAGTACCGCTCGGAGTCGGTCTGGCCCTTGACGTTGGCCAGATCAGGACCGAGCTCGGCCTCCAGCTTGTCGAGTCCGCGGGCCACGCCGTTGTGGGCGAAGATGCGCCCGTCCATGGTGAACGGATGCGTATTCTCGGGCGTGCGCTCGCCGGTCGTGGCATACCGGATGTGGGAGACGAAGCTGACCGAGCTGAGGTGGCGCGCCTCGCGGGCGTAGGAGCTGTCGGCGAACGCAGCCAGCGGCTCTTTGTCGAGCACCGGCAGCTGATCCGGGTCGAAATACCCGAGCCCGGTGCCGTCGGGATTTCGGTGGCTCTGGGCAACCAGGCTGTCGGGAGCATCCAGCAGCCAGAATCGCGCGTGTACCCGGTGGGGTGATGCAATCAGTCCGAACAACCTGCACATTTCGTCACGCTCCTGGACGGGACGCCGCTACCGATCTGGAAGCGGCGAGTAGATGCTAGTGTGGCATTTCAGTTCGCAGTTGGTACGAGTGAGGGAGGGGTGTATGGCAGAGTTGATCGCAATTGGCTACCCGGATGAGGCAACCGCGCTTCAGGCGATGGCCGAGGTCGAGAATCTGCGCGCGGACCTGATCATCGAGACGGACGCGGTGGCCGCGATTCAGCGCCATCCCGACGGCAAGTATCAGGTCACCACGAACCACGGCCCGAGCACGGGCGGCGGGGCCACCTGGGGGATGTTCTGGGGCCTCCTGTTCGGCCTGCTGTTCTTCATCCCGGTGTTCGGGATGGTGGTCGGAGCCGGTCTGGGAGCGCTGTTCGGGCACCTGGAGAAGAGCACGATCGACAAGGAGTTCCAGGCGCAGGTGCGTGACATGGTCAAGCCGGGTACCTCCGCGCTGTTCCTGGTGGTCGAGAAGGTCACGCCCGACAAGGCGGTCGCCGCGATGCAGAAGTTCGGCGGCACCGTGCTGAAGACGTCGCTGTCCGAGGAAGACACCAAGAAGCTGCAGGAGGCACTGCACGGCGAGACGGCAGCCGTCTGATCGGTCGAAACGTACGCCCCTGAGGGAAAGGACGAACACACATGATGAGGCGACGACGCCCGCTCGCGCGGGCAGCATTGGTAGGCGGCGGTGCGTACTACGCCGGCAAGAAACGCGCCCAAGGACAGGCGGAGGACGCCGCGCAAGAGGGCGATCAGGAGGCTCGGCTGGAGGCACTCGAGGCCCAGCAGCAGGCTCCCGCCGCGCCCGCTCCGGCGGCCGCCGGTGACGACGAGATGGTCACCAAGCTGACCAACCTGAAGGGCCTGCTGGACTCGGGCGTGCTGACCCAGGCTGAGTTCGACGCGGCGAAGGCAAAGGTGCTCGCGGGCGGCTAGCCCCGGGACTGACGAGGAGAGACGATGGCGCTAGGTCCAGTACAACTGATGGTCGTCGGATTCGACCACGGGAAGTTCACCGGCGAGATCCTGCCGGAGCTCGAGCGGCTCGCCGCCGCCGACGTCGTCCGGCTGATCGACCTGATGTTCGTCGACAAGGACGACGACGGAAACATCACGGCGGTGCAGCTGAGCGATCTCACCACCGACGAGGCGATGGAATGGGGCGCCCTCGCCGGCGCACTGGTCGGGTTCGGCGTGGACGGTGAAGAAGGCGCCGAAGCGGGCGCGCTCGCCGGTGCCGAGGCCGGAGCCGACGGCCACATCTTCGATGAGTCCGAGGTGTGGTATCTGGCCGACACGATCCCGGACGGGACATCTGCCGCGATCGCGTTGCTCGAGCATCGCTGGGCAATCCCCCTGAGGGACAAGATCCAGGCGGCCGGCGGTATCTCCCTGGCCGACGAATGGGTGCACCCGGAGGATCTGATCGCGGTCGGCATGGCAGCCGCCGACGAGTGATCACGGGCTGACCGGTCGGCTCCAGCGGGAATTCCGTTTCGGAGCCGACCGCTCGCCCCCGTAACCTCTCCAGGGATGAACGTGCACCTGGAGGAAGCCATCGAGTCGATGGAAGCGGGCAAGGCACCCCGCTTCGTCCTGGTGTGGCTGCTGCTCCTGGTGTTGCTGTGCCTGTTGATCCTGCTGCCGGAGACGGTAGCGGGCCGTTCGGTGTTAACCGTCTTCACCGGATCGGTGCTGATGGCGGCGGTGTGGGCGGCTCGGGTGCGCGGCCGGTTCGTGCGCGCCGCCAACACCATCGTTCTGATCGCGATCGTGATCGCCACGCTGGCGCTGATCCTCGGGGACGACTCGTCCACCACCGCGAACACGATCGTGATGACCGTGTTCACGATGGCGATGCCGGTGGCAATCCTGTTCGGACTGCGGGACGAGCGCACCGTCAACATCCAGACGGTGTTCGGGGCGGTCTCGCTCTACTTCATGCTGGGGATGTTCTTCGCCTTTCTGATCACGACCGTCGGCCGATTGGACGACGCGGCCTACTTCGCCCAAGGAGGCGACGGCTCGCTCTCACAGCGGGTGTACTTCAGCTTCGTGACCCTGGCCACCCTCGGCTACGGCGACCTCACGCCCGCCACCAGCCTGGGACGGCTGCTGTCGGTGCTGGAGACGATCACGGGCAGCCTGTACCTGGTGACCGCCGTCAGCCTGGTCGTGACCCGGCTCGGCCACGAGCGCCAACCCCTCCCCAAACGCCAAAGCCGCCAAGGGTGAATAACGGTGCCTGGCACCGTTATTCACCCCAGACGCTCACAGGTGAATAATTGGTGCCAGGCACCAATTATTCACGCCGTTAGGGAGCGAGGTGCGCGTGTACGCGAGCCACGCCGAGCTTCAGGCCGGCCGCGAACACGTGCGTGCCGAGCGTCGCGTTGAGCGCGTCGGCGGCGGTCTTGGTCAGGTAGGCCCTGACCCGGGTGACCGTCACCCAGTGACCGGAGGCGGTCACCTTGGCGTGGGACAGGTCGAGCCGCAGCAGCGGCACGCGCACCGACGGATCCAGGTTGACCGCGCCCGACAGGTACGCACGCTTGCTGATCGTGATCCGGAACAACCCGACCGTCAGCGACTTGTTGCCCTTGCTGAAGGTGAGCCCGCCGGTGTGGTTGATGACACCTGCAAGCGTGGTGCCGTTGACATGGCCGCCCTTGATCGGGAAGTTGGCCGCGATCGTGTCCTGGCCGTCCCACCTGGCAGCACCGGCCGTGGCCGGCGCAACCGGCGCAAGCGACACGCCGGCCGAGCTCAATGCCGGCAGCACGGCGGGATTCACGACCAGCCTGGTCGAGCCGCCGTTGAAGCGGAGCTGCGAGCTGGCCTGTGCTCCGGCCGCCAGCACCATCAGGCCGACGGCGGCCACCGCGAACGCGGTCAACACCCGAGTCTTTGCCATCCTCATGCCGAATCTCCCCCTGTTGGATCGTGACCGGCAACTGCCGGCCTATCACCCCTTCGAGGGACGGCGGGGAAAGGTTTCAGGTGGCGTAGCGCGCACGCAGCACGCTGTCGGCCGAGTGCGAGGGGTTGCCGTTGTCCTGCTGCAGGCTGATGTCGACCACCTGATACTGGGAGATCAGCGACTGCGGCAGTGAGTAGGCGCTCTTGCCGCCGGGGCCGAGCACACCCACGGCCAGCATCTTGCCGGTGTGGGGATCGAACAGCCACACCTCGTAGAAGCGGTCGGGCGAAAGCGCCTCGAGGCCGGTCGCGGTGACCAGCATGTTGGTCTTGCCCTCACGTGTCCGCATGACCACCTCACCGCCGCCACTGGTGCTGGGATTGACCACGTGCAGCGCCGCCCTGGCCTGACTGGTGGGCGGCTCGGTCAGTCTCGAGCCGGCAAAGAACGCGCCGCCGATCACCACCGCCGCCGCGGCTGCAGCGGCCACCCAACGCCAGGGGCGATGGACGCGGGCCTTGGGTACCGGTGCGGTCACCGGCGCCTCGACCACAGCGGGCGGCTCGACGACTTCCAGCACCTCGACCGGGAACAGTTCGGGGGCGTTGCGCACGGCCGAGCGCAACGCTGCCGAGGCCGCCACGTTCGCCACCAGGTGGCGGCGGCACTCATCGCACTCCCGCAGGTGCGCGACAACCGCCTCGGTCTCGACCCGGGAGAGGTCGCCGGCGACCAGTGATGCCAGCTCGTCGATCACATGGTCGTCGCTCATTCGAACCCTCCAGTGCCCATCAGGTCGGCCATCCGCTGCATCCCCCGGGCCATGCGCGTCTTGATCGTGCCCAGCGGGGCGCCCACCCGGGTCGCCACCTCGGCCTGAGACAGCCCGCCGAAGTACGACAGCACCAGCGCCTCGCGCTGCACCTCGGGCAGCTCGTCGAGCGCCTGTCGCACGTCGAACGCCCAGGCGAACCGCTCAGCGGTCTGGCGACCGTCCTCGCCGGAGAGCTCGCGGAGGGCGTCGAAACCCACCACCGCAGTCTTCTGCGTCCGCAGCAGGTCGATCGCCCGGCGGCGCACGATCGCCAGAAGCCACGCTTCCAGCGGGCGACTGGGGTCGTACCGGCTGCGTCCGCGCCAGGCTTCGATCATCACCCGTTGCACCACATCCTCCGCATCGTTGGGCCCGACATATCGGCGTGCATACGAGAGCAGCATGGGGCCGAACCGGCTCTGACATTCCGCCAGAGCCCGCTCGTCACCAGCCGCGAATCGCTCCCGAATGACGACATCGTGTTGCGGGGGCACACTTCTACCTTCGGTCAAACCGGACGATCGGTTGCAGGTGAATAAAAGGTGCCTGGCACCTTTTATTCACTCACCAGGTGACGTGGATGGGCGGTGGGGTTGTGAGGGTTTGCATGACGACGCAGTAGCGCTCGGTCTTCCGCCGCAGGGCGTCCAGCTGCTCCTCGGTGGCGGAGGGGGCATCGATCGCAAAGGACACCCGGATGTCGCTGAACCCCACCGGCGCCTCGCGATTGATGCCGAGGGTGCCCTGGAGGTCGAGGTCGCCCTCGACGGTCACCGCGATCTCGTTCACCTCGAGTCCCATGGCCTCAGCCACCATCTGGCAGGTGAGCTGCGCGCAGGCCGCCAGCGCTCCCAGCAACAGATCACCGGAACACGCCGCGGTGCCCTCGCCGCCCACGCCCGCGTGGGCCTGAGCCTGGTGGATCGCCCGGCCCAGGTCAACCGAACAGGCGATCGCGCTGTCACCGCTCGCACCCTGGGCGGTCAAGGTGATCTTGCTGCTTTCGGGAGCCGCTCGATACCCCTGCTTGAGCGGCTCCTGGACGCCTCGCAGATCCATCACGGGATGGTACCGAACGCGCTGGGTCAGCGGTTGAGGCTGAACACGTGCACCCAGTCGATCTGGAGATCGACGTGACCGGTGACCGACGCCGCAGGCATCTCGCCCGAGCTCCCGTTGGAGCCGACGTGAGTCTGTATGGTCAGGTGCATCGGCTGGGAGGGAACGTGGCTGGTGATCGTCGCCCACGGCTTGTCGTCCATCAGATAGACGATCTTGCCGGGCGTCCACTCGACGCTGGCGGTGTGCCACTGGGTGAAGTCGCCCGTCAGCTTGGAGTGAATCTGCGAGTTGGCCGAGCCATAGTGCAGCGTCCCGGTCTGGACCGTGCGGTCACCGTACTTGGCGGACTCCTCGGCAAAATCGATCTCCGGCGGCCAGCCCGTCTTGGGCCACAGCGCAAAGCACATACCAACGCCCAACGCTCGATCCATCCGGAACCGCACCGACCACTTGCCGTACGTCTGGTCGAGAGACTTGCCCATGGACAGTCCTGCAGATACCCACTTGCCGCCGAGCGCCGAGTCTCGGTAGCTCTGGAGGTTCATGATGCCCTGGCTGACGACCAGGTGGGACGGATCCCACCGCGTCGCAGCGCAGCACCGCGGCACACCGTTGTAGCGCGTCCAGGTGGCGGTGCTGTACCCCGAGGTGAACTCGTCCGAGAACACCGGCTTCCACGTCGTCGCAGTGGTGGTGGCTGCTGAGGCGGAGACCCCGCCGAGCAGCGACAGCGGGACGATCACGAGCGAAAGAAGGCGACGCATTGGTACACAACTTTGTCGACCGCAAGATCGCATCCGCAAGCCCGCCGGGCCGAATTTACGCGTGTTTTACCCGGTGTTCACATCTCGCTCGCGGGCCTCGGTGACCTGCTGCTCGCGGTCTGCCAGCAACAGCAGGGTGTAGGCGATGGCCGTCAGGAACACCAGCGATTGCTCTGCAGTCATGGCAATTCCTCCCAGGTTTTGATCCTCCGTCGCAGAGATCCCCCGCAGCCTCGGCAGGTCGACGTAATAGGGGTAGAACGGGTGTGGGATGAATGTGAAGGCCAGTCCCAGGAAGGAGGCCCCCACAAACGCCGCCAGCAGATAGGGAACCAGCACCGCCGGGGATCGGTCCACCCACCAGCGGGCGCGCACCACCGGGGCCCAGAACATGAACCCCGCGAGCATCAACACCAGGTGCTCGAGGTTCAACCACTGGGGATGGCGAAGCGCGGACTCATACACCGACGCCAGGTGGATGAAGTACCAGGTGCCGAGCCAGAACAGCAGCGCCAAGCCGAGGTGTGAGGTGACCCGCATCAGCCCCGGCAGCCGGCGATCGAGCGCCTCCCACATCTCCCGGTTGAGCCCCAGCATCACCAACGGCGGTGCAAGATCGGCCAGCAGAGCGTTCTGCACCAGGTGAGCCAGCACCCAGTAGTGGATTGCGAGCGTCTCCAACGGCGAGTTGACCGAGAGGGCGATCAAGAGCGTGCCGAACACGAACGACGCGATGCGAATCCCGCTCGGCCGGTAGCGGCGTGCTGCCCGCGCGTAGATCAGCACTCCGGCCGCCGCCAGCACGGCAAACAGCGGTTCGAAGGTGAACGAGAGCGGATCCACCGCGGTGATGGTCACCGCTCCATCCTGCCAAACCTGCCGCAACCCGGGGCCGCCGGGGTTACGGTTCTGGTCATCTTCCAATGTTCGTCGTCTACACCTAGACGTGAATTCTGCCGAAGAACCCCCCGGATGGCTGACACCACTTCCCGACAACAACGGCGTGCGGCGGAGCGTGCGAAGGCCAGCCGCCTGCACTCACAGCCGCAGCGCTCATCCAGATCACGATTGATGGTCGCGCTCACGGTCTCGGCGATCCTGGTGCTGGTGATCATCGGGCTGGTGGTGGTGAAGCTGAGCCAGGATTCCCCGGCCAACACGTCGACTCGCCTCCCGGCCGGCGCCGCGGCGGTCAAGTCGATCACGAGCATTCCAGCCTCCACCTACAACGCGGTCGGATACCAGCCGGATGTCACGCTGCCCTCGCCTGTCAAAGGCAAGCCTCTGACCCGCGGCGGCAAGCCGGTGATGATCTACCTGGGTGCCGAGTACTGCCCCTACTGCGCAGCCCAGAGGTGGGCGATCGTGTCGGCTCTGGCGCGGTTCGGGAAGTTCACGCACCTCGATGCGACCCATTCCTCGAGCATCGACGTCTATCCGAGCACGCCTACCTTCTCCTTCCACGGCTCGACGTTCGCCAGCCCGTACCTGGTGCTGAGCGCGGTGGAGACCAACTCCAACAAGGTCGTGAACCAGCACTACGCGCCGCTCGATCAGCCGACGGCGGAGCAGATCAAGGCGTACAACACCTACAACTCCACAAACGCGATCCCGTTCACCGACATCGCCAACCGCTACGTGCTGACCAGCGCCAGCTACAACCCGGAAGTGCTGCAGGGGCTCAGCATGGCCCAGATCGCCTCGGCGCTGCATGATCCCAACTCGCAGGTGGCCAAAGCGGTGCTGGGAACGGCCAACGGGCTCACCGCCGCGATCTGCAGCCAGACCGGTGGCAAGCCCGCCGACGTGTGCACGTCCACGGCCGTGACTGCCACCGCCCCCCACCTCGGGAAATGAGCCCCCGGCCGGTGCCGCGGGCGCTCGCCCCGCTGACCCTGGCCCTGTGCGCGGCCGGCGCCGCCGTCTCGGGATACCTCACGGTGGTGCACTACACGACCTCGGTGAAGCTCGCCTGCTCCGCCAGTGGGCTGATCAACTGCGAGAAGGTCACCACCAGCGCCCAGTCGATGGTGTCCGGGATCCCGGTGGCGCTTTTGGGCGTCGTCTTCTTTGTGGTGGCTGCAGCGCTGTGCCTGCCGGCGGCCTGGCGCTCGAACTCGCAGGCTGTGCGGGTCGCTCGCCTGGCCTGGATGCTGGGCGGCGCGCTGATGATGATCCACCTGATCTACGCCGAGCTGTTTCAGATCGACGCGATCTGCCTGTGGTGCACGGCGGTGCACGTGATCCTGGTCGCGCTCTTCATCGCGGTGGTGGTCGGCGAGGCCATGGTCTCGCAGCCCCAAGCGTCGATTACCACCGACTGACCCCGTTCTTGGCGATACTTCGGCTTGATGACGGAGCTGGTGCTGCATCCCTGGCAGGTGGCGCTCGATCTCGAGTGGGTGATAGCGCTGCTGATCTTCGCGTTCGACTACGCCGTGGTGACATGGGTGCTGGAGCGGCGGGGCCGGCGGGTGCCCACCTGGAAGCGGGTGAGCTTCGCCGCCGGGCTGACGCTGATCGCGATCGCCCTGCTGTCACCGATCGAGCATCTCGCGCTGACCTCGATGCTCAGCTTCCATCTGCTCCAGAACGTGATCATCGCCGACTGGGCGCCGCCGCTGCTGCTGCTGGGCTTGACGCCGGTGATGATCGCCGCGGTCGCCCGGCTGCCCGGGGCCCGGTTCGTGGTCGAGCCACGCGTGGCGATCGCCATCTGGGTGGTGACCTGGTATGTGATCCACCTACCGGTGGTGTACGACTACGCGCTCCAGCACCGCGCCGCCCTGGGACTCGAGCACATTGCGTTTATCGTCTCGGGCTTGATCTTCTGGTGGCCGGACATCGTGCCCGGCTCGCTCACCAACCGCGGGCGGGTGCTGTACCTGTTCGTGGCCATGATCGTGATGATGCCGCTGGATATCTTCATCGCCCTGCACGACCGGCCGTTGTACGACTTTTATCTCCACACGCCCAAGCTCGGCGGGATCAGCGCGCTGGCCGACCAGCGGATCGCCGGTGCCACCACGGCGTTGATGGAGACGGCGGTGCTCTCGGTGGCGATGTTCATCGCCGCCGGCAAGCTGGTGGCGGAGTCACGCCGCGACGGCCCCGCGCCGGTCAGGCCGGCGGAATCGACTGGCGAAACCGGAACACCTGTTCAGGGTCATAGCGCTTCTTGACGTCGCGCAGCCGGGTGAGGTTGCCGGCGTAGTACGCCTGCTGCCAGTCGCTGAGAGTGGGATCGATGTAGTTCTGGTACGCCTGGCCGGAAACGTACGGCCGCAGGCCTGCCCGCAAACCGTCCAGCCAGTCGTCGGCCTCCGATTTCCCTCCCGCGCTCCAGTACGCGAGCTCCTGGCACGAGAACAGCTGGTCGCGATGGACGAAGGCGGTCGCGTCAGGGGCCACCTTGTTGACGGCCGCGCCATAGGGATCCATGATCACCGCCCCCGATCCGGACCGGCCCTGGCGGGCCTCGATCGCCCTGGCCATGCCGGTCACCGCGGCCGACGGAAACGGCTTGCCGACGTAGTCCGACTTGGCGACGAAGCTGGAGACCGGCAGCGTCCGGCACGCGGCGGCGCTCTCGTTGGCGCAACCGGCCCAGATCAGCTGCAGCGACAGGTACGACCCCGCGCCGGTCTGGATGGTCGCTCCCGAGACGGCCGTGATCGGCGCGACGGCCGCCCGAAACTGGGATTCGGATCCGCCCAGGAGCTGTCCGAACACCCGCACCTGCGGGCTGCCCGCGCCGGTCTCCAGCGCACAGATCAGATACAGGTTGGGGCTCGCGTGAGGTGCCAGCCGCTGCCACGCCTGGACGGCGGCGTCGGCTTGCGACCAGGGGAAGTCGATGAACCCGTAGGCCGAATCGGAGACCGGGTGGGTGGACAGCGTGAGCGCCGTGACGACGCCGAAGTTGCCGCCGCCGCCACCGCGACAGGCCCAGTACAGATCCGGGTTGGTGGTGGGATCGGCCACCACCACCCTGCCATCGGCGGTCGCGATTCTGACCGCCATGATGTTGTCGCAGGTGGGCCCGAAGGCGCGGGCGCCGAACCCCAGCCCGCCGCCCAGCGACAATCCTGTGATGCCGACAGTCGGGCAGGAGCCGGTGGGCACAGCCAGGCCCCGTCCGGCCAGCTTGGTGATCAGGTCGATCGCCTTCACCCCGGAGCCGACGGTGACCGAGCGTCCGTCCGGTGCGACCGAGATCGAGTCGAGCCGATCGACGTTGCACACCAGTCCGCGGTTGGTCGAGTAGCCGGCGTAGCTGTGCCCGCCGGCACGGGCGGTGAACGGGATCCGGGTGCGCGCCGCGTACTGGACGCAGGTGGCGACGTCACGCTCGCCCTGCACCATCGCGATCGCTTTGGGGTGGACCGAAGAGTAGGCGGAGTTTGCGATCGTGGCCGCACTCGAGTACCCGGCCTCGCCGGGCGTCAGCAGCGGGCCGCGGAGCTTCGCCGCAAGGCCTGAGAGGGTGGTCGGCCCGGTGGTGGCAGGCGGCGACGGTGGGCTGGTCGTGGTTGTGACCCCGCTGGTCGCACTCGATCCGCTCGAGTTCGAGCCCGAGCAGGACGCCAATCCGGCGGCCAGCGGCAGCGCCGCCGCGCGGGTGAGAAAGGTGCGGCGATCCATCGGCGGCATCACCCCCCGTCCGGGATCAGGGGGTCACACACTCCGCCGTCGACGCCCGCACGATCAGCTGCGGCTCGGTCTCCAGCTCGACGTCGCGAGGCGGCCCGCCGTTGAGCTGCTCGATGACGAGATCAACCGCGGTGGCTCCCAGCTCCCACAGCGGCATCCTAATCGCGGTCAGGGGCACGTCCAGATACTCGGTGAGGGGGTCGTCGTCGTAGCCGACCACCGACACATCGTCGGGTACGGCCACCCCCTGCCGTCGGGCGGCCGACAGCGCACCCACCGCTTGGTTGATGTTCGACACGAAGATCCCGGTGGGCGGCCTGCGCCCGGCCAGAAGCGTCGACATCGCCTGAGCACCTCCTCGCTCATCGAAAGCAGCCTCCTCCACCTGCACCTCGGCGCCCGCGGCGATGGCGGCGTCGACGAAGCCCTGCATCCGTCGTTTGGCGGTGTCGAGCCGATGCGGACCGGCCACGTGACCCAGCCGGCGATGGCCGAGTCCGAGCAGGTGGGCGGCCACGATCCGACCGGCATCCTCCTCGCGCATTGAGACGTTGCATCCGCTTCCGAGATGGCGGCGGTTGACGAACACGCACGGCACCATCTTCTCGGCAAACCGCTTCAGGATCGGGTTGCCGGGACGGGCGCTGGCGATCAGCAGTCCGTCGATCCGACCCTCTGCCACCAGCGATTCGTATGCCTGCTGGGCGCTGGTGCCGCCGGTGTCCTCGGCCAGCAGCACCACCAAGCCTTTTGCCCAGGCGTGGTCGAAGGCGCCGCGGATGATGGTGGAGTACACCGGGTTTCGGAGCGACGGCACCAACAACCCGAGCGCCCCGGTGCTGGAGGTCTTGAGGCCTCGGGCGATTGCGTTGGGCCGGTAGCGGAGCCTCCGAGCCGTTTCGAGGATGCGCTCCCGCGTCTCGGGGCGAACGGTCAGCGTCTCTGAGCCGTTGAGCACTCGGGAGACAGTTGACAGGTGCACTCCAGCCTCACGGGCGACATCCTCGAGCCGCGCCGGTTTTTGCCGCGAATCCGCCATATGGAGAGCTTAGAGCCTCACGATCCATGCGCCGCGCGAAGCAGATTGGGATAACGTTTGCGTTATGTCCAGCGAACATTTCCTCGTGACCGGCGCCTACGGGTGTATCGGCACGTGGGTTGTCCGCCAGCTGGTGCAGGAAAACGCCGCGGTGACAGCGTTCGATCTGGCCTTGGATGGACACCGCTGGGGGCTGGTGATGACGCCGGACGAGGCCCGGAGCGTGGAGCGGGTGAGCGCCGACATCTCGGACATCACCGCTCTCGAGCGAGCCCTGGACGGCGGCGGCGTCACCCATGTGATCCACCTGGCGGCGCTGCAGATCCCGTTCTGCCGCGCCGATCCGCCGCTGGGGGCGCGCACCAACGTGCTCGGCACCGTGAATGTGTTCGAGGCGGTGAGACGGCGGGCCGACCGCATCCACCATGTCGTCTACGCCTCGTCGATCGCGGCCTATGACGCGATCGACGAAGGCGGCGCGACGCCCGACAGCGCGGGACTTCCCGACACGCTATACGGCGTCTACAAGCGGGCCAACGAGGGAACCGCGCACGTGTACTGGCATGAGAACAAGCTGGCCAGCATCGGCCTTCGGCCGCACACCGTGTACGGGCCGGGGCGGGATCAGGGGATGACCTCGGAGCCGACCAAAGCGATGCTCGCAGCCGCCGCAGGGGTGCCTCACCGGATCCCGTTCGGGGGGCGCATTCAGCTCCAGTACGCACCCGATGTGGCCGCTGCCTTCGTGGCCGCCGCCCGAGCCCAGTGCGAAGGAGCAACCGTCCACAACCTGGCCGGGAGCGTGGTGCACATGGACGAGGTCGTCAGCACCATCGCCGCGGCGGCAGGCACCTCGGACGGCGCGATCAGCTACGACGACGTGCGACTGCCGTTCCCCGAGGAGGTTGACGCGACGTCGTTGACCGCGGCCGTCGGGGCGCTCGACGACACACCGTTCGCCGAGGGTGTGGCCGACACCGTGTCGCGCTTCCGGACGCTATTGGCGGCCGGCCTCGTGAAGCCTTGACACCCGACGAGGGCGAGCTGCGCCGGGAGGCCACCGAGCTGCTGGCAGCGCTGCTTCGGATCGACACCTCCAACCCGCCGGGGGGCGAGACGGCGGTGGCAGAGATGCTTCACGCATACCTCACCGAGAACGGCGTGGAATGCAGCTTGGAGGCTCGCGACCCGGCCCGTGCGAACCTGATCGGCCGGATCCCCGGCCGCGGCCGGGGTCCGTCGCTGGCGCTGGTGGGGCACACCGATGTCGTGCCCGCCGAGGACGCCGGCACCTGGACTCATCCGCCGTTCGAGGGGCACGTCGACGAGGCCGGCTACATCTGGGGCCGGGGAGCAGCCGACATGAAGAACGAGCTCGCCACTCGGGCGGTCGCGATAGCGTGGCTGGCGCGAAACGGCTTCCAGCCCGCCGGCGATCTGGTGCTGATCGCCGAGGCGGACGAGGAGGATGGCGAAGCCCAGGTGGGGATGCCGTGGCTGGTGCGCGAGCGACCACAGGTGCGCACCGACTATGCGCTCAACGAGGGCGCCGCCGAGCGGCTCGAGCTGGTCGATGGGCGCACGGTGGTGACCATCAACGTGGGCGAGAAGGGCGCGCTGCGGGCGACCGTGACCGCCATCGGCGCGGCCGCACCGACGTCGCTGCCGTGGTCGGGCGAAAACGCTGTGCCGCTGCTGGCTCGGCTGATCGATCGGCTGTCGCGGCACTCCCCCAGTCCGCGTCTGCTGCCGGAGACCGACGCCATGCTGACTGCCCTGGTCGGTGCCGACGGGGAGTTGGCCGAGCGGATCGCACGCGCCGACGCCCTGCACCCGATGCTGCCCGACCTGATCGCGCCGCTGTTCGTCACCACCGTCTCACCCACTCGGCTGCGCGGCTCAACTGCACTCAACGTGATGCCGGCGGAGGCGTCGGTGGACTGCGACTGCCGGCCGATCCCGGGCGCCACCGTCGACGACGTGCGGGCTGAGCTGGCCGCGGTGCTGGGTGACGACATCCCCCACCGGCTGGAGTTCTCCGGCCCTCCCGAGGGAGGCTCGATCTCCCCGCTCGACACCCCGCTGTATGAGGTCTGCCGAGAGTGGGTGACGCGCAACGATCCCCAGGCGGTGCTGATCCCCACCCTCTGCAACGGCTTCACCAACTCGCACTACCTGCGAGCGGCGTTTGGCACCGTCGCCTACGGAATCTGGCCGCTGCGGCACACGCCCACGGCCGTCCTGCACGCCGGCGTGCACGGCCGCGACGAACGCGTCCACACCGCCGATCTCGGCTATGCCACCCGGTTTCACATCGAGACCTGCATCGAGTTCAGCCGCCGCACCGGTGAATAAAAGGTGCCTGGCACCTTTTATTCACCACCGAGGATGAAGGCGGCGGCGCCGATCAGGCCGGCGGCGTCGCCCAGTTGGCCCGGCTCGATCCGGCAGCGGCGCACGAACTCGAGCCCGGCATGCTCTGCGAAGGCAGCGCGCAGCGGCGCCCACAGCGGCTCGCCCACGTGGGAGAACCCGCCCGCCACCAGCACAGCCGAGAGGTCGAGCAGCGCAGCCGCAGAGGCAAACGCCATACCCAGCCCACGCCCAGCACGGGCGATCTCGTCGACCGCCACCGGGTCGCCCGCCTCGGCGGCCACGGCCAGCGCCGCGCCGTCCGCTTCCTGCCCCAAGGGCGGCGCCCAACCACGCTCCCGGGCGCGGGCGATGGTACGCGGGCCAGACGCCACCGCTTCGAGACATCCCCGTCCGCCACACACGCACTCCGGCCCATCGGGCTCGACCACCACGTGGCCGATATGCCCGGCATTGCGGGTGGCGCCGTACTGCACCCGGCCGCCGAGCACGAGCCCACCCCCGACCCCGGTTGACACCGTCACCGCCAAGAAGTTCGGGACGTCCCGGCCGGCTCCCATCCAGCGCTCCCCCGCGGCGATCCCGACCGCGTCGTTCTCGACCCTGACGTCGGTGCCGAACTCCTGAGAGAGCCGTTCGCGCAGCGGGAACGCCCTCCAGGCCGGGATGTTCAGCGGCGAGACCTCACCCCGCGCCCAGTCCATCGGTCCGGCACACGCCACCCCCACCCCCGCGACCGCCCCCGGCTCGACTCCGGCCTCACCGAGGACGTGATGGGCACAGGCCACCAACGCGGCCATCACCACCTCCGGGTCATCGGTTGCGGGGAGGGGCACGCGGCAGCGGGTGACAGCCGTACCCGCCTCGTCGACGACGGCGGACGCCAGCTTCGACCCGCCCACGTCGAGCGCCAGGGCGAGTTTGGAAGTCACGGTCGGTGCAGAACCTACCGCACGGTCACGAAGGCATCCACGTCAATCGTGGGGTGCCCGGCTGTGCCCGCGCACACCACCTTGATCGTGTGACTGCCGACGCTTGTCCACGCCCGCGTGAACACCGCCCGCCGGCGAGCGGTGCCGTTGGCGTGCAGGTTGAGCGACTTGACCAGCCGGCCGTCGATGTAGATCCGGCCGACACCGCGGTTGGCCGCCCGGCTCGCCACCCACACCACCTCGCGGCCGTTGAACTTGAGCGACGCCGACGCTCCCGGGCTCGAGGTCGTGTGGATCGAGCCGCCGTAGGTTCCCGACACCCGCTGGTTCGACCAGCGACCGGTGTAGTGAATGGCTCCGCCCCCGTTTTGGAACGCAGTCACCACCGTGGGCGCGCCGGGGACGAACGCCGAGACGTTGTCCGAGCAGTCGGTCGCCCGCACCTGGAAGCGGTAGGCCTTGCTGCTGGGCGCCACCGTCGGTTTTGTGAACGCGGCGTTGATCCACGGTAGGGAGACCGGAGCGTACGCGCCACCGCCAAAGCTCTTCTGCAGCTGATAGCGGCAGATGCCGCTGGCCGCATCGGTGGCGGCGAAGCTGACGCGAGCCGGTATCAGCGTTGGCCCCAGGTTCGCTCCCAGCGGGACGATCAGCTTGGGTGCGGCGGAGATCGCGGGCGGCGTGGAGTCGGTCACCCCGGTCGAGAACTCCGCGAAATGCGCCTGAGCGAAGCTCCCGGGGAACCAGCGGGTGAAGTCACCGCCGGCGTAGACGCTCTGGCCGTAGGCCTGGAGGCCGAACACTCCGTGGATGCTGTCGGCCGACGGCTGCCACGACGTGTCCACCTTGCCGGTGGTCTGGTTGAGAGCCACCAGATGCTGGGCGTTGAAGGCGCCGAAAGTGGTGAAGTGGCCGCCCACAAGCAGCGCCCCCTGGTACAGCACCACCCGCTCGACGTCTCCGTTGCCGGTGTTCGTCCATTTGAGCTTGCCGGCAGGCAGCGAGTAGGCGCGCACGTGCCCACCGCCGCCGGCGTCTCCCTCGAACAGGGTGCTGGAGGTCGCAGCAAACGCCTTGACCGTTCCGCCGGGATGCGACGCCCACGGGAGCAGCGCGCCGCCGGTGGTGGTGACGGCCACCAGATGCGCCTGGCGCTGGTTGTTGAAGAGCGTGAACGCTCCGCCCACAAACAGCTTGTCGCCGGCCGGCGGCACCGAGATCACACGCACGGCATTGTTGGCGCGCGGCACCCAGTCAGCGCTGAGCGCGCCGCTGCTCGAGCTGAGCGCAGCCAACCGGTCCCGCTCGTGGCCGTTGACGTGCCGGAAGTCTCCTCCGATGTACACCTGGCCCGAGAACACGGCCATCCCCCACACCTGGTTGTCGACCCTCGCCGACCAGCCGTTGACCACGCCCGTACCCGCGCCAATGGTGGCTGCCTGCACCTCGGCCACCCGCTGGCGGGTCTTGCCCCCGACCTGGGTAAACGCCCCGCCGGCGAAGATCACCGAAGCGTCCTGCGAGGTGGCGAGTGCCCGCACCGTGTTGTTCGCACCCGGGTTCCAGGGCAGCAACGCGCCGGTGCTCGCGTCGAACGCCGCCAGCCTGTTTCGGGGCGTGACGTTGCCGCCGGCGTGGTCCATCACCTGGGTGAACTGACCACCGATGTACACCACTCCGTTGACCCGCAGCACCGTGTTCACCCGCCCGTTGGCCTGCCAGGTGGGCGAGGGGAGGTTGCCAAGGGTCACGGCGGAAGCCGAGCCGGCGGTGGCGGCGAACGCGACCACCGCGACCACAGAGGTGAGTATCGAACGCAGGCGTAGCCGAGCTGACACGGGGGTACTCCTTCGGTTGCTGTCGGGCGCAGACTCGACGTCCCCATTCGATGCGCTGATTCATGATGCCGCGATCATGCAAAAGTCGCAACTTGTTACTGCCCAGGCGGCGTGAATGAGGCGTTCCCCCCATTGTCCGGGGGGGCGTCGGCGTCAATCATCCGGCCATGCACACCGAGCGGGAGCCACGGAGTGCCCCCAAAGGCCACCGCCCCATACCCCCGACACTGAGCGGGATACTTAATGTCGCGGCTTGGGGCGTTGTGGCCTTGGGGAAGCAGTAAATTTGACGCGGCACCATGAATGTCGCCAGCTCCCCGCCCAGCGCCGGGCGTCACTCCGCCCGCAGGTCGTCGCTCTTCTGGCGGGTGTTCGCCCTCGACGCCGGGCTGCTGATCCTTGCCGGCCTGGTGCTGGCGTTCTCGCCGATCACCATCTCCGCGCCCATCGAGCAGGCCCAGGCGGTGGTGCTCACCATCGGTGTGATCGTGTTCGTGATCGCAAACGGGCTGCTTCTGTGGTTGACGCTGCGGCCGCTGCGCGAGCTGTCGGCGCTGATGAACACCGTTGACCTCCGCGAACCCGGGCGCCGGCTCGAAATCGACGGCGCGGGTGAAGTCAGCGAGGTGATCAGGACGTTCAACCGCACGCTGACCCGGCTGGAGGACGAGCGGCGTGAGTCGTCGACGATCGCGTTCCGGGCGCAGGAGGCCGAGCGCCGCCGGATCGCGCGCGAGCTGCACGACGAGATCGGCCAGAACCTCACCGGCATGCTGCTGTTCCTGAAACGGGCCGAGGAGACCGAGGGCGCCGAGCACGACGAAGCACTGCGGGCGGCTCAGGACACCGCTCGCGTGGCGTTGGAAGAGCTGCGGCGGGTCGACGGGCTGCTGCGCCCCTCAGTGCTGGCAGACCTCGGCCTCCCGGCAGCGCTGCACGCACTGGCCGAGACGTTCGAGGCTCGCACCGCCACCCGTGTGGAGGTCGACGTCGACGAGACGGTCAAACTCGAGGAAGGCGTCGCGCTGACGGTGTACCGGATCGCCCAGGAGGCTCTCACCAACGCTGCCCGGCATGCCGACTGCACCCACGTCGACCTGACTCTGCACCAGACCGGCGAGGGTCGCATGATCGAGCTGGTGGTACGAGACAACGGGGTTGGGATCGGTCACGAGGGTTTCGGCGGCGGCCTGCGCGGCATGCGCGAGCGGGCGTTGATCATCCACGGAGTGCTGAGGGTCGAGCCGGGTCTCGGGTCGGGGACCCAGATCGTGATGACAGCACCGGTGGACGCCGGCGGAAAGCCGCTGCGGGTGCAGCCGTGACCGTGCACATCCTGGTCGCCGACGACCACCCGGTGGTGCGACGGGGCGTGGGCATGATCCTGCGCGCCGACCCCAAGCTGGAGGTGGTGGCCGAAGCCACCGACGGCGCCGAGGCGCTCTCGCTCGGGCTTCAGCCCAACGTCGATCTGGCCATCCTCGACCTGGCGATGCCGCGCCTGACCGGACTCGAGGTGGCCCAGCAGCTGGCCGCTGCCAGGCGTGACCTGCGGATCCTGATCCTCTCGATGTACGACGATCCTCGCTACGTGAAGCAGGCCCAGGGGGCGGGGGCACACGGCTACCTGCTGAAGAGCACGGTCGACCGTGACCTGCTGAGTGCCTGCCGGGCGGTGCTCGACGGCGGGGAGTTCGTCCAGCCACGGACGGCTGATCGACCTCCGATCGAGCCGCCGCGGGAGGTCGAGGCCGGACCGCTGACGGCCCGTGAGACCCAGATCGTTGCGCTGATCGCCGCCGGCAACACCAGCCGCGAGATCGCCGAGCAGCTCACCATCAGCACCAAGACGGTGGAACGCCACCGCGACAACCTGATGGCCAAGCTCGACATTCACAACCGTGCGGAGCTCACCCGGTACGCCATCCGGCACGGCATTGCCGACGCCTAGATGATGGCCGGTGGAGCGGCCATACTGAGACGGTGATGCTGCGACGAGTGCTGATTGCGACGGTCGGGCTGTGGGCGGTGCTTGCGACCGTCGCCGTCGTGCCCGCGTTGGCGGCCTGCCCGGAGTGGTCGGTGGTCGCCAGTCGCAACCCCCAGCCGCGCTTCAACGTCCTCAACGACGTGTCGGCGCTTTCGGCGACGGATGCCTGGGCGGTGGGCACCAGCGGACAGGGATCCAACGCCCGGCCCCTGATCGAACACTGGGACGGGATGAGCTGGTCTGTCGTACCCGGCCCGGCGACCAGTTCATCGTTTCTCGGACTCAACGGCGTGGTTGCGGTCTCGCCCACCAACGTGTGGGCGGTGGGCAACAAGGGGTCCGCCGCCCGCCCGCTGATCCTGCACTACAACGGCACCAAGTGGAGCGTGGCCGGCGCAGGCACTCCCGGCAAGGGCTTCGCCAACGTGGGGCTCGACAGCATCGCCGCGATCGCCCCGAACGACATCTGGGCGGTCGGCACCAGCGTGCGGTCGGCGCGGGTTTGGAGGCCGCTGGTCGAGCACTGGGACGGGCAGCACTGGCGCGTGGTCACGGCGCCGATCCCGGTCACCACGATCAATACACTGGTGGACGTCTCCGCCGTCTCCGCCGGCGATGTGTGGGCGGTCGGGTGGTTCGGCCTGGCAAACCAGACGCCGTTGGTGGAACACTGGAACGGCTCTCGGTGGTCGCGAGTGGCGTCCCCGGCGATCGCTTCGGGAGGCAGCCTGATCAGCGTCCAGGCGTTGGCGGCGTCCAACGTGTGGGCGGTGGGAGGTACGGCTCAGGCGGTGCCGCGTGTGCTGCTCGAGCACTGGAACGGCGGCGCCTGGTCGCGCTCCACCGGCGGGGATGCGGCCGCGGCCGGCCTCAGCATGTACTCCACCGACGGCGTGTGGTCGGTGGGCGCGCGGGCCACGGCCACCGGCACCAACACCACCGCCTCGCTGCTGCGCACCGGTTCCACCTGGACGCGGGTCACACCGGTTTCGCCCGGTGGGAATGACCTGCTCAACGCCGTCACCGAGATCCCCGCCACCACCAACGCATGGGCAGTCGGCTCAACCCTCAGGGGCGGCGCGACCCGCACCTTGATCGAGCAGGCCTGTGAATAATTGGTGCCAGGCACCAATTATTCACGCCAGCAGCAGGCGGTAGCCGAGATCCAGCTGATCGAGCCTGAGCAGCGCCTGGGGGCTGAGCGCCGAACGCCGGCGGCGCCGGTGCTAGTGTCCGAAGCCACCTTGGAAGCTTCTCGCACCGCCCTTGTCGAAGACCTGATTGACCGGTATCCGCACATACCGCCCGAGGCGGTATTGAAGGAGGACCTGCTTCGCAGCGGGATGGCGTTCGACCACTCCGCGCTGACCGACAATCTGGACGGCGAGGTCAAGCCCAAGTCGTACTTCATCTTCTCGTTCGACCAGAAGCCGCTGGCGCAGCTGGGCGAGGCCGCCGTCCGCCGCCCGCCCGAGGAGCTCGCGCTGACCGGCGGGCCGCACGGACTCCGGCGTACGATCGTCTCGGTGCGAGTCAACCCCGACTCGCCCTACCGCGTCTCACTGGGCGAGGAGGGGACGCTGCAGCTGTCGCTGGACGGCCGGCTGATGGCGGATGTGCTGTTGCCGCCGATGCCGGAGTACTACCGGCACGAGCTGGCCAACGGCAAGACGGTGATGGAAACCGCGCCCACCATCCAGTGGGGCTACCTGATCTACCTGACCGCGCTTCGCCTGTGCCAGTACTTCGGCGCCAAGGAAGAGTGCCAGTTCTGCGACATCAACCACAACTGGCGCCAGCACAAGCAGGAGGGCCGGCCGTACACCGGCATCAAGTCAGTGGACGACGTGCTGGAGGCGCTCGCGATCATCGACCGCTACGACACCGATCGCGTCAGCAAGGCCTACACGCTCACCGGCGGATCGGTCACCAGCAAGGTCGACGGGCTGGAGGAGGCCGACTTCTACGGCCGCTACGCCCAGGCGATCGAGGAGCGCTTCCCCAATCGCTGGATCGGCAAGGTGGTCGCACAGGCGCTCCCGCGCGCGGACGTGCAGCGCTTCAAGGACTACGGCATCAAGATCTACCACCCCAACTACGAGGTGTGGGACGAGCGGCTGTTCGAGATCATCTGCCCCGGCAAGACGCGCTACGTGGGGCGAAGCGAATGGCACCGGCGGATCCTGGATGCGGCCGAGGTGTTCGGACCGCGCTATGTGATCCCGAACTTCGTCGCCGGCGTCGAGATGGCCAAGCCGTTTGGCTTCACCTCGATCGACGAGGCGATCGCAAGCACCACGCTCGGGCTCGATTACTTCATGAGCCGTGGTGTGACCCCGCGCTTCACCACCTGGTGCCCGGAGCCGGCCACACCGCTCGGCCGCGACAACCCGATGGGCGCCCCGCTGGAATACCACATCCGCCTGTTGGAGGCTTACCGCGGGACGCTCGAGAAGCACGGGCTGAAGCCGCCGCCGGGATACGGCGTGGCGGGAGCCGGGAACGCGGTGTTCTCGGTCAGCTCGTTCATGGACACCCTCCGCCCCGAGGAGGTCCCGGTGGAAGAGGCCGTGCCCACGTTCACGCCGTCGTGAATCGCGACGAGGTGACGTGCGACTTGACGCCCGGGGCGTCGCAGCGAGGCATATCGGTTCCGCTGACGTGGGCGGTGGCGCTGCCGCCGGGCCAGTCGATCTCGATGGTGTCGGCGTTCCCCGACAGGTGACAGCCGTTGCCCCAGGCGATGTGGCTGACGGCGGTGTCGCCGGGGTGCACGATCAGGCGGCCTGAGGCCTGGGTGGTCTGGCCGATGTTTCGCACCGGCAGCATCTGACCTCCGGCTGTGTACAGCCGCACCACCGGAGCCCCTCGCAGCAGGCAGGTGGTCGCTCCGGTGTTGGCCAGCCGCACCTCGCCGACGGCACTGCCGGCCCCGCCTTGGAGCGTGGCGCTGACGTCGCCCACATCGCTCGAGGAGCAGTTTGGCGTGCTCGCAGGCATGCTGGACGGGGCTGTGGACGTGCTCGTCCCGGTCGTGGTCCCGCACGCGCTCAAGACCAGCGAGGCGGCCACCAGCGAACCGAGAATTCGAGTCCAGAACACGCATTGGAACTGTACCAATGAATTACTTGCTTGCCGGCAAGCAATTGCTACACTGAGGGCAATGACCGATTCCTCCAACCCCGGTGACACCGACATCGCCGGTCGCATGCGCACCGTGATCGGCCGTCTGTCCCGGCGACTGCGCCACGCCGGCGGGCACACCGACCTGTCGCCGTCCCAGTACGAGGTCTTCGGCACGATCGCGCGCCAGGGGGATCTGCGCCTGTCCGACCTGGCGACGATCGAGGGCATCAACCCCACGCTGCTCTCCCGGATCGTGGCCAAGCTCGAGGCCGCCGATCTGGTCACGCGCGAGCCCGACCCGGAGGATCGGCGCGTGTCGCACGTCGCGCCGACGGACAAGGGCCGGGAGTTCTACGAGCAGATCCGACACGAGCGCACCGACGCGGTCAACCTCGCGATTGAGAGCCTCACCCCTGACGAGCGCCGGGCGCTGGCCGCCGCCCTGCCGGTCCTCGAGTCGTTGGCCAAGAGTTTGAAGCAGCACCCGCAGTGACGATGGACGCAACCGTGCGGCGCACCTTCTCGGCGCTCGCAATCCCCAACTATCGACGGTACTTCACCGGTCAGGCGATCTCCCTGGTGGGTACCTGGATGCAGTCCACCGCTCAGGCCTGGCTGGTGCTGCAGCTGACCCACTCGGCCGCGGCGCTGGGGATCGTGATCGCGCTGCAGACGCTGCCGGTGCTGCTGCTGGGCCCCTACGGCGGAGTGGTGGCCGATCGCGTCGACAAGCGCCGCCTGATGGTGGTGCTGCAGTCGCTGATGGGGCTCCAGGCGCTGGTGCTGGGGATCCTCACCCTGACCAATCGGGTCACATTCGTCGACGTGTTGATCCTGGCGCTGCTGCTGGGTCTCAACCAATGCTTCGAGAACCCCTCGCGCCAGGCCTTCGTGATGGAGATGGTGGGGCCGGATGACCTGCGAAATGCCGTCAGCCTCAACTCCACCCTGATCAACGCCGCCCGGGCGGTCGGCCCGGCGGTGGCCGGCATCATGATCGCCACCGTGGGTGAGGGCTGGTGCTTTGTGATCAACGCGGTCAGCTTTGCCGCGGTGGTCGGCTCGCTGATGACCATGGACACCTCGCTGCTGAAGCCGAGCGCGCCGATGCTGCGCCGCCGCGGGCAGCTGCGCGAGGGGTTCAAGTATGTGGCCCGCACGCCCGAGCTGAGGATCCCGCTGGTGATGATGGGCCTGGTGGGCATGCTCGCCTACAACTTCCAGGTCACCCTGCCGGTGGCGGCCAAGCAGGTCTTCGGCGGGGACGCGCGCACGTTCGGGCTGATGACCGCGGCCATGGGCATCGGCGCCGTCGCCGGGGGGTTGGTGGCGGCGGCCCGCGGCAAGACCGGCCTGCGGCCGATGGTGATCGCGTCGTTCGGATTCGGAGCGGTGATCCTGGTGGCCGCGATCGCCCCCACACTCCCAATCGAGTTCGCCGCGCTGGGCATGGTCGGATTTGCCAGCGTCACCTTCCTGGCGATGGCCAACTCGACGCTGCAGTTGACCGCAGCGCCGCAGATGCGCGGTCGGGTGATGGCGATGTGGTCGGTGGCCTTCCTCGGCTCAACCCCGATCGGCGGCCCGATCATCGGCTGGATCACGAGCATCGCCGGCGCCCGCGTCGGCCTGGCAGTCGGAGGCGCGGCATGCCTGGTCGCAGCGGCGTTCGGCCTGTTCGCGATGCGCCGCCTGCGCACGCGCCGCCTCTCGGCCGTCACCCTCGAGCCCGCCGTCGAGGAACAGCTCGCGGCGTGAATAAATGGTGCCTGGCACCATTTATTCACGCCCGGCTACAGCTCGACGCCGGGAGGTTCCACCAGATCGGGGTGAGCGTCGCTGAACTGACGAGATCGCTCGACGGTGCGCATCCACTCGTAGTGCAGCTGCTTGGTGACCACCGGGATCACCCCCGCCCGGCGCATCCGGTCGAGTCCCGCCTGGTGCGCACGTCCCGGTGACGCCACCGCATCCTCGACCACCACCACGCTGTGGCCTCGATCGAGCAGCCCCAGCGCCGAGTGGGCCACGCACACGTCGGTCTCGAGACCCACCAGCACGACCGTGCCGCGCTGCGACTCGCGCACCGCCGGCCCCACCAGGGGATCATCGGCGAGGCCGAACACCGCCTTGGGGATCACCGGGGCATCGCCCACCACATCAACCAGACCGGCATGCAGGCCGCCCCAATCCTCGGGCGATTCGACCGACGCGATCACCGGGATCCCACAGAACCTCGCCCCCAGCACCAGGAAGGCGATCCGCTCGACCAGCCCCTGCTTGACACCCGCGTCGATCCGCTCCAGAAACCCATCCTGGACGTCGACCAGCACCAGCACGCAGTCGTCGGGATCGATCAGCAGGCTCATTACCCCCGATCCTATCCACCGATGCTCAGTGGTGAGGTGGTGTCATGACCCGCTGCGCGGGGTTCCACGCCAGCGAGCTCCACGTGAGCGCTCGATACCCGAGGTCACGAGTGTGGGTCCCATCCGCACTCATGGTGATCACCTCTTTCGAACTGTCCATGCTCGCGATGCGCTTGCCGTCGGGCGACCAGGTTGCGCCCCACATGCCCGCCGCCAGTGGCGTCAGGCGTCGCAGCCCGCCGCCGTCGGAGTTGACGGTGAACACTCCGCCGCGATACCCGTTGCCGGTGCCGGCGGTGAAGGCCAGCCGCGACCCATCCGGCGACCAGCAAATGTTCGCGATCTGGTCGACCGCCAGCTCGCCGGATAGGCGGCCCAGCCGCGCCGGGCTGACCAGCACGTGCCTCTGCGTGCCGTCCCTGTTCATCACCCAGATCCCCTGGATGAACCGCCGTCCGAGCACCCGGCGGTACGCGATCCTGGTGCCGTCGGGACTGACCACAGGGTCGATCCTCCCGGTTCCCGGCGGCTGACTGCTGCGGGGAGTGATCGCACGGGCCGGGCCGCCGTGAATCGACACCTCGCGCAGCCCAAGGTGCTCGTCTGCATAGACGACGTGGCGACCGTCCGGGGTAAACGACGCCCCTCCCGGAAACGCGTTTCGGACAGCCACCGTCTCTCGCCCACCCAGATCGACAACCTTCAGTCGAGGTCCGTCGGACACCAGTAGCTTGGTTCCGTCGCTCGACCACACAACGGGAGTTCCGGCGACGGTCGGCAGCATGATCGGGCGGGATCGCCTGTCGGGGTCGATCTCCATCATGGCCGGCCCTCCGGCAGCGATCCAGCCGCGCATCCACTGACCGGGGAGCCCCGCGCAGCGCGCGCCCTCACTCCCGCTGGGGATGCGACACGCCGGCAGCGCCGGTCGAGCCGCGGGCGCCGCTGCCGAGCTCGATCCTGCCGACCCCAGCGCGACCGCTACGAGCGCCGAGGCGACCACGAGCGCCGCAACACCGACGACCATCAATGCGGATCGTGCGTCCACCGCAATGCTCAGCGGTGAGGAGGCATCATGACCGGCAGCGCGGGGTTCCACGCCAACGGCCCCCAGGTGAGCGACCGATAGCCGAGGTCACGGATATGGGTGCCGTCCGCTCTGATCGTGATCACCTCGCGTCCCCCGCTCATGCTCGCGATCCGCTTGCCGTCGGGCGACCAGCTCGCGCCCCACATGCGGGCGGCCGGCGGCGTCAGCCGCCGCAGCTCGGTGCCGTCGGCGTTGACCGTGAAGACGCTGCTCTGAAAGGCGTTGCCGGTGGACGCGGCGAAGGCCAGCCGCGACCCGTCCGGCGACCAGCACACGTCTGTCATCTCGTCGACCGGCAGCTTGCCGGACAGGCGGTTCAGCTGGGCCGCGGTGACCAGCACCTGAGCACCGGTGCCGTTGGCATTCATCACCCAGATGCTGTGCTGCGCTCGCACCCACCGTTGAAATGCGATCGTGGATCCGTCCGGACTCAGCGCGGGGCCAACTGCTCCTTTTGGCGTCGAACCTGGCCGGGTGATCGCTCGGGATGTGCCGGCGTGAATCGACACCTCACGGATCACGGAGTGCCTGTCCACGTAGACGACTTTGCGTCCGTCCGGGGTAAACGACGCGCCCCCGAAGTTCGCATCCCGGGCGACCACCCGCTCACCCCCGCCGATGCCGAGCACCTTCAGACGCGGGACATCGGAAATCAGAAGCTCCGACCCGTCGCTCGACCATGCCACAGGATTGCCGGTGATGGTTGCCAGCGTGACGGGGCGTGAGCGCCTGTCGGGATCGACCACCACCATGGCCGCTCCACCCACAATGATCCGCCCGCGCATCCACTGACCGGGAAGCGCGGCGCACCGCGTCCTGCCGGGAAGGACATGGCATGCCGGCAACGCTCGCGGGCCGGCGGGCGCCGCGGCTGAGCTCGAGCCCACCGAGCCCAGCGCGACCGCCCCCACCGCCATGACGACCACGAGTATCGCAACCCCAGCGACCGATGTGGATTTCACGTTCATGCCACGATCATGCTCGCGCCGGCTAACCGTTCTCTTACCGTTGTCTTACGGCTCCCAGCGGAACTCCGAAACCCGATCTATCCTCTTGTGACGGGAGGTACGCAATGCCGGTTTCCGGGGATCTGCATATCGGTGACAGCCTGCTCGGCTACGAGATCGAAGCGCTGATCGGGCGTGGCGGAATGGGAGTCGTGTACCGAGCACGCGATCGCGCGCTCGACCGCAAGGTTGCGCTCAAACTGATCGCCCCGGAGCTGGCCGCCTTCACCGGCTTCCGAGCCCGCTTCCTGGCCGAGTCCCGGCTGGCGGCGTCGCTGGAGCACCCCAACGTTGTGCCGATCTACGCGGCCGGCGAGCACGACGACCTGCTGTACATCGCCATGCGCTACGTGGAAGGCAGCGACCTGAAACGGATCCTGGTCGACGGCCCCCTGCCGCCGGAGCGTACGATCGCAATCTGCAGTCAGGTGGCAAGCGCGCTGGACGCGGCTCACGAGCTGGGTCTCGTGCACCGCGACGTGAAGCCGTCCAACGTCCTGGTCGACGCCCACGATCACGCGTTCCTCGTGGATTTCGGCCTCACCCGGCTGGTCTCCGACATCGGCCAGGTGCCGGTCGCGACGTCATCGCTGGGCACGATCGAGTACATCGCGCCGGAGCAGATCCGGGGTGACCGGATCGACGGGCGCACCGACGTGTACTCGCTGGGGTGTGTGCTGCACGAGTGCATCACCGGCGAGCCGCCGTTCCCGCATGCCTCGGAGGTCGCGCTGCTGTTCGCCCACCTCGAGGAGGAGCCGCCCGCGACCCCCGCTCTGGGCGACGTGCTGGCCAAGGCGATGGCCAAAGATCCGGACGACCGCTACGCCACCTGTGGAGAGCTGGTGGACGCGGCCGCCGCCGCGCTCGGGGTCGACCGTCAGCGTACGCGCAGATGGCCGGTGGTCGCTGGAGTGCTGGTGGCGGCGATCGCACTCTCGGCCGGTGTCGCGGTGATGACCCGGGGGGGCGGAGGCGGCGACCACAGGCCGGCTCTTCCAGATCAACCCGGCAACACACCGAATAACTCGCGCGATCCCGATTGGATATCGACCCACCGGAGTCGCGGTGGGTGGCGACAAGGTGTGGACGACCGCGTTCGACGCATATCAAGGGTAGAACCGTCCAGCGACCGGCTCACGAGGATCGGCGACTACGCCGATCGCAATCGACATTGCCGCGACCACACGACGGCCTACGCGGTGGACGGCAGTAAGCTATTCATCATCGACGCCGCAACGGGAACACCGAAACCGTACGTCGACACCAGCGAAGCATTGGGCGATCTGATCCTGATCGCCAGTGGGCGCAGCGGTGACTGGGGTGCCAAGCATGAAACGGTGTACCAGGTGCAGGAACATGGGCACGGATCTTAACACCGTCGATCGGGTGCAAGTCATCCGAGGCGTGAAGACGAGGAACACGTCGGCGAGGAGGTCACCGAGATGGCGGTCGGGACGGAATGCGGTGTGGGTGGTCGGTGACGTCGGCGAGCGCCGACTGTGGCGAGTCGACTGCCTCGAAACCCCCCGCCGAGACGATCATCCGGCTGTCGGTCTCCCCGGCCGGGGTCGCCGCGGGGATGGATGGCGCGTCTGGGTCACCGATCAGCTGTCGAATCGGCTGTACGAGATCGATCCGGCGACCTGCAGAGTCTGGACTGATCACGGTCGGACGGGAACCGATGGGAGTGGCGGTCGGAGCGGGGGCCGTGTGGGTCTCCAATGCGATCGACGGGACGGTCTCAGGTACGATCCCACGAGCGGACGGTCGAGACCATCGCGGTCGGTGGAAGCCCCACGAGTGTGGCCGTGGGTGCGGGCTCGGTGTGGGTGGCGGGTGGAGACTAACCCCGCTCGCGCTGGCGTTGCCGCCCTCACCTGCCTGTGGTGGCGGTCGATGCGGGCGGTAGTTCCCGACGCATTCGGCGGATGCGGTCCGGATCGGAGTCGTCATCGACTGCAGCAACCCCGCAGCGAGCTGATCCGAGCCGGCGTCGAACTGCCGCTGCTCGCAGCACGGTGCAAAGCTCCGCGGTGCACTTCCGTCCGACGGCGTCATCGACGGCGTGATCGCCGGAAACGCCGGTCAAGCTTCTGTTCGAATGTGAGCAGCCGGGAATTCCCACCAGCGCACTGTTCGCACTGGCCAGTCTTGTGGAGCGTCGTCACGCTGACATCGTGCTGGGACCGGCCGGCGTCGACGACGGACTCGCCGTCCGAGAGTACGCACGGCACCACCCCACGATCACGTTCATGCTCACCGGCTACGAGCAGTCTTCGACGCTGAAGCAGCACGCTCCCAACGTCTTTCGGTTTCGAGCGGACGCATCCCAATGGGCGGGGAGTCTCGGCACCTATGCGCCGCAAGGCTCGGGTGGAAATCGGATAGCCACGGTGGCCGAAGGTGACCCGTCCGGGTGGCCGACGACCTCGGGGTTCGACGTTGAGGTCTGCGCGCTCGGCGGACGGATCGTCCACCCCCAATGGCCATTCTCGCTCGAAGATCAAGGGGCACTCGCCGACAAGCTCCCAACGACGACCTCGTGGGGTGTTTCTCCAGGGCGTGCTACGGCACCGGGTCGTTCATCGAGAAATGGCGAGCCGTTCTATCCGCACCTCGGGCGCCACCTGGTCGTCGGCTGGCTACCGCTGTTTCACAGCCGAGCTCAGCTGCTCGGCGTGGTCGGGGTAAGCCCCGATCCGTTCGAGCCGACGCCGGCCTGGAGCAGCTACCTCCACCGACCTCAAGACCAACTTCAGAGATCTGCGTGACCCCGATTTCCTCAACCAGGCGTATTACGATGGGATGGCGCCGGTGTGCAGGCGCTCGTTCAGGTGCGGCGGCGACGTCTCCGATGGACAACGCCGGCTGATGGCGGCACTGACACATCTCGACTACCACGCCCCCGAGGGCGACATCACGCTCGACAACCACAACCAGGGGATCGTGCCGGTCTACCTCGGCAAAGTGGTGCGAAACGCCGCCGGGCACACTGTGATCAAGCAGATCGCGGTGACGAAGGTCGACCAGAGCTTTGGTGGCCACTTAACCGCGTCCACCCCCGCCCCCAGCGCCCGGCAGGCCCCCTGCACTCGCGGGAACCCTCCACCCTGGGCCAGATGATCGTCAGCTGCGGATCGACCAGGTAAACCGCGAGTGCCCCTCGGGCGGGGCGATCCCGCCGGGCCGAAGGCCGTGATGCACCAGCATCACCGGAGGCGCGAGTCCCTGGGCCAGTGCCGAGCGAACGGATCCCAAGCCATCCTTCTGCCAGCGCTCGGGGAGTCCCACCACCACCGCACCCGCATCGTTGGCCACCCGCACAAGCCCGTCGATCCCCGGCTCGATCAAGACCGGCTCTGTGTCGACGCCCAGCGCCCGCTGCACCGCCAGCGAGGCACTTGCCAGCAGCCGGCTGGCGTCGCGCTGGTGATCCGACGGACCAACAAGCTGCAGAGCAACCCCACGGGCGCGCGCCAGCCACGCCCCGATCTCGACCGCCGACCAGTCGTGCTCGACGCCGACGAACGGCACCAGCACGGGACCGGCCCCAGGCCGCCCGTCGACGATCAGGGCCACGTCGCAGGGAGCGTTACCGAGGAGGTCGGCGACGGCGGGATCATCAATCAGCGCCCTCGGCGCGTCGATCACCACCAGGTCGACGTCCTGCTCGCGTGCAAATCTCGCGACATCCACTCCGGACGCGGTCGAGCGAAACGCCGCAACCCGTGCCGGCACGTCTCGCCCAACCAGCCGATCGCGGTGGTTCTGTAACACGGCGGTCACCGCTGCCGGCTCGCCGTCCCCGACGATCGGGTGCATCAGGATCAGCTCGCGACGCGGGCGGCGGGCAAGCGACTCGGACAGTTCGAGCAGACCGCCCATGCGGTCGGGGTCGAGGCAGGCAACCAGGATCGACCGCTCCGGAGGGCGTGGCTGGTTCAGATCGAGCGCTGGATCCTGACGCAATATCGACTGCTGCAGCTCGCGCATCGCCGGATAGGGCTCGATGCCCAACTCTCCCACCAGCACTGCGCGACCGGCGTTGTACGCCTCCAGTGCATCTGCCTGGCGGCCGCTGCGGTAGAGCGCGAGCATCAGCTGGGCGCGCAACCGCTCGCGCAGCGGATGGTCGGCCACCAGCGCCTCCAGTTCGCTCACCAGCTGGGCGTGCCGGCCCAGCTCGAGATCGAAGTCGATCCGTCGCTCCAGCGCCGAAAGCCGCATCTCCTCGAGCCGATTGATCGCCGACCCGGCCCATCGCTCCCCCGCGAAGTCCGCCAGCGCGGGCCCGCTCCACTCAGCCAGGGCCTCGGTCAGATCGTCACTTCCGCCGCGCAGGAGCAGATGTTCGAACCGTTCCAAGTCGAGCTCACCGGGCTCCACCCGAAGCACGTAGCCGGCGGCGCGCGACTCGATCCGGTCGGCTCCCAGAGCTTTGCGCAGACCGGCGATGCGCACGTGCAGCGAGTTTCGCGCAGTGGCCGGGGGCTCGGCCTCCCATAACGCGTCGATCAGCTGATCGGCCGAGACCACCTGCCCGGGACTCAGCAGCAGAATCGCCAGCACCGCCCGCTCCTTGGCGCCCCGGATCTCGACGGGGTGGCCGTCGTCCAAGATCTGAAGCGGACCCAGAATGCGAAACTCGATCACATCGCGATCGACGCTATACCAATTCGCTACCGCCGCCCCGGGTTAATCGAGAACGAACGTGACTTCCAGATGCACTCGGTAGCCGGTGACCTTTCCGTCTCCGATCAGAACCTTCTGCTCCTTCACCCAGGCGCCCTCGACGTTTCGCAGCGTCTGATTGGCCTTCGCAACCGCCTCCTGGATGGCGGCTTCGAATCCTTCGGTCGACGTGGCGGTCAACTCGATCGTCTTGGCAACAGTCATGTCCCACCCCTTCGTCGGCGTGCAGGCACGGTCCGCGCCCTCACGTGGTACTTCCCGGAACAGGCGTGTGCAAAACGATCGGGCGTGCCGGACCGCTGAGCCCGGCACGCCCGATCGACTCACGCGGCTTCGGCCGCCCGGCCGGCGATCAGCTCGGCCAGCTGGGCCCGCATGCGGTCGGCTTCCTCCGCGTGTGCGGTGAGCTCCGCCTCGGTGGCCCCCCGCTCCGCCAGCAGGTCGCCCACCAGCACCAGCCCGCGCAGCCCCAGGAGCAGATCGTCGATCTCGTGTCCGAGCACAACCTCGCGAGTTTCGGAACCGTTGTACATCATGGTCATCAGGCTGCCTCCTCGAGCGTGTTGATGTTGTCGTTGGCAAGCACCTCGACCTCCGCGCGTTGGCGTGGCTGAGGGGCGAGCAGGGTGGCGGCAATGGCCGCACCCACCAGGGCGAGTCCGGCCAAGACCACGAACCCGACCTGGAATCCGTTCGTGAGGCCGCGGTCCACCTCCGCGACCGACAGTCCGCTGCCGGTTGTGGTGGCGGCCGCGACGATCGTCGTCACCGCCGCGAGGCCCACCGCTCCGCCGACCTGACGGGTGGTGTTGATCAGCCCCGATGCGATCCCGGCGTCCGCCCGATCGACACCGGCCAGGCCGGCGATCGTGACCGGAACGAACGAGAGCGCGAGCCCGACGCCGCTGATCAGGAACGCCGGGAACATGTTCCAGAAGTAGTGCCCGTCCACCGGCAGCTGCGTGAACAGCGCCAGCGCGAGCGCATCCAGCCCGAGCCCGGTGGCGAGCACCACGCGAACGCCGAACCTGGTGACCAGCGTCTGGGCGACGTTTGCGAACACCACGATCGTGAACGTGATGGCGGCGAAGGCCACCCCGGTCTGGATCGCCGAGTATCCCAGCACCTGCTGCATGTAGAGCGTCAGCAGGAAGAACTCCGAGAATGCGATCGCTCCGATCACGACGGCGATTGCATTGGCGGCCGAGAGCGTGCGCGACCGGAAGATCCGCATCGGCAGAAGCGGAGCGGGCGACCGCAGCTCAATCGCCAGGAATACGGCGATCAGCGCCGCCGATGCCCCCAGCAGGGACACGGTCGCGATGCTCATCCAGCCGTCCTGTGCCGCACGGGTCATGGCGTACACCAGCAGCATCACTCCGGAGGTCACGGTGATCGCGCCGGCCACGTCGAAGTGCCGGCGATCGTGTCCGCCACGACTTTCCATCAGCACGAACGGTGCGGCGGCGATCACTGCGATACCGACCGGGACGTTGATGAAGAACACCCATTCCCAGCTGAGGTACGAGGTCAGAACCCCGCCCAGCAGCACACCGGCAGCGCCGCCGCTGCCCGACGCCGCGCCCCAGATGCCGAGTGCGCGGTTGCGCGCGGCACCCTCAGCGAAGGTCGTCATCAGAATCGAGAGTGCGGCCGGAGCCAGAAGCGCGCCGCCCAAGCCCTGAAGCGCGCGGAAGCTGATCAGCGACGCCTCCGACCAGGACAGCCCGCACAGCAGCGAGCTGATCGAAAACAGCGCGAGCCCGATCATGAACATCCGCCGGCGGCCGAAGATGTCGGCCAGCCGCCCGCCCAGCAGCAGCGCGCCGCCGAACAGAATCGCATAGGCGCTGATCACCCACTGGAGGTTGGCCTCGGCGAAATGCAGGTCGCCCTTTATTGCCGGCAGCGCCACATTCACGATCGCGATGTCGAGCACGACCATGAACTGCGCTGCCACGATCACCGCCAGCGCGAACGACTTGCGCCGGCTGTCTTTGAGTTCGATTGGTGAAAACACCATTTATAGCTCCCATAAATCGTTGGTAGATGCCACGATATCACACATCGACGATTGGACGCGCTACACTTTGTGTGAAATGAACGTCACCGACACCCACACATCCGCCCTCACGCACATGCCGCGGCCGCCCAAGGAGCTGCTTGAAACCAGCACGTTCCTGCTCAAGCGGCTCGGGTTCGCGGCCAAGTACCGGTCGCAGGACGCCTTTGAGGGAACCGGCCTGACCGCGTTCCACTACGGGGTGCTGGCATTGCTCGAGGAGGACCCGGCCGAGACGCAGGCGGTCATCGCCGACGCCCTCGGCTACGACCGAAGCCACCTCGTGCGGCTACTGGACGAGCTGGAGGAGCGAGATCTGGTGGTACGCCAGCGCGACCCCGGCGACCGCCGCCGGCACGTGGTCACGCTCACCGCCGACGGCCGCAAGACGCTCGGTCGAATGCGGGCGATCGTGCACCAGATGAACGACGAGTTCCTCTCGCCCCTCGACGCCGATCAGCAGGCGCAGCTGCACGCGCTGCTGGCGCGGCTGATCGAATACCACGACCCGCGCTGCGCCTCACCCGACCAGCAGTCCTAACGCCTGCGGGCGTGAATAAATGGTGCCTGGCACCATTTATTCACCGCGGATGATGGCCAGCCTGGCGGTCAGGTGATCGCTCGGTCGGAGCAGAGCGTCGCTGGAGAGACCCAGGTCGGCGGCGACGGTGCCCGACAGGATCTCGCGGACGTGGTTCTCGGACAGACCGGGGTTCGCGAGGATCAGCTGCCAGCTCAGCCCCTCGGCCAAACCCAGTAGCCGATGGGCCCTGGTGGCGGCGTCGGCTGCGTCCATGGCGGCGTCGATCGTGCGGTACTCCCTCACCACAGTCTCGTGCCATCGGCTGTACTGGCGAGCGGCCACGTGCGCCACGCTCTGCATCCGCAGGGCCGCTCGCACGAACTCGAAGGAGAGCAGCCACTCCCGTCGCTGGGTCGAAGACGTAGGCAGGTTCCACTCGACCAAAAGCCTCGCGCGGTCAAGGGGATCGATCACTCCCGCGAGGGCGATCTCGAGTCGTTCACCGACCTGCTGCACCGAAGCGTCGACCGCATCGATCAGGCATTCCTCGAGCGAGGCGTAGTGGTAGAACAGCAGCGAGGTGGAGACGCCGGCGGCCGCGGTGATGTTGCGCGACGCGGCCAGGTCGAAGCCGTTTTCGACGATGGCGTCCTGGGCGGCCTCCCGGATCCGGGTCTTGCCCGGCGGGCGGCGGGTGGGGGTCGTGGACACGGATTTGTGGTTGGCCAATGTGTTATCCTGATCGAGCGCTCAGTCAGGAGTATACGGGTGTACGCTCCAAGCACGAAAGGACGATTCGATGGTGTCACGAGAGAAGAGCACGCTGCCAGGGCGCGACTACCACGCCGCCGAGGTGTTCGATCTCGAGCGCGAGCGGATCTTCGCCCGCAACTGGTTCTACGCCGGACGGGCTGAGGGCCTGGACGACGCCGGCGACTTCCAGGTGGTGGACGTGGCAGGCGAGAGCGTGATCGTGGTGCGTACCAAGGAAGGCGACCTGCGCGGCTTCTACAACGTCTGCCGGCATCGCGGCTCGCAGTTGTGCGACGAGACGTCAGGACGCATGAAGGGCGCCGTGAAGTGCCCGTATCACGCCTGGGCCTACTCCTTCGACGGTCGTCTGATCGGGACGCCCAACGTCGCCAAGGACGAGATCGACCGCGACGCCCTGAGCCTGTGGCCGGTGTCGGTCGACGTCTGGCAGGGCTTCCTGTTCGTCCACCTGGACGCCGATCCGGTGCCCTTGGAGGAGTCGCTTCGACACCAGCACGACTCGCCGCTGTCATTCGCCCGCTTCAACCTCGATCAGCTCCGCATCGGACACACCACCGTCAACGAGGTCAAGGCCAACTGGAAGATCCTGATCGACAACTACAACGAGTGCCTGCACTGCCCGACGGTGCACCCGGAACTGGTCGCGGTCATCCCCGGATTTCGCGCCGGCGAGGTGTACGACTCGGAGCGGGCTGACGGGGGCATGGACATCGCCGACGGCGGCAACAGCTTCACCGCCACGGGACGCTCGCACCTGCCGGTGCTGACCGGCATGCCGGCCGAGGACGAGACGTCGCTGTACGGCGCCACGGTGTACCCGAACATGTTCATCGACGTCACCGGAACGGGAGCGATCTCGACCGTTCTGCTGCCGCGTGACGCGGGCCACACGACGGTGATCACCGAGTACCTGTTCGAGCCGGAGGTGATTGCCTCGGACGACTTCGACCCGACCGAGATCGTCGACTTCGTGGAGCTGGTCGCGGGACAGGACTACGTGGTCTGCGAACGCGTCCAGCGGGGAGTCCGCTCGCGCGCATTCACCCACGGTGTGCTGGCCGAGAAGGATGGCCTGCTGGACAGCTTTTACGCCCGCTACCTGGCTGAGCGAGGGGCGGACTGATGCGACGCGGGCTGGTCGCCTTCACGCTCGCCCTGACGCTGATGGCATCCGCCGGCTGCGGCGGCGGCAGCACGTCATCAGGCTCGGGAGGCCAGGGCGGGATCCTGCAGGTCGGCAGCACCTACAACATCGATTCACTCAGCATCTTCACGGCCATCGATGCGCAGGCCTACAACGTCTTCACCATGGTCTACCCCCAGCTCGTCCAGTACGGACCGGGGCTGAAGCTCGAAGGCGACTGGGCCAAGAGCTGGACGACCAGCCCCGACGGGCTGACCTGGACGTTCCACCTGATCCCCGGCGGCAAGTGGTCGGACAAGGTGCCGCTGACCGCCGAGGACGCCGTGTGGACGATCAACACGCTCCTTAAATACAAGGCGGGGGCGACCTCATACCTCGCCGGAGCGCTGTTGGGCGTCTCGAAGGTGTCAGCGCCGAACGCCAACACCCTGGTGATCACCTACAGCAAGCCCGTGGCCGGTTCGCTGGCCAACCTCGAGCAGCTCTACATCGTGCCCAAGCACGTATGGGACAAGTACACCGGGGACAACGGCAAGGCACTCAAGTCGTACTTCCCCGATCAGCATCTGCCGATGGTGGCCGGCGGGCCGTACACCGTCACCAAGTACCAGAAGACCGGCACCACCGTGTTCCAGCCCAACCCGTACTTCTACGGCCCCAAGTCCCACGCCCAAGCGGTCGCGCTGACGTACTACACCAACCCCACGTCGATGATCGCAGCGTTCCAGCAGGGCGATCTGGACTTCATCGATCAGGTGCCCTACACGGTCGCCAGCACGCTCGAGAACGCGCACGACGGCACGGTGGTGAACGAGGCGGGCAGTGAGGTGACCAACCTCGGGTTCAACTCCAACCCCAAGAAGCCCAAGAACCGCGAGCTCTTGAACACCACCGTCAAGGAGGCGTTCGAGTACGCCACCCCGCGCCAGCAGCTGGTCGACGTCGTCTTTGGCGGCCACGCCAACCCGTGGGCGAACATCCTGTCGGCCTGGTCAGGCCCCTCAGGCTGGCTCAACCCGGCCGTCAAGCCCCTGCCCTACGACCCCGACAAAGCCAACCAGATGCTCGACTCGCTGGGCTACCCGAAGGGCTCCGACGGCATCCGCCAGGTGCCGGCGACCACCGGCCAGTACGCCCAACCGGCCCACGAGATGAACTATGACCTGATCGTCCCGGGCGACCTCGACTTCAACGGCGACCGCCAGTTCGCCATCCTCCAGACGGCCTACAAGAAGATCGGCGTGAAGATCAACGAGGTCGCCGGCGGCGACGTCAGCGCTGCGTTTGACGCCATCACGGCGGCCAACTACCAGTACACCAAGGCCGACATGTTCACCTGGTATTGGCACCCCTACATCGACCCCAACTTCAACCTCTCGGTGGTGACCAAGGCCCAGTGGGGCAACAACTCCGATACCGGCATGGACGATCCCACCTATGACGCGATGTACAACAAACAGGCGGTCACCATCAAGTTCAAGCCGCGGCAGAAGCTGGTGTGGCAGCTGGAGGCCTACATCGCGGACAAGCGGCCCTACATCCAGCTCGTCAACACCAACCTGATCACCGCTCACAGCAACGATTGGACGGGGTTCCAGCCGCAGCTGTGGTCGTACTGCAAGTGCTACTACACCTCCCCCCACCAGACGTCGTAGCGACGGGGCTCAGCCGTACGGCTGGTGGGTGAGGGCCTGGCGCCGCCGGATCGTGTTGGTGAGGCGCTCCAGCCGGTCGACGGCGTCGTCGTGATCCTCGAGCAGGCCGTCCGGCCGCTCGAGCATCTGGTAGACGACGGCGCCCTCTGCATCGCGCGGGATGGGGAGCCTCGCCAGCTGGCAGATGGTCGGCACGACGTCGGTGAGCCACACGGTGCGGTCGATCGAGACGCCATGCTTGACGCCCGGGCCGCTGATCACCAGGGTGCAGGGCATGGAGCTGAACCCCGGCGGGTTGGCGGTTCCGAGAATCTGCCCATGCTCGTCCGAGAACTCCTCGCGCACGGCGAACACCACATCGCCGATGCGGTCTCCGTGGAGACCCAGGATGCGCGCGTCCTGCTTTCGCAGCACCAGTGAGTATGGGCACAGCCCGGTTGCGGGATCCCGATATGCGAGCAGGGCGTCGATGATCCTGTCCTGCACGGCGGCGTACTGATCGGGTGGCACGATCCCGTCGGGGTCGCGGCCCTGAAGGTTGACGTACACCCAGCACGACCGCTGCGGCACCGCCAGTGTCCTGCCCCAGTCCACCGTCAGCGGCTGCATGTACCCCCGCTCGGCCTCCAAGCTGACGTCTTCGGTCAGCGTCAGGAGTCCCGCCCGCTGCAGAATCTGCTGGGTTGGCACGTGTTCCGCCAAGGCGGTGGCGCCGTGGTCGGACACGACCACCACCAGCCGAGGATCGGACACGCTGCTCAGGATCGCACCGATCGCGGCGTCCATGGCCTGGTAGATGCGAAGCTCGGCAGCGTCGTAGGCGGTGCGCTTGTCCGGGTCGAGCTCGACGGTGTCACTGAGATGGGCCGAGGCGAGGTGGTAGAACCAGTCGACCGCGTGGAGGTGGATGAAGAACATGTCCCAGTCGTGCGCTTCCAGCAGCCGCAGCGATGCCTGCTCGAGCCACGTGATGTTGATCTCGTGCAGCTCCAGCATCGTTTCGAGGTCGATCCACCCCAGCGTGTGGGCGTCAAACCCCACGCTGGCCAGGGGCAGGCCGTCGATCGAGGCCACGTCACCCAGCGCCCCGTCCGGATGCTCGAGCCCATCCACGCTGCACAGATCGGTGACGAACAGGCGAAGTAACCGCCGGGCAGGATCGAGGTCGAGCAGCTTCACGCGGAACACCGCGCGGCGGCGCCGCCCGCCGGCGGTGACGTCGCAGGCCAGAGTCTGGCTCCACTCGCCGCGACCGAGGGTGGCGGTGGGCGAGTCGCCCGCCACGCCGACCTGGAGCCTCGGCTGCCCCTGGAGGTGTTCCACACGTGCCTCCAGAGCGATCCGTTCCTCGATCGGCCACAGAGCGTCGGCGTAGTCCATCTCCAGCAGGAACTCGTCGGACTCCGAATTCCAGGACACTGGCGTGGAGAGCGGCTCACCGGCGGTGGAGAACAGCTGCTCGGCAGCCAGCGACACCTTGCGATCCTCGGCGGGTAACCCGATCCGCCAGTCGGTCACCTCACAGCCGGCGCCTCCGACCTGGACGCCGTTGTCGAGCACCGCAGGCCACGAGCTGGGGTAGTTGACCAACACCGTGCGCTTGCCCGCGCGAGCCGCCGCGTTCCAGATGTACTCGGCCTGACAGTTCGACGAATCGAACGCCTGGGGAGTGTGGTCGAGCGGATCGCCGGGCGTATGCATGTTGAAGTCGGTGATCCCGTGGGTGCCGGGCCAGGCACCGGTGGCAATCGTGGTCCAGTTGGTGGTGGTGAGCGTGGGGAGCGGTGAGAGGCAGTTGGACGCGTGGGCGCCATCCTGAAGCAACCGCCCGGCGACCGGAAGCTCACCGGCGGCGGCGTATGCGGCCCAGCGCTCACCGATGGCGCAGTCCAGCCCGAACAGCAGTACCTTCACGTCACCCGCCCTCTCATAATCCTGACTGAGCGCTCGATCAGTATTGACTCTAGAGGACGCCGGCCGGGCGTGCAAGACTTTGCCGGTGAGCGATGAGCTGATCCTTGCCTCCGACGAGGACCGCAGCCGGGTGATTGCCCGCCTCCAGCAGGCGCGCGTCGAGGGCCGGCTGACGGCGGAGGAGCTGGCCCAGCGGGTGGAAGCCGCCGAGCACGCCCGCACCATCGGCGACCTCGAGCTGACGCTGGCCGGCCTTCCGCGCCCACCGGAGAGAAGCCAACACATGGCCGTCGCGGCCGCCGAGACCGAAGGCTACGGCGGCGGGGCGATCGCGGCGGGGGTGCTCCTGACGCTGCTGGTGCCGTTCGGTGACATCGCGGCAGTCATCATCGCCCTGGCCAAGCTGAGCGACGAGCGGGTGCCGGCCCGCAGAGCCCAACTGCGGTTGTGGGCGCTGGGATCGGCGGTGCTCGTGCTGTTGAAGCTGGTGGCCTTGCTCTTGTTCGTCGCCTAGCCCCATCAGCCTGACGGCGGTCAATCGCGACCATCTCAGGCGCAGTTTTTTGCGTCCGACCGCCGTAAGGCGTAGTGTCAACTCTTCCCTGAGGCCCCATCCCCCCGATCAACGGGCCCCGGGACTCCATCACGGTCGGGTTGCTCGTCCCCGCTTGATGAACACTCGACGCCTCCCGGCCGTGATGGGCCTTGCTCTCGGCGTCACCCGGCCGAGACCATTCGCAGAACCAACTCGGCGTAGGCCTCGCCGATCTGATCCGGCGTCAGCCTGCCGTCCGGCTGGTACCACGTCATCACCGAGGAGCTGCTCCCGAGGATCGCCAGCCGAGCGAGTCGCGGGTCGGCCACGCAGAACTCGCCGACGTCGATGCCTTCGCGGATCGTGTCCGTCCACAGGCGTTCGTAGGCATCTCGCAGCTCCACATGGCGCCGTCGACGCCCGATCGATGCGGAGTTCAGGTCTCTGTCGGTGATGACGGCCTCGGCTGCGCGCTCACAGTGGATGACCACGTGTGCCTTGACCAACCGCCGCAGGCGCATGCCCGGGTCGCCCCCAGCGTCGCACGCGCTCACTCCCACCGCGTACAGGTCGCCCATCAGACGCTCGACGATCTCGACGAGCAGCGCCTCCTTCGACTCGTAGTGGTGGTAGATGGTGGCGGGGTCGATGCCGACGCGGTCGGCGATCGACCGCATCCCCGCTCCCCCGTATCCGTCGTAGTAGAAGGCCTCGATTGCCGCTGCGCGGATCCGCTCCTTGGTCGTGACTCCCACGCAGCCAAGCTACCACACGGCCCCAACGATCGTTGGAGCGGGCTTGCGGTGCCGAAGCCTCGGTCATACGCTGCCGACCAGCCACCTATGCCCGGACGCTCCACACAGCGCGTGGTCACCCGCACGAAGGCGAAGGACGGTCTCACCGTCATCACGCTGAACCGGCCGCATGTCCTGAACGCGATCAACGTCGAGCTGATCGAGCAGCTGCTGGGTCATCTCCGCCGCAGTCAATCGGCGCTCGCGATCGTGATCGAGGGTCGCGGCCGCGCCTTCTGCGTCGGTGAAGACCTCACCGAGACGCTCGCGCCGGTGACCGGCGGTGACCCGGAGCTGCGCGCGTCGCTGGAGATGCTCCATGAGATCACGCGGGTGATAACCACCACTCCCTGCCCCGTGATCGCGGCGGTCGAAGGCTACGCGGTCGGAGGGGGAGCGGAGCTGGCACTCGCCTGCGATCTCACCATAGCCGCCCCCAGCGCACGGTTTCGATTCCCGGAGGTGACGCTCGGTTTTGCCCCCGGCGGGGGCGCCACCGCCCGGCTGCCGGCAGCTGTTGGCCTGCTGCGTGCGAAGGAGCTGCTGCTGACCGGCCGGTGGGTACCGGCGGACGAAGCGGTCGCGATCGGCTTGGCGAACGAGGTGTCGGACGCCCCTTCGGCTCGCGCACGAGCGCTCGCCCGCGCAATCACCGATGCCGCTCCCCCACACTCGCTGAGCGCTGCCAAGCGGCTGTTGGAAGTCTCCGGGGTGCCCCGCCAGGACGTCGCCCTTCAGGGGGAGTTGGACGCCCTCAGCCGCTGCTTCGCGGCGTCGGAGGCAACGGAAACCGTCACCGCGTTCCAGGCCCGGCGACGGCCCCGCGCAGAGTGACCGAGACGGTGGAGACGATCAACGGCGCGTTGTCACATGCGGTCGCCACCCATCCCGATCGCTGCTTCCTCAAGATCGACGGCCAAGAGATCACCGCCCGCCAGTTCGAGGCACGCGTGGCTCGACTGGCGGGTGGACTCGCCGACGAGGGGATCGCCGCCGGCGATCGAGTCCTCGGGATGATGCCCAATTGCCGGGAGATGATCGAACTGTGGTTTGCCACGGTTCGCGTCGGAGCCGTGTGGGCGCCTGTGAACATCGAGTTCCGGGGCGCCGTGCTCGGGAACGTGCTCGCAACGACGCGGCCGTCCCTGTGTGTCTGCGGCCCGGAGTTCGCGCCCGAACTCGAATCCGCACTCAGGGACACGGGGCAAGCAGGCTTAGCCCTCCGGGTTCACGGCGGGCACGCCCTTCATCCCGACCTTTTCGAGCTCTATCAGGAACCGCTCGAGCCCGCAGATGTCTCCCCGGACGATCTCGCCTGCCTGCTGTTCACCTCAGGAACCACCGGCCGGTCGAAAGCATGCATGCTGCCGCATCGCTACTTCGTCGTGCAGGCCCAAATCGCGCTCCGCGACCTCGGCTGGGGCCCAGACGACGTGCTGTACTGCCCGTTCCCGCTGTTCCACATCGACTGCACCGTGTTCACGGTCATGCCCGCGCTGCTCTGTGGTGCGACCGCTGCGGTTGGACGGCGGTTCTCGGCATCACGGTTCTGGGCCGAGGTGCGCGCCGTCGACGCCACGGTGGTCGAGTTCATGGGCGCCACCCTCACCATTCTGGCGAAGGCCGAACCGAACGCAGACGACCGCAGCCACCGGGTGCGACAGGCCTGGGGAGTGCCGGTACCAGACTGGGCAGAAGCGTTCGAGGAGCGATTTGGAGTCGAGCTTCGCGAGGTGTACGGATCAACCGAGGCAGGCATCCCCGTGACCCAGCGCTTTGACGCTGAACGCGTGCCGGGCAGCTGCGGACGGGTCGTCCCGGAGTTCGAGCTGCGCATCGCGGATGACTCCGGACAGGAGCAGCCGGCGGGCTCGGTGGGAGAGATTCTGATCCGCCCCCGGGAGCCGTGGAGCATGTTCTCCGGCTACTTCGGCATGCCCGAAGACACCGCCGCCTGTTGGAGCAACGGGTGGTTTCACAGCGGCGATCTCGGACGGATCGACTCCGACGGGGACGTGTACTTCTGCGGCCGCAGCAAGGATGCGATCCGCAGACGCGGCGAGAACATCTCGGCGATGGAGATCGAAGAAGCGGTGGAACTGCACCCGGACATCGTTCTCTGCGCAGCGATCGGAGTGCCCTCCGAGATGAGTGAGGAGGACGTCAAGATCTGCGTTCAGCTACGTCCCGACGCGAAGCTCACCGAGCGTGACATCATCGCCCACTGCGAGCAGGCCCTCGGCCGATTCCAGGTGCCTCGGTATGTCGAGATCGTCGAGGCTCTGCCACGAACTCCGACGGGGAAGATCGCAAAGCAATCGCTGCGACAGACACCGCTCTCCGCGGCCACCTGGGACCGCGAGTCGTCGTAACCTCACTCCGCCGGTGGAAGCGATGCGATCAGAGCCCGTGCGCGTTCCATCAGTGGGACGATTCCCTTCGCCTCGTACCGCTGCAGGCACCGCTCAGCCTGCTCGCGCGGCCGCCCCGTTCGCACCTGTGCGGGCGAGGATCCCGGCGAGCACAAAGCGGGCGTCGGCGAACTGCGGAACGCTCGGCTCAGGGCCGAGCGCGAGCGCTGAGCGCACCAGCCGCTCGGCGTCCTCCAGCCGACCGCGTCGCATCAGTATCTGCGCGCGAAGAGTGAGTGAGTCGGGGTCCGAGTCGTCCTCTCCGAAGGAGCGTTCCAGCCAGCGTTCAGCGTCGTCGACCCGCCCCTGGGCCTCGAGCGCTTGGGCAACCAGATGAGCCTCTGAGTTCTGATAGGTGACGTCCCCCATCTGGACGAGCGCCTCGTGGGCAGCCCGCGCCTCGGCTTCGGCCGCCTCGTAGTCGCCCGCCAGCATCTCGACCAGCACGGCGACATCCGAACTGTGTGCCTTGAGGTGTCGCAGGCCCAGATCGTCCATCACCGCGCGGGCATCGGCGATCGTCTCGCGAGCGGCATCGAAGCGGCCGGCGAGGGCCTCGAGGCCGCCGATCCGCACAAGGCAGTTGGCCTGAACCCGTCGATTGGTCGTGTCGGCGAGGATCGCCTGGCAGCGCGCGAGGGCAGCGGCGACGGGTTCGGGACCCCACAGCGCGTCGGACACGCTCAGCCTCAGAATGGCCGCCTCGCGCCGCTCGTCCCCAGCCGCGCGGGCGTGCGCCAGCGCCCGCTCCTGAATCTCGGCAGCCTCGGCGTACCGGTACGACCATGTCGCCAACCGCCCGAGCAGGCGCAGGACATCCGCGGAGCCGCGGTCGTCGCCGGCAGACTCGAAGATCCCCACCAGCGGCTCGAGCTCGGCGCGGATTGCCCGGTGCTCACTGGTCTCGGTTTGAACCCGCACCAGGGCGAGCGCAACGGTGGCTCTGGCCTCCAGCTGAGGATCACCGGTGCGACCCGCCCGGGCAGCCGTGCGTTCCAGCAGTTCCCCGGCCTCGCCCAAGCGTCCGCTCTCGATCCACGCCTCTCCCAGCTCGACCTCGAACTCGATCCGAAGCGGATCGTCGTCATCCAGGAGGACGACCGCCCGCTCCAGCAGGTTGCCGGCGCCGTCCATGTCGCCGCGATCGAGCGCTCTGATGCCGGCGGCGCCCAGCCTGGCGGAAGCTCGCTCGGCAAGCGCCCGGTCGGGCGCACCGAGCTCGACCAGGTACCGATGGGCCCGCTCGAGGTGGAAGCCGAGGATCTCGTCGTACTGCGCCGTCCGGTCGCCGAGCTTGGCCTCGAACCAGGCCGCAAACCGTTCGTGCAGCTCGGCTCGGAGCCGTTTCGGGATCGACTCGTAGGCCGCATCCCGAATCAGCACGTGACCGAACCGGAACCCGTCGTCGCCCGCGAAGATGGCCGTGTCGGGGCGGATGAACTCCTTACGCACCAACGAGATCAGATGCGAGCCCACCGCCGTCCGCGCACCGGCCGGGAGCATCTCGGTGACAGCGCCACGGTGAAAGAGCCGGCCCTCGACAGACGCCCGCTCGACCACGGCGCGCTCGGCTGGATCGAGCCGGTCGAGCCGCGCCGAGAGCAGGGCGTGCACAGTCGGAGGGATGACCAGCCCACCGTCGCGCCCCTCCGCCCGCATCGCCAGGAACTGTTCGACAAACAACGGGTTGCCCTCGGCTGCCGCGACGATCCGCGAGCGGGTCGGCTGATCCATGTCCTCGAGCGCGTCGATCAGCGACTCGGCGTCGTCTGCGCCCAGCGGCTCGAGGCTGATGAGCGCCGCGTTTCTCCTGGGGTTCGACCAGCTCGGGCGCGACTCAAACAAGTCCGGACGGGCGGTGCAGAGCATCAGCAGCGGCACCCCTGTCGCAAAGGTGGCGACGTACTCGAGCAGGTCGAGCAACGCGGGCTCGGCCCAGTGGATGTCGTCGACCACGGCGATCACCGGCCGGTCATGAGCGAGCGCCTCGACCAGCTTCCGAGCCGCCCAGGAGATCTCCTCGGGAGATCCGCCCGCCGGCCCCAGTGAGATCGCGCCCGCCAACCGGTCGGCCACCAACGACCCCTCGGCACCCCCGACAATCTGGGCGATCGCGTCGCGCGGCTGATCACCGCCCACCTGGCGGACGATCTCCCCCAGTGGCCAATAGGTGATGCCCTCGCCGTATGGAAGGCAGCGTCCGACCAGCACGCGGGCGCGGCCCCGCTCGCCCCCCAGGAACTCGCGCACGATCCGCGACTTGCCGATCCCCGGCGGGCCCACGATCGTGCAGAGCTGAGGCACACGTTCCTCCACCGCCTGTACGCAGGCCGCTCGGAGCGCCGCCAGCTCCTCGCCGCGGCCGACGAAGGGTGCGTCTATGGGAGCCGTGAATGCCGGTACGTCGGGCAGCACCTCGATCAGGCGGAAGGCCGGGACGGCGTCAGATTTGCCCTTCAGCTGGAGCGGCGCAATCGCCTCGGCCCGAACCAGGCCGGTGACAAGCCGCTCAGTCTGGACACCGATCAGAATCTCGCCCGGCTCGGCGGCTTGCTCGAACCGGGCGGCGACGTTGACCGCATCACCGGTCACGAGCGTCTCGCCGGTGCCGGCCGCCACCTCGCCGGTGCTGATTCCCATTCGCACGCTGAGGCCAAGTTCCACCACCGCCTCCCGCATCTCAACCGCAGCGCGCACCGCCCGCTGCGCGTCGTCCTCGTGCACGGTGGGGATTCCGAAGACCGCCATGGCCGCATCGCCGACGAACTTCTCCACCGTGCCTCCGTGCCGCTCGAGGATCACGCGTAACGTCGCGTGGTAGCTGGACATCAGCTCGCGCAGCAGCTCCGGATCGGTGCGTTCGCCCAGCGCGGTCGATCCAACCAGGTCGCAGAACAGGATGGTGACGGTCTTGCGCACCTCGCGCGCCTGATCTGGCGCGCCCTCGAGCACCGCGGCGCATCCGCCGCAGAATCGATTCGTCTCAGGGTTCTGCCGACCGCAATGGGGACACGTGATCACGACGCGAGTCTACGGCGTTCGTCGCTGGGGCTGGAGCATCCCCACCGGGTGATCAACCAGCGCCTTCGCAAGCAGCGTGTCCGCGGTGAATCGCATGATCTCGAGTGCCTGCTGTTGTGAAAGTGCGGCCATGTCCCTTAGCCAGATGTATGACTCGATGCCTGTGCTGGCGGCGATCGCGACCACGAGCCGGTCGAACTCGGCCGGCGCCATGGTCGCGGCGAGCGGCGAAAGCGCGTCGGCGAGCCACGTTCGCCGGCGGCCGCGGCGGAGTACCAGACCTTCCCGCTGGGAGGGGTTCTCCAGCGACAGTCGCAGCATCGCGCGCAGTGGCGCCTCGTTCTCGCACACCTGGCGGGCCATCTCAGCAAACACGATCTCAAATCGCGCGATGACGTCTGTGGGAGGGTCGTCGCCAAGCACGGAGGTCTGGCCGACCTCGGGGTACGCGGCGAGCAGCAGCGCCTGCTGGGTTGGGAAGTAGCGATACGCAGTCGCTCGCGACACCTGGGCATGTTCCGCAGAGAGCTCCACCGTGGGAGTAACGCCGGTGGCGAGGAGCGATCGTGCAGCGGCCACCAGCGATTCGGCGGTACGGGCTTTCTGGCGGGTGCGCCCGGTTAGTTGATATGGGATCATTGTCTCGTTATGATACTCATATCCCATAAAGGAGTGAGGTTTGAGCACTTCCGTTCGACACATCAAGGCGGGTGAAGGCGAGATGTTGTGGTTCGCAGGTGCCCATCAGACCGTGAAGCACCCCGGCGCATGGAGCGAAGGAGAGTTTTCGCTGGTCGAGGTCACCGCTCCGCGCGGACGGGCGACGCCGCTGCATCGCGATCCCAGCGACGAGACGTTCTACTTGCTCACAGGCGAGATGCTGTTCCATGCGGACGGAGTCAATCACGCGGCTCACGCCGGCGACACCGTCGCGATCAAACAGGGCGTCGCACACGCCTTCATGGTCACCTCCGACAGCGTCCGCTTCCTCGTGCTGAACACACCCGGCACCCACGACAGCTACTTTCGAGACGGCGGAGTTCCGGCCACGAATCACAACCTCGCCGACGCGCCGGCGCCTGACTACGCACGGATCGAGGCGTCCAACCACACACACGGCGTCGAGATGCTCGGCCCGCCACCATTCCCCGAATCTCTGGTGTGAATGACGGTGCCAGGCACCGTTATTCACCCGTATCGTCAGGCAGGCACGTCGATCAGGACTTTGCCGACGGCGCCGGCTTCGACGGCCTCGTGAGCGGCGGGAGTCTCCTCGAGCGAGAAGCGGTGGAGCGGCAAGCCGGCCTCGGTGCCGACCTCGAGTGCGCCGTCGGCGGCTGCTGCGGCCACGTCGGCGACCGCCCGATCCTTGACCGCCGGCGGGACCGTGTAGACGAGCACGAACTGGTAGCGAACATTCCGGCCCATCAGATCGCGCACCGACAACGCGACCTCGCTCCCACCATCCGTGGCATAGACGGAGACCGTGCCGTTCGGCGCCAGCACGGCCCCATCCAGCGCAGCATTTGCCGCTGGAGCAACCTCCACCACCACATCGACACCGGCGGGGGCGATCTGACGCACATCTTCGGCGGCGCTGGGAGTGCGGTAGTTGACGACGTGGTGGGCCCCGGCCGCGCGAGCCAACTCCGCCTTCTCATCCCCGCTCACCGTGGCGATCACCCGCGCACCCGCCCAGCGGGCGAGTTGGATGGCAGCATGACCGACCGCTCCCGCGCCACCCGCAACCAGGATTGTCTGAGCGGCGAGAGCACCCGCTTCGAGGCTTCGAGGGCCGGACTCCGAGGCGGTCAGGCAGATATGCGCGGTCAACGCCGGGATGCCGAGGCTCGCCCCCACGTCGAGCGACACACCCTCGGCCAGCGGCACGGCCTGGCGCCCGGGCAGGGCGACGTACTCCTGCGCAGTTCCGTCGGCCCGCTGCCAGGCCGCTTCCCACAGCCACACCCGCTGGCCGACGCGGGACGGGTCGACGCCCTCACCCACGGCGTCGACCGTACCTGCGCCGTCCTGATTCGGGACGGCCGCCGGGTCAACGAGCTCGCCCGGTGCACCGCCGCGTCGTGACTTCCAGTCCGTCGGATTCACGCCGGACACGGCAACGCGAACGCGGACATCCCCCGGCCCGGGCTCGGGCAATGGGCGATCAACCAGCCGCATGACGTCAGGCCCACCGGTCTGCGAATACACAACTGCTCTCATCTCACACCTCGATCCATCCAGAACGATCCGGGGTCGGGATGCTAGCTCTGGAGCCGGCGGGGTGGTGAATAACGGTACCTGGCACCGTTATTCACCACCCCGCGTTCGTGTGCGCTCCTCGACGCCGGCGAGTTCGCGCCACCAGTGGCAGGCGGCGAGACCCGCGTCGGTCTGGGAGAGCACCGGCTGCTCGGTGGTGCAGCGCGATTCGCGCAGCGCCGGGCAGCGGGTGTGGAACCGGCAGCCCGATGGAGGGCTGCGGGGACTCGGGATCTCTCCCTCGAGCGCCGAGCCGGCGACTCGGCGCGTGGGGTCGGGGAGCGGGATCGCGCCGAGCAGTGCACGGGTGTACGGGTGGCGTGGCGTCTCGAACAGTGCATCCGCAGTCGAGAGCTCGACCACCTCCCCCAGGTACATAACCCCAATCCGGTCGGCAACAGCACCGACCACGTTCAGGTCGTGGGTGATCAGAAGCATCGTCAACTCGCGGCCGTCGCTGAGGTCGGAGAGCAGGTTGAGCACTCCCGCTGCAGTCGAGACGTCGAGCCCGGCGGTCGGCTCGTCCGCGACCAGCACGGTCGGCTCGAGCGCCAGAGCGCGGGCGATGCCAACCCGGCGAGCTTGACCGCCCGAAAGCTCGTGGGGGTATTTCTCAGCAATCTCCGGTGCGAGGCCGACCGTGTCGAGCAGCTCCTCGGCGGGCTTTCGCTCACGTTTCGCCACCCGGTGGATGGTGTACGGCTCGCACACGAGGAATCCGACGCGAAGGCGCGGGCTGAGGCTGGCATGCGGATCCTGGAAGATCACCTGCACCCGTCGGCGCATCCGGCGCAACTCGCCGCCGCGGAGTCCCGACACGACGTGGCCCTCGACGCGCACCTCGCCCCCGACGGTTGGCTGAAGGCCCGCGATGGCTCGGGCCAAGGTGGTCTTGCCTGACCCCGACTCGCCCACCAGGCCGAGAATCTCGCCGTGGCCAACCTCGAGCGACACGCCGTTGACGGCCTGCATGGCCGCTTCTCCGTGGCCGAACTGCACGCGCACGTCACGGGCCTCGATCGCCGGTTCGCTCCTCACGCGGCTCCCGCCGGTTGCTGCCAGCCACTCTCGGGATCCCTGGCGTGGCAGCGCACCACCGACGCTCCGTCGGTGACGGGAGATGGGTCGACCGTACGGCACACCGGCGCCGCCAACGGGCAGCGGTCGGCAAACGCACAGCCCACCGGCAGGTATGCCAGGCTGGGCACCCGTCCCGGGATGGTGGTCAGCCGCCGGTTGCGCTGCTCGTGCGTCGGCACGGCTCCCAGCAGCGCCTGGGCGTACGGGTGGCGGGCGTTGGCAAAGAATGCGTTCACATCCGCGGACTCGACCACGCGCCCCGCATACATGACGATCACGCGATCGACCAGCTGCGCAACCACTCCGACGTTGTGGGTGACGAACATGATGGCGGTGCCACGCTCATCACGCAGCCCACGCAGCAGCTCGACGATCTGTGCCTCCAGGGTGACGTCGAGCGCCGAGGTGGGCTCGTCGGCCACCAGCATCGGCGGGCCGAGCAAAAGGGCTGTGGCGATCAGGATCCGCTGGCGCATCCCGCCCGAAAACTCGTGGGGGTAGCGCCCCAGACGGTCGGCGGCGTCAGGGATCCCCACTCGCTCGAGCATCGCCGCCATACGCACCTGGAGCCCGCGTTTGTCCCGCCCCCGGCGATCGGCGTGCGCGAGTACGGCGTCCGCCATCTGACGGCCGACGGTGAGCGTCGGGTTGAGGCTCTGTAACGGATCCTGGGGAATCAGCGCGACCCGGCGACCACGGATCTGGCGCAGCCCCTCGTCGTCGAGATTCACGAGGTCGGTGCCCTCCAAGAGCACGCTTCCGTTTCGCACCTCGGCGTTTGCGGGAAGCAGCCCGAGCGCAGCGTTGGCGAGCGTCGACTTGCCGCAACCCGACTCGCCGATGACCCCGACGATCTCACCGGAAGCGACCGAGACCGCAACGTCTCGGAGGGCGTGCAGCTCGAGGGGCGGTGCGTGGTAGACAACGTCGAGGCCGTCCACCTGGAGGACAGTGTCGGTGCTCAGCGTTTCCTCCCCCGCCTGCCGAGCGGAAACTGAGTCCGCGACACGCGCGGATCGAAGACATCGCGCAGCGTCTCACCGAGGAACGTGAAACCAAGTGTTACCACCACCAGCGCGGCGCACGGGACGATCAGCGGCCACGCGGAGTCGTACACGTTCAGGAAGCCCTCGTTCAGCATCACGCCCCAGTCGGCGGTCGGCGGCTGCACGCCCAGACCCAGAAACGAGAGGCCGGCGGCAACCGCGATCGCGCCTGGGATATCCATGGCGACGAGGATGAACAGAGGCGGCAGGACATTCGGCAGCACGTGCACCCCCAAGATCCGGGAGGTGCGGGCCCCCAAGGCCCGCTCGGCGTCCACGTACACATCGCTGCGGGCCGCCAACACCAACGCGCGGGTGACACGGAAATAGTTGGGGACAAAGGCGAGGCCGACCAGGATGATCGTGTTGCGAGTGGATGGGCCGTACAGGGCGATCACGGCAAGCGCGAGCACGACCGCCGGGAATGCGAGTAGGGCGTCGGTGACGATGATCAGAGTCGAGTCGAGCAGCCGGCCGAACCACCCGGCGACCACGCCCAAGACGAGCCCGAGGACAAGCGCGATTCCCACCGCCGGCAGCGCGATCGAGAAGGCGACCCGGCACCCATAGATCAGACGCGAGAGCAGATCCCGGCCGAGGTCATCGGTGCCGAGCAGGTGGGAGCTCGAGGGGCCGGCGAAGCGGTGGGCGATGTCTTGCGCATTGGGTGAGTACGGTGTGATCAGCGGCGCGAACAGCACAGCGATGATCACCACCAGCGTAACGACGATCCCGAGCATTCCGGCCGGCCTGCGCGCTACCTCCCGCACTCGGCGTCCCCGCTTGCTCGGAGTCGCCGCGACCGGGGCGGCTCGGCCCATGGCCACGCTCATCGCGAACCCGACCCGGTGAGGTCGATGCGCGGATCCAGGAACCGGTATGCCAGGTCGGCGAGCAGGTTCGAGAGAATGAAGAGCAGCGCGATCACAAACGCGCCTCCGCGCACGACGATGTAGTCACGCTGGTCGATGGCCTCCAGCATCAGCCGCCCGAGGCCCGGACGGTTGAAGATGAACTCGACGATCACCGCCCCTCCGAAGAGGGTGCCGAGGGCGATGCCGAGCACGGCCACCACGGGGATCAAGGCGTTTCGCAGCGCGTATCGGTACAGGATCAGGCGATCCTTCAGCCCAAAAGCCCTGGCCGTGCGGATGTACGGCGCCGCGAGTTCCTCGAGCATGCTCGCCCGGACCAGCCGCGCCAGATACCCCACCCACCCGGCCGCCAGCGCGATCGCCGGCATCAGCAGATGCTCGAGGTACCCCACGGGGTCACTTGCACTGCCGTCTCCGCTGGAGGGCAGCCAGCCAAGCCGAACCGAAAACAGCAGGACGAACAGCAGCGCCACCACGAACGGCGGAACGGACACCAGTGACACCGAAAAGAAGCCCAGCACCCGGTCGAGGACGCTCCCCGGCCGCGCCGCGGCCAACACCCCGAGTGGAACTCCCAGTGCGATCGCAAGGCCAAGGCTTGTGAGCGCCAGCACCGCCGTGCTGATCAGGGAGTCGCGCACGAGGTCCCAGACGGGAATGCCGTTGATGTAGTCGGTCCCGAGGTCGCCCTGGGCCGCATCGCGCATGAAGATCCACACCTGCTCGGGAACCGAGTCGTTCAGGTGCATGGCGACGCGCACCTGAGCGATCAGCTGGGGCGTGGCCCGCGGACCGAGCATGGCCCGCGCCGGCTCTCCCGGGGTGGACGCACTGAGCAATGCGAGCGCCGCCATCACAACGACGACCGTCAGAGCCGCGACCACCAACCGGCGGAGCAGGTACCGGCCCACGGGGTCAGCCCGGAAGCGAGTCGATGATCCCGCGGATGGTGGCGTTCGCCTCGTCGGCCCGCATCGGCGACCAGAGCGAGCAGTGGCCGTGGCCCTCGAGCAGGTGGAACACACCGCTCGGGGCGAGGTCGGCGACCCGCTGGCCGTACTGAGGCGGCGCCTGCACGTCCTCGGCGAAGCCGACCACGTGCAACGGCACGGTGCAGTGCGGCAGCCGATCGATCACGTCGAACGTGTCGCAGGCGTCCCACTGGCCGATCAGCGACTTCTCGTTGTCGCCCTCGAAATTCGAGTACGACGCCTTCAGCACCTCCCAGGTCTCCTCATCGCCCAATTCGTCGGCTGGATGCAGCATCGCGGCATAGTGGCACACACCCATGAGGCCGGTAAGTGAGCCGCCCTGCTTGCGATAGTCGATCTCGGCACGCATGTAGTCGTGCACCCAGCCCGTGCTCTTGCCGAGCGTGCCCATCGGAATCGCGAGCCGCACCAGGTCGGGACGGTCGAGCGCGAGCTGGGTCGCGGTCAGGGCGCCCATCGACTTGCCAACCACAATCACCGGAGGCTCGCACACCTGTTCGATCAGGCTCGCTGCGTCCCGGGCGAAGTCCTCCATCGTCCACGGCAGATCCTGCGAGCATTCCGTCTGACCGACGCCCCGGTTGTGATAAACGGTGCTGCGGAAGTCGGCGAAGGACGGAAGCTGGTACTGAATCCAGGTGCGCTCCGGAACTCCACCCCCGCCGCAGATCCAGACGATGTCGGGTCCTTCACCGGATTGGGCGTAGTGGGTGACGGTGTCGTCGGTTTTGATGGTGGGCATTTGCAGTCTCCTCGCTACCAGAACACTTGGGGGGTTGTGGTCAGAAGCTCATTGCCGCCTTCGCGCACGATGAAGATGTCCTCGAAGCCGGCGGTGCCGACGCCGGGCTCGCTTATGAACGTCTCGGAGGTGAAGATCTGCCCCTCGTGAAACGGCTGGTCAGCATCGAACAGGGTGTCACCTGACTCGGGCTCGAATGGTTTCGCCGGAATCAGCGGGCCGAGCCAGAACGTCGAAAGGCCGTGGCCGTAAATGCCAAGGTCGCTGCGATCGGTGGTGGCATCGATGATCGCCCCCACCTCGCGTGGGGTGCGGCCGGGCCTGACCTCCGCGGTGATGCGGTTGACGGTGGTGACCGCCTCTTCGATCAGCGCGCGCTGCGCCGCGTCGGGATCGAGTCCGCAAACCGACGTGCGCCCGGGATCGATCCAGTAGCCCTCCAGCACCGGCCCCACCACCCAGGCCCGGACGAACTCGCCCGGATCGGCGGCGTCGCGTGAGTAGCCGTATAGGGGGTAGTCCCATGCGGCGTGGTCACCACGGGGCCCCGTGTGGCACCCAAGTCGCTGAACCCCGCCGCCTGCCGCGATGATGATCTTGCCGGCGTCGGCGGCGGCGTCGCACTGGCGATGGCCGCGCACCAACCCGTTCACGAACGCCGTCAGCGCCCGCGAGGAGATGTCACCGATCTCGCGGTAGAGCTCCTGTTCGCGTGCGCTCGCACGGCTCTGGAGCCGGTACATCAGATCCTCCTCCGGCACCCACTCGATGCCCGGCGAGCCGGCCAACAGCGGCCGATACATCTCGGCGGGAAGGAAGTCGTCGCCGACATACGCCACCGGGCCTTCGATACCGCGCTGGGTGAGGTCCGCAGCCAATCCGACGGCCAGGTTGTCGGGGTGGCTCACGATCTTCTCGATCGCGATGTGGCGGCGTTCGATCGACTCGAACTCCGAGTAGTCGGCTCGGAGGACGTGCAGTTCAGGCTCGTTCCCGGCGTGCAGGACCAGTGCCGCGAATGCCTGGCCAACCCCGAATCCCGACTGCTCCTGGCCGATGTTGTGCGAGGCGTAGTTGGCCAGGTACCAGACGTTACCGGCACGGTCATAGCCCCCGCCCGTGCGCTGCCAGAGAACTGCGGTGTCATAGCCGCGGCTCTGCATCTCTGAGTACACGCCGGCCCAGCGAGCCTCGTACTCATCCTGCGGGAAGTACACGCGTTCCGCTCCCATCTCTGGCAATTCCGTGGCCGGTGGAGTATGACATACTGCAAATCTCTTTGCACGATGCGAACCAGAGAGGTGTGAGATGGAGCGAAGCGATGTTGAGCGCTCGTCTGTCCCAGGGCCTGCAGGGATCGATCGACGCGAGTTCGTTCTGCGCGGCGCCGCCCTCGGCGCACTGCTGACCGGCTCCTCGAGCCTACTCGCAGCGTGCGGCGGCGGCACCTCGCTGACGTCAGACGGATCGACCGGGGGCGGCGCGATCACGATCGGCGCCGACACCCCGACGAGCTTCGATCCGGCCTTTGCTCAGTACTACACCGACCTGATGGTGGACGGTGCCGTGTACGAGGGGCTGATCACCTACAGGCCGGGCACGTACGACGTCGTCAAACAGCTGGCTGAGGTGTTCGAGCCGTCGGCCGACGGCAAGAGCTTTCACTTCGTGCTTAAGAAGGGCGTGCAGTTTCAGGGTGGCTACGGTGAGCTCACGACTGACGATGTCAAGTTCTCGTTCGAACGCATTGCGGGGATGACCAAGCCGGTGCTCCAGACGGCCTACGTGGCCGACTGGGCGCCTCAGCTCAAGGAAGTGCAGATCGCGAGTAAGTACGAGGGCAGGATCGTGCTGAACAACGTGTTCGCTCCACTGATGCACACCACCCTTCCCACCCTGTCGGGCCTGATCGTGTCCAAGAAGGCGGTGCTGGAGCGTGGCAAGCAGTTCGGCGCCCACCCGATCGGGTCCGGGCCGTACCAGGTGCAGTCGTTTACACCCAACCGCCAGGTGGTGTTGACGAAGTTCGCGAAGTGGAGCGGTGCAGCCAAGGGCTCCGCGGGCTACGACAAGATCACGATCACCGCCAACGCCGATCCGACGTTCGTCGACGCCGGGCTGCGCAGCGGCGATCTGGATGCTGCACTGATCGAGGGCTCGCAGCTGAAGCGGCTCAGCGCAGACGACTCGCTGAACGTAGCCAAGTTCACATCGCTCAGCTACGACTGGATCGGCATGAATGTCACCAACCCCTCGCTTTCCGACATCAACGTGCGCAAAGCGATCAGGCTGGCCATCGACGTGCCGGCAATCATCGAGGTGGCGTACGACGGCGCCTCTCCCCGAGCAACCGCGGTGCTGCCGCCGACGATGGGCATCGGCTACTGGAAGGACGCCCCAGCGTACCGACGCGACGTCACTGCCGCGAAGGCGCTGATGCAGTCAGCCGGCGTCTCCAGCCTCGATCTGTCGCTGGTCGTGTCCAACTCGCCGAGCTACTTCAAAACCATCGCCGAACTGGTGCAGGCGAATCTCGCGGACATCGGCATCAAGGTGTCGATCGACGTCCAGGACGCCGCAACGTTTTACGCTCCCAACGCCGAGGCCCTCAAGAAACTCCAGCTGTTCGGCCTCGACTTTGCGTCGTTTCCGGACCCATTTTGGTCGATGCAGTGGTTCACCACCGCCCAGATCGGACCCGGTGGATACAACTGGATGAGCTGGAGCAGCAAGCAGTTCGACGAGCTCAACGACCAGGCTGCAGCCGAGCTCGACGATGCCAAGCGCACCGAGCTCTACATCGAGATGCAGCGGATCTGGGACGAAAACGCCAACTCCGTGTGGCTCGCCTGGCCGGCCACGATCTGGGCCGCGGACACGTCTGTCACGATGGCCATCCGTCCAGACGGGCTGCCTGCGGTTCAGGCCTTCGAGAGCGCCTAGTCAGATGGCTCAGCACCCCCAGCCGAACTCACCTCCACCAATCCAGTCGCTGGATCGCGGAATCCGGTTGCTCGAGGTGATCGCCCGCAGCCCTCAACCGCTGACCAGCGTGGAGGTCGCAGATCGGGCCGAGATCAACCGCAGCACGGCATGGCGGTTGCTGGCCACGCTGGAGCAGAGCCGCCTCGTTGAGCGGGACGAGACCAATCGCTATCAGGTCGGCATCGGGCTCTTCGGGATGGCTGCGGCGACTCGCTGGGATTCGGTCGCCCGGCGCGCGCGACCGATCCTGGAACGCCTCTGCTCGCAGGTCGACGCGACCGCCGCGGTGGCTGTGGTGGATGGCGGGGGATACGAGATCCTCGACCAGGTCGACGGAGCGTACTCGCTGTCCGTGCGCTGGATCGGTGCTCGGCTACCGCTCAGTTGCACATCGGTGGGGAAGCTGATCCTGGCATCGCTCGACGACCACGAACTCGAGCTCTTCCTCCGCCACCCCATCACTCCTCGCACACCCCTCACATTGGTCGACCCGGCAGATGTGCGCGCGGAGATCGAGGAGGTACGCCACACGGGAGTGGCCGCCTCGATCGGCGACTACGAGGTCGGGGTCAACGGGATCTCGGCCGCCGCTCATGACACCCATGGCCGGCCGGTGGCCTTCATCGCAATCACCGGCCCCGACGTCCGGCTGACCACCGCCAGCCTGCCCGAGGTCGCACCGCTCGTCCTCGAAGCTGCGTCCGAGCTCGAGGCGGCCCTGGAGTTGAACCAATGAACGGCAATCGCAAGGGGGCCAACGATGCTGATCGACTGTGACGTCCACGTGGGGTACGACAGCCTGCTCGACCTGCTCCCGTACCTCGACGGGCCGACCCGAGAGCTCGTCCAGCACTCTGGTACAAACGGTCTCGGCATGCCGAGCTATCCGTGGTACCACCCATCCGGCTGGCTGCGCAAGGATGCCTACGACCCTGCCGTGGTCGCTCAGGGCAAGCAGATTCCCGGTCAGACGCTCGACACCGTACGACGGCTGCTGCTCGATCCCTATGACGTCACATACGGCATTCTCACCGCCGATGAGGCCGCGGCGTTCTCGATCATCCCCAACGGGATTTTGGGGGCCAAGCTGGCCACCGCATACAACGACTGGCTGTTGGAGCACTGGCTGCAGGAAGACGCGCGGCTGCGGGGGCTGATCGTCGTCGCCGCGCAGAATCCCGAGGCCGCAGCCGCTGAGATCCGCCGTCACGCCGGGGACGATCGCTTCGTCGGCGTCTTTCTCCCCGGCGGTGCGCGAGTACCGTACGGCAACGTGATCTATGACCCGATTTGGCGGGCAGCGTCGGAGTGCGGCTACCCGGTCGCCGTCCACACCCACTTCGACGGTGTGGGAATCAGCCCTCCGGTGACCTCAGCCGGGCATCCCGACACCTACACCGAGTACCACGTGTTGTGCGGCTCGGGGATGTACGGCCACTTCACGTCGGTGCTCCTGTCGGGCGTGTTCGAACGGTTCCCCGGATCGGCGATGGTCATGATCGAGGGGGGCATCGTGCCGTTTATCGGCTACCTGTGGCGGCTCGATACCGACTGGAAAGCCTGTCGAACCGAGGTGCCGTACTGCCGCAAGCTGCCATCGGAGTACGTCTGGGAGTCGGTGCGATTCACCACCCAGCCGCTGGAGACGCCGGCGGACGACGAGGCGCTGTGGCCTGTGATCAAGAACCTCCGGCCGGCGGAAACGATGATGTTTGCAAGTGACTATCCCCACTGGGACTTCGACGAGCCGGCCCACACGCTCAGGTTCCTGCCCGAGCACGTGCGCAACGCGGTGGCGTTCGAGAACGCCGCCAAGCTGTTTCGACTCTCGGCCCCGGTTGCCGCATGAGCGGCGACGAGCCGCGCGAGGTGCGAGTCGCCGCGAATGACCTGCCCGCACCGGGGCAGATCCGGCTCGTCCAGATCCGCCACCACCGCATCGGGGTAATCCAGGTCGGAGGCGAGTTCCACGCGCTGGCAGACCGCTGCCCCCATCGAGGCGCACCACTGTGTTCCGCCGGCGAGGTTGTGACCGACATCCAGGTAACGGCCAACGGCACCCTCGAGCTGGGTGAGGAGGGTGCGTTGATCCGCTGTCCCTGGCACAAGTGGGACTTCGAGATCGCCACCGGCGAGTGCCCGGTCGACGGGAACATGCGGGTCCGGCGCTACGCGGTACAGCGGGATGGAGACGACGTGCTCGTGTCACTCGACTCCCCTGGACGCCTCGGCGGTGAGGAGTGACGACGACTCTCCCGGAGCCGCGCGATGACATCCGAATCGGCCTGGCCGACGGACGCACGATTGCCGTGGCGCGGTTCGGGCCCGCCGGCGGCACCCCGGTAATTGCCCACCACGGCACACCCACATGCCGGCTCGACGTCCCCGGATCGGTCGCGATGCTGGAGCAACTCGATATCGACCTGGTCATGTTCGATCGGGCGGGGTACGGCCGGTCGACGCCGCTTCCAGGACGCGACGTCGCCGCGGCCGCGGCGGACACTGCTGCCGTCGTGGACGCGCTCGGCATCGACGAGTTCGGCGTGTACGGCGTCTCCGGTGGCGGTCCGCACGCGCTCGCGTGCGCGGCGTTGCTCGCCGATCGTGTCACCCGCACGGCATGCGTGGTCGGGATCGGCCCATACGGCGCCTCGGGCCTTGACTTCTACGAGGGTCTCCACGAGTTGAGCGTCGCGGAGTTCGAAGTCGCTCTGCGCGGCCGTGAGGCCATGCGGGCGTATGTGGACGAGTTCGTGGCGGAGACGCGTTCCGCCGGCATCGCGGTGATGGATGAGTGGGGCGACGGTCTCCCCGACCCGGATCGGGAGGCGTACTACGGCACACCTGAAGCCCGGGGGCTGCTTGCGCGAGCACTCACCGAGGCGCTCGCGGTCTCGGGAGACGGATGGATCGATGACGGCCTCGCGTTCGTTGCGCCTTGGGGATTCGAGCTGAGTGCGATCGCCTCGCCGGTCGCAGTCTGGGCCGGCGAGGTGGACGTGCTCGTGCCTGTGGGGCATGCGCGCTACCTTGCCTCGCAGATCACCGACTCCGATCTTCATGTCATACCTGATCGCGGACACGCGCTCGACGACGAACCGATCTTCAGTTGGATCGTCGGTCGGGGTGACCGCCCGCTGACTGCTGCGCGACGACAGGGGTGAATCCATCGTCGGTGGGGGACGGTTCGGCTGGGGTCGCTAGCGTTAGGCGACGTCGATCAGGACTTTGCCGACGGCCGGCTCGACGGCCTCGTTAGCGGCGGGAGTCTCCTCGAGCGAGGAAGTCGGGATGCTAGCTCTGGGAGCCGGCGGGGTGGTGCTCTGCGCGCGGCTCAAAGACGACGACCGCCGTTTCGGCCGGGCGTCGTGCGGCGTAGCTGTCGAGGGTCTTGTCCAGGTCGCGCCACCGTTGCCACAGTCGCTCACGCTCGTTGCCGACTGCGGATCTGGCCAGCATTTCGCACTGGATCCCACCGGCGAGTTCGACGAGCGCCCGTGGATCAGCTTGCAGGTTCAGCCACCAGGCCGGCTCGGCCGCACCCCAGCCATTTATCGCCATCGTGACCAGGTTCGGCCCGTCCTCGTAGTAGCCGAGGATCACGCTGCGCGGTTCGCCGCTCCGCCGGCCCGTGGTGGTCAGTCGCAACGCGCCCCACTTGCCGGGACGCGGCCGCCACAGCCCTTTACGGCCCCGGCTTGCGCGGACGATCCGTCGATGGAGATACCAGAAGGTCTTGATAAACCACCGCGGTGGTAGCCGCGCCTTGTTGCCGGCCATGTCGGCCTCCTCTGACGCTCGGATTCCGTGCAGCTTCGCATCGGCGGGGCAAGCCAGAATCAGGGAATTTACCGAGCCGACAGCGTGACATCCTTGATCATCACTCAGGCCCGTTTGCTGACGCTGCGATGCCTCCAGTCGACCCCCGCCACGACCGCACCAACCACGCCGGCGGCGATGGCGACCCGAGCTTTGGTTGGCAGTGGCGTAGTACGAAGTGCGAGCGGTGACAGTGCCGGCCGGGCGAGGCGGCCAAGGATCATGAGGAGGTTTGCTCCGGGGAAGCCGAGTTCGAGATCGATCAGAGATTGACGTCCGCCGCTCAGCGGGCCGCGCTGGCCTGCGACGATGGCGGCTGCGAGGTGTGGGCGGCGATCAGTGCCCTTGCCTGCCGGGGCGCCGGCACCGCCGCGCGCGAGGAGTTCGTCGATTGCTTCGCGCAGCGCTGGAGCCTGTCCCCACGTGCCGCAGAAGGAGACGATGCCGTGGTTGTCGAGGAGGTAGACGGCGGCTGCCAATCCGCCGTATGCGGTTTGGACGCTGCCGGTCAGATCGTCGACGACCACCGGCCAGGAGACGCATTCCTCGACGGCGTAGGCGCGGGCGTCCTCGAACTTCTGTTCGTCGGACTGGTAGGGGCTGTGTCGCTCGCCGGGGTGCGCCTGGCGGATCAGCACCTCGACGAACTGGACGCGGTCGCCGTAGAGGCGGTGGAGCTCAGTCATCGTGGTAGCGGCGCCGCGTGTCACTGGGCAGGTGTAGCTGATGAAGTGAAGCAGGACAGGCTTGCCGCGCAGGTTGCTCAGCCGCAGGCGGGTATCGGCTGTGGACATCAGCGCGAAGTCCGGCGCCTCACTGCCTGGCGTCAGGCCGGTGCGAAGGAGCTCGGCCAGCATGTGGCGCATGCGGAAGTGGCGGAAGTTGTAGTCCTCGATCGGGTCGAGCCATTCGACGAGCCGCACGGCTCGCTCACGAGGCCCACCGTCGACCGCGGTCGTGCCGGCAGCCTTGACAGGCGCTGAGACGTCAGGCATCGCTGCCGGCTCCCGCATCGGCCGAACGCGGAGCGTCCTCGACAGACGCGGGCGCCGCGTCAAGGATCTCGAGGATGCGCTCGGTGTTCTGGCGGATGGCTCCGATGTTGGTGAACATCCACTTCGGTGGCGCCGTGTCGGGCATCGCCTCGATGCACGCGGCCATGTCGAAGCTGCCTATCCGAGGGGCGAGCCGCCGTGCGACCAGCGTGACACCGGCGAGTGTACCGCCGATGACAAGAAGCTTCTTCACGCGACCTTGCCGACGGTGGCCGGCACCGTCCCGTCTCGGCTGACCGCGAAGTCCTTGCCGAGCTGATAGGCCGTGTGGAGGTATCCAAGTCGGGTCTCCTCGTCGACGGCGTTGACGGCGTAGAAGTAGACGTGGTGGGTGTCCTTGACGCCCGCCATCCGGAGCCCCCAGTCACAGGCGATGGTATCAACGGCATGCTGCCAGCCCTTCTCGTACTCCTCCTGCATGAAGAAGGTCGGCGTGATCAGCAGACCCTTCTGCTGGGTGAGCAACGGCACACGACCTTCGAGATGCCCATTCCAGCCGTCACGGTCAAGCGTGTAGGCAAATCCGTAGGCGAACACCCGCTCAAACCACCCCTTCAGGATCGCCGGAAGGCCCATCCAGTAGATCGGCGCGACGAAGATGAGGCCCTCGGCGCGGGCGACCTTCTCCTGGTGGCGGCGGACGTCCCGGGGCGTTCGCTTGCCGAGCGCCTCCACCACCTGACGGTTGGTCTTGCCTCGCATCCACCGCTTTACGACGGCGCGCTTGACGGGGCCACCGGCGCGAGCCAGGAGTGCCTCCTTGAAATTCGGTTGCTCGACCAGTTCGTCGGGAAGCGACACGTGCATGAACTGGTTGTAGTCGCGGTTGCGAAAGACCGGGTCGAACCTGTTCCGATGCAGGTCGATCAGCTCGTAGCAGTGCCCGCCATCCTGCAGGCCGGTGGTAACCCGCTCGACCACGGCGTGGCAAAACGAGCGGGGGTTCGGGTGCGCGTACACGACCAACACTCTCATCATCCGCCCGCCTCCGATCGGGTAGTGATTCTTTCGTCAGCCACATCGCCACTTCATCACCGGCCCGCAAGCAGAGCATCCGCAAACGCACTGAAACTGCTTCGGGGTTCTACGGCCGCCCGCATCGGTCCGCAGACGGAACGGTGCGCCCCGCCGTCGCCAGCCCGCGTCGCCCCTCCCGCCCTCAGTAACCCTCTCACCCGTACGTCGCAGTCGCTTCCGGAGCGGCCACGTCGAACCGGGCGGAGGAGCTAAGCGGATTCGAACCGCTGCTGTGCTGGCCCCTCCCGCGTGCTGCGCGCGCGGGATCTCCAAGCCTGAGCACACCGCACGCGTCGGACGCCGGCTGGTGTCTTGCCTCCTCAACACGTTGGCATCAACCGCGACAGGATTGGCGCCTTCTGCGAGTGACAATCGCTCGTAGACGATCTACTCTCGAGGCCGTACAAGAAATCCCCGTGAAGGGAGCCCGCGGCAGTCGCGCCGGTTCTCGAGAGGAGAAGATCAACCATGGCTACAAAGGTCGCCCTTGTGACGGGTGGCTCGTCGGGTATCGGCGAGGCCACCGCACTGAACCTTCAGGAGCTCGGATACACGACATATGCCGCCGCGCGGCGGGTGGAGCGGATGAAGCATCTCACCGAGTCGGGCATTCGCCCGCTGGCGATGGACGTCACCGACGACGAGTCGATGGAGTCCGGCGTCAAGCAGATCGTTGCGGAGGCGGGCCGCATCGACGTCCTGGTCAACGCCGCCGGCTACGGCTCCTACGGCGCGCTGGAAGACGTGCCCCTCAACGAGGCTCGCAACCAGTTTGAGGTCAATCTGTTCGGCGCCGCCAGGCTGACCCAACTCGTACTCCCTCAGATGCGCCAGCAACAGGGCGGAACAATCGTCAACATCACATCGATGGGCGGGAAGATCTACACCCCGCTCGGCGGCTGGTATCACGCCACCAAGCACGCACTGGAAGCGCTGAGCGACTGCTTGCGCATGGAGGTCAAGCCGTTCGGTATCGACGTGGTCGTGATCGAGCCGGGCGGCATCAGGACGGAGTGGCCTGGCATCGCCGCCGAGAAGGTGCGCGCAGTGTCAGGTACAGGCCCGTATGCGGCACAAGGCAACGCCGTGGCCGCGTCGCTCACCTCGGAGTCCACCGCCCGCCGCTCATCGCCACCAGAGCTGATCGCCAAGACCATCGGCAAGGCCGTCACGGCGCGACGACCCAAGACCCGCTATGCCGTCGGGTACGGCGCAAAGCCGATGATCTTGCTGCATGGCGTCCTGCCCGACCGTGCGTTCGACGCGTTCATTCGCCGAGCCGTCGGCATGCCGTCATGATTCGTCGCCGGTTCCAGGCGGGCGGGCGCGAGGACGCAAACGGCATGGACAGCACCGGACGGTACCTGCTCGAGCCGGGTCTGAACCTTCTGCTCACCGATCTCGGTATCTCAGTAGCGAACGTGCTGCGCCGTGCGGCCCTGCCCGGCGACCTGTTCGCTCGCGACCAGGTCAAGCTGACCACAGCCGATTACTACGCGCTATGGCAGGCGCTCGGCGACGAGAGCGGCGACCCCAACCTGCCGATCCGGATCGGCGAGGCGATCTCCGTCGAGCACTTCAGTCCGCCGATCTTTGCCGCGCTGTGTAGTCCCAACCTCCAGGTCGCCGCGCGGCGCATCGCCGCCTACAAGACGCTGATCGGACCGATGAGACTCGCGGTCTCCGCCGGGGAACACGCCGAGACGCTGCTGCGCTTCGATTGGCGGTCGCAAGCAGACCCTCCCGAAGTGCTCGTGAACTCCGAGCTTGTCTTTTGGGTTGCTCTCACCCGCATCGGAACCCGGGCTGACGTGAAACCCCTTCGCGCGACCAGCCCAAAGCCGCAAGCCAACAACCCGGACCTTCGGAAGTTCCTCGGGTGCGACATCGAAGCGGGCTCCCGCCAGACGATCGTGTTCAGCGACCCAGACGCCACTCGCCCCTTTCTCACGGCCAACGCCGAGATGTGGACGTACTTCGAGCCCGAGTTACGCCGCCGCCTCGGCCAACTCGAACGCGAATCTTCAACCACCGATCGCGTGCAGGCCGCGCTGGTCGAACTGCTCCCCACCGGCGCGTCTTCAATGAGCGACGTCGCCCGCTCGCTGGCAGTCAGCACCCGTACCCTGCAACGCCGCCTGCACGAGGAAGGAACCAACTACCAAGCCACGCTCAACGAAACCCGCGAGTCGCTGGCCCGCCACTACCTTCGGAGCGGCGGTATGAGCGTTGGGCAGATCTCCTTCCTGCTCGGCTACGACACACCCAGCTCGTTCTACCGCGCGTTTCACTCCTGGACCGGCCAGACGCCCGAAACCGCTCGAGCCAGCCGCTGACGTCCAGAATTGCCCGGTTAACCAGCACTATGGAGCTAAGCGGATTCGAACCGCTGACCTCCTGGGTGCGATCCATATTCGGGCGTTTCGCGGGCGTTCTTGTCAGATCACGGATCGTCCCTATGCGGCTGTGTAAGCCAAAAGAGAGGCACCGCGTTCACCGGCGATCGCGGGTGCTCGCGCTGCTTCCGTGTCACCAACGTGTCACGACTCGCCTCGGCCCCGAAGCAACCGCGCGGGAGCAGTGCCCCCTAGGCGACTGCGGACACTCGACAGCAATAGTGGCAAGTATCTGTTGCGACCAGCGGTTAGAGGTGAGATGGTGGCCCCTTGGCTGTACCCACGCGGCGCTGAACCGGAGGCCACTCGTGCGAGGACGGGATCACCTGGTGCTGCTGGTGTCGAGGGTCGCGCTGTTCACCGCTGTGGGTGTCGCCTGGATGTTCTGGTGGGTGTGGACGGATCCCGCCGCGCGAGACTGGCCTCATGCGTTGGTGTTCAGCGGGATGCTGTTGCTGCTTGCGATCGCGATCCCGCAGGTCGCCCGCCTCGCGGGCGGACAGACGGCGTTTCGCGTCTCGCTCATCACGGCGGGAGGTGCCGCCCTGTCGAGTGTTGCAAACCTTTTCGAGGACGGGTTGCGGATTGACGGGTTCGTGTACGGCTTCGTCCTCGGTCTTTTGGTGCTGGAGGTCGGTCTGCTCACATTGGCCGGTGTCGTACTGTCCACTGGTAGCGGCCCTGATCGGTTCGTCGCGGTCGTCCCGTTGGGAACGTTCGCGGCGGCCCTCTTGGGGCTAGTCGCAGGCGGCCCGATCGCGCTGGCGACGTGGCTCACGGCAGCCGGCCTCACGATCGCACTGCCAAGGCTGAGGACGACGATCGCCGCGCTCCCGCCGGACACCTGAGCGGCGCCGCTCACTCCGCCACCTCGGCGAAACTCGCGTGTCGATGTCCGCCAACGTGTCGCCCACCACGATGTGGGAAACCATTTGCGCCGGTCGCTGCGAGCCCATGCCCAGACCCCTAGCGCGCCACAAACCGGCTCTCCCACAAACGTCTCTCGACGACTCCCCGTTCGGTTACAGGGTGATCATGTTCTCAACCGAGACGCGAAGTGAGCTGACGTGATTGAGCGTGATCGGGGCTCCGACAAGGAGCGTTCAGGGTAGGCAGTGCTTGAACGCCGCCTTGCTGGTGGTGGTCGGCAGGTACCGATTCTCGGTGTAGTAGACGACGTTTTGATCCTGGTGGATCAACTTCTCGGCTTTTGCCTTTGGCAGGAACGCTGAGGACGCGCCAACGATCTCTGACCGGATGGATGCGGCCTCGGAGCCGTCGGTGTTGAGGATGATCTCGTACTTGGTTCCGGCGAAAGTGACCTCAAGGTTCCCTTTCGCCCCCGGGTAGGTCGGTGTGGTGTCTTCCGTCACCGTTCCGCCAGCGTTGGAGAGGCATTCTTGAATCTCGGGGCGGGTGAGTGCTGCCGTGACCGGGGTGGTTGATCCTGGAGTGCCAGGCGGCACGTCGGTCGACGGGTTCGGATTAGTGGAAGTATTGGAACCGCTCGACTCGCCACCCGGCCGCAAGCACGCCCAACGCAAGTAGAAACACTGGCAACCAACACCGAGGGCGACGCACCGACCTTAGCCCGTCACGGCGCGTGGCCGGGCGGGTGTCTGCGAGTCCCAGAGGTACAGCATGACTGCCAAGAGTGCTCCGATCGCGAGTCCGATGAGTGCGCCCAGGGCGATGGCTTGGATTGGCCGAGGCTGGCTCTGGGTTGGCGACGTGGCACGATGGATCATTGTGCCTGTCTCGATCTGGGGGTTGGACTCTGAACGCCGCGTCCAGAGCGTGGTAGACCCTGGTTCGCCGGAGCTGGAGCTGTGCCCACCGGGGGGAACTTGCGGGATAAACTTGGCTCATTGCCGTCAGCAACGCGAAGGTGTGTTTGAGTTGGTGCACCTTTGATAGTGGGTCGTGGTCGCGGAGGTAGTAGGGAGACAGTTGCGCGAATCCGTCGGCGATTAGCTCGGCATGGCGGGCGTTGGGGTCAGACGTTGTGAACTGAATCCCCGTCCCACTCGCTGTCGGCGTGATCGTGGTCTCAGCGAGGAGTTGCCTGGGTGTGTACCTCGCGGGGAACTGGTTGTGGATTGTCCTGACGAGTTTGAGTACCTGCTTTGCATACGCGGCTGAGTCTGCGACCCCGGTCTGATACGGCCCCCAGGTACGAGCTGCCGACGAAAGGCCGGAACCCGCGCCAGATGGCGGGGTGTGGATCACGGCGGAGGTGGAGGAGTACAGCTTCGGCTGTTGGGTCGAGTAGACGAATCCGGCTATGCCGCAGAGGATCATCATCAGGATCACAATCTGTGAGTTCAGGCGACGATGGGGGATCTCGGCGGCGAGCTGCTCGGGGCTTCCCATCTGCTGTGTTGCCCGCCGCTCGGCGTCTGCTCGGTCTGTGGGGCCGCCAGCATCATCTGCTGCGAGGCTGTCAAGGTGGAGGCGAACCTCCTCGACGACACGCTGGCGCGTGATGATCGAGCCGCGCAGCGCTTCGCTGAGTCGCTCGATGTACCCGTCAATCGTCTCGGGTACGTTGGAGCACCCCGAGCACACCCATACGCCTTCCTGCTCGCCGCTTTGGAGGGGCCGCTGGCACACGGGGCAGCAGGGATCCGCGGAACGGGTCACGCTGTCTCTGGCCCGATCACGGCAGTGACGGCGTCGACCATGGCGCGCCACTCCTGACGCTCGCCCCCAAGCGCCCGCTCTCCCTTCGCGGTGAGCCGATACACACGTCGCCGCGGCCCGCCGTCGCCTTTCTCCCACCGGCTGGCAAGCAGCTTGGCCTGCTCCAACCGATACAGCGACGGATACAACGAGCCCTGATGAAGGTCAAACGCGCCGCTGCTCTTCTGCTGCAAGCGCTGGCCGACGTCGTACCCGTGCCCCGGGCCGTCTCGCAAAACGGCCAGCACCAGCAGATCCAAGTTCCCCCTCAGCCTGTCTCCCCCGACACGATTCATAGCGGCATACTACTCCGATCATCGGAATAGTCAAATCGCAGACATCACGGAAGACTTTGGGGCGTGATCGAGCATCGAGTTCGGGCGGATGACGGTGCCTCTGGCCGGTCAACCCCTGGTGCTTGACTATTCCGATGATCGGAGTAGCATCAGTCTCCGTGAGCCGTCATCCGATGACACCCCTTGCGATCACGATCACGTGCATCATCTGCGCGGCGATCGGCCTGCTCTCAGGATTTGCCATCCACGATTCGGGGCGCCACAGACGAGCACCGTCCACGACCATCCAGTGACCGTGGTCAGGACAGTGACCACGCCGCCACAGACCGTCACCGCGCACGACAATCCCGTGACCGTGGTCAGGACAGTAACCACGCCTTAGGGGAACCTGCTGACCTGCGCTGCCCCACACCATGTAGGCTCGGACTCCACCAAGGAGGGTGCTTCGCTACCAGCCCATTACCGCTACGCACGCGATCGGTGGACGAACACCAGATGAAGTCAGACAACGCCAGCGTGTCTTGCCACTCGCACACCACCGCTAGGGGTGGGAGCGGATGAGATCGACCATGCGCCCCGTAACCATCACCATCACCTGCATCGTGTGCGCCACAATCGGCCTACTCACCGGCCTCACCACCCAGACCGGCGACATCAATGGCGGCGACACACCCACGCCCCCACAGACCATCACAATCAAAAGCACCGTCCAAGGCACCAACACCGCAATCCCACGGGCGGGAGCGACCACGATCATCACCGTCCAACCCGGCAAACCCCGCCGCACGCGCTACAAGACCTTCTACCAGACGCTTCCGCTCATCGGAAAGATCATCATCACCAAGCCCGGCACGCCACCAACCACCGTCTACCGAACCTACTACCAAACGCTGCCGCTCATCAAGACGACACAGGCCACCAGGACAGTCACGAAGACGAGGACAGTCACCAAGGCGAGGTAGCACCGAGCGGCAGCCGGCGTAGCGAGACCTAGGACGTACCTCTAGTCTTGTCGCACTTCGCCGATCGCCTCTTCGTCAAGTTGTTCGCGTGACGACCGGGAGTCGTGTCCTTCGAGAGCGCGTCTGTCATCTGCAAACTGAAGCTCACCCTCAGCGGATTCCCGGCGGCTGCGCCAGGCCCTCGCTCTCACCCCAGACAAGACGAAATGCTTCCGCAACCCGGAGACCACCGCTACGTGGTGTCGGCACGGGATCGGATGGCCGCTCATAGGATCCCACCCGAGCGGAGTGATACCTGGGCTCGCAACAGAGACGCAGCGGTCGTGCTCGGTTGTGGCACGAAAGCCACGGCCGCACAACGTACTGCCCCGTATCCCCAACAAAGCGGAGTTTACGAACAGCGTTTTCTGGTGAGCAGTAAGCAAGCCGCTCGAACTCCGCGACGTCCGCGACTCCGACATCACGATCCCGGAGCTGAATCCGGCGGAGCGACAACTCAGACACCGTCGACGACTTGGACGACCACGACGCGCCGAGTCTACACGTGATCGATCGGCTCAGACAAACGGGATCAAACCGCCGACCCCCTGCGTGTAAAGCAGCTCGAACGGTTTCTTGCGGCTTCCTCGACGATCACGAGTCGTCGCTGCACAGCTCCCTTAGCCAAAAACGGCGATGTACTTTCACCGAACGTCGTCGCTGATAGCGATGCTTCCGTGTCATAAACGTGTCACGAGGCAGCTACCCGTCGGTCACAGGGCGAGCACGATTGGCGCATGTCCAGGTACCGCCTGACTCGTCGTAGGTGAGGTTCGTGAGCCGGATAGAGAAGCTTTAGGGAGACTGCGTGAGACTGGTCTCATCCTGCGACTCGGCGTGTAGCCTCGCGTGATGGCGTGGCGGCCAAACTGGAACCCAGCGCGTAGCGGCGTTAGTGCAGCCTTTGTCGCGCATGCGGTGATCTCAGGCTCGTGGGCATCGCGAGTCCCCGCGATCAAACATGGTCTCGGGTTATCCGATACGCAGCTCGGCTTCGCGCTGTTTGGGATGGCGCTAGGCACCCTCATCGGCGGACGGCTGGGTGGAATCGTCGCCTCGAAGTTAGGGGCGCGAACGGTAGTTCGGCTCGGCTTGCCGACCTTCGGTGGCGTGCTGTTCCTGACCGCGCTCGCTCCGGGTTTGGGTGTGCTCACTGTCGTCTTGGTGGCGTTTGGGGTGATCGCAGCTGTTGTCGACGTCGCTATGAACTCGGAGGCCGTCATTGTCGAGCGCCAGCATGGCCTGCCGCTCGTTTCGGGGTTTCACGGCCTGTGGAGCGCCGGCCTGCTGGTTGGGGCATTGGGGGGAGCCGCGGCGGCGGGTGTCGGGATCAGACCGTCGGTGCAGTTCGCGCTTGTTGCGGTTGTTGTCGCAGCGGCGTCGGCTCGGGTTCTGGCGCGGCTTCCGCGCAAAGCTGTCGAAAGTCGCGAGGGTGCGGTCGAGTCCGACGGCTGGTCGTTAGCGGTCGTGCTCCTCGGGTTGATCGCGTTCTGCTCGTTCTTCGCCGAGGGAGCCGCGGCGGATTGGAGCGCCGTCTTCCTCCGCGACCAGGCGGCCGCCAGCGCAGCCGTTGCGGCGGTCGGCTTTGCCGGCTTCTCGCTGGGAATGGCAGGGAGCCGACTGATGGGTAACCAACTAACCACCGCGTTTGGCCCTGTGCGCCTCGTGCTCACATCAACCGTCATCGCGGCAGCCGGTCTCACCCTTGCCCTGCTCTTTCCGATCCCGGTCTTGGGTGTGATCGGCTTCACATTACTCGGCGCGGGACTTGGCCCGGTCGTCCCGACCGTCGTCAGCGCCGCAGCCGGCGCCGGCCTTGGTTCGCTTGAGAATGTCGTTTCGAGGGTATTCACGATCGGCTACTTCGGCGGCGTCAGCGGCCCAGCCGTAATCGGATTCACCGCGGGCCAGGTCGGGCTACGAGCAGCGCTGGTAGTGCCGTTATGCCTAGTAATCTACGTAGCCACCGCGTCCGGGCGCCTCTCGACAGCGGCCGGAGGGGACGTGCGGAGCTGACGGCCGGTTCGTGTTGGGGCGGTGCAGCTGTCGCCAAAGCCGCAGGTGCCTGACTCTGCCGGTATCACCAAGCCGTTTGAGGCTCCACCGATCGACGACCGCCTGTGGCTCAGGAACTTCTGAACGGGCTGCAAGTCCTCCCAGCCCACAGGTTCGGGCCGCCAGTGGCGGCCCGCGCACTCACCGATGGCTTGGCTTGCTGCGACGGTCGACCAAAGCTCAGATGGGGACAACCGGTCGCACCGCACGTATCAGTTGCGACCAACGCTTGGAGGTGAGAAGGTGGGAGTTCGTCCAAGGAAGGGAGTCGGTAATGCATGCGCGAGTAAGCAGCTACCAGGCAAATGACCCTCAACGATTGGTCGAAGGCTTCCAGAGCGTCTCAGACGCACTGGAACAGGTGGATGGGTTCTCCCACGCCTACTTCATGGTCGACCGGGACTCTGGCAAGGCACTTTCGATCACGATCTGGGAAAGTGAGGACGCGCTCAACGCCAGCGTCGCAAAGGCAGACGAGCTGCGACAGCAGGGAACCCAGGCCAGCGCGACAACCATCGAGTCAGTCCAGCACTATGAGATCCCTCTGACAATCGGCACGCCAGCACGCACGTAGACAGGAAGCGCTGCTCGGAGGTCTCTAAGCGCGGGTCGGGTGGCCGCCCCGGTCAAGGAGGCACCCCGCGGGCACCCGGCCACACCCAAAAACGCGGGTCGCGTTGAACATTGACGTCGCTACCGCCTCCCGCCCAGCGGGCAGTTCGGTGATGGTGGATGATGGGTGGATGACGTTTCGATCCGGGACGATGTCGGATGCTGGAGTGGCCGGTGTGCTGGGAGTGGCGGCGGTGGCGTGGGTGGTCGTGGTTCGAGAGGCTGAGGGGATGCAGTCTGCTCCGGGCACGATGGGGCTGGGTGCGTTGGGGTTCCTGGCGTTGTGGACGGTGATGATGGCGGCAATGATGCTCCCCGGCTTGGCGGCGCTGGGTGTCGTGTATGCGGGTGAGGGCTCTGGGCGGCAGGCGCGTGTGAGTGGCTTGGCGGGTGGGTATCTCGCCGTGTGGGCGCTGTTTGGCTTGGTGGCGCTCGCGCTGAGTGTCGTGGCTGGACGTTTGGCCGGCCGGCACCCGTCAGCGGCATCGTGGGTCGGAGCCGCTGTTCTGATCGGTGCAGGGGCCTACCAGCTCAGCCCGTGGAAGCATCGCTGCCTTGTGGTGTGCCGCTCTCCTCTGAGCATTCTCGCTCATGTAGGTCGATACCGGGGTTCCCTGCGGCATGTGCGCGCTGGGGTCTATCACGGTGGCTTTTGCGTTGCCTGTTGCTGGTCGCTGATGGTGGTGCTGATCGCGGTTGGGATCATGGATCTTCGGTGGATGGTGTTGCTGACCGTGGTCGTCACGCTCGAAAAGACCTGGCGCTACGGCCCACAGGTGGCGCTGGTCGCGGGGATCGCCCTGATCGCCTTGGGACTGTTGGTGCCGTGGTATCCAGGGATTGTCCCCGGGGTGCACTCCACGCCCATGCCGATAGGGTCGATGTGACCAACTCTTCCCAGATGTCGTCTGCCTGGCGCATCCAAGGTACGTATCTGGAGGTGTGCAACTGCGACGCGATCTGTCCGTGTCGGCGCATCGACGGCGTCGCTGGTGGACGGTCAACCTATGGCTTTTGCACCGGGGTGTTGTCGTGGAAGATCACCGAGGGCAGCGTGTATGGCCTTGATCTAGCGTCGTTGTGTGCGGTGTTTGTGTCGTGGTATAGCGATGACGAGCCGGGCTCACCGTGGTCGTGGGTCTTGCACGTCGACGAGCGCGGAGATCAGCGCCAGCAGGCCGCTCTCGCCGACGTCTTTTCCGGGCGTCTGGGCGGGACGCCGCTGAGCCAGTTCCCGTGGGCGTTCAAGCCCAGCCACATGCTCGCCGTCGTCCCGAGCCGGATTGAGATCGACCACACCCCGGGACGCGGATGGTTCAAAGCAGGCTCCTCAGTCACCGTCAGAATCGCAGGCCCATACGAGACCCAGAGCCCCGTGACGTGCATCATCCCCGGCCACGACCGCAACGGCCGCGAAGTCATCGCCGAACTCCTCGAAGTCCACGACCAACACTTCCAGTTCACCTACACCGGCCGGTGCGGCTATGAGGCTACCTTTGACTACTCGGCCCCCGAGTCGGCAGCCTAAGGCTCTGTCTATCGCTGCGCCGGTGTGAGAAGCTGCAACTACCGGGGCGTTCCCTTTTGGGGGGTGTGGCGCGACCCCGGTACCTGCTGGCTCGGGCGGCCGTCCGACCGTACCCCGATCGCTTCGGCCGCCCGACCAAGCTAGTTGCGCCGAGCGCTGACTCAATGATCTGTCGGAACCGCTCGTAGTCTCGCCGGAGACTTCGTTGCGCGAGCGGTCGAAGCAAGAAGCCCACCGGCCCGCCGGGTGTCGTCTCAACCTCAACCGCCACCACAGTCGATGTGCCATCAGGGTTGAGCGTTACCCGGGTCAGGCCTGATGTACCGCCGACCGACATCGTCGTCTCTAGGAACTGGTTGGTCTGTAATCCGGTGACCTCGCCGCGGGTCTCATATGAACGGGTACCCGAAAGGCAGTGAGCCGTGTAGTGGCAGCCAAGCGTGAAAGATCCGCCGCCCTCGACTGCGATCGACCGAAGCGAATCCGGCCAGGCGACAACCATCTTGTCCGGCTCGACGAGATAGGCGAACACGAGGTCGGGGGTCGCTGCGACGCGCAGGTTGAAGGTGATCCTCACGCTGGCGATCGTACAACCGGCCTCGGCTCGACGTTGGCGACGAGCAATCCAGGCTGTTAGCACGAATACGTACACGTGCCGGACGGCGGTTCCCATATCGCAGCATGGCCGTTGCCAACGACGAATGGTCGTATCAGGCCACTACTCCGACGGGTCAAGCGCGCCGCAGTGCGCGGGTCATGTGGTCAGCGGCGGCCTGGTTTTCTGCCAGGACGAAGAAGACGAGATTCTGGCGCACCGAGAAGCGATCTGCCCCCTGCTTCGAGCCTGAGGCGAGGATGATCGTGTGGGGCGGGCCGGACGCGAGGCGTGCCCTAAGGGTGTGGGCGTCGGCGTCGGACTTGCACACCCATGTCTGCGCCGTGTCCGCCGCGGTGTCGTGATAAAAGCCCATCAGCATCGCAGTGCAATGGTCGCGAAACACCGCGGGCCAGCTCGCTGCCAGACGAGGTTCGGCAGTGGTGATGTCAAATCCGGCGCGTATCATCACCTGCCGGGCATCCTGGTAGGAGCGCCACGTCACGTGCGTCTGCTTCGTGGTCGTCGGATGGCTCGCAGACCCTGAGTCGCTCGCGCTTCCACAACCAGCGGCCAACAGTGCGGCAAAGACAACTGCGACCACGAGCCTGCTCAGCCGTGTCATATCTCGTTTCGTTCGGCGTCCGAGTTCCCGTACCTGCGCGCCCTGATCGACCAAGAGTGGATCCATGGGTGGCAACCTCGACCCATCCACGCCGTGGCGATCTACCACACCAGCGGCGGTCTCATCGACCAGGTTCGCATGTTCATGGTCAAGGACTAGCCGCGCGTGTACACCTGGGCTCGCCACCCGGCTTCCGCGATGGTTGACGCCACCGCGGATTGCCCGCGAGCGGCAGTCTAGTTCCCGGTGCCGACCGGCTCAGGCGCGGATGCTTGCAGCGCTTCGGCGCGCTCCTTCACGCCAAGCAGCATGCGGCGGGTCATGATGAACGCCGCTGGCTCCATGATGCCCATCCCCAGCCACGCGACGGGCGTGCTGGGTACGTGCTCGTTGCCGCGTGAGATCAGGCGCGTCCGTTGGTCGTCAAGCGGATATAGGCCGAACTCCCAGACCCATTCCATTCCCCGAGCCTTGGAGCTGAGTGCGAGTGCACGAGGGGGTTCCAGAACCGCCACCGTAAGTTCCTCGCGGCCCAAGAAGATCTTGTCACCTACGGCGAGATCTTGGAACTCAGGAAGGATCCGAATGGCACTGGGACGATCAAGGAAGCGAAAGAGTCGGTCGAGCCAGTCATAGCTGTACAGTCCGCCACGCTTGTAACCCATCTGGACAAGCCACGGCCAGATGTACTCCGGGGACGCATTGACGGTGACCGCCTGGGTCGAGGTGTGCGTAGGGTTGGAGATCAGCGCGTCGCCGGGCATTACCCGCGGTAACTCGTCGGGGGTCACCCCCCACCGACCCATCCACCGCCGAACAGGGAACCAGTAAACCAAAGCGAGCGCCAAAACTCCGACCACTCGTAGCAAACGCATAGGCTTACCTCCTTCCCGTTGGAGCGTGGCACCGACCGACCGGCTCCGCAACGGGGATTACCACAATCAGCGTACGGGTTCCCCGCACAAAGCACCCTCCTCCCCCATCCACGCACGGTCGCCCTACATGGCTCCAACGCGCGCTGTTGATCACCGTCAAAGGACGGTCGCGCGTACAGATGGGCTGCCCTCGACACGAGTGGAACGCCCGAGTGCTCCAACCGCGTAGTAACCCGCGAGAGGTGTACGCGGGTACGCCGATGCGGTTTGCAGGACACGGCGGGTACCTTGATCGACAAGGAGTGCGCATGTCTGTCGATTCCTAGTCGAATCTAGGAGGGTATAACGATGAAGCGGCGATGGCGCCTAGGGGCCGTGTTCGGGTTGGTCAGTATCGCCGCGCTTGTCGCCTCGACAGCGTGGGGGGGCTTCGCTTATACGACCACGGTTTCCGGCGATGGAGAGACCGCGATCAAGGTCGTCCGCGCCAACACCGGTTTCGGATTCACTGGGATTGACTGGGTAACGCCCACGGGAATGAAGACGTCGATCTCCATCCCCGCGCACGGAGGGATACTGACCGCACAGGTCACCGGCAACGCCCAACTCGAACAGTCCCCCTCCAGCCCCTCCTATCCGACCGTCTGCTGGGGCCGCCTCGTGCTGAACGGACACCCCCTCGGCACCACAGGCCCCACACGGATCTGGGCCGCAGACACCCCTAGTTCCGACATTGCATCCGTGACATTCATAGTGTTTGAGTCCAGCAACCGACTCGCGCACGGCACCTACTCCCTCGCCTTACAGACCAGGGTCACACCGTCAGGTGCGCACTGCGGCCTCTACGACGTCAACATGAAGGTCGAGCGGTTTGGGTAGCCAGCCTTCCGGCCTCGGTCGCCGCCGCCGTCCGGTACCCCTTTGTCGGCTCTCCCAAAAAGCTTTCCTTGACAACCGTTGAGACGCGCAATCCCCGCCGCCCCAACTGCCCTTCCAACTCGGCCAGTCTCTGGTCGATTTCCCGGATGTTCCCGTGATTACGAGCGTAGGTCAACACGAGTTCGGCGCGGCGATACCGCGCGAGGTCAACAGCCACATCAAGGGCACGCTCGGATGCGGAACTTCCGTCGCTGACCCGACATCATGCCCCTACCACAGAGGGAGATTTTCATGATGATCATCGTTGTTGCAATAGCATCGGTGTGCGGCCCCACGTAAGCGTGTGGGGAACTACCCAATCACCTCCAACGCGCGACTGCCGCGATCGCTTCACCGGCCGCGGATCGCAAGCTCTGCCGGCGGCCAATGGGCGGGTCGGGTTGGTCGCCTTGACAGTGGGTAGCGGTCGGGCGTAGGTGCTTCTGCGCCGCTTAGGGCAGCCTAGTAGGGTGAAGCTGGTCGGAGGGATCGTAGAGGTGACTCGAACGTTCTTTCGGCCGGTGGATGAACGGCCAGCCGAAGCGGCGAGTATCCTTCCGTCCCGGCGAGCGGTGCCCGCCGATCCCGCTTGTAACGGGTTGTGCCCATAGCATGGTGAGCGGCTCTACTGAGATCTGCTGGATGGGCAAGGAGAGGAGATCGTGTCGACGATCTTGATTGCGACTGACGGTTCTGAGGCGTCTGAGGCGGCTTCGAAGCTTGGCTTGGAGATTGCGCGAGCGACCGGAGATGACGTTGTCTTCATCGCGGTTTGGGCGATGATCAGGAGCGGATTTGGTGTGCCGTACACCTACCTTGAAGACACCTGGCTGGAGGCCGAGAATGACCGAGCCGAGGAGGTGTTGGCGGCTTCCAAGGCACGCGCTGCGACGCTCGGCATCCAAGCCGAAACGATGTTGGTCGAGGGCTCGGCCGCCTATGAAATCTGCAAAGCAGCGGAGGACCGTGATGCACGCATGATCGTGATCGGGTCTCACGGGTGGGGCGCGCTTCGCGGATTCATGTATGGAAGCGTGGTTGCTGAGGTGCTGAGAAGAGCGCCATGCCCTGTCCTGAGTGGAGCCCCGGCGTCTCGTGACCTGATTGACCCTGAAAAGACGGCTGTGTAGGCGAGCGCTCCAGCAAGGTTATCTCCGCGATGGCCGGCGGGGGCCCCCGCGTTCATGTCGACATCCGACCGCTGGTCTGCGGGTTGTCACGGAGCACGATCCGTGCAGCCCCCGATGCGCCCCACGATCGCTGCTGTGAGCATGGCAGCGATAGGAGGTGCGACTTTGGCGAGTGTCTCGCAGGAGCTTTTGGGGAGTTCGGTGCAGGCACCAGGCGGTTTGAGTACAGGGTGATCGATACCGGCAAGCGCATCGAGGAGCAGCTCAATAGGCTGGGTGCGGGAGGCTGGCAGGTCGTGGGCGTGACGACGAAGAAGCAGCTCTTGATTGCGCCACCTCGGCGATCATCCTCATGCGTGAGGTGCAGTTAACCGGCTGACCAACGTGCGGATGGGAGAGGAGCCATACACACACGTCATCCTCAAGGGCAGTACTGGACAGGGCTGGGCGTCGCAGTGGGTGCTGGACTTGGCGCGACGGTTGGCGTGCTTGTCAGTGGCGGCGTCGGAATCGGCATCGGAATCGCGCTGGGCGTTGGCTTGGGTGTGGCGGCGGGCGCTATCGCCGACAACCGCTGGCCCCACCAGAACCGTTAGTTACCCGCTGCGCCGGTGTGGAGAAGCTGTACGCACCGGGGCGATCCCTCTCGGGGGGTGTGGCGCGAACCCTGGTACCTGCTGGCTCGGGTGACCGTCCGACCGTACCCCGATCGCTTCGGCCACCCGACCAAGCAACTCCCCGACGGGTTTCACCAAAGTGTCCAGGCCGGCCGCCGTGGTGACGCCGAGACTCCAAACGCGGTTGGTGGACGCCGGGAGCTCCTCACCACGGACCGGCCAGCAGTCCAAGCCTACGCCGGATTCTCGCAACTGCACACGTTTCCGACCGTCCCGGCGTACCGGTTCTAGGGCCAACGCGAGTGTTCGCCGCATTTGGCGCATGTTTTGGAGCCGGAGGAGCTCGCGAGGACGACTATCGGGGCGACTCCGACTGAACTGCGACCAAGGCCGCGAACCCCTCGAAGAGGCCGGATGGCATTTCTATCGGGTGAGGTATTACGATTGGACAAGCGACCGAAAGGCTGTGGTGGCAGATATTCTGGCCGCACTTGAAGACGAGCCGGCCAACGACGTACTCGGACGATTCACGGCCGCGATACTTGGCGGCACAGGCGGCACTTGAGGTTACAATCCAGTTGAGCGCATCGAGAGCGTGAGCGAGGGCATCTGGCCCTTTGACCTCACCGGCAACCCGAACCGTTCGGGTGCCCCCAGATTGAGATGCGGCCCTGGGGGCAATCACGGAAAGCGGGGGTGCCATGCTGACTCGACCTACCCATCTTCGACCTGCGAGCAGAGCAAAAATCGGTCGATTCCGTACAGTAAAAGCCCCTTTTGTGGACGGCAACGCTTGACCAGCGGGTCGCGGGTGGTCGGCTACGTGCGGGTTTCCACCGACGAACAGGCGGACTCTGGGGCCGGATTGCAAGCTCAACGCGAGGCGATCTCGCGGGCCTGTTCACAACGTGGTTGGGAACTCGTCGAAGTCACTGAAGACGCTGGCTACAGTGCCTCCACTCTCGCCCGCCCCGGTTTGAACAAAGCGCTCAATCTGGTCGAATCTGGAGCGGCGTCGGTTCTGTTGGTCGCGAAGATCGACCGGCTGTCCCGGTCGCTTTTGGACTTTGCCTCCTTGATGGAGCGATCGCGGAAGGGACGGTGGGCGCTGGTCGCCCTTGACCTGGGAGTCGACACGACCACCCCGGCAGGTGAGGCCATGGCGAACATGATGGCGACGTTCGCGCAGTTCGAGCGGCGCCTGATCGGGCAGCGCACTAAGGATGCGCTCGCGGTCAAGCGCGCTCAGGGCGTTCGACTCGGCCGGCCGCGGGTACTGCCCGACGACATCGTCCAGCGGATCTGGAGATCGCACCGCCGCGGGTCATCTCTTCGCAGTATCGCGCAGCGTCTCAACGATGACGCCATTCCCACAGCGCACGGCGGGACGACGTGGCACCCGTCAACCGTCAAGGCCGTTATCTCCAGCGTCAGGCTGGAGCGCTCGCTTCCAACGAGCACGAAGAATGTCGTCACCCATTCCAAGTCGGCGAAATGATGACTGAAGAGCGCGCTTTCCCCATGGTGGCTGAAGACCCCCTCCGAACCGCCAGCGCACCAAAGGGCCTGATCTCCGGGTTGCGCGATCGGACACAGCTGGCATGCGAGTCGGGCGTTCGGCTCGACGCGGGCCTGGTGGGCTCTGGATGGTGCGGTGTTATCTGTAACGGGCGGTCACAGTACGCAGCGAGCCTCAGCGCGCGCTAGATACACAGACAAAAAGCCACCTAACCCGGGTTACGTAGCCAGACAGCGCGGCTGTCATCGGACGATGATGACGACCTTCCCTCGGGCGTTCCCCTCGGCCACGTACTGGATGGCTTCGGGTGCGTCGGCCAGCGGGTACGTCCGGTCGACGACCGGGGTGACCTTCGCTGCTTCGATGAGTTCCGTGAGGACGATCATGTCGTGATGGTTCTCGCGGGAGATGAACGTCTTCAGCTTCTGGCTCACGAACCGAGATAGGAGGAGCGCCCGGAGCTGGCGATCGGTGCCTCCGAGCCACCGGCCGCCAGTCTCGCCTCCCACGATGACGAGCGTTCCCTTTGAAGTGAGTGCCCGCCGTAGGCGTGACAGTGGCGAGTTCCCGCCGATGTCGAGGATCACGTCGTAGCGTTGCCCCCCGTCGGCGAAGTCGTCCTGCGTGTAGTCGATCACGTGGTCAGCCCCAATGGATCGAACCAAGTCCAGCTTCGTCGTGCTGCACACACCGGAGACTTCTGCCTCGAACGCCTTTGCCAGCTGCACGGCGTATGTGCCTACACCGCCCGACGCGCCGATGATGAGCACCTTCTGTCCCGGCCGCACCTTCGCGTGGTCGCGTAGGGCTTGCAGGGCGGGCAAGCCGGAGATCGCGATCACCGCGGACTGCTCGAAGCTGAGGTTTTTGGGCTTGGGCGCGAGCTTGTTCTCGGGTGCGCACGCGTACTCGGCGTAGGCGCCCTTGGCGATGCCGAACACCTCGTCCCCCGCCTGGAACCTGGTCACGTCGTTGCCGACCGACTCCACCACCCCAGCGACGTCCGCACCGAGAGTCGGATTCTTGGGCGCCCGCAGCCCGTAACCCGCGAGGCGTATCGGGTATGGCAGGCCAGTCATGACGTGCCACACTCCGCGATCCACTCCGGCCGCGTGGACGCGTATCAGCACCTCGTCTTCGGCTACTTCGGGCCTGTCGACGTTTCGGAGCTCGGAGAACATCGGTCGAGCCGTAGGCGTCTCGGACGATCGCCTTCATAAGCGCCTCCTCTGTGAGCCGTTCTCCACTAGTCGTAGAAGTGAACGCCGGCGACGATCTCGATGGCGATGATCGCCGCGACCACCCAGTCGACTACGAGGCAGAACGGGGGCCACCAGCGTGTGTTCGCAACGAAGTGGTGGCGGTGCTGCCACATGTCCTTCAACCCGTGGCCTGCGAAGCCGACGACGAGTAGCCATGGTGATTGGGTGATCGCTGCTGCGGCGACGATGACGAAGATCGAGGCGACACTGGCCTCGACGGCGATTACGCGCGGGCGTCCGTCGGCGACTGCGAAGCCGATGTAGACCGGCGCAATCACGATCAGCCCGACCGCGTAGACCGTTGCACTGTCGAGCCACCAGAGCACCAGGGGGGACGCCGCTTGGAGCACTCCGACGACGAGTCCCCACACCACGGGGGCTCGCAGCGACGCGCGCACAGGCTGCTCGGCTGGGGCGATGTGCATCAGGAAGCCTTGGGTGCGATGCGACGATCCGGTCGCACCGTAGCTTCCGTCATGCCGGCGCCTCGGTGGCAACGGCGCTGTGCCGGGGGGCTGACGACGACGGGTTCCCGATGTGAGCGGCGATGTGTTGCGCGAGGTATTCGGCGTCATCTTTGACCCATCCGAGGAGGGCTGATCCGCGCGTGTGCTGCCAGGGCAGACCGAGGAAGTACAGGCCCGGAGTGTCGGTGACGCCGCGGCGATGGCGAGGCTGGCCGTGCTCGGTCGCGAGTGGAAGGTTGATCCACGTGTGGTCGAGTCCAAACCCGGTCGCCCAGATCACGGCGTCGACGGCGAGCTCCGTGCCGTCTGCGAAATACACGGTGTGCCCGGATGCTCCGATCGCGCGCGGCTTGATCGTCACCCCTCCCGCCGCAACGCGCGGCGAGTAGAGCCGATCAACGTGTCGCGAGTTCGTCAGCCGCTGGCCAAGCCTCGAATCGACGGTCGTGTCGAGGACGCGCGTGGCCTTCAGCCACCAGAACAGGTCTCGGCCAAGGACTCTCTGTGGCAGAGGGGTCTGTCGCGAGCCGATCGAGAGATGAACGTCGTGGGTTGACGAAAGCTCGCTGGCGATTTGAAAGCCAGTGTTCCCGCCTCCGACGACAAGCACGACGCCGGGTGGCACGTCGCGCGGCGCGCGGTAGTCGGCGCTGTGGGTCTGGAACGTGTCGGGGCCGAGTTCACCGGCAAAGCTGGGCACGCGCGGGGTCTGGAACGGCCCCGTGGCAACCACGACCTGGTTGGCCTTGATGGTGTGATCATCAAGGTTCAGTACGAATGTCGCTTCTTGCTTGGTCAAAGACCGCACGGTGCTGTTGAGCTGGACGGGGAGCGCGAAGTTCGCCGAGTAGTTTTCGAGGTAGGTGATGACTTCGTCGCGGGTCGGGTACCCGTCCGGGTCACCCGGAAACGCGAGTCCCGGCAGGCTGTCGTAGCGCCGCGGCGTGAACAGGATCAGCGAGTCCCAGCGGTTGCGCCAGGCGGCGCCGACCGCGTCGGCGCCGTCGACGATCACAAACCTCCGGCCCTGGCGTGCCAGGAAGTAGCCGACCGCCAACCCAGCCTGGCCGGCACCGATTACCGCGACGTCGACTGTTTCCCCACTCTCTCCGATCGTGGCGTGCTCGGTGTCTGGCGTTGGCCTCACCCGACCGGCTCTGTTTGAGGGTCGACGTGGAAGCTGAACATCATGCCGCTCTCGTGGTGCTCAGCGATATGGCAGTGCGCCATCCAGATGCCGGGGTTGGTCACGTCCAAGAGGATGTCCACGATCTCCCCGGTACGCACCAAAACGGTGTCCTTCCAGACCAAGTTTGGCTCAACCACGCCGTCGCGCGAAAGGATTAGAAATCGACCGGCGCCGTGGATGTGGAAGGGGTGGTGCATAGGATGGTCGGAGTCCATCTCATTGACTAGCCGCATCTTCACCCGGTCGCCGACTCGAAAACGCCAAGCGATCGCCGTGTTCTCCGCGCCGGTGGTGCGGTCGATGAGCTTCCAGCGCATGTTTGCCGGGGTCGTCATGCGGTTGACCTCGACCATGTCGTCTTCCCACTCGATTCCGCCGGCCGCCTCGTGGCCGTGGCCTTCGCCATGGTGCTCGTGGGCGTGCTCGTCGTGACCCGACGTACGGGAGTGGTCGTGGTCGTCTCCCTGCTGTGTGACGAGTTGGGCGGGCACCAGCTTCATGCCACACTCCGGGCAGCGGTCGGGCTGCTCGCTTCGGACATCTGGGTGCATCGGACAGACATAGCCAGACACCGCCGGCGCCTCAGTAGCCAGGAGCTTCATGCCACAGTCGGGACACCGCCCCGGCTCCTCCTCGACAACCTCTGGATGCATCGGGCAGGTGTAGACGAGCGTGGCCCCTTCCCCAACCTCCGGAGCTTCCATGTCCATCTCGGCGACAAAGGCGAGCGTCTTGTCGGGCGGCGCTGCCAGGTACGGGTCAAGCTGTTCGCGCTCCGCCCGTAGCTCCGGGTCGGTGCGCAACAGTGCGTACTGCTCTCCGAGCGAAGGCTGTGCCGGCTCGTCGCCCACCGTGATCGTGGCGAGCGTGTACGTACGCTCAGGGGTCTGGTGCTCAAGCGTAACTTGGCCTGCCTGGCCGAACAGGACGTCGACCACGACCCGCTCCGATGGAGCCAGAATCACCGTCTCGACAAGCTGCTCATGCTCGCAGCGTCCGCTGTCGCCGCCGACCAGCTTCATCTGGGCTCCGGGCAGCGCGACCTTGAACACGCGGGTGTTAGCTGTGTTCGTCAGATACAGCCGCACCACCTCACCGAGTTTCGCGCTCAGCTGGAGATCAGGCTCACCTCCGACGAGGAGCACGTTGCCGAACCGCCCCATAGCGGTGTGCGTCGTCACCGAGCGACTGAACGGCGCGACCGTACCTTCCTCGATCAGGATGTCGTCCAGAGTCAGCGCTATCTCGCGGTTGACGGGGGGCCAGTAGTCGGGGTCGGCCGGGGTTACCAAGACGTTGCCATAGAGCCCCATCTCTTGGCCATAGTCCTCGCGAGTGTGGGGGTGGTACCAGTAGACGCCGGGATCGGGGAACACCACACGCGAGAGACGTGTCTCCCCAACTGGAATCGGATCCTGCGTCTGGTGGGTTCCGTCATAGCGGTTCTCCAACCGCAGACCGTGCCAATGCACTGTCGCCTCAAGGTCACCCTCGTTAGAGACGTTGACCACCACCTCGGATCCCTCGCGCACCTTCAAGGTAGGCCCAGGAATCGACCCGTTGTAGGCCAGCATCCGCACGGTCGCATCCCCAAACCGCTTCGTCACAGGGCCGATCCGCAGGTCAAACTCCTCGCCATCCGACAAGTCGACGACCTCGCAACTCGCGCACTCAGCCAAGCCCGACGGATCGGTTGGGAACTGCTCTGTGACGACGTCTGGCGTGTGATCCTTCATACGTGGTCACTCTCCTTCGTGCCCCATCAGATGCAGTGGGGCTTCGTGGTGGGATCCGAGCTTCCCCCTCAGAGGAGTGAGGGCAGTCTGGGCGCCACCGGTGCAAGGCTGCGCCCGTCTCGCTTTCCAGCCCGACCACCGAGAAGGTCAATCGAAGGGTCGAAATCCCCACCCGTGCGAGCTGGTCTCGCCACTCGTCGCCCCTCGTACCCCGGCAGGATACCAAGGATGGATGCCAGATACAGAGAAGCCTCCCGCTCGTTTCTGGCCGACCGGCTAACGAGGGGGGTCGAGAGCACGGCGTCTCCGATCGTGGCTGGTTGTCGGAGGTGAAAGACGATGATCGTGGTCGTGCTTGGTACGGGGCCGGTCAGATCCGATTTGACGGCCCAGATCCCGGTGGCCAATGCCTTACCACTCCTCTGTGCATTTTTCAGTAGAAAGCCTGTCTTCTTAGACAGATCTGCAACACATCGCCGGGGTGACAACCTCACCTCTGAAGGCGGATCGTTCACCACCAGACTGGATGCGCTGAGGGTGTCACGCCACGTCGGTGGCTCCAGCTTTCCGCGGGCTTCATTCATCAGAACGCCACCACCGGACGTGGATCGACGCCAGGGGTAGAAGGGTGCCGTCGTAGGTGCGATCAACGGGCAGGGGCACGGGTTTGGCTTCTGGGCTTGAGCCGATGTGTACTGCGATGGCAACCGGCATCCAGGGCGGATACTCGACGACGCCTACGCGCGGGTTCTTGGTGGCCGACGACCGGCTCGCATCCCGCCGCCCACTTTCTCCTTTACCCCAAGTCCGTAGCCTCTACGTGTGTTTCCTCAACAAAACGACCGTGGCGTCTGCACCCTCCATCGGGACTGCGTGTCCGTCCCAGCACCCTCTGCGGAGCAACCGCTGGCGGGGACACGGTGACCCTCGTTCTCGCCCCTCTGACAGGCGCTCCCGTTGCAGATTTGCATGCGGATCACGACGGTGACCGGCGGATCGACACAGGTGTGGACACGGTTTCGTTCCAGTGGCGAGAGCCTGATCTCGGTCAGTTTGAAGAGCGGAGGCTCGCCCAATACCGATTCATATCCAACGCAGGCGAAGTACTCCAACTAACCCACTCCCAGCGATGCATGCTGATCGAAGGGGAAGGAATCCGGTTTGGAATCAACTACGCCGGCGGGGTGTGGGCTGAAGGCCGCTTGGCACAAATGCTGGGAAGCAACCGAAGCGCTCACGCCGGGGGATCGACTTGCTGACGGTGTCCGCGCAACAAGTGAGCGGCTCCGAGAGATGGGGATCAAGGTCGACGTCGGTGATGCCGGAATCCGCCGTCTCGATCTCGCCGCTGACGTCTACTTCTCACAGCCCTCCGAAGGAGTCGCACTCATGAACGTGCTCGCCGGAATCAGGCTCCCGCGAAGGAAGACTGTAGATCACCCGCGCACACACCCTGGAATCGGTCTACTTCCAGACGGAACGGACTCGGAGGATCCGGTTCGCGGCTTACGACAAGAGCGTCCAGAGCGGCACAATTGCTGCCGCCGGCCTATGGATCCGGCTCGAACGGCGAGAGCGCTACCAAGGCGTGTCCCAACCTCTCGCCCTCAGTCCACCGAACGACTTCGCGACACTGTGGCTAGGAGATCTCGCTCAGTGGGCCGCGGACAGCCGCCTCGACCACGGTCGCCTCACAGGATGTACTCGCCGACCACGTGATTGCCCTCTACCACGCCGGGGAGGTCGAACTCAAAGACGTCGACAAGGCCCTCGGCGCGATCCACATGTCGACGAGGGGACTCGATCGCAACTGGCCCGCCCACACACAGACTCGCCGCCGACAGTCCATGAGAGACCTCGGGATCGTCATCGCAGACTGCCCCACCCCGTACCAGTTCCACGTCGGGGCCTGTTCTCCGACATCGTCACGAACTGGCAAGCTGCCCCAAGCTGACGCGGGCGAGTCACCGACGTCTCAGAACGCGATCTCCGCCCGTCGCACCGAACTTCCCGGGCCTACCCTTCTCCGGCCGTCCCGCGCCGGTGAGAGGGCCTCTCGAGGCTGCCCAGAGCCTCTGTGCATAGACAAGCACTGCTCGGTAACGTAGACTCGCAAGATGTCGCCTTACATCGGGCACGCGAAGTGCACCACCAAGCTCGCCGCCACCGTCATCGCCGGTCTGTTGCTGGTTCCGTCCGCCGCCTTCGCCCTTTCGACCTCGCCGGCGACGCCGGCGACCGTCTCAATCTCGGGCGCCAACGGCCCGAAGTGCACCACACTTGTCTACACGACGACGGCAAACCTTGATTTCCAAGTCGAGATCCACGTCAGCGGTGAGCGCTCGTACAGGATCGCCAACGTGAAGGCTGGGAAGCATTCGATTCAGTGGTGCGCCGGCCCCCAGCCACAGCACCATCACATTGGCCCCAGAGTGTGGTGGGCGACCTCCAAGCACCACAAGGGCGACGCCGCGAGCAAGCCGACGGCCACTCGCGTGTTCAACGTGGTCGCCTGAGAGACAGGATCGGGCCGGTTCGGAAAGGCGATCCGGCGCTCTGCTCAAACTCTTGGCGTCACGAAGGCGCAGGCCAAACAGACCACAGTGGCACTCCTCCACAGGGTCAAGATCAACGGTGCTTGGATCCTGCACGCCAACCACAATGACCCACGATCGGAGGCCGCTCAACCCGTAGACGCCCCCGTACCCGAGCGCTCATCTCAATCCTCAGTGACGGTGTTGGAATGACCCGAGAAGAGGCGGCGGCGTGAGGCCAGCCTCGCGCGCGCACGCGGGGAGGTGGGGGGATACGGGGAGGAGAACGCGGCCGGTGGGTTCGACAATCCCGCTTGTGGAGCCAAAACCCAGCGTAGCGCTGACTACCAAGGTGTAAGGGAGATCTTGCGTCCCTTACAGCTCGGCCAGCTCTGTTTCTCCTTTACTCGAAGTCCTTAGGATGTCTGAAGACCTACGCAACTCCGAAAGGATCCACGATGTACGACACGCACGTCCAAGCATTCGAGTCCACAGGCTCATCACCCCCTATCGCAGACGCAACGCCCTCCCCAGACCCCGAGGGCCATACCAGAGCCGTAGCGAGTCCGTGGTTGTCGGTTGTCCAAGCGGCTCGCCATTGCGGATGGCCATGCCGAAACGGCCGAGCCCCTGCGAGCTTCTACGAACTCGCCGACCGCATCGGCTACAAAATCCACGGCCAGTGGCGAATCCACATCGAAGACCTGGACGGCTACATCCGAGCCCGTAGGGGAGGAGCCGCATGAAAGGGACTCTCAGGAAGGTCGGAAGCAGCAACCTGCCATGGGAGGCCCGCTGGTGGGAGGATGGACGTCAGCGCAAGCGACGGTTTCGTACGGAAAAAGCAGGACACAAGGCACTGCTCGATGCCAACATCCGTGACGAACGCCGGAGGCTGGGCATGCCAGCCGACCCCGGGCCGATTACGTACGCCGAACTAGTCCAGCGGTACCTTGACCAGTACGACCGACGCAGCAAGCGATGGCTCGAAGAGATGCTCAGCTACTCGCTCGCCGCTTTCGGCGACATTCGGGTGCGATCGCTGGCCTCCGATCGAATCGCTCTGTGGCTCACTCGCCTCCCGGTAGGAAGCAAGACGAAGCGGCACGCCCTGAATGCAGCTCGGCAGGTTCTCGCGATGGGAGTGGAGTGGGGGTATCTGGCCGTCAATCCAGCGCGTCCCCGAGCCGTGAACGGCCCAGCGTACGATCCCCCGACGATCACGCCCTTCACATCGCACGACGAAGTTCTCGCGGTGGCGGCGGCAGCAGGCAGGTACGGCCCGGCGATTGTCTACGCAGTCAACACGGGAGAGCGTCCAGAAGAGTGGATCGCACACGAGAAGCCGGACATAAAGGACGACGTCCAGGCTTGCGTCATCGACAAGACCTTCACCAAGGGAAGGTTGACCAGGTTAGGAAAGACTGATGGCAGCCTTCGCACCATCAGCCTCTCGGCATTGGCGATGCAGGCAGCGGACGAGGCACGGTCGAACTCACGCGCCGAGCTGCTGTTCCCCGCCGAGATGGGTGGCTACATCAACCTCGGCAACTGGCGAAAACGAGTCTGGTATCCGGCACTTCAAAGAGCGGGTGTCGCCCCGCGCCCACCGTCTCAGATGCGGCACAGCTTCGCGACTCTCGGTCTCGCCGCCGGCGCACCCATCGAATGGATCAGCAAGCACATGGGCCACAGCGACATCCGTACGACCCTGCGTTACTACGCCCGGTTCCTTCCCGAGACGGACACCCGCAACATCGACATCCTGGATGCCTATGCAAATCGCACGATCAGCCGACGTGTCACGGATGTGTCACGGACATCAGTCGCGGGGGTATCACGAAGCGATCGATATGCCGTAGAAATGGGATAACCAAGCCGTTTTGAATCAATGGAGCTAAGCGGATTCGAACCGCTGACCTCCTGGGTGCGATCCAGGCGCTCTCCCAACTGAGCTATAGCCCCGCGAGGGGCGGAAGTATATCGGCTAGACCCCGTTCCCAGGCCGCAGCGGACACGGACACGGCTTGGCAGCAAGCAGTTCCAGCTGACGCTCCGGCGGGTCGACGAACTCCGTCTGCACCGCGGAGCCCGTGGCCAGCGCGCGATCAAGCGGTGAGTGGTGGTTGAAGCCGCGATTCGCCATCTCGGCCACCAACTCGTCGTGCCGGCGAGAGAGCGCCGCCAGCTTGCCCTCCCAGCGAATCGTCTCTGGATGGCTGCGGTATCCGCGGCGATCCTCGCTCAGGATCGTCCAGATCGCGTGCAGCTCGCGATGCTCGCCCAGCAGGTGGCTGCGGCACAGCAGGGCGGGGTCGACATCCCAGATCCTCATCCGGTCATCGTAGATACCATCTAGGCTGCAACGATGGCGGTCAAGCTCTACCGATGCGACATCACCTGGCTGAAGATCCGAAACCATCACTGCTGGCGGGTCGAGAAGGCGCTGCAGGATCAGGGGATCGAGTACGAAGCCGTTCTCGGCCCGCTCAACCGCAACAAGCGCCAGCGAGTCGAGGAGCTCAGCGGACAGAAGTACTACCCCGTGATCCAGTTCGAGAACGGCTCGATCTATCACGACTCATCCAAGAAGATGGCCCAGACGATCCGAGCCGGCCGCTTGGACGAACAGCGCGGGACCAGCCCCAAACCGGCGGAGTAGCTCAGCCGGGGTCGCGGCGCAGCGGCTGGCACATGCAGTGCACACCCCCGCCGGCCAGCTGAAACTGGCTCATATCCGGGTCGTACACCTCGAAGCCGAGCGCCCGCAGCCGCTCGTTCAGCTCGGGTGCCGCGGTGGTCGAGAGCACCCGATCGCCGCCCAGCGCGACCACGTTGCAGCCCAGCGCCATCGTCTCGCGGAACCCGACCGGCACGATCTCGATACCCCTGCCCTTGATCCAGCGGACGATGTCGGGATCCGTCGTGTCGAGGCACACCGCCGCGAGCTTCTCGGCCAGCATGCACACCATCAGATCGATGTGGACGAAGTACTCGTCGATCGGCGCGAACTTGACCTCCAGGCCCTCGTCGGTCATCCAGCCGCCGACCTGGCGGGCGGCCACCTCCTCGCCCCGCATGCCCGTGTACCCGATCAGGACGACGCCGGGCTCGAGCATGTTGAAGTCGCCGCCCTCGAAGTTGCCTGCCGACACCAGGTCGTACACCGGTACCTCGTGCTCCAACGCAAACCGCAGCGCTTCGGCGTACTCACCGCGCCGCCGGGGGCTGGCCAGCTGCGTGATGATCAGGCCAAACGGCGTCATCACGTTCGAGTCGCGCGCATACACGCCGTAGGGAATCTCGTCGCGAGCGTCCATCAGGTGCACGTTGACGCCGGCCTGGCGATAGCAGTCCACCATCTCCGCGTGCTGCCTCAAGGCGAGGTCGCGGTCGAAGGTGTAACCGCGCCGCAGCGTCTCGCGCACCAGCGCGCTGTACTGGGCGTTCTCCTCTCCCAGCCAGCGAAACGACTCGGGCGAGCCCAGCAGCACGTCGCGGAGAAGGCCGTACTCGGAGTCGATCCCCCAGTCGCTCAACCGCGCCGACTGGCCTCCGGGAACTCGTGCCCGGACCGGATTTGCAGGTGCGCTGACGTCGGCCACAACGACGTTCTATCACACCTGGTCTACGCCGCGGACAGCCGACGCAGCCGGCTGAGCACCATCGAGGCGGGGATCCATTCGCCCGGCTCGGTGGCGGCAAACGCCAGCCGCAGGCGGCACCCGCGGTCAATCAGGAACACTCCACCGCACTCGGCCGAGAGCGTGTCGAATGCGAGCCCGCACGTGAACGTGTGACCGGCGCCGTCCCGGCTGACCACCGTGGTGGCCACTCCGGCCTCGCGCAGCGCGAGCACCACCGCATCGCGGTCGGCGTCCTGGGCGGTCACCGTCAGCACCAGTACCGCGGGGGTGTCCTCGACCATCTCCCGCAGCCACCGCCTGTGCCCCGACGGCGCGACCAGCTCGAGCGGCCCAACGACGCCGTTCATGGCGACCGTGGCCGCGATCCGCGCGGGTGGGTCGACCTCTGGCGCCGGCTCGGGAGCCGCCGCCAACACGGGAGCCACAACCGGAACAACGGCGGGACGCTGGGCGGGCTGCTCCTCAGCGGCCGTGATCGGAGGCGGTACCGGCGCCCCGGCGGCCCCCCCGATGGCAGCTCGGTTCGTCTCCACCGCCGCGTGGTCAGGGACGTACAGCAGGTCGCTGCCGCTCGTCCGTCGGATCAGGGCGACGCCTGCGAGCACGCCGCCGCACACACACCCCACCGCGGCGAACTGCACAGCGGCGGCGGCCGAGTACAGCGACACCAGCACCGGAGCCGCAGCCATGCCCGCCACCATCCCCAGGTTCTGCACCGACTCGGCCACAGCGAACACGCCCGCCCGTAAATCACGGCGCACGTGCAGCTGGATCAGCGTGTCGTACACCACCTCGGTGATGCCGTCGGTGGCCCCCACCAGAAACAGCACCAGAAACGCCGTCGCGGTGACGGTCGAATGCGAGATCGTGAACATCAGCCCGGCCGTGGTCAGAAACGAGAGGAAGATCGACCGCCGAGCGACGCTCTCACGCTGCATGAATCCGGTCAGAAGCTCACTGCAGAGAAACCCCACGCCCAGCATCGCCAGCGCATACCCGTACGCGTCGGGCTCCCCGAGCTGAGACTCGAACAGCTGCGGCAGCGACACGTTGAAGATGCCAAAGGCCGCCGTCGCAACCGTGAACGACACCGTCAGCCCCAGCACCACCCGGCTCGACAGCATGATCCGCACCAGCTCCCGCCGGTTGGCGCCCGGCCGCTCGCTGACCGGCTCAGGTTCGGACTCGCCGGTGGCGGTCGCATACGTCCAGTACAGCAGTCCGGCCGCCACGAAGGTGACCAGGTCGACCGACATGGCGACGCCGATGCCGAACCGCGCAACCAGGAACCCGCCCAGCCCTGCGCCGATCACCAACGTCAGGTTCCGGCCGACGCCGTGCAGCGCGTTGCCGGCCTGCACCAGCTCGCCCGGCAGCACCTCGGGGATCAGGCCGGCCGCACTGGGGCTGGTGGCCGCCGACAAGAGCGAGGACAGACATGCCAGCGCCACCACCGGCCAGATCTGGCCGGTGACGGCCAGGGGAATGATGGCGATCGTGATCAGGCCGCGAAACAGCTCCACCAGCGACAGCACCCGGAAGCCCTCGAGCCGGGTCAGGAGCGGCGCCGAGAGGATCCCGCCGGCGGTCGCTCCCAGCATGCGCGTGATCAGAAACGCACCCACGGCGGTGGTCGAGCCGGTCTCGGCGAAGATCCACGTCACGATCGCGGCCTGCGTCAGCCAGTCACCCAGCTTGGACGTGATCCGCCCCGCCATCACCCGCCGAAAACCGGCGTGCGACAGCGGGCTGAGCACGTTTGTGCCGAACGTGGGCAGGTCGGAGCACGATCGGTAGACGAACGCCACGGTGCCCAGCACGATCAGCACATCGCCGATGGAAACCGCGTTTGCAAGCGGCACCGCGGAGGGAATCGCGAAGATGTCGCCCAACCATGCCAGGTGGGTATGCGGCCCGGCCAACACGTTGTTTGCGACCACGCCCTCGCGCTGCAGGATCGCCGGATCGGCACCGCTGGCGCGCCACGCCTCGAGCGTGACCGGCATGCTGCCGCCGTTCGCGAAGATCGCGATCACATTGCTGAGCAGCCCCACGCCCATCATCCAGAACCCCGGGATGCGCAGGTTCAGCGCGACAAAGAGGAGCAGCAGCAGGTAGCTGGCGAGATGGACAATCGCGTCGTAGCGCTCGGGGATGCCGTGCCCGCCTCCGGTGAACAGCACCACCTGGACTGCCAGTGCCACGAACACCAGCCACTCACCTCGGAACCGCAGGCTGGAGAGTCGCGAAAGGTCCGCGCCCAGCGCCCAGGCGCCGATCAGGCCGAGGATCAGAGCGACCCCGATAATCACCTAGCTCGCCGCCCGCTCGCCGTCGCCCGCAGGTCGAGCCTGCGTCACCACCGAGGCAAAGTCTGGATGGGCCATCGCCGCGACGCCCAGCGCAGCCCGGATCCGCGGCCGGATCTGCGACGCCCGGCGCGGCACCGGAACGTCGCTGACGATCTCGCGCAGGCGCTCGCAGATCGCGTCCAGGTTTGCCTGGTCGGGCACGGACGTGATCACTGCAAACCGATCCTCGCTGAGCGTCAGCATCTCGTCGCCCGCACGCAGCACCGTCTGCAGCCGCGCCAGCGCATCCCCCACCACCCGCTCGGCGGTCAGGTGGCCCGCCACCACCCGGACATGCTCGAACGTGGCCAGGTCGATCAGGATCACCGCCGGCGTGGTACCCGAATCGTCTTCGCGCTGATCGCCGTGGATCAGGTCGAGCGTACGTGACGTCACCGCCGTCGGGTTGGTGCGCTCCGCCACCAGGGTCAGCAGCGAACGCTCAAACGGGCTCAGGCGCCGATGGCCGGCGACCGCCAGCCGCGGGAGGTCATCGCCGCCCGGTGACAGCGTGATCCAGGTGCCGTCGGCCAACTGGTCTCCCACAGCCTCGGCGTTCGGGCGCACCGCCCGCTTGCAGATCTCGGCCACGACCGAGGCCGACGGGGGATCGTCGTGATCGAACTGCGCCTTGTAGCAATCGGCGTCGTCGCTCCACTCCAGCCACAACACCCGGCCCTTGACGCCCCCGGCGGCAAGCGCCTTGGACGCCGGCACGCCGTCATCCAGGGCGCGCAGCGCACGGCTGCCGCGGCGGCGGCCGCGAGCCCCGCTCGACACGGTCCAGCCGGTTGCGATCAGCCCGGCGGCGGCCAGCGCCGCGATCAGCCATCGGGGACTGTCGGGAACGCCCAGGAGGATCAGCACGGCACCCGCCAGCGCCACCGCCACCGGCCCAGGCCGCAGCAGCGTCCGCATCCACCGCAGGTCGACCGTCGCCACGCGGGAGAACTCGGCGCGCAGCGCGGCGAGCTGATGGCGGCCCATCGCCCGGGGCAGCTCCTCGCCTTCGATCATCGCCGCAAAGGCATTTGCGACCAGCGGATGGAACTGCGTCCCCGCCTTGTCGCGCAGCTCCTGCACCGCCTCGGCGTTGCTGAGCGCCGGCCGGTACGCCCGGGCCGAGGTCATGGCGTCGAAGCTGTCGGCCACGATCAGAACGTGCGCTTCCACCGGGATGTTTCGCTGCGACACCGAGTAGTACCCGTTGCCGTCGTAGCGTTCGTGGTGAAGCTCGGCGTACAGCGCCATCTCACGCGCGAAATGAAACGGCGTGAGCAGGCGCGCGGACAGCCGCGGATGGCGCCGGATCGCCCGCAGCTCGGCCGCGCTCAGCCGCGCCGACTTGGACAACGTGGCGACATCCACCGCGACCTTGCCCAGGTCGTGGAACCGCGCCGCCGCCACCAACCGCCCGCTCTCTCGCTCACCCAGCTGGATCGCCGCAGCGAACCTGCTGACGTAGTCGGCCACTCGGCGTGAGTGCCGGGCGGTCGACGGATCGCGCTCGTCGATCACGCCGGCGAAGGTGTTGAGCACGTTGGTGGTCTCGCCCTTGAGCCGTTCGAAGCCGGCGCTGGCCTGGTAGAGCAGAGCCAGAAGAGGAGCGATGAACAGCAGCACCACCCACGTCTCGCGGCTGTACCCGTACGCGACCAAGACGCCCAGACACCCCTCCGCGACGCCGGAGGCGCAGGCTCCCCGCACACCGTCCCAGAACACCTGGATGAATCGCCGGCCCGACGACAGCCACTCCGCTCCGGAGAAGATCAGCTCGTTGATCAGAAGCCGTGTCCCGATCAGCACGATCAGCGGCAGCGCGTCGTCGGCGTCGATGGCCGCACCGGTGTGCCCGCCCGCCACCAGGTAGGCCTCGCCGGCGACCCAGATCGCCGATCCGAACATGGCGGAGTTGAACAGGATGTTCCAGCGCGGCGCCAGCCGCACACCGTCCACCACGATCACCGCCCAGGCCGCGATCAGCGCCGCCGCCACAGGTCCAAAGACGATCGCTGCGGCCACGTGGGCGGTCGCCGAGAACGAGATCGAGTTCTTGTCCAGCCGCACCAGAACCGCCTCGATCATGATCGCGAGGCCGAACAGCGGCGCCAGCACGATCAGCCCACCCACCGGCTCCGGATGCCCGGTAATGAGCACGGCTGCGATGCCGATCCAAAAAACGGCGCTGACGCACGCGATATAGATCCGCAACGGTCGACTCATGACCTAGAGGGGCTGGGGATTAGGGGGGCCGAGAATCCTCCAAAACCTCATCGGCACCCTGCGCCAGACCCTGTAGAGCGGGGGAAGCGGTCGATGACGCCCCGCCGGACTCTCTACGAGCCGTCGCGGGACGTCATTCAGCCACGAGGGTCAATGACCCAGCTTGCTGGCGGCACCCGACGCGAGCACGAACGCGACGAGCATTGCCAGCAGGTACGTAGAACGTACAACTCGGTACTTCACAGGGGAGGCTCCTTGAACGTGGGGGTCACAAGGCTCACTCATTGATGCGCGGATTCGGCGATCCGGGCACCCCCTGAAGGGTGAATCGATCTGCGTCGAACCGACGGCTACGTCGACTGCAGAACGGGCTGCAGGACGGTCTTACCGTTGTGTTCTCGCTCCAGCGAGACCCAGCAGCGCGTCCACGCCAGCCCGGTGGGGACGGCGCTGCGTACCGTCACGGTGCCGTCAGCCTCGGTGTTGAACGCCATCAGCCCGACCGAGTCGCCGCCGCTTGAGAACCACATCTCGTAGTACTCACCTGCCGGCGCCGGGGGCAGGTGGTCGACCTTCAGCACGGCGGGGCGCATGGCGCCCTTGGCGTGGCCGAGCTCGAGCGTGCCCGAGGCGCTGGCAAACTGCGGGCTTCCTGGGGAGAGCGCCACGGTGGCCTCGACGGTGCTCGGCGAACGGGTGCCGTTGACGCCGATCGCGAGCGTGACCGCCACCGCCCCCACCAGCACCGCCGCCGCCGCCAGCAGCCGCCGCGGCGAGCGCGATGCGCGCCGGGACGATCCGACAACCTCGGCGGAGGGCTCCCCGCCCAGGGCCGCCGCCTTGGCGATCGGGGCGTACCGCGGGGGCACCTCCGACGGCGTCGGCACCGATCGCAGCAGATCTTCCACTCGAGTCAGATCGCGGTCATCGCTCATGTCATCACCCGCTCGACTTCGAGTCGTTCGGCCAGCCGCGACAGCCCGGCTCGAGTGCGCGTCTTGACCGTGCCCAGAGGCAGCTCCAGTCGCTGCGCCACCTGGCTCTGCGAGAGACCGTGAAAGTAGGCCAGCTCGATCACCTCGCGCTCCCGCTCGGGCAGCTCGTCGACGGCGGCGTGCACCCGGAATGCCTCCAACTCGGCGACCGTCTGATCTTCAGGGCCGGGACCGCTATCGGGCATGTCGGGCGGGTCGCCCACGATCGTCGCCTTCCGCGACCTGACGGCGTCCACGGCGGCGTTGCGAGCGATCGTGTAAAGCCACGCGGTGGCGCTCCCGCGGTCACTTCGATAGGACCGCGCCGCCCGCCACACCGCGGCGAATGTTTCCTGCACCACGTCCTCGCCCAGGGCGGCATCGCGCACGACCCGCAACACCAGCGAGTACACCGCGCGGCTGTAGCGACGATACAGCTCATCGAAGGCCGCGCCGTCGCGTGCATCGGCCACGCGGGCGAGCAGCTGCTCATCGGTGAGCGGTCCGTAATCCACCCCCGCAAGGGTAGTCCACGGCCGCGCCGGGGCACGCATGGATCGGCCGCTTTGAGTCGAGACGAGAACAGTCATTCACACATCTCTACGGCGCAGCGGCCGAGTCGGATTGAGCTGCCAGGATCTGAGGTGGCACCGCCGGTGGGCGGGGCCTGCGCCCTTCGCCGTACACCGCTCGACGTTGTCGTCCCAAACAGCGCGGAGCGACGCGTACGGCGAGACAGCACCACCTCAGATCAGGCGAACGCTCCGTCGGTACCGAGTCCGGGCCCTTCGCACCGGTGGTGCGTCGAAGCGATCGGGAAAACGGAGGCCGGGGAGCTGCACTCAGAGTGGGTTACGGCGTCGCTCGCCGCGTCCCCCGTCTTGATGAATAGCGCGCCGCCCAGGCCGCATCCCGGATCAGGGAAAATCGCTGCCGATGTGGGCATCGGCGGACTGAATGCGGAGCCCCGCCTGCATCAGATCGCGGATCGAGACGACGCCGACCAGCCGGCCCTCGTCGACCACGGGGATGTGCCGGAACTTGCCCTCCGACATGATCCGGGCGGCCTCGCTGGGCAGGTGATCCGGCGGCAGCGTGATCGGGTCGGCGGTCATGTACGACTGCACCTGGCCGACGTCGGGATGACGGCTGTCAGCGATCGCCCGCAGCAGATCGCGCTCGGTGAAGATCCCGGTGACGGCACCTTCGCCGTCGACGACCACCGCTGCGCCGACGTTGCGCTGCCGCATCTTGCGCGCGGCTGCTCCCAGCGTGGCCTCAGCCTCGATCGTGAGCACGTCGTCGGACGACATGAAGTCGCGCAAGGTCACTGCCATTACCGGTCTCCTTCGATTTCCTGCGGTCGCAACCGCATCTCGAGGTACAGCTCCGCGTCGAGCGCGTCTGCGATCCTCATCAACGTATCCAACTTGGGGGGCCGGCCGCCCCGCTCGAGACGTGCAATGGCGGACTGGGTGGTACCGCACAACACGGCGAGCTCCTGCTGCGACATGCCCCGCTCGAGCCTGTTATCGGCCACCATCCGGCCAACTTCGGCGAACCGTTGCTCGTGGTCGCGCCCCAGAGCCTCGGCGCGCTTGCGGATACCCTCGCGCATGCGCTCCAGCGTCTGAGCCGTAAGCCGTTGACGATGTGCGTGCGAGTCGCTCGACACGCACTCAAGTGTATCGCACCGGCGCTATCGTGCGCCATACCCCCGTATCATCGCGTGCATGGCTCGCAGAGCGGTGATCGTCAAACTTGGATCCACCACGCTGGTGGATCCCCGCGGCCGTCCCCGGGGGAAGGTGTTCGCGAGCGTCGCCGCGCAGGTTGCCGAACTCAGGGCCGCCGGCACACCGGTGGTGCTGGTCAGCTCCGGCGCGATCGCGCTGGGACTGGGCACGCTCGGCCGCACAGCCCGCCCCGGCCGCCTGCACGAGCTGCAGGCAGCATCCGCGGTGGGACAGGCCGTGCTGCAGCGGCGCTGGGAGACCGCGCTGCGAAAGCACGGCGTGGCCGCCGCCCAGGTGCTGCTGACCTCCGGCGACGTGCACCGGCGCGACGGGTACGTGAACGCGCGCGGGACACTGGAGACGCTCCTGCGGTGGCAGATGGTGCCGGTGGTGAACGAGAACGACTCGACCGCGACGGACGAGATCACCTTCGGAGACAACGACGCCCTGGCCGCCCAGGTGGCGGTGCTGCTGCGCGCGCGCCTGATGGTGCTCTTGACCGATACGGACGGCCTGTATGACCGCGATCCGACCAAGCCCGGAGCCCGGCGGCTGGACGACATCACCGATCACGCCATGCTGCACACGCTCGAGCTGCGGCGGGCCGGAACCGGCTGGGGCTCGGGCGGTATGCGCTCCAAGGTGGTCGCCGCCGAGATGGCTCGATCGGGCGGGGTTGCGGTGGTGATTGCCAACGGCCGCACGCCGGGAGTCGTCGTGGAGGCGGCGGCGGGACGCCCGGTCGGCACGCGCTTCAGGGCCGAGCCCAGCCCGCTTTCGGCCTACAAGCTGTGGGTGCGGTACGGGAAGCCGCTGCGCGGGCGGGTGGAGGTGGACGCGGGCGCCATGCGGGCGGTGTCGACCAAGGGCACCAGCCTGCTGGCCGTGGGGGTGACCGACGTGGACGGCGGGTTCGCCGCGGGCGACGCGGTCGAGCTGGTCGGCCCCGACGGCAAGCCGTTCGCTGTTGGAATTTCCGGGCGCACGGCAGCCGATGTCCGGGCCGCGATCGGAGTACGTGGCGCGGGTGAAGTGGTGCACCGCGATAATCTTGTGGTGTTATGACGACCGTGGCTCCCGACCTCACCGCCAACGCTCGCTCCGCCGCCCGCCTGATGGCGTCGGTGACCGCCCGCCAGCGCGACGCCGCGTTGGAGGCGATCGCCGTGGCGATCGAACAGGATGCCGCCGAGATCGAGGCCGCCAACCGGCTCGACGTCGCGGCCGCGACCGACCAGCCGCCGGCCATCGTCGACCGGCTGACGCTCACATCCGACCGGATCGCCGGGCTTGCCGACGGAGTGCGGGAAGTCAAGGCGCTGCCCGACCCGATCGGCGAGGTGCTCAGCCGGGTCGAGCGCGACAACGGCCTGGTGATCGAGAAGGTGCGGGTGCCACTGGGTGTGGTGGCGATCATCTACGAGGCCCGCCCGAACGTCACCACCGACGCGGCAGCACTCGCGCTCAAGTCCGGAAATGCCTGCATATTGCGGGGCTCGAGGATGGCGGCACACACCAACCGGGTGCTGATCGATCTGGTGCGCGCGGCCGTGGAGAGCAGCGGCCTTCCGATCGACGCGGTGCAGGAGATGGAGACCGACCGCGACCGCCTGCGCGAGTTCATCTCCCGCCCGGGGGCGGCCGATGTGGTGATCCCGCGCGGCGGCGAGGAGCTCAAGCACTTCCTGCTCGACAACTCACGCATCCCGGTGCTGGCAGCCGCCGGCGGAAACAACCACATCTACGTGGACGCCGCCGCCGATGCGACCATGGCCGAGGCGATCGCCATCAACGCCAAGATCCAGCGCCCGGGGGTGTGCAACTCGGCCGAGACGCTGCTGGTGCATCGTGACCGTCCCGAGCTGATGGACGCGATCACGGCGGCCCTGCGCGCAGAGGGCGTCGAGATCGTGGAAGGCGAGGAGGCGTGGGCGACCGAATTCCTGGACATGAAGATGGCCGTGCGCACGGTCAACTCGCTGGATGAGGCGCTCGACCACATCGCCACCTACGGAACCGGCCATTCGGAGGCGATCGTGACGGCTGACGCCGATGCCGCCCAGCGATTCGTGACCGAAGTCGACGCCGCCGCCGTGTACGTCAACGCGTCCACCCGCTTCACCGACGGCGGCGAGTACGGGATGGGCGCGGAGATGGGTATCTCCACCTCGCGGCTGCATGCCCGCGGCCCAGTGGCCCTCAACGAGCTGACCACGACCAAGTACATCGTGCGTGGCGACGGCCAGGTGCGGGCTTGACCGAACGCAACCCGGGGAACGGGTTTGCCGTCAGTTGCATATGCGACGCGCAGTAATCACCGGGCTGGGAGCGGTCACGCCTGTCGGCAACGATGTGCCGACGAGCTGGGCGAATCTGGTCGCCGGCAAGAGCGGGATCTCCCGCATCACCCGGTTCGACACCGAGCCGTATCCGGTCGACATCGCAGGCGAGGTCAAGGAGTTCGATCCTGCCGTGGCGATGGGCCCGAAGGAGGTCAGGCGCACCGGGCGGGACGTTCATCTCGGCATGGCGGCGGCGACCGAGGCCATCGCAGACGCGGATCTGAAGGTCGACGCGCCCGGCCGCACCGGGGTGATCCTGGGCAGCTGCGTGGGCGGGATGGAGTACACCCTCGAGCAGCAGCACGTGCTGGACGAACGCGGGCCGTCGCGGGTCTCACCTCACTGGATCGCCAACATGCTGCCCGACACGACCAGCAGCCACGTGGCAACTGCCATCGGCGCCCGCGGCGTCAACTACGCCATCGTGGGCGCATGCGCGACCGGCACCAACGCGGTGGGCGACGCGGCCGAGGTGATCAAACGCGACCAGGCCGACGTGATCATCGCCGGCGGTACCGAGGCGGTTCTGATGCCGGTGGTGCTGGCCGGCTTCTGCGCCATGCGGGCGCTGGCCAACGGCGGCGAGCCGGAGCGGGCCTCCCGGCCGTTTGACTTGAACAGATCGGGCTTCGTCCTGGCCGAGGGCGCAGCCGCACTGGTGGTCGAGGAGCTCGAACACGCCCGTGCCCGCGGTGCTGAGATCTACTGCGAGGTGGTCGGCTACGGCGTGTCCAATGACGCCTACCACGTGGCCACCCCCCACCCCGACTCGATCGGCGTAATCGAGATGATGCGCGCGGCGCTCGAGCGCTCGGGGATCCCGCCGGAGGAGATCGACTACATCAACGCCCACGGCACCGGCACGCCCTACAACGATCCGGCCGAGACGCGCGCCATCAAGACCGTCTTCGGCGACCATGCGTACAAGCTCGCGGTGTCGTCGATCAAGTCGATGACCGGACACAGCTTCGGCGCCGCCGGCGCGATCGAGGCGGTCGCGACCGCGCTCACGATCCACAACGGCGTGATCCCGCCGACGATCAACCTGGACACCCCTGATCCCGAGTGCGACCTCGACTACGTCCCGCACACCGCCCGCAAGGCGACGGTACGAACAGCGGTGTCCAATTCGATGGGCCTGGGCGGCCACAACGGCTGCATCATCCTCCGCGCGTTGGATGATGAATAAATGGTGCCAGGCACCATTTATTCACCGACCCGCGCGGGAATCGACGGCGGTCGGTTAGTCTCACCGCGATGAGCGCTCCCGACGACCGGCAAACAACGCTCGAGGCGTGGGCCGAGGCACACGAACTCGAACCCACCGAAGCCGCATTGGCCGGCCGCACGCCGCTGCTTCGCACCGGTCTGGCCGACACCGTCGTGGACGCCCATGCGGGCGACCTCAACGGCCGCTCCTCGGTGATCGGCGAGCTGGTGATCGCCTCGTCCGGCATGTTCGAGGGCCTCGAGGTGGTGGGAGTCTCAGACGTCGACAGCGTCATGTTCACGGTGCTGGTGGCCGACGTGGACGCGCTCAGCTGGGGACGGCTGACAATCCACCCGGTGGAGGTGCCCGAGGAGGACCTGTACACGCGGATCTTCGATCACCAGGATCACAAGGTGCGCCACATCCGATCCGATTTCGACAAGCGCTTCCGGGTGCGGGTGGCTCGATCGATCCCCGACGACCAGGTACGCGAGCTGTTCGACGACGAGTTCGTAACCTGGTGCCTCGACCAGGAGGAGCTGCTGGTCGAGACCGAGCAGAGCGAGGAGTACGGCGGAGCGCTGCTCGTGGCACACAGCGACGTCGACCTCAGCGCCGACCAGCTCGACCTGCTGAGCGAGCGCTCCGCGTATCTCATCGATCGCCTCGGGGTGTAGCGCTACCGCAGGTGGAAGGCCGCGGCCATGCTGGGTGCAGTTGCCGCACCACCGAGGTGGCCGGCGATCCCCAGGATGTCCTCCTCGGTGCGCAGCAGTGAGTAGTGCGTGAACCGGGTCTCGACGACGGTACCCTTGGGTACTGCGGGCGCCACCACGATCGTCGGAACGTGGTTCTGCGAACCGCCGTTGTCCGAGTCGTAGGTGATGAAGACCGCCGTTGACCCCGACTGGTAGGCGCGGGAGTTGATGATCGCCGGCATCCACCGCCCCAGCCAGTTGTCGGCGCAGCTGAGGCAGCCGCCGTGGGCGTCGTCGGTGGTGTTGGGGGCGATCAGCGCGAACCGGGGAAGCGCACCGGAGGCGAGATCATCGTGCAGCGCTCCCGACGACGGCGTGCCCAGCGGTACATCCTTCTGCGCGCACCCCACCACCCCGGAGAAGTACGGGGCGGCCGTGTGCCGCGGCACGTACAGGCCGTCTGGTGTGTTCTTGCGGCTGCACGGCGCCGGCATCGACTCGGCGTACACCTTCCACGAGCCCGACTGAGTGAAGATCGAGGGACTATCGGTGACACATCCGCCGCTGGGGGTGCAGTCACGCCCGGCGATGTTTGAGGGCACGGCGCCGCTGGTGAGGGCGACGTAGTTGGGCAGGCTGGGGTAGCTGATCGCGTAGTCGTTGGACGCCAATCCGCATCGGCCCGCCAGGGAGGTCTGATACTTCTCCGGCCCGATCACCTGCTTGTAGGAGTGGTTTTCCTCCATGATCACGATCACGTGCTGGTAGGTGTGCGGGGCGACAGCGCCGATGCAGGGGGTGGCCGGCGAGATGGTGGACGCCGCCCCGGCGGAGTTGAGCGCGATGCCGGCCGTGGCGGCAAGGGCGACAACGATGACGGCGGCGGCCACCGCCGCCGTGCGGGAAACGAGATTCACATGAGCTCCTTCGTGGTGGCTACTCGGCGACGGTCACCTGCGGTGCGCCGCGGCCCGCATCGAGCCGCCACACCGTGCCGTTGGAAGTGCGCGAGTAGAGGGTGAGGTGTCGGCGAGTGAGCCTGCTCGCCCCGACGGTGTCGAGGTAGACGACGCCCGGTAGGTGGGCGCCGAAGGGGGTGAACGCGATGGCGTACTGCCCGCCGCTGCTCCCGTTCATCTGCTCGGTGATCTCGTCGGTCTCGTCCAGGTAGCACCCACGGCAGAGGTGGTCTTCGACCGCAACTGCACGAGCTGCCTCAAAGCCCTGGATCAGCAGGTGCTTGGCGGTTGCATCACCAACCGCCTGATCCGGGGCGGCGCCTGAGTGACCACCGCAGGCGGTGACGCCCAGCACAAGAGCGGCGATGAGCGCCGCCGTCGGGTATCGGAGATTCGGCATTGAGGCTCCTGGGGGGAGGGACACCAATGCCGTCGGCCGGCCCGCAGCGCACGGCCCTCGCCGGATCGCGGTATCTCACCTAACGTAATTTGTGCAACCATACGGTTGCGTGTACTATCGCAACCACTCAGTTGCACATCACCGCAGGAGGCACTCCATGTCACCCCTCGTCCCCATGGTCGTCGAGCAGACATCGCGCGGCGAGCGCTCGTTCGACATCTACTCGCGGCTGCTCAACGACCGGATCATCTTCCTCGGCACCCCGGTGACCGCCGACGTCGCCAACCTGATCGTGGCCCAGCTGATCCACCTGGAGTCGGACGATCCCGACAAGGACATCTCGGTGTACATCAACTCGCCGGGCGGCGACGTCTATTCCGGCCTCGCGATCTACGACACCATGCGCTTCATCCGCCCCCAGATCCAGACCATCTGTTTCGGCATGGCCATGTCGATGGGGGCGATCCTGCTGGCCGGCGGCACCAAGGGCAAGCGGCTGGCGCTCTCCAACTCCAAGATCATGATCCACCAGGGCCACACCACCGGCTTCGAAGGGCAGGCCACCGACATCGAGATCCGCGCCCGCGAGATCCTTCAGCTGCAGCGGCGGATGGAGGAGATCCTGGCGGCCGACACCGGCCGCGGCGTCGACCAGATCCACGACGACACCCAGCGCGACAACTTCATGACCGCACAGCAGGCTCGCGACTACGGTCTGATCGACGAGGTCGTCGCCGCCCGCACCACCACCAACGGGCGCCGCACCGGTCTCGAATAATCGCCGCCGTCTGGGCTATGGTGCAACCCTCGAGTTGCGAATCATCCGACCAAGGAGCGGCCATGAGCGACGACCAGCGCGTGGAACGAAGCGTGGATGTGCCACTGGAGCCCGAGCGCGCGTGGGAGACGGTGACCGATCCCGACGAGCTGGAACGGTGGCTGGCCCCCGACGTGGAGCTCGATCTGCGTGAGGGCGGCGATGTGTTCGTGCGCGACGAGGACGGCCGCGAGCGGCACGGCACCGTGGTCACGGTCGAGCCGCCCCAGCGGCTCGTGTACAGGTGGGACACCGACGGTATCGAAACCACCGTGGAGATCGCGCTCGACCCGCTCCCCGACGGCACCCGGATCCGCATCTCCGAGACGGCAGAATCACGCTTGCTGGCACTGGCGGCGTGAAGCCCGAGGTCGGCCCCACGTTCGCGGCGCTGTCGGACCCCACCAGGCTGCAGGTCGTCTCGCTGCTGGCCGGACGCGACAGCGTCACCGCCACCGAGTTGGCGCGCGAGCTGCCGATCTCACGCCAGGCGGTCGCCAAGCACCTGGCGGTGCTGCACGACGCCGGCCTGGCCGCGCCCGAGCGGGCCGGCCGGGAGACGCGCTACCGATTCACACCCGCGCCGCTGACCGAAGCCGCAACCTGGATGGCGAGCGTCGGCGCCGACTGGGATCAGCGGCTGACGCGACTCGCCGCCCACGCCAATCGGCGGCGCTGACGGGCCGCCCGGGTATTCTGATTGCACGTGTCCACGGTACGCCAAGCCGAGCCCCTGCTCTCCCAGGACGAGACCCGCGACCTCGGGCTCGACCGAGCGGCGTTGATCGGCATGTACCGCGACATGCTGGCGACCCGCATGATCGAGGAGCGCGGGAACCTGCTGTTCAAGGCCGGCAAGCTTCCCGGCAGCTACTACACCGGTCGCGGCAACGAGGGCGCGTCGATCGGCATGGCCAGCGCCATGGGCGAGCTGGACGTGGCATCTCCCCTCCACCGGAACCTGGGCGTGCACGTCGTTCGCGGAATCAAGCCGGCAGCGATCTTCTGCCAGTTCATGGGGCGGGTCGGCGGAGCCTCCCGCGGGCGTGACTCCAACCTGAGATCAAACGACTTCGGTCCGGGTGTCGGCCTACTCGCAGGTGTCAGCCACCTGCCGGCAATGATCACCGTGATCACCGGTATCGCGCTCGCCTTCCAGCTGCGCGGCGAGGATCGGGTCGCACTGGGCTGGTGCGGCGACGGGGCGTCGGCCCGCGGCGACATGCACGAGGCGATGAACCTGGCGGGTGTGCGAAAGCTGCCGATCGTGTACGTGATCGACGACAACCAGTACGCCTACTCGACCCCCAACCGGCTCCAGTACGCCTGTGAGCATCTGGCCGATCGCGGGCCGGCGTATGGGTTCGAGGGCATCGTGGTGGACGGCACTGACGTGCTCACCGTCTACCGCGAGGGCATGCGCGCGATCGAGAAGGCGCGCATGGGCGAGGGCCCCACGGTGCTCGAGCTGGTGACGCTGCGGATGGAAGGCCACGCGGTGCACGACGACGCCTCCTACGTGCCCCGAGAGCTTCTGGCCGAGTACGCCGAGAAGGATCCGGTGATGCGCTACCGGGCCTGGCTCGAGCTGAACGAGGATCTCACCGACAAGGAGCACGCCGCCATCGAAGCGGAGGTGCGAGAGATGATCGACGCGGGCGTGGCCGAGGCCGAAGCCAGCCCTCAGCCCGACCCGTCCACGCTGCTCGACGGTGTCTACGCCGACCACGCCTGAGCCGCGGCCAGCTATTCTCCGCTGACCATGAGTGACTTTGGATTCGGAGACATGTTCGGAGACCCCGAGGAGCTGCAGCGCCAGATGGCCTCCTTCATGGAGCAGGCGCAGCAGGGCCAGAAGGTCGCGTTCGCTGACCAGGCGATCAACCTGGCGGTCGGCATCACGGTGGCGGCGATCGGCCGCATGGAACTCACTGGAACCCCCAGCGAGCAGGCAACCGCTGTTCGCGATGCCGTGCGCATGATCTTTCCCGAGGCGGTGACCCTCGTTCGCGAGGCCCGCCAGGGCCTCACCTGACCGACTCAGTCGGCCGCTACTCGATCACGCGCCAGTCGGTGTGCACGTCGGCTGTGGTGGATGCCGAGATGAAACAGTCGCGCTCGGCCTTACCGGTCAGCTCACGGGCGGCGGCCGCGTGGCCCCCGGCCATGGTCGCAAGCACGACCACGTTCACGCCCACGAAGGCGTAGCGACGGTCGTCCTCACGTCGTTCCAAGGTGCCCTTGGCCTGCGACTCGTAGCTCACGATCTCGAGCCCGTGGTGAGCGCAGTGAGCAACGAACGAGAGCATCGTGCACGACTGCAGCGAGGCCAGGAACAGGTGCTCAGGACTCCATTCGCCGTCATCGCCCGACGGAAAGTCGACCGGCGGTGCGACCACGATCTCGGAACGCCCGCCGGCGCGGGCCACCGAGCGCCGGCCGCCGAGCCACTCCAGCTCCGTGGTGTACGTGAAGACCTTGGTTTCCATGGATGCAGCCTATCGACCGCCGAGCACGGCGGCCACCGGCGCGGGCATGACCGCCTTCCACGGGCCGGCGTGCCAGTCGCGATGGTCGTACCGGGAGGTGCGAAGCTCCGCCGCCAGCGCGCCCAGGCGAGGCTCGAGCTGCTCGTGCACGATCGGCAGGGCCTCGGGGAATGCGCCCAGGATGGCGGCCTCGGCAGCGACCGTATCGGCGGCGATGTTGACGACTCGGTCGGGACGACTGGGAGAGGGGCGGGGCGCCCCGTCCAGCTCCCCGTCACGCGGCCCGGCGATGCAGGCCGCCAGTGCGTCCAGGTCGGCGTCGACCAGCAGCGTCCCGTGCACCAGCGTGGCCTGCCGGTTTCGGTGGGCCGCGATCCCGGTGACCTTGCGCCCGCCGACCCGCACGCTGCGGGAGTCGCACTCGGCGTCCACACCCAGGTCGCGGCAGGCCGCCACCATCCCGTCCAGGAACGGCGAGTACATGTCCGGCACTCCCGCGCTTGCGGCCGGGTGCGATGCCGGCAGCACCAGCGCAGCACACACCACCCCGGGATCGAGATAGACGGTGCCGCCGCCGGTGAAGCGCCGCCACACCTTGACTCCGCGGGCTGCGCAGGCCGCGGCGTCGATCTCCCAGTCGGCGCGTTGGAACCGGCCGACGATCACCGCCGGAGACGACCGCCAGACGGCGATTACGGGATCGCGGAGACCGGCTCGCGCCAGAGCTTCGTCCAGCGACAACGCATGCGGCGGCTCGAGCACATCCGGCGTGTCGGCCGTCACTCGCGCGCGCCGGCGGTGACGGCGATGCCGACCCGTCCCAGCCGCATCTCCATCGACGGCGGGGCGTTCGAGGGCAGCTCCACCTCCGTCGGGAGACGTGCGTTGATGTCGGCGATCTCACGCTCCAGCTCCTCCGCGGAGCCCCTGCGCGACAGCTCGGCGCGGGCCACGGCCAGCTGGGCGGCCGCCCGGTCGCGCTCGTGCTGCAGCAGCTCACGGGCGAGATCGCCGGTCTCGATCAGCGCCAGCGCATCACGCCGCAGCGCCTCGGGGCGAGCATCGTCGCGCGGTTCGATCGGCCGCTCCATCTCAACCGGCAGCCGCTCGATCACCGTCAGCAGCTGGTTGCGCTCGGCCTCCAACAGCTCGCGGTGATCGCGCGTCTCGAGCCGGGCGCTCTCGACCCGCCGTTCGGCGGCGGCCACCTCGGCGCGGTACGGCTCGGGATCGACGCCGGCCGATTCGGCCTGTTGAAGCTGCTCGGCCGCCCGCGTCCACAGCAACACCAGCGGCCCCTGGGCCGACCACTCCCGCTCCAGCTCGCGGGTAATGGCAGCGATCGCGGCCGTGCGCTGCTCGATCACGGCGATCAGATCGGGCACCGCGAGCTCCACGGCGGTGTCGCGCTCGATCTCGACCTCCAGCTGCCGTACCCGTTCGAGCTCCTCGGCCACGGTATCCCGCCGCTCGGCCAGCTCCAGCACCTTTTCGAGTTCAGACCGATTCATCCAGCGCCGGCCTCGGCGGCGATCTCCATAGACCTCGCGGCAAGCGGTCGAACGCCAACAGCAGCAGCGGCGCCAGCGCAAGCCCGGCGGCGTCCAGGAAGCAGTACCCGCCGGGGATGCCGCTGGGCGGGTTGCCCTGCGGGATTATCCCGCCTGGGCCGTGCACGGCCCACGTCCACGCTCCCAGGTTGGTGCCCACCAGCTCGAGGTAGCTGGTGACGACGAAGGCGCCCGCGTACACCAGCGGCTGACGGCCGACCAGCAGAAACCGCACCAAGAACAGGTACATGATCGCGCCCAGCACATCCCGGCGCGGGGCCAGCGCGAGCCCCCAGAACGCCCACGCTCCACACACCACCAGCACTCCGTAGATGAACTGCTTGCGATAGCGCTCGGCCAGCACCGAGCGGCCGATGCAGAGCGCTGCCAGATACACCAGACCATGGCCGGGTGGCACGTACATGGGTACGTTGTGCAGGCGGTAGGTGTAGACGCCGAGGCCGGGCGAGGCCGTATATTCGAGCGCGGTTGCGACCAGGATCACCACCGCGACCTGGGCGCGGCTGCGGCGCGGCTCACCCCACAGAAGGGCGAGCAGGAGCACCCAGGTGGCCACGCCGACCGAACGCTGCAGCCAGATCCCGGCGTTGTGGTCGATGGTGGCGGCCACCGCGATCCAGGCAAAGACGGTGACGGACACCCATAAATCGCGAGGCGGCCGAGGCATCCGCCCAATGGTAGTAGATGATCCACTAGGCTTCCCCGGTGGACGAACGAGTGATCGAGGTCAACGCGCTTTCCGTCAGGCACGCTCTGGCAAACGCATTTGTCGCGTCCGAGCCGGGCGACCATGTGTGGCGCGGTGAGATCGGCATCAAGGGGCCGGTGGTGACAGTCGACGTGCGCGAGGCCGACGGCTCCCCCTACGTGCACGCCCGCGCTGACGTGCTGGAGGCTCCGGAGCTGACCGCCGCCGCCGCGCGGACGCTCCTGATCGAAAACGGCGAGCTGGTGCTCGGCCGCTTCGCCCACTCCGACGGCGCCGTGCGGATCGAGCATGCGATCATGGCCGGTTCGACCATGGCCACGGTCGAAGTGCAGGCCTCGGTTTGGTGCGTGGGCTGGGGCGCGTCGGCGTTCGGGCCCCGGCTGAAGGCGCTCTTGCACGAGGGCACCCCGCCGCCGCCACCGCACACGCCCGCCGCCCGCCGCCGCGACGCCGAGTACCACGTGGACTTCACCACCAGGCGCGTGCAGAAGTTCTTGGAGGAGCACTACGGCGCGTTCGAGCATCATCCCGACTGGGGCTTTCACGGCCCGTTCGGGAGCGCCCGCGTGTTCGTGGACGTGCTGCCGGTACTGGACGACTCGACCGCCGTACGCGCATCCTCCCCGGTGCTCAGCGACATCGATCTGTCCGACGAGCTGGCCCTGCGGCTGCTGCCGCTGGAGACGGCAACACCGTTTGGCTCGTTCCTGTACGTGCCCGCCCGGCGCGAGGTGTGGTTCCAGCACGTGGTGCTGGGCGACGATCTGGATCTGACCGAATTCGAGCAGGCGATCGATGTTGTGGCCCGCTCTGCCGACGATCAAGACGACGCGCTGCAAGCCGAGTTCGGCGGCAAGCGATATGCCGATCTGGCCGGCTGACGCGAGTGATATTCTGACCGTCGCATGAACGCAGACCGAACGGCCATGTGGATCATCGCGGGCGGCATTGTGGCCGCCGTGGTGGTGGTGTTCTCAGTGGACGGGATCCAGGGCATCCCGTTCGAATGGTGGGGCGTCGCGAGCGCCTTCCTGCTGGCCGGCGTGGCGTTCTCGCTCGGCTACACCGACTGACCGCCCGCCGGTGAATAATTGGTGCCAGGCACCAATTATTCACGCTCGGCGCCTGGGTGAATAACGGTGCCTGGCACCGTTATTCACGTGAGAGCGTCTGCCAGGAGTTCGGTGGGGTGGACGATGGGGATGTGGCCGTGGCCGAGTTGGCGCAGCGAGGCGGCCAGCTGCAGCGCGCAGCCGGGGTTGGCGGTCGCGATCACGTCGGGCTCGGCCGCGAGGATCGAGCGGGCCTTGCGCAGTCCAAGCTCTTTCGCCGCCGCCGGCTGGGTGAGGTTGTACACCCCGGCCGAGCCGCAGCACATATCCGGCCGCTCGATCTCGACCAGCTCGACTCCCGGGATACCGGCCAAGAGCGCCCGCGGCTCGGCCGCGACGCCCTGACCGTGGTTGAGGTGACACGCATCCTGATACACGACCCGGGTGGCGGGTCGCGGTGCCCGGGCCGCCCGTGGGCCGAGCTCGGCCAGGAGCTCGTTGACGTCGCGCACCGCCTCGGAGAAGCGCCGCGCCTCCGGCGTGCCCAGAAGCTCGCCGTAGCCCTTCATCGCCGACCCGCAGCCGGCCGCCGTCACCACCACCCGCTCGTGGCCGGCGAACGTCTCGACCATCTCCTCGGCCCGCCGCCGGGCCTCAGCCTCCCTCCCGGAGTGCAGCGCCAGCGCGCCGCAGCAGCCCTGACCTCGAGGCACCACGCATTCGCACCCGTCTGCGGCGAGGGTCGTCACCGCCGCCGCGTTGACCCGGCCGAAGTACACGCTCTGCACGCATCCCTCCAAGAGCGCGGCCGACTGCCTGCGCTCGCCCCGAGCGGGGGTATAACGCGGCGGCCGGGCACGCAGATCGGCGAGCGACACGCGTGGCGCGAGGGCCATCGGCCGGATCCCCGCGGCCAGCGGGAGGGACATCGCCCGCAACAGCCGCGGGCGGGTGAACACCGCCGAGACGAGCGTGTCGATCACCCGGTTTCGGGGAGTCACCGGTGCCTCCACCCTGCGCCGGGCACGGGTGCGCTCGATCAGCAGGTCGTAGCGCACACCGCTGGGACACGCGGGAACGCACGCCAGACACCCCAGACAGCGGTCGATGTGGACAGCCACCGAGTCGTCCATCGCCAGCTCGCCCCGCTCGACCATGTCCATCAGCAGGATCCGGCCGCGGGGCGAATCCTGCTCCTGGCCCCACAGGTCATAGGTCGGGCAGGCCGGCAGGCAGAAGCCGCAGTGGACGCAGGCGTCGAGCAGCTCGCGAGTGCTGGTCTCAGCCACCGTAGGCCGCCATGACCCGTTGCTCGAGCGGGGTCAGCTCGAGATCGGCAGGGATCGCTGCATCGCTCAGCAGGTGCCCACGGGCGATCCGGCCCAGTACCCGCGTGGCGCCGCCGCGCCGCAGCCGCTCGATCTCGGCGCGCGCATCGGCCGGCAGCACCCGCCGGGACGAGAGGCCGGCCGCCGCCTCGCAGTGGTCAGACCAAAGTTGGTCATCATCAGCAACCAGCCGGCCGCCGGTCTCCGCCTGCATGCGCTCAGCAAGCGCGGATGCCACCGGGCTCTCGAAGCGCACCATGATCGCCCCCGGTGGCCACGAGTACTCCACGCATGCGGGAGCCAGCGGCTCCAGTGAGAGCACATCCACCTGGTCGCACAGAACGGTGGCCGTGGCCTGAGGAAGAGGGTGCAGGCGCACCGTCAGCTCGCGGATGCGTCCCAGCCGCCCATGCGCGCCGGTGAACAGCTTGGGCAGGTCATATCCGGCGACGCTCTTGACCACCCGGCCGCCCGAGCGGGCCACGGTGCCGTCTGGGAGCTCCACGTCCATACCCAGCACGAGGTCGCGCGGCTCGCCGTAGCGATGGCTGCGCGGGCCGCTGAGCGCCTGGTCGAACACCTCGGCGACCGTCAGCCGATCGGCGCCGGGCGGATCGAGCGCGAGCATCTGGCCGGCCTTCGCCAGCTCGGCATTCAGCTCGGCCAGCCCTACGTCGGCAGACACGGTCGCGATCAGATCACCGGGGCTGTGGTTGATCACAGCCGCTCCACCCCTTCGCGCTCGGCGGGATGCCGCCGGTAGGGGCCGGGCACCTCGCCGCACAGCCGGGGCGTCGGGAAGGCCTTGCCCGGGTTGCACAGCTCGCTCGGGTCGAAGGCGGCGCGCAGCCGCAGCATCACCGCCATGTCGGTGTCGGAGTACATGCGAGGCATGCTGCAGGCCTTGTCCACCCCCACCCCGTGCTCACCGGTGAGCGATCCGCCGGCGTCGATGCAGATCTCCAGGATCGAGGTGGCAAGCTGCTCGGCCCGCTCGGCCTGCCCATCGACGGCCGCGTCATACAGCACCAGCGGGTGCAGGTTGCCGTCGCCGGCATGGAACACGTTCGCGACCCGCAGACCGTGTGTCTGGGAGAGCTCGCCGATGCGATGGAGGGCCGCGGGCAGTGCCGTTCGCGGTACCACGCCGTCCTGCACGTAGTAGTCGGGGCTGACCCGGCCCATGGCGGCGAAGGCGGCCTTGCGGCCGTACCAGAGTGCCGCCCGCTCGGCCTGGTCGGCGGCGATCCTGATCTCGCCGGCGCCGTGCTCGCGGCAGATCGCCTGCACCTGCTCGGAGACCAGCTCGACTTCCACCTCGGGCCCGTCCAGCTCGACCAGCAGCACCGCCCCCGCGCCCACCGGCAGCCCCGGGTGCACGGCCTCCTCGATGGCCTCGATCGCGACGGTGTCCATCATCTCGATGGCGGCCGGGACGATCCCCGACGCGATGATCTGAGACACGACTTCTCCGGCGTCGTCGGTCGACGGAAAGCCCGCCAGCATGGTGACCACCCGCTCGGGCAGCGGAAGCAGCCGGATCACCGCCGCGGTCACGATCCCGAGAGTGCCCTCGGAGCCCACGAACCCCGCCACCAGGTCGAGCGGCCGGTTTCGCTCCAGCGTAACCACACTGCCGTCGGCCAGCACCACCTCCAGCTCGATCACGTGGTTGGTGGTGAAGCCGTACTTGAGACAGTGCGCGCCGCCGGAGTTCTCGGCGATGTTGCCGCCGATGGTGCACACCTGCTGGCTGGAGGGGTCGGGCGCGTAGTAGAGACCGTGCCCGGCGACCGCACGGCTGACCTCGAGGTTGGGGACGCCGGGCTGCACCCGAGCCCGCCGGTTGGGCACGTCCACGTCCATGATCCGGTTCATCCGGGCCAGGCCGATGACGATGCCCTCCGCGATCGGCATGGCGCCGCCGGAGAGGCCGGTGCCGGCGCCCCGGGCAACGAACGGGACGGCGTGAGCCGCACACACCCGCACCGCCGCCGCCACCTCCTGGGTGGAACGGGGCAGCACCACCGCCTGTGGGATCGCCCGCCACCCGGTCAGGCCGTCGCACTCGTACGTCCGCAGCTCCGCCGGCTCGGTTAGCACGGCATCCTTCGGAAGCGCCGCCCGCAGCTCGGAGATCAGCGTCATGCCAGCAGCTGCGTCATCACCATCTGCAACAGGCCGCCGTCGCGATAGACCTTGACGTCGGCGGGCGAGTCGAGCCGCGCGAGTGCCTCGAACGAGCGCTCCCCGCCGTTCACGTCGACTCTCACGTGCGAACCGGTCTGGAGGTGCTTGAGCCCGCCGATGGTGTAGGTCTCGCGGCCGGTCAGCCCGAGGCTCTCGTTGGTGTCACCCGGGAGCAGCTGCACCGGCAAGACGCCCAGCGCAACCAGATTCGAGCGGTGAATCCGCTCAAAGCTCTCGGCGATCACGGCCCGTACACCCAGCAGGAAGCTGCCTTTGGCGGCCCAATCGCGGGAGCTGCCCGAGCCGTACTCGCGTCCGGCGATCACGATCAGCGGCACGCCCTGCTCGCGATAGCGGTTGGCGGCATCGAAGATCGTCATCTGCTCGCCGTCTGGGAGATACGCGGTGTAGCCGCCCTCGACGCCGTCCAGCAGCTTGTTCCGCAGGCGGATGTTGGCGAACGTGCCGCGCACCATCACCTCGTGATTTCCCCGGCGGGCGCCGTAGCTGTTGAACTCGCGCGGCTCCACACCGTGCTCGATCAGGTACTTACCGGCCGGCGTGCCCGACGCGAACGCACCGGCGGGAGAGATGTGGTCGGTGGTGACCGAGTCGCCCAGGTAGGCGAGCACGCGGGCATCGACGATGTCCGACAGGTCGGCGTCGTGCTCGAAGAAGGTGGCCTCGCGCACGTACGTGGAGTTGGGATCCCAGGCGAACAGCTCGCCCTCGGGCACCGGCAGGCCGCGCCAGCGCTCGTCGCCCTCGAAGATCCTGCCGTACTCGCTGTTGTACATGCCGGCGTCGATCGACTCCAAGAGCACCCGCTCGACCTCGTCGGAGCTCGGCCAGATGTCGCTGAGATAGACCGGGCCGTCGGTGCCCTCACCCAGCGCCTCGGTGTCGAGATCCTTGCCCACCGTACCGGCCAGCGCGTAGGCCACCACCAGCGGCGGAGAGGCCAGGTAGTTGGCCTTCACCTGAGGATGGATGCGGGCCTCGAAGTTGCGGTTGCCCGAGAGCACAGCGGCCACCGCCAGCCCGTCGCGGTCGATCTCGGCCGAGACGTCGTCGGGCAGCGGCCCCGAGTTTCCGATGCAGGTGGTGCAGCCGAACCCGACCAGGCTGAAGCCGACCTGCTCCAGCGGCTCCACCAGGTTTGCCCGCTCGAGATAGTCCATCACCACCCGGGATCCCGGGGCGAGGCTGGTCTTGACCCACGGCCGCCGCCCCAGACCACGTGCGACAGCGTTTCGGGCGAGCAGTCCGGCGGCCACCATCAACGCCGGGTTGGAGGTGTTGGTGCATGAGGTGATGGCCGCGATCGCGACCGAGCCGTTGCCCAGCTTGGCCCCGTTCTGAGCCGCGCCGAAGGCGTCCTCAAAGCTCCCCCGGACGTTCGCCAACGAGACCCGATCCTGCGGGCGGCGAGGGCCGGCCAGGCTCGGCTGGACCGATCCCAGATCGAACGTGAGCGTGTCCGAGTACGCCGGCTCCGGCTCGTTGCCGGTGCGAAAGAGGCCCTGCTCCTTGGTGTAGCGCTCGACCAGCTCGAGCTGCTCCGCCGGCCGCCCGGTGTCGCGCAGGTAGCGCAGCGTCTCGTCGTCCACCGGGAAGATGGCCGAGGTCGCCCCGAACTCGGGAGACATGTTGGAGATGGTGGCGCGGTCGGCCAGCGTGAGGCCGCCGACGCCCGTGCCGTAGAACTCAACGAACGACCCCACCACCCCGCGGGCACGCAACAGCTCGGTCAGAGTCAGCACCAGGTCGGTGGCGGTCACTCCGGGCCGCAGCGCACCTTCCAGCTTGATGCCCAGCAGCACCGGTGCGGTCATGTCCAGCGGCTGTCCCAGCATGACGGCCTCGGCCTCGATCCCGCCGACGCCCCAGCCGAGCACACCCAGCGCGTTCACCATGGTGGTGTGCGAGTCGGTGCCGACCAGCGTGTCTGGGAGTGCGACTCCGTCGCGCACCTGCACCACTGCCGCCAGGTACTCGAGGTTGACCTGGTGGACGATGCCCATGCCTGGCGGTACCACCTGAAAGTTCCCAAACGCTCCCTGGGCCCAGCGCAGCAGCGCGTAGCGCTCGCCGTTTCGCTCGTACTCACGCTCGATGTTGCGCTCATACGCCATCCCCGAGCCGAACGCGTCGACCTGCACCGAATGGTCGATCACGAGGTCGACCGGCACCAGCGGATCGACGCGGCCGGGATCGCCTCCCCGCCGGGCGACCGCGGCGCGCAGCGCGGCCAGATCGACCACCGCCGGCACGCCGGTGAGATCCTGCATGATCACGCGTGAGGGCATGAACGCCAGGCGCGCATCCGGCGACCGCTCAGGCCAGGCCGCCAGCGCGCGCACGTCCTGCTCGGACACGTGCTCGCTTCCGGCCCGCCGCAGCAGGTTCTCGAGCAGCACGCACACCGTGTAGGGCAACTTCAGCGGATCGACGATTCGGTCGAGTCGATACAGCGCCTGCCCGGAGCTGAGCGAGTCTCGAGCCGCGAATGGGTCGGGTTCGGTCATGCTCCTAAACCTACCAGTGATCCCGATACGCTAGGGGTATGGCACCATCGGGATCCCGCGTACATCTGCCCCTTGACGTCACCCCGCCGTTCGAGGTGTTCATCAACGGCGTGGAGCAGCAGGCCGGGCGCGACTACGTGCTGGAAGGTCGCACGCTGGTGTTCAACCAGACGCTGATCCCCCCGCGCAGGGACAACGCCCGCAGCCTTTTTCGCACGCTCTTCTACGGCCGCTACGCACCCGAGCACGTGGTCGATGTGGCCTACCAGGTCAACGGCCGGCGACAGGTCGAAAGCGGGCTCGAGATCTCGCCCGCCGGGTAGCGGTCAGGCGGCGTCGCTCATGCGGCAGTAACAGGAGGCTTTGATGGTCACGCTGGCGCGGGCCAACGCGAGGTCGAGACGGGGCTTGATGATGCCCGCCTCGCTGCTCTTTCCCAGTCGTTGCAGGCACTCGTGGAACCCGTGCAGGCTCCAGACGTTGTCGGGGTGCTGGCAGGGCCGGGGGAGCGTGCCGTCCAGCCCGAGGTCGGCGCGGTACACGGCCTCGGCCTCCTCCACCCGCCCCTGCTCCAGCAGCAGTGCTCCCAGCGCGTGGCGGGTCGGCTGCATCCAGCCCCAGGGCTCGTCATACGGCAGGTTGTCGTCGAGCTCCACCGCGCGGCGCAGGTGGGCGAAGGCCGCCTCGGTATAGCCCTTGCGGTACTCGACCTCGCCATTCAGCATCTCGCCCGCCACCGCGAGGATGTCGAGGCCGGTGTTGTTGAACAGATAGCGGCTCTCCGGCACGCGGGTGACGGCTTCGGTGAACCGGCGCTGCTGCTCCTCGGCCGCGGCCACGTCGCCCAGCGCGCTGAACGCCACGCCCTTGGCATAGTGCAGCATCGCCGTGGTCATGCAGTACAGGTCGCGATCGGCCGGAAACGGCTCGTCCACGATCTGCTGCCACAGCCCGAACCGCACCAGCACGTGCAGCCGCATCGGCACGAATCCCTCGGCCCAGTCGGCCATCGGCGGCACCTCGATCCGCAGCGTCTCCTCGGGAAGGGTGGCAATCAGCTCGTCGGCGGCCTCCAGCGCAGGCTCGAGCTGCCCCAGGAACATCGCGCCGTAGATCTTGAAGTGGAAGTCGTGGCAGCGATACAACGAGTAGAAGTTGAGCGGACCCTCCCGCTCCAGATACTTTCGGTCGGCCGCGATCGCCGTGTTGTTCCAGGTGACCACGTCGCGATACTGCCCACACAGCACGTCGATATGCGTCGGCATGTGCTCGAGGTGGCCGGCGTCGGGCACCAGCCCTCGCAGCTGATCGGCGGCCGCCAGCGCCCGCTCCGGGTGGGGCGACATCTCCATCGTGTGGATGTAGATGTGCAGCAGACCGGGGTGAGGCGCCGTGCTCGCAGCCATCGCCCGCTCGAGCACGTCCAGCGCTTCCTGCGTGTCGGCGCCCTCGGCCGGCGCACCGGTGCGGAGATCCCACAGCTGCCACGCCGTTCGCCCCACCAGCGCCTCGGCAGTCAGGGTGGCGACGTCGGGATCTTCTCCAAACCGGGCGTACACGTCGCGCATGGCCGCGGCGTAGGCGTCGTTCCAGGGCGCGCAGTCCTCGGCCGGAGTGTCTTGCGGGAACCGGTGCTGCAGTGCTTCGATCAATGCCCGCTCGAGCGGCGTGGCCCGATCGCTCAGCGACATTGCGGTGCCGACAGCGGCATGGGCCATGGCCACCGCGTCGACCAGCTCCTCGGCGTCGAAGGCGACCCAGTCCTTGTTGTAGTTGGGGCCGATTGCGTAGGCGATGCCCCAGTGGGCCATGGCGCACTCAGGGTCGAGCTCGACCGCTCGCCGGAAGCATCGCACCGCCTCCTCGTGGTTGAACCCGTAGCACCACACCAGTCCGCGATCGAACCACGTCTGCGCCTCGGCCGAGGTGGTCGAGACGGTGTGGCCGAAGCCGCCGAGATCGTAGTAGTCGGACACCACGACTCCTCTCCCTCACCCCTCCAGCGACGTGCTGCTAGACGAGTGAGTAGCCCTGCTGGGCCGTGAACAGAATCGCGATCATGCTGATGATGAAGACGGTAAGAATGGTGCCGCCGCGGCTGCGAGGCGTGAGGAAGTATCCGATTATCGCGATCACCAGCGCGAGAATCGCCATGTAGGCGGGGCGCGTCCAGAACGCCATCACCGAAACCGTCACCGCCGCGCCGTTGATAATCGCGACGGCGTCGTCGCGAAAAGACTCATATTCCTGGGTGGACTGCTGCAAGCGTGTGCTCCTGGGAGGTCGTCGGGCAGATACTACCGCGTCGGCCTACGTGTAGCGTTCGCCCGCCAGCGCAGCCAGCTTCTCCATCGAGTGCGTTGCCTGCAGCGTGCGCACCGTGCCGGAGCGCGACCGCATCACCAGCGACTGGGTGCGGGCGCCGCCGGATCGGTAGCGGACGCCGCGCAGGAGGTCGCCGTCGGTGACGCCGGTGGCGGCGAAGAAGACGTTGTCACCGCGCACCAGATCATCGATGGTGAGCACCCGCGCCAGGTCATAGCCGGCCTCGATCGCCGCCGTCCGCTCAGTCTCGTCGCGGGGCCACAGGCGGCCCTGGAACTGGCCGCCGAGGCACTTGAACGCGGCGGCTGCGAGCACACCCTCAGGCGTGCCGCCGATGCCCCACAGCAAGTCGATCCCGGTGTCCGGGCTGGCGGCCATCATCGCCCCGGCGACGTCGCCGTGGGGGATGAAGCGGATGCGGGCGCCGGCGGCGCGAATGCGCTTGACCATCTCGTCGTGTCGGGGACGGTCGAGGATCACCACCATCAGATCACGCACCCGGCCGCGCTTGGCCGCGGCCACCTGCTCCAGCGTCTCCTCGATGGGTGCGCGCAGGTCGATCTCCTCGTCGATGTCGGCGCCGCAGGCGAGCTTCTCCATGTAGAAGACGGGGCCGGGATCGAACATGCTGCCCTTCTCGGCAGCCGCCACCACGGCCAGCGCGTTGGGCTGGCCGCGGGCGACCAACTCGGTGCCCTCCAGCGGGTCGACCGCAACATCCACCTCGACACCCTGTCCCGATCCGATCTGCTCGCCGTTGTAGAGCATCGGCGCCTCGTCCTTCTCGCCCTCGCCGATCACGACCGTGCCGCGCATGTCGACGGTCGCGAGCATGTAGCGCATCGCATCGACTGCCGCCTGGTCTGCGGCGATCTTGTCGCCGAACCCGACCCACCTGGCGGAGGCCAGGGCGGCCGCCTCGGTCACACGTACCAGTTCGAGCGCGAGATTTCGGTCGGGTTCCTGCGTCACGACTGCAGACAATACCGCCGCGGCTCGTGGATTACCGGGTGACCACCGGTGAGATCTCCTCGACCAGGTCGTAGGTCGTGTCGATCCCGATCGAGTCGATGTAGGGCGCGAGCGCCTCCAGCATCGTCTCGCGACCGGCCCGGTTCGCTTCGGAAAAGGCCTGGGGATCGTCGGTACGGACGATGCCAAACTGAATCATGTGCTCCGGGTTGGCCTCGTGCTCGAGCGTCATCACCGTCGAGAGCCCCGGCGGCAGCTCGCCCATGGAGGCCAGGTATTCGGCCAGCGCCGTGCGAAATTCGTTCGCCGTGCCCGGTTTGAGCCGGCGCTCGGTCATCGGTACCAGCACGTGGTCGCCGGTGGCCCGCCCCTCCTTCGACCAGACGACGTCGAAGAAGCCCGCGACAAGAGTTTCGGCGACGTGAGGAGCCATGCGGGCCTCACGCTCGCGCTCTGAGGGAGCCAGCTCGGCCCGCAGTTCGGAGATCCGCTGATCGGGGAGGTCGAGCAGGGCGAAGGCCGTGACCAGATCCGGGTCGGTGCGGTCGCGCAGGATGCACGCTTTCACCATCCCCTCGGGGAACCGCTCAGGCTGCCAAGCCTGCCGGAATGCTTCGAAGTGGCCGGGATGGATGCGACGGGCAGTCAGTAGTGCCTTCATCATTCCCCCTTGATTCGAATCGCACGAGCGAGCCTACGCCCGCAGCAGACGGGTTGCAAGACCCGAGATCGGCGCCCGCTGGTGCAACGGTTCCAGCCATCGTTCGGGGATCCCAGCGGCTCCGAAACGTGCACCGGCAAGGGCTCCGGCGACGGCCGCGTTGGTGTCGGCATCCCCTCCCAGGTTGGCGGCGAACACCACCGCCTGCTCGAACGAGTCGTGCCCGAACGCCCCTGCGAAGCCCACCCGCAACGCCGTCACGACGTATCCCATCTGCTCCTGCACCTCGATGCCCAGCGCGTCCTTGTCACCGCCGATCGCGTCGGCGGCAGCCAATGCCACAGACGAGGATGACCGCGGCGGCTTGCGGCCACGCAGGAGCGCCGCCACGGTCAAGTTGAACCAGGTGCAGGCGTCCCCCGCAACCGGATCGTGATGGGTCAGGCTGGAGTCCAGTCGCGAGAACCGCTCCAGATCGCCCTCGTCGCGGCCGTAGCGAAGCGCGATCGGCACGGTGCGCACCAGCGACCCGTTGTCGGCGCCCCTGCCGCCGGAAGCGACGTGGTAGGCGGTGGCAGCCGCCCGGGCCTCGTCGGCGCTGCGTGATCGCGACAGCGCCGCGGAGACGGTGCTGCCGATGTCCTTGGGGCCTGACCGCGCCCACAGCGCATACCGGGCGAACACGTCGTCGGCGTCGTAGCCGCCACATTCCACCAGGCTGGTCGCGAGCTCGAGGGCCATGGCGGTGTCGTCCGTCCACTCTCCCCGCTCCCAGTTGGTGGATCGCACCATGTCGCGCAGCTCGCCGCCGTAGCGGGCGCGGATCTGGTCGGGGTGAAGCCACTCGAGCGCCGCACCCAGCGCATCACCGACCGCCAGCCCCAGGAGCGCTCCGCGGGCGCGATCGATCTCCTCCTCCGATCGTCGGATCCTCACGCTCGCCGCACCTGGCAGCCGGGGCACCAGTAGAGCCGGCGGCGCTGCTCGCCCACCGGGCGCGATGCGATCACACCGCTGCAGCGCGGGCACGGCCGGCCCACCCGCCGATAGATGCGGGTGGCGAGCCTGCCGCCGTCATCCACGCCGGCCCGAAGCAGCCTGCGCGAGGCGACCGCCAGCCGTAACAGGGTTCGGTCGGAGAGCACCGCGACGGGCGCGAACGGATCGGTCGCCTCGGCGTGCAGCGCTTCGCACCGGACGATGTTGCCGATGCCCGCAAGCACCCGCTGGTCGAGCAGCATCTCGGCGACCGGGCGCTCGATCAGGCGCGCCCGCCGCAGATACTCACCCGTGTCGAAACGGCCGTGCAGCAGATCGGGACCGAGAGCCGGCCGCCGAGCGCCGCGGCCGATGCGAATGTTGCCCACCAGCACCGCATCGCCGGCGCTGGTCCGTATCACCGCTCTGCGGGGCGCGGGCGTGGTGGGGCCGGCGCCGGGCGCCACCAGCCGTGCGCGGCCGTGCATGCCCAGGTGCACATCGGCGCTGCGGCCGTCGTCGGCGTGGATCACGAGATGCTTGCCGCGAGCCTCGATCGCGGTCACCTCCGCGCCGGCCAGCGGGCCGTCCAGCACCGTGCGTCCCACGATCGGCGCGAGTCGGCGGGCGGCGAGTTCGAGTGAATGCCCCTCAGGCATGGGAGCGCGGGAGGCTGCGAGTTAGCATCAGGTCAGTTTATGGACTCCGCACCTCGAATTGATCCGCTGGCCGAGGCCTTCGCCAGGGTGGCCGACGGCTACGAGCGCGGCCGCAGGCCGTACCCGCCCGAGCCGGTGGACTGGGCGTGGGAGACGCTCGGCCTCGACGGCTCGGCGACGGTCGTCGACCTGGCCGCCGGTACCGGCAAGCTGTCACGATTGCTGGCCGCCCGGAGCGCCCGTCTGATCGCCATCGAACCGCTTTCCGAGATGCGCCGGGTGCTGGCCGAGCAGGTGCCGCCGGCTGAGGTGATCGACGGCACGGCGGAGCAGATTCCGCTGGCCGGTGAGGTCGCAGACGCCGTCTTTGTGGGTGAGGCATTCCACTGGTTTGACGGCGATCGGGCGCTCCCGGAGATCCATCGCGTGCTGCAGCCCGGAGGCGGCCTGGCGATCCTCTTCGGTCACAGCGACTGGGGCGATCTGCCGTGGAACGACGAGGTGGACGCACGACTCGACCAGGTGCGACGTCCGCAGGTGCGGCCCGAGAACCGGCCGTGGACCGGCCTTTGGCGGGTGCCGTTCGAGCGCACCGAGCTGTTTGCGCCGCTCGAGGTGCGGCTGTTTCCGATGGTGTTCACCTACACCGTCGAGGAGTTTCAGCTGATGGTGTCGACCTGGAGTTTCGTGGCGGCTCTGCCGGATGACGAGCGCGACTCGCTGCTCGACGACATCGGCCGCATCATCCGCGCCCACGACATCGACCGCTTCGACCTCCAAGGCAACGTCACCGTCCACCTCACAACGAGGCGTGAATAAAAGGTGCCTGGCACCTTTTATTCACGCAGCACGAGGCGGCGGTGGGTTTGGAGGAAGCCGTGGTTGAGGAGGATCTGCTCGGCGGGGTCGCCGTGGATCGGGCGGCCGTCGATCCGCTCGGGAGTGATCCGGCGGATGCGGCGTTCGGCGACCGCAGCAGCCAGCGCTGAGATGCCCGCGTCGAACAGGCCCGGCTCGAACGTGACCAGCCCCCGCCCGCCCTTCTCGACGTAGACGGCCGGCCGGCCCTCGACCAGCGCCAGCCACGCTCCGGCTGCACGGGCGGGCTTACGGGCCGCGTCCGGCCAGGGCGCCGTCACCCCGAAGGGGTTGGCGGGATCGGCCGCGCCCACCACCACCGGCTCGGCGCGGGGATCTGCCTCGCGCAGGTCACGCAACCGCTCGACCGCCGCGGGCAGCGCGAACTGGGCACCACCCAGACCTTCGATGAAGTACCCCCGCTGGCACACGCCGGCTTCCTCCATCGCCCGAAGCTCGCCGTAGACCGCCGTGAACCCACCGGGCACGCCCTCGGCCAGCACCGCCGCGCGGGTGACCACGCCGTGGCGCTCCAGCAGCACCTCCGCCAGCGCCCGCGCTCGTTCCCGAGGAGTGGCCGCGGGCAAAAGCAGCGGCGCCACCAGCGACCATCGGCCGCGCGCGGCCGGTAGCGACGAGGTTGGCCGCGCCCGCCTCGCACGGCGGACCGTGGTGGCGGCCGGCACCGACCGAAGCGTGGTGCCGTTTCTCAGCGGCTCCCACGCGTCGTTGGTGACGAGACCGGCCCACACCAGCTCCCACAGGTCGGCCAGCACCGCTCGATCGGCACCGCCGACGTCGGCAACCAGATCGGCGAAGAAGCTGGCACCGCGGCGCGCCAGCACGTCCAGCAGCTGGTGCTCGCGCTCCTCGGGATGCGGGTGCAGCAGCGGCACGTTCTCCCGCAGGTACAGGCGCACCCGTCCCGGGCCCGCCCCGATCCACACGAGCTCACCGCCGGCGCAGGCCAGATCGAGCGAGTCCGGCCGGTAGCCCGCCACGCGCGCGGGCAGGATGTCCGACTCGATCGCGGCCACAGGCAGGGCGACGCCCTCGAGCTGCGCCACCACCTCGCGCAGCCTGTTGCCGCCGCGCAGATCCCGCCCGATGCCGTGCCAGGCCGGCAGGAACCGGCCCAGCACCGCCGGCTCGACCGGCTCCACCTCACGCCGCAGGCGCGCCAATGTGCGCCTGCGCAGCCGGCGCAGCACCTCGGGCGAGACGTACTCGCGGCCGCTGCCGGCAGGCAGGAACCCACCCTCGATCAGCTCCCCGCTCTTCACCAGCCGCGCCAGGGACGCCGCCGCGTCGACCCCCAGCCGAGCACTGACGTCGGCTGACGTGAAAGGCCCGTGGGTACGGGCGTGACGCAGCACCAGCCGGTCGAGCGCATCGGGCACAGGGTCGAGGAAGGCCATCGGCACGCCGGGCGGCGGCACCACGCCGAGGCCGTCGCGATAGAGCCCGGCGTCTTCGGCGGCGATCACTCGCTGCTCCCCCACCATCCCCACCTCGAACGCCCGCCGCTCCTTCACCAGCCGCGCCACGATCGTGTCATCGGCACCCCGCCGGCCGAGTTCTGCCCGGGTCAGCGCTCCGATCCTACGCAGCAGATCGTGGGCCGTGTCGGCGGTCAGGTGGCCGCCGATGCCCTGCAGCTCCGCCTCCACCTCGGCGATTGCCTCGGCGTCGAGCAGCTCGCGCAGATCGTCAGCGGCCAGGAGCTCCGCAAGCAGTGCGCGATCGAGCGTCAGCGTCTGCATGCGACGCTCGGCAGCAGGCGCGTCGCCCTCGTACATGTAGCTGGCGATGTAGTCGAACAGCAGCGAGCTGGCAAACGGCGACGGCTGGCTCGACTCGACCTCGACCAGACGCACCTGGCCAGACGCGATCGACTGCAGCAGCTGCTTCAGCCGCGGCACCTCGAACACGTCGGAGAGCACCTCACGGTAGGTCTCGAGCATGATCGGGAACGATCCGAAGCGCTTGGCCACCTGCTGAAGGTCATGGGCCTTGAGCCGCTGCTGCCACAGCGGCGTGCGCATGTTGGGGCGGCGCCGGGGCAGCAGCAGCGCCCGGGCGGCGTTCTCGCGGAAACGGGCGGCAAACATCGGGCTCATCGCCACCCGATCGAGCAGCAGATCGTCGAGATCGCCCGGAGGCACGGCGATCAGGTCGGTGGGCGGCACGGCGTCGGAGTCGGGCAGCCGGATGGCGATGCCGTCGTCTGACCACATCGCCTCGACGTCGATGCCGAGCTGCTCGGACATGCGGGCCTCGACCACCAGCGCCCACGGCGCGTGCACCCGCGCGCCGAACGGTGACAGCACGCAGATGCGCCAGTCGCCCAGCTCGTCGCGGAAACGCTCGATCACGATCGTCCGGTCGGAGGGCACCACGCCGGTGGCCCGCTCCTGATCGTCGAGATAGTTGGTGAGGTTGGCGGCCGCCAGCGGATCGAGCGGCCCAAACTCGCGTGTGCGGGCAGCCGCCCCGACCGCCTGACCCAGCTCGTACGGCCGGCCGATGCCGTCGCCCTTCCAGAACGGCAGCTTGCCGGGCACGCCCGGCGCCGGTGACACCAGGACACGGTCGCGGGTGATCTGCTCGATCCGCCACGAGCTCGCTCCCAGCTGAAACACCTCGCCGGCGCGGGCCTCGTACACCATCTCCTCGTCCAGCTCGCCCACCCGCGCCCCGCCCTCGGCCATGAACACGCCGTACAGGCCGCGATCGGGGATGGTGCCGCCGCTGATCACCGCCAGCCGTCTGGCACCGTCGCGGCCGTGGACGACCCCGTCGGTGCGATCCCACACGATCCGCGGGCGCAGCTCGGCAAACTCGTCCGAGGGATAGCGGCCCGCCAGCATGTCGAGCACACCCTCGAGCTGGGCGAGCGACAAGTCGCGATAGGGGTGTGCGCGGCAGACGACGCGATGAAGCTCCTCCACCTCCCACTCGTCCATCGCGGTCATCGCCACGATCTGCTGTGCCAGCACGTCCAGCGGGCGGCGGGGCACGCGGGTGTGCTCGATCTCGCCCTCCAGCATCCGCCGGGTGACCACCGCAGTCTCGAGCAGGTCGCCGCGAAACTTGGGGAAGAACCGGCCCGACGAGGCCTCGCCCACGTTGTGGCCGGCGCGCCCAACCCGCTGGAGGCCGGCGGCGACCGATTTGGGCGACTCGATCTGCACCACCAGGTCGACCGCGCCCATGTCGATTCCCAGCTCGAGCGACGAGGTGGCGACCAGCGCCGGCAGCCTCCCGGTCTTGAGCAGGTCCTCGATCTGGAGCCGTTGCTCGCGGGCCAGCGAGCCGTGGTGCGCCCGGGCGATGTCCTCCTCACCCAGCTCGTTGAGCCGGTTGGCGACCCGCTCGGCCGAGCGCCGGCTGTTGACGAACACGATGGTGGAGCGATGCGCCCGCACCAGCTCGAGCAGCCGCGGATAGATGGCCGGCCAGATCGAGACGCGCGGCTCGCCCTCCACCTCGGGAGCGCCGCCGAGCTCGCGCATGTCCTCGACCGGCACGAGCACCTCGATGTCGAGCTGCTTGCCCACCCCGGCATCAACGATCGCGACCTCACGGCCGGCCCCGCCCAGGAAGGCGGCGATCTCCTCCAGCGGGCGCTGGGTGGCCGACAGGCCGATGCGCTGAACGTCGCGGCCGACCAGATGGTCGAGCCGCTCCAGCGAGAGCATCAGGTGGGTGCCGCGCTTGGTGGCGGCGACCGAGTGGATCTCGTCCACGATCACCGTCTCGACTCCTGCCAGCGTCTCGCGGGCCGCCGAGGTCAGCATCAGGTAGAGCGACTCGGGCGTGGTGATCAGAATGTCGGGCGGGTGCCGGCGCATGGCCGCCCGATCGCGCTGGGGCGTGTCGCCGGTGCGTACCGCCACGGTGATCTCGCGGTCGGCCGCGATCCCGGCCAGCGGCGCCCGCAGGTTCTTCTCGATGTCGTGGTTGAGCGCCTTCAGCGGCGACACGTACAGCACCTTGGTGCCCTCGCTGGCGCGCTGGGTGAGCCCGTCGATAGCCGACAGGAACGCCGCCAGCGTCTTTCCCGATCCTGTGGGAGCAAGAATCAGGGTGTGGTTGCCGGCGGCGATCGCGGGCCAGCCCAGCAGCTGGGCGCGGGTGGGCTCGGCAAACGACCGCCGAAACCACTCCGCCACAGGAGCGGAAAAGCTCGAAACGGGATCTTGACGGGCGCCGGCCACCGTCGATGCATCCTACCGACGAGGGAGCCGCGGCGACGCCCGCCGGTACGCTGCCGGGATGATCGTGGAGTTTCTCGGTACTGCTGCCGCCTGGCCGATCCCCCGGCTGGGCTGCTCGTGCCCGCAATGCACGTCGCAGGACGCTCGCGACGCGCGGCTGCGATCGTCGATTCTGGTCGAGCGGCGGGTGCTGGTGGACGCCGGCCCCGACACCTACGCGCAGCTGCGCCGGGCCGCGGTCGTGCCCGAGGCCGTGATCCTCACCCACGGCCATCACGACCACGTGCTGGGGTTGCACGAGCTGGCAAAGCAACGGCGGCTGCCGCTGTACATGACCAAGCCGACCGAGCGAGGGCTGCGGAAGCTGTTCCCGCGGCTTGACTTTCGCATCACCCATATCACCCCGGGGGTGCCCATCGACCTGGGCGACGGCCTCACCTGCCGCGCCTTCGACGTAGAGCACGGCAGCACCCCGACGCTTGGCCTGCGGCTGCAGCAGGGCGACTCGGGAGCGCTGGTGTACATGCCCGACCTGGGCGCGCCGCCGGCGTCGAAGCTGGCTGTCGGCGCGGCGGTGGCGGTGGTCGACGGCTCCAGCCGCGAGCGGGTTGTGGGTGGCCACCTCTCGATGGAGGCGATGATCCCGGTCGCCGCCAAGCTCAAAGCGGGCACGACGTTGTTCACCCACATCGGCCATCGCACCGGCACCCAGGTGGAGCTGGAGCAGTGGCTGCCGGACGGCTACGGCGTGGCCTTCGACGGCCAGCGGCTGGAGCTCTAGATGCTGGCACCGTCTCGGATCGAGACCGAGCGCCTTGTGATCCGTTGCTGGCAGCCGGACGATGCCGCCGCCCTGAAGCAGGTGATCGACCGAAACCTCGATCACCTGCGGCCGTGGATGCCGTGGGTCGCGCACGAGCCCGAGCCGCTTCAGCAGAAGACCGAGCGGCTACGCGAGTTCAGGGCGATGTTCGAACGCGACGAGGACCTGATCTATGCCATCTTCGACGCCGCCGACAGCGAGGTGCTGGGCGGCACCGGCCTGCACCCGCGCGCCGGCCCCGAGGCTCGCGAGGTGGGGTACTGGATCAGCAGCGAACATGAGGGCAAAGGCCTGATCACCGAGAGCACCGCCGCACTCACCCGCGTCGGTTTCGAGCTGTTGGCGCTGGATCGCATCGAGATCCACTGCGATCCGCGAAACGTGCGCAGCGCCGCCGTCCCCGAGCGGCTCGGCTACGAGCACGAAGCGACCCTCCGGCGACGGCTGGCCGACGCCGACGGGTCGCTTCACGATGTCATGATCTGGACGCTCTTCGCCGATCGCTACCGCCGGTCGCCGGCGGCCTCAACGCCACTCGAGGCCTACGCCGACGACCGGCGGCAACTGTTGTGAATAATTGGTGCCTGGCACCAATTATTCACCCCCGGCCCTGGGGCTTAGTGGAAGTCCTCGATCAAGCTGCCCAGGACGTCGAACAGGTCCTCGACGGTCTCCAGGGCCTCGTTGAAGCGGCCCAGGCCCGATCCGGAGCCGCCGTTGCCCTCGCCGGAGTCCTGGCACCCGAAGGCCTCGTTGGCGTCGGTCACCGTACTCACCTGGGCGCTGAGGAAGTCGTCCTGGGTGACGCCGGTGGTTGCGTTACACGTCGTGCCGTAGAAGTTGAACGTGGTGTTCGTGTACGGCGCCGACAGGTCGTAGGTCGCGACGACGTCGTCGTTGGCCGTGCCGCGGGGGTAGAGGTTGTTCCACCCGGACTGGTCGGTGTGGTTGGGCCAGTACATCCAGTTGTATTCACCGAAGTACATCCCCGCCCAGATATGCATCGTGATGTGGGCGGCGATCGGCGTGCCCTTGGGAACGTTGAAGGTTGCGCACTGCCGCGACGGGATGGTCGGTGTGCTCCAGGAGTGCTTCTGGCCGTTCTCCGCATACTCGTAGGCCTCGATCACGCCCTCGGCGACGAACCCTCCCCAGTTACAGAACCTGATTCTCCCGGGCATGTTCAACGCCAGCGCGTAGCGCGCCATCCCGCCCTTGTTCCAATGGGCGAGTGTGGTCGCGGTTGACGTCCCGGACTTGGGCACAATGCCCCCTGCGAGGGTCGTGGAAGCCTGTGTCCCAGACCAGTCGAGGATCGTCCACTGCTGGTTGGTGCTACCGCCGGCACCGCTGCAGTTCCACGTTCCCACCCAGGCGCCGTCGTAGTCACTTCCGTTCAGGATGTCGGCACACTTCCCGTCCCAGGTCGAGCGCAGCGAGAAGCGGTCGGCGTTGTCCGTAGGCGCGAGATACCACACCTGTCGGGGGTCGACCTCGTGCCCCGGCAGGTCATTGCACGGCGACACAGCCAGCTGATTTCGATCCGACGGCGCTCTCAAGCACCAGCCCGGCTGGCCGATTGACCTGAGCTCGAAACTTCCCTGATCTTTGTAGGTGTTATCCGGGAAGTACACACCCCACAGATGGTTGAGCAGGTAGTAGTCGAGCTTGTCGAACCTGGTGGTGACAGCCTCCTGCTGCGTGGTGTGACCCCACCAGATCGAGTCGATCGCACGACCGTTCATCGCCGAGTCGAACTCGAGGCAGTAGGTGTAGTTCGCGCACGTCGGCTGGCTGCTCGGCTGGCTGCGGAAGGTAACCACAGCGTTCGCCGTGTCATGGCCTGCGAACCCGAACATGCCTGCGAATGCTGCAAGCACGGCGACCAGGAGGCCGACCGCCCGTCGGCCGGTCCTGCGTGACGGCTGCGTTGTCATTGATTTCTCCGTTCTAACTCGTCGGTGACGGTGGGTCACTCGCGTGCTCCCTACCGATCAAATGAGAAATCCTGCAAGATTTATATTGCAGGTTATACAGAGTACAAACACGAATTGCAAGCAAGATTTCTCGACGAGCCTCGAACGGCGTGCAGGTGCGTTCTGAGGACGCTCTAGGCGCCGGCGAAGCTGCTGCGTTCGAGCCCGAGCAGCCAGCGCTTGGTCTCGATCCCACCGCCGTATCCGCCCAGCCCACCGCCGGAGCGAAGCACACGGTGGCAGGGCACGATGATCGGGATCGGGTTTCGCGCCATGGCGTTGCCCGCAGCGCGGACCGCCCGCGGGCTCCCGGCCGCCTCGGCAAGCTCGGCGTAGGTGCACACCTCGCCGAACGGGATCGCGAGGCAGGCCTCCCGGGCCCTCAGCAGGAACCCGTGGGACAGCCGCCAGTCGATCGGCGTGGTGAACTCACGCCGGTGACCGGTGAAGTACTCCTCCAGCTCCCGGCGCACCGCGTCCAGCCGCGCGGGGGACTCGATCACCCGCGGTGACACGGTGTCGGCAAGCTCCTGCAGCACGTCATCCAACGGCTCCGACTGGAAGGCCAGTCGCACCACTCCCTGGGGCGTGGCGGCCACCTCGAGCACCCCGATCGGCGCATCGACCGAGGCGTACACGACGTCGAGCAGCCCCTCTTCGTGGGCGCGGGCCGCCAGCGCGTCAACTCGTGACTGGTTCATGTATCCATTCCTTCCTGACCGCGGAGAGGCCGGCCCGCACGTTCTGGCGGGCGGCCTGCTCGCTGCAATCAATCAGCGCGCCGATGGCGCGGTAATCGAGGTCGGCGGCAAACCGCAGGGTGACCGCAGCCCGCTGCTTCTGTGGGAGGCGGCGCACCGCCTCCCACAGCGCGGGCTCGGGCGGGGGCGGTGCCGGCACCACCGGCTCGGGCATGTCGGCCGTCGCAATCGGCAGCCGGGCCCGCGCACGGTGCGTGTCGAGCGCCTTGTGATGGGCGATCGTGAACATCCAGCCCCGCAGGTTGCCGTCATTTCGCAGCCCGGGATAGGCCCGAAGCGCTGCGAGCATCGTCTCCTGCCACGCATCGTCGGCCTCGTGGCATCCCACGGCCGCGCGCAAATACCGCAGCACGTCGTCTCCGTGGAGGTCGAGCAGCCGTTGAAACGGAGGCAGGCTCATATCAGAAGAACGCCGCGACCCCCGGTCGCGTGAGATCGGCTACCCCGTCGCGACCGGGGCGTGCGTCTGCTCCCACTGCTCGGCGTCGGGGCTGAAGTAGACGAGCCGCGTCTTCTTCCACTCCTTGGTCGAGTAGAGCACCACTCGATCGCCCAGCCCGGTCTCGGCGGCGATCGCATCGAGCACATCCTCGCACTCTTGCTTGGTGCGGCCGTGCGTCATCGAGAACAGGTTGTACGGCCAGTCGGGATAGGTGGGCCGCTGGTAGCAATGCGACACGCCCCGGAACGAGGCCATCAGCGAGCCCAGCTCGTCCATCCGATCCTCGGGGGCCTTCCACACGCCCATGCCGTTGTACACAAACCCGGCTGAGCGGTGATAGAGCACGGCGGCAAACCGGCGCATCTGGCCGGTGGCGAGAAAACGGTGGGCGTGCTCCAGCAGCTCGTCCACGGTGAAGCCGTGCCGCTCAGCCGGGCCGGTGAACGGCTCGGAGACCGTGCGCAGGTCGCCCTGCAGCGCCCGGATCGCGTCGATGTCGCGCTGCGGGATGCTGTCCGGCGGGGGCGCGGGGGCGGTGGGAGCCGCCCGCACCTTCTTGGCAGCCGGGTCGCGGCCGCCGGCCATGTCCAGGTCGACCCCGATCTTGAAGAAGCGAAGCGCGGGCAGCGGCCGGATCGACTCGACCTGGGCCAGCTCACCCAGCAGCTCGACCGAGGCGTCCAGGCCCAGCCGCGAGTTGGGCGGCACACCCAGCGTGAACCAGATGTTGAACTCGTGGTCGCGCTGATAGTTGTGGGTAACGCCGGGGTGGGAGTTGATCACCTCGGCGGCTTCGTCGGCCCGCTCGGGAGGCGTACGCGCGGCCACCAGCATCGAGCGGTAACCCAGCTTGCGGGTGTCGAAGATGGCCGACACCTGGCGGATGATCCGCTCGGCGCGGAGCCTCGCGACCCGCTCGAGCACCTCGTCCTCGGACATCGCGAGCTTCTCACCCAGCGCCGCGTACGGCCGGGCCACCAGCGGCAGCTCGTTCTGAATCACATCGCACAGTCGCGTGTCTTGCGCATCCATCCGACCATGAAGGATACGCTCGATCCGTGCGCGCCGCCCCGATCACGGCACTGCTTGCCGCCAGCCTCGCGGTGACCGCCTGCGGCACCTCCGCCCAGCACGAGGGCCAGGTGCTGGTGCAGCAGAGCTGCGGATCGTGCCACGCGTTCAAGCCCGGAGACCTCTCGCCGGTGGTCGCCGCCCCCAACCTGTACGAGCTCCACCCGACCCGAGCCCAGATCGTCGATGCCGTCAAGCACGGCGCGCCGGGGATGCCGCGAAACCTGGCCGGCGGCGAGGATCTCGACACCATCGTCAACTACCTGACGAGCGAGACCGCCCGGTGACCGACCCGATCCTGCCACCCGACCTCGATCCCGACTCGGTGCGGGCGCTGGCGATGGACATGGATCGCACCATCCTGCCGTCCAGCCTCGAGTTCTCGCCGGAGCTGGTGTCGGCCGTGGCCCACGCCACCGCCGCCGGCATCACCGCGATCATCGCCACCGGCCGGATGTTTGCCTCGGCCCGGCCGTACGCACTCCAGCTCGGGGTGACCGCCCCGGTGATCTGTTACCAGGGCGCCCTTGTGGCCGACCCGGTCACCGGCGAGTGGCTCCTGCACCAGCCGATCGACGTCGATATCGCACTCGAGGTGATCGCGGCGGTGAAGGCTGAGGGCTTCCACATGAACGTGTACCTCGACGACCGGCTGTACGTCGAGGAGTTGAATACCGAGGCAATCACCTACGCCACGCACGCCCGGCTGGAGGCCCACCCCGTCGGCGACCTGCTGACGTGGCTGACCCAGCCCACCACCAAGATCGTGGTGGTGGGCGAGCCCGCGCCGCTCGACCGGCTGGAGGTCCATCTCCACCACCGTTTCGATCACCGCCTGTTCGTGGCCAAATCGCTGCCGTTCTTCCTCGAGGTGGCACAACCGGGCGTGTCCAAGGGGGCGGCGCTCGAGTTCGTGTGCGACCGCCTCGGGATCCCCACATCGGCCGTGGTCGGCTTCGGTGACGGAGCCAATGACGTCGAGCTGCTGCAGACCGCGGGCCTGGGAGTGGCGGTGGCCGACGCCGACCCGGTGCTGGTCGAGCACGCCGACTGGACCGTGCCCAAGGTCAGCGAGGACGGGGTCGCAAAGTTCGTGCGTGCGTTAGTAGACTCGCGGTCATGATCGACCAGCGCCTGATCCGCTCCGATCCCGACGGCGTTCGTGAGGCCCTAGCCCGGCGCGGCGCCGCCGACGGCGTCGACCAGTTCCTGGAGCTGGACGCGCGTCGCCGCGAGCTGCTGGGGCGGGTGGAGGCCACCCGTGCGGAGCGAAACGCCGCCGCCAAAGCGATCGCCGCGGCCCGTCAACGGGGTGAGGATGCGGCCGCCGAGATCGCAGCCCAATCCGAGCTGAAGGCCGCCCAGGCCGCGGGTGAGGCCGAGCTGGCCGAGCTCGAACGTCAGGTCGGCGAGCTGATGCTGACGATCCCCAATATCCCCCACCCCTCCGCTCCCCTGGGGGACACCGACGAGGACGCCGAGGTGCTGCGGGTGGTCGGCAGCCCGCCGGAGTTCGGATTCCCCGCGCGCGACCATCTCGACATCGCCGGCCCCGATGGGCTGGGGCTGATCGACCAGGAGGCCGCGGCGCGCGTCTCGGGCAGCCGCTTCCACTACCTCATAGGCGACCTGGTGCGGCTCGACCTGTCGCTGGTGCAATACGGGATGCAGAAGCTCGGCGCTCTGGGCTTCACACCGGTGGTACCGCCGGTGCTGGTGAAGGAGGAGGCGATGGTCGGCACCGGCTTCTTCCCCGAGGCCAGAACCCAGGTGTACGGGCTCGAGACCGACCCGCTGTTTCTGGTGGGCACGGCCGAGGTGCCGCTGGCGTCGCTGATCGGCGACACGATCCTGGACGCCTCACAGCTGCCGCTGCACTACGTGGGCTACTCGAGCTGCTTCCGGCGCGAGGCCGGCGCCGCCGGCAAGGACACGCGCGGGATCTTCAGAGTGCACCAGTTCAACAAGCTCGAGCTGTTCAGCTACTGCCTGCCCGAAACCTCGTGGGACGAGCAGGAGATGATCCTCGGAATCGAGGAGGAGATCGCCCAGGAGCTGGGCTTCCACTACCGCGTCGTCAACATCGCCGCGGGCGACCTGGGAGCGTCGGCGGCACGCAAGTTCGACATCGAGGTGTGGCTGCCCGGCCAGGAGCGCTATCGCGAGCTGACGTCCTGCTCCAACTGCACCGACTACCAGGCCCGCCGGCTCGGCACCCGCTTCCGCGACGAGCACGGAAAGACCCAGTTCGTGCACATGCTCAACGGCACCGCGATCACCTCCAGCCGCACGCTCTTGGCACTGATCGAGTACGGCCAGCAGGCCGACGGGTCGATCCACACGCCCGCCGTGCTGCAGGCGTTCGGCGCCCCCGCCGTGATCGGTCCAAGGGCCTAGCACCAGGCGGTGCTGAGCCGGCTCCAGCCTCTCGCGAAGCTCAGCAGGAACCCGTCGCTTCGCCGCACCGGCGTCGGGTTCGCGCTGTTCAACGCGGCCGAGTACGGCGAGTGGATCGCGGTGCTGGTGTACGCCTACGGCCACGGCGGTGCGAGCACCACCGGCGTGCTGGCATTCGCGCAGCTGGCGCCGTGCGTGATCCTGGCGCCGATTCTGGCGACCTTCGCGGATCGCTACCAGCCCGGCCGGGTGCTGGTCGAGGGTACGCGGCCCAGGCGATCGGACTGGCGATGCTGGCTCTCGCGCTGATCGCGGCGCTCCGCCGCTGGTCGTGTACGCGTTCGCCATCCTCGCCGCACCCGACGTTCAACGTCACCCGCCCGACGGTCAACGTGCTGCTGCCCGGTGGCGGTGCATACACCGGACGAGCTGACCGCCGGAAACGCCGCGTTGGGATGGATCGAGAGTGCCGGCGCGGTGGTGGGGCCGCTGATCGCGCCGCGTGTGATCACGTTCGGCGGTCCGGGGACGGTGATGGTGGTGTTCGCCGTCGGGATGGCGATCTCGGCCTGGGTCGCGGTGCCGCTGACGCGCAGCCTGCCGCCGGCGGAGCCGCAGGATGACCGCTCACCGCTGGCCGACGCGCTCGAAGGCTTCAGAGCGCTCGCCGGCGAGCGCGGCACCGCCACGCTGGTGGCGGTGCTGACCTCCCAGTCGCTCTTTTTCGGCGCGATGGACGTGCTGTTCGTGGTGCTCGCGATCGGCGAGCTGGGGATCGGCGATTCGGGAGTGGGCGTGCTCAACGCCGCCTTCGGCGCCGGTGGCCTGATTGCCGTGTTTGTCACCCTCGGATTGGTGGGCCGCCGACGGCTGGCTCCGTCGCTGATCACCGCGGCGCTGATCATGGGCGGCGCGATCGCGCTGATCGCCGTCTGGCCGCAGTGTGGCAGTCACGATCGCGCTGATGGCCGTCGCAACATCGGCCGCAGCCTGTTCGACGTGTCGGGACGCACCCTGCTCCAGCGCACCGGGTCACCCGCGGTGCTCGGCCGGATCTTTGGCGTGCTCGAAAGCATCGACATGCTCGGGCTGGCGCTCGGCGGGTTGCTGGTGTCGGCGCTGGTCGGCCGTGGGCGGAAACACTCTGGCCATCGTCGGTGTGGGCGCGATCATGCCAGTGGTCACGCTGGTGCTGCTGCCGGCGATCCTGGGAGCCGACGCCCGCGCCACCGTGCCGATCGTGCAGATCGGCCTGCTGCGTTCGATGGCGCTCTTCCGGCCACTGCCCGCGCCTGCGCTGGAGGGAGTCGCGCGCGCGATGGAGCCGCTGCACGCCCCCGCCGGCGAGACGCTGATCACCGAAGGGGAGCCCGGCGACGTGTTCTACGTGGTGGCCGACGGCGAGGTCACGGTCAGCACGGCGTCGGGGTTCACGACCGACCTGGAGCGGGGCGACGGCTTCGGCGAGATCGCCCTGCTCAACGACACCCCTCGCACCGCGACCGTCTCCGCCAAGACCGAAGCCAGCCTGTACACGCTGGGACGGGACGAGTTCCTGACCGCGATCACCGGCTTCAAAGACGTCCACGGCGCCGCCCGCGGGATGGTGTCTGACCGGCTGGCCGAGCAGGCGGCGGCGGGGGACGCGTCGGTCGAGCCGGTTTGAGTTCGGTGGGTTCTCGCGCGTTCGGCTTACGGTTCGGACCACAGACGCCGCGAATCGACGATCTGATCCGCCAAGATATCCACGAGATCCTCGCGGAGATCCGCCGGTGGGGTTTGGCCCTCCAACCGCATCGTGTGGTCGGTTGCGGCGAGCTCCCGCTCGGCCACGTCGCGGGCCCGGGCACGCACGATGTCTTCGAGGCTGCAGTTCGGCACGAGCGCGTACACCACCGTGCAATCCAGCGCAGCAGCGGCGCGACGGAGCGTGGCAAGCTGGATGGTTCCCGCCTGCTCTGATTTCTCGAGTTGTCGAATCGCCGGTTGGGTCACACCCATCCGCCGAGCAAGGTCTGCCCCGGACATTCCAAGGGCGTCGCGAGTTGCGCGGATCCACCCGGCAAGCGGGCGAGGTTGGGTGACGGTGGGGCGATACACGGTCAACCGCCGTTCGAGCGACAGCCTGGCCTGGTGCTTCTTCAAATCCATAAGCTAGAGCTTCGCAGAAAGCTGAATGAACGGGAGCCACAGCTTGGTACGTGCGAGTCTCCCGAAGTGCGGGCTCAACCGGTGATCCCCGTCGTCCGAGAAGATACGGTTAGCCCTACCAGCCGGCGGGGTGGCGGAGCGGTTGAACGCACCGGT
>CAVSFZ010000015.1:0-223373 GCA_963727235.1 uncultured Actinomycetes bacterium
CACCGCCCGCCAGCAGAGCCCTCCGGGTGGTGCGGCTCAGCGGGGGACGTCCTCCCAGTCGGCGGCCGAGTCGAGATAGATGTGCCGGATGGTGGCCAGGCCGGTGGGTTCGTCCAGGCTGCCGGCCGCGATCGAGATCGTCTCCAGGTCGGGGCGATCCCAGAACAGCCTGCTGCCGCACCGCCCGCAGAAGCCGCGGCGGGTGCCCTCGAGGTCGTGCCAGCGGAGCTCGGCCTCGTCGGCGATCGTGAGCTGCCCGCGAGGGCAGGCCGCGTGTGGAGCCGGGCCGCCGTGATATCGCCGGCAGATGCTGCAGTGGCACACGATCACGTCCCGCACCGGACCGTCGATCCGATACCGCACGGCGCCACACAGGCAGCCGCCGCCGTGCACCTGATGCTCCGCCGCTTCCACCCCGGCAGCCTAGTGAATAATTGGTGCCAGGCACCAATTATTCATGCGGCCATGCGGCGTTCGTCTTGCACGCGGTTGAGGGCGTCCAGGGCGGCGACACGGTAGGACTCGGCCAGCGTGGGATAGTTGAACACCGACTCCACCAGCGTGGTGACGGTGCCTCCCGTGGTCATCAGCATCTGGCCGATGTGGACGAGCTCGGTGGCGCCCGAGCCGAACACGTGCACTCCCAGAAGCCGGCCGTTCTCGGGCGACACCAGCAGCTTCAGCATCCCCTGCCAGTCGCCCATGATCTGCCCGCGGGCGAGCTCTCGATGGCGCGAGATGCCGATCTCATAGGGAACGGCGGCGGCCGTCAGCTCCTCCTCCGTGCGGCCCACGAAACTGATCTCGGGGATCGTGTAGATGCCGATCGGCAGCGGCTCCACGGGGATCCGGGTATCCACGCCGAACGCATGACATGCGGCCTGCCGTCCCTGCTCCATTGAAGTCGCCGCCAGGCTGGGGAACCCGATCACGTCGCCCACGGCGTAGATGTGCCGGGTACGGGTGCGATAGCTGCGCGAGACGGCGATGCGGCCGCGGCGATCGGCCTCGATACCGGCCTGCTCCAGCTCCAGGCCGTCGGTTGCTCCCTGTCGACCGGCCGAGTAGAGCACCGCCTCGGCGGGGATCCGCTTTCCGCTCGCGAGGGTTGCGATGGCGCCGCTGGGACGTTTCTCCACGGCGGTCACCTCCTCGCCGAAGCGGAACACGACGCCCATGTCGCGCAGGTGGTACTGCAGCGCCTCGACGATCTGGGAGTCGCAGAACTCGAGCAGCTTGGGGCGGCGCTCCACCACCGTGACCTTGGTGCCGAGGGCGGCAAACATCGACGCGTACTCGATGCCGATCACGCCCGCTCCGACCACCAGCAGCGAGGACGGCACCCAGTCGAGCGTGAGCACGTCGTCGGAGTCGATCACGGTGCGTCCGTCGAACTCGACCGAACTCGGCCGCGCCGGCCGGGTGCCCACAGCGATCACGATCCTGGACGCGGTGATGTGACGCTGCTCCCCGTGGTCGCCGGTCACGAGCACGGCATGCGGATCGGCGAAGCGGGCGCGGCCGGTCACGATCGAAATACCGTTTCGGCTGAGCTGATGGCGGACGACGTCCACCTCGCGCTGGATCACGCTGTCGATCCGCCACACCAGATCGCCGCTCGTGATCGGGTCTTTGACCCGGTGGCTGTGCCCGTAGATGCCGCGCTGGCTGGTGCCGGTGAGATACAGCACCGCCTCCCGAAGGGTCTTCGAGGGGATCGTGCCGGTGTTGACGCAGACGCCGCCGATCATGTGCCCGCGATCGACCACCACAGCCCGCTTACCGAGTTTGGCGGCCTGGATCGCCGCCTTCTGCCCGGCCGGGCCGGAGCCGATCACCAGCAGGTCGAAGTCATATGCCACCGCCGCGTAATCGGCGGTCAGGTGACGGGTGTGAGCGGCGCCTGCCCACGCAGCACCGCCACGGCGTTGCGCGCGGCCAGCACGCCCATCGCCGTGCGCGTCTCGATCGTGGCCGAGCCCAGATGCGGGATCAAGGTGACGTTGTCGAGCGGGATCAGACCGGGGTGTACTTCCGGCTCACGCTCGAACACGTCCAGCCCCGCTCCTGCGATCGTGCCGGCGGCGAGTGCCTCGGCCAACGCCCCCTCGTCCACCACCGGTCCGCGGGTGGTGTTGATCAGGTGCGCAGTCGGTTTCATCATCGTCAGCCGGCGCGCATCGATCAGATGCCGGGTCTCATCCGACAGCGGACAGTGAAGTGAGACCACGTCGGCGGTCGCCAGCAGATCATCGAGCGACCCGATGTACTTCGCACCCAGCTCCGCATCGAGCGCGGGCGCGGCCTGTCGCCGTCCGGTGTAGGCGATCTCCATCCCAAACGCCTTCGCCCGGCGGGCGGTTGCAGCGCCGATCTTGCCCATTCCGACGATTCCCAGAGTCTTCCCCTGGAGGCCGGTGCCGAGCATGAAGAACATGTTCCACGACCACGTGCCGCCGGATCGGATCAGCCGCTCGCCCTCGGCCAGCCGGCGGGTCGACATCAGAATCAGCGCGAACGCGATGTCGGCGGTGGCTTCGGTCAGCACTCCCGGAGTGTTGGTGAAGATGACGCCCCGGTCGATCACCGCGGGCACGTCCACGTTGTCGTAGCCCACCGCCACGTTGGCGATCACCGCCAGCTGGCTTCCGGCCGCGTCCAGAAACGCAGCGTCGACCCGGTCGTGCAGCAGCGTCACGATCGCATCGGCTCCGGCGATCGCCTGATGCAGCTCTTCGGTGGTCATCGGCCGGTCGTGGGGTGAGATCCACAGCTCCCCGCCGGCCTCCCGCAGCAGCTCGATGGCGGGGTCGGGGATGCGGCGGGTGACGACGATCCGGGGCCCGGGTGTGCTAGCCATTGACCGAGAAGCTCGAGTTTTCGTTGATCTCGCGCAGCCGCGAGTAGAAGCCCATGTCCAGCTCCACGCCGGTGTAGCGCGTGGTGACCTTCAGCGGGTCGCTGTCGTGGTCGTGGCCCTTCTCCACCGCGTCGATCAGCTCGGCCATGCAGTGACCTGCGACCGGTCCGTTCTTGAACTGGTTGCCGCTGGTGCCGATCGCCATGTAGAAGCCCGGCAGGTCGCTCTTGTCGTACAGCGGGATCCAGTCGTCGGAGCAGTCGTACAGATCGACCACGCCCTTCATCTCGTGAGGGATCGGCAGTGACGGGATCCGCCGGGCGCACCGGTACACCTGCGCTTCCCACTGCTCGCGGGTGATCGACCGGTTGAAGTCATCCGGGTTCTCGATCCACTCCTGCGGGTCGCAGTCGGGGTCCTCGGAGCCGATCAGGATGTTGTTGCCGGTCTCGGGGCGGAAGTAGATGGCGTTGTCACCGTCGGAGACGTGCCGGCCGTCATGGTCGTAGTCGAAGTCCTCGGGCGCCGGAACGTGGTGCACCTCGTGGCGCAGCGCCTTGGTCTTGATGTTCATGCCGTCCTCGACGCCGGCCATGCGGTTGATCACAAACGAGTGCGGCCCGGCCACGTTGACCACGATCCGGGCGTCGATGTCGGTGCCGTCCTCCAGCGTCACCCCCGCCACGCGGCCGTTCTCGCGCCTGATCGCGGTCACCTTGGTGCGAAACTCGAACCGTCCGCCCTTGGCCTCGGCGGCCCGCTGCAAGTTGTGGGACGCAAGCGCCGGGTCAGACACATACCCCGACTCCGGAGTGAAGATCGCGCCAGGCAGCTCACCCCCGCGCGGGGCGGTGAAGTCGGGATCCTCAGACGGGCGCGTCGGCGGCCAGAACTCGTGCATGTCGAAGATCGGCATCCGCTGCTTGGTGGTCGCGGTGTCCCAGTCCTCGTAGGTCACGCCCAGTGCGTCGTAGTGGGGCAGCACCTTGTGGTGATGCGCGGTCGAACTCTTCAAAAGGATCGTGCCGCACTGCATGTACCTGGCCAGTCCGCTCTCGTCGGGGGCTTCCAGGTAGCCGGCCCAGTCCTCCCAGTACTTGAAGCCCTCATACGCCATCGCCACGCCGTCCAGCGACGAGTAATGTGCGCGCACGATCGCGCACGAGTTCGACGTCGGCCCGTAGCTGGCCGACGGAAGCTTGTCGATATTCAGCGTCGTGTATCCCCGCTTGCACAGCTCAAAAGCAGTGGCAGCGCCAATCACGCCCGCCCCGATGATGATCGCGTCGACCTTCTCACCCATGGTTCGCTGTTCTCCCCTTCAGTCGCCGAGCTCGGTTCGGCGGCGATTGACGTACTCCTCGAGTTCCTGCCGTATGCCTTCGTCCAGCGGCGGCTGTTCGTAGTTTTCCAGCGTCTCGCGCCAGATGGTGGAGGCACGGGCGGTGGCGTCCGCCCCGCCCTTGCGCTGCCACCGCTCGAAGTTCTCGGTGGATGACAGAAGCGGCCGGTAGAAGCATGTCCGGAACCGCTCCAATGTGTGTTCGGCGCCGAGGAAGTGCCCGCCCGCGCCGACCTCCACATGGGCGCCCCAGGCCAGGCTGTCCTCGTCGATCTCGAGCGGGGTGAACTCTTCCTTCAGCATCCGCAGGATCTCGATGTCGACGATGAACTTCTCGTAGCAGGAAACCAGTCCCGACTCCAGCCAGCCGGCGGAGTGCATGACGTAGTTGGCCCCTGCCAGGAATGCCGGCAGCATCGTCATCAGCGCTTCGTAGGCCGCCTGGGCGTCGACCGTCTGGCTGGAGGTCAACCCGCCGCCTCCCGCTCGCCAGGGCAGACCGAAGTGCCGCGCGATCTGGCCGGTGCAGAGCAGGCCGATCCCCGACTCGGGGGTGCCGAAGGCGGGGGATCCCGACTGCAGGTCGGTGTTGGACAGAAACGACCCGAACACCACCGGGCAGCCCGGCCGCACCAGCTGGGTCAGCGCGATCCCGGCCAGCGCCTCGGCCATCTGCTGCACCAGCGTCGCAGGGATCGTCACCGGTGACATGGCACCCATCAGCAGGAACGGCGTGACGATCACGGCCTGGTTGGCTCGGTTGTAGGTGAGCATCGCCGAAAGCATGCGGTCGTCGAACCGCAGCGGCGAGTTGACGTTGATCAGGGAGAGCGATGCCGGGCTGGCTTCGATCGCGTCGCGGCCGCCGAACAGGATCTCGCTCATCGCGACCGTGTCCGCGGCGTTGGGACCGGAGGTGACCGAGCCCATGTGGGGCTTGTCGGACAGGGTCATGAGCGCGTACACCATGTCCAGGTGGCGCGAGTCGAGCGGGATGTCGTTGGGCTCGCAGATGGTGCCGCCGGGCGAGTCGAGCTCGTCGAAACTCTGGGCCAGGCGCACGAAGTTCTCGAAGTCGGCCTTGGTGGCCTCCCGCCGGACGTCTCCCTCGCGCGCGAACGGCGGCCCGTACACGGCCGAGAACACCATGTTGTCGCCGCCGATGGTGACGCTCTTCTCCGGATTGCGGGCTTGGAGCTCGAACTCACGCGGCACCTTGGCCACCTGCTCGAGGATGAAGTCCGGGTCGAGCCACACGTTGGCGCCTTCGGTCTTGCACCCGGCGGCGCGGAAGATCTCGACGGCCTCGGGGAGGATGAACTCCACGCCGATCTCGGAGACGATCCGGCGCCAGCCGCGATCGAGCACGTCCATCGCGTCGGGCGACAGGATCTCGTAGCGCGGCATTGTGTTTTGGAACATGCTCCCTCCGGCGGTTGCGGACCGCTTGACGAACCTCGCGCAGCCCCATTATGATCCGTATGGTGGAACTAGTGTTCCACATCATGAAGCCTATTTCAATGTCGGTACCCACAGGCACACAATCGATCGATCGGGCCGCCCAGCTGCTGGTGATGGTCGTCGAAAGCGACGAGCCGGTATCGATCGGCGAGCTGGCCGACCGGGCGGAGCTGCCCAAGAGCACCGTCTCCCGGCTGGTGTCCGCACTGGAGCGCCAGTCGCTGGTGCAGCGCGCCAGCTCGCGCGGCCCGCTGCGCGCCGGACCGGTGCTGATGCGGCTCGCTCATCGCGGTGTCTCCGACCGCGATCTGGTCGAGCTGTGCGAGCCCACGCTGGCGCTGCTGGCCGAGATCAGCGGCGAGACCATCAACCTGGGAGTGCCCACCTCGCTGGGCGTGGAGCACCTGGCTCAGGTCGACTCGTCCCACTTCATCGGCGCCACCAACTGGCTGGGCCGGCGGGTTCCGCTGCACACCAACGCGCTGGGTAAGGTGTTTCTCGCCTTCGGCGCCGCCCGGCTGCCCCGGGGGCAGCTGGAGCAGCTGACACCTGCGACCGTGACCGACCGGCTGGTGCTCGACGGCCAGCTCCAGCAGATTCGCGCGCAAGGGTTCGCCGTGGTGGTGGACGAACTGGAACCCAACCTGGCCGCGGTCGCGGCCCCTGTGTACGACGCCGGCGGCACGGTGATGGCGGCGATCTCGATCTCCGGCCCCGACCACCGCCTGCCACAGGCGCGGCTTTTGGAGCTTGGAGGAATTATCGTGCGGGAGGCGGGGGCGCTGTCGATCCGCCTCGGTCACGAAGGTACGACCCAAGGAGCTGCATGACACACGACGAGATTCTCCAAGAGATGTATGACGCGACATTGGTCGGAAACGCTCCCCGGGTGAAGGAGCTGACCGAGCTGGGGCTGGAAGAAGGCATCGGTCCCGAGTCGCTGCTCTACGACTCGCTGATCCCTTCCCTGGAAGAGGTGGGTGCCCGCTTCGAGCGGGGCGACTACTTCGTGCCCGAGATGCTGATCGCCGCCCGCGCGATGCAGGGCGCGCTGGACATCCTGCGCCCGCTGCTGGCCGAGACCGGCGCAAAGCCGATCGGCACGTTCCTGATGGGAACGGTCAAGGGCGACGTGCACGACATCGGCAAGAACCTGGTGAACATCATGCTCGAGGGTGCCGGCTTCACCGTGATCGATCTGGGCGTGAATGTGGCGCCCGAGACGTTCGTCGCCAACATCAACGAGCACGAGCCCGACATCGTCGGCTTCTCGGCGTTCCTGACGACGACGATGCCGATGTTCAAGGCCAACATCAACTCGATCGAGAAGGCCGGCATTCGCGACAAGGTGATCGTGATGGTCGGTGGTGCGCCTGTGACCCAGGAGTACGCCGACGCGGTGGGTGCCGACGGCTACGCCGCCGACGCCAGCACCGCCGTGCGCCTGGCCAAGGATCTGATCGAGAAGCGGCGAGCTCTGACCCCGGCATGACCGCGGCCGCCCGCGAGCAGGTGGCGGAGCTGGCCGCGGCCGCCAGCATCGAGGTGACTCCTCGCGATGCCGGGAACCTGCACGCGCTGGGCGATCTCCTGCCGCAGGGCACGCTGATCTACATCACCGCGCTGCCGGGAGCCGATCCCGACAATCTCGCCCCGGCCGCCGCGGCGGTTCGCGCCGCCGGTTATGTCCCGGTGCCGCACATCGCGGCTCGCGGGTACGCCGATCTCGACCATGTCGACCGGGTTCTGGGCGCGCTCGTCTCCGCGGCCCAGGTCGACGACGTGCTGGTCGTGGCCGGAGGGCTGAAGGCGCCGGTGGGCGCCTCAAAAGCTCCTTCGACGTGCTCGAGTCGGGCCTGCTGGAGACACACGGCATCCGCCGGGTGGGGGTCGCCGGCCATCCGGAGGGCAGCCCCGACATCAGTGATTCCCAGACGGCGGAAGCGCTCGCCCGCAAGAACGAGCTGGCGGGCACGTTGCCGTTCGAGTTTCGCATCGTGACCCAGTTCGCGCTGGCCGGCAACGCCTACGTGGAGTGGGAGCGGGGTATTCGCGCGGCCGGCAATCGGCTGCCGGTGATCGCCGGGATTCCCGGGGTGACCTCACCGCCGCGGCTCTTGAAGTTCGCGCTGGCATGCGGGATCGGCCCGTCCATCGAGGTGCTGCGAAAGCAGTCCGGCGGCCTGTTGAAGCTCGCCACAACCCGTTCGTGGAAGCCGGACGAGGTCGTCTCGACCATCGCCCAATCGGTCGCCGGCGATCCTGCGAGTCTGATCAGCGGTCTGCACGTCTTCCCGTTCGGCGGTCTGGAGGCCTCGGCGGAATGGCTGGCCCAGCGCCGGGCCGCCCGCGCGACAATGTCTGGATAAGCGCGATTCGATCCCTCGAAAGGAATCTATGGACACCGTTTTGGAGTCGCAGTCAAAGACCGTTGTGATCGGTGCGGGCCGACCGTTCTGCATCATCGGCGAGCGGATCAACCCGACCGGCCGCAAGGCCTTCCAGGCGCAGCTCCAATCTGGTGACCTGAGTCAGATCGAGATCGACGTGGAGGAGCAGCTGGCCGGTGGCGCCGACATGCTCGACGTCAATGTGGGCGATCCGCTGGCCGACGAGGTGGCGCTGATGGATCAGGCGGTGCGGATGATCCAGGGCATGACCGACATCCCGCTGTGCATCGACTCCTCGGTGATCGAGGCGCTCGAGAGCTGGTCTGGCCGCCTACCAGGGCAAGGCTCTGGTCAACTCGGTCACCGGCGAGGACGAGCGTATGGACGCGATCCTGCCGCTGGTGGCCAAGCACGGAGCCGCAGTTATTGGTCTGGCCAATGATGACGAGATCCCCATGGAGCCGCAGCGCCGGCTCGAGGTTGCCCGCAAGATCGTCTCGCGGGCGGGCGATTACGGCATCAAGCCCGAGGATGTGGTGATCGACCCGCTGGCGATGCCGGTCGGCGCCGAGCCGCGCGCGGTCAATCTCTTCAATGAGACGGTGCGCCTGATCCGCGACGATCTCGGAGTGAACATGACCTGCGGCGCCTCCAACACCGCCTTCGGCCTGCCCGACCGGCCCACGCTCGGTGCGACCTTCCTGGCGATCGCCGAATCACACGGGCTCACCTCCGCGATCATGGACGCGCGCTCGCAGCAGTGCATCGACGGGGTGCGTGCCGCCGACTTCCTGCTCGGCCATGACGAGTGGGGATCGCGTTGGATCGCTGCGCACCGAGCGCGGAAGGCGGCTGCATCAGCGTGAGCGCAGCCGAGGAGCTCGTGGTCGAGGGCACCGGGCGGGTGCGCATCAAGTTCCTGCCCGACGGCACCGAGACGCGGGTTCCGGCGGGAACGACGATCTTCGACGCAGCCTCCTGGAACGGAGTTGCGATCGACTCCACCTGCGGTGGTCACGGCACCTGCAAGAAGTGCAAGATCAAGATCCTCTCCGGCAACGTCCCCATCTCCAATGTCGATCCGCGGGCGTTCTCGCCCGACGAGATGCGGTCGGGCTGGCGGCTGGCCTGCCGGGCCGCGGCGGTGGTCGACATCGAGGCCGAGGTGCCGCCGCTGCAGACGCGGCCCAAGGCAGCGCTGGTCGGAGTCGGCAGGCACGTGATCCTGCGCCCGGCGGTGCAGAAACGCTACGTCGAGCTGCAGGAGCCGACGCTCGAGGATCAGGTCTCCGACCTGGAGCGGCTGCTGGCGGCGGTCTCCGATCTCGAGCTGAAGGTGCTGCTGGGCGCAGTCACCAAACTCCCCACCCTGCTTCGCAGCGCCAACTTCAAGGTCACCGCGGTGGTGGTGGACGACACCCTGATCGACGTCGAGGCCGGCGATACCACCGATCGCCGGTTTGCCATCGCCTACGACCTCGGCACGACCACGGTGGTGGCCACGCTGCTCGATCTGAGCACCGGCCAGCCACTGGCGGTGCGCTCGGTGCTGAACCGTCAGCAGCCCTACGGCGCCGACGTGATCTCGCGGGTGTCGGCCACGATGATGGACGCCGACGCGCTCGATGCGCTCCAGGCCCGCGCCCAGGAGACGCTCAGCCTGCTCACGGCAGAGGTCTGCACCGAGGCGGGGGTCGACCCCACCGAGGTGTACGAGGTGGTGCTGTGCGGCAACCAGACGATGACCCAGCTGGCGCTCGGGATCGACCCCGAGCCGCTGGCGGTGGCGCCGTTCATCATCGCCGCCCGCAATCTGCCTCCGGCCGCGGCCGCGGATTTCGGCATTCGCGTGCATCCCCGCGCTCCCGCCATGGCGTTCCCGGCGCTGGGCGCCTACGTCGGCGGCGACATCGTGGCGGGCATGCTGGCCACCGGACTGACCCGCGACAAGCGCCTGCGGTTGTTCATCGACGTCGGCACCAACTCCGAGATCGCGCTGGGCTCCAGTGAGCGGGTGCTGACGACCGCCGCACCCGCGGGACCCGCCTTCGAGGCTGCTCAGATCCGGTGCGGGATGCGGGCCGCCGAGGGAGCCATCGAGGGCGTCAAGATCGCCGACGACGAGATGGGCCTGGAGGTGATCGGCGACACCGATCCGATCGGCATGTGCGGATCGGGGCTGGTGGATGCGGTCGCCCAGCTGGTCGGCGTCGGCCTGATCGACCACTCCGGCAAGTTCATTCCCGACGAGGCCGCAGCCGAGCTGTGGCCGGGCCTGTCCACTCGCCTGGTCAAGGTCGGTGAGGAGCGAGTGTTCGTGCTGGCGTGGCGTGGCGACGATCCTGCCAACGCCGTCTACCTGTCTCAGCGCGACGTGCGCGAGTTGCAGTTCGCCAAGGCCTCGATCGCGACCGGCTGGAACATCCTGGTGCGCGACCTGGGCGTCGACATCGCCGACATTTCCCAGGTGCTGCTGGCCGGGAGCTTCGGCTCGTACCTCTCCCCGTCAAGCGCGATCCGGATCGGCCTGGTGCCCAAGATGGCGCTGCCGCGGATCATCAGCGCCGGCAACGTCGCAGGCGAAGGTGCCAAGATGGCGGCGCTCTCGATCAACGAGCGGGCCGCCGCACGGGCGATACCGGACGAGGTCGAGTACGTCGAGCTGAGCGGCCGCGAGGACTTCAACGACCTGTTCATCGACCAGCTGGCATTCCCGGGATGAGCGACGTGGCCGTGATCGCATGCGGTGCCCTGGCCGTGCATGTGGAGCAGATCGCCGGCCGTCGCGGCTGGGAGGTCGACATGCATCCGCTGCCGCCGGCACTCCACAACCGGCCGGAGAAGATCGCCCCGGCGGTCGCCGACCTCGCCGACCGGTTGTCGGATCGCTACCGGCTGGTGGCGGTCGCCTACGCCGACTGCGGCACCTACGGCGCACTCGACCGGGTGCTGGCCGAGCGCGGTATCCGCCGGCTGGGGGGCGACCACTGCTACGACGTGTTCGGAAAGCAGCAGGTGGCTGAGGCCGCCGCCGCCGAGCCGGGGACGTATTTCCTCACAGACTTTCTCGCACGCAGCTTCGAGCGAACGGTGTGGGCGGGGCTGGGACTCGACCGTCATCCCGAGCTGCGCGACGCCTATTTCGGCAATTACACGCGGGTTGTGTGGCTTGCCCAGCGGCGCTCGCCGGAGCTCGAGCGAGCGGCCGGCGAAGCCGCGGCCCGCATGGGACTGCCGCTGGAGGTGCGAGAGGTGGGCGATACCGGGCTGGAACGCGAGCTCGAACAGATCATCGGAGGGGTGTATGCGCAAGCGGGCTGATGTTGTCGTGGTGGGGGCCGGGATCGTCGGTTCGGCGGTCGCCCACTACCTCACCAGGGCGGGTATCCGAAACGTCGTGGTGGTCGATCAGGGGCCGATCGAGAACACCGGTGGCTCGAGCTTCCACGCGCCCGGGCTCGTGTTTCACGCCAACGCCAGCCGCTCCCTGGCGCTTCTGGCGATGCGCTCGACCGATCTCTACCGCTCGCTGCACACGCCCGAGTCGCCGGCCTGGCTGGAGGTCGGCGGGATCGAGCTGGCGACCACGCCCGAGCGGCTGGCCGAGTGTCACCGCCGTCAGGCCTATGCCGCCGCGGTCGGGGTGGAGGCGTCGGTGCTGTCGCCGGCCGAGGTCGTCGAGCGGGTCCCGCTGGTCGACCCCGCGGCGATCCTCGGCGGCCTCTACATCTCCCGCGACGGCCTGTGCAAGGCCGCCAACGTGTGTCATCTGCTGCAGGCCGATGCCGTGTCCCGCGGCGCCGAGATCAATGGGCTGACCGAGGTGGTCGGCTTCGATATCCACGACGGCCGGGTGCGCGGCGTCGAGACCTCCGCCGGCTCCATCGCCACCACCACCGTGATCGCCTGCGCCGGAATCTGGAGCAAGAACCTCCAGGCCATGACGGGCGTGCCGATGCCGCTTCAGCCGATGCAGCATCTGCTGGCCTTCACCGTGCCGCGTGCCCGAGCTTGCCGGCACCGAGGTCGAGTGTGAGCACCCCATCCTGCGCCACCAGGACCGCTCGATGTACTTCCGCCAGCGCGGCGACGCCTACGGCATCGGCGCCTACCGGCACGAGCCGTTGACGATCGAGCCGCACGAGTTCGCGCGCGAGGCCGACGGCCACACCACCGCCCAGCTGGAGTTCACCGAGGAGCATTTCGCAGACGCCCGCGATGCCACCAACACCGTGCTTCCGCCGCTGCGCGACATCGAGCTGACAGACCGCCTCAACGGGCACTTCTCGTTCACACCGGACGGCTACCCGATGCTGGGCGAGTCGTCGCGAGTGCGCGGCCTGTGGCTGGCGGAGGGCATCTGGGTGACCCACGCCGGCGGATCGGCCAAGGCGGTTGTCGACCTGCTCACAACCGGCCGCAGCGAGATCGATCTGCGCCAGGCCCATCCGGATCGCTTCCACCCGTTCGCCACCACGGATTCCTACGTGAAGGCGCGCGGCGCGCAGCAGTACCGCGAGGTGTACGACATCATCCACCCGCTGCAGCAGCTGCTGCATCCGCGGGGACTGCGCACCACGCCCTACCATCAGCGGTTCGAGGAGGCCGGCGCCGAGCTGATCGAAAGCGCCGGATGGGAGCGGGCCCAGTGGTTCGAGTCGAATGCCTCGCTGCCCGCCCCCGAGTACACGCAGACCCGCTCGGCATGGGCTGCCAGGCATTGGTCGCCCATCATCGGCCGCGAGCACGCCGCCACTCGTGGGGGCGTGGGTGTGTTCGACCTCACCCCGTTCACCAAGGTCGAGGTCGAAGGGGTGGGATCGGCAGACTGGCTCAACCGCGTGTGCGCATCGGAGATCGATCGCCCGGTGGGGCGGATCGTGTACACCACCGTGCTCGACCACGCCGGCGGCACCGTCTGCGACCTGACCGTGACCCGCCTGCAGGACGACCGTTTCCTGGTCGTGACCGGGGGAGGATCCGGCCCGCGCGATGTCGCCTGGATGCGCTACCACCTGCCCGAGGGCGGCGGCGTGCGCATGCGAGACGTGACCTCGTCGATGGCGGTGCTGGGGGTGTGGGGGCCGAGGGCGCGCGACCTGCTGGCAAAGATCACCACCGCCGATCTCTCCACCGAGGCGTTTGGGTACATGGCCGCCCTGGCCCTGGAGATCGGGCCGGTGCCGGCGCTGGCCCTGCGGATCTCCTATGTGGGGGAGATGGGCTACGAGCTGTATGTGGCCACCGAGCACGGCCGCTGGCTGTGGGACGCACTGTTCGCCGCCGGCGAGGAGTTCGGGGTGGCGCCGGTGGGGACGTCGGCCTTCAACTCTCTGCGGGTGGAGAAGGGCTATCGCTTCGCTGGAGTCGACATGCACACCGAGTACTCGCCGGTCGAGGCGGGGCTGGGCTTCACCGTGAACCTCTCCAAGAGCTCCTTCATCGGCCGCGAGGCGGCGTTGCGCGAGCGCGAGTCGGGGCCGTCGCGGAAGCTGTGCTGCATGGTGCTGGACGACCCCGACGTGACCGCGCTCGGGTATGAGCCGCTGCTGGCCGGCGAGCACGCGGTGGGCTACGTGACCAGTGCCGACTTCGGCTACACGGTGGGGCAGAGCATCGTCTACGGCTATCTGCCGGTGGGCATCGCCGAAACCGGAGCCAAGGTCGACGTTCAGATCTTCGAACAGCGGATCGGCGCGACCGTGACCGACGAGCCGCTGTTTGATCCGCGCGGCGAGCGGCTGCGGGTGTGAGCATCCGCGCGGCACTGCTGCCGGCTCCCGGCACGGCCCTGCGAGTGGTCGATCTCGATCTGGCCGAACCCGGGCCGGGAGAGGTGCGGGTGCGGCTGCACGCCGCCGGTGTGTGCAGCGACGACCTGAACGTGCTCGACGGCACCGTGGAGGTGCCCTGCCCGCTGGTGCCGGGGCACGAGGGCGCCGGAGTGATCGAGCAGCTGGGCGACGGCGTGGCCGGCCTGGCGGTGGGAGATCACGTGGCGCTGTCGTGGGCGCCGTACTGCGGCCACTGCGCAGGAGTGCCTGCGCGACCTGCCCCATCTGTGCGCCACCGCTTGGCCGCAAGATGCTCACCGGCGGCCTGCTGGACGGCACCACCCGGCTGCGGTTCGGAGGAGCGGTGGTGCATCACTACTGCTTCCTGTCGGCGTTCGCCCAGAGCGCGGTGGTGCCGGAGCGGTCGTGCATCCGCATCCCCGACGATGTCCCGTTCGAGGTCGGTGCGCTGATGGGCTGCGCGGTCACCAGCGGAGTCGGCGCCGTGTGGCGCACCGCGGGCGTTCGCCCGGGCGACCGGGTGGCGGTGGTGGGGCTGGGTGGCACCGGACTCGCGGCGGTGATGGGCGCCGTCGGCGTGGGTGCGTCCCACGTGATTGCGGTGGATGGGCGAGAGCACCGGCTGGCGCGGGCGTTGGAGCTGGGCGCCACGGCCGGGATCCTGCTGGGGGACGACCCCGATCGGACTGCCGAGGAGGTGACGCGGGCCAGCGGCGGCGGCGTCGACTACGCATTCGAGACCACAGCCAGGTCGGGGGCGGTGCGAACGGCGTTTCTCTCCACCCGGCCGCGCGGGGCGACCGTGCTTTTGGGAATCCCGCGCGCGGATGCCGAACTGGTGCTGCCGGCGCTCTCGATTCCGCGCATGGAGCGGCGGATCCTGGGGTCGATCTACGGCTCCTCCCGCCCCGACCGCGACATTCCGCTGATGCTCGAGGCCTACCGCTCCGGCCGGCTGCCGCTCGATCGGCTGATCTCCCACCGGCTCGACCTGGACGAGGTCGACACCGCAGTGGGGCTGGTGCGCACCGGTGAAGCGGTCCGCGCCGTCCTCGACCTCACCTGAATAATGGTGCCAGGCACCAATTATTCAGGTGGAGCGGTTGGTCGACGCGGGTGCGCGGCTGCTCAGTCGGAGAGCGCGGTAACCATCGCTGCGACGTGCCGTGGGGTCGACCCGCAACACCCGCCGATCACGTCGACGCCCATGTCGCGCAGCCGGCGTGCGTGATCGGCCATCTGTTCGGGCTCGACGTCATAGACGAACGAATCGCCGTGGAGGTGGGGCAGACCGGCGTTCGACTGGGCGACCAGCAGCGGCCCATCGGGGCGGCCGGTGGCCATCTCGGTCATGATCGCCTCCATCTCCTCCGGCCCGCGGCCGCAGTTGCCGCCGGCGCCGGCGATGCCGAGGTCGGCGATCCGGCTGATGGCGGCGGCCGGGCTGACACCCATCATCGTGTGCAGATTGGTGTCGAAGCTCATGGTCGCAATGATCTCGAGATCCGGTGCGGCGCGCTGCGCGCCGGCGATCGCCGCCTCGACCTCGGCCATGTCGCTCATCGTCTCGATCAGGAAGAAGTCGACTCCGCCCGCGGCCAGCGCAGCAGCCTGCTCGGCGAAGATATCCGCGGCCTCCTCGCCCGAGAGCAAGCCGAGCGGGGCGATCAGCTCGCCGGTCGGCCCGATGTTTCCGGCGACCAGCAGGCACCGGGGAAGTCGTCGGCCACCTTGCGGGCGATCTCGGCCCCGGCGCGGTTGATCTCGGCGACCTTCCCGTCCAACCCGTGCATGGCAAGTCGCGGAGCCGTGCCGCCGAAGGTGTTGGTGGTGAGGAACATGCAGCCGGCCTCGGCGTAGCCGCGGTGGATCGCCTCGATCTTCTCCGGCGCCTCCAGGTTCCATAGCTCGCCGCACTCTCCGGCTCCCAGCCCGGCGTCCTGCAAGCGCGGTGCCATACGCACCGTCGCCGATGACGACGCTTCGGGAGGTGCGCAGATCACGGAGGGACGAGGTCACAGCGCTCACCCAGACGCTTCCACGAGTTGGTCAAGCGTCTCGGCCGGGAACCCGTCGTCGAGCTCCTTGGCGACCGCGGCGGCCACCGCACCCGGGTCGCCGTCGCGCTGCTGCCACTCCTCGCGGCGCCAGTCGGCCAGATAGGCGTCTGCATCGCTCGCCCCGGCCCGCATGGCCGCCTCGTCGATCGCTTCCTGGAAGCGATCGGGAAGCGCCACCTTGGACACGGCCCCGCCGCTGTCGCGGGCGGCGACCATGGACGGGATGTCTCGCCAGTAGGTGACTTGGTACTCGGCCATCGAAGCCACATCGTACCCTCCAACTCCGGCCTGCCGCTATCACTCACCCCGTGACCGTCTCTCTCCCCAGCGACCGCGAGGTGCTGCGACTGGCGCTCCCCGCCCTGGGGGCGTTGATCGCCGAGCCCCTGTACGTGCTGGGCGACACCGCCATCGTCGGCCACCTGGGGACGATCCCGCTGGCCGGCCTCGCGCTGGGTGGCCTGCTGCTGTCGGAGATCTTCGGGTTCTGCACGTTCCTGGAGTACGGCACCACAGCCCGCGCGGCGCGGCTCTACGGCGCCGAGCGACGCATGGAGGCCCTGGACGTGGGCGTGCAGGCGACGTGGCTGGCGGCCGGCCTCGGGGTGGTGCTGATCGTCCTGATCGAGCTGGCGGCGGTGCCCGCGGTGCACCTCCTCGGCGGCGGCGACACCGCTGCCGCACGGGAGGCGGTCGAGTGGATCAGAATCGCGGCGTTCGGCGCGCCGCTGGTCTTGATCGTCGCCGCCGCCCAAGGCTGGATGCGGGCCTTCCAGGACACGATCACGCCCCTGATCGTGATCGGGGTCGCCAACGTGCTCTCGATCGGCATGTCCGCGCTGCTGATCGTCGGCTTCGGCATGGGTATCGAGGGCTCGGCCATCGCCAACGTGATCGCCCAGGCGGCATCCGGGCTGGTGTTCCTGGTGCTTTTGCAGCGCACCGGAGCGCCGCTTCGGCCCAGCTGGACGAGAATCCGCACCCAGTTTGCCGCAGCCCGCGATCTGAGCGTGCGCACGCTCGCGTTCTTCGCCGCATTCACGATTGCCACCGGCGTGGCCGCCCGCATGGGCAACGCCCAGCTGGCCGCGCAGCAGATCGGCCTCCAGCTGTGGACGTTCTGCGCGCTCTTCCTCGATGCCACAGCGATCGCGGCCCAGGCGCTGATCGGACGGCTTCTGGGGAGCTCGGCGCTGGGGGTGGCGGCGGCGCTCGCCCGCAGGCTGATGGGGGCCGGTGGCATCCTCGGGCTGGTGTTCGCCGCGGTGCTGGCCCTCGGGCACACGGTGATCCCCAAGATCTTCACGTCCGACCCGGCGGTGCTGCACCAGGCGGCGGTGCTGTGGCCGTGGCTGGCCGGGATGATGCCGATGGCTGGAGTGCTGTTTGCACTCGACGGCGTCTTCTTCGGTGCCGGCGACCTGCGGTTCATGCGCAACGTGACGGTGGCGGGTGCGCTGCTTGCGTTCGTGCCGCTGACGCTCCTGACCTGGGAGCTCGACCTCGGCCTGGGAGGCATCTGGGCCGGTCTGACAGCGTTTGTGGCGGTACGCCTGGTGGCCGGGCTGGTCAGGTGGCAGGGGCGCCGGTGGATGGTCGCCGGGGTTGCGACCGTCGACGAGCAAGCGTGACCGACACCGCCACGATCCACACCAGCATCACGCCGGAGGTGGCGCTGTCGACGGTGGTTCCCGGGATGGGTGCGCTGACGAGCGCCAGCGGTATCAGCCCGGCAGACAGCCACGCGATGAACCGCGGCAGCGCGTCTCCGGTGCCCACCAGGTAGGCGGTGACGGCGAACGCCACTGCAAAGCCGAACCAGGCAAAGCCGCCGATCGCGCTGGCCGTCTCGGCCATCGCCACCGCCGTGGCCGGGTCGGGGGCGCTGTCAGAGCGCTCCGCCAACGCGGTGACGACCGCGGCGCCCCCGATCTGGAGCGTCGCTCCGGCCGCCGCGGCCGCGAACCCGATGGTCGCGATTGCGGTGGTGCCGTCGCCTTCGGACAGTCGAGTGCGCAGGCCGCCGAAGAACACGATCAGAAGCGCCGCGCCCAGTCCCAAGAGGTATCCGCCGGCCGTCAGCTCGTTCGGGTGCGCGGCGTAGAACAGCGCGATCGCAGCCGAGTCGGAGCCGTGCAGGGCGGCCGGCGACTGACCCGGAAGCGTGGAGCCGATCACGATCGCGATCACCGCGACGATGCCGCAGCCGCTGCTGATCCGCTGCCACAGCTCGGTTCGGCGGTCAGCCATCCGGGGTCAACCGATCAATCTGCGATGCTGCTATAACAGGTTGGGGCAAACGAAGGGCGGTCACCACGACAGTCAATCCAGGAGCATCCTCGGGGTCGCGGCTACCTCGTTCGCGCGGCGGGCTGGCGTTCGTCGCGCTCGTGATCACGCTGGTGGTGGCGTACGGCGGTATCGCCGCAGTGACGCTGTCACAGCTCGGCGCCGGCTCGGTTCTGGCGATTCCGGGGCTGATCACTGACAACCTTCCGACGGTGGGACTGATTCAAGAACCCGGCAGCGGCCCCACGCAGCCGCACCCGGGGAACGGCAACGGGAACGGGGGCTCGGGGCCTGGGAGCGGGCAGTACATCGGCACGCACCACCTGGTGAGCGCCGTAACTCCGGTGAAGCTGAAGCCGTTGCCGGCCAACGCCGGCGCCAACCCCAGCTCGTGACTAGATCGCGTCGACTTTCTCGACGTACCAGACGACCCACGCGCCTTCCGTTCGCTCCGCGCTGACCACTCGCGCCGTTGGGGGGAGTGGTACTTCGCAGTGTTCCCGGGTCATACCCCGGACATCGCCGACTGCTTCCTTCTGAACCGCGGTGACCGGCACCACGATTCTCGCCAGGACGGGCATGTCGGCGGCTTGGCTGAGATCGATGCTGCTCATGGCCGTGCAATTCGGCGTGCGAGTGCGAACCCCTCTTCGTCTGCCGCCCCGCGGCTACCCCAGCGGCAGGGTGATCAGCGGGATCTCCATCTCATCTGCGCTGGCCCCGCCGTGATGCCCACGGAACCGCTGCTCGTAGCGGCCCTGCTCGTACCACCACACGCTCTCGCCGGCGTGCGGGAGCACCAGCACGTTGCCGATCCGCTCACGCAGCCGTGGCCCCGGCGCAGGGCCGAACACGCCGTCGTCCAGCAGCCGATCGGTGAGGTGAACATCGGCGCGGTGGCCGATCATCTGCTCCAGCCGCGTCACCACCCGTTCGGCAGCGTCAGGCTTGACGTGCAGGAACAGATCGCGGGCCGAGCCGCCCGGCGCGAGCACCCTGCCGTCGGATCCACGTTGCAGGTGGTCGGACAGTTCCGGCCACAGCTGGTTGACGTACATGGTGGCGGCCGGATCGATCGCGGTCATGCCATGGTCGGCCGTGACGATCATGCGCGCGCCGAACTCCTGCCGGCAGAGTCGCTCCAATCCGTCCAGCAACCCGATCGCAGCTGCATCGAACTCCGGCGAATCGGGTCCCAGCACGTGGCCGATGCTGTCGATCGTGTCGAGATAGATGAAGGCGAACAGCGGCCCGGGCCGGTCGAGCACATTCGCCACGTCGGCGATCCCGGCGACGGGATCCTCGAATGGGTGCACGGTCGACCCGTGAAACGCCAGGTCGCTGGCCGGCCCCGACGCGTACGCGGCGTCCTGGAACACGTGACACTCCACGCCGCGCATCGCCATGCCCGCCATCAGCGGCGTTACGCGGGGAAGCAGCGCCGCCGGTGACACGCCCGCGGTGGCCAGCGTGCCGCGCTCGCGGTCACCTGCGAACGAGTACATCAACGGGCAGATCATGCGATCCAGGGCAGGCTCGTACACGAACCACTCGTACATCCCGTGCTCGGCCACCGGCAGCGTCGAGTGGAGCGTCACGTAGTGGGCGGTGGTGGTCGAGGGGAACTGGCTCGTCCACTGCTCGATCGTGCCGGTGCCGGCCACCCGGCGAAGCCACGGATGATCGGCATACCGCTGCGCGAAGCGCCAGCCGAACGCATCGATCCACACCAGCACCACGCGGGGATCTGCCTGCTCGAGCACCGACCGTTGCACCAAACCCGGGAGTGCATCGAAACAGCGGCCGCCGTGGTCGGCTCGTACCCCCGCGAACGGCTTCACCTACGTGTGTGTCACGTACGCGGCGTGCATCCCCCACACGAGCACGACCACCAGCGCCATGTAGGTCGCGAAGATGACCAGCCGCTGTGTCCAGGGGATGGCGTTATATGCGCGGTTCGCGGGGTCATTGCGATTTCCCCAGCGCTGGTACACCTCGAACGCGACCATGATCAGGATGAAGAAGATGAACGGGTTCTCGTAGTGGAACGCCAGCACCGCCACGATGAACAGGCCGACGAACCACAGCGCCGGATGCAGCGCCGACAGCGCCCGGCCGCCGTCCAGCGGCACCACCGGAATCAGGTTGAACAGGTTCAGGAAGAACCCGAAGTACGCCAGCGCCTTGAGCAGGTCGGAATCGATGTGCACGCCCACCGCGTACACCGCGAACGCTCCCAGTGTTCCCAGCACCGGCCCGGCCAGGCCCACCTTGGCCTCGACGTAGGCGTTCTTGGGGAGCTCCTTCATACCCACGAACGCGCCCATGAAGGGGATGAAGATGGGGGCGGTGGCCTTCACGCCCTCCCGTCGCAGCTGGATCACGTGTCCCATCTCGTGTACCAGCAAAAGCAGTGCGAATCCGAGCCCGAACTTCCACCCCCACAGGAGTGCGTAGGCGCCGATCGCGATCAGGAAGCTGAACAGGAACGCTCCCTTGCTCAGCCCCAGCAGGATGAATCCCCCGAACTTGAACAGCGCCAGCACGGCTGCCACGATGCCGCCGCCGATCCGCTGGAAGATGCCGCGGTCCTTGGAGATCGGACTGCGAAACTCGGGCTCGGGCTCTAACGGAGCGGGCAGGGGAGGCTGCTCCAGCTGCTCGCTGGGAGGCGGCAACGGCGTCCACGGATCGGGCGTCATGTAGTCAGGGTAGCCGGGTTCGGTGAGATTCGTCTGTGCCCTCTCTGCCGATCCACTCCTCGCCGCCGTCGAAAATCTCTTTCTTCCACACCGGCACGGTCTGCTTGAGCGTGTCGATGGCCTCGCGGCAGGCATCCATGGCGGCTCCTCGGTGGGACGCGGAGACGGCGATGATCACGCTTGCCTCGCCGATCGGCACGGGACCTACTCGGTGGGCCATGGCCACCGCGTGGATCTCGTAGGTGGCCTTCAGATGCTCGGCGATCCGCTCCATCTCGGTCTCGGCCATCTCGGGGTAGGCGTCGTACTCGAGCTGGGTCACGGTGCGCCCCCGGGCGTGGTCGCGGGTGGTTCCGATGAAGGTCGCGATCGCCCCGGCGTCGGGACGTGACACCTCGGCGACCACGGCGTTCAGGTCGAGCGGCTGGGACTGCACCCGAAAACCACCGCCCGAGACCGGCGGGATCACCGCGACCTCGTCGCCTGACGCCAGAGGCTGATCGCGCTCGACGTACTCGCGGTTGCGGGCATAGGTGATTCCGGAAGGCTCCTCACCGAGTTCCAGGGCGGCCCAAACATCCGATGCAACCGCTCCCTCGGGGAGGTCGAATGCACGCTGTGACCACCCGGCCCGTTCTCGCACCACGGCGAACAATTTGACCGTAACCTGCACATGGGGACAGTATCCGCTACGCTCGACACGGAGCCCCGGAGGTTGGCACGGGTTGCCTGAGGCCGCTGGGTCGGACGCGTACGATTCCGGCCGAAGACGGCCGCCCGGCGACAGCCGGGGCTCCATCTTGCATGGTCGCATAGAGTTTGTGGATGGCCGTGTCCGACAGCGACCGTCACACCGATTCGGGTATCCCGGTCAAGCCCGTCTACCGGGCGCAGGATGCGGGCGAGCCGCGTGCTGACCCGGGCGTCTTCCCGTACACCCGTGGAGCGCGGCCCGAGGGCTACCGCAAGCGCCCCTGGACGATGCGCCAGTACGCCGGGTTCTCGTCGGCCGAGGAGACCAACCGGCGGTTCCGGCTGTTGCTGGAGCGCGGCCAGACCGGTCTCTCGGTGGCGTTCGACCTGCCCACTCAGCTGGGGCTCGACTCCGACGACCCGCTGGCGCTCGGAGAGGTGGGACGTACCGGAGTCGCGATCGACTCGCTGGCCGACATGGAGCTGTTGCTGAGCGACATTCCCCTGGCGGAGGTCTCGACCTCGATGACCATCAACGCCCCCGGTTCGCTGCTGCTGCTCCTGTACGAGCTGGTGGGAGAGAAGCAGGGTGTGGCGCCGGAACAGCTCTCGGGGACGATCCAAAACGACATCCTCAAGGAGTACATCGCCCGCGGCAACTACATCTTCCCTGCCCGGCCCAGCATGCGGCTGACGGTGGACACGTTCCGCTACTGCACTGAGCGGCTACCGCGGTTCAACACCATCTCCATCTCCGGGTACCACATCCGTGAGGCCGGCTCGACGGCGGCGCAGGAGCTGGCCTTCACCCTGGCCAACGGGATCGCGTACGTGGCGGCGGCGATCGAGGCCGGACTGGAGGTGGACACGTTCGCGCGGCGCCTGTCGTTCTTCTTCAACGCGCACAACGACTTCTTCCAGGAGGTCGCCAAGTTTCGCGCCGCCCGCATGCTGTGGGCAGAGATCATGCGCTCACGCTTCGGGGCGACCGACGAGCGATCGCTGATGCTGCGCTTTCATGCCCAGACCGGCGGCTCGACGCTGACCGCCCAGCAGGCCGAGAACAACATCGTGCGAGTGGCGGTGCAGGCGTTCTCCGCGGTCTGCGGCGGCGCCCAGAGCCTGCACACCAACGGGTTCGACGAGGCCCTGGCGCTCCCCACCGAGCGCAGCGCCACGATCGCCCTGCGCACGCAGCAGATCCTGGCGACAGAGGCCGGCGCGACCCAGACCACCGACCCGCTCGCCGGCAGCTACTACATCGAGGCGCTCACTGACGAGCTGGCCACGCTGGCGCGCGAGCTGATCACCGAGATCGACGAGCTGGGCGGCGCCGTCGCAGCGGTCGAGTCGGGCTGGGTGCAGGAGCAGATCGAGCAGGCCGCGTTCACCCATCACCAGCGGGTGCAATCGGGTGACGAGGTGATTGTCGGCGTCAACCGCTGGACGACCAACGCCGAGGAAGAGATTGAGCTCCAGCGAATCGATCCGGCGTCAGAGCAGCGCCAGTGCCGGCGTACCGCCGACGTGCGGGCCGGGCGTGACGCGGCGGCGGTCGAGTCGGCGCTCGTCGCGGTGCGCGAGGCGGCCGTTGCGCAGGACAACCTGCTGCCGCCGATGCGCGAGGCGCTGCGGGTCTACGCGACCATCGGTGAGGTGTGTACCGAGCTGAGGCGCGAATGGGGCACGTACGACAGCTCGCGCACGCGCCCCTAGATGACCGAGGTTAAGACGCCCCGCGGGTCTTGCCGAGCAGCGCGGGGACGGTGCGGAGGATCAGCGTGATGTCGCCCCACAGGCTCCAGTTGGTGACGTACAGGTAGTCCAGCACCAGCATCTGCGAGAACGTCACCTCGCTGCGCCCGCACACCTGCCACAGCCCGGTCAGTCCCGGCGTGAGGTCGAGACGCCGCAGCCCCCAGTCGTTCACGAACTTGTGCTCGTGGGGAATCAGCGGTCTCGGCCCGACCAGGCTCATCTCGCCGCGCAGCACGTTCCAGAGCTGCGGGAACTCGTCGATCGACGTTCGCCGCAGGAACCGGCCGACCTTGGTGATGCGTGGATCGTCGGGGATCTTGAACATCCGGTCGTCGCCCAGGCCACGATGCTTGTTGAGGTGCTCGACCTCGGCCTTGCGCAAATCGGCGTCCTTGTCCATGGTGCGGAACTTGACGATCGTGAACGGCTTCTGGCCTCGGCCGATGCGTTCCTGCCGGAAGAACACACCGCCCTTGGAGTCGAGCTTGATCGCGATCGCGGCGGCCAGGAACATTGGCGAGAGCAGGACCAGCCCGACGGCCGCACCGACCAGGTCCATGGTGCGCTTGGCCAGCCGATGGCTCATCCCCAGCACCGGCGGGGTCAGGCCCAGCAGCGGCGTGCCCTCCAGCGAGTACACCGCAGCGCGACTACCCACCACCTCGAACAGGCGCGGCACGATGTCGACCTGCACCCCCAGCTCGTTGCACACGCGTACGACACCCAGGCCCGCCTCGTGGTCTGCGGTGAACGCCAGCACAACGTGCTCGACATGGTGCTCCTCCAGGATCTGGGCGAGGTCGTCAGTCGATCCCAGCACCGGCACGTCGGTCAGCTCCTGATGCAACGGCAGTGGGTCGGCGTCCACGAACCCGACCAGGTCGAGGCCGTAATTGGGCTGCCGCATCACCTTCCGGGCGATCTCCTGGCCCACCAGCCCGGCGCCGACGATCACCGCGTTCTGCTTGAGCGTGGTGCGGCTCCTCAGCCCTGCGCGGACGACGCTTCGGTAGATCGGCACCGCCACGATCGCGACCACCCAGAAGCCGGCCATGTGGCCGCCGTGGAGGTCTCGAACGGGACTCAGCTGGGTCAGCACGAACACCAGCCATGTGGCCACGGTGACGCAGTGGAAGATCGGCCAGATCTCGTCCAGGGTCGCGTTGTCGGCGCCAACTCGGTCGCGCCGGTAGAGGCCGTAGAAGCCGGTCAGCAGCGCCCACATCGGCAGCACCAGGAACAGCGGCGTGAGCTGGCTGGGGTGTTTGACGAGGAACGACACCACGCCGATGGCCGTGACCAATGCGAGCAGGTCGGCGGTGGCCAGCGCAACTTTGACGAAAGAACGGCGTGCACGTTCAGACCGCTGGATGGGCGCGTCGGCGACGGGGGAAGAGGTGGGGGCGGGAGCGCTTACGACGGCGGCCAGACTCCTGTCCACCGCTGCTGCGGCTGCCTGATCTCCACTCGGTTGCTCGCCCACCTGTTCAGCCACCTTTGGTCCGCCTTCACGCACTCTCGAACGTACTCCCAGATAGGGGTTTCGTCAAGTGGGCTTTGCGTCATCTGACACCCCAGATCAACCCCGTCACACGCCCCCCTGCCAGGGTGCACGGCTTTACGAGTCTCGATGAAGCTCGCATCCTACAGCTTCCGGCGGTCGGGTTTCGAGTACGCTGCGACGCCGTGAGCGAGCACACAACCCGCGAACTTCTCGAGGCTCTGGAGACGCTGCGCGAGCAGGCGCTGCACGCTGCCGCTCCCGCCGCGGTGGAGCGTCAGCGATCGAAGGGCAAGCTGCTTGCCCGCGAACGCATCGAGGCGCTGCTCGATCCGGGGTCGTTCGTGGAGCTGGACGCCTTCGTCCAACATCGCAGTCCCAACTTCGGGATGATGGAGAACCGGCCGTACGGCGACGGCGTGGTCACCGGGCACGGCACCGTGGAGGGCCGTCGGGTGTTTGTGTTCTCGCAAGACTTCACTGTCTTCGGCGGCTCCCTGGGAGAAGCCTTTGCGGAGAAGATCGTGAAGGTCATGGACATGGCGATGAAATACGGCTGCCCGATCGTCGGAATCAACGACTCAGGCGGTGCGCGAATTCAGGAGGGGGTCGTGTCCCTCGCCGGATACGCGGACATCTTCACCCGCAACGTTCGCGCTTCCGGCGTCATCCCCCAGATCTCGCTGGTGATGGGGCCGTGTGCCGGCGGGGCCGTGTATTCCCCTGCAATTACGGACTTCGTAATGATGGTCGAGGAGACCTCGCACATGTTCATCACCGGCCCTGAGGTGGTCAAGACGGTCACCGGCGAGGATGTCAGCTTCGAAGACCTGGGCGGCGCCACGGCGCACGCCACCCGATCCGGGGTGGCTCATTTCACCGCACCCGACGAGCATGCGCTGATCGCGGACTGCCGCTACCTGCTGTCGTTCCTGCCCCAGTCGAACACCGAACCGCCGCCGTGGGAGCCGCCCTCGGATCCCGCCGATCGCGAGGATGTGGAACTCGATCGCTTGATTCCCGACGAACCCACCCGGCCGTATGACATGCACGAGGTGATCCGCCGGGTGATGGACGACGGAGAGTTCCTGGAGGTGCAGCCGCGCTGGGCCGAGAACCTGATCTGCGGCTTCGCACGGCTGGGCGGATCTCCGGTCGGCGTGGTCGCAAACCAGCCGCGGGCGCTGGCCGGCGTGCTCGACATCGCCAGCTCGACCAAGGGCGCACGTTTTGTCCGTACCTGCGACGCCTTCTCGATCCCGGTCGTCACCTTCGTGGACGTGCCCGGGTTCCTGCCGGGCACCGAGCAGGAGTGGGGCGGGATCATCCGCCACGGCGCCAAGCTGCTGTACGCCTACTGCGAGGCCACGGTGCCCAAGCTGGCGGTGATCACGCGCAAGGCCTACGGCGGCGCCTACGACGTGATGAGCTCAAAGCACGTCGGCGCCGATTTCAACTTCGCCTGGCCGACCGCGGAGGTCGCCGTGATGGGCTCCGACGGGGCGGTCAACATCGTCTTTCGCAAGGAGCTGGAACAGGCCGACGACCCGGTCACCCGCCGGGCCGAGCTGGTGGAGGAGTACCGCGAGCGGTTCGCCAACCCGTTCACCGCCGCGGAGCGCGGCTACGTGGACGACGTGATTGCGCCGCGCCGAACCAGGCCGATGCTGATCACCGCACTCGAGACCTGCCGTGGCAAGCGGGTCGACGTGCCCTCCCGTAAGCACGGCAACATTCCGCTGTGAGCAGGTTGGAGGCCACTCCCGAGCCGACCCCGGCCGAGGCCGCGGCGATCCGCCGCGCGCTGGAGGCGATCGGCATGATCGAGACCGAGCCGGACGACGGCTCCGGCGAACACGCTGCCGACCGGCCGGCGACGCCTGACCCGTAGAATCGCCCGGATGTTCACAAAGGTTCTGGTAGCCAACCGCGGCGAGATCGCGATCCGCATCTTTCGCACACTGCGGGAGATGGGGATCGGTTCGGCGGCGGTGTACAGCGAGGCAGATCGCGACGCGCCCTTCGTGGGGTACGCCGACGAGGCGTATCTGATCGGGCCCGGACCTGCGGCCCAGAGCTACCTGCAGGGCGAGGTGATCGTCGAGGTGGCGGCCCGCGCCGGCGCCGACGCCATCCACCCCGGTTTCGGGTTCCTGGCCGAGAACTCAGGGTTTGCGCGCGCGTGCGCCGCCGCCGGCCTGACCTTCGTCGGGCCCTCACCCGAGGCGATGGACGCGATGGCATCGAAGACCAGTGCCCGGCAGGTGATGGCCGCGGCGGGGGTGCCGATCGTGCCGGGCGTGACCGATCCGGTGGAGAGCGCCGAGGAGGCCGCGCGGATCGCGGGCGAGATCGGATACCCGGTGGCGATCAAGGCCGCTGCCGGCGGGGGCGGCAAGGGCATCAAGGTTGTCCGCACGCCGGACGAGCTCGAGGCCGGATACGAGTCGGCACGGCGCGAGGGTGCCGCCTACTTCGCCGACGACACCGTGTACCTCGAGCGGTATCTGGACGATCCCCGCCACATCGAGGTGCAGGTGCTGGCCGATCAGCACGGGACGGTGGTGCATCTGGGCGAGCGCGACTGCTCGATCCAGCGGCGCCATCAGAAGATCGTGGAGGAGACGCCCTCACCGGTGGTCACGCCGGAGCTGCGCGAGGCGATCGGACGGATCGGCGTGGACGCCGCCCGGGCGGTCGGATACACCAATGCGGGCACCGTGGAAGGTCTGCTCGCGGCCGACGGCACCTACTACTTCCTCGAGATGAATACGCGGCTGCAGGTCGAGCACACCATCACCGAGGAGGTGACCGGGCTCGATCTCGTGCGTGAGCAGCTGCGGATCGCAGCGGGAGAGCCGCTCGGGTACGGTCAGCAGGACGTGCGGCTCACCGGGCACTCGATCCAGTGCCGCATCAACGCCGAGGATCCCGCCCGCGGGTTCGTTCCCACTCCGGGGCTGATCACCCGCTACCGGGAGCCGTCCGGGCCGGGCGTGCGGGTGGATTCGGGTGTGGTGGAAGGCTCGACGATCTCCGAGCTGTATGACCCGATGGTGGCCAAGCTGGTCGTGTGGGACGAGACACGCGAGCTGGCCCGGCGGCGAATGCTCCGGGCGCTGGGTGAGTTCGACGTCGGTGGCGTCCAGACGCTGATTCCGATCCATATCGCCATCCTCGAGCAGCAGGCGTTCATCGACGGCGGGTCGCTGCACGACTTCGTGGAGGGGGGCGGTTACGCCGCCGGCCTCCCGGCCGAACCGGCGGCAATCTCAGGCGAGGTGGCGGTCGCCACCGAGCACGAGGTGGAGACGGTCGTGACCGAGGTGGACGGCAAGCGCTTCGAGGTGAAGGTGATCCAGCCCGAGCATCCCGGCCGTACGCGGCTGCGGCAACGGCGGGCAGAGGTTGCCGAGCGCGAGAAGGCCGCCCACGGTTCGATGGACGTGATCGTGAGCCCGATGCAGGGGACGGTGCTGAAGGTGGCGGTCGAGGACGGCGCCGAGGTGGCTGCGGGCGAGGTGCTGGTGGTGGTCGAGGCCATGAAGATGGAAAACGAGATCGTTGCCCACCATGCGGGCACCGTCGAGGCGGTCGAGATCACCGTGGGAGATCAGGTTTCCAGCGGTCAGGCCCTGGTTCGTCTGGTCTGACCAATCTACCTTCCGTGGCAGCGCTTGAATTTCTTGCCGGAGCCGCACGGGCAGGGATCGTTACGACCCACGTCGGCACCGCCGAATCGCTGATCCAGACTGGGAAGCGCGTCGATCGGTGTGGATGCCGGCTCCCCCAGAGTGCGCGCCATGCGCACGTTCTCCAACTCCCGCACGTCCTCGTGATCGAGCGTCAAAACCAGCTCAACCGGCTCGGGTTCGATCGCTTGCGGGGGGCTTCCGGCGACCAGCCCGAGCTGGTCGAGGATGGCAAAGCACTCTCCGGCCGTCAGCCCGTCGGCGGTCTCGGGGACATCGACCCGGGACGGCGCCACCAGCCGAAACCGCTCCCACCGCTCGCGGGCGGCGGCGTCCGGCCCGGCCGCCAACCGCCGGGCGAAATCCCGCCGGCCGGCGGAGTTGGTGTTGAGGCTCGCATACGCCTCCGCAAGCTCCTCCGGCAACCACGCCGCCCACCCCGAATCAATCAGCCCACTCACAGCCCCAGCCTAGTGCATAAAAGGTGCCAGGCACCTTTTATGCATGGTCACCTCCGGGCACTCATGAATAACGGAGTGAATAATTGGTGCCTGGCACCAATTATTCACCCGGCCTGCTCGGACATGCGGACGGCCCAGGTTTCGAGGGCGAGCTCGATTCGGGTCTGGGGCAGGTCGAAGTCCAGGTCGTGGCGGGTGGAGAGCGCCGCCAGGCGCTCGTACACTCGCTGGCGGGCGATTCCCAGCCGGCGCGCCGCCGCCGCTTTCGACCAGCCGCTGTCGACCAGCGCCTCCACAGTGCGGCGTCCCGCCGGTTCGAACCGCGATTCGAAACGGTCGCCCGTCAGCACATCGCGGGCCAGCAGGCCGAGAGGGCCGAGATCGGAGCCGCTGCGCACCACCGGACCCGCCGCGCCCGCCACCAGACAGGCGCGCTCGGCGGCGGCCAGCGCCTCCTTGATCTGCCACGGCTCGCCCCCACGGCTGTCGATACCCGCCGCTGTGATCGTCCCGCGCCGCACCAGATCCCGCACGATCGACCGCACGTCGGCGTCCCCGCGGATCGCGATCAGTGCGCGCTCGCCTTCCACCAGGGCGTCCAGGCCGAGCTGCTCCAGGCGCTCCAGTGAGCCGTGACCGTGGACCGCCCACAGCGTCGCGCGGCTGAGATCGACGCCCACCGACCGCCCCCGGCGGATGACATCCTGGGCGCTTCCGGCGCGGCCCTCGGCGAGCGCTGCCAGGAGCCGGGCGCGCTCGGCGGACGGCACCTCGTCGGTCGGCGGCTGCGCGGCCAGTGCCACCGATAGCAGCAGCGCCGCTTCGTCCACGGCCAGCACGTCCAGCTCGTCTTCGGCGCGTGTCAGCAGGTGCAGGCGGGCGCTGGGCGCCACCAGCCGTGACTGGAGCGGCGTGGGCAATCGCTGGCGATAGCGGTCGAGTGCATCCATGAACGTCACGTCCAGCCCGCCCTCCGGAGCGCTCGCGATGGGCGTGCGATCGATCCGCTCCAGCAGTACCTGGGCGCCCAGCACATCGCTCAGAGCCGCAACCAGCCCGGCCGGCCCCAGACCCTCCCTGGCGGCATCGCGCAGCTGCGTCTGCAGTGCCACCGCCCGGCGCAGCATCCCCAGCTCGCGAGACACGAGCCGCTCATGCACGGCGTGGGTGATGTCCACGAAGCGGACGTCGCGGCCGAAGATGATCAGCGGCAGATCGTGGTGGCGGCAGGGAGCGATCAGCGTCTCGGGCGGTGCGTGGCTCGGCTCGAACCCGATTCCCGCAGCGCCCGCACGGGCCAGCGAGGCCACCAAAGCGTCCACCTCCGGCAGGCTCATACCGGCCAGACCAATTCCGGTGGTGAGCAGGAACTCCCCGCCGCGCAAGACGTCGCGCACGAATGGGGTCTCGAACACGTGCACCCATTCCACCTGGTTGTCGAGGTGATTGATGCCGGCGGCCACGGTGACGTCGGCGTCCTGCAGTGGCTCCAGGCTGAGCAGATCCTGGATTGTGAGGACATAATGTCCGGAATCACCCATCATTCGGTACACAGTGTACGGTGGCGGGCGGTCGCGTGGCGGGCTTGAATACGTCTCAGCGACCGAAGGGGCGACGCGCATGTCTGCAACCACCACCGAAACGCGACTGCTGGGCAACTACGTCAACGGGGCGTGGGTTCCGGCCATCTCCCAGGACAACCTCGATGTCCGAAACCCAGCCACCGGCGAGATCCTCGCCCGCGTGCCGCTGTCAGGGAGCGCCGACGTTGACGCTGCCGTGGCCGCCGCCCGGGCAGCCTTTCCAGATTGGCGCAAACGCTCGGTGATCGAGCGTGCCCGCTGGCTGTTCGGCTTTCGTCAGGTGCTCGAGGCCCATCAGGACGAGGTTGCCCGCTCGGTCACCCGCGAGATGGGGAAGACGTTCGCGGACGCCCGCGCCGAGGTCGGCCGCGCCATCGAGATGATCGAGGCCGCCACCGCCGTCCCCCAGACGATGCAGGGTCGCGTGCTCGAAAACGTTGCGACCGCCGTCGACTGCGAGACGATCCGCCAGCCGGTCGGTGTGTGCGCCGCGATCTGCCCGTTCAACTTCCCGGCGATGGTGCCGTTCTGGTTCCTGCCCTTCGCGATCGCGTGTGGCAACACGTTCGTGCTGAAGCCGTCCGAGCAGGTGCCTCTCACCCAGGAGCTGGTGTTCAACCTGATGCACGAGCACGGCGGCCTGCCCGACGGGGTCGTCAACCTGGTCAACGGCTCGGTGGACGTGGTCAACGGCCTGCTTGATCATCCCCAGGTCGACGCCGTCTCGTTCGTGGGGTCGGCCAAGGTTGCCCAGTACGTGTACGAGCGCGCCGCCGCCAACGGCAAGCGCGTGCAGGCCCTCGGCGGCGCCAAGAACTTCATGGTGGTGATGCCCGACGCGGTCATTCCCAAGACCGTCGGAAACATCTTGGGCTCCGCCTTCGGCGCAGCCGGACAGCGGTGCATGGCGGGCTCGGTGGTGATCACCGTGGGCGATGCGGCTCCGCCGCTCTTGGAGGAACTCGAGCGACGCACCCGAGAGCTGACCGTGGGCGACGGCCTCGACAGCTCCAACGATATGGGGCCCGTGATCAGCGAAGCCTCCGGTCAACGCATCACCGGCTGGATCGACAAGGGCGTGGCCGACGGCGCCACCCTGCTGGTGGACGGCCGCTCCAGCGGCGACGGCCGGCCGGAGCACTCCTCGTTCGTGGGGCCGACGATCCTCACGGACGTGACCCCCGACATGGAGATCGCCCAGGAAGAGGTGTTCGGTCCGGTGCTCGCGGTCATCCATGCCGACTCGCTGGAGCAGGCGATCGAGATCGTGAACTCCAGTCGGTTCGGCAACGGCACGTCCATCTTCACCGAGTCCGGCGCCGCAGTCCGCCACTACCGCCACGACGTCGAGGTGGGCATGATCGGAGTCAACATCGGCGTGGCCGCGCCGGTTGCCTTCTTCCCGTTCTCGGGCTGGAAGGGTTCGTTCTTCGGCGACCTGCACGCCCACGGCAGCGATGCCGTCGAGTTCTACACGCGCAAGAAAACGATCACCTCGCGCTACTTCTCCTCCGGTGAGAGCGGGCGGTTCTTCGTCGAGCAAGGGGACCGCAACGCATGAGCTCCACCCGTCCTCTCGTCGACACCGGGCTCGACGGCATCTTCAACCCCGCATCGGTTGCGATCTACGGCATCTCCGACCGCACGTCGCAGCGCATCGCCCAGAACATGACCGTCGAGGGCGTGCCGTTCTACGGCATCAACCCCACTCGCGATCAGGCGTGCGGAATCACCTGCTACCCCAGCATCGGCGACTGCCCGACCGTCCCGGAGATGGTCGTGATGGGCGTCGGCCACGGGCGCATCGAAACCGCCCTGGACGACGTGCTCAGCGTGGACGGCGTCAAGGCGATCATCACTCCCGGGCTCGGCAACGAGGCCGGCCGGGAAGGCCCCGAGGTGAGCGCGCGCATCAGCGCCAAGATCGCTGCGGCAGGTATGCCCATGCTCGGCCCCAACTGCATGGGCATCGCCACCCCCGGGGCGCCGTCGCCATGGATCGGAAGCCTCCACCCGGAGTTCGTGGGTGGCCCGGTGGCGACGCTGGCGCACTCGGGCTCGATCGGCGAGATCCTGGTCTCGCTGGGCCCCCGCATCGGCTTTCGCACAGTGATCTCCGCCGGCAACGAGACGGTCACGGACGTGGCCGATTTCGTGGCCTACTTCGCCCAGGATCCGGCCACCCGCGTGGTGGGGCTGTTCCTCGAGGGAGTGCGCCGCCCGGCCGCCTTCGAGGAGGCGCTGCGGATGCTGGCCGAGGCCGGCAAGGTGGCGATCGTGCTGAAGGTGGGGACGTCCGAACTGGGCGCCCAGGCAGCGCTGGCACACACCGGTGCGCTGGTCGGCTCCGACCGAACCTTCTCGGCGATGCTGCGCTACTACAACGCAATCAGGGTGGATGACTTCAGCGAGTGGATCGAGCAGCTCGAGGTGTTCTCGCGAGTGAAGCCGCCCCGCGGCCGCCGCATCGGCGCGGTCACGAACTCCGGCGGCGAGGGCGAGTATTTCGCCGACAAGGCCGAGCAGGCGGGTGTTCCCCTGTCGCTCTTCTCGGACGATCTGACCGCTCGGATCAAGGCCGAGTTCCCCAACTTCTCCCACGTCGGCAACCCCGCGGATTGCTGGGCGATCGACGACGACCGGGTGGTGTTCCCGCGAGTGTTCGAGCTGATGGCCGAGTCCGGTGAGTTCGACGTGCTGGTGAGCGCGATCGACCACAGCGCGTGGCTGCACGGCGGCGAGCGCGAGCTGGCCACCAACATCGCCGGCGATCTCCGGGCGGCCTGCGCCGGCAGCGATCTGTTCCCGTGCGTGATCACGGTCACCAGTGCCGATCCGCCATTGGAGGACCTCGAGTGGGCTCGCGAGCACGACATTCCGCTGCTCAAGGGGACGCTGCCTGGGCTGCGGGCGCTCGCTTCCCGGATCGACCACACCCCATTCGCGCCCGAGTCCCGTTCGATCCCGCCCGCCGAGCCGCTGACGGGCCGCGGCGCCCTGGCCGAACTGGACTCCGCAGAGATCGCCCGCGAGTACAACATTCCGTATGTGCGGGCGGAGCGCTGCGCCGACCCCGACCAGGCGGCTGCGGCGGCCGAGCGGATCGGCTATCCGGTGGTGGTCAAGGTCGACAACGTCGCCCACAAGGCGCGCGTCGGCGGGGTTGCCCTCAACCTGATCGACGCCACCGCGGTGCGCGAGGCGGCGGAGCGTATGGGCGGACGAGTGATCGTGGCCGAGCAGGCGTCTGGAGGCGTTGAGGTGCTGGTCGGCGCGGTGCGCGATTCCGACTACGGCGCGACCGTGGTGGTGGGGCTCGGGGGCGGCCTGGCCGAGGCGCTCGATCTGGTCACTGCCAGCCTCGCCCCGCTGGACGAGGCCGGCGCTGTGCGCCTGATCGAGAGCCTGCCGGTGTTGCGCCGGCTCCTGCCCGACCCGCTGCCCACCGGGCTGATCGAGGCGGTGGTGGCCGTCTCGCGGCTGGCGGCGGAGCACCCCGAGATCGCCGAAATCGATATCAACCCGCTCTTGGTCTCGGCCGAGCGTGCGGTTGCGCTCGACTGTCTCATCGTGATCGACCCAGCGGAGGAGAGCTGATGTCAGAACCCGTGTGTCTGTATGAGAAGCGCGGCCCCGCCGCGTGGATCACCCTCAACCGGCCGGAGAAGCTGAACGCGCTCAACGGCGATGTGCTCACGCTCTTGCACCAGCACTTCGACGCCGCCGTGGCCGACGACGAGGTCAAGGTGGTGGTCGTGACCGGCGCCGGTGACCGTGCCTTCTCGGCCGGCTACGACCTCGGCGCGGAGGCCACCGGCTCGTACGGCCGCGCCCACGAGTGGCACCACGTGCTGGGCGTCGATATCGACGCCACCATGAAGCTGTGGTCGCTGCCCAAGCCCACCATCGGCGCCGTGCGCGGATATTGCCTGGCGGGCGGCTGCGAGCTGGCGATGGCCTGCGACATCATCATCTCCACCGAGTCCGGCCGCTTCGGCGAGCCGGAGATTCGCTACGGGTCGGGGCCGGTGACGCTTTTGATGCCGTTCATCCTTGGCCAGAAGAAGACCAACGAGCTGCTGTTCACCGGCGATATGATCGACGCCGAGACTGCAGAGCGGGTGGGGATGATCAACCGTGTGGTGGCCGACGAGGAGCTCGAGTCGACGGTTGAGGAGCTAGTGCGTAAGATTGCCCCGACGCCGCTGCCGGTACTGCGGTTGACCAAGATCGCGCTTGTGCGTGCGTACGAGGCGATGGGGCTACGAGAAGCGGTGAATATGAATCTGGATCTCTCCTCCATGCTCAACTCGGCTGATACCCCCGAGCAGCTGGAGTTCATGGAGATCGTCAGGACACAAGGCCTGAAGGCCGCCCTCGCATGGCGCGACAACCGCTACGGCGAGGTTCTAGGAGGTGCATCGCAATGAGCACGACTGAGTCAAGCATCGATCCCGCACGGCTTGCCAAGCTGATCGAGGTCGAAGAGGCCGAGTTCAACGGCCGCCATCACAAGTCACGGGCGATGACCGAGCGCGCGACGGCGTCGCTGGCGGGCGGAGTCGCCTCCAGCTGGCAGGCCACCGATCCCCACCCGATCTACCTGGCGGAGGGTCACGGCTCCAAGGTCATCGATCTGGACGGCAACGAGTACGTCGACTTCCACAACGGCTACGGCGCGGTCGCGGTCGGGCACGCCCACCCCAAGATCGTCGAGGCCGTGTCGGACGTCGTTCGCAAGGGCACGCACTTCGCCCAGCCGACCGAGATGGGCGTCATCAACGCCGAGCATCTGCAGCAGCGCTTCGGGTTGCCGCTGTGGCGATTCGGGAACTCCGGCACCGAGTCCACGCTCGAGTGCGTGCGGGTGATGCGGGCCTACACCGGACGCGACATCCTGCTCAAGATCGAGGGCTCCTACCACGGCCATCACGACGCCGTGATGGTGTCGGTGGCGCCTCCGGGCGACAAGATCGGCGACTACGACGATCCGGTCAGCGTGCCCCAGACGCTCGGTCTGCCGGCCGCCTACGTGGCTCTCACCAAGGTCGTGCCGTTCAACGATCTGGATGCGCTGGAGCGGACGCTCGAGCGCTACAAGGGCCAGGTCGCGGGCATGATCGTGGAGCCGTGCATGATGAACGCCGGCTTCGTGCTTCCCGACGAGGGGTATCTGCAGGGCGTCAAGGACCTGCTCCATGCCCACGGTGCGCTGCTGACGTTCGACGAGGTCAAGACCGGTGCCACCATCCATTACGGGGGCGCCACCAAGGCGTTCGGCGTCGTGCCCGATCTGCTGGCTCTGGCCAAGTCGGTCGGTGGCGGCGTGCCCTGTGGCGCCATCGGCGGAAGCGCCGAGGTGATGGGCTGGATCGCCGAGGGCAAGATCGATCAGGTCGGCACGTTCAACGGCAATCCCCTGACGATGGCGGCCATGCACGCGACGCTGACCGAGATCCTGACGCCGGATGCCTACACCGAGTTCGAGCGGCTGGCGGTGATCCTGCAGGAGGGTTGCGATGACGTGATCTCCCGCACCGGCATCGGTGGGTACACCACCGTGATGGCGGCTCGCGGGGCGGTCACCTATCGCGACGAGCGGGTCCGTAACTACCGCGAGTATCTCGAGGTGTCTGATCAGCTGGCCTACGTCAACTGGCTCTTCCAGTTCAACCGCGGCGTGTTCATGGCGCCGTGGGGCAAGTCCGAGAACTGGACGTTGTCGGTGCAGCACTCCGAGGAGGACGTCCGCCGGTACATCAACAACTTCGACGAGCTCGGGAAGGCGCTTGGCGTATGAAGGCGGTCGTGTTCGAGGAGCACGGCGGTCCCGATGTCCTCAGCTACACCGATATCCCCGATCCGGAGCCTCGACCGTTCGAGGTCCTGATCGAGGTCAAGGCGGCCGGAGCCAACTTCAACGACATCTGGGCCCGGCGGGGTATGCCGGGCATGAAGGTGATCTTCCCGCACGTGGCCGGCTCGGATGTCGCCGGCGTCGTGCGGGAGGTGGGCTCGGCGGTTGCGGGCAAGGGCTTCGGCTCGTCGCCCGTGCAGGTGGGCGACGAGGTGGTCGTCCATCCCGGCCTGTCGTGTCGCGTGTGTGACATGTGCACCTCCGGCCAGGAGTACTTCTGCCGGCAGTTCGTGATCTGGGGTTTCCAGACCGGTCCCAATGACGGCGGACACTCGGAGCTGGTGACCATGCCGGCGGCAAACGTGCTGCCGAAGCCCGCCAACCTCACGTTCGAGGAGGCCGCCTCGATGCCGCTGGTGCTCGAGACGGCGTGGCGGATGCTGGTCACCCGGGCCAAGATCCAAGCCGGCGAGAACGTGCTGATCTGGGGCGGTGTGGGCGGCCTGGGTGTGATGGCGATCCAGATCTGCCGCCTGTTCGGCGCCAACCCGATCCCCGTGGTCGGAGGGGCCGAGAAGGTCGCGCGGGCGCAGGAGCTGGGCGCTCAGGACGTGATTGATCGCAAGTCGGAGGACGTCGCCGCCCGGGTCAAGGAGCTGACCGGCAAGGTGGGCGTCGACGTCGTGTTCGAGCACTCCGGTGAGGAGACCTGGCCGACGTCGATGGCGGCGTTGCGCTGGGGTGGCCGGATCGTTGTATGCGGCGCCTCCACCGGATTCGCCGCCGTCACCGATCTGCGCTTCCTGTGGAACAAGCAGCAGAACCTGATGGGGTCGCACCTGTCCACCAAGGCCGAGCTGGCGGCGGCACTGAAGGCCGTCGAGGCCGGGGCCATCAAGCCGGTGATCGACCACGTGTTCGCGCTCAGTGAGGTCGGCAAGGCCCAGCAGCTGATGGAGGACCTGAAGGTCCAGGGCAAGCTGGTGTACGTGCCGTAGACGTTCATCCGGGACTGGGGTGGCTGGCCGGCTCCGCCGAGGGGCGCGAGTGGCTGGCCGCCCTCCCGGGGATCGTCTCCGAGTGCGTGCGGGAGTGGTCGCTCAGCGATATGGGCGAGCCGTTTGCCTACGCGTTCGCGTCGCTGGCGATGCCGGTGGCGGCAGGCGACGGCACAGAAGCGGTGCTGAAGGTGCAGTTCCCCGATCGGGAGAGCCGCCACGAGGCCGATGCCCTCACGCTTTGGAACGGCGACGGCGCGGCGCGGCTGCTCGCGCACGATACGGTTCGGTCGGCGCTGCTGATCGAGCGCTGCCGTCCGGGTACCCCGCTGGCCGAGCTCGAGCCGGACGCCGCCCTCGACGTCGCCTGCGAGCTGCTCCCTCGTCTGTTGGTGCCGGCGGGGCCGCCGTTCGCGACTCTGGCGGACGAGGCACAGCGGTGGTCTGAGGTGCTCCAGGTCGATTGGGAGGCAACCGGCCGGCCGTTTCCGCGGGCGCTGCTGGATGCCGCGCTGGACGCCATCGCGACGCTGGCACCGTCCCAACCCGAGGCGGTGCTCGTCAACCAGGATCTGCACGCGCTCAACATCCTCGCGGCTGAACGGCAGCCGTGGCTTGTGATCGATCCCAAGCCACTGATCGGCGAGCGCGCCTTCGGGATCGCCGCGCTCGTCCGTGGCGGTGAGTTGGGTCACAGCCGCACTCAGATGCTGCGCCGGCTGGATCGGCTGACCGCCGACCTCGGCATCGATCGTGACCGCGCCCGCGGATGGTGCCTTGCCCAGACGCTCGCCTGGGGGCTGGACGAGGGCGGCGCCGAGCCGGAGCACGTCGAGGTGGCCCGGTGGTTGAACTCGTGAGCCTCTCCGGCGGTGGGGTGGTAACAGGCGAAGTACAGGGGTGGTAGCAGGGAGGCAATCGACGTGCCACCAATGTGGCGTCCGAGTTGCGGGTTGCCTAGCCTCGAACGGTGACTTCCGCACCCGACGTCCGCCGAGATCGATGGTCTTCCCGCGCCTGATTTCCCTCGTGCACGGAATCCCAACGGCACGCCGGCGGCGGCGGTGGGCCGCGTGCATCGACGAGTTGTTCGTGCCGCGGCTCGGGGTCTCCGGACGGGGGCGGCTGCGCATACCCGAGCCGAACTTGCAGGCAGCTCGCGAATCGCTCACGGCCATTGGCGCGGCGCTGCGCGAGCCTCACGTCGCGATTGATCAGTCCACACTGACGAGTGTGATCACGTTTGTGTGCGATCCCACCGGCGTCCTCTACCAAGGATCTCCTACGGCGGCTCACTGGGAGGCACTGCGGATCGAGCGGCTGGTATGGCTGACCGAGCGCGCCAATGCGCCGTCAGCTGAGATTTCAGCGGTGCAGGAGCGCTCGCCCCAGATGACACAGTTTGGGTAGGAGGCGGCATGATTGAGCCGGGTGACTCGGTCATACTTGATCGATGCGGCTGGCGGTAATCGGACACGTCGAATGGGTGACGTTCACGCTCGCCCCGTTCATGCCGGCGACCGGAGAGATCGTGCATCTCACAGACCCGATCGAGCAGCCGGGTGCGGGCGGGGCGGTGTCGGCGATGGCGCTCGCTCGCATGGGTGCCGACGTGACCTTCTTCACAGCGCTGGGCGGAGACACCGATGCTGCTGCCATCCTCGAAGGCCAGGGCGTGCGGGTCGAGGCGGCGGTGAGGGCGAAGCCCCAGACGCGAGTGCTGGCGGTGGTCGACCCCAATCACGATCGCACGCTGTTTGTGATCGGTCACAACGATCACCCGACCGCGGACGACCCGCTTCCGTGGGACACGCTGGCGGAGATGGACGGTGTGTACTTCACCGGCCAGGACCCGCGCACGCTCCAGCTCGCCCGGGCGTCGCCGGTGGTGGTGGTGACCGCCCGGAGGTTCGAATCGCTGCGCCAGAGCGGGATTCGTGCCGACGCGCTGGTCGGCAGCGGCAGCGATCGCGGCGAGCAGTACGACCTCAGTGCGCTTCAGGTGAAGCCCCACCATGTGATCGTCACCAACGGCGCGCAGGGTGGCACGGGGTACTCGGCAGTCGAGCCGCCGGGGCCGGTCGAGGACACCTACGGCGCCGGTGACACGTTCGTCGCCGGAGTGCTGTTCGGCATGGCCTCGGGCTGGCCGATGCCCGTAACGCTGACGTTCGCGGCCGCCCATGCGGCCGAGTGTTTGACCTGGCGGGGCGCGTACCCCGTGAGCGCACGCGGGTGATCTTGCTAATGTCTGCCGCGTGATTCGGAGTGTCTCGGCGATTGTGTTGCTGGCGCTGACGGTGTTCGCATCGGGGTGTGGAACCTCGAGCGGCGTCGCCCCCGCCAGCGACGTCGACCTGGCGAACGGCAAGTCGGTGTTCGTCAGCAAGTGCGGTGGCTGCCACACGATGTCCGAGGCCGGCACGGTTGGCACGATCGGGCCGAATCTGGACGAGGCCTATGTCGGCCCGCGTCTGAGTGGATTCGAGCAGAGCTCGTTCGAGGCGCTGGTGCGCCAGCAGATCGCCGAGCCCGATCCGTTCGGCGCCATGCCCAAGGATCTGGTCACCGGCAGCGACGCCGCCGACGTCTCTGCCTACGTCGCCTCGGTCGCGGGCGTCGACCTGGCCAAAGAGCAGCAGAAGGAGAACGGCACCTCCGCCCCTGAATAAAAGGTGCCAGGCACCTTTTATTCACCAACAAAGCCCGACGACCCGCTTGGCGGGCCGTCGGAGGAGGCAGGTAGCTGCGAAGTGTGGGCACGTTCGGTCGCAGCGTCCGAGGGTGAGTCTTTCCGCGGGAGGTAAGAAACCCGTGGGGCAAACGTTAGACCTTTGTAAACACAGGCCATTTTGGCTAACCAAATTTCATTTGGTGCTCCCAATCGGCCATCGGCGCGCCGGCAGCGTGGCCGCGATTAGAGTCCCGCCACCGTGGATCTGTACGAGTACCAGGGAAAACAGCTCTTCGCGCGCTACGGCATTCCGGTGTCCGACGGCGAGGTCGCCACCACTCCCGAGGAGGCCCGGGCGGCGGCGGAGCGACTCGGCGGGATGGTCGTGGTCAAGGCCCAGGTGTTGGTCGGCGGCCGCGGGAAGGCCGGCGGCATCAAGCTGGCGATGACGCCCGACGAGGCAGAGCAGCACGCCCGCGACATCCTGGGGATGGACATTCGCGGCCACACCGTGCGCACGCTGTGGGTGGAGCGCGGCTCGGACATCCAGCTCGAGTACTACTTCTCGATCACATTCGACCGGGGAGCCAAGCGCCCGCTGCTGATGCTCACCACCCAGGGTGGGATCGACATCGAGCAGGTCGCCGCCGAGACGCCCGAGCAAGCTGGCGCGGCTGCACGTGGATCCGCTGGAGGGATTTCAGCCGCACCATGCCCGCGAGCTGTGCTTCGCCGCGAGCCTTCCTCCCGAGCAGATGAAGCAGGCCTCCGAAATCATGGCCAACTGCTATCGCGCGTTCATCGACACCGATGCCATGCTGGTCGAGATCAACCCGCTGATCGTCACCCCCGACGGCAATCTGCACGCGCTCGACTCCAAGTACACGGTCGACGACAACGCCCTCTATCGCCATCCCGACATCGCCGAGATGCGCGACCTGGACGCACTCGACCCGCAGGAGCGGATGGCCCGCGAGCGCGGCGTCACCTACGTCAAGCTGGACGGCACGGTCGGGATCCTCGGGAACGGTGCCGGCCTGGTCATGTCGACGCTGGACGTGGTCGCCGGTGCGGGCGGCACGCCGGCCAACTTCCTGGATGTCGGCGGCGGCGCCCAGGCCGACGAGATCGTGACCGCGCTCGAAGTGCTGCTGTCCGACGACAAGGTGCGGGCCGTCCTGTTCAACGTCTTTGGCGGGATCACCCGCTGCGACGAGGTCGCCCAAGGCATTCTCACCGCGCTCGAGCAGCTCGATGTGAAGGTGCCGATCGTGGTGCGCCTGGACGGCACCAACGACCAGCAGGGGCGCAAGATCCTCAGCGACGCCGCTCCCGCCAACGTCTTCGTGGAGTCGACCATGCTCGGAGCCGCCAAGCGCGTGGTCGAGCTGGCAGGGGCGGCCGCCTGATGGCCATCCTGGTCGACGCAAACACCCGCCTGGTGGTGCAGGGAATCACCGGCCGCGAGGGCAGCTTCCACGCCGGGCGAAACCGCGAATACGGCACCGCGGTGGTGGCCGGCGTCACTCCTGGGAAGGGCGGCCAGTCGGTCGACGGCGTGCCTGTGTACGACACCGTCGCCCAGGCCGTGCGCCAGCAGGCCGCGAACACCGCGATGGTGTTCGTGCCGCCGCGGTTCGCCGCCGACGCCATCTACGAGGCTGCCGACGCGGGGGTGGACACGGTGGTGTGCATCACCGAGGGCATACCCGCGCACGACATGCTTCGCATCTACCATCACGTGCGGCCGCGCGGGGTGACGCTGCTTGGCCCCAACTGCCCCGGCGCGCTCTCGCCGGGTGTGGCCAACGTGGGCATCATCCCGGCCCAGGTGTTCGCGGCGGGATCGATCGGTCTGGTGTCGCGCTCCGGCACGCTCACCTACCAGATCGGCAAGGAGCTGGCCGACGCCGGGCTCGGCAACTCGACCATCGTGGGGATCGGCGGCGACCCGATCGTGGGCATGTCGTTCATCGACGTGCTGGAGCGATTCGAAGCCGACCCGGACACCGAGCTGGTGGTGATGGTGGGTGAGATCGGGGGCGATGAGGAGGAGAAGGCGGCCGAGTACATCGCCACCCACATGAAGACGCCGGTGGTGGCATACATCGCCGGGTTCCAGGCGCCTCCCGGCAAGACGATGGGCCACGCCGGCGCGATCATCTCCGGCTCTGCCGGGACCGCCCAGGCGAAGAAGGATGCCCTCGAGAGCCGCGGGGTGCGGGTCGGATCGAGTCCCACCGAGGCCGCCCAGCTGGCGGTCGCCGCGTTCGAGGAGTTGAAGTCATGAGCACGATTGCGTTCACCCGTGGAGTTCCCTCAGCCGACCTGCTGCCGGTCGACGACCTCAAGCGGGCCGTGGCCGAGGCGCTCGAGCTGGACGCGGCCGGCGCCTTGGCCTACGCGCCCAGCGGATACCTCGGCTTGCGGGAGTGGATCGGCGAGCGCCACGGTGTCGCGCCCACCCGAGTCGTGCTGTTCAACGGTTCGCTCGAGGGCGTGGGCATGCTGATCGAGCACATGTTTGCAGACGACGGCGGGGCCGCCGTGGTGGAGGATCCCACCTACGATCGCAGCCTGATCGCCCTGCGCCGGCATGGCGCCGAGGCGGTGCCGGTGCCCCTCGAGGCCGACGGGGTGGACGTGGACGGCGTTCGATCCGCGCTCGACCAGCATCCTTCGGCCCGCATGATCTACGTGATCCCGACCTTCCAGAACCCGGCCGGCGTGACCCTCTCGCGCGACAAGCGCACCGCACTCGTGGCGCTCGCCCAGGAGCGAGGGGTGCTGCTGGTCGAGGACGACCCCTACGGCCTGCTGCGGTTCGAGGGCGATGCCGATCCGACCCTGTTCGAGCTCGACGGCGGCGAGAACGTCGCCTACTCGTCATCGTTCACCAAGACCGTCGCCCCGGGCCTGCGCACCGGGTACCTGGTGCTGCCCGAGCGGTTGGTGGCGCCTATCGCAAAGCTCTCCACCAACACCTACATCGCACCCAACGCCTTTGCCGAGGCGACGCTCGCGGCCTACTGCCGCGCCGGCCGGTTCGAGCCCAACGTGGCGTCTGCCACCGTCGGCCTCAAGGCCCGTCGCGATGCGATGGAGCTGGCGCTGCGCGAGTCGTTCCCGGATGGGACGCGCTGGACGACTCCGGCAGGCGGCTACTTCTACTGGATCGAGCTGCCCGAGGGATATGAGACCGCCTCGGTGCTTGCGGCGGCGACCGAGGCTGGTGTGCCGTTCGTGCCCGGCGCCGACTTCACTTCACGCCCGGTCGGCGCCCGCTCGTTGCGGCTGGCGTTCAGCGCGGTGACTCCCGCCCAGATCGACGAGGGCGTTCGGCGGCTCGGGGACATCCTCGCGCGGATCCCCGTCTCGGCGTAGAAATGGTCAGGCCACTGCCGGCTGCAGCCTGATCGGCTGCGGCGCGACCAGCTGAGGCTGGCGGGGGGCGACCATCGTGCCTTTGAGCATCGGCCGGAAGGTGGGACACGGCTCGGCGAGCCGCAGCGCGCACAGGTTACGTTGGTGAAAGTAGCAGTCGTTACAGGTAACGCAGCGCGCTTTGGGTGTCACGTGGGGAGCCTCCATGGGGTCGAGGAAGACAGGCGAGCGGAGAGTGTACGAGGGTCTCGCGACCGAATCCAGGCTTACGCGATCGGAAAAGCCGCTAATAGCGGCAGATCCTGTTGAGAGCCTGTGTTACGCGGCCGGCGCGACCGGCGGCAGGTGTCGAATCACCCGTAATGCCTGTCTAAACGAGGACACGCCGATGATGCGGATTCGCCCCTTCGAGGCGGCAACCGCGTCGCGATAGTTGTCGCCCTTGGGCACCAGGAACGTGTCGGCGCCGGCGTCGATCGCACCCTGGGTCTTCTGGGTGACGCCGCCGATCGGCTGCACGCTGCCGTCCAGTCCGATCTCCCCGGTGACGGCGATGCGGTGACCGTCCAGCAGGTGCCGGCCGCTGAGGCTGTCATAGATTTCGAGGGTGAACGCGAGCCCCGCCGAGGGGCCGCCGATGTTGTCGGTGCTGAACCGGACGTGCACCGGTATGTGGGTGATCCGGGCCGCGTCGGCGATGCCGATTCCGATGATGCCGCGTCCGGTGCCGGGCTCGGCGACGGTTCGAATCTGGCGTTTGCCCAGGTGGGTGAAGGTGTAGGAGGCGGTGTCGCCGGCCTCGACTCCGGCGGTCGCCTGGCGCAGATCCTGATCGGACAGCACCGGATGCCCGTCGACCTCGCGCAGCACCTCACCGGCCTGGACGCCGGCCTTGGCCGCGGGGTAGCGGGGGTCGACGTAGGTCACCGTCAGCCCCAGCCGCTTGATCCCGACCTTCATCCCCAACGCCTGTTCGGCCACCGCCTGCGCGACTCGCTGGGAGCTGTCCATGGCGCGCATGTCCGCGGCCTGCCACTGCTGCTGGGTCTGACCGGGGGCGCGCTGGTACTTCACCGGGATCAGCTCGGCTCCGCTGACCAGATGCTTGAAGTATTGGGCTTCGATGCGGTTGGCCTCGAGCACGTGCACGTCCACGAAGTAGAACCCGGAGTTGGGTGCGGGCGCCTTGCCGTCGGGTACGTGCACATACTGCGCAGCGGGATGCGCCTTGTCCGGCCAGATCGCGTAGTAGCCCGACTGGCTCTCCCAGCCATACACCAGCCCGGCGGCGATCACCGCCAGCACGATCGCTGCAATCCACCGCCCTCGAGGTCTGCGCAGATCTCTCATCCCACCACCGCCAGTGAACCTATCACCGCACCGGCTCCGATGGCGACCAAGCCGATGTACGAGGCGACAGAGATCGGGGTGGCGGCGATGTGGCCGCGGCCGTAGCCGGAGAGCACGAATGCCGACGCCGCTCCTGCGACCAGGCCGCCCAGGTGGCCGCCGATGGAGATGTTGGTGCCGGGGAGGAAGGTGATCGCGAGGTTGATCACGATCAGGCCGCCGATCGAGCCGCCCAAGAGGGCGATCCCCCGCTGGCGCTCGAGCACGAACATGGCACCCATCAACCCGAAGATCGCGCCTGAGGCACCTGCGGTGAGCGCGTTCGGGCTGACCAGCAGCGCGCCGAAGCTTCCGGCCAGACACGACACCAGGTAGATGACGGTGAACCGGATCGAACCGAGGTAGCGCTCGAGCGGCTGCCCGATCAGGTACAGCGCATACATGTTGAAGGCGAGGTGCAGCAATCCGAAGTGCACAAACCCCGACGTCAGCAGCCGCCAGTAGTCACCGTCTGCCACGTACGGGCCGAACAGCGCCATGTGGGTTCCCAACGGCGTCAGCTGGGCAGAGGAGAACCCCAGTCCACCGCCGATGTTGTTGGTGAGCACGAATACGACCACGTTGGCGGCGATCAGAAACCGGGTCACCCACGGCTCGTTCGGCTGGCCGAAGGCGGCGCGGCGCATCACCTTGGGCTTGCCCGAGCATTCCGGGCAGCGCACTCCCACCGCCGCGTGGGTCATGCACTCGGGGCACACAAACCGACCGCAATTCGAGCAGCTCAGCGCGGTTTCGCGGTCTGGGTGCCGGTAACACGTTTCGGATGCCATCGCAATAATTCTACGTGGCGGCGATTGCGATCAGGTTGAGCCGGGTTTTCCGGTCACCAAATGCCCCGTAGGGCACCGCCGTCGACGGGCAGCACCACGCCGGTGATGTAAGCCGCGGGCACCGAGCAGAGGAACACGACGGCGGCCGCGATCTCCTCCGGAGTGCCCCTGCGGCGGGCCGGTACCCAGCTGACGTCTGCCGCCTGTGAGCCGAGTTCGTGCACCCGCGGCGTGTCCACCATTCCCGGCGCCACGGTGTTGACGGTGATCCCCTCGGGGCCGAGCTCGTGGGCGATGGTCTTGGCCCACCCGACCACCCCTGGGCGGATGGTGTTGGACAGGATCAGGTTGGGAATCGGCTCGCGCACCGACCACGAGGTGATGTTGACGACTCTGCCGCGACCGCTCGCCCGCAGGTGCGGCAATGCCAGCTTGGTCAGGCGGATGGTGGCGTGCAGCGACAGCTCGAACGCGTCGAGCCAGGCGTCCTCGGGAGTCGAGTCGAACGTCCCCGGCGACGGGCCGCCGGCGTTGTTGATGACGATGTCGAGCTGCCCTCGCTGCGCGACCGTCTCGTCGACCGCCCGCGTCAGCACGTCGCGGTCGCGCACGTCTCCGGCCACGGTGATCGCGTCGGGTATCGAGCCGGCCGCGGCGGCCAGGCGATCGGGGTCGCGGGCGAGCATGGTCACCGCGGTGCCTTCGGCGGCGAGCGCGCGTGCGATCGCAAGGCCCATCCCGGAGGAGGCGCCGCCCACGATCGCGACCGTTCCGTTCAATCCCAGGTCCACGGCCGAACGCTATACGATCGGCTCATGCACTACCGACCGATCGACGCCTCGATCATGCCCCGCTTCAGCGGGCCGCGCACGTTCATGCGCCTGCCCCACGTCCAGACGCTCGAGGATGTCGATGTGGTGGTGATCGGGATTCCCACCGATGACGCCGTGTCGTTCAAGTCGGGTGCGCGCTTCGGCCCCGAGGGGATCCGCTCGGCGTCGGCCTTGCTCCGTCCCTACAACCCCAACCTGCACGTGGACGTGCACGAGGTGTTGTCGATGGTGGATTACGGCGACGCGCCCACGATTCCCGGCTTTCACGAGCTCACGCTCACCCAGATCGAGGAGTTTCTGGCACCGGTACATGCCGCCGGCGTGACCCCTCTGTGCCTGGGCGGTGACCACTCGATGGTGCTCGGCGAGCTCCGGGCTGCGGCGGCGGTGCACGGCCCGCTGGCGCTGGTGCACCTGGACGCCCACGCCGATGTGTGGGAGCAGTACTACGGCGTGCGCTATTTCCACGGCACCGTGTTCAAGCGGGCGGTGGAGGAGGGGCTGGTGGATGCGACGGCGTCAGTGCAGGCGGGCATGCGCGGAACGCTCTACGGCGCCGCGGACGAGACGGCCTCGGCCGATCTCGGCTACGACGCGATCCCCTGGCTGGAGATGGCTGAGCTGACTCCGGCCGAGTACGGCGACCGGGTTCGCGCCCGCGTCGGCGACCGGCGCGCCTTCCTCAGCTTCGATATCGATTTCGTCGACCCGGCGTTTGCGCCCGGCACCGGCACGCCCGAGGTGGGAGGCCCCACCAGCGCCCAGGCGATGGCCTATCTGCGGGCGCTCGAGGGCATCGATTTCCGGGGATTCGACTGCGTCGAAGTGGCGCCTGCGTACGATCCGGCGGGGATCACCTCGTGGCTGGCAGCGAGCGCCTGTCACGAGATGCTGTCGCTGAAGGCGCTGGCGGTGCGCGGCACGGCCGATTGACGAACGTCGTTGCGGTCGACTAGTCTGGGTGCACGAACCGTTCAGACGACGCCTGTTACGAAAGGAGGCGGCCATGAAAACCGATCTGTGTTCCCCCGCCTCCAGGCCGCCTGTCTGAGCTCGAGCGTTCGTCTCCTGAGCCAACTGCCGCCTGAAGGCCGGCACTGTCGTTTCCCATGACTCAGGAGTCCCGAGTGAATCTCGAACGCTATGGGTGGGATGCCGACTGGGCATCCGCCTTCGAACCATACGCAGCCGCCGGGCTGGAGCCGGGCCGCGTGATCATTCAACACCGCGGCGCATATGTGCTCGCGGTCACCGGCGGCGATCGCTGGGCCGAGATGACCGGCGCGATGCGCAAGGCCACCAGCTCACCGATCGACCGGCCGGCGGTTGGAGACTGGGTCGTGCACGACGGCGATCCGACCAGCGAGCGCGTCCAGGTATCGGCCCTGCTGCCCAGGCGGTCGGCGTTTGTGCGAAACGCGGCCGGCGAGGTCACCACCGAGCAGGTGGTGGCGGCCAACGTGGATCTCGCCCTGCTGGTGTCGTCGCTGAACCAGGATCTCAATCCCCGCCGGATCGAGCGGTACCTGGCCGTGGCCTGGGAGAGCGGTGCCAACCCGGTGATCGTTCTGACCAAGGCCGACGTCTGCGGCGACGTGCCGGCGGCGGTACGCATGGTGGACGCTGTCGCAGCCGGGGTGCCGATTCAGGTGATCTCCTCGGTCACGGGCGAGGGCATCGATGAGCTGCGCGAGCTGGTGGCACGAAGTGGCACCGCGGCGGCGGTGGGCTCGTCAGGCGTTGGCAAGTCGACGCTGATCAACCGGCTGATCGACGAGGAGCGGCTGGCCACGCGCGAGATCCGCGACGACGGCCGGGGTCGTCACACGACCACCCACCGTGAGCTGATTGCGCTGCCCGGCGGCGGATGCATCATCGACACCCCGGGAATGCGGGTGATGCAGCTGTGGGAGGCCGACGAAGGCGTCGCCCAGACGTTCGACGACGTGGAGGAGCTGGCCGCCCAGTGCAAGTTTCGCGACTGTCAGCACGAGACCGAACCGGGCTGCGCCGTGCAGGCGGCGATCGCCTCGGGCACGCTGCCGGCCGAGCGGCTGGAGAGCTACCGCAAGCTCCAGCGAGAGCTGCACTTCCAGGCCACCCGCGATGACAAAGGCGCGCGCGCAGAGGAACGCCGGCGCTGGGCAGCGGTGACCAAGGCGATGAAGACCGAGTCCTGGTGAATAAAAGGTGCCTGGCACCTTTTATTCACGCGACCGGCTCTTCCTCGATCGCCTCCTCCTCTTCGGCTTCCAGCACGGCCGCCTTGCTGCGGCGTTTGCCCATCGCCTTGAGGTTGTCGCGTACCCGCCCGACCTCGCCCCGGTGAACCACTCCGGTCGCCACCAATCCGAGCGGGAACAGCAGCGCCAGAATCACCCGCAGCGGCACTCCCACCCAGCCGGTGGCGGGGATCACCAGCATCGACAGCAGGACGAACGCCGCGGCCACCAGGGCCGTTCGGATCACGCGGCTCCACTCGTAATCGACCGGATAGGAGTGCTGGGCGTTGCGCCAGCCCAGGTAGACCAGCACCACGTATCCGATCACGGTCGAGATGCCTGCGCCGACGATGCCGATCCACGGGATCAGGGCGAAGTTGATGCCGACGTTGACGAGCGCCGCGGTGGTCGCCACCACCGGCGTGAAGCGGGTCTTCTTGGAGCGGTTGACGCCGGCATTGAGGATCAGATATGCGCCGAAGAGCACCGACCCGAACATCAGCAGCGGCACCACCGGTGCGGCGTCCCACACCGACTTGGGCAGCGCCACATGCACATACGTCGGAGTCGCCAGGCTGATCGCCACCACCGCCCAGGCCATCACCATCGACCAGTACGTCAGCACCACCGCATACACCTTGCGGGTCTCGTCCTCCGACGGCATCGAGTTGGCGAACGCCGGCCAGGCGGTCTGGAACGCCGCGATCAGCAGCATGATCGAGAGCGCGATCTTGGACGCCGCCGAGTACGAGCCCAGGAGCGCCGGAGAGCCCAGGTACTTGACCTGGAAGCGATCGGCGACGTTCAGCGCCCACAGGGCCAGGCCTGCGGGGATCAGGGGCACCGAGAAGTGCAGCATCCGGCGGAGCAGCTCACGATCGAACAGGCGAAATCCGATCACGTCTCGACGCGCGATCAGCATCAGGACGTAGGTGACGTAGGTGCCGGAGAAGTTGCCGATCATCAGCCCGGCCGCCTCGTGGTGCCAGTGCACGACCAGCAGCACCGTCATCACCACCGTGATGGCGACGTTGGTGAGCGAGTACACAACGAACGCGGTGGGCCGCCGCTCGATCCGGTAGATGCCGGTGACGATGTCGAAGTTCATCGTCACCCACAGGCCGGTCAGGCCGATGATCGTGAGCGCCCGGCCGCCCAGAACGTGGGCCAGGGGATCCAGGAAGATCAGCCCCAGGATCACCGCCAGGGTGGACAGCATCATCACCGAGGTGAAGGTGGTCTGCACCGTCGTTCGTCGGTTGCCCGCGCCGGGGGTGTCGAACGAGAAGCGGAACATCGCGTTGGTGAGACCCAGCCGAAAGACGATCGCCGCCAGCGTGATGGTCGACATGATCAGCTCGACGTCGCCGAACTGGACGCGCGAGACGTGCCGGAAATACACCGGCAGAAGCACGATCCCGACAGCCCGCGAAACCAGCCCGCCGAGGCCGTACACGAACGATTGGCCCGCCAGCTGCTTCAGTCGGGCCGATCGATTCATGTGGCCGTGGCGCTCAGAGGCCCATCACGTCGATGAGCTCGCGAACCGCGTCCGCTGAACGATTCAGCTCGGACTGCTCCTCGGTGCTCAACTCGACCTCGTAGACGTGCTCGAGCCCGTTGGCCCCCAACCGGCAGGGCACGCCCATGTACAGCCCGTTCAGCCCGTATTCGCCTTGCAGCAGTGCAGCGGCGGGCAGCACCCGTCGCTGATCGAGCACGATCGAGTCCACCATCTCGCAGATCGACGCCGACGGCGCGTAGTAGGCCGAGCCCGACTTCAGCAGCTTGACCACCTCGGCGCCCCCGTCTCGGGTGCGCTGCACGATCTCCGCAAGCCGTGCCGGCTCGATCAGGTCGGTGATCGGGATGCCTGCCACATTGGTGTTGGACGTCACCGGCACCATCTGATCGCCGTGCCCGCCCAGCACAAAGCCGGTGACATCGTTGACCGAGACACCCAGCTCCCAGGCCAGGAAGGTGCGAAACCGGGCGGTGTCGAGCACACCGGCCATGCCGATCACCCGCTCCCGCGGAAAACCGGCCTGCTGGAACGCCACCTGACACATCGCGTCCAGCGGGTTGGTGACCACGATCAGGATCGTCTCGGGTGAGCGCTCCACCAGATTCTTGGTCACGTCTGCGACGATCGCCTGATTGGTCTTGAGCAGGTCGTCGCGGCTCATGCCCGGCGTGCGCGCGCGGCCCGAGGTGATCACGCAGATCGCTGATCCGGCGGTCTCCTCGTAGCCGTTGGAGCCGACGATGTTGGGCTCGTAGCCCACCACCGGGCCGGCCTCGTTCATGTCCAGCGCCTTGCCCTGCGGCAGCCCCTCCACGATGTCCACCAACACCACGTCGGCGTAGTCACGCTCGGCCAGTCGCTGTGCGGTGGTGGCGCCGACGTTGCCGGCTCCGACCACGGTGATCTTCTCTCGCCTCATGCCACTTCCCCCAACTGCTCGATGATTGCATCTGCCACCTGCGAGGTGCCGACTGCGGTGTCGGCCGACCCCGGTGGCTTCATGTCGTAGGTGACGTTCCTGCCCTCTGCGATCACCGCCGCGATCGCAGACTCCAGCCGGTCGGCGGCGGCGCGCTCCTCGAGGTGCTGGAGCATGAGTACACCGGAGAGCATCATCGCAATCGGATTGACCTTGTTCTGGCCCGCGTACTTGGGCGCCGAGCCGTGCGTCGGCTCGAACACCGCCGCATGCGTGCCGAAGTTGGCGCCCGGCGCCACTCCCAGGCCGCCGACCAGGCCGGCGCCGAGGTCGGACACGATGTCGCCGTAGAGGTTGGGCAGCACCAGCACGTCGTACAGCTCGGGCTTCTGCACCAGCTGCATGCACATATTGTCGACGATCCGGTCTTCGAACTCGATGTCGGTGTTCTTCTCCGCCACCTCGCGGGACACCTCCAGCCACAGGCCGTCGGTGTGTTTCATGATGTTGGCCTTGTGCACCGAGGTCACCTTCTTGCGGCCCCGGGCGCGGGCGTAATCGAACGCGAACTGCACCACCCGGCGGGTGCCGAACTCTGAGATCGGCTTGATCGAGATGCCGGCGTCGTCGCGGATGTATGCGCCGCTCGCGCTCTCGATCGCCGCGGCCACCTCGCGGGCGCCCAGCGAACCGCGCTCAAACTCGATCCCGGCGTACAGATCCTCGGTGTTCTCGCGCACGATCACCAGGTCGACGGCCGTATCGGAGTACCGCGTGCGCACGCCTGGGTAGATCTTGCAGGGCCGCACCTGGGCGTACATGTCGAGCTCCTTGCGGAGCGCCACGTTGACCGATCGGAAGCCGGTGCCGACCGGCGTCGTGATCGGCCCTTTGATCGCCACGCCGTTTTGCCTGATCGAGTCGAGCACGTGATCGGGGAGCGGATTCCCGCCGAATCTGTCCATCACGTCGGCGCCCGCATCCTGGACATCCCATTCAATCCGGACACCGGTTGCGTCGATCACTCGGCGAGTAGCTTCAGCGATCTCGGGCCCGGTTCCATCTCCGGGTATCAGGGTGACTCGATGACTCACGTCAAAACTCCCACAGGGTTGAGGGTGGCTGGCCGGGCGATTCTTGCACGAACGCTAGGATTGGGTCGAAGTCGCAAGAGCACTCACGGACACGGCGGAGGGTCGCGCATGGCAGATAAAGGTGGACTCGAAGGTGTGGTGGTTGCGCGCAGCCGCCTGTGCTCGATCGATGGTCAGAATGGCGTTCTGATCTACGGCGGGTACGACGTCGGCGACCTCGCAGAGCATTCCACCTACGAAGAGGTGTGCTTCCTGATTCTGCGAGGGCATCTGCCCACCATGGCCGAGCTCAAGGCGTTCACCTCGGCGCTGGCGGATGCACGCGAGCTGTCGCCCGAGACCGCCTCGGTGGTCGACATGCTGGCCGATCACGCCGAGCCGATGGAGATGCTTCGAACTGCCGTCTCGTCGGACTCGTTCGACGATCCCGACAAGAATTCGAACGCCGTGGACGCCAACTTCGCCAAGGCCACTCGCCTGATCGCGAAGATGCCGACGATGGTGGCGCGGTACGACCGCCGCCGCCGTGGGCTGGATCCGGTCGCGCCCGACCCGGGCCTCTCGCATGCGGCCAACTTCCTGCACATGCTGGCCGGTGAGCAGCCCAGCCCGGCTGCCGCGAAGACGTTCGACGTGGCCCTGATCCTGCACGCCGACCACGAGATGAACGCGTCCACCTTCACCGCCCGTGTGATCGCCTCCACGCTGTCGGACATGCACTCCGCCATCACGGGCGCGATCGGCGCCCTCAAGGGGCCGCTGCACGGCGGTGCCAACGAGCAGGTGATGAAGCTGCTGCAGGCGATCGGCGGCGACGACCGGGTGGACGAAGAGATCCGCGCCCGGCTGGAACGGCGCGAGCGGATCATGGGCTTCGGGCATCGGGTCTACAAGACCTTCGATCCCCGGGCGGTGATCCTCAAGCGGTTCTCGAAGGGTTTGTCGGAAGAGTCCGACGAGCCGCAGTGGTTCAACATGTCCGACCACATCGAGCACGTGGTGCTCGAGCAGAAGGGCCTCTATCCCAACGTCGACTTCTACTCCGCGTCGACCTACCACTACCTCGGTATCGAGACCGGGCTGTTCACGCCCATCTTCGCGATGAGCCGGGTGGTCGGCTGGGCCGCGCACGTGATGGAGCAGCACGCTGACAACCGGCTGATCCGGCCAAGCTCGGAGTACGTTGGCCCCGCGGTTCGCCCCTACCAGCCGATCGAAGAGCGCACCGACGAGCCTGCGGTTGCGTGAATAAAAGGTGCCTGGCACCTTTTATTCACGACGGAGGGTCATGGAGTCGCCGCGGCCGGGGGTGAAGCCGGCGGTCAGGTAGGCGCGCCGGCCGGCCTCGTTGCGGGGGTCGACGTCCAGCACGATCTCGCGCAGATCGAGCCGGTCGAATCCGAGCTGGGCCATCATCCTGGTGGCCTCGGTGCCGATGCCGCGGCCGCGATGCTCGGCTTCGCCGATCACGATCGAGAACCGCGCCCGGCGCGGCCCGTGGGGGGTCAGACGCGCGTTTCCGATCACCGTGCCGCCGACTCGGGCCTCCAATCCCACAGCCATCCGCCACGGGTCGGCCAGCATCCGCCGCCCCCATTCGAGCATCTGGTCGACGGTGGGCTGCTCGTCGGGAGCGCCCCGCCTGCCGTACAGATAGCGAGTCGTCTCGGGATCGTTCAGCCAGCGCGCCCAAGCCGGCGCGTCCGCGACATTTAGCGGGGCCAGAACCACCAGTTGCCCATTGATACGGTCGCGGATCGTCATCGGCGAAGGATTAGCATCGCAGACGCCGATGCCGTCGACACACCCACTGCCGATGCTCGCCTCCGCCACCAAAGCGCTGCCCCCCGGCGGCGGCTGGGTGTACGAGCTGAAGCTCGACGGGTATCGCATGATTGCCGATCTGCGCGACGCCGAGGTGCGGCTCTGGAGCCGCGGCGGGCACGACTACGCCGCCAGGTTCAAGTCGGTGGCCGAGGCGCTCCCCACGGCTGTGGCCGCGCGCTGTGTGATCGACACCGAGGTATGTGCGCTGGACGCGCAGGGCCACTCCAGCTTTTCCCTGCTCCAGGCCGGCCGGGGCACGCTGGTGGCCTACTGCTTCGACCTGTTGGAGCTCGACGGCCGCGACGTCACCGGGCTGCCGTTGGAAGAGCGCCGCGAACTGCTCAGCCGGCTGGTCACACCCGGGCCGGTGGTACGGATCTCCCACACCTACGACGACGGGCCGGCGCTCCTCGCCGAAGCTCAGCGTCTCGGCCTGGAAGGGGTCATGGTCAAGCGATCGGGGTCGCTGTATCGCCCCGGCAGCCGCACCCGCGATTGGCTCAAGCTGAAGCTGAAGCAGCGCGAAACCTTCACCATCGCCGGGTACACGGCGGGCACCGGCTCCCGCGCCGGATTTGGTGCGCTGGTCCTGGCTGAGCCCGTCGGGGGACGACTCGAGTGGCGCGGAGACGTGGGCACCGGCTTCTCCGACGAACAGCTCGACCGCCTGACGGCGCTGCTGAAGCCGCTCGTGACCGATACCCAGCAGGTCGTCCGCACCCGTCCCGGGCGGGTCACGTGGGTGCGGCCGGCGCTTCGATGCGTGGTCGAGTACACGGAGCGAACCGCGCAGGGGCGCCTGCGCGCGCCGGTCTACATCGACCTCGACTCCACCCAGGCGCCGCGACCGGCACCGACTCGGTTCACGGTCGCCAATCCCGACAAGGTGTTCTTCCCGGAGCTCGGGATCACCAAGGGAGACCTGATCGCCTACTACCTGGATGTGGCCCCGGCGCTGATCGAGCACCTGCGCGCCAGGCCGTTCACGATGAAACGGTATCCCGACGGCATCCACGGCAAGCACTTCTTCCAGAAGGATGCCCCCTCCCACATGCCGGACTGGATCACCCGCTCGCACCAGGAGGGCATCGGGTTCCCGATCGTCGACTCGCCCGACGCGCTGGCGTGGATGGTGAACATGGGCTGCATCGACATGAACGCCTGGAGCGCTCGGGCAGACCGCCCTGACCGGCCCGACTGGGTTGTGTTCGACCTCGACCCGGCCGAGGGCACCGAGTTCACCGCGGTGGTCGACGTCGCCCTGCTGCTTCGCACAGCACTGCACGCACTCGACCTGGAGGGCTATCCCAAGACCTCCGGCTCACGCGGGATGCACGTGCTCGTCCCGATCGCCCGCCGCTACGACCAGGACACCGTCCGCGACTTCGCCCACGCGATCGCACGCGCGCTGGCACACACCGCGCCGGAGCTGGTCACCACCGAGTGGCAGCGCTCACGCCGGCACGGCGTGCTGATCGATGCCAACCAGAACGGCTACGGCCGCACCACGGCAACGGTGTACTCGGTGCGTCCGCTGCCGCAGGCGCTGGTGTCGGCACCGCTGGAGTGGGACGAGGTCGGGCCGCAACTCGACTTTGCCGGTTTCACGATGGATCGCGTGCGCGACCGGCTCAGGCGCTGCGACGTTTACGCGCCGGTGCTTTCGAACCGCCAGCGCCTGCCCCGGCTTTAGCTCTCTTGGGAGCCGCCTTGGCCTGCTTCGTGCGGGCCTCGCGGGCATCCCGGGCCTGGTCGAGCGACGCGGTCAGCGCCGCCATCAGGTCGGGCGGAGCGGTCGCCTTCTCAGCCGCCTTGGCCTTGACCGTGGTTCCGCCGCGCTTGGCCTCGATCACGGCCAGCAGCCGCTCCCGATAGGTATCGACGTACTGCGTCGGGTCGAAGGTGCCGGTGTACGCCTTGATCAGGTCGTTGGCCATCGCCAGCTGGCGCTTGTCCACCTTGGCGCCTGCGGGGACGATCCCCTCCGGCGCGCGGATCTCGTCAGAGAAGAACATGCGCTCCAGCGTGATCACGCCGTCCCGGATGCGAAGGCAGACGAGGTGCTCGCGGTCGTGGTGCACGTAGGTGGCAACCGCCGACAGGCCGGATTTCTCCATCGCCTCGGCGAGCAGCGCGTAGATCGACTCGCCCGCTCCCTCCTGAGGTCCCAGGTAGTAGGTCTTCTCGAAGTAGATCGGGTCGATCTCGGTGGCGGGGACGAAATCGTGAATCGTGATCACCCGGTGGGCGGCCTCCGCGGCGGCCGCAAAGTCCTCGTCGGTGACCTCGACGAACTCGCCGCCGCCGACGTCGTAGGCGCGCACGATCTCCTCTGCCGGCACGACCTCGTTGTCGATCTTGCACACCTTCTGGTAGCCGATCCGGCCGCCGTCGGGCTGGTGCAGCTGGTTGAACCGAAGCGTCTTCTCGGTGGTGGCGGTGTACATGCGCACTGGTGCGTTGACCAGTCCGAAGGAGATGCTGCCGGTCCAGATCGCTCGTGGTGGTGCCATCGCGTGAGTTCCTCGCCTGTCTTGGGGCTTAAACGATACCCCGAAACGCCAGAAAATCCTCCTATTTCCTGGGTTTCCCGGTTATCTCAGATGCCCGGCAGGAGCGAGAACACGCGGCAGTCGTGGATCTTCCAGGGGCCTTCGTGATCGCGCCACAAGAGCTCCACCACGTTCATGTCGCCGTCGTCCAGATGCAGCTGGAACAGCGTGCGCGTTGCCACCGTGCCGATCAGCTCGGCCCGCGTCGTTTGTGCGAGCAGCGGCCCCAGGTCGCTGTCACGCTCGGCGAACTCCGCCGAGAAGTGGTCGCGCTGGCGCGCTGTGTCGTGCTCGTTGACGGCGCTCTCGAAGCCGCGGGCAGTTCGCTGGACCTCGACCTTGGTCTCGGACGGTGGCAACCGCTCCGCTACCCGACCGAATCCACGATCTCGCGCGACAAGCTCGGGAACTGGGCCAGGAACTCGGCCCGCTCGGTCTTCAGCTGCACCACCCGCTGGGCGTACTCGTCGGCTCGCCCGGTCGCCTCGTACAACCGCCGAGGCTGCAGGATGTCGATGTCCTCCGCCTCGATGCCGGGCACCCTGGCCGCGACCAGATAGCCGAAGTCGGGGTCGGTCTCCCACTCGATGGTGCCTTCGGCGATCGCCTCGACGATTGCCGACGAGTGCGGGATCTTGACCTTCTTCGACCCCGGCACGCCGTCCTTGCCGCCCACCCGTCCGGTGTTCATGACGTAGACGTCGATGGGGTTGAGCTCGAGCAGCTCCAGGAAGCGGTTGCCCTGGTTGTCGTGGTGCATCGGGAAGAACGGGTTGGTGCCGGGGACGCGCAGGAACTTGCCCTCTTCGTCGCTGCCGCCGGCGGCGGTGCCGGTGGTCTCGCCCAGCATGAAGAAGGCGGCCGCCTGCGGGCCCTTCATCTTGGCCACTGCGGGGATGACGTTCTCGTTCTTGTTCAGCACCAGCAGGAAGTCGGCCGCATCGATCGCGGTTGCGTCGGCGGCGTCGATGGCGTTGAACGAGAACACCGCGCGGCCGTTCTTGGTGTAGCTCTCGTCGAAGAAGTCGACCGCCCCGGCCTCATCCATCGACACGTTTTCGAGGTAGGCGTCGGCCTTGGTGACCGCCCCGTGGATGGTCGGCTCGTCCCGGGGGTTGAGCGCAAACGTCTTGGCGAAGCAGCCGGCCTCGGTCGCCGACACGCGGCCGTCCGGCCACCACGCGACGAAGTCGTCCTGCACCGGCAGCGAGCCGTTCTGGCGGGTGAAGGTGGTGGTCGTCTTGCCGGTGCCGGAAAGGCCCACGATCAGACCGGTCTTGGCTCCGGAGGCGGTCGGAATCACCTTGCATCCCGCGTGCAGCGCCAGCCCGCCGCGATCGTAGACGAGCTTGTTCCACATCCGCAGCCCGCCCTTCTTCGACTCACCGAAGTAGTCGGAGTTGAAGACGCGGGTGACATTGAGATCCAGGTTGACCGCGATCAGCCGGTCGTCCGGGTAGCCGGGCATGGCCAGATTCGGCGTGTAGATGACCAGCAGCTCCGGCTCGTGCTCGGTGTCGGAGTTGTGGAAATACAGCACGTCCTGCATGGCGGCGATGTTGACGTTGCGGCGCTCGACGTACAGCCGGGCGGGCACCCGCCGGTCAGGGTCATTGCCGATGTAGCCGTCGACCTGCACCATGTCCTGCTCGCCGATGAAGGCGTCCTGCTCGGCGGAGACACGCTCCCACTCGTCGCGGGTGATGGCCTGATGCGGCTCTGACTCAGGCTCGTCGGACACGATGTAGGTGGACGCCTTGGAACGCGCCAGCACCTCGGTGTGGACGTTCACAGCTCCGTAGTCGGTCGAGCGTGCGGTCGCCTGTTGAGCGGCCAGGGCATGCAGCTCCGGCTGTGTGAGGTCGCGCAGCACGCTGCGCGCATCGGGCAGTGCAAACACCATCTTCGCCAAGGGATCTCCCCCGTTTAACGACTTCTGCGGACCCACGAACGTCCTCCCAGTCTACCCCAGAACCGCGAGAACCTGCGCGCACATGCCGTGTTACAAAGTCTCAGCTGCGGCGACCCGTGACCCCGCTTGGTAGGCTGCTTTTGGGCGCCGATGGCGCGGTACTTCGCGGAGGTGGAATGGTTCGACACGACGTGGTGGTGGTCGGCGCGGGGCTTGCGGGCATGCGCGCTGCGATTGAGGCGGCCAGGTATGGCGCCGACGTCGGTGTTGTGTCCAAGCTGCATCCCACCCGCAGCCACTCAGGAGCGGCCGAGGGCGGCATCAACGCCGCGCTCGGAAACGCCGGCGAAGACAGCCCCGAGAATCACACCTTCTTCACCGTCAAGGGCTCGGACTATCTCGGCGATCAAGATGCGATCGCGGTGATGTGCGCCGAGGGCCCCGGCGACATCTACGAGCTCGAGCACATGGGCGCGATCTTCTCGCGCACCGAGGATGGCCGGATCGCTCAGCGCCCGTTCGGCGCGGGCGGCGCGCCGCGCACCTGTTACGCCGCAGACATCACCGGGCACGTGCTGCTGCACGTGCTGTACGAGCAGCTGGTCAAGAGCGGCGTGACCGTGTACGAGGAGTGGTTCGCGCTCGACCTGGTGACCGACGGCGAGCGCTGTGTCGGCGTCACCGCCTGGGATCTGCTGCACGGCGGCGTTCAGGGAGTCGAGGCCGGCGCCGTGGTGCTCGCCACCGGCGGGCTGGGGCGGATCTACCGCGGCACCACCAACGCCTATGCCTGCACCGGTGACGGCATGTCGATGGCCTGGCGCGCAGGTGTCCCGCTGAAGGACATGGAGTTCATGCAGTTTCACCCCACCACGCTCAAGGCCAACGGCGTGCTGATCACGGAGGGCTGCCGGGGCGAGGGCGGGTACCTGCGCAACGGCGAGGGCGAGCGGTTCATGTTCAACTACGCCCCCAACGCTGTCGAGCTGGCTTCCCGGGACGTCGTCTCCCGGTCGGAGCAGACCGAGATCGACGAGGGCCGGGGAGTCGACGGCTGCGTCCTGCTGGATCTCACTCATCTGGGCGCCAAGCGGATCATGGAGCGGCTGCACGGCTCCCGCGAGCTGGCGATGGACTACGCCGGCGTCGATCCGATCGAGGAGCCGATCCCGGTCCGGCCGGGCAGCCACTACCACATGGGCGGCATCGATACCGACGTGGACGGACGCACCATCATGCCGGGCCTGTACGCCGCCGGCGAGTGCGCCTGCGTGTCGGTGCACGGCGCCAACAGGCTGGGCGGCAACTCGCTGCTGGAGACGATCGTGTTCGGTCGCCGGTCGGGTGCCGCAGCAGCCCAGGAGGTGCGCCAGAACGGGCTGGCCGGGGTGTTCTCTCCGTCGGCGGTGCGGGTCACCGACAAGCGGATCCGCGAGCTGCTCTACAACTTCGACGGCGAGCGGCCGCGGGCGATCCGCCAGGAGCTGGCCGACGTGATGTACGAGAACGCCGGCATCTTCCGCACCGCCGAGAAGCTCGAGGCCTGCAAGGACACGGTCACGGCGCTGCGCGAACGCTACGACGCCGGGGTGATCGTGCAGGACAAGGGCACGACCTTCAACAGCGACCTGATCCAGGCGATCGAGCTCGGCTCCATGCTCGAGATGGCCGACTGCCTGGTCACCGGAGCGATCGCACGCACCGAGAGCCGGGGGGCGCACAGCCGCCTCGACTATCCCGAGCGCGACGACGACAACTGGCTGCGGCACTCGCTCACCTGGCACGATCCGGGCGGTCAGGTCAGGCTCGACTACAAGCCCGTCACCATCACCGAGCACCAGCCGGCTGTCCGCAGCTACTAGGAGCGTCATGCAAGTCACCCTCAGAGTCCAGCGTCACAACCCCGACACCGGAGAATCCGGAGTCGACGAGTTCACGATCGACGCGCCCGAGACGGCCACGCTGCTGGATTGCCTCGACCAGATCAAGGATGAGCAGGACGGGTCACTCACCTATCGCAAGAGCTGCCGGATGGCGGTGTGCGGGTCGTGCGGTATGCGCATGGACGGAGCCGCGGTGCTGGCGTGCAAGACGCCGATGGCGCCGGTCGTCGAAGCCGGCGAGGTGCCGGTGATCTCGCCGATGGGAAACCTGCCTGTGGTCAAGGATCTGGTTGTGGACATGGAGCCGTTCTGGGAGAAGTTCCGCTCGATCAAGCCGTACCTGGTGGAGGACGACGATCCTCCCGTCAAGGAGTGGCGGATCCAGCAGGAGGAGCTCGACCGGATCTTCAAGGAAGCGTTGTGCATCCAGTGCGGATGCTGCGTGTCGGAGTGCAACTCGATGGAGGTCGATCCCGACTTCATCGGCCCGGCGGCACTGGCCAAGGCCGCCCGCTTCGTCGGAGACGTGCGCGACCGCGGGCGCAAGGAGCGGCTGCGCACGCTCAACGGCCACCACGGAGTGTGGGACTGCACCCGCTGCTACTTCTGTCAGCAGCGCTGTCCCAAGGGGGTCGACCCGCGCGACGCGATCGCCAAGCTGGGCGCCGAGATCTACTCGGAGGGCATGCTCTCAGACGGCGGCGCCCGCCACGCCCAGGTGTTCGATGTCTCCAGCCGCATGACCGGATATCTGCTCGAGACCGCGCTGGTCCCGTACAGCTCGCCGAAGCAGGCGATGGATATCAAGTTCGCGATGCAGATGGCCAAATCGGGCAAGGTGCCCAATCCCTTCAAGCCCCACCGAGCGAAGAAGCTCGACGAGGTCCGCAAGCTGCACAAGCTGTTGCAGCCGATTGAAGAGGCCGACCGCGACGCCAAGCGACAGGGAGTCACCATCGACAGAGAGCAGGAGTCGTGAATTCGAGCTACGCCTACTACCCCGGTTGCCTTGCGAGCCTGTCGCAAAAGGAGCTGGACACCTCCACCCGGGCGGTCTCGGCCAAGCTCGGGTTCTCGCTGATCGACATCCCCGGGTTCACCTGCTGCGGTGCCGGCGACATCCACGAGGCCCGGCCGGAGTACTACCTGCACCTGAATGCGCGCATCCTGGGCCAGGCCGAGCAGCTCGAGCAGAAGACGCTCCTGACGATCTGCAACGTGTGCACGCTCAACCTGCGGCAGGCCGACATCAAGCTCAAGGCCGACCCCGACCTGCGCGAGCGGATCAACAAGAATTTGCGCGAAGTGGGCGCGGCCACCTACAACGGCACGGTGGAGGTGCGCCACCTGCTGTGGGAGATCGCCGAGGGCGAGGGCTACGAGCGGCTCAAGGAGATTGCCGAGCGGCCGCTGGAAGGCGTCAGGATCGCGCCCTTCTACGGCTGCCAGATCCTGCGTCCCTCCAAGCTCCTGGGTTTTGAGGATCCCGATCGGCCGCAGTCGCTCGAGCGCATCATCGAGGCCTGTGGGGCCACGCCGGTGGACTACCCCTCCAAGATCAAGTGTTGCGGCTTCCCGATCGTGCTGGCCCGCGAGGAGGTGGCGCTGGGCGAGCTGATCCAGCCGCTGGCCGAGGCCAAGGCCGCCGGCGCCGATGCCATGGTGACGCCGTGTCCGCTCTGCCACCTGTCGCTGGATGCTTGGCAGGGCAAGGCGTCCAAGGAGGCCGACATCCAGTTCGACATGCCGATCTTCCATCTGGCACAGCTGGTGGGCGCGGCGGCGGGACTGAGCTATGACGAGCTGCAGTTCAAGCGGCACATCACCAAGGCCCATCCGGCGACCGACAAGATCTACGCCGCTCAGTAGATCCGAACGCGTGCGATGACCCCGAGCTATGCCGCGCTGTTCAGGTCGCCGTATCGCGCGCTGATGGTGGCCGCCTTGGGGGCGACCTTCCTGGGGTCGCTGGACGCGTTGATGGTCACCACCGCGCTGCCGACCGCAGCCGAGGACATCGGCGGCGTGGGCCTGATCGCAGCGACCGTCGGGGCCACCAGCGTGACGGTGGCGATCATCTTTCCGATCGCCGGCACCGTCATCGACCGGTCCGGCGCCGGTGTTGCGTTCACGATCGCGTGTGTGCTGTTCGTGGTCGCCAACGTGGTCGGCGGGCTGGCGCAGTCGATGCCGGTGGTGACGCTCTCGCGAGCGATCCTGGGGCTGGGGGCGGGGTTCATGTTTGCGGTGCCGCTGGGCCTTTTCGCGACGCGTGTGCCCGACGAGCTGCGTCCGCGGGCGTTTGGCATCAACGCCGCGATGTGGGGCGTCTCGGCTCTGGTGGGCCCGCTGCTGGGCGCGGTGTTGACGTCGACGGTCGGCTGGCGCTGGGTGTTTTGGATCAACCTCCCGCTGATCGCGATCGTCGCCTGGGCGGCCAAGCTGGCACTCGGTCGTCAGGCGCCGTTTGAGCGCGTGGCTGCTCACACGCCGTTGAACATCGTGGGGCCGCTGCTGCTGGGTGTGATCGTGACCGCTCTTCTGGCGGCGTCGCACCACTCCATGCCGGTGACGCTGCTGATCCCGGTGGCGGTGGCGGCGGCGGTGGGATTCGTGTGGTGGGAGCGGCGCACGTCCACCCCGGTATTCACCCATTCCGCCAACGCGATCGCCGCCAACGTGGCAGGATTCGCGACCGGCGTGGTGTTCCTGGGGGCCGAGACCTATCTGCCGCTGCAGCTCCAGGTGGGCTTTCACCACGGTGTCCCGGTGGTCGGCGTGGCGCTGGTGTTGTGCACGCTGGGATGGTCGACCGGCTCGATGGCATCGGCTCGGCTGAACCTGTCGACCAAGTCGCAGGTGCTCCTGGGAACGTCGCTGACGGTGGGCGCCACAGTCGTGATGGCTCTGCCGACCGGGGGAGCGGCGCTGGTGATCGTCGCCTACGCGATCGGCGGTCTGGGCATGGGCGTCGCCAGCCCGGCTCTGTTCGCCGCGGTGCTCGCCGACAAGGTGGAGGGCCGGGAGGGGCAAGCCACGTCCACCATTCCGCTGACCCGCCAGATCGGTGCGGGCGTGGGGGCGGCGGTGGCGGGGATCGTCTTTGCCGCGACGCTCTCGGCGCACCAGGTGTCCGCGTCGGAGCACGTCGGGGCGTATGTGCCGGCGGTGGTGGACACGGTGCGGCTGACGTATCTGGCGGTCGCGGCGGTCGGTCTGGTGGGCGTGGTCGCCACCCGCTGGCTGTACGACGATCGGCCCGGTCGGGCTCCGGTCGGGGTCGAGCCCGACCACGTGCCCGTGTGATCCGACATGCGCCGGTTGTCGACGCGGCGATGACGATCGTGTAACGCCGCGGCCGGAATGCGCAGTGTGGTCCTGCGCGTCTGCCACACTGCGAACCGTGGGCGTGACGACTGTGGACATCGATCAGGAGCTGCGAAGCCGGTTTGGCTTCGCCGAGTTTCGAGCGGGCCAACGCGAGGCGGTGGAGGCTGTGCTGGCGGGTCGAGACGTGCTCGCGATCATGCCCACCGGTTCGGGCAAGTCGCTCTGCTACCAGCTGCCGGCGGTGGTCGGCGCGGGCCTCACGGTGGTCGTATCGCCGCTGATCGCGTTGATGCAGGATCAGCACGCGGCGCTGGTCGCGCGCGGGTTCGACGGCATCGAGATGCTCGCTTCGAGCATGTCGCGCGAGGACGTCACCGCCACCCTGGAGCGGATCGGCGAGGGTGGGACGCGGCTGGTGTACGTCGCTCCCGAGCGGTTCTCGAGCCGGAGGTTTCTGGACACGCTGGCGGCCACCAACGTGTCGCGGCTGGCTGTGGACGAGGCCCACTGTCTGTCGGAGTGGGGCCACGACTTCCGGCCGGACTACCGCCGGCTGGCCGATGTGCGCGAGCGGTTGGGCTCGCCTCCCACGATCGCGCTCACGGCCACCGCCACCCCGCGTGTCGCCAAGGACATCGTGGCCGCGCTCGGGCTGCGGGATCCGGCCACGCCGACCACCGGCTTCGATCGTGCCAATCTGTTCTTCGAGGTGATCCGGGTGGCCGGTGATGCCGGCAAGACCAAGGTGCTGGCGTCGCTTCTGCGCGAACCCGATCGGCTGCCCGCTGTCGTCTACTGCGGCCGCCGAAAGACCTGTGTCGAGGTCGCCGATCGGCTCCGGGCCGCCGGGGTCAAGGCCGAGCCCTACCATGCCGGCCTCACCCAGGACGCGCGCTCACAAACCCTCCGCGGGTTCTTGGCCGGCGATCTCGAAGTGGTCGCCGCCACCACCGCCTTCGGCATGGGCATCGACAAGGCCGATGTGCGCTCGGTGGTGCATTGGACGCTGCCGGCGTCGCCGGAGGAGTACTACCAGCAGGCGGGTCGCGCGGGACGGGATGGGCTGCCGGCTCGCTGCACACTCCTGTACAGCCCGGCCGACAAGGGGCTGATCGTGTACTTCATCAATCGCGCCAAGCTCTCTGCCGGAGATCTCAACGGGATGCACCGGGCGCTGGCGACAGTGGCCTCGCCCGAGGGCCTGTTCGCGTCGGCTGATCGCGACCTGCCCGGTGACGAGCCGCGGGTGGCGCTGGCGGTGCTGGAGCGGGCGGGAGCACTGGAGCTGTTCCCGGCGCCCTCCGGCCATGTCTCGGGGCGGCTGGCGGCGCCGCGGCTGTCCCCCAAGCACGTTGCCGCGGGCATGATCGCCGGTCGCCGGGTGGAGCGGCAGCGGTGGGACCGGCTGAAGGCGATCGATGCCTATGCCACCACGGCCGGGTGCCGTCGCAAGGTGTTGCTCGAATACTTCGGTGACGCCCCCGCCGCGCGGCCGGACGAGGTCTGCTGTGACGGTCACGCGTCGACGGTCGCCCCTGCGATTCCCGGTGTGGACGTCTCGGCGGCGGTGCTGCACGCGGTGGACGAGACCAACGGCGCGGTTGGCCGCTCCCGGCTCACGGCGATCCTGCGCGGGTCCGGCGCCAAGGCGCTCAAGAGCGCCGGCCACGACCGGCTGGACAGTCACGGTGCCCTGGTACACATGACCCAAGACGACGTGATGGCGGCCATCGACGGGATGATCGCGGCCGGCACGCTGCGGAAGACCGACGGGCCGTATCCGCTGGTGCGCAGGGCCTGAGGCTGGTCAGGGTGCCTGTCGGGTGAATAATTGGTGCCAGGCACCAATTATTCACCCGACAGCGTGGGGGTGAATAACGGTGCCGGGCACCGTTATTCACAGCTCGAGCAGGGTGGTGGAGTCGGGGGCGAGTTCGGCGGCGTCGCGCTGGGTGGTGAAGACGACGATCTGGCGGTCGCCGGCCAGGTCGGTCAGGACCTCCAGCGCCGCGCGCATGCGTTCTCGGTCGAGATGGGCGAAGGGCTCGTCCAGCAGCACCGGCAGCGGTTCGCTGCTGGGGGCGATCAGCTGCACCAGCTCGAGGCGCTGCATCAGGTACACCAGCCGTTGGGTGCCGGCGGAGACCTGCGCCAGGTCGATCACCGCACCAGTCTCAGGGGCTTCCAGGCGCACCGACAGGTCGTCGGCCACGAATGCCCTGCCGTAGCGGCCGCCCGTGGCCCGCACGAGGTTTCGCTCGAGCGCGGCGTTCAGGCGCGGAGCGAAGTCGCGGTACGTCTCCGCCACCGTCTCCTGCAGCTCGCTCTCGGCCAGCTTCAGCACGCCTTCCAGCCGCTGCAGGCGGGTCAGCTCGTCCTCGGCTGCATCCAGCTGCTCTTGCAGCGCCCCCGTGTCCGGCACCAGCCGCAGCCGCTCGGCGGCGGTGGCCCGCAGGCTGCCGGCGTCAACGGCGGTCTGCCGGGCTGACGACCGCAGCCGGGCAAGCTCCGCCTCGATGTCGGCGGGGTCGCGCTCCGCACCGGCCGCGTTGCGGTGCCCGTTGAGTGACCGCTCCAGCTCGGCGCAGCGCTGCTGCACCTGTTCCAGGCTGCCGCCGTTGAGCAGCGTGTCGAGTTCGGCCTCGGCCTGTTTGCGGCGACGCTCGGCATCGATCCTGGATGTGTGGGCCCGCATGTGCTCGTCGTAGGTGGCAAGCGCCTGGGAGATCCCCTGGGGGCTTGTGTCGTTGCTCTCCAGCATCTCGGCCAGACGCTCCGCGGTGGCCTCGAACTCAGCGTCGACCGTCGCGATCTTGGCCAGCTCGATCTCGAGGCCCTTGGCTCGATCGCGGCGATCGGCAGCCTCGCGGTCGCGCTGCTCGCGGGCCGCTTGGCGGCGGGCATCGTAGGCTCGGCGGGTGACGGTCGCCGCCGCAACGCCGGCCACCAGTACGAGCACGCCTGCCACGACCAGCAGCGTCGAGAGCACCAGGCCCGCAGCTGCGGCCGCAGCGCCGACGGCGGCGACCGCCCAGCCGGCGCGAGAGGGTCCGGGGGGGTCGACAGGATCGACCCCGGGGATGCGCAGCTCCTCCAGCTTCCCCACGGCCGCCGATTGCCGCGGGCGGCTGCGGTTGCGCTCGGCGAGCAGATGCTCATACCGTTCCCGTGCTCCGGCAATGCCGGGGATCGGCGCGAACTGCGCCAGCGCCACCGAGCCTTGCACCGCAGCGGTGGCCGCCTGCAGTTCGCGATTGAGCCCCTCGGCCCGGGTGACGGTGGCCCGCAGCGATCGCCAGCGCGCCCCTTCGAGCGCGAACTCGAGCTCGCGGATGCGGCGCTCGAGTGCGCCGGTCTGCTCGGCGGCCTGATCGCGTTCGGCTGACAGCTGTTCGGCCTCGGCTCGGGTGGCGACGGCGTCGGAAAGCTGTGCTCGAAGGTCGGCGACCTGCGCTTCCGCACGGGGCAGCGGGTTGCTCTGGTTGCGGTTGAGGCCGACCAGCTGCTTGCGGCGCGCCCGCAGGCGCTCGACCGCAGTCTGACTGCTCGAATCCGACTGGGACTGACCGGCGGCGCGCTCGATCGCCTCGCGCACATCGGTCGTGCCGGTCACGATCTGCGCCAGCTCGTCCTGACCGACCGACCCCACTCGCAGATACACGTCGCGTCCCACGCCGTGCAGCGTCTCGGCCAGAACGTCGGTGTTGGTACCGGCGCCGTGGGCGGACGAGAGGTCGTCGCCGGTTGCCGAATCGATGACTGCGAACTGCTGCCGATCGTAGTCCCAGTCGATCCGCAGGCGGCGCCCACTGCTGTGCTCCAGTTCAACCGTGGCGGAGTAGCGGTCGCTCTGCCAAGGCCGGTGGCGCTCGATCACAGCGGTGTGCTTGGCCAGCCGGCGACCGCTGGGAGCGAGGCCGAAGGTGGCAGCAGACAGCGCAGCGTGCAGAGTCGACTTGCCGGCCTCGTTGGGCCCGTGCACGATCGTGAGGCCTGGCCCGAACTCGAACTCCCGCTCGCGGAACCGCCCGAACCCGTGCAGGCGCAGCGATGTGATTCTCATGCGACCAGCTCCGCGTGCCCGTCCATCGCCCGCAGGCCGGCGATCGCCGCATCGGTTGCCAGCGGATCGTCACTCGCCAGCAAGCGGGCCACGAACCGACCCCGCACCGAGCCTTCCTGAGCGATCGCGTGGAGGTCATAGGCGGGTCGGGTGTGGTCGATCACCACCAGCTCGGCCAGGCCCTGGCCACAGCGCTCGGCCAGCAGCCGAGGATCGATCTCGCAGGAGGGCTCCACCAGCCCGGTCAGGATCGCGCGCAGGGAGCTGCCGGCGAACTCCGCGGCTGCCGCCGCCAGAGTCGCCTCGATCTGCGTGGACGTCGCCGCGCCGGAGGCGTCGAGGGTGGCCTCGGCGTACCGTCGCCGAGCGATCTCGTGGAACTCCCAGGTGACCGTGCCATCGCTGTGCGTCTCGAGTACCGCCGCGCCGTGGGTACCGAACCGCTCGCCCCAGCCGAGCGGCTCGAGCGAGCCGGGGTAGGCCAGGAAGGCGTCGCTGCGGCCGTCGTGAAAATGTCCGAGCATCACGAACCGTGCGCCCGTGGCGATGAGCTGCTGACGCGTCAGCGGACGGTGCCCTGGCTCATCCGCCCACTGCTCGCCGGTGAGGGCCCCATGGATCAGGAGCAGGTGACAGCCGCCGTCCTGCGGGGCTCGCCAATCGGCGACGGCGTTGGCGGAGCAATGCTTGGCGGTGAACGCGGCGCCCCACACCGTCACCTCGAGGTCGAGTGGGAACGGTTCGATCAGGTCGTTCCTGAACACGTGGACGTTGTGTGGCCAGCTGGTGCGCTGCCACACCGAGCCGGGCATGTATGGGTCGTGGTTCCCCGGTGTGATCAGCACGGGCACGTGAGCATCTGCCAGAGCGTTGCGAAGGAACTCGACGGTGTCCTCGCGCACGAAGTCGTGCTCGTAGGTGTCTCCCGCGATGCAGACCGCGTCCACGCCTCGGTCGCGGCCGAGCGTCAATGCGCGCGTCAGGGCATCGCGCAGCTCGGCTCGGCGACGGTCGGCGTGATGCCGCGTTTCGGCGCCTCGAAAGACGCGGTCGAGATGGATGTCGGCGATGTGGAGGAGCTTCATGGGGCCAAGAATTGTATGTGGCGGGTCGGTCGTACCTCCGACCTCGAATAACGTCCCCCGCGGCGGCGCCGTGCGTGGGCGAAACCGGCACAGCTCGACACACATGCGCGACGGGCACCGGCGCTACCGTCGTCTGCATGAAACGAGCCTTCCCGGTACTCGCGGTGGTCGCCGTTGTGGTCGTGGCGGTGATGTGGCATCGCCTCCAGAGCGACAGCCCGCCGATCTCGCACGGCACCGTCTCGCGCGTGGTCGACGGCGACACCATCTACGTGTCCGGGGGTGGGCGGTCGCAGGATGTCCGCCTGATCGGGATCGATACGCCCGAGACGGTCGACCCCGATCGACCGGTGGGCTGCTACGGCCCTCAGGCCTCGGAGTTTGTGAAGCACTGGCTCACCGGGCGATCGGTCAAGCTGGTGTACGACCGCGAAACCCACGACAAGTACGGACGCTTCCTGGCGTATGTGTACGTCGACGGCACACGGCCGGTGTCGGTCGAGCAGCGCCTGCTGCGGCTCGGCTACGCACGCACGCTCGCGATCCCGCCGAACACCGCGCACGCCGCGGAGTACGCATCCATCGAGCGGGCGGCCGCGCTGGCCGGCCGTGGTCTCTGGAGCGCATGCCGGTGAAAGATCACTAGACTTGGCCGGAATGTCGCGCTTGGTGAAAATTGCAGTACTGGCTGTCGCGGCGGCCGCGGTGGCCCACTACCTGTACGACCGTGACGAGGCCGTACCGGCATCGGGCAACGGCCACTCCAGCGACGCTGACCGCACAGCCGTACTCAAGGAGCGGATCGCAGCCGCCCGCCGGCGGTTGCGAGACGAGCTCGACAGCGTGCGTGGCGAGTAGGGCTGCCCGACTTTCGTCGGCCGCCACCGCCGCTGCAGTCGGACTCGGAGCCTGGGGGCTGTTCGAGGCCCAGTGGCTGCGTGAACGAACGCTGGAGGTGCCCGTTGCCGGGCTTCCGCCGGCGCTGGACGGCCTCAGCATCCTGCACCTGTCCGACTTCCATGCCGGTACGCCGTCGCTGAACATGCGCGCGCTGCGCAAGGCGATTGACTTTGGAGTGGCCGCCCGCCCCGACCTGGTGGCGGTGACCGGTGACGTCGTCAGCCATCCCCGGGCAACCCGGCGGGTGGCCGCCGAGCTGGCCCGGCTGAGCCCGCCGCTGGGCACCTTCGCGGTCACCGGCAACCACGAGGTGGCCTCCACCAATGACCCCTTTTCGCAGCCGGTGGTGATCGAGGACTGGAGCCCGGCGCAGGTCCGGCTGCTGCGTGACGAGTCCGCGACGGTACGTCATGGAGGCGTCGCTATCGAGATCGCCGGATCGGACGCTGACACGTGGCTGGGTGAAGGGGGGAGGCCGGCCGAGACGCTGTTTCACGAGCCCGGTGCGTTTCGGATCCTGCTTGCCCATTTCCCCGACGTGGCTGCGCGGATTCCGATGGGCACCTGCTCGCTGGTGCTGGCCGGGCATCTGCACGGCGGCCAGATTTGCATCCCTACGCTGACGGGAAAGCGCCGGCTGTCGCACAACCGCTGGATCTTCGAGGAGGGCGTGATTCAGCACGGCACCATCACCGTGGTGGTTTCACGAGGCACCGGCACAACGCTCCTGCCGTTCCGGTTTTTGGCCCGCCCCGAAGCCTGCCTCTTGCGCCTCCGCCCCGTGTGACCGATCGATCCGTATACTCGACCCCGATGGCAGACACCTCCGCCGACCCGGTCGAGTCGGTTCACTCGCCGTCAGCGTCGGCACACATCTCGCATGCAGTGATTGCTACCTACGCGGCCGCGGCCGCGCGCGACGTGGACGGCGTCGCGGGGATTTCGGACGGCCTGCTGGGCGGACTTGATCGGCGCATCAGTGAGGAGCGCCCGCCGCGCGGCGTCAAGGTGTCTTCCGACGGCGATCGGATCAAGGTGGAGCTGCGCCTGGTCGCGGAGTGGGGCACGCTCCTGCCAGACCTGGCAAACCGCGTGCGGGAGTCGGTGCGGTCGTCACTGATCGCCACCACCGAGCTGGATGTGGGCGACGTATCCGTTGTGATCGACGACGTCGAATCCCCCAGCGGCTGAGTGCGATGCCACGAGTCGACCACCTCACCGGCGCCACCGTGGGCACTGCTCCCCCGCCGTGTCGCAGCTGCATGTGGTGGCAGACCCGGCCCGGTCGCGCGCCCGCCGAGCGCGATCGGTTCATCGCCGAGACTGAGGACGAGTTCGGGCCGTGGGGCAAGATCTATCGCGACGATGACCGCGTGATCGGACTGATTCAGTACGGCCCTGCCGCGGCCTTCCCGCGGGCGGCGACGATGCCCGCCGGCCCGCCGACCCGGGATGCTGTGGTGATCACCTGCGCGTACCTGACCGACGTGAACAGCCCCTGGGTGCTGCAGAGCCTGGTGCTCGCGGCGATCGGCGAGTGCAATGACCGGGGATGGCCGGCCCTCGAGGGGTTTGGGTATCGGTACGCCCCGGGGGAACCGTTCCCGACACGGTTTCTTCGGCACCGAACGATCTTCCCGCAGGACTTCCTGGCCGACTTCGGGTTTTTGGCGACGCGCGTTTCGGGCAGAGTCCAGCTGATGAGGCTCGATCTGCGAACTCTCGAATCCTCTCCAGAGGCGAGCCGGCTGGAGCGGATCAAGTCCCGGCTGGCCGTGCTCCAGCCGACCCCCGCCCCGGTGCGTTGAACCGGTCACGGCCCAAGGACGAATGTCAGACAACCAACGTCACGAAGGAGCTCACCGCGAACAGCCCACGGATCGTGAACTGCTGGAGCGTGTGCGCCAGGGTGACCGGGAGGCGTTCGCACAGGTATACGACAGGTACGGCGAGGCCGCGTACTCGCTGGCGGTGCGGATCGTGCGCGACCGCGATCTCGCGGCCGATGTGGTGCAGGATGCCTTTCTCGCGGTGTGGAGAAAGGCCGAAGTATTTGATCCGGCGCGAGGACAGGCATCGACATGGATTCTGACCATGACACATAACAAGGCAGTGGATCTCGTCCGCCGAGAGCAGCGACGCCGGGCCGACCAGCTCGATGAGGAGCGTCTCGAGCTCCCCAGTCCGGAGCCGGGACCGGACCAGCTTGCCTGGATGTCGGCGGCCCGCGGGCAGATCCGCGAGGCCATGGCCGGGCTGCCCGCCACCCATCGAGAGGTGATCGAGCTGGCGTATTTCGGCGGCTACTCGCAGTCGGAGCTGGCCGAGATGCTGTCCGTGCCGGTGGGCACGATCAAGAGCCGCACGTTCGCGGCGCTGAAGGCGCTGCAGGAAGCGCTGGACGAGGCAGGGTTCAGAGGGGGGGATCAGTGGACGAGCACGTCGACGCGCTGATTCCCGCCCACGCGCTGGGCGCGCTCACACCGGCCGAGGCGGCGCGGGTCGAGTCGCACGTGGCCGAGTGCTCGGCCTGCATGGCCCGCCTGAAGGAGGCCGAGTCGACCACCGCGCTGCTGGCGCTGGCGACCCCCCAGGTTGCACCGCCGCCGGAGCTGCGCGACCGGCTGATGGCCGCGATTGAGCCCGAGCCGGTGCCCCAGCCCGCACCCGAACCTCGAGCCGAGCGCCGCGCGGATCGCACCCTCGGCTGGTGGCCCCGGTTTGCCCGGATCGCCGCGCCGGTGCTGGCGGTCGCCGTGATCGGGCTGGTGGCCTGGAATGTCTCTCTCCGCAACTCGCTCACCGATACGCAGAACGTCGTCTACGGAAGTCAGACCAGTGCTGCGCTCCCTCACGTGGGAACCGTGTTTGTCGACGCCGACGGCCAGGCCACGCTGGTCGCCAACGCGTCCGCGGCTCCGAGCGGCAAGACCTACCAGGCCTGGGTGATTCCCCCGGGCGGAAAACCGATCCCGGCGGGAGTGTTCGCCGGCGGGCGCACCAGCGTGGATCTCGAGACCAAAGCCCACCCCGGCGACACGGTCGCGGTCACCGTGGAACCGTCCGGCGGTTCACCGCAGCCGACGTCTCAGCCGATCGCCGCCTCGAAAGTCGCGTGAATAAAAGGTGCCTGGCACCTTTTATTCACCTCGCGAGGAAGAAGAGGGTGGTGACGATCACCGCGCCGGCGGCGGCGATGCGGGTCACGTGCGTGAGGTTGGGGATGTGGAGCTTGGGGAAGGTGATGGCTGGGGCGGCGTCCCGCCGGCGCTCGCGCGCCCGGGCGAGCCGCTCCCGTTCGACGGCGCCGTCGCGCTGGGCGCTCGGCCCGAGCAGCTCGTCCAGATGGAACGGCCCATGCGCATCGTGGTCGACGCAGCCGTAGTCGCCGGAGCGGCTCTCGGCCACCTCGCCCAGGCAGCGGGGACAGGCGTGGAGGATCGGGGTGAACGGATGCCACGTGTGCCGGATCGCATGGCGACGGTCGAGCACAGTCAGCAGTTGGCGGGGAGACCACAGGCCGTGGTGATCACACACGCCCCGCCGTACCTCCCCCAGGCACACGGGGCACAAAGTGCCGCGTCGATGCTGCATACCTACGCCGCTGCCGCCCCCGGAACCCGCACCAGTTTGCGCTCGACCAGCAGCTCGGCGATCTGTATGCCGTTGGTGGCGGCGCCCTTGCGGAGGTTGTCGGCCACCACCCAGAGCGCCAGGCCGTTGCGTCGCGACTCGTCGCGACGGATGCGGCCGACGAACACCTGATCCTCCCCGTCCGCAGCCAGCGGCGTGGGATAGCTGTTGGTGGCGGGATCGTCGACCACCGTCACTCCGGGAGCCGCTGCCAGAAGCCGGCGGGCCTCCTCCGGCGACAGCGGCTCGGTGGTCTCGATCCAGACGGCTTCGGAATGGCCGCGCCAGACCGGCACGCGCGCGCAGGTGGCGGAGATCGGCAGATCGGGCCGACTCAGGATCTTGCGGCTCTCGCGGATCAGCTTCGACTCCTCCTGGGTGTTGCCGTCGTCGTCGAAGACGTCACAGTGCGGGAGCACGTTGAATGCGATCTGATGCGGATACACGTTCGTCTCGACGGGCGTACCCGCAATCACCGCGCGGGTTTGGGCGGTGAGCTCGTCCATGGCCTTGGTGCCGGTACCGCTGACAGCCTGGTAGGTGGAAACGGTCACATGCTCGAGGCCGACGGCGTCGAGCAGCGGTTTCAGCACCGCCACGAACTGGATCGTGGAGCAGTTGGGGTTGGCCACGATGCCGTTGTGGGCGTCGGTCGCCTCGGGGTTGACCTCGGGCACCACCAACGGCACCCGGGGGTCCATCCGAAAGCCGCTGGACTTGTCGATCACCACGCAGCCGCGTGCGACCGCCTCGGGCGCGAACGTGCGGGCGGTGCCGGCACCGGCCGAGAACAGCGCCAGGTCAAATCCCTCGAGGGCGTCGGCGGTCAGCTCCCGCACCTCCAGCTGCGAGCCGGCGAAGGCCACTCGCGTGCCTGCCGAGCGCGCGGATGCAAACGCCCCCACCTCGGCGGCCGGAAACTTCCGCTCCTCCAGCAGCCGGAGCACCTCTGGCCCGACGGCGCCGGTCGCGCCCACCACTGCGACTTTGAGATCAGGCACTGGGGGCTCCATGGCTGAGCTCGATCTCTGCTCGGAACGCTTCGTGCAGCTCCGACACGGCTTGGGTGACCTTGTCGCGTGGGATCACGCAGGAAACCTTAATCGGCGAGGTCGCGATCATGCGCACGTTGATGTCGTGCTCGGCCAGCGTCTGGAACATCTTCGCGGCCACGCCCGGGTGGCTCTTCATGCCTGCGCCGATCAGACTCACCTTGGCGGCCGTGTCGTCCACTCGCCAGTGCAGGCCGAGGTCGCGGCACAGGTCCTCGATGGTGTCGGTCATCAGCGGCAGGTCGTCGGTCGGGATCGAGAAGGTGACGTCGGCGTCGCCGTGGGTGACGGCGTTTTGGATGATCGTGTCGACGTTGATGTGGGCGGCCGCGACCGCATTGAAGATGCTGGCGGCGGTGCCGGGTTTGTCGGGCACATCGGTGAGCGTGACGTAAGCCTCGTCGGTGGTGTGGGTGATACCGGAGATGATGGCGTCTTCCATCGTTCCGTCCTCTCGAATCCAGGTTCCCTCTGCGTCGGAGAACGTTGACCGTACATGGATGGCGACCGCGTGGTTGCGGGCAAACTCGACCGACCGCAGCTGTAGCACGCGGGCGCCCGACCCGGCCATCTCGAGCATCTCGGTGGCCGACACCTCGGACAGCTTGACCGCGCTCGGGACGATCCGGGGATCAGCGCTGAAGACGCCGTCGACGTCGGTGTAGATCTCGCAGTCGCCTCCCAGCGCAGCCGCCAGGGCGACCGCGGTGGTGTCGGAGCCGCCGCGGCCCAGGGTGGTGACGTCGTAGGCGGTTGACACGCCTTGGAAGCCGGCCACCAGCACGATCTCATCGCGGGCCAGGGCCTCTTCGATCCGCCTCGGCCGGATCTCGACGATCTTGGCCTTGGTATGGACGGTGTCAGTCACGATCCCGGCCTGTGAACCGGTGAGCGACACGGCCCGGTGACCGAGATCCTCGATCGCCATCGCACACAGCGCGGCGGAGATGCGCTCGCCGGTGGAGAGCAGCATGTCCATCTCGCGCGGGTGTGGGCGCGGGGACACGTCTGCGGCCAGAGCGACCAGCTGGTCGGTGGTGGTGCCCATCGCGGAAACGACGCCGACGACCCGCCGGCCGTTCTCGTGGGCGGACACCAGTCGCTCGGCCACCCTGCGGATCTTGTCGGCGTCGGCCACCGACGAGCCGCCGAACTTCATCACCAGCACGCGCTGGCTGGATGGCTCAGTGGATGGGTGTGAGGCCGCCATTCACCGCATCGTATCCAGGATGGCTTTGATGTCGGTGAGGGTGGTGCGTGGGTTGACGATTGCGAAACGGGTAGCGATCTCGCCGTTGTGGACGGTGGGCGTGACGAATGCAAACCCACGCTCGAGCATGTCGGCACTCCACCGGTTGTAGTCCTCCGCCGCCCATCCTGTCCGCTTGAAGCACAGCACCGACAGCTCCGGCTCGGACAGCAGCTCGAGTTCGGGACGGTCGCGAATCTCCTTGGCGGCGGCCTGGGTGAGCGCCAGGGTGGACTCGATCGCGATCGAGTAGGCGGCGGTGCCGTGCACCGCGAGCGAGAACCAGAACGGCAGTCCCCGAGCTCGCCGGGACAGGTGCACGGCGTAGTCGGAGGGATTCCACTCCGTCTCGGACTGGATCGCGTCGAGATAGCCGGCGTGCTGCGTGTGCGCGGCGCGGGCCAGGTGCGGGCGCCGGTACAAGAGCGCACAGCAGTCGAACGGGGCGAACAGCCACTTGTGTGGGTCGACGATGAAGCTGTCGGCGCGCTCGATCCCCTGGAACTTCGCCCTCACCGAGGGCGCTGCCAGCCCGGCGCCGCCGTAGGCGCCGTCGACGTGCATCCACAGGTCGCGGCGGTCGCACACCTCGGCCACACCGGCGAGGTCGTCGACGATGCCGAGGTTGGTGGTGCCTGAGGTTGCAACGGCGGCAAACAGGCCGTCGTCGCCGTGCTCGGCGATGGCGGCTTCCAGGTTCTTGCCGGTCAGCCGCCCTTGTGCGTCGGCCTCGACCGGGAGCACGTCGACGTCCATCACCTGCGCGGCCGAGTTGATGGAGGAATGCGCTTCGTAGGTGGCGGCGATGCGCAGCCGCGTCGGTCGCTCCCCGCCGCGCTCGGCCAGATAGGTGTAGCGGGCGGCCACCAGCGCCGAGAGATTGCCGATGGTTCCCCCGGCGACGAAGCAGCCTCCGGCCTGTTCCGGCATACCGGCCAGGTCGGCGATCCAGCGCAGCGCCTGGTTTTCGGCGTACACCGCCCCGGCGCCCTCGAGCCAGCTGCCGCCGTAGATCGAGGAGGCGCCCACGACCAGGTCGAACAGCGTGGCGGACTCCGTCGGAGCCGCCGGGATGAACGCCAGGTAGCGCGGGTTGTCGACCGACACGCACGCATTGGAGAGCACTTCGTCGAAGATCCGCAGGGCCTCGGGCCCGCCCAGGCCCTCCTCGGTTACGGTTGCGCCGACCGCCGCGGCCAGCTCGGCGGGCGTGCGCGGACCGTCCAGCGGTACCGGGTTGAGCCGCAGCCGATCGCGCGTGTAGGCCAGGATCGACTGTGCCAGTCGCTCGGTGACGTCGGTGTAGCGATGCATGGAGGTGGCGTCGATCACGAACGCAGTCTCCCAGATGCCGATCACAATCGCGCCGTTTGGGTGCAACGCCGGGCGGGCTGCCGGACAGGTGATGACAGACTGTCCCCAACTGGAGGAAGGCGATTGCCCCCCGACGAACGAGAAGCGTGGTTCGAGCAACTGTTCGACACACACCGCGAGGCCGTCCGGGCCTACCTGTGGCGCCGCGACCCCGAACTCGCCGACGACGTCACCGCCGAGACGTTCCTGGTGGCGTGGCGGCGATTGGACGACATCCCCGCCGAGCCGCTGCCGTGGCTGATCGGCGTGGCCCGCAAGATCCGGCTGAATCAGCGGCGCGGCGACCGCCGTCGCGACCAGCTCGCCCGTCGGATTTGGCGCGAACCGGTGATGACTCCCGATCCCACTCAGCAGGTTGGTGAGCGCGACGCGCTCTGGAGAGCGTTGGGCCGCCTCGGCGAGCGCGACCGCGAGGTGCTGCTGCTGACCGCGTGGGATCGGCTCGACCGCGACGCGATCGCCGTCGTGATCGGCTGTACCCGGGCCAACGTGGCGGTGCGGCTGAGGCGCGCCCGCCGCCGGCTGGCACACGAACTGGCCCAGGCGGATACGCCGTCGGCCGCCAACACACGAGTGATTGCCCATGGAGGTCTTGGAAGCGATGCCTGACGACGTCATCACCCTCATCCGGCGGCACGACCCCGCCGCCCAGCTGCGACCGCTGCCGGCCGCCGACGCCACCGCGATGCGCGACCGGATCGTGCGCTCGGCAGGTCCGCGCACGAGTTTACGGCGGCGACGCCGGCCGCTGGTGCTGGCCACGGCGGCTGCCGTTGCCGCGCTCGCGGGGGCTGCCACCGTGTACTCCGCGATTCCCGGTGACGATCACGCTCCCACCGTGAATCGCCAGTTCGCCGCGGTCACCAGGACGATCGATCTGCCCCCGGGTGCACACTGGAAGCCGCTGCACCTGCCGGCGGGCGCGCTCTACGGCCGGCGGTTCGCACTGATCGCGGCCGTCGGCCAGGCCCAGTGCGCGTGGTATGCCCACTGGAATTCGGCCGCCGCCGCAGGCAACGATGCGGCCGTACAGAGGTCATATGCCGAGGCGCTGACGCTGCGGCGCATGATGCCGTTGCACCCCGCCGGTGCGTCAGAGGATGCCGGTGGCTACGACCCGAGCTCGCTGCGGGCGACCGATCGCGAAATCGCCGCAGCCCACCGCGGCGACTTCGCGCTGGTTCGGCAGTACCTCCGCGCCAACTGCTGAGGCTGGTCCGCGGTGGTTCTGGCGGCGTCCCACGCGGCGGTGCGGTGCTCAACGTGGCTTTGCCACGCCTCCGCTCCGCCCACCGCTCGATCCTTGCCAGAACCACCGCGTCCTGCGCCTCAGGGCGCCTGTCGCATATGGGCGTGACGGGTGAATAATTGGTGCCTGGCACCAATTATTCACCTAGATCGCGCGGCGGCCTTGGAGCGCTCGGCCGAGGGTGACCTCGTCGGCGTACTCCAGGTCGCCGCCGACCGGCAGGCCGCTCGCAAGCCGAGTGACGGTGGTGCGGTCGCGCAGGCGGTCGGCGATGTAGTTGGCGGTGGCCTCGCCGGTCATGGTGGGGTTGGTGGCCAGCAGCACCTCGGTCACGTGCCCGTTCTCGATCCGCGCCATCAGCTCGGCGATGCGCAGGTGGTCGGGATCGATGCCGTCGATCGGCGACAGCGCCCCGCCCAGCACGTGATAGGTGCCGCGGTACTCGTGTGTGCGCTCCAGCGCGACCACATCCGATGGATCCTCGACCACGCAGATCAGCGACTCGTCCCGCCGGGGGTCGGCGCAGATGGTGCACAGCGGCCCCTCGGCCAGGTTGTAGCAGCGCTCGCAGAAACCGATCCGCTCCTTCACCTCGGTGATTGCTGCGGCCAGCGCACCGGCCTCCTCGGGAGTCGCCTTGAGCAGGTGGAATGCCAGCCTCTGGGCACTCCGCTGGCCGATCCCGGGCAGCCGCGCGAGCTGGGTGATCAGGTTGTCAACTGACGGTGCGTACACAGCTTCGAGCCCGGGCTACATGCCCGGGATTCCGAGCCCCCCGAGACCGCCCATGCCCGACATCATGCGCTGCTGTTGCAATGCCTGCGCAGCGGTGATCGCGCCGTTGACGGCACTCACGAGCAGATCCTGGAGCATCTCGGCGTCGTCAGGATCGATCGCCTCGGGCTTGATCGTGATCTCCACGATCTCGAGCGCTCCGGACGCCTTCACCGTGACCGCCCCGCCGCCGGCCGAGTGCTCGACGAACTGGGTCTTGAGCTCCTCCTGAGCGACCTCCATCTGCTTCTGCATCTGCCCGAGCTGGGCCATCATCTTCTGGGGATCGATCTTCGTCATCGCTTCGGCTCCTCGATCTCGCGGGCATCGAACGTGTGCTTCACGTGGGTCAAGAACTCGTCTTCGGACAGAGTCTGCTGGTGCTCGGGTTCGGCCTGGTGCTCCGGCTCGGGCTCGGGGTCGTCAGACACCTTCAGACTGAGGTCGACCGTTCCGCCGGCGGCCATCGCCAGCACCTGCGCCAGCACCTTGCGGTTTGCCGGCGTGTCCGTCCCGGCGCGGGCAAACGACTTGGACTGGGGGAAGCTGATCACGACCTGGTCACCCTTGACCTCGACCTCGTTGGCGTGCTGCATCAGCGCCGCCAACGGCTTGGAACGACGTGACAGCTCGGGCAGGATCGTGTCGCGCCACTGCTCGGGTACGACGTCCAGATTGGTCTGCGACGCGGCGACCGGCGGGGGTGGCGGCGGCGTTGCGGCCGGAGGCTCCTCCTTGGGCGCGCCGTCGGACGGTTCCGCCGCCGGCTTCGCAGTGGTTCGCACGGGCGCGGGGCTGCCCGCCTCCAGGCGGGCGATCCGCTGCTCCAGGGCCTGCAGCTCGAGCTCGCCGGCCGGCCGGCAGATGCGCACCAGCGCCAGCTCCAGCGGAAGCCGCGGGTCGGCGCCCTCGCGCACCTGATCGTTGGCGTCGCGCAGCAGATCCACCAGGCGATGTACCGTGGCCGGCTGCAACCGGTCGGCCTGAGTCAGCAGCCGTGCCCGCTCGTCGTCGGTGGCAGCCACCTCCTCGGGCGGCTCGCCCAGCTGCTGGCACAGGAACAGTGCACGCAGGTGTCCCAGCAGGTCGGTCACCAGCGTCGCCAGGTCGGCACCGCCGTCGACCTGGGCTGCGATCACCCGCAGGCAGCCGCCGGCATCTCCGTCGGCGACCAGGTCGAGCGTCTGGAACAACACCTCGGTGTCGGTGGTGCCGAGCAGCTCGCGCACGTCGGCGACGCCGATCCGCCCGTCACAGGCAGTGGAGAGCTGGTCGAGCGTCGAGACCGCGTCGCGGAAGCTCCCGCCGGCAGCCCGCGCCACCAGGCCGATCGCAGCGGGATCGATGTCGATCGACTCGGTCTCGGCGATGCGATGCAGAACGGCGCCGATCTCCGGTAGCCCCGGGCGCTGGAACACGAACCGCTGGCAGCGGCTGCGGATGGTTGGCAGCATCGACTGCATCTCGGTGGTGCAGAGCACGAAGATGACGTGCTCGGGAGGCTCCTCGAGCGTCTTCAGGACAGCGTTGGACGCTTCCTTGGTGAGCATGTGGGCCTCGTCCACGATGTACACCTTGCGGCGCCCGGCGGCCGGCCGCTGGGCGACCTTGTCCACGATCTCTCGGATGTCGTCGATGCCGCGGTTGCTGGCGGCGTCGAGCTCGATCACGTCGATCGAGGTGGCGTCATGGATCGAGCGGCAGGCCTCGCACACCAGGCACGGCGAGACAGTCGGCCCGCGCTCGCAGTTGAGCGACTTGGCCAGGATCTTGGCCATCGACGTCTTGCCGGTACCCCGCGGGCCGGCGAACAGGTATGCGTGCGCCACCCTGTCCATCTCGATCGCGTTTCGCAGGGTGCGGACGACGTGCGCCTGGGCCGGTTCGAACTGGGCGAAGTCCTGCGGCCGATGGGTGCGGTAGAGCGCAGACACTTGAGATGCAGCTTACTCGGCGAGGGGTGGACGGGTTGAAAGTGACCGTGCACCCACCTCTGTGGCGGTGGACTCGGGTGGTGCTCGTGGCGCAGGCTCCTGCCAGGCTAGCCCGCGGCACCCGGATGACGTTGCTTAGCGCTGCTTCCTTCCGGACCTGACGCGGTTCGCAAGCCTCCGTTGCGCGGGACCTGGCGCTCAACACCGAACGCACGAACCCGTTCCCGAACCCTTCACCCCTCGGGTGGGAATTCGGCCCGGCTAGAGCGGCTTGCCGGAAACAGGGTACCGCTAGCTCCCCGCTTAGCACGGTCGCGGGCCATGCTAGCAGCAATGTTCAGCTCTCGGCTGCCGCCCGCTCCTGCGTCTCGCGCAGAGTTCGCGCCAAGCTGCGGGCGATCTTGATCGCCAGCCCGGGGTATTGATCCAAAAGCGGCGTGAATTGCCACGCGGTCAGGCCGAACACTCGCAGCGGAGACTCGGCGATCACCGAGGCCGTGCGGCGACCGACACCATCGTCGAGCAGCGCGACCTCTCCGAACGAGTTCCCGGACAGCAGCGTCGCGACCCGCTGGCCGTGAGCTTCGACTCGGGCGGTGCCGTCGGCGATCACGAAGAATCCGATGCCGGCCTCGCCTTCGCTCACGATCGTGTCGCCTGTGTCGAAGCGCCGTTCCTTGGTGGCCTTGGCGATGGCGCCGAGCTCTTTGTCAGAAAGACCATCAAACAGGGACACTTTGCGCAGAATGTCGATTCGCTCGTCGGGCATGCTCACCTCTATGTCGGTGATGGGGCCCATAGTCTCCCCGAACCGGGCACCGCCTGGCAAGTGGGTGGCATACTTGCTGGGCCTGGAGAGGTGTCCGAGTTGGCTTAAGGAGCGCGACTGGAAATCGCGTAACGGGGGTTTCCTCGTTCGCGGGTTCGAATCCCGCCCTCTCCGCTGGTTTCGATCGCGTCCCAACCCTCACAGCTTGGATCCAAGCTGTGATATACCCCAGTGAATTGCTGGGGCTTTTGGGCCTCGGCGACAACGCCGATCCCCGGAGGGTGCGATGTCAGTTACCGATGAGCTGCTCGAGAACGCCAAGAGCTACGAAGCGACCTTCGACAAGGGCGATCTGCCCATGCCGCCCGGCCGCAAGCTCGCGGTCGTCGCGTGCATGGACGCGCGCCTGAATCCGTACGCCTTGCTGGGGCTCGAGGAGGGCGACGCGCACGTGATCCGGAACGCCGGCGGCGTGATCACCGACGACGAGATCCGCTCGCTTGCGATCAGCCAGCGGCTGCTCGGCACCGAGGAGATCGTGCTGATCCATCACACCGATTGCGGCATGCTGACCTTCACCGACTCCGAGTTCAAGGCCACGCTTCAGGCTGACACCGGCGTTACGCCGGACTGGGATTGCGAGACGTTCTCTGACCTCGACGACAACGTCAGGCAGTCGATCGCCCGGATCAAGGCCAACCCGTTCATCCCCAAGAAGGACTCGGTGCGCGGCTTCGTGTACGAGGTCGAGACCGGGCATCTGCGCGAGGTCAGCTAGCAGAAATCATCCAGCTACACCGAGCGCTGATACGACCGAAACGCCCTGGTCGCAAACGCGCTGCAGATCACCAAGAGCACCACCAGCAACCCGGTCCGCTGGGCAACCATCGACCAGTCCGTGTGCGGAAGCACCGCCGCCCGCCCGGCCTGGACGGCCCAGTTGACCGGGTTGAAGGTCGCCACCGACTGCATCCAGCTGGGCATCAGATCCTGCTGCATGAACGCGGCCGAGAGGAACGTCAACGGCAGCAGGATGAAGTTCATGACGGCGATCAGCGTCTCCTCTCGCCGCGCCAGCAGCGCGATCCCGTTCGAGATCGCGGCGAAGGACGCACCCAGCAGCGACGCCACCACGATCAGCACCACGATCCCGAGCACGCCGTTGGGGAAGCGCCCGCCCAGGATCAGCGCCAGCGCCACGATGATGATCGACTGGATCACGATCGAAAACACGCTCTGGAGCACCCGCCCGGCGATGATCGAGCCGCGGTGCACCGGCGACATCAGGAACCGGTCGACCACGCCCCGGTCGATGTCGGAGATCATGCTCATGCCGCCCCAGCCGGCGCCGAACAGCGCGGTCATCATCACCACGCCCGGCGCCAGGAACTGGATGTAGGAGGTGGAGTGGAAGCCGGGGATATCGACCACCCGCTTGAACAGCGCGCCGTAGAGCACCAGCCACACCACCGGCTGCATCAGGCTGACGCCGATCCACCAGGGCTGGCGCAGCAGCGACAGCAATCCGCGGTGGGTCATGATCAGCGAGTGGCGCAGCCCGGTCACGCGGCGGCCTCGCCCTCGGCATCGGCATCGGCGTATGCGCGGCCGGTGTGACGCAGGTAGACGTCGTCCAGCGACGGGCGCGAGACCGTCACCGACGCGACCGTCATCCCGCCCGCCTCCAGCGCCGCCAGCACCGCCGGCACCGCGGTCGCCCCATGGGCGACGCGTGCGCGCACACGGCGGCCGTCGCTTTGGACCTCCTGCACGCCGGCCACCGGCACCAGCGCTTCGGCAACCGCCTGCTCGGAGGCGGACTCGACCAGCTCGGCGTGGATGGCGTCGCCGTGCAGCTCTCCCTTGAGCTGCTCCGGTGTGCCCGAGGCAACCACCGTCCCGCGGTCGACGATCGCGAGGTTGGCGGCCAGATTGTCGGCCTCCTCGAGGTAGTGCGTGGTCAGCAGCACGGTGATGCCCTCGTTCTTGGCCAGCCGGGCGATCTCGTCCCACATGCCGGCGCGCACCTCGGGATCGAGGCCGGTGGTGGGCTCGTCCAGGAACAGCACCTGGGGCCGGTGCACCAGCGCGGTGGCGATGTCGAGGCGCCGCTGCATCCCGCCCGAGTAGCCGCGGCTGATACGGTCGGCCGCGTCCGCCAACCCGAACTGGCTCAGCAGCTCATCGATCCGCGGCCGGGCGGCCGCCTTGCCCATGCCGTGGATCTGGGCCTGCAAGGTGAGGTTCTCGCGCCCCGTCAGCTCCCGGTCGACTCCCGAGCGCTGGGCCACCACCCCGATCAGGTGGCGCACCTTGGCGGCGTCGGACAGTACGTCCAGCCCGGCCACGCGGGCGCCGCCGGAATCCGGGCGGGCCAGCGTGGTCAGCACCTTGACCGCCGTCGACTTGCCCGCACCGTTCGGCCCCAGGAGGCCGAACACGGTGCCCGCATCGACGCTGAAGCTGAGCCCGTTGAGGGCGCGCACATCGGGCTTGTAGGTCTTGACCAGCTGGTCGGCCTCGATGGCCACGGTGGAGCTCATGCGGTGAGCCCGGCCGCCAGATCGCGGGCGGCCACGGCCAACTCGTCGGCCCGCTCGTTCAGCTCGACGCCGTCATGGCCTTTCACCAGCGTCCAGCTGACCCGGTGCTTGGCCACTTCGGCGATCAGCTGCTCCCACAGATCCTGATTCTTGACCGGCTGCTTGCTGGACGTGCGCCACCCGTTTGCCCTCCAGGTGTCGATCCAGCCCTTGGTGAACGCCGACTCGACATAGCTCGAGTCGAGGTGCACGACCACGTCCACCGGCCGGTTCAGCGCGCGCAGTCCTTCGATCACCGACTGCAGCTCCATGCGGTTGTTGGTGGTCTGCGGATCGCCTCCCGCCAGCTCCTTGACGCGATCGCCCTTGCGCAGGATCGCCGCCCAGCCGCCCGGCCCGGGATTCCCCGAACAGGCACCGTCAGTCCAAAGTTCAACCGGCTCGTCCATCGCCGTGCACGGTAACAAGTTGCCAGGGGGACGACGGCATGCCAACCTTCGGCCCGTGCTCGACAATCAGATGCCCCACTACGACATCTTGTCGCCCGAGGCGATGGAGGTGCTCGAACGGGGCTGGCGGCGGCTGATCTCCGAGATCGGGGTGGAGTTTCTGCACGAGGACGCCCTCGAGCATTTCCGCCGTGCCGGGCAGCGGGTCGAAGACTCGGTGGTCAAGCTCGACCCCGAGTTCGTGCTCGAGCAGGTGGCGGCGGCGCCCAGTGAGTTCGAGCTGGCCGCGCGCAACCCGGCTCGCAATGTCCACGTCGGCGGCAGGTACATGTTCTTCGCCCCCACGCAGGGGCCGCCGTTCGTGCGCAAGGGAGACGAGCGGCGCGAGGGCACGTTGGCCGACTTCACCGAGCTGTGCAAGCTCAGCCAGAGCTTCGACCAGCTGGACACCCCCGGCGGGCTGTGCTGCGAGCCCAACGACATCCCCCTCGACTCCCGCCACCTGGACATGCTGCTGGCGGTGACGACGCTGACCGATCGCACGTATCAGGGCGCGGTGATCACGTCGGAGGCGGCTCGCGACTCGATGGCGGTGACCGACATGGTGATGCGCTCGCGCGGCGGCCTGGAAGCGGGCCCAGCGGTGTACGGCGTGATCAACGTCAACTCGCCGCTTCGCTACGACACGCGCATGCTGGACGCCATGATGATCTACGCCGCCGCCGGGCAGGTGACCGTGATCACGCCGTTTCTGCTGATGGGTGCGATGGCCCCGGCCTCGGTGCCGGCCGCGCTCGTCCAGCAGACGGCCGAGTCGCTGGCCGGGCTGGTGCTGACCCAACTGATCAGGCCGGGCGCGCCGGTGATCCTGGGATCGTTCCTGTCGCACACCGACATGCAGTCCGGGTCACCCGGCTTCGGTGGGCCCGAGTCGGCCACAGGGCTCTTCTGCTCGGGGCAGATCGCGCGCCGGTTCGGCCTGCCGTGGCGGGCCGGCGGCGGCTTTCTGACCTCCAGCCAGACGGTTGACGCCCAGGCCGCATACGAGGGACTCAACACCATGCTGCCGGCGTTCATGGCCGGCGCCAACTACGTGCCGCATGCGGCCGGGTGGCTCGAGTCGGGGCTGGTGGCGTCGTTTGAGAAGTTCATCGTCGACATCGAGATGCTGCGGGTGCTCCAGTCTGAGTTCCGGCCGCTCGAGGTGGACGAGGACAGCCTCGCCTACGGTGCCCATCAGGAGGTCGGACACGGCGGCCACTTCCTGGGCGCGGTGCACACCTTGGAGCGCTTCCGGGACTGCTTCTATCGTCCGCTGCTGTCGTCCACCGACAACTACGAACGGTGGCAGAAGCGCGGTGGGCTGGACGCCGCGGCGCGGGCGTCGCAGATCTGGCGCGACACGCTCGAGAGCTACGAGAAGCCACCGATCGACGGGGCGCTCGAGGCTGAGCTGGAGGAGTACGTGACGGTACGCCGCAAGGAGCTGGGAGATTGAGCGCGGGAGCTGATCAGCGGCTGGTGCTCGACAACGCGCTCACGCTCGAGCAGGTGGCGGCGGTCGCCTACCAACAGCGGCCGGTGGAGCTGGCAGCTGCGGCCCGCGAACGGATCGCAGCGGGCCGTGCAGCCACCGAGCAACTGCTGGCCGACGGCGGGCAGGTGTACGGGCTGACCACCGGCGTGGGTGCGATGAAGCGGGTCGCGGTGGGGGCCGATGAGCAGGCCGACTTCAACCGGCTGCTGCTGCTGTCGCACCGCACCGGCACCGGAGTCAACGTCCGCGCAGCGGTCGTGCGGGCCGCTCTGTTGGCGCAGCTGGCCGGGTTTGCACGTGGCCGGTCGGGAGTGCGCGAGTCGCTGGCCGATCTGCTGGTGGCGGCGCTGAACGCCGGACTGGCGCCGCGGGCGCGCACGGTGGGGTCGCTGGGACAGTCCGACCTGGGCCCGCTGGCCGACATCGCCGAGGCGCTCACCGGCACCGGGGAGTGGGCTGCCGAGCTCAACCGGCTGGGCCTCGAGCCGTGGCGTCCCGACGCCAAGGAGGCGCTTGCCTTCGTCAACTCCAACGCCTTCTCCCTGGGCTCCGCTGCGCTGGCGGTGGCGGCCGTCGACCGCCTCTTGGTCAGCTTCGATCAGGCCGCCGCGCTGACGTTCGAGGGAATGCTCGGCAACGTCCAGGCGCTCGATCCGGCGGTGTCCGAGGCTCGGCCGGTGCCGGGCCTCGAGCAGTCGATCGAGCGGCTGCGGGCGCTGCTGGCCAACGGCAAGCTGCTCAAGGGCAGCCTGCATCGCGAGCTCCAAGATCCTCTGACCATGCGTGTGGTGCCACAGACGCATGCCGCCGGGCGGGTTGCGTTCGGGCACGCCCGCATGCTGGTCGAGGCCGAGCTGGTGTCCTCGCACGACAACCCGTGCATCACGCCCGATGGGCGGGCGCTCTCGAACGGGAACTTCGATTCGGTGCCCTACGGAGTCGCGCTGGACTACCTGCGACTGGCGCTCGCGCACGTCGCCACCGCGTCCTGCGAGCGCTCCCAGAAGCTGGTGCACTCGGCGTTCAGCGGCCTTCCCACAGGGCTTCGCAGCGACGACGGCTCGAGCGGCGACGGGCTTGCGATCGTCGTCTACGGGGCGGCCGCGGCGGCCGCCGAGGTGCGGCTGCTGGCGATGCCGGCGACGCTCGAATCGCCCACCAGTTCGATCGCCGAGGGTATCGAGGATCGAGTGATCCCAACGCCCGTGGCGGCGCGACGGCTGCACGAGCTGACCGAGCTCGCGCGGTTCATCGCCGCCACCGAGATGTACTGCGCGGCCCAGGCGGTCGATCTCCGCGAGCGAGTGGGAGAGCTCGGCACCGGGACCCGGGCCGCGTACGATCTCGTCCGCGCGAACCTGCCGCGGCATCGCGACGGCGAGCCGCCGGCACCTGACCTCACTCCGCTGGTGAACGAGTTGCGCTAGCGGAGCTAGGGCCCGCTGGTGACAGTGATGGTGCTCGCGGGCAGCGTGACCGTGTTGGTCACCGTGTTGGTGATCGTCTGGAACACCGTGCTTAGCACCGGCGGGCTGGTGACGGTGCTGAATACGGTCGCGGTCGGCCCTGAGACGGTACGCGTTGAGGTGGTCGTGCGCGTGTTGGTGACATTGCGGCCCGGGGTGGTGACCGTGCCGAACACGGTTGCCCCTGGCAGCGTCGTTACGGTGCCGTTCCTGGTGACGACTTTGCCCTTCAGCACCTTCTTGTGGGTTACGACCTTGGACACGGTCGTATTGCTCCCCTGGATGGTCGACTTGATCGTGATTGTCTGGGGGCCAGGCGAGCTCGAGGCTTCTGAGCCGGTGCCCACCAGCGCCGCGATTGCAAATCCGATGCCTGTCAACGCGATTGCGGCCAGGACCACCGGCAGAATCAGATGGCTCTGGTTGTTCATCGAGTCGCGAAACGACTCCCGAACCGAATGCGTCTTCAAACTACGACCCTCCCTGGGAGTAACTGCTGCGACGACCGTCGCCCGCGAGATACCCCAACCCGTTGCGCGTAACTCTAACCCGAGTTGATCGCCGCTGCCGCAGAAGTTTAGCCCCGGGTTCGGGCGGCGCCTGCACACCCCTGATCTGACGTGTGGCTGGTACGTTGATTCCGGCACCTGACGACAAGGAGCGAGGCATGAGCGACGGAATTGTTGATCGGCGGGAGATCGGTTTGGAGCTGGCGCTGCGGGTATTGGAGGCTGTTCGGCAGGCCGCCGCAGCGCAGGCTCTGGCCGTGGCGGCGGCCGTGACAGACCCGGGCGGTCACGTGATCGCGAGCGTGCGGATGGACGGCGCCGCCCTCGGCGCGATGAAGCTTGCGGTCGACAAGGCCCACACCGCGGTGTTGTGGCAGACCCCAACCGGGGAGTTCATGTCGAGCACGCAGCCGGGCGGTGACGATTGGGGTTTCAACACCACCTCCGACGGCCGAATCGTTGTCTACGCCGGCGGGCTGCCGGTGTTCACCGACGGGCAGCTGTGCGGAGCGGTGGGTGTCAGCGGGGGCACCGGCGCGCAGGACGAGGCATGCGCTCACGAGGCTCTGGCCGCTGTGGGACTCGGATAATTGCTACTGCGCGGCTGCGCGGTAGGCGTCCAGCAGCCGTCGGTAGACGGCGCTGATGGCCTCCGCCGCGGCGTCGTCGTCGCCGTTCTCGAGCCACCCGGTGAGCGCGTCCCACCAGATCGTGCGGCCCACCGCAAAGCCTGAGTAGCCGGGGGTGACCGCACCGGTCTGGAGCCAGTGAATCACCTTCTGCTCGTTCCCGCCGCGGCCCAGCACCACGCAGTGCACGTGATCGCGAGCTCCGCCGGCCCGGGTTGCACGGGCCACCCGGTCGCAGTCGTCGGTGGTGTCCAAGCCCTCGATCTTCCAGATGTCGGGCTCGACTCCCCCGGCTTGGAGCTCAACGATGGCGTCGATCATCAGGCCGGCCCGCAGCTCGCGGTCGTAGCGGTCGGCATCGCCGTTCACCTGGGCCAGTTGATGCGGCTCGGCGGGCACTATCAGCTCGAACAGGTACTTGCGGTCGTGTTCGTGCAGCCAGTCGCCCAGGCGTGCCAGTCGCTCGGTCTGGCGCCGGTTCATCTCGCGGTCGCCCTCGACGTTCATGCGCACCAGCACCTTCGAGAAGGTCGGGTCGAGTGCTTCTATGTGCTCGCCGAACTGCTCGCCGTACTCGAAGTCAAACTCGTTCTGCCCGCTCTTCTCGACCGGCACCGCAACCGCCACGCCCAGCTCCCGTGCGGCCCGTGCGACCTCGCTGCCGAACTGCTCGTCGACCAGGATGCCGAGGCCCTCCCGGTCGCTCTCACCTTCGTAGGCCCGCAGGAACCCGGCGTAGATCACCTGCTTGGCCCGGAGGATCTTGGCCACCTCCTCGTCGGTTGGCGTCCCGGGGATGCCGAGCAGCTTCGACTGGAACGAGCCCCGGTGGTCGAACGCGAGCACGTACAGCGGCTGTGAGTATCCGAGCGCCATCCCGTGCGAGTCTACTAGATGATTGACCGATATCTCCGTGGTGTCCCAGGTGCAAGGCGGAGCCTTGCGCCGGTCGCGAGTGATCTGCGATTACGCAGATCGCGAGCGGGCGAGAACCGAGTCTCGCAAGGACGCAGGGAGCTCCAATACCCTGAGTATTGGACACAGCGAGACGACGGTTCGCAGCCGCAGCCACCACCAACGCTTGGAAAACCACACACCTCCCGCAGCGGCCAGGCGCGCGGAAGATATCGGTCAATCATCTAGTGTCTTCCCGATGGCCGACGAGGTACCGACCCCGCTGCGCGACCGACCCGCCTGGAAGGCGCTCGAGCGCCACCACGAGCAGATCTCCCGCCAGCACCTGCGCGAGCTGTTCGCAGCCGATCCCGACCGTGGTGAGCGGCTGACGGCGGACGCCGTGGGCCTCTACCTGGACTACTCCAAGAACCGCATCACCGCAGAGACCGTGGCGCTGTTGGTTGCGCTTGCCGAGCAATCGGGCCTGCGCGAGCACATCGACGCGATGTTCCGCGGCGACCGCATCAACGTGTCGGAGAACCGCTCGGTGCTGCACACGGCGCTTCGGCTGCCGCGCTCGGCCGGCCTCACGGTCGACGGTGTGGACGTGGTCGCCGAGGTGCACCAGGTGCTCGACCGCATGGCGGCGTTCGCCCAGCGGGTGCGATCGGGCGAGTGGCGCGGGCACACCGGCAAGCCAATCCGAAACGTCGTCAACATCGGCATCGGCGGATCCGACCTGGGTCCGGTGATGGCCTACGAGGCGCTTCGGTACTTCAGCCGGCGGGAGCTCATCTTCCGGTTTGTGTCCAATGTCGACTCCACCGACTTCGCCGAGGCCACGCGTGACCTCAGTGCGGACGAGACGCTGTTCATCGTGTCGTCCAAGACGTTCACCACGCTCGAGACGATGACCAATGCCCACTCGGCGCGGGAGTGGTCGCTGGCCGCGCTGGGCGACGAGCAGGCGGTGGCCAAGCACTTCGTCGCGGTCTCCACCAATGCTGCCGGCGTGGCCGAGTTCGGGATCGACACCGACAACATGTTCGGCTTCTGGGACTGGGTCGGCGGGCGCTACTCGATGGATTCGGCGATCGGGCTGTCGACCATGATCGCGGTCGGGCCCGACAACTTCCGTGCGCTGCTGGACGGCTTCCATGCGATGGACGAGCACTTCCGAACCGCGCCGTTCGAGCACAACCTGCCGGTGGTGATGGGCCTTTTGGCGGTGTGGTACCGAGACTTCTTCGGCGCCCAGACGGTTGGGGTGATGCCCTACAACCAGTACCTGAAGCGGTTCCCGGCATACCTCCAGCAGCTGACCATGGAGTCCAACGGCAAGCACGTGACGGTGGACGGGCGGCCGGTCGACTACGACACCGGCGCGGTCTTCTGGGGTGAGCCCGGGACCAACGGCCAGCACAGCTTCTACCAGCTGATCCACCAGGGAACAGCGCTGATCCCGGTCGACCTGATCGGGTTTGGCAAGACCCACAACCCGCTGGGCGACCATCACGACATCCTGATGTCGAACGTTTTCGCCCAGGCGGAGGCGCTGGCTTTCGGCAAGACCGAGGCCGAGGTGCGGGCCGAGGGCACGGCCGAGGACGTCATCCCTCACCGGGTGATGCAGGGCAACCGGCCGACCAACGTGATCCTGGTGGAGGAGCTGACGCCGTATTCGCTGGGGACGCTGATCGCGCTGTACGAGCACAGCGTGTTCACCCAGGGGACGGTGTGGGGGATCGACTCGTTCGACCAGTGGGGGGTGGAGCTGGGCAAGGTGCTGGCCAAGCGGATCGTGCCCGAGCTGCTCAGTCAGACCGAGCCGGAGCTGGATCACGACAGCTCCACCAACGCGCTGATCCGGCGCTACCGATCGCTCAGGTGAGCAGCGAAGACGCCCGGCGGGTGGAGCAGATCATGCGCGAGGAGACCGGTGTGGAGCCGGCCGACTGGGGCGGTTCGATGGTCGGCTTCGGCACGTACCACTACGTGTACGCCTCGGGCCGCGAGGGCGACGCCATGCGCATCGGGTTCGCCGACCGGGCGCGCAACCTCACCATCTATGCCATGTTCCAGCCGGACGACTACGACCGGCTGCTCGCCCGGCTGGGTCCCCACTCCACCGGCAGGGCGTGCCTGTACATCAAGCGCCTCTCCGACATCGACGAGTCGGTGCTGCGCACGATCATCCGCAACTGCTGGCTGGAATCGTTCGAGCGCTATCCGGATGAATAATTGGTGCCTGGCACCAATTATTCAAGGTCCTTGGTGGGGGCCTCGGTTGGGGAGTCCTCGTCGTCGTCGGGCGGCGGTGGCTCGGGCGTCTGATCCGGGGCGTCGCCGATCTTGGTGATCGTCAGCGCCCGCTGGCCCCGTCGGTGGCCGACGAAGCTGAAGAACCACGACCACGCGGCTGCGAACCGGCCGCGGAAGCCGGTCATGAACGTCAGGTGGACGAACATCCACATCATCCAGCCCAACCACCCGGAGAAGCGCCTGCCCCTGAAGCTCACGATCGCCCGCCGGCGGGAGACGGCGGCCATGCTGCCCAGGTCGCGGTAGACAAACGGCTGCGGCTCGGCGTTGTTCGCCACCCGCCGTTTGATCGTGCGGGCGGCGTGGATGCCCGACTGCATCGCCACCTCGGCCACCCCGGGCAGATCCTCGAAGTTCATCATGTCCCCGACCGCGAACACCTCGGGATAGCCGGGCACCGAACAGTCCGGCTGCACCTTGATCCGGCCGCTGCGGTCGCACTCGGCGCCGGCCTCGTCGGCCAGCGCCTTGGCCAGCGGTGACGCCTGGACGCCGGCCGCCCAGATCTTGGTCTTGGCGGCGTACCGCTCGACCGAGCCGTTCGGTCCCTTGACCTCGACGTGATCGCCGTCCACGTGCGTCACGATCGACTCGGTGTGCACCTCAACGCCGGTGGCCTCCAGCTCCTTGCGGCCGATCCCCGACAGCTTGTCGCCGAAGGTCGCCAGCACCTCCTTGCCGCCGTCGAACAGCAGCACTCGCACGTCGTTCTTGGGGTTGAAGTGGCGGTAGTTGTTCTTCAGCGTGCGCCGTGAGAGCTCTGCGATCTGCCCGGCGATCTCGACTCCCGTCGGCCCGCCGCCGACCACCACGAACGTCAGCCACTCCGCCCGGCGCTTGGGATCCTCCTCGAGCTCGGCCATCTCGAAGGCGCCAAAGATGCGGGCGCGCTGATCGAGCGCGTCGGCCAGCGTCTTCATGCCGGGCGCGAACTCGGCGAACTCCTCATGCCCGAAGTACGAGCCGCCGGCGCCGGCGCTCACGATCAGGCTGTCGTACTCGTGCACCACCACCCGCCCGTCGGGGCGGGTGGCCGTGACCCGCTTGGCGTCCAGGTCGAATCCGGTCACGTCACCCATCTCGACCTCGATGTTCTTGTGGTTTCGCAAGACATCGCGGGTCGCCGGCGCGATCGCCCCGGCCGACAGGATCCCGGTCGCGACCTGGTACAGCAGCGGCTGGAACAGGTGGTGGTTGGTGCGATCGATCAGCGTCACCTCGATCGACGCGCCGCGCAGGAACCTCGCCGCGAACAGCCCGCCGAAGCCCGACCCCACGATCACGACGCGGTGGTCGGTGCCTGGGAGCTTGAGCGTGACCTCTTCGCCGACTCGCGGGGTGATGCCCATCTACGTCGTCCTCTCCACGGTCATTCGGGAAGCCACGGCTCGTGCCAGCCGCCGCGGTGGGCCAGCATCTTCTCGGCGGACGCCGGTCCCCACGAGCCGGGCTTGTAGCTGTCCACCGGGGGCGGCTCGTCGATCAGGGGCTGCACGATCCGCCAAGTCTCCTCCACCGCGTCCTCGCGGATGAAGTGGCTGCGATCGCCGTGCATGGCTCCGCTCAGGAGCTGCTCGTACGGTGTCGGCCCCTCGCCGCCCTCTTCAGCGAAGTCCATGTCCAGGTGCACGGAGTGGAGGCCGGGTGACGACGGCCGCTTGCTCTGCAGCCAGATGCTGGCACCCGGTTTGGGGCCGACTCGCAGCACCAGGTTGTTGGGGTCGGGGTGTCGCCAGCGGCTGCCGGCGAAGGCCAGCTTGGGCGCGTGCCGGAACACCACCCGCACCTCGGTCACCGTCTCGGCCATGGCCTTGCCGGCGCGGATGTAGAAGGGCACGCCGTTCCAGCGCCAGTTGTCGACCTCGAGCCGCAGCGCCGCGAACGTCTCGGTGGTCGAGTTCGGAGCCACCCCCTTGACGTCGAGGTACCCGTCGTACTGGCCGCGCACGTACCTGGCGGGGTCGGCGCTGGGCATGGCCAGGAACACGTCGCGCTTGCGGTCTGCGATCACGTCGTGCCCGACACCGGCCGGCGGCTCCATGGCCACCAGCGCCAGCACCTGCATCAGGTGGTTCTGAACGACGTCGCGCAGCGCTCCGACAGGCTCATAGAAGCTGCCCCGGTCATCCACGCCGAAGCTTTCCGCCATCGTGATCTGCACCGACGAGATGAACTGCCGGTTCCAGATCGGCTCGAGCATGGTGTTGGCGAACCGCAGGTACATGATGTCCTCGACCGACATCTTTCCCAGGAAGTGGTCGATCCGGTAGAGCTGATCCTCGGTCAGCAGCTTGCGCAGCTCGTCGTTGAGGGCGCAGGCCGACGCGTAGTCGTGGCCGAACGGCTTCTCCACCACCACCCGCGCGTCCTCGGTCAGCCCGGCGTCGTGCAGGTGCTCGACCACTCCGGCAAACAGGAACGGCGGGATCTCGAGGTAGAACACCGGGTTCGAGACGCCCCGCAGCTTGGTCTTCAGCTTGCGATAGGTCGTCACCCGGGAGAAGTCGCCGGCGACGTAGCTGAGCCGCGCCGCAAACCGCTCGAACACCTTCTTCGAGAACGGCACACCGGACGCTTTGACCGCCTCCAACGCGTGCTGCCGGAGGTGCTCGTCCGTCCATCGCTCACGGGCGACGCCGATCACCGGGCAGTCGAGCATTCCGCGTCGCTCCAGCAGGTAGAGCGACTTGAGCGTCATCTTGCGTGCGAGGTCGCCGCTGATTCCGAACACCACCAGGGCGTCGGCTGCGGGTGGTGCGCTTGCTGTCTCCCCTGCCGGCACCGCTGCATCCTACTAATGTCTGTGTCTACCTCGAACAGGAGCTCTCAAGATGACGGACAATCCGATGCAGCTGGGTATGGTGGGACTCGGGCGGATGGGATCGAACATCGTGCGGCGGCTGATGGCAGACGGGCACCGATGTGTTGGCTACGACGTGAGCGCCGATGCGGTGGCCGCGCTGGAAGCCGACGGGGGCGGGGGTGCCACCACCGTCGAGGAGTTCGTGGCCAAGCTGGAGCGACCACGGGCGGTGTGGGTGATGGTGCCTGCAGGCGATATCACCGACAAGACGATCTCGATGCTGGCCGACGCACTGGACTCCGGCGACGTCATCATCGACGGCGGCAACACCCACTACCACGACGACATCCGGCACGCGAACGCGCTGCGGGAGAAGGGCATCCACCACATCGACTGCGGTACCAGTGGCGGAGTCTGGGGGTTGGAGCGCGGCTACTGCCTGATGATCGGCGGTGAGGACGAGGTCGTCCAGCGGCTCTCCCCGATCTTCGCCTCGGTCGCGCCCGGCGTCGACTCGGCGCCGCGGACGCCCGGCCGAACCGGCCAGCCCAGCCAGGCCGAGCAGGGCTTCCTGCACTGCGGGCCGAACGGCGCGGGGCACTTCGTCAAGATGGTGCACAACGGCATCGAGTACGGCCTGATGGCGGCCTACGCCGAGGGCCTCAACATCATCAAGAACGCCGATGTGGGCAAGCGCACGCGTGAGGCCGACGCCGAGACCTCGCCGCTGGAGCGGCCCGAGTACTACCAGTACGAGATCGACACCACCGAGGTGGCCGAGGTGTGGCGGCGCGGCAGCGTGGTCGGGTCGTGGCTGCTCGATCTCACCGCGCAGGCCCTGTTCGAGTCGCCCACGCTGGCGGAGTTCGCCGGTCGGGTGTCGGACTCGGGCGAAGGACGATGGACGTCGATCGCGGCCATCGAGGAAGGCATCCCGGCCCCGGTGCTGACCACCGCGCTGTACTCGCGGTTTGCCTCGCGGGGGGCTGACGACTTCGCCGACAAGGTGCTGTCGGCGATGCGCAAGCAGTTCGGCGGCCACGACGAGAAGCCGGCGTGAGCATCGGGCCCGCGATCGAGGTGCTGGCCGACCCGGCGGCGGTCGCCCGCCGGGCAGCCGACTTCGTGGCCGGGAAGGCACGGGCGGCGGTGGCCGATCACGGTCAGTTCAGCTTCGCGGTCAGCGGCGGCCACACTCCCTGGGCGATGTTCGCCGAGCTGGCCGACGAGGAGATGCCGTGGGCGCAGTGCGTCTTCTACCAGGTGGACGAGCGAGTCGCCCCGGCCGGCGATCCCGACCGAAACCTCACCCACCTGCTCGACAGCCTGCCTGCGGAGGCGGATGGCGGCGTGCGGGCGATGCCGGTCGAGCGCGAGCACGACATCGATCAGGCTGCGGCCGAGTATGCCGCGAGCCTGCCGCCGCGGTTCGACCTGATCCACCTGGGGCTGGGGCCGGACGGGCACACCGCCTCGCTGGTGCCGGGCGATCCGGTGCTGGACGTGACCGACCGCGACGTGGGCGTCACCCTGCCCTACATGGGCCGCCGCCGGATGACGCTGACCTATCCGGTGCTGAACCGGGCCGTGCAGGTGATGTGGCTGGTGACCGGCGGCGACAAGGTGGAGGCGCTGGCAAAGCTCCGCGCCGGCGACCGCTCCATCCCCGGGGGGCGGGTGGAGGCCGAGCATGCGGTGATCATCGCCGACGCTGCCGCCGCTGGTCAGAGCTGACCGCTGACCGGAATCCGCTCGGCCTGATCGCCCCGGCCGACGACCACCTCGGACACCATCGCTCGCGGGAACAGCCCGTGATCGACCACGCCCACCGCCTGTGACAGCTCGGCGGCGAGCAGGGCGGGGTCGTCGAACGGGCCGAGGTAGTCGGCGATCACCCCACCGTCGGGACTGAGCGGCACGTCGCGCAGCTCGACCGCGCCCAGCCGCGCCAGGGTCGCGTTCAGACCGAATGCCAGCAGCTCCAGCGGCACGGGCGGTCCGAGCCGATCAACCATCTTGTCGGACGAAACGATGATCACGAAGCGATCGGCGGCCGCGGCGACAGTCTTCTCGCGGGTGTGGGCCGCCCCGCCGCCCTTGATCGCCCAGCCGTCGGGGTCGACCTGGTCGGCGCCGTCGATGGCGATGTCGAGCCGTCGTGGCGCATCCGGCCCGGCGAACGGGAACACCTGCATCCCCAGTCCGGTTGCGATCTGGGCGGTTGCGGGGGAGGTGGCCACGCAGGTGATCTTCAGCTGCCGGCGGGCCAGCGCGGGGAGCAGGTGGGCGACGGTCGAGCCCGTACCCAGCCCGACGATCATGCCGTCCTCGACGACCTCTGCTGCCGCCTCGGCGGCCACCTGTTTCTCGCGGTCAACTGTCACCGTGGACCGGCAACGTTATCTCACGGGGTGAACGACAGCCTCAGAGGCGGGAACAGGTCGAGCGGGCCGTCGTCGCCGTTGATGCTGCGCAGGGTGATCGTGCGCCCCGGCGACTGCGGTGGATCGATCGTGATCATGCCCAGGCCGCTCTTGCCCTCCACCCGGCGGCTGGGGTCGACGGTGGGGTCGGGCTGATGTTCCATCGACCAGGAGCGGGCGCGCAGGCCGGCGCAGATGAACTCGACCACCGATCCTGCCCGCTCGCGCTGGGCCGGGTCGGGGTGGTGGTGGATGCGCTGACCGTGGGCGTCGCCGCTGAGGATGACCACCCGCCGGCCTTCGAGCTGGACGTCGTGGAACAGCATCATCAGCTCGGCGTACTCCTGCTTCCAGCCGTACCACCAGCAGTCGACCTGGGGGCGGCCCTCCCCCCGGGAGGCAAAGATGTCGGCCGAGAAGATCACAAACAGCCGGGCATCGCTGCGCTCGAGGATGCCCCGCAGCCACTGTTTCTGGACAGGGCCGAGCTTGGTCTTGGCGGGCGACTCGGGAGTGTGGACGGGGTCGCAGTAGCGGCGGCCGTCGAGCGTCAGGCAGTGCACGTCGCCGAGCCGCCAGTCCATGTATCCGGTGGCGCTGGGATCGGCGTGCAGGGAGTTCCAAAGATCAATCGTCCATGGGTGGAGGGTGGTGCGATCGGCGTTGTTCTGGGGGCCGTACTCGTGGTCGTCCATCGTGAACCCCACCGGCATTGCTGCCCGCAGGGCGATGAAGTCGGGCGACCGCAGGAAGCGGGTGATGCGATCGAGGTAGAAGTCGGGCTGCTGGCGCAGGCAGCTGTTCACGGAGTTGGACGGATACCCGAAGTCCCCCTGATACACGAGCATCGCCGGCTCCGTCAGCGCGGCCTCTTGCCTGAACCGGGTGAGGCCGTGGTAGCCGGCGGCGTTCCAGAGCTGGGCGCAGCTGGCGGCTCCCAGCACCAGCGGCCGGGAGAGGTCGACGGCGGTCACGCTCTGGACGGCGGTGGTGCTGCGGGCACCGGAGACCGGGTCGGTCAGCGCGGCTCGCCACCACACGCCCGCAGCCGACCTCGAGCGTGGTCTTGGTCGTGAACGTCGGTGCGGCGGTGGTGACCGCGGCGGCGCGCTGGACGCCGGTCAGAAATCCGGGGTCGCGCGACGACTCCACCAGCACCTCTGCCGCCCGCTCGGTGCCGACTCGGACATCCACGGTCGACCCACTCGGTGTCCCCGAGAGCAGGTACGTCTCCCGCACCGGCGTGGTCGTCCCGCGCGGGCCGCCAAGCTTGTAGCGCAGCAGCGCGAGCTCGCTCGCCCCCATCGGCGGCTCGGCCAGCATCAGCACCCCGGGCATCCCCGGGGAGACCCGGATTCGGATGTCGAGCTGGTAGGTGCCCGGCAGCGAGCCGGCTCGGCCCATCCGGGCGAGAATGCGGTCATGCTCCACCCGCACCTCGAGCGCGTGGACGTGCCACTGTGCGAGCTGCGGCACGTCCGCGCGGTGCAGCACCACCCTGCGGGTGCGCTCGAACCGCGACAGCACCAGCGACGTGTCCTCGATGGTCACCCCCAGATATGACTCGAGGTTGGTGGCGCCGATGATCACGCCCGGACGCGCCTGCGGCGTGTCGATCGTGAACTCGATCCGCTGTATCGGAGCGCTGCTGTCGTGATCCAGCAGGAACGCCGGCACGGTCTGGGAGTCGGCGGCCGACGCCAGCGGTGCGGGCAGCACGATGCGGCCGCGGCCGCCGGCGACGTGTACCCGCTTCTCGAATCGCGTGAACCAGCGCGCCGATGCACCGGACCAGTGATCGTCGTCGCGCCGGCGGGTGAAGTCGACGGTCAGAAACGGCGCCACCTTCGCCGCCGCCACCGCCGAGTCGAGCACCGGCGTCGACGAGGCGTTGGCAGCCACGCCACCCAAGGCGCCGAGCAGCAAGTTCCTGCGTGTCGTCATCCGGCTGAGTCCCACATGCGACCCAACCGATCGACCGCGGCGGCTCAACTGTTAGCCGGCGGCCCGTCAGAGGCGGTGATCGCGGTATCCTGTCCGCAACCCAGGGCGCATAGCTCAGCTGGGAGAGCGTCCGCTTCACGCGCGGAAGGTCACAGGTTCGAGCCCTGTTGCGCCCACTACTACCGGTCATCGCGATGTCGCTAGACGAGCTGGTTGAGCTCGAGCAGGAGGCCGCGCAGCCGTTCGAACCGCTCCGGGCCGAGCTGCTTCGACCAGGTCGCTTCCATCTCGGCCACGGCCTCGCGGATCACGTGGGCGACCTTGGTGCCGCGTTTGGTGAGCACGATCCGCTTGGAGCGCAGATCGTCGGGATCGGGTCGGCGCTCGATGTATCCGCCGCTCTCGAGCTGCCCCAGCAGGTAGTTGAGCGCCTGCTTGCTGATGCGCAGCTGCACCGCCAGGTCGGACGGCCGCATGCCCTGGGGGCCGGGATATTGAAGGACGGTCAGATGTGCGGCGTCGAGGTCGTCGAACCCGTGCTCGTGCAGCCGCTCCAGCATCCGCCGTCGGACGGCATCGAGCGGTATTCGCAGCAGGGCGCCGATCAGCGGCGGCCCGAAGGGCTCGCTGGAAATCGGAGATTCAGTAAAATGACTTGACGAAGTGTCTTCGGTCATGTACAGTCAAGTGACTTTACCATCTCGAAGAAGGGGACGCCATGAGCACGGGAACACACGAGGAGATCAATCTGGGCCAGCTGTCGATCCGATTCCTGCTCGAGGGCGCGGCCTCCGCCGGCTCGGTAGCGGTGTTCGAGTTCGACGTGCCGGCCGGCGCCCGGGTGCCGATCGCGCACAGCCATGACGGCTACGAGGAGACCGTCTACGGGTTGGAGGGCGTGCTCACCTGGACGGTCGAGGGAACCGTCACCGACGTCGCCCAGGGCGAGGTGCTGTGCATCCCCCGTGGAGCCGTCCACCATTTCGAGAACACCGGGGAGGTCGACGCCACCGCGCTCGCCATCGTCACGCCCGGCATTCTCGGCCCGGACTACTTCCGCGAGCTGGCCGACCTGGCGCGGGCGGCGGGCGGCCCACCTGACCCCGCCTCCATGGGGGCGGTGATGGTGCGCCACGGCCTCACCCCCGCCCCCTGAACCGGGACAAGCATTTCGCCCCGCGGGTCTTGCGGAGCTGGGATTTTGGCGTACGGTCGAAGTACACCAATCCGGTAGGAGTTCTTCCATCATGCAGCAGGTAACGCACACCGGTGCTGGGTCGGGTCGGGAGTCGGGTCAGACGACTGCGGAATATGCAGTGCTGATGACGGTCATCACGCTCGCCGTGCTGGCCACTCTGCTTCTGCTCAGCGGCTCGATTCAAAACACCATCCAGACGGTCATCGGCTTCCTCTCCTAACCCGCCGTCGTTCCTCCGTCGAACGCCCCCGCCCGCACCAGGCCCGGGGGCGTTCGGCATTTCGGGGCGCCGTCTTGACCGGTCTGCATACTCCGTGTCATGACCGAACAGGCCGGCTCCGCCGACCCCGCACGCGCACGGCGCGGCGTTCTCGTAACCCCCGGGGTATTCCGGCACGGAATCCGCTTCTACTCGTCATCGCCGGGACAGCCGCGCTCACGCCGGGCATCGGACGTGCTGCTGCTGGTGCCGTCGGTGATCGGGCTGGCCGCTGTCGTGGTGGCCTTCCCGGTGGGCGACGCGTCAACCCCGTTGGCCACGTTTATCAGCAGCGCACCGTCGTTTCTCGACCCGGTGTGGGCGTTCTTCTTCGACCTGCTGAGCCTGTGGGCGGTGATCCTCGTGATCACCGCTCTGGCTCGCCGCAGACGGATCGTGCTCGGGCAGGCACTGGCGTCGCTGGCGCTGGCGGTCTTGCTGGCGTTCGTGGCGGCGCGGATCGCATCCGGGAGCTGGCCGGAGCTGAGCGCGGTGATCGGCGGTGAGTTCAGCGGCAAGAACCTGCCGGCGGTGCGGGTGGTGCAAAGCGCGGTGGTGGTGCTGGCGATCTCGCCGCACCTCACGCGGCCGCTGCAGCGGCTGACCCGCTGGGTGCTGTTGCTCGGCGCTCTGGCGGCGTTCTTCGCCGATAACGTCAATCCCGGCGGCAACGTGGGGGCGCTGCTGATCGCGGTCATCGCAGCCACCGTGATCCGGCTGGCATTCGGCACGTCGGCCGGCTACCCCGAGCTGGACGAGGTATCCGACGGGCTCAAGCAGCTGGGTGTGCCCGCGAGCGATCTGGAGCGAGTCGATCGCGGCGACACCGGGGCGTTCGTGGCCCGCGGGCGAGATCCCGACGGCCTCCCGCTGGTGGTCAAGGTGTACGGCCGCGACGCCTACGACAACCAGCTGGTCGAGAAGCTTTGGCGCACCCTGTGGTACCGCGACTCCGGTCCCGGGCTGCGGGTGAGCCGATCCCAGGCGGTGGAGCACGAGGCCTTCGTGACGTTGCTGGCCGAGAACGCCGGGGTGCCCACCCGCCAGGTGGTGACTGCCGGCTCGTCGGGGTACGACGATGCGCTGCTGGTGCTGCGCGGCAATGGGCGTCCGATCGGCGATCTGTCGGCCGACGAGCTGGACGACCAGCTGCTGCGCGGCTGCTGGGACACGGTGACCATGCTCGGGCAGGCGAGCATCGCCCATGTCCGCATCGGCCCGCGCACCGTGGTCGTGCGCGACGGCGTGGTCGGGCTGATCGACTTCGAGGCTGCCAGCGTGGCGCCCTCCGAGGAGCAGATCGCCACCGACCACGCCCGACTGCTTGTGACCACAGCCGCTCTGACGACTCCCGAGCGGGCGCTGCGGGCGGCGCACCAATCGCTTGGCGCCGACGGCATCACCGCCCTGCTGCCGTTTCTCCAGGCGGCCGCCATCGGTACGACCCTGCGCCGCCAGCTGAAGACCGCGGAGGTCGATCTCAACAAGCTGCGGCAGGATGCGACCGAGCTGGTGGGGGCCGAGCCGCCGCAGCTGGCCAAGCTGCGGCGGGTGACGTGGGGGTCGATGATCCAGCTGGCGCTGCTGCTGCTGGCAACCTCCACCATCATCGGGGCGGTCAGCGGAGTCGACATGGATCAGATGCGCGAGAGCGTGCAGGACGCCTCGTGGGCATGGATCGCGCTGGGCTTCGTGATCGCCCAGACGCCGCGGCTGACCCAGTCGCTTTCGACCATGGGCTCAGTGGCCGCCGAGCTCCCGTTCGGGCCGGTGTACGCCATGCAGCTGGCGACCAGCTACATGAACCTGGCGCTGCCCTCGAACTTCGCCCGCATGGCCGTCAACATCCGGTTCTTCCAGCGGCTGGGCGTGCCTCCGGCTTCCGCGGTCACGTCCGGCGCGATCGACTCGTTCGCCGGCACCGTGCTCCAGGCAATTCTCTTGGTGGTGCTCCTGATCTTCTCCCAGTCCGACCTGTCGGTCGACATGAACGTGCCCACCGAGGGCGCCAAGAAGCTGCTCGTGATCCTGGTCGGGTTGGCGATCATCAACATCCTCGCGTTCACCCTGATCGGCCGGCTTCGGCGCCAGATCACCAGTCGCGTGCACAAATGGTGGCCGGAGGTGCGCACCACGCTGGCGTCGCTGCGGGGCTCGAACAAGCTGGCGTTGGTGATCGGCGGCAATCTCGCCACCGAGGTGCTGTTCGCGACCGCGCTGGGGCTGATCGCGCGCGGGATGGGGGCGGACATCTCGCTGGCCGATCTGCTGGTGATCAACCTCAGCGTCTCCCTGTTTGCCAGCTTCATCCCCGTGCCGGGCGGTATCGGCGTGACCGAGTTCGGGCTCACGGTGGGGCTCACCGGCGCGGGCATGTCAGAGGAGGCGGCGCTGGCGACGGCGCTGATCTACCGCGTGTGCACCTTCTATCTGCCGCCGCTGTGGGGCTTTTTCGCCATGCGCTGGCTGACCCAGCACAACTATCTGTAGCGTCACTCGTCCTTGTGGCGGCGGCGGCGAAACCCGTGCCAGCGGGGCTTGTTGGCGTCGGGCGGGGGATCTGTCACCGGAACGGCGCCGGCATCGCCGGCAGCTGCGGGAACCTCCTCGCCCTCATTCTTCTTGTGGACGTGGATCAGCGCCCGGGTGTCTTTCCAGCCGATCGTGCGGGCGAGCATGGTGAGGCCGAAGACCGCGTTCCAGGCGGTGGTGATCAGCGCCTGGCCGACCGTGTAGGTGGTGATCGCGCTGGCCGGTGCCACCGGTGCCAGCACCACCTGCGCCAGCGCGGTCTGGGCGCCCACCGCCCCCGGCGCCACGGCCACTGTCGACGAGATCGAGGAGGCGGCCACGATCAGGAACACGTTGGTGACCGACACCGGGATGTCGTAGGCGTACATGAAGGTCGCGTTCACGCCCATCCGAGCGATGTAGGAGAGCGCCTCCACCCCGACCACCTGGGTCATGAACTTCTTGCGGTCGGCGACGATCGCGCCGCCCTCCTTGGCGTTCTCCCAGGTCCTCTGGAACCGGTGCCAGAGGATCTTGCCGACGATGAAGATCAGCAAGCCGCCGGCCACGATGATGATGATCGTGAGCCCCCAGTGCTCCGAGAACCATCCGAACTTGACGTCGAACGATCCGGCCACCCCCAGGAACAGCCACAGGTACACGATGAATCCCATGATCCCGAAGAAGATGTTCTCGACCACGGTGGCGCCCAGCACTCCGGCCACGGTCGAGCCCTTGATCGACGTCCGGAACAGTCCCAGCATCGCCACCGTGCCGGCCGACGCCGGAAGGATCGCGTTCAGGCCGTTGCCGCCCGCGTAGTAGCCCATGATCGGCCGGTAGGTGACGTTGCTGTCAGGGTAGGCGGCGCGCAGAATATTCCGCCACGCGAGCGCCACCAGAAGCGTCTGGGCAGTCTGAAAGGCGAGTCCCAGAATCAGGATCGGAAGGGAGATTGCGGTGAGCGTGTCCCACAGCTGCTGGAGCCAGTCGATCATGCCCGCAGATCATATTCACCGCCCAGGCCGCCCCCCTCGTGAATAAAAGGTGCCTGGCACCTTTTATTCATACTGGAGGGCGTCGAGCACGCTCAGCTTGGCGGCGCGGCGGGCGGGCAGGATCGCGGCCAGCACGCCGAACACCATGGCGAGGATGAAGAAGATGATCAGCTGGGTGTAGGGGACGACGAACACCAGGCCCTGGTCGGCAAGGCCCTGGGCAACGATCCACCCGAACAGCAGCCCCACCACAATCCCGAACACTCCGCCGATGATCGCCGTGATCGTTGATTCGTAGCGGATCACACGGCGCAGCTGGCGGCGGGTCATACCGACCGCCCGCAGGGTGCCGATCTCGCGGGTGCGCTCGAACACCGACAGCGCAAGCGTGTTGACGATGCCGATCAGCGAGATGATCAGGCACATCGCAAGCAGGATGTAGAGGAAGTTCAAAAGACCATTCACGAAGCTCTCAGCGTCGGCCTTGTATTCGGCGTTGGTCTGCACCTTGGCGCCCGGGAAGGACTTGAGCGCCTGGGTGATCGCCTGCTTTGCCTGGGCGCCCTGGGGGCCCGGGTCGAACTCCACCAGCACGATCCCCGGATCCTTGTTGCCGGGAGCGAACCGGTCGAACGTGGTCGACGGGATGATCAGCCCGGTCATCAGGTTGGGATCCTTGTACTCGCCTGCGACCTGCAGGTGCAGCTTGTTGCCGTCGATTCCGGTCAGCGTGAACGAGTCGCCGGTGGACAGGTCGTGGGACTTGGCGAACTGCTCTTCGATCAGCGCTTGATCCGACCCCAGGTTGGTGAGCTGGCTGTTTGAGCCGCCGTTCAGCCAGTCGAACTTGTACACCTGCGAGAAGGACGCCGGATCGACGCCGTTGACGACGTCGGTTCCGCCATTGTTGATCTTTGCCTCGGTGAACTGAAGGCCCGAGGCGGTCTTCACGCCCGGCACCTGATTGGCGGCTTTCACGGCGGCGGCCGGGACTGATCCGAAGTTCTGGCCCTGGATGATCAGGTCGCTGGTGATCGAGCGATCGATCGCACCCAGGAACGAATCCTTGAAGCCGTTCACGAAGGTCGCAACGAACACGATCAGCGCAACCCCGATCATGAGTGCCGCGGCGGTCACCGCCGTGCGGCCGGGATTTCGGGCGGTGTTCTCACGGGCCAGGCGTCCCGCCGTTGGCGACGCGGGATCCCACGGCCATTCCCGTGGCCGGCGGATCCACAGGAACACGGTCAGCGCACCGCCGACGGCCAGCACGATCAGCGCTCCCACCGCGCCGGGGGTGCTCGCGCTGGAGCTGATCAGGATGATCGCGACCAGCAGGATGGTGATGCCCCCGATCCACACGAACCCCAGGGTGAGGACGTACCCGAGCCAGCGGACGAAGCGGCCCAGCAGGGGCACCTTGTCGCGGAACCGGCCCAGCTGCCGCCAGACCCAGAGCAGTGCCACCAGCACGACTCCGAGCACCGCCGCCATCGGGGTGATCAGGATCCGCGAGAGCATCGCGACTCCCAAGAACGCGATCATGGCTCCCGCAGCCATCGTCAAAAGCACGCGGCTACCGCCCCCACCGGCTCTGATCGCATAGGCGATCAGCCCAACTCCCAGCACGGCCGCGGTCAGCCCGATGTAGGGCACGTACGGCGCCAGCCGACCCGGCGGCAGCACGAAACCTTCGCGCAGAGCGGCGATCGGCGGAACCCTGGTGGCGCGGATCGCAGGCGCGACCGACGCGATCAGCGCGGCGCCCACACCGACAGCCAGCGGCAGCAGCACCGCTGTGACCAGCGGGATCGAGATCGCGGCGGTGGGCAGATCGACACCGACCGCCTTGAACAGCGCGTTGAGGCCGATGGCAAGCAGGATCCCCAGTCCGATTCCGAGTATCGAAGCCACCAGTCCCATCAGGCCGGCCTCGGCCAGCACCGACCGCAGCACCTGCCGGCGGCTCGCCCCCAGGGTGCGCAGCATGGCGAACTCGCGGATGCGCTGGGCGACGGTGATCGAGTAGGTGTTGAAGATGATGAAGAGGCCCACGAACACGGCCGCCCCGGCAAATGCCAGCAACGCGTAGGTGATGAAGTTGGTGGAGCTCTCGACGTTTTGGGTCTGCTCGTCGGCGTTCTGCTCCCCGGTCTGCACCTTGACGTCGCTCGGCACCGCCGCCACCACGCGCTGCTTCAGCTCGGTCGGGGTCACGCCCGGCTCGGCCTGGAGGTAGACCACCGACGTCCTGCCGACCCTGTCGAACCAGCGCTGAGCGTCCTTGAAGGTCGGCACCACCAGCGTCGCACCGCCGATCGACGACACTCCCGCCAGCTTGAAGATGCCGGACAACCGGGCGGGCACCACGCCCTTGTCGGTGGCGATCTCGAGCTGTTGGCCGACCTTCAGATGCTCGTCGTCGGCCAGCTTCTTGTTGACCGCGACCGAGCCGTTGGTGGGCGGCCCGCCGCTGATGAACTGGGAGTTCGAGAACGGTTCGGTCACGTACGAGAAGACCAGGTTCGGGGCGCCGCCGCTGCCGGTCACGTACTTCCCGTTCACCACGATCGAACCGGTGGCCTGGATCTGCCCCTCGGCCTTCTTCACGCCGTCCACGCCGGCCGCGGTCGCGATCACCGACTCGGGCAGCGGCCCGGGCACCGCACCGTTGTCCGAGGTGAAGGCGGTCTTCTTGGACAGCACCACGTCGATGCCCTGGTTGCCCTCGTGGAAGATGCTCGAGAAGGCGTTATTGATCTGATCCCGGAGAATGAATGTCCCGGTGATCATGGACGTGCCCAGGATGATCGAGAGCGCCGTCAGGACGGTGCGCAGCTTGCGGCCCCACAACCCGCGGAGGGCGACCTGCATCACAGTGCGCTGACCTCCGCGATCGCGGCCAAGACGGCGGCCGGCTCTGCCCGGCCCTGATCTCGCACGATCTTCCCGTCGGCCAGGAATAGCAGCCGATCGGCCATCGAGGCGGCCGTCGCATCATGAGTGACCATCACGGTGGTCTGTCCGTAGGTGGTCACCATCTCGCGCAGCAGCGTCAGGATCTCGGCACTGGTGTGCGAGTCGAGGTTGCCGGTCGGCTCGTCGGCGAACATCACCGTCGGCCGCGACGCCAGCGCGCGGGCGATCGCGACGCGCTGCTGCTGCCCGCCGGAGAGCTCGGCGGGGCGGTGCTTGCGACGGTCGCCCAGTCCCACCTTGTCGATGATCTCGTTTGCCCACGTGCCGTCGACCTTCTCGCCCGCCAGCCTCAGCGGCAGGAAGATGTTCTCCTCGGCGGTCAGCATCGGCAGCAGGTTGAAGAACTGGAAGATGAAGCCGATGTGGTCGCGCCGCAGCTGCGTCAGGCCTTTGTCGCTGAGATGACCGATCTCCTGGCCGGCGATCACGACGGTGCCGCTGGTGGGCAGATCGAGTCCCGCCAGGATGTGCATCAGGGTGGACTTGCCCGACCCCGACGGCCCCATCACCGCGGCAAACTGTCCCTGGGGGATCTCGAGGCTGACTCCTCTGAGAGCCTCGACGGCGGCGTCGCCCTTGCCGTACGTGCGATACACGTCGGTGGCGGTGACAACGTCCCCGTTGGTGGTGTGCTGCGGCTGTGCTTCGGCGTTCATGCGGAACCCCTGGAGTTGTCGTTGACGCGGCGGGCCTCGGCGGTGCAGAGTGCGATCACGGTCGCGTACAGCTGCTCGAGGCCGTCGTGGGACAGCGGCCCTTCGCTGGTCGCCTCGAGATGTTCGAGCAGCCGCCGCTCCCGGTCGGGGTCGACGGTGGAGTAGCCGTGCTCGCGCTTGTGCGCGTGAAGGCCGGCGACCAGTTCGATGCGGCTGTTGACGAGCGCCACCAGCTGCTCGTCGGCGGCGGTGATTTTCGCCCGGAAATCGCTGACTGCTGGGTCATCGCCCTGGTCCATTGCCCAGCAGTCTAAAGCCACAAACCGGTCAGGTGGTCAGCAACGCAACCAAGAGCGCGGTGGTGTTGGTGATCATGTGCACGGCCAGTCCGGGCCACAACGAGTCGGTGCGGCGGCGGAGTTCACCGATTACGAGACCGGCCAGGAACACGGGCAGAAGCAGCGCCGGCAGTGAGTGCGCGATTGCCCAGAACGCGGCCGTGCCGGGCAGGGCGAAGCGGCCCATGATCTCCCAGGCGAGCCCGCGGAACATCAGCTCCTCGGCCACCGGCGCGATCACCGCCAGGGCCGCGAAGGCCACTCCCAGCGCGATCCACTGGTGGGTGCTGTCGGGGGTGTGGTCGGGGGCGATGCCCTGCTTCTTGCTGGCGTGGGTGATCGGGTCGACCAGCTTGTCCAGCACGATCAACGCCACCAGTGCCAGCGTACCCAGGCCGACCGCCCGCCACAGCGGTGTTCGCCGCAGCGCCAGCGTGTCGGCGATCGGCGCCTTCGAGACCCACACCGCGAACACCACGTACGCGGCCAGCACCACGTCCACCACGGCGGTCACCACGATCGCCGGCAGGTTGTAGACGAGGTTCTTGTCGGGTGTGGTGGTGGTCAGGACCGCGGCCAGGAAGCTGAATCCGAACAGCAGCCCAGGGCCGAGCAGCCACCACGCCGAGACGCGTGAGCGGTGGGCTGGGATCACGCCCGCAGCGCCGCGTCCAGATCGGCCACCAGATCGTCGGGGTGCTCGATCCCGACCGACAGCCGCAGCGTGCCGGGAGTGAGTCCCGCGGCGGCCAGCTCGGCCTCGTCGAGCTGGAGGTGGCTGGTGGTGGCGGGGTGGGAGATGGTGGTCTCGACGCCGCCCAGGCTGGTCGCCCGCAGGCACAGCCGGCAGGCGTCCATCATCGCGCCGGCCTCGCGCTCGCCGCCGTCGACGTCGAACGCCACCAGTGCTCCGTGCGAGGTCAGCACCCGCAGGGAGACCTCGTGGGCGCGGTCTTGTTCCAGGCCGGGGTAGCGCACCCGGGTGACGTTGGGATGCCGGTCGAGCATGCGCGCGATCGTGAGCGCGTTGGCCGAGGCCCGCTCCAGCCGCAGGTCGAGCGTGCGCATCCCCCGTCGCACCAGGTAGGCGGTGTCGGGCGAGATGGTGGCGCCGGTATCCAGTGCCCGCGCGGCGATCTGGGCCATCAGCTCGGCATTTCCGGCCACGATTCCCGCCAGCGCGTCGGAGTGGCCGTTCAGATACTTGGTGGCCGAGTGGGCGACCAGGTCGGCGCCGTGCTCGAGCGGCCGGCAGCCCAGCGGCGTCGCCACCGTGTTGTCCACCAGCATCGCCGCCCCAGCCTGCTGGGTTAGTGCGGCAAGCGCCGGCAGGTCGGCCACGTCGATCTGGGGATTGGCGATCGTCTCGACATACAGCAGGCCGGCGCCGTCCAGCGCGCGGGCGATGGCATCCAGGTCGGTGATGTCGCAGAAGGTCGAATTGCCGCGGCGGCGCAGCAGCGCGTAGGTCTGGCCGTACAGCTGCCGGGGTGCAACCACCCGGGTGCCGGCGGGAGCCAGCAGGTCGAGTGCGGCCACGATCGCCGCCATCCCCGAGGCAAAGCAGTGGGCGGCCTCGGCGCCCTCCAGCTCGGCCACCGCTGCGGCCAGCTCGTCGCTGTTGGGGTTGCGGATGCGGCTGTACAGATAGCCGCGGCTCGAATCGGCCATCACGTCGGTGAAGTCGGCCGCCGACGCGAACTCGGTCATCGCCTCCCGGTGCACGGGGGTGACCACGGGCACGCTGGCGATGGCGTCGCCGGGCGTCTGCTCGTGGCGGCCGGCGTGGACGGCGGAGGTGGCTGGCTTGTGGCGGGTCAGGTGATCAGCTCCAGGATCTCGGTCAGCGATGCGATGGTATCGGCGCGCTCCGAAGCGTAGGTGCCGTCGCGATCGATGATGCGCACGTCGACGCCGATCGCCGCCGCACCGACCGCGTCGGTGTCCGGCGTGTCGCCGACATGCAGGGCCCGTTCTGCGGGGACGTCCAGCGCGGCCAGCGCCTGCGCGAAGATGCCGGTATCGGGTTTGCTCGAGCCGGCGGCGGCTGAGCTGAACACCGTGTTCACCTGCACGCCGGCGCGGGCGAGCATGTCGGGCAGGCTGTAGTCGGCGTTGGAGACGACGGCGACCGGCAGCTCGCGTTCGGCCGCTCCCCGCAGCAGCGGGCCGGTGTCTGCGTAGGCTCGGTACTGGATCGCGTGGCCGAGCAGCTCGACCGCTTTACGGGGATCGAGGTCGATGCGAAGCTCCTCCAGCACGATTGCCGCGCACTCCTGGTGCAGAGCGGCCAGGCTGCCGGGGTCGCGGCCGAGATGGCAGCGGTCGGCGTAGTAGGTGACCTCGGCGGTGAAGGCGCGGTGGGCGTCGTCCAGGCTGATCTCGATGTCGAGCCCATCGGCCACCGCCTGTCTCAGCCGCTCCGCCGGGGCATCGACCGTGATCAGGGTGCCGAATGCGTCCAGCAGCAGCGCGTCGTAGCGGCGCTCGGCACCGGTCACTGGCCGGAGCCGGGAGTCGGGTGCAGCACCGCGGCCAGGCGCTGGACAGCCTGGGCCATGCGCGGCCCGTCGGTGGTCACCCACCACAGCGGGATCGTCCGCACCCGTCCCCGAGTCACAGCCGGCAGCGTTTTCGTCTCGGGATCGGTGCGCACCTCCTTGGGATCCGGCCCGCGGCCCTGCTCGGACAGGTACACCGTCGGGGCGGTGCGCTTGAGCTCGCCGGGTGATGCCGCGGTGACGGCGAATCCGCCGGCGGCTGCGATCAGCTGCGAGGCGAGCTTGCCCGGCGGCACGAACGCGCCCTGGTCGAGATAGACCTTGGCCGGCATCAGCGGGCCGGTCGCGGCCCGGGTGCGGGCGATCTCACGACGCACCCGCTCGGCGACCGCCCGGCCCTGCGGGCCGCGGCCTGCCAGCAGGCCGACCTTGAGCTGGTCGCGTTCGGCTCCGGTGATGGTGGTGCCGTCGACGGCGTACACCGGCACCTTGAGGCCCGCGCGCAGCTCCTGGGCGCTGTGCTCGTCGGCGATCACCAGATCGGGCTTGTAGCGGCGCACGGCCGCGGGGCGGGGGCTCACCACCGGCACGTCCGCGGCCGCCGCCGGGTAGGCGTCACCGGCGCTTCTCGCGACCACCGAGTCACCCGCTCCGATTCTGAACAGCAGCTCGGTCATGCCCGGATCCAGCGACACGATCCGCTTGGGGACGGCGTCCAGGGCGATGGTGGTGCCCTCCGCGTCGGTCACCGTCACCGGCGCCGGGGAGAGAGCGCCGGTGGGCTCGGACTTGAAGCCGCAGCCGCCGGCGACGATAACGAGTGCCACCGTCGCAAATGCGCCGGCGATCAAGGCGGGACGGGGCATATCGCCCGCGATTGTAGTTTGTGGTGTCGCAGGAAGGCTGTGTGCTTCCCGGGTCGGGGCGCAGGGAGCCGCGGCGCGGCGGCGAACACGAAGGAGCGTGACCTACGACGTGAGATCGCACCGATGAGGCAATCAGAGCAGCTGTTATGGCTGGGCTTTGCCGTGCTCGTGGTGCTGGTGTGGATCGCCAACGCCGTGATCGGGCGCTGGGGCGAGCGGATGGTGGTGAAATTGCCGGCGGGCGATCAGCCGATGCTGCGCACCCGCTTGCGCCTGTTGCGGCGGGTCGCAGTTGCCGTACTGATCTTTGTCGCGTTGATGATCGTGCTGCTGACAGACGAGCGCACGCAGGACGCTGCTAAGGCGGTGCTGGCTTCATCCGCGGTGCTCGGATTGGTAATCGGTTTTGCGGCCAAGTCAACTCTGGCAAACTTCGTGGCGGGCGTGATGATCGCGATCAACCAGCCTGTGCGGCTCGGCGATCAGGTTTCGGTGGCCGATGCCGACGGGATTGTCGAGGACATCGGGCTCAGTTACACCCGCCTGAGAACGACCGATAACCGGCGAATCCTCATTCCGAACGATGAATTGGCCAATTCTCGTGTCACCAACAACACCATTGTCGACCCCACGAGTCTCGCGACCGTGCGCCTGACCGTGCCGATCACCGCCGATCCCGCGCGTGTGCGCGAGCTGCTTGCCGAGCAGGCCGCAGCTGCTCCCAACCGTATGGAGGAGCGGCCCCAGCCGGTCGTGCGGGTGGCCGAGCTGGGAGTTGACGGCGCCGTCTACAGCGTCGGCGTGTGGGTCGATGACCCCACCCTGGAGCGTCGCACAGCGGGCTGGCTGCGAGAGCGCTGCCTGGCGCGCCTGCTCGCCGAGGGCCTGCTGACCGAGCCCGAGGACACCAGCGCGTGACGCCCGACGATCCCCGCAACCGTGACCGCTTCGACCGCAGCTACGACGACGCCATCGGCATCGTCAGCGCCCGCCGCCGCAAGCGCCGTGCCACCAATCGCCGGCGTCACAATCGCTCGCTGATCGCATCGTTTCTGGTCGTGCTCGGGATCGTGTTCGTGGCGCTCACGGTGGGCGGCGCGGCCGGAGCCGGCGTCGCCGCGTACAGCGTGGTCGACGGGCTCGACCTGAACAAGATGACGCCGGACTACCCGGGCGTCAACTCCAAGATCTACGCCTCAAACGGGGCGCTGCTGTACAAGATCCCGTCGCCGGAGAACCGCACTCCGGTCACCTCGACGGAGATCTCGCCGTGGCTCAAGAAGGCCACGGTGGACATCGAGGACCGGCGCTTCTACCAGCACGGGGGGGTGGACTTCGAGGGCATCTTCCGCGCCGCCATCGACGACATCAACGCCGGGCACGTCGTCCAGGGTGCGTCCACGCTCGAGCAGCAGGTGGTGCGTAACCTCTATCTCGACAACGACCCCACCGCCACGCGCAAGATCAAGGAAGCGTGGCTGGCGATGCAGATGGCGGACGAGTGGTCGAAGGACAAGATCCTCACCACCTATCTCAACATCGTGCCCTACGGCGGCGTCACCTACGGCTGCGAAGCCGCGGCCGAGGTGTACTTCTCGGAGCACTGCAAGGATCTGACCATCACCCAGGCGGCCATGATCGCCGGACTGCCGCAGTCGCCCACCACCTACAACCCCAACCTCCACCCGTACGCGGCGCTCCTGCGGCGGAACGACGTGCTGTTGGCGATGTACAAGAACAAGGACATCAGCCATCGCCAGTATGTGGGCTCGATCGCCAAGAAGCTGGATCTGAACCCGCCCAGCGCCACCCGATCTGCGGGCAAGCAGTCGTACTGGGTGCAGTACGTGCAGACGCTGGTCCGGAACGAGTACGGCCGCAAGCAGCTGCACCAGGGCGGGCTCGAGATTCACACCACGCTCGATCCGCGGTTGCAGCGGGCGGCGCACTCGGCCATGCACGACATTTTGGGTGGCCACCCCGGCTGGCCGGCCGCGGCGCTGGTGTCGATCGATCCCCGCACCGGAGCCATCCGGGCGTTTGATGCGACCACGGATCCCGAGGTTGCAAAGTTCGACATCCCCGGATTCGCCCAGCGTCAGGCCGGTTCCAGCTTCAAGCCGTTCGGGTTGATGGCCGCCATGATGGATCAGCACATAGACCCCGAGACGATGCAGTACTCGACCCAGCAGCCGCTCGTCTACAACCTCTGCTCGGTGTCGGTGCCGTCCTGTACGTGGACGGTGTACAACGCCGAGTCCGGCGGTGGCGGGAACGTCGATCTGCACTACGCCATGGACGGCTCGATCAACGTCGTGTTCGCGCGTCTCAACCTCGACATCGGCCCCGAGGAGACCGTCGCCATGGCCCACCGCCTGGGTATCCCCAAGAAGGTCTACCTGCCGCCGGTGCCGTCCAACATCCTGGGCACCGGCCTGGTCTCGCCGCTGAACATGGCCGGGGCGTATGCCACCTTCGCCTCCGGCGGAATCCGCCACGATCCGCTCGCGATCACGGGCATCAAGAACTTCGTCGGCAAGCAGGTCGAGTCCACGCCGGCAGTCAAGAACCCCGGCGTGCGCGCGATTCCATCGTGGGCCGCCGCCGAGATGAACTCGATCCTGAAGGACAACGTCACCTGCGCGCAGGGAGTCTGCACCGGCGGTGCCGCGAACCTGGGAGACCGCGAAGCCGCGGGCAAGACCGGCACGGTGGAGAGCCACCAGGACGCATGGTTCTGCGGCTACACGCCGGTGCTGACCACCTGCGTGTGGATGGGCTTCCCCGAGGGCGATTCGGATGCCTACTCGATGATCCCGGCGGTCGGCAGCGACGCCTCGTTCGGCGGCGGCTATCCCACCCAGATCTGGCACGACTTCATGTCGAAGGCGTTCGAGGGCCACAGCCGCGAGTTCCCGCCGACGCCCTTCCCCACGACTTATGACAACCCCGTTCCGTCGGGTTGGTATCAGCCGTTCACGTCGCAGTTCCCGCTGTACACGGCCCCGCCACCCACCAAGCCTGACAAGACCAAGAACAACAAGCCTGGCGCCGGTGGCAACCAGAACGGCGGCGGCGGAGGCGCGGCCGGTGGCGGCGGCGGTGGCAACGGCGGTGGCGGCGGAGGTACCGGCGGCGGTGGAGGCACCGGTGGTGGCGGCGGCACCAACCCACCCCCGACAACGTAGTGAATAAAAGGTGCCAGGCACCTTTTATTCACTAGGCTTACCGCGTGCTGAGTCCTTCTGAAGCTCTCGAGATCATCCTCGAACGGGCGCCTGCGCTGCCGACCGAGCGGCTTCCGGTCGGTCCCGGACTGGTCGGCCGGGTGCTCGCCCAGCCGGCCCGTGCGGTGGTGTCGCTGCCGCCGTTTGCGACCTCGTCGATGGACGGGTACGCGGTGCGCGCCGCCGAGCTCGGCGACGGCCCCGTTCCCATCGCCGCCAGGATCGCAGCCGGCGATCCACCGATCCCGCTCACTCCGGGAACCGCGGCGGGGATCGCCACCGGCGCACCGGTGCCCGACGGCGCGGATTCGATCGTGCCGATCGAGGTCACTGAGGAGCGCGACGGCGGCCTGGTGGCAGCTCCGCCGGTCGTGGGTGCATGCATCCGCCGAGCCGGCGAGGACGTCTCGGCCGGAGACGTGATCGCGGAGGCCGGGGCGGTGCTCTCGCCCGCGGCGCTGGCGGCACTGGCATCGGCAGGGGTGTGGGAGCTCGAACTCTCCCGCCGACCGCGGGTGGCGGCGATCGCCACCGGGAGCGAGCTGGTGGCGGCCGGTGAGCCGCTCCAGCCCGGGCAGATCTATGAGTCGAACCTAACCGCGGTCACCGCCCAGTCGCTTCGCTGCGGCGCCGAGATGGCCATGGCCGAGGTCGTCCGCGACGATCCCCAGGCGATCTCGGATGCACTCGCGTCCGCACTCACCGCGGATGTCGTGATCTCCTCGGGCGGCGTGTCGGTCGGCCCGCACGACTACGTCAAGCCGGCGCTGCTCGGCCTGGGTGTGGAGGAGGTGTTCTGGCGGGTGGCGCACAAGCCGGGCAAGCCGCTGTGGTTCGGCGTGGCCGACTCGGGCGCGCTCGTCTTCGGCGTTCCAGGGAACCCGGTCTCCAGCCTGGTGTGCTTCGAGCTCTTCATCCGGCCGGCGCTGATGCGCATGCAGGGCGCGGGAGCGCCACCGCGGGCGGTGGCCCGCCTGGCGCGCCCGGTCAAACGCCTGCGGGAGCGCGATCACGCCGTGCGGTGCACGCTCGCCCCGGGTCCGGACGGCATGCAACTCGACCCCCAGTCCGCCCAGGAATCTCACCTGATCGCCCACGCAGCCCACGCCGACGCGATCGCATTCGTCGATCACGGCGACGGTGAGGCGGCGGCGGGCGATCTGGTGCAGTACGTGCTGCTGTGACCAGGCGGGTCAACCGGGCGCAGTTTCTGGGCGTGGGGGCGCTCGCACTGACCGCCGTGGCGTGCTCGGGGTCGAGCGGAGGCGGTGAGGCCGCGGCGTCGAGCACCGTGGGCATCCCCGCTGTCCAGATTGAGCCCAACCTGCACGTCGCCAGCTGGCCCAGATACACCGACCCGGTCAACGTGCGCGGCTTCTCGATGGCCAACGGCGTTCGCGTGATCGAGAGCTCCTACACCTCCAACGAAGAGCTGCTGGAGCAGCTCACCACCGGGCGCATGCGGCACGACGTGATCGTGCCCGACGCCGACCACGTGAACATCGAGAAAGGCCTCGGCCTGCTGTCGGAGCTCGACCACAGCCTGATCCCCAACCTCAAGCACCTGGATCCGCACTGGACGACGCTCTCCTACGACCCCGGCAACCGCTACTCGGTGATCAAGGACACGGGCATCACCACCTTCGCCCGCCGCTCCGACCGGGTACCCGACGACCTCCAGCACTGGGATCAGTTCTTCGACTTCTTGGCGCACTCGAGTGGCCTGAACGTGAACTTCATCGACAGCGCCGCGGAGGTGATCGGTGTTGCCCTGATCTCGCTTGGACATTCGATCAACTCCGACGATCCCGATGATCTCGAAGACGCCCGCCAGCTCCTGCTGCAGGTGCGTCCATACGTTTCGACAATCACTGGTGAGTATCTGCGCGAGTTCCAGGACGGCAACATCGACCTGGGTATTGCCTATTCCGGCGATGCCCTGCGGATCCAGGCCGCCCGGGCCGCCCTCGGAGACATCGAGATCGCCGTGCCGGACACGTCGGAGATCTGGATCGACAGCTGGGCGATCGCGGCGTCGGCGCCTGATCCGCATGCGGCGCACGCCTGGATCAACTACATGCTCACGCCCGCCGTCAACGCCCGGGAGATGGAGCACAACGCCTACGAGGTGGGCACGCCCGCATCGCTCCCGCTGGTGAAACCGGCATCGCTCGCCAAAGATCCGCTGGTGGTGTTCGGCAACGACATCCTGTCGAACTACCAGGTGCTGCGCACCACACCCACCGGCCTGCAGCAGCGCGAGACGATCTGGGCCGAGTTCATTGGGGCCTAGCGTGAATAACGGTGCCTGGCACCGTTATTCACGGGGGCGTAGCGGCCGAGTACCAGCGCCCCGATCTGGCACGCGGCAGCGCCGGCGATGGCGATGCAGAAGGTGACGGCGGGAGACAGGTATCCGCTGGCGGCCATCGCCAGCACCGCCCGCGGCGTCTGGGATCCCAGATCCTGACCGAACCACAGCTCGCCGAGCACCAGCACCAATCCCAGGAATCCGAGCAGGTACGGCAGCGCCATCCCCCGCCGCCCGGCCCGAGCTGCAACCGTGATCCACAGCCAGGCGTGCGCAGCGGGCAGGATCACGATCAGCATGTAGGGGTTGATGGCCGCGAGCAGCACGCCCGCCAGCATCAGCCCCAAAAGCCCGGTGGTAAGACCAATCGTGCGGTCGCCGCCGGAGGCCGCGTTACCGCGCAGCCGCGGGCCGGAGACGAATCGCCAGTACGCGGCGGTGACCAGGATCACGATCACGATGCCGGATGTGGTGACGCCGGTGCGATACGGCAGCGGCGGCGCCGAGATCGACGGCAGCAGATCCCCGGGCGCGAGCGTCAGCAGCCAGACCGTGAGCAGGCCCACCAGCCAGGTGCTGAGCCGCCAGCCCAGAGCCCACATCCCGGGGGCCAGCGACACCCGGCGGCGGCGCGCCCTGCCCACCAGCACCAGCACGCATGCCAGACAGGGCAGCAACAGCAGCATCAGCGCAAGCTCGAGCAGCCATCCACGAACCACGCTGACACCGGCAAAGACCACCGGCGGCCCGCCGCGGTCGATCGAGGGCGCGGTATCGAGCGTCACCACCAGGGTCGCGATCGCCGACGCCGCCTGGCTGACCTGCTTGGAGTTCACCTGCCTGAACAGCTGCGGTGTCGGCCCGCCCCCGGCGCTGACGCTGACGGCGGGCACGTTGTGCGCCAGCAGCGGGCTCTGCTCGGTGGGGGCGTACGGAATCGCATATCCCGTCAGCTGGTTGATGGTGCTGGGCAGGTCGGGGTCGGCGCCGCCGACCAGCGCGGTCGACTGGCGCAACGCTGCGATCAGCGTCGGGGACGTTCCCCGCGGTGTCACCGTGCGGGTGGCCAACCGAAGGGTCGCACCGGCCGGCCCCGCGATCGAGTCGATCGTGATCGCAGACACGATCTGGTCGGCCTGCGGCCATGTCCGGGCGAACTGGTCGGCGCCCTGACCGCCGGTGGTGCCCCCGTCCGTGGACACCAGCACCACGCCGCGGCGCAGCTTCAGCGGATTGAGCGCCTTCCCCAGCGCCACCAGCAGGCCTGATCCGATCGGCGGCTGCACGCCACCCCCGTCGCGATGTGCGATCACGGCGATGATGCCGGCCTGGGTGCCCGGCTTGTAGGCGATCACGTTGATCATCGGCACCGGCTGCGACCGCCACGCCAGGTTGGACGCGAACTGCACCAGCTCCGGCTTTGGATCGAAGTTGGTGAGCTTCTCGGACATGTCCGTGGCGCCGGCCAGCTCACCCGCGCTTCCGGCGGCGCAGCACCCGCCCGCGGCGGTGTGCTCTGCGGTGCTCTGCTCCTGGGCTGCGCTGATCACCGAGGCACCGCTGACCGTCACCGGCTGGTCGGGTGGTGAGGGGGCGTCGGGGTGCTGCACCGCCAGCGCGGCGAGTACCAGGGCCAGCAGGGCCACGCCGGTGAGCGCCCGGTAAAGCCGCCAGGAGACCAGTTCACGCCGCCCACGGGTGGGGTGCGGGTTGGGTGTCGCCATGGCGGCGGCCGTTATAGCACACGCCGCTTGCCGCAGGCGGTCGGCAACGGGCGGCATTACCATGTGAAGCACAGTGCCCGAGTCCGCAACCATCATGCTTGTCGACGACGAGGAGTCGATCCAGAAGCTGCTCACCTACCCGCTCGAACGCGAGGGGTACACGGTGGTGCAGGCGCGTGACGGCGAGGAGGCGCTGATGCGGTTTGCCGAGCGCGCGGTCGATCTGGTGGTGCTGGACGTGATGCTCCCGCGGCTGGACGGCCTGGAGGTGTGCCGGCGGCTGCGCACGTCGTCGGCGGTGCCGATCATCATGCTGACCGCCCGCGACGACGAGGTGGACAAGGTGCTCGGCCTGGAGCTGGGCGCCGACGATTACATCACCAAGCCGTTCTCGATTCGCGAGTTCCGCAGCCGCATCCGGGCGGTGCTGCGGCGGGCCAGCCTGCTGGCCGAGATGGGCGCCGGTACGGAGCCCACGCTCGAGGCCGACGGCCTGCTGATCAATCCGGCCAAGCGCAGCCTGACCGTTGCCGACCGACCGGTGCAGCTGACCTACGTGGAGTTCGAGGTGCTGCGCACGCTGGCCACCCATCCCGGCCGCGTGTACACCCGCCAGGCTCTGCTCGAGACGGTGTGGGGCGACTCGGCCTATCGCGAGCCGCGCACGATCGACGTGCATATCCGCCACCTGCGCGAGAAGATCGAAGCCGATCCCAGCGATCCCACCTACATCTTCACGGTGCGCGGAGTCGGGTACCGCTTCCGGGACGGTTAGGATGGTCGGTTCCGCATTGGCGTGTTGCCTGGGCGAGCGAGAACCGAGCTGGGGCAGGACGCAGAGAGCGCTCGTGCCTGGAAGGCACGGGTGCGACCGAGGACGAACCCCAGCGACGGTTCGCAGCCGCAGCGAAGCTCCGCCGGCTGCAGTCACAGACTGCAACCGGCGGACAGCGACCAGGGGCGCGCCAATTCGGAATCAGCCATCACCATGAACCCGCTGCGCTCGCTGCGGGTGCGGCTGATCGTCGTGTTCGTGACGGTCGTGGCCACCGCCATGGGCGTGCTGTTCCTGTACGTCGTCCCCAGCCTCCGCGCCGACCTGATCTCCGACCGGTTAACGCGTCTGCAGGGCGCCGCGAAGATTCAGCAGCAGAATCACAAGCGACTGGCGATGTTCGCCAAAGGCTGTTTCAACGTCAACGAGCCGGGGCTGCGCCAGATGGCCGGGGTCGCAAGTTCACAGCTGAGCGTGTTCTGCGACTTCAACGGCCAGCGGCAGTTCTTCTACAACCACCTCGACAACCCCGCTCCGATAGGACCCAAGAGTCCCATCATCCGGGCTGCGCTGGCCTCCGAGATGCCCGTCGCAGACCGTAACTCCGGCGGCCGCATCCGGGTCGCCTACCGCATGCCGTCGGGGCCGGACTCCGCGGGCAAGCCGACGTACGCCGTGGTGCTGCTGTCCCAGCGAATCACTGACGTCAACGACGCCGCCTCGCTGGTCGAGCGTCAGTTCCTGATCGCCACCCTGCTGGCGCTTGGCGTGGCCGGCCTGGTCGGGTGGACGGCGGCGGTCGCCATCTCGCGGCGGCTGGCGAGGCTCGAGGCCGCGGCCAGCCGGGTCGCATTGGGTCAGTTCGACCAGCCCATCGGCGATGAGGCGGCCGACGAGCTGGGCCGGCTGGCGCGATCGTTCGACCTCATGCAGAGCCGGCTGGCGCAGGTCGATCGCGCCCGCAAGGACTTCATCGCCAACGCCTCACACGAGCTGCGCACGCCGCTGTTCTCACTGGCCGGGTTCCTCGAGCTGCTGGAAAGCGACGACATCGACGCCGCCACCCGCGATGAGTTCCTCGACACCATGCGCGCCCAGGTGACCCGGCTGACCAAGCTCGCCACCGACCTGCTCGACCTGTCGCGGCTCGACTCCGGCGCCGTCTCGATCGAGCAGGAGCCACTCGACCTGGCCTCCACCGCCCGCACCCTGGTGCGAGAGTTCCGCGGCCTCGCCTCGCGCCACGGCAGTCGGGTGGTGCTGGCCCGCGAGAGCGTCGCCGCCGAAGGTATCGGCGACGAGCAGCGGGTGCAGCAGATCGGCCGGGTGCTGGTCGACAACGCGATCCGCCACAACCCCCGCGGCACCAACGTGCGGGTGCTGACCGGCGCCGACAACGGATTCGTGACGCTGACCGTCTCCGACGACGGGCCCGGGATTTCGGAGGAGGCCCGCCCGCATCTGTTCGACCGCTTCTACCGGGGCGCCGGCACCACCGCCACCGGCACCGGGCTGGGCCTCGCCATCGCCCGCGAGCTGGCACAGCGCATGGACGGGACGCTCAGCGTCGAATCGGCCGAGGGGCACACCGAGTTCGTCCTGTCACTTCCCGGTGGCTCAGAGCCTCCCCTGCGGTAACCTCCGCCGGATGCAGAGGATCAATGTCGGTCACAAGTCGCTTGCCGACTATCGCTCGCTGATCGGCGCCAGCATGGCTGACGAGATCAAGACTCTGGCCGAGCCCTTGCGCGGCCGGCGGATGCTGCACCTGTCGGCGACCGCCTTCGGCGGCGGGGTGGCCGAGATCCAGTACACGCTGCTGCCGCTTCTGAACGACGTCGGCATCGATGCCGAGTGGCGGGTGATCGAAGGCCGCGACGAGTTCTTCGACGTCACCAAGACGATCCACAACGGCCTGCAGGGCGACCCCCGCGGCCTCACCGACGAGCAGCGCGAGGTGTTCGTGCGCTACAACCAGCTGAACGCCGACGCGCTGGAAGACGCCGACGAATGGGACATGATCGTGGTGCACGATCCTCAGCCGGCGATGATCCGAGACATGGTGCAGGGCTCGAGTCCCAAGTGGGTGTGGCGCTGCCATATCGATCTGTCGTCGCCCAACCCCGACGTGCTCGGCTTCCTGGCGCCGGCGCTGGGCAACTACGACGCTGCCATCTTTCACATGCACGAGTACATCCCGGCCGAGGCGCACCTGCGCAGGGCGGTGGTGTGGCCGCCTGCCATCGATCCGCTCGCCCCCAAGAACATGGCGCTGGCGCAGGAAGACGCCGCCTACATCGTCGATCAGTTCGGGATCGATCCCGCCCGGCCGCTGATGCTGCAGGTGTCGCGGTTCGACCCGTGGAAGGACCCCAAAGGCGTGATCGACGCCTACCGCGAGGTCAAGCGCGAGCACACCGGCGTGCAGCTCGCCCTGGTGGGATCGATGGCCCATGACGACCCTGAGGGCTGGGAGTTCTGGAACCAGACGCAGGAGTACTGCCAGGACGACCCCGACATCCACATGTTCTCGAACCTGAACAACGTGGGCGCGGTCGAGGTCAACGCCTTCCAGGTGCAGTCGGACGTCTGCATCCAGAAGTCGATTCGCGAAGGGTTCGGCCTGACCGTGTCGGAGGCGCTGTGGAAGGGACGGCCGACCATCGGCGGTGCGGTCGGCGGGATCGTCAGCCAGATCGTCGACGGCGAGACCGGCTATCTCGTATCCTCCTCCGGGGAGTGCGCGGAGCGCACCCTCGAGGTGCTCGCCGACGCGACTCACGCTCGCGACATGGGCCGGCGGGGAAAGGAACATGTGCGCCGTCACTTCCTGACGCCCCGGCTCGTGCGCGACTGGCTCGCGTTGATGCACCTGCTGGACGGTGAGCAGGTGGACCTGGACGTGGTGGAGGGTCGCGCCTAGGACCCCAACGAAATGAGGCCGATCGCGAAATGCAATCTGACGCACTTCTGATCGTCTCCAATCGCGGGCCGGTTCGATATCTGCGGGATGCGTCCGGCGGGCTGGTGCACAAGCGCGGTGGGGGAGGGCTGGTGACGGCGCTCTCGGCGCTGGCCGGCACCCACCCGCTGACCTGGATCGCCAGCGCGCTCTCCGACGAGGACGCCGAGGCGGCCGCCGCCGGGCCGATTCACCTGGACGACCTCACCCTGCGGCTGGTCGAGCACGACCGGGAGGAGTACGACCGCTACTACAACGTCTTTGCCAACCCCACGCTCTGGTTCATCCAGCACTATCTGTGGGGGCTGGCGCTGGAGCCGTCGGTCGACCGCAACGTGCGGCTGGCCTGGGAGGCCGGATACGTGCCGGTGAACGACCGCTTCGCCGACGCCGTGATCGAGGAGCTGAGGCGCTCCCCCGCACCGGTGATGATCCACGACTACCAGCTGTTCATGGTGCCTCAGCGGGTGCGCGAGCACGTGCCCGACGCGGTGCTGCAGCACTTCACCCACATCCCCTGGCCCCAGCCCGACTACTGGCGGGTGCTGCCGCTGGACATCCGCACCGCCATCCACGAGTCGCTGCTGGCCTGCGACATCGTCGGCATGCACACCCCTCGATACGTGCACTCGTTCCTGGAGTGCGTGGAGGCGTTCACCGATGCCGAGGTCGATCGCCGCGCCGCCACCGTCCGCTACCGGGGCCGCACGGTGCAGGTGCGGGCGTACCCGATCTCGGTCGACCCGGGGGAGTTCGAGCGGCTGGCGGCCAGTCCGGCGGTGATCGCCTGCGAGCCCCGGGTGCTGGAGGCGCGGCCCGAGAAGCTTCTGCTGCGGGTCGATCGCACCGACCCGTCCAAGAACATCGTGCGCGGATTCCGGGCGTTCGACCTGTTCCTGCTCGACCATCCCGAGTGGCGCGGGCGGGTGACGATGCTGGCATTGCTCGACCCGTCGCGGCCCGAGATCCCGGAGTACGCGGAGTACGTGGGTGCGATCCAGCGGGTGGCGCGTGAGGTCAACGATCGCCACTACATGACCGGCATGTGGCAGCCGATAGACCTGCGCGTGTCGGACAACTTCCCCGAAGCGGTGGCGGCGTACAAGCACTACGACGTGCTGCTGGTGAACGCCATCTTCGACGGCATGAACCTGATCGCCAAGGAGGCGCCGCTGGTGAACGAGCGCGACGGGGTGCTGATCCTGTCCGAGAACGCCGGTGCATACGGCGAGCTGAAGGACCATGCGCTGGTGGTCAACCCGTTCGACATCCAGGAGCAGGCCGACGCGATCTACGCCGCATTGGAGATGCCCGCCGAGGAGCGGCACGCGCGTATCGAGGGCATCCGCGCACAGGTGCGCGAGCATGACATCAAGCGCTGGATCGACACGCAGCTGGCCGACCTCGAGAACCTGGCGTGAGGCCGCCGTACACCGGTTTTCGGTAACTTCCCTCGCACGTGAGCGAGATCCGCATGATCGATGTGGGCGACAAGCCGGTCACCCGCCGCACGGCCACCGCACGCGGACGTGTGCTGGTGCCCGCCGCCGTGCTCGAGCGGATCGCGGCGCGCACCCTGCCCAAGGGCGATGTGCTGGCGGTTGCCCAGGTGGCCGGGATCATGGCGGCCAAGCACACTCCCGACATCGTCCCGCTGTGCCATCCGCTGCCGCTCTCCAAAGTGGACGTGCTGCTCGAGCTGGACGAGGACGGAGTGGTGGTGACCGCCACCGCCGAGACCACCGCCCAGACCGGGGTCGAGATGGAGGCGCTGACCGCCGTGATGGCGGCGGCGCTGACCGTGTACGACATGACCAAGGGCCTCGATCCGTCGATCTCGATCGCCTCGGCGGAGCTGGTCGAGAAGACCGGCGGTAAGAGCGGCCACTGGCGCCGCGACCAGCCATGAGGTCGTCGGTGCTGACGGTGTCCGACGGGGTCAGCCACGGCGTGCGTGAGGACAAGAGCGGCGAGGTGCTGGCCGAGCGGCTCGCAGCGGGAGGGTTCCAGCTGGTGGAGCGGCGGGTGGTGCCCGACGAGCGCGACCAGATCTCGGCAGCGCTGCGCGAGCTCGCCGCCACGGCCGACCTGGTGGTGACCACCGGTGGGACGGGCTTCGCGCCCCGCGACGTGACGCCCGAGGCCACCGCCGACGTAATCGAGCGGCCGACTCCCGGGCTGGACGAGGCCATGCGGGCGTTCTCGATCGGGATCTCCCCCCACGGCATGCTCGCCCGCGGCCGCAGCGGGATCGTCGGCTCAACGCTGATCGTGAACATGCCGGGCAGCCCACGGGCCTGCGGCGAGTGCTTCGACGTGATCGCCCCGGCACTGGCCCACGGGCTGGCGCTGCTGGCCCAGGAGCCGACTGACCATTGACCGCCACCGCCGTCTACGCCCGCCGCTTCGCCTCGCTGGTCAAGATCGAGCACTCGGTGTTCGCGCTGCCCTACGCCTACTCCGCCGCGATCCTGGCCGAGGGCGGCATCCCGCCGTTTGCCACGCTGTTTTGGATCACCGTGGCGATGGTCGGCGCCCGCAGCCTGGCGATGGCGCTCAACCGCCTGATCGACGCCGAGATCGACGCCCGCAACCCGCGCACCGCCCGCCGCGAGATCCCCGCAGGGCTGCTCAACCGCGGCCAGGTGCTGGGCTTCGCGGCGGCTTCGCTGGCGGTGTTCCTGATCGCGGTGTGGCAGCTGCCGTCGCTCACCCACGTGCTGTGGCCGATCCCGGTGATCGGGTTTGTGATCTACCCGTATCTCAAGCGTTTCACCTGGACCTGTCACTTCTTCCTGGGGGCGGTGGACGGGCTGGCGCCGCTGGGCGGGTGGATCGCCGTCACCAACCACCTCGGCCTCGACCCGTTCCTGCTGGGCGGCGCGGTCGCGCTGTGGATTGCCGGGTTCGACATCATCTACGCCACCATGGATCTCGAGATCGATCGCGCTCAGGGACTGAACTCCGTGCCGCTGCGCTTCGGCGTGGGGCGGGCGCTCTTGATCACGCGGGCGGCGCATCTGATCTCGGTGGTGCTGTTGGTGTGGCTCGGCCTGAGTCTGGGACTCGGGCCCCTCTACTACCTGGGAGTGGCGGTGATCGCGGGGCTTCTCACCTACGAGAACGCGATCGTGAGCGAGGACGACCTCAGTCGCGTCGACATGGCCTTTCTGACCATGAACGGCGTGATCGCAGTCGTGTTCCTGGCCGGTGTGCTGCTCGATGCCGTCGTCTGAGCCCCTGATCCGCTGCGCCGGTCTGGTGCGGCGCTTCGGGGAGCGCCGCGCGCTGGCGGGTGTCGATCTGGAGGTCGCGGCCGGAGAGACGGTGGTCGTGACCGGGGCCAACGGCGCCGGGAAGACCACGCTTCTGCGGGTGCTGGCCACGGTGCTGCGGCCGTCGGAGGGAGAGGTGTCGGTGGCAGGTCACCCGCTTCCCTCCGAGGCGATGCTGGCCCGCCCCGGCATCGGCTACATCGCGCATGACCCGCTCGTCTACCCGGGGCTCTCAGCGCGCGAGAATCTGGAGCTGTACGCCGCCCTCTACAACGTCGGCACCGGCGGCATCACCGACGCGCTGGAGCTGGTCGGGCTGGGCGAGCGCGGCGGCGACCAGGCGGCCGAGTTCTCGCGCGGAATGCTGGCTCGGCTGGCGATCGCGCGCGCCACCTTGCACGATCCCGAGCTGCTGTTGCTGGACGAGCCCACCGCGGGCCTCGACGCCGACGGCCACGCCGTGCTGCTGGAGCTGCTGGAGCGTCACCGCCGGCGGACAGCGGTGATCGCCACCCACGAGCCGGAGCGGTTCGAGCGGTTTGCAAGCCGCCGGATCGCGGTGGCCGGCGGGAAGGTGGCGTCGTGAACCGGCGGGCGCTGGTGGCGCTGGTGCGCAAGGACCTGGTGCTGGAGCTGCGCGGCCGCGAGGTGGTGCTGGCGATGGTGGTGTTCGTGCTGGCCGCCTTCGTGCTGTTTCGGTTCGGCCTGGGCGGGCAGTCGCTGGCCGGCGGCACCCGCGCGGCGGTCGGCGTCCTGTGGATCGCGACAGTGTTCACGGCCATGCTGGGGCTGACCCGATCGTTCGCAGCCGAGCGCGAGGGTCGCGTCTGGGATGGGCTCTTGGCCTCGCCGGTGGACCGGGCCACGCTGTGGGCGGCACGGTCGATCTCGTTCCTGGTGTTCATGCTGGCGGTGCAGGTGGTGGCGGTGCCGGCGTTTTGGCTGTTCTTCCTGCAGTCGGGGCCGGGCCCGTCGATGCCGGTGCTGATCGCCGCCCTCGTTCTGGCAGACATCGGCATCGCCGCACTGGGCTCGCTGCTGGCCGGCCTGGGTATCGCGGCGCGCAACCGCGAGGTGCTCGTGCCGGTGCTCTTCCTGCCCTTTGCGATCCCGCTTGTGATCGTGGCATCGACGCTCACCGTACACACAATTTCCCTGCAAACAGGCGATTTTTACATCGTCAAACGGCTCGTATTTCTGGGCTTCTATGATACGATCTTCGCGCTCCTGGGGTGGGCACTGTTCGAGTTCATCGTGGAGGATTGAGGTGGGTTTGGAACTCCAGGCGACCACGCCGAACGGCGCCCGATTTGACCGCGCGACCATCGCCCCCGTGGTGGCGATGGTGCTGATGGTGGCGGCGCTGGCGATGATCTTCTTCTATGTCCCCAGCGACGCCGACCAGGGCTTCTCCCAGCGGATCTTCTACTTCCACGTGCCGATCGCGATGACCACCTACGTGCTGTTCCTGTGGGCGGCCGTCAACGCCGCTCGGTACCTGCGAAGCGGCGACCTGTCGCTCGACCTGCGCAGCTACGTGCCGATGCACCTGGGCACCGTGTTCGGCTCGCTGACGCTGGTCACCGGGTCGATCTGGGCGCGGGTGTCGTGGGGCACCTGGTGGGACTGGAGCAGCACCGAGCTGAACACGTTCATGATCATCTTCCTGTACTACTGCGCGTACTTCATGCTGCGGTTCTCGGTCGAGCCGGGAGAGCGGCGGGCGCGGTACTCGGCGGTGTACGCACTGCTGGGCATCGGGCTGGTGCCGGTCAGCGTGCTGGCGGTTCACCTCGGGCAGGACATCATTCACCCCATCACCTTCACTCACAACGGCGCCAACATGGACAACTCGATGCTCGCCACCTTCCTGGTGAGCTTCGCCGCGATGCTGTCGCTGGCGTTTGCGATGTACCAGGTGGAGCTGCGCGGCAAGCGGCTGGACGAGCGGGTCGCCCGGATCAAGCGGCTGGTCGAGGAGCCGGCGTGACCCTTGCCGAGACGGTCGACATCACCACAATCAAGTACGTCGCCGCGGTGTACGGTTTGGTGTGGATCGTGACTCTCGCCTACGTCGTCATCCTGAATTCGAAGCTCGGCCGGCTGGAACGGCAGCTGGACGACATCGTCGGCACGCTCGAACGGCGCAAGGCGGGTGACGATGCCTGAGATCGGCGTCCCCGTGCGGTTGGTGATGGTCGGTACCAACCACCGCCACGCCCCCATCGAGGTGCGGGAGCGGCTGGCCTCTGAGGATCATGGCGGTGGCCTGGTGGAGTCGTTGATGCGCCACGAGGCCGTGGCCGAGGCGGTCGGGCTCTCGACCTGCAACCGCTGCGAGCTGTACATGGTCGGTACCGACGAGCAGGCGATGCGGGCGGCCGCGATGGAGCGGCTGGGCGCCTATGCGGCCGGCGCGCCCCATCCGATCGACGAGATGCTGTACGTGCATACCGGCGTGGGTGTGGCCGAGCATCTGTTCGCAGTCGCCGGCGGGCTCGACTCGCTCGTCCCCGGCGAAGCCCAGATCCTGTCCCAGATTCGCGAAGCCCACGCAGACGCGGCCGCAGGCGGGTCGACCGGGGCTGTCACCAACCGCTTGTTCGACGAGGCCATCGTTGCCGGCAAGCGGATCCGCAGCGAGACCTCGATCGGCGCCGGTGGCGCATCGGTGGCGTCGGTCGCCGCCGACGTCGCGCGTCAGCGGCTGGACGGGCTGGGAGATGTCACGGCGCTCGTGATCGGAGCCGGCAAGATCGCCCAGCTGACAGCCGTCAACCTCTCGGCCCGAGGGGTGCAGCGCTTCATCTTCGTCAATCGCACCGGTGAAGGGGCGGCCGGTCTGGCCGCTCGATTCGGGGGCGAGTCGGTCGCGTTCGAGGATCTCCGATCGGCCGTGGCCCGAGCCGACGTGATCGTCAGCTCCACCTCGGCGCCTGACCTGGTGCTGACGGCCGACGGCGTTCCGGCCGGGCGGCGAGTGTTCATCGACCTCGCCCTACCGCGCGACATCGATCCGCGGATCGCCGACCTGGAGGGCGCCAGCGTCATCAACATCGACGAGCTCGAGGAGGCGGTGCGGCGAAACATCGCGCTGCGCGAGGGCGAGTACGCGCCCGCCCGAGAGATCGTGATGGAGCAGTCGGGCGAGTTCCGGCGGTGGCTGGCGGCGCTCGAAGTGGTGCCGGCCATCACCTCGCTGCGGGCCCTCGCCGAGCAGATCCGCGTGGCCGAGCTGGAGCGGGCCGAGGGCCGCTGGGAGGGTCTGACGCCGGCCGACCGCGCGCGCCTCGACGCAGTCACCCGGTCGATGCTGGCAAAGCTTCTCCATCGCCCCACGGTGCGGTTGAAACAGGCCGCGGCCGACAGCGACTCTCAGACGTATGCGCAGGCGGTGACCGAGCTGTTCGGTCTCGACCGAACCTCGGCATGAGGCTTGGCAGCCGCGCCAGCGCGCTGGCGCTGGCGCAGGCCGGACTGGTGGCCGATCTGCTGGGAGGTGCCGAGATCGTGCCGATCTCGACCGCCGGTGATCGCGACAAGGTCGCCCGCTTCGACCAGATCGGCGACGGCCGCGGGGTGTTCACCCGCGAGATCGAGCGGGCGCTGCTGGACGGCGAGATCGACGCCGCCGTGCACAGCGCCAAGGACCTGACCGGCGAGATGCCCGAGGGGCTGGTGCTGGCGGCGGTGCCCGAGCGGGGCGATCCTCGCGACGCCTGCTGCGGGCCGTACGCCTCGCTGGACGCGATACCGGCGGGCGCCAGGGTGGGGACGTCGTCGGCCCGCCGCTCCGGCCTGCTGGCGGAGCTGCGAGCCGATCTCGAGGTGGTGCCCCTGCGTGGCAACGTCGACACCCGCCTGCGAAAGCTGGACGACGGCGAGGCCGACGTGATCCTGCTGGCCGCCGCCGGCCTGATCCGGTTGGGCCTGGAGGCGCGTATCGGGTTCACGCTCGACCCGCACACGTTCGTGCCCGAGGCGGGGCAGGGAGCGCTGGCGGTGCAGGTGCGCGCGGGGGACGAGCATCTGGTGGCGGGGATCGACCACGCTCCCAGCCACGCGCAGCTCGACATGGAGCGGGCTCGGGTGTTGATGCTCGGCGGCGGCTGCACCGTGCCGGTGGCGGCCTACGCGTGGTATGACGACGGGGGTGGTTTGCAGCTGCGATCGTGGGTGGGGTCGTGACCGTCTACCTGGTCGGAGCCGGCCCCGGCGACCCCGGTCTGCTCACGGTGCGGGCGCGCGAGCTCTTGCAGCGCTGCGATGCGCTGGTGTACGACGCGCTGGTCGATCCCCGAGTGGTGGCGATTGCCCCGGCGGCGGCGGAGCGTCACTACGCCGGCAAGCGCGCGGGTTCACACGCGCTCAGCCAAGACGAGATCAACGCGCTCTTGGTCGAGCTGGGCGGCCGCTGTGAGTGCGTGGTGCGGCTGAAGGGCGGCGACCCGTTCATCTTCGGCCGCGGCGGCGAGGAGGCGCTGGCGCTGCGCGCCGCCGGGCTCGAGTTCGAGGTGGTGCCGGGAGTGTCCTCGGCCCACGCGGTGCCGGCCTACGCCGGGATTCCGGTGACTCATCGCGGTCTCGCCGCCCAGGTGACGGTGGTGACCGGCCACGAGGATCCCAAGCGGCCCGAGTCCAGCATCGACTGGGCGGGGTTGGGGGCGACCCCGGGCACGCTGGTGTTTCTGATGGGCGTTCGGTCGCTGGGCCGGATCGCAGAGCGGCTGATCGAGAGCGGCCTGGCCGCGGACACACCGGCGGCGGTGGTCTCGCAGGGGACGCTGCCCTCTCAGCGCACCGTGGTCGCACCGCTGGAGGGGATTGCCGAAGCTGCAGCCGAGCTGCCCGCGCCGGCGATCATCGTGGTCGGGGCGGTTGCAGGGCTCCACGATCAGATCGCCTGGTTCGAGCGCCGGCCGCTGTTCGGCCGCCGGATCGCCGTCACCCGCGCCCGCGCCCAGGCCTCGAGCCTGGCCGCCGCGCTGACCGAGCTGGGGGCGGCCGTGGTCGAGGCGCCGGCGATTCGGATCGAGACGATCGACCATCCGCCGCTCGACCTGGCCGGCTTCGACATCGTGTGCCTGACCAGCGCCAACGGGGTGGAGCGGCTGCTGGCCGGTGATGTGCGGCAACTGGCAGGCGTGAGGGTTGCGGTTGTCGGGCGGGCCACCGCGGAGTCCGCACGGTCCCGGGGGATCGAGCCGGACGTGGTGCCAAAGGCGGCCACCCAGGAGGGCCTGTTGGAGGCACTCGGTGCTGTGTCGGGCGCGCGGGTCTTGGTGGCGACTGCCGAGGGAGCCCGCACCGTGCTGGCCGAGGGCCTGCGGGCGGGCGGCGCCGAGGTGTCGGAGGTCGCGCTCTACCGGAGCGTGGCCGAGCCGGTGGACGCGGCCGCCGTGATGGGATGTGACTGGGTCACGTTCACGGCCTCGTCCACTGTCACCAACGTGCTCGGCGGACTGGCGCCGGACGAGCGGGCGCGGCTGCAGGCGATCTCGATCGGCCCGATCACCAGCGACACCCTGCGCCGGGGCGGCGTCGAGCCCATCATCGAAGCCGACCCCCACGACGTCGACGGCCTCCTCGCCGCCGTCCTCCAGGTCGCGAGTGAATAAAAGGTGCCAGGCACCTTTTATTCACGCCGGTAGAGTTGGGCTGTGAGTAGCGAGCCGGCCACCGTTCCGTTCGTCACGTTCCTGTCGGATTTTGGATTGACCGACGACTTCGTGGGCACCTGCCACGGCGTGATCAACTCGATCTGCCCGGACGCGCGCGTGATCCATATCACCCACGGCATCCGGCCTCAGGCCGTCGGCCAGGGGGCGCGGCTGCTGGCCGGCGCGATCCGCTACCTGCCGGTGGGGGTGCACCTGGCGGTGGTCGATCCCGGGGTCGGGTCGCAGCGGCGGGCGGTCGCCCTGCGAAGCGGTGACGGACGGTTGTTCGTGGGCCCCGACAACGGCCTTTTGGTGCCGGCCGCGGAGGCCTGTGGAGGAGTGGCCGAGGCGGTCGATATCCAGAGCCGGGCGCACATGCTCCACCCGGTGTCACGCACCTTCCACGGCCGCGACGTGTTCGCGCCGGCGGCCGCGCATCTGGCGGCCGGTGTGGCCCTGGGCGACTTGGGGCCGGCGCTTGATCCCGACGACCTCGTGCGTCGCGACGACCCTGGCCACAAGCTGGTGGGAAGCCTGCTGGAGGCCGAGGTGCAGTACATCGATCAGTACGGCAACATCCAGCTGGCGGTCTCGCCGGCCGAGCTGGGCGGACTGTTTGTGCCCGGGGCGCTGGCCGAGATCGTGGACGGCGACGACCGCTACTACGCTCGCTGCGCCGAGACCTTCGCCGATGTCGACAACGGCGAGATCGTGATGTTCGAGGACGCTGCGGGGCTGCTGTCGGTCGCGATCAACCGGGGCAACGCGGCCGAGCTCACCGCCGTTTCGGTGGGCGATCGGCTGGGGGTCGAGCTGGAGCCGGAGGTCGACGAGGAATCGCTTGATTTATAGGCTCGGAAGTGCTGTACTTCGAACCACGAAAGCGGTCTTCGCGGAGCGGTATCACCGTCCCGGAGGCCGCTTTTCCTCGTGAATAAATGGTGCCTGGCACCATTTATTCACTGCCGGGTAGACTGTCGCCGCGGGCGAGGTAGCTCAGTTGGTAGAGCACGCGACTGAAAATCGCGGTGTCGCTGGTTCGATTCCTGCCCTCGCCATCTCCGCAAGGCTTCATCGCTCGTCCGATTCACGCTCTGACCTCGAGGTTAGGTGACACAGTGGACTTCGGCGCGCATCTGCCACTGATCGACTTCGGCACACGGGCCTCGCTCCCTGGACTCAAGGCCTACGCTCAGAGCGCGGCCGGGCTTGGCTACCGCTACCTGTGTGCGAATGACCATCTGCTCTTCTCCCGACCGTGGCTCGATGGCCCGACCGCGCTGGCGGCGGTGATCGAGGAGTCGCAGGACATGACGCTTGCAACCACTGTGAGTCTGCCTGTGATCCGCGGTCCGGCGCAGCTCGCAAAAACGCTTGCCGCGATCGACATCCTGTCGGATGGTCGCCTGGTGGTCGGCGTGGGCCCGGGATCGTCGGCCCGTGACTACGAGGCTGCGGGCATCTCGTTCGATGAGCGGTGGCCACGCTTCGGTGAGGCCATCCCGATCCTGCGCGCCCTGCTCGCAGGCGACCGGGCCTTCGAGGGCACGTTCTACTCGACTCGGGGGATCGGTCTCGAGCCGCGGCCGGCGCAAGCACCGGCACCGCCGATCTGGGTCGCCACCTGGGGCTCACCGGCCGGCCTCCGACGGGTCGCGCGCACCGGCGACGGCTGGCTCGCATCCGCCTACAACACCACCCCCGAGCGGTTCAGCGAAGGGCTCGCTCGCCTGGTAAAGGCGCTGGCCAAGCAGGGCCGGGCAGATCCTGTTCCAAACGCTATCGCGACGGCGTGGATGTACATCACCGAAGACACGCGTCGCGCCGAGCGCATGCTCGTGGATGTGCTCGCCCCGCTGCTGAACCGGCCGGTCGAGGAGCTACGAGCACTTTCGCTGCCGATCGGCCCCGCCGAGGTGTGTGCCGAGCGCCTCGCCGCTTTCGCAGAGGCCGGCGCCCAGCGGTTGTTTGTCTGGCCCTTGTGCGACGAGGTACAGCAACTCGAACTCTTTCGTGAACGAGTTGTGCCGATGGTTCCCTGAAGTCAGGGAGGTTTTGGCTCGGACGGTCGGAGCCACAGTCCGGCCTGGCTGGGTTGGAGTGTCTCGGTGGCGACGCCGATCACTTCGCTGCACAGCGCGTCGAGGTCGATCTGCTCGCGTAGACGTCCGTTGAAGGCTGCGAGCGTGTGGGTGGCGTTGTAGCTACGGCGATAGAAACGGCGGTCGACGGTGCGTTGGATCCGCGTGCGCAGGGGTTGGAATGCGGCGGCGACCGCGAGCGTGGAGAGCGTGACGGCCAGTGCGCCGGACTGGCCGGTGACGGAGCGGAAGGCCCAGGTGGCAAGTGAGATACCACCTAGGTAAACCAGCGCCAGCGTCGCGGCCAGCGCCGCGTAGACGAGCGTCTTACGGATGATCACGTCGATCCCGTACAGGCGGTACCGCAGGATTGCGATCCCGATCGAGATCGGGATGGCGATGAACGCCACGTCGTAGACGACGTCGGGCAGCTGGACGCCGGCGAGTTCCGATAGAACCGCGGTCACCAGGATCAGCCCGCCGACGAGTGCGAATGTCGTTACCACCCACTTGAGTTGCTGGCGTTCCACCGGTGTGCCTCGCCGGAACCGGGTGATCTGTGAGATCACACCTGCGATCACCATTAGCGGGATCACCAGCAGCGCTGCCTGGAGCGAGTCGGCGCCGGGAACGCCGAGCGGGTTCTCGGGATAGCCGGTATCGATCGGCCCTTCCCCGAACGCGACTCCAAGCACGCCAAGAGCAAGCGCGACACTCCCGATCGCGAGCACCGGCCTCCACCGCCGCGAAGCCAGACGCCCGTCAGGAAAGAGCAGCGCCAGGTATGTCCCGAGCAGCCCCATCCCCGCGATCCATGCGCACGTCGCAACCCACGCTGTGGCTGTGCCGGCCGGTCGATCGAGATGTCCGCCGGACACGTACACACCGCCCGCATCGGCGACCGCCAGAAGCAGCGACGCCCAGCAAAGGATCCAGCCCACTGCGTTTTCCGGTTGGCGACGGACGACCACCGCGCCCACCAGCACGAACGCGACCGGCGGGATGAAGACCACCGCCGTTTCGAGCGAACTCGTATCACCGGTCACTGCAGCGAGGACGGTTGCAAACACCCCGAGCGCCACGACCGTCGCCACGACGACGAGAGACAGCCATTGAGCCAACCGCCACCGGGATGTTGTTTGCACCGACATCACGCGCATTCTCCCAGCCGGCCGTCCCAGGAACGTTACGGCGACCACCGGGAGTGTTGATGGGATCGTGTTCCATTCCGATCTCCCGGGGTGTGCATGGATACCCCTGAGACGCGATATACGGCTGACGGGCCGGGTCAGCTTGCGTGGAGAACCTGGTCAATCGACCGATGCGCGATGTTTGCGACGGTCACCAGGTCGGTGTAGCTGACCGCTCGATCTTCGTCGATCGGGATGCCAAGATCACGCGCCCGTTTTTCCAGGCGCAGGCAATCGCGCATGAATCCCAGCACCTCATCGGGCTCCGAGCGGATCACGCTGTGGCCGACGTCGGTGTCGAGCACGAACCGGCGCAGAGTCGCGCTTTCCCGAAGCATCGCCCGGAGCTCGCGCTCGCGGTCGGCCGTGCCTGTTTCCTGCCATCCCATTCCGTGCCCCCAACGCCCGGTTCGCCTCGCCGGCGGCCGGGCGTCCCAGATACTATGCCCGGCTGCAATAAACGGTCAAGTCCAGGGGTCGACTTGGCAGTCGCGCGATAGCCTCGGCGCCTGCCGGAATTCTTGGTTGCGGGTTGCCTCCGGCTCCGATATACCGTCCCATACCAGCCGGTTTCGGCTGGCAGGACTTGGAATGAGGGGGTGTGTTATGCGAGCACGTTTCGTGTTGTTGGCGAGCCTTGCTCTCACCGTCAGTGTGGTGCTCGGAGGATCGGCCGCTGCGGCCGTATCGCCGAGCGCCGCGGCGTCAAAGCAGACCGTGGTATCCGGTCTCGATAATCCCCGTGACCTCGTGTTTGGCAACGGGAAGTTGTATGTCGCCGAGGCTGGGCATGGGGGGACGGCCTGCTTCACGATCCCGCAGCAGGGCAAGCAATGCGTCGGGTTCACGAGCGGCGTGAGCCGGATCAACATCGCCGGCAAGAGCGCGACCCGGGTGGTTTCGGGGCTGTTCTCGATCGCCGGCGCTGACGGCACGTTTGCGACCGGCGTGGATGGAATCTCGTTTGGCGGCTCCAAAATCTACGGGATCGAGACCGGTGCCAGTTTGGCGGTCCCACCGGGGGTCGTGCCGGCGGGTGTCGAGGCCAGGGTGAAGAAGCAGATCGGCCGTGTGATCGTTGCCGGCACCGGCGGCAGCTGGAACGCGACCGCCAACGTCGGTGATCGCGACTACATCTGGAGCAGCCATCACCGCCGGTTTGTGCCCGGGCAGTTCCCCGACGCGAATCCGTACGGCATCCTCCGGACGGGGAGTTCGACCCTGGTGGTCGACGCGGGCTCCAACACGATCGATCGGGTCACGCCCGCAAACCGCGTGCATGTCCTGCGGTTCATCCCCAATCCGCCTGCTTCCGACGCCGTCCCCACGTGCCTGGACAAGGGGCCGGACGGAGCGATCTACATCGGCGAGCTGACCGGCGGCGGAAACCCGCCGGGATCGTCGGTGGTATGGCGATTCACGCCGGGGACGAACACGCTCACCAAGTGGGCGACCGGGCTGACCACCGTCACCGGCTGCGGGTTCGGGCGCGACGGCAAGTTCTACGCAACCGAGTTCTCGTCGCTTGGTCTCGATAACGCGGCGCCGGGTACCGGTCGTGTGGTTCAGGTTCCGGCGCACAGCACCAAGCCGATCGTGATCATCGGCGGCCTCAGCTTCCCCGGCGGGTTCGCCGCGGGACCGGACGGCTCACTGTACGTCTCCAACTGGAGCGTTGCGCCTGCAACCGCGCCCGCCGGGGCACCAACCGGCTCCGTGGTGCGGATCACGCTTCCCTCCTAGCGGTACCGAGTTCGTGCGGGGCGGGCCGGTCGGCCCGCCCCGCGGAGCTCAGGCGGTTTGGCGCAACGTGGCCGGCCGCAACCCAGACAGCGTGCCGGCCAACTCGTCCACCGCCGACGGATCGAGCGAGTAACAGATCTGCGTGCCGCGGCGCTCTGTCACGACCAAGCCGGCCTCACGCAGCACCCGGAGATGCTCGGAGACGGTGGGCTGGGAGACGCCGAACACCTCGGCGAAGTCGCACGCGCAGGTCTCGGGCTGCTCGGCCAGAGAGCGGGCGATGCCCAGGCGCACGGGGTGCCCGAGCGCCTTCATGCGGCGTGCGGCGAGATCGAGATCCGTGGTCACGCGCACAGTCTACTTGAATCTATCGGACTTTGCCTATATAGTCGTTAGGCGATGGAACTGGCGCCACGAGAACGGATTCTGCGGCTCGCCTCCCACGCCACCGGCGACGAGAAGCACGAGCCCTCGAGCCACTCAACCCTGGATGTGCTCACGGTGCTCTACCACCGCATCCTGAACGTCAGGCCCGAGCAGCCTGACTGGGACGACCGTGACCGCTTCATTCTCTCCAAGGGCCACGGCTGCGCGGCCTTCTACGCGGTGCTGTGCGACCGGGGCTTCTTCCCCGAGTCGTGGCTCAGCGGATTCATGGTGCGCGGCGGCCGTCTGGGCGGCCATCCCGATCGATTGCTGGTGCCGGGGGCGGAGGCATCCACCGGGTCGCTCGGGCACGGCCTGCCGATGGCAATCGGCGTCGCGCAGGCACTGCGCGCCAAGGGCAAATCCTCCCCTCGAGTGGTGGTGCTGACCGGTGACGCCGAGCTGAACGAGGGATCGAACTGGGAGGCGATCCTGCTGGCGCCGCACCTTGGGCTCACCAACATCACGCTGGTGGTGGTCGACAATCATTCCACCACGCCTCCGCTGGTTCCGCTGGACGGCAAGCTTCAGAGCTTCGGGTGGGAGACGGTGGTGGTCGGCGGCCGCGACCATACCGCCCTCGAACGGGCCTTCAGCCGTCCTCGGGGCGATCGACCGCAGGCGGTCGTGGCAAACATCGAGGAGGAAGTGTGACCGCTCCCACCATGCGCGCTCAGGCCGGGGCGACGGTGTCGGAGCTGTTCGAGCAGGACTCACGGCTTGCGGTGGTGCTGGCCGAGATCAGCCTCGAGCACTTCCGGGGAGCGTTCGCGCACGACCCGGCCCGTGCGGTCAACGTCGGGATCATGGAGCAGACGATGATCGGGGTCGCCGCCGGCTTCGCGCTGGAGGGGTTTCTCCCGGTCGCCCACACGATCACACCCTTCATGGCCGAGCGGGCATTGGAGCAGATCAAGGACGACCTGGGAAATCAGGAGCTGGGCGCGATCCTGATCGGCACCGGCGGATCGTTCGACTACGGCGCCGAGGGCACCACCCACCACTCGCCCGGAGACGTGCAGGCGCTGACCACGGTTCCCGGGCTGCGAGTGTTCGTGCCCGGCCACCCCACGGAGGTGGATCAGCACGTGCGCGCCGCCCACGCCGACCGCATTCTCACCTACATTCGCACCGAGGTCATGCAGAACAGCCGCGGGCGCGATCTGCCAGAGTCGGGGGTGACGGTGGAGCGGCGCGGGAGCCGGGCAACCGTGATCGCGGTCGGGCCGATGCTCGATCCCACGCTCGCGGCGGTCGAGGGGATGGATGTGACGGTGCTCTACCTCACCACCGTTGCTCCGATCGACACCCGCGCGCTGGCGGGGGCGGCTGCAGACGCCCCCGACGTGATTACCGTGGAGCCGTTTCACCGGGGCACGCTGGCCGCGGGTATCACGGAGGCGTTCTCACACCGTCCCACGCGATTCCACTGGATTGGCTTTCCGCGCCGAGTGGTACGGGAGTACGGCGAGCCGGCCGACCACTACGCCGATGCGGCACTGGACGCGGCCGGGATCCGGCGCCGGATCGACTCGCTGCTCGTTGCATGATGGTGCTAGCGTCCGTCCAGAGGGAACATGAAGGGCAGGTTTGTGAAAATCGGCGTCATCCTGGCCTGTGTCGTGGCGCTGATCGCGCCTGCCTCCACGGCGTTCGCGGTCGCCGGCTCCTCCAACGACTCGCAGGTTGCCGGCCTCGCGCACAGCACCACCAAGAAGGTGCATCGGTGGGGGCCCTACTTCGTCGATGCCCCGCCGCCCAGGCTCGAGCACCCGTTCCCGTTTCGGATCAACGCCACCGCGCTGGCCGCGGTCGGCGCCTGCCTGCTGGCGCTGTCGCTGTGGGGCGGCTGGCAGACCCGCCACCGCTGCACCAGCTGCGGATACTGCCCGATCTACTGTCGCTGCGACGAGATCGAATCGCGGTAGGTGAATAAAAGGTGCCTGGCACCTTTTATTCAGCGCGAGATCGGGGTCCAGGCGGCCGGGGGCGAGGACTCGAGCGCCGGTCTGCGCATGGAGAACAACCGCCGCTCTGACCGGGGGATTCCCTGGGCGATGTCGGCCACCAGCTCTCCCAGCGCCGGCCCGAACTTGAATGCGTGTCCGGAGCAGCCGCAGGCGACCACCACCGGGCCGTCGCGGTCGATCACGAAGTCGCTGTCGGGTGTCATCGTCCAGGGATGGCGTTCGCTCTTCAGCACCGTCGCAGCCACATCCGGGAACCGGCGTTCGACCCAGCTCACCAGCGCCGCCTGCTCATCCGGGTCGGGTGCCCATTCCGCCGTTGCCGGGCTCCACGGCTCACTCCCGGCCGCGTCGAACGCGAACTTGTAGCCCACACCCGGCACCGGGTGCCCGTACACACCCCGTCCGTTGGCGTCGACCGACCACTCTGCGAGCCCAGTCCGCGTGATCAGTTCGGGAATGTCGAAGTAGGTCACCTGGGCAACGGCCGGCGCCAGCGGCAGACCCAATCCCAGGGGCGTCAACAGCTCGTTCGCCCACGGCCCGGTGGCCACCACGACCACGCCGGCATCGATGCGACCGCCGGTCGTGGCCAGCCGGACGCTGTCACCGGACGTCTCCAAGCTGACCACGCGCTCGGGCGAGATCAGGCGGGCACCGAGCCCGGTTGCGACACGGGCCATCGCCTCCATCCCCTCCCGGGCGAGCACGGTGCCGCCCTGGCGATGATGAAGCGCGCGCTCGCCCGGCCTCAGGCGGAGCTCCGGCAGGACGGCCCGCACGTCGTTTGCGTCCAACCCGGAGGACGCGACCCCCTCGTCGGACATCGCCCGCTCCAAGTCGGTGAGCACCGTCTCGGGGCCGAGGTCGACATGGCCGGTGAGAGCGAGGATCTGTCGGCCCTGCTCGTGCTCCAGCTGCGTCCAGCGCTCGATCGCCTCTCGTGCCAGCCGGATGTACTCGGGCACCGCGTAGGCGACCCGGATCGAGCGCGACACCCCGGTGGAGGAGGTCAGCGGGTGTCCCGCGCCCAGCGCATCGACCGCTGCCACCCGCACGCCGCGCCTGGCCAGCGCGAGAGTGGTCGCCAGCCCGGTCACACCCTGCCCCACCACCGCCACGTCGAATCTCTCTGCGGAGCTCGTCACCCGGATGTCTGAGCTCAGGGCGCCTTGGCCATCAACGCGGCCAGCGTGGCGGTGGAGGCCTTTGGCCCGTTCACCTCGAGCCAGGTGACACGGTGGCCCGAGCTGGTGACTCCCACGAGTGAGGGGGTTGCCATGTGACACGCGCATGCCGCGAGCGTGATCGCCCAGCCGCGGCGGCCGTTCGACACCAGCGCCGTCTGCATCGGCGGGGCGCCGAACACCTGCGTCGGGTGATCGTGCACGAACTTGACGTATGCCGCCGCCCCCGACGGCTTGCTGAACATCAGTGTGCGGGACTCGACCACCTTGAGCACGTTGGAGTGGCCCTGGAACAGGCGCTCCGCGCCGATCTGGAATCCCCAGCGGGAAAGGCTGTCGGCCATCCCGGGGCCGGAGGTCTCCTTCAGCAGCTGCTCGGCGGTCAGCGTTCGCAGCGAGCTCGGGAGATACGAAACCGCCTTCGCCGGGAGCACCGGGGGCGGGGACGGTGTCGCGGCTGAGGATGACTGTCCACATGCGGCGGCGGCCAACGCCACCACCGCAGCGAGCAGAGCCCAACAATGTGTGCGGCGTATCCGTCTCATTACCTGGACTCTAGGTCAGATTCCCGATACATTCACCCCCACGCTTGGCCGACGAACGGAGGACGCATGTCACGATCGCTGGATCGGAAAGACTTCTTGATGGGTGCCGCAGGTGTTGGCGGAGCAGCGCTTCTGGCAGCTTGCGGAAGCTCATCGAGCTCGGGCGGATCGACCGCCGCGTCCACCAACCGTCCACCGATCGGGCAGGAGTCGGGCAAGCTCAGCATCCTCGAGTGGGACGGCTACCAGGCCGCCGGCACGCCCACGAACGCCAAGGGCGATCTCTGGTCAGGCACTGACTACACCAAGAAGTACGGCGCCGACGGCATCACCTACAAGCTGATCATCAATGACAGCGAGGCGTTGAATCAGGTTCGCCTGGGCCAGAAGTTCGACATCATCCATCCCTGCATCGAGAACCTGCAGGACTACGTCAACGACGGCCTCGTCCAGCCGTGGGATACCAAGCTCATCCCCAGCTTCAAGAATCTCAACCCGGCGCTGGTCAAGGGCGGCCAGGTCAACGGGCAGCAGTACTTCATCCCGTGGGACTGGGGCTACGGCAGCGTCATCTATCGCACTGACAAGGTCGACCCGGCGGACGCCAAGGGTTGGGAGTTGCTCTGGAATCCCAAGTACAGCGGCCGGATCTCGATGTGGAACGGCAATACCACCAACTTCGAGATCGCGGCGCTCAAGCTCGGCTACGGTGGCGCCGCCATGGACAACCTCAGCTCCGAGCAGCTGACCAACGCCAAGAACGCGCTGATCGAGCAGTACCCGCTCAACAAGAAGCTGTGGAGCAGCGAGTACACCGACCTCCAGCCGTCGTTGGAGAACGGCGACGTGTGGATCGGCTACAGCTGGCAGGACCAGTGGGTGAACATGCGCGCCAAGGGCATCCCCATGAACTACATGCAGCCCAGCCAGGGCCGGCTCGGCTGGTACTGCGGGTTCATGCTCGGCAAGGACAGCGCAAACTACTACCACGCCCACGACTACGTGGAGTCGTTCGTCAACCACAAGTCGTGTGTGAGCCTGACCAACTACTTCTACTACGGCAGCGCCGATGCGACGATCAAGCCGAGTGAGGTTCAGGACAAGGCGGTTGCCAAGTCGCTGGACATCGGCAATCCGGCTGTGCTCCAGTCCTCCAATGTCCACCTGCAGAGCTGGGAGCCGAACGAGGCACAGGTACAGCAGGCATGGGAAGAAGTGATCGCGTCTCAGGGCTGACGATCCCCCACGCTGATCGTCAATAGCCGTGGCTGAATCCACGATAGGCGAGCCGGCGCCGCGACCAGGTCGTAGGCGCCGGCTCACGCTCGGGCGCGGCCTGCTGATCATCCCGCCGGTGGGGTTTGTGCTGGCGGTGATGGTGGCGCCAATCGTGTTGATCGCGCTCTACAGCGTCAATCTCGAAACCAACCTGCCGTTCGCCCCCACGAGCTTCTCGTGGTCGATGTGGAAGGACTTCCTGCCGCCCCCGTTCTCGGGCAAGTACCAGAACCCGTTCTTCCACCGGTTCGAGATCTCGATGGTGATCACGCTGGTGGTTTCGGTGGTCGCGGTGGCCGCCGCCTATCCGCTCGCCTACTTCCTGGCGTTCATTCCCCGGAAGTCGCGGTACACGTTGCTGATCCTGGTACTGGCTCCCTTCTTCACGAGCTATCTGCTGCGCGTGATCGCCTGGAAAGTGATGTTGGCAAACAGTGGAGTCATCAACTACGCCATCTGGGAGCTTCACCTGCGATCACACGGCGACGGCATCCCCTGGCTGATCTACTCGAAGTTCTCGGTGGGGCTGGTGCTGTTCTACTCGTGGGTGCCGTTCGTGGCGGTGCCGATCTTCGTGCTCTTGGACAACCTCGACAAGCATCTGCTGGAGGCGGCCCAGGATCTGGGTGCGGGTCGGATCGCGGCCTTCTGGAAGGTCACCTTCCCGCTGAGCATTCCCGGGGTGATCGCGGGATTCGTGTTCGTGTTGATACCCACCACCGGTGAGTTCATCACTCCGCTATTCGTGGGCGGGCCGGGCAGCCAGATGTTCGGTAACTCGGTGCAGTCGTTCTTTCAGGACACCCCCAACTGGAACTACGGGGCGGTGCTGGCGCTGTGGCTGGTGATGGTGGTGTTCGTGATGCTGCTCGTATGTGGGCGTTATCTGGCCGCCGATCTCCAGGAGACCACCGAATGAACCCGGCCGCCGGTCGCATTGGGAAGGTGCTGCTCAGCGGCTACTTCGTGTTCATGGTGATCTTCCTATACGTGCCCCTGGTGGTGCTGGTGTTGTTCGCGTTCAATGACGCGTACATCCCCAGCTTGCCGTTCTCTGGGTTCACGACGCAGTGGTTCAGCGCCGCCTTCGACAACATCGACCTGACCGGGGCGCTCAAGCGAAGCGCGTGGCTGGCGCTCGTGAACGGACTGGCTGCCACGTTCCTGGGGGTGTTTGCGGCCCTCGCTCTCACCGGCCGGAAGCTCTACCTGCGATCGGTGTGGACGACGCTGCTGCTGCTGCCGTTGGTGGTTCCCTACATCGTGCTGGCGATTGGCATGGTGATCGTGTTGCATCAGCTGGGGTATCAGGCCTCGCTGACAGCGGTGCTGGTGGGCCACATCGTGATCTCGCTGCCGTATGCGATCCTGGTGATCGTCCCCCGCCTGCGGACGTTGGACGACTCGATCGTCGAGGCGGCTCGCGATCTGGGGGCAGATCAGACGCGGGCGTTCACCCACGTCACCCTGCCGCTGCTCACCCCCGCGCTGGTCGCGAGCGTCCTGATCTGCTTCACGATCTCGTTCGACGAGTTCGCCATCGCGTCGTTCCTGGCGCCGCCGGCTTCGCCCACGTATCCGGTGTTCCTGTACTCCGGCACCCGTACTCCCGCGCTCCAGCCGCAGGTGATCGCGCTGGGGGCGATCGTGATCGTGATCTCGCTGGTGCTGGTCTGCGTGGCCGAGCTGCTGCGGCGGATCCTGGAGCGGCGACTGGCGACGTGAATGACGGTGCCAGGCACCGTTATTCATCCCTGACCCGAGCCTACGTGGACGCCGCCCGGTCCGACGGCGCGGGCGCTGGAGCTGGTGCGTGACGGCAACGATCCTGCGGTCGAACTGGCGCAGCTGCGCATCCACCCCGACCTCTACCGGCATTAACGCAGCCTGCTTCCATGGCAGTAGGCTGGCGGGTATGAACGACCCCGACGCGCTTGCCGAGGCGCTCCTGGAACTGACCACCGCGCTCACCATCGAGCTCCACCCGGCGATCGCAGAGCTGGTTATGCCGGGTCACTTCGAAGCCGCTGGGCCGGCCGCCGCGGCGGTCTTCCAGCAGCCCTCGGAAGGCGAGCCCACCCATCGCAGCGGCGCTGCCTCTGAGCCCGTGGCCGCCCTGACCGAGCAGGCTGCCGCGGATGCGGCGGAGCGGCTGGCCTATGGCCGTCGCGACGGCAACCCATTCTTGCCGTCGCTCGCGCTCGCGGCCTTCTACCTGGTGGAGGCCCGCCGCACCGGTGCGTTCGGTCTGGCGGCGCTGGCCCGCGGCCGGGTGCGCGCATTCGCACTGACGCCGGACGACGCCCAGCACGATCCGCTGCTCTTGCCGGGCACGGCCGCCATCAGGGCCTGGTATCCGGTGGTGGGAGCGGCGGATGCCTGTGTCGAGCTACGGCTGAGCCCGTCCGCGTGACCGTCTTCCTCGATGGGCAGAGTCTCACCGTGGCCGATCTGGTGGCCGTCGCGCGCGACGGCGAGCCGGTGGAGCTCACCGCCGCGGCGCGTGCGCACGTGCTCGCCTGCCGGGCAATTGTGGACGAGGTGCTGGAGCCGCCGGCCGGATCGATCTACGGCTTCACGACAGGGGTGGGCGTTCGCCGAGGTGTCACGGTCGCCCCGGCCCAGCAAGCTGACTACGCCCGCCGGATGATCTCAGACCATCGCGTGGCCACCGGTGATGCGGCACCGGCCGAGGTGGTCCGCGCCACCCTGCTGCGGCTCGCCAACGGTCTGGCCAACGGCACCCCCGGGGTGCGCCCGGAGCTCGCCGATCTGGTCATTGCGACGCTCAACCGCGGTGAGCTTCCGGTGGTACGCATGCTGGGATCGGCGGGGCAGAGCGATCTGGCGCCGATGGCCGACCTGGCCGCAGGTCTGATCGGCGAGTTCGCGCCGGAACCCGGCGAGGTGCATGCGCTGATCAGCAACAGTGCCTTTTCGACAGCGCTGGCGGGACTGGCGATCTCCGACGCCGAGCGACTGCTGGACACCGCCACCGTGTCTACTGCGCTCGACTTCGAGGCGTTCGCCGCCAATCCGGCGCCGCTTGCCCCAGCCATCGGCAGGGAACGGCCGCACCCCGGCCTGGTGCGCGCCCAGCACGAGTTGCGGGCCGCATTGGCGGGCAGCTACCTGTGGGATGGGCCGCCGCGAAATCACCACGACCCGTTGTCGTTTCGCAATGCGCCGTCGATCCTGGGCGCGGCTCGAGACGTGCTCGAGTTCGCTCAGGAGCGGGTGGGGATCGAGCTGAACGCATCGCAGGAAAACCCGATGGTGGACAGCGAGTCTCGCCAGATCATCCCCACGGCTAACTACGAGATGATCGCGCTCTCCCAGGCGCTCGACCTTGTCAGGATCGCTCTGGCGCCGGTGTTGACCAGCGCCAACGAGCGGCTGGTGAAGCTCCTGCAAGCATCGTTGAGCGGCCTCTCTCACGGCCTCGAGGCGCCCGGATCGAGCTACGGAACGGCGCTCTCGGAGCTGGCCTGGACGGCTCAGGCGCTCACGCCCGAGGCGCGGCTGATGGCCCTGCCGGTTTCCACCGAGATCGTGAGCACGTCGCAGACCGAGGGCACCGAGGATCGCATCTCGCTCGCCCCTCTGTCGGCGCGGCGCACGACCGAGATGGTTGCGCTGGGCGAGCAGTTGATCACCATCGGATTGGTGGTTGCGGCCCAAGCGGTTGACCTTCGAGGCGCCGCCCCACTGGGCCAGGCGACCGGCCGGTGCTTGGCGGCGGTGCGCGAGCGGGTGCCGTTCACCGGCGCCGGGGACTCGATCCCGAGCGATCTCTCGGGGGTACGAGAGTTGGTGCGGTCAGGCGCTGTCGGCGCGTGGCTGCCCGGGCGGCGCTGAGGCGTCGGACGGTGACGCTTCGCCCTCGGGCTGATCGCCGCTCTCGTGGTCCTGCGGGTTGACCCGGCCGGCGATCACGTTGCCGCCCCACCGAAGCCACCCCCTGCGGCCTTCCGGCATCGGACCCCAGGCTGTGATGCGGTTGTGCATGGGACGAACGATACCGGCACCTGCCGCTGCTAGCTTGCTGGGATGCGATCGGCGTTCCCGAGGTTGTTCGGTGCGATGACTGCCGCCTACGGTGTCAGCGCTCTGTGGACGGCCGCGCCGCTGACGCGTCATGCCGAGCTGGGTGACCCTGCGAATCCCCCGGCCGCGGCTCGGCTGCTGTCGGTGACGTTCGGTGTGCGTGACCTGATCAGCGGTATGACCATCGTGGCGGCTCCGTCGGGGCGGCCGATGCAGACGGCGCTGGCGGCGCGGGTCGTGATCGATGCCGGCGATGCGCTCGGCTTTGCGGCGCTCGCGCCCACCCGCACGGCGCGGGTCAAGATCGGCGCGATTGCGGGCCTGTGGGCGGCGGTTGGTGCGCTGGCGCTGATGGCCGAGCGGGGATCGGGCGATGACTGACGGCGACCTGTGGGCCGCCGGCCCGCATCGACCTCCCGCGGTGGGCCGGCGCGGCATGGTGTCGACCTCCAGCCCGCTGGCGGCTGTGGCCGGCATGCGCGCCTTCGAGCGGGGAGGGAATGCCGCCGATGCGGCTCTGGCGGCTGCCGCGGTGCTGGCGGTGGTCGAGCCCAACCAGTCCGGGCTGGGCGGCGATCTGTTCGCGCTGGTCGTGAGCGACGACGCCGCGCCGATCGGCCTCAACGCCAGCGGCCGGGCGCCTGCCGATCCCGGGGATCTGCTGCCGACGGAGTTCGGGCCGACCAGCGTCACCGTTCCCGGCTGCGTCTCGGGGTGGACCGATCTGGCTGGGCGATATGCGCGACTGGGCCTCGCTGCGGCCGTCGAGCCGGCTGTCGAACTGGCGCGGCGCGGCTTCACGGTGGCGCCCCGCAACCTCGAGATCTGGATGTCTGACTGGGGTGATCTGGAGGGCGCCGCGGCCGCGCAGTTCTCCGCCCGCGACCCGTTCCACAATCCTGAGATTGCCGAAAGCCTGCTTGCCGCCGCCGACGGGTCGTTCTACTCCGGCCGCTGCGGCGATGCGATCGTGGCCGGATCGTGGCTCTCGGAATCCGACCTCGAGGCCCATACCAACGACTGGGTGGAGCCGCTCGAGTTCCGGTTCCGCGGGCACACGCTGCTCGAGCTTCCGCCCAACGGCCAGGGCTCGATCGCCGGCTGGGCATTGGAGGCTCTCGGCGATGATCTCTCCCCCCGGGCGCAGGTCGAGGCCCTGGAGGCGGCCTACGCCCGCGGCTATGCCTCCATCGGCGGCACGTCGTATGTGTGCGCCGCCGACGGCGACGGCTTGGGTGTCTCGCTGATCCAGAGCATCTTCTACGGCTTCGGATCGCGGGTGATCGCCGACGGCTGCGGCTTCATGCTGCAGAACCGGGGAGCGGGGTTTGTGCTCGATGACGGGCACCCAAACCAGTTCCAGCCGGGCAAGCGGCCGTTTCATACGATCATGCCCGGCGCGATCCTCGACGGCGATCGCCGTTGGCGCACCGTGCTGGGAGTCACCGGCGGTGAGTATCAGCCGCAGGGTCACGTGCAGGTGGCGGTCAACCTGATCGGCCACGGGCTCGACCCTCAGGCCACGCTCGACCGCCCCCGCTACCGGTTGGAGGGCGATGGCGCGGTGTCGCTCGAGCCGCCTCTGGCCGGGCTCATGTCCAGCTTCGGGGAGCGCCCCGCCACGGTGGTCGACGACATCCACAACTACGGCAACGGCCACGTCATCGACCGCTCGCCCGGCGGGCTCATGCGGGGCGGAACCGAGCCCCGCCGCGACGGCGTCGCGCTCGGGTTCTAGGTTGTCCTAGGCCGCTTCGGCGTCGAGCCGGCCGGCCCGCTCCACGCGGTCGCGGCCGGACTCCTTGGCGTGGTACAGCGCCCTGTCGGCGCGGTCCATCAGCTCGGAGCGATCGTCGGCGTCGTCGGGGTAGACGGCCCAGCCGATCGAGGCGGACGTGCGTGTGCCCGGCGTGGGTTCCACCCCGAGCGCCTTCACCGCCTCGCGCGCGCGATTGAGCAGATCGTCCACTCCGGCATCGTCGGTGGTCTCGAGCAGCAATGCGAACTCCTCGCCGCCCAGCCGGAAGATCCGATCGGAGCCGCGCAGTGACAGCCGGATGGCCTCGCCGGCGCGCCGCAGTACGGCGTCGCCCTCGGGGTGTCCGAATGAGTCGTTGACCGCCTTGAAGTGATCGAGGTCGACCATCGCCAGGGTGAAGCCGAGGCCGCGGCGCTTGGAAAGGCCCACTCGGCGACGCAGCTCCGATTCGAAGGTTCGCCGGTTGGGCAGCCCGGTGAGCGCGTCGTGACCCGCGGCCCGCTCCAGATCCTCCTGGCGCAGCACCGTCCGCCACAGCGCGGCCAGGTGGCCGAGCATCAGGTCGAGCGTGTGGTGATCGAGTTCGTCGCCACGGCCAGGGGCGAAGCACACCGAAACGTGCAATCCCTCGCCGGCATCGTCGACCAGCATCGAGATCCGGGCCAGCCCGTGCGAGTTGTGTCGCGGAGGGGCGCCCTCGGCGACGCTCAGGCAGTTCACGCCCATCGCCTCACGCGGGGCCATGTGGGCATAGCCGATCAGCTGGCTGCGAGTGGTGGCCGCCTTGGCGCGGCTGCTCCAGGCCAGAATCGCTTCAATCTGCTGGTTGAAGCGGGATTCGCGTTCGCGCCGGCCGTCGGCTTCCACCGCCAGCCGCCACGCCTTCTGCAGCACCAGGGCGCCACCAACCAGCAGCACCAGCAGCCCGATCACGGTGGAAACGAGCCTGAGGGCATCGCCCAGCCACGCTCGATGTGCCACCTCGGCGCGGGCTGCGTCGGCGTTGGCGTTGAAACCGTTGGTAAGACCATTCAGCCGGCTCTGCAGCGTGAACCCGGCCAGGGCAGTCGGCCGCTTTGCCTGCATCCAGGTGGTCACCTGCCCCGCGACGTTCTGCGCGCGACCGGCGAGCGTGCGGGGTAGGCCGGGCTCGCTCGCGTTGAACGCCGCCAGCGCCACTGCGGTGGCGTTGCGGTCAGCGCTCACCGCTGCTCGGTACCTGGGATCGTGGGTCTGCCGCCACGCGATCTGATCGTTGGCCTGCTGCTGGACGGCGTCGCTCAGGTTTTGCTGCGCCCGAGCGCCGGCGATCGCGGCGGTGGAGGCCGCGCGGGCCTGATCGCGGTAGTGATTTGTCGCCCATCGGGTGCCCACGATGCCTGCCAGAACGATCATGGCGGCGACCGCCCAGGCCATGCCGAAGCGACGGATCTGGGACGAAATGCGGAGTTGGGAGGGCACGCCGGGACGGCTTGCACGCACAGGGGGAAGCGAGTGCATGGTCACACTAAAGCGATCCCGAGCCCCTACGGGTATCACCCCGTCGGGTGGGAAGCACACAAAAACTTTACGATTGCCGGGAGGTGAATAAATGGTGCCAGGCACCATTTATTCACGACCAGCCTCGGCTAGGGTGCTCGGCGGTCGTTGGCCACGAAAGCTTGGTAGGTGACCGGCATCTCGAGTGCGAACAGTTGCTCCAGCGCGGCGGCGTAGACGCGGATCTCGCGCTGGGCCGTCTCGGAGTTTCGCAGCGACAGGAAGTTCATCAGGCTGCGGGCGTTGAGCGTCCAGAAGAACTGGGTGTAGATCGCGACCGGCAGCACGTTTCGGGCCAGCTCCTTGGCCACGCCCTGTTCGAGCTGCTCCAGGTACGTGCCGTAAGCGTGCTCGTACACCTGCTGCTGCGCGGCGCGGGTGGCCTCGGCGATCTCCGGTGTCACCTGCTCGAACGAGTACGAGCCCGGCTTGCCCACCTGGGTGCGCACGTCCTCGGCGGCGGGGATGTAGAACTCCGGCTCGAGCTGGGAGTACCGCCCCGACCACTCGTTGAACGATCCCACGCGGTGGCGCATCCACTCGCGGCACACGAAGATCGGCGTCTTGATGTGGAACCGGAAGGCGTTGTGCTCAAACGGTGTGCCGTGGCGCTCGCGCATCAGGAACCGGATCAGGCCCTCTTCCCGCGACGTCATCTCGTCCACCTGCTGGGCGAACGACACCCGCGCGGCGTTGACCACCGACAGGTCGTCGGCCATGGCGTTGTCGAGGCGCACGAATCCGTGATCGAGCACGGGGATCTGCCGAGTGGACTCCACGGTCGCCATCATGCCACCCTAGCAGCGTCGCCGGATCGAAGATCAGCCGGTCGGGATGGTGATGGTGCCATCCTCGTGCAGCTCCCAGAACGGATTGTGGGCGACCTCCCAGGGATGCCCGTCGGGGTCGTGGAAGTAGGCTGAATACCCGCCCCAGTCGGTCGCTGCCGGCGGGTGGGGGATCGTCGCTCCGGCCGCCCTGGCGACCTCGATGACGGCGTCGACCGCCTCGCGCGATTCGACGTTGTGGGCCAATGCCACCCCTCCCGACCCACCGGCATCGGGGGTGCTGCTGTCGGCGGCGAGCTTGTCGCGGCCCCACAGCGCCAGCCCCATGCCGCCCACCTGGAAGAAGGCCACGTCGCCCTCGATCACCCGGGCCGGCTGCCAGCCCAGGCGGCGATAGAACTCGACCGCCCGGCTCAGATCCGAGACTCCCAGGGTCACCAGGGTGATGCGCTGAGCCATGCTCACGGTCGCAGCAGCCTCCCTCCGTCGACGATCACGTTCTGGCCGGTTGCGAACTCGGATTCGAGGCAGAACCGCACCGCGTGACAGACGTCGGCGGGCGTGCCGTGGCGGCCCAGCGCGGTCTCCTCGGCGTCGCCGGCGACGCCGTCGGGCATCAACACCGGCCCGGGCGCAACTCCGCAGACGCGGATGCCGTCGCGGCCCCAGGCCAGGGCGAGCGTCTTGACCAGGTGGATCAGTGCAGCCTTGGCCGCGCCGTGGGGCGCGAACATCGGCCACGGCTGGAGTCCCGCCACGTCGGTTATGGCGACGATCACGCCGCCGCTGGGCAGCATCCGCTCGCGGGCGGCCTGGGCGGCGAAGAAGAACCCCTTGGCGGTGGAGTCGAGCGCCAAGTCCCACAGCTTCTCGTCGGCGTCCTCGGGTCGTACCGGCACAAACCCTCCGGAGGGACAGTGAACATAGGCGTCCAGTCCTTCGAGTTCGGCCGCTGCCCAGGCCACCAGCGCAGCCATCTCACCGCTTGCGGTGGCATCGGCCGCGTGTGCGCCGGAACGTCGTCCCAGCGCCTCGATCATCGCCACAGTCTTGCGGGCGGCGGCGTCGGACGAGTGGTAGCTGATGACCACGTCGGCGCCGCGTTCGGCCAGGTCGAGTGCGATCGCCCGGCCGACGCGATCCGCGCCGCCGGCGACCAGTACCCGCATGCCGTCGATCTCCGTCACCGGTAGATATGCTAGTGCGAGTCGATTCAGACGAACCTCGAAGCCTCCCGGAAGGAGCAGATATGGCGTACTCAGTACCCGACCTGCCTTACGACTACAACGCGCTCGAGCCGCATATTGACGAGCAGACGATGCGGATTCACCATGACAAGCATCATCAGGCGTATGTGGATAAGGCAAACGCTGCGCTCGAAGGCACCGAATGGGCCGACAAGCCGGTTGAGGATGTGCTCAAGAACCTCTCGTCGCTGCCTTCGGACAAGCAGGGGCCGGTGCGAAACAACGCGGGTGGCCATGCCAACCATTCACTGTTTTGGACGGTGCTCGGCCCCGGTGGCGGGGGAGCGCCCACCGGTGAGCTGGGCGAGGCCGTCGACGCGGCCTTCGGCAGCTTTGACGAGCTCAAAAAGCAGCTCAGTGATGCCGGTGTGAACCGGTTTGGTTCTGGCTGGTCGTGGCTGGTGGTCGACGGTGGCGCGCTCAAGGTCGTCTCCACCGCCAATCAGGACTCGCCGCTCTCGGACGGGCAGACGCCGATTCTCGGCATCGACGTGTGGGAGCACGCCTACTACCTCAAGTACCAAAACCGGCGACCCGACTACCTCGCCGCGATCTTCAACGTGATCGACTGGTCGAAGGTCGCAGAGCGCTACGCCGAAGCGCATTCGGCTGCAGCGGTCTGACCAATTGACACGCCGAATTCCGGGGCGGGCGGCTCAGGCCGCCCGCCCCGTGGCATCCCAGGAGGGCATCGTTGAGCGGTAAAACAGTCGTGTTCTTCCCGGAGGGCGCATACGGCCCGACCAACAACTGCGTCGGCATCGGTGATGTCCTGCGCGCCCACGGCCACCGGGTCGTGTTCATCATCGAGGAGTCGTTTGCGGGCACGCTCGAGGCTCGCGGCTTCGAGGAGCGGCTGATGCGACTGGGCCCTCCGCCGGAGGAGCCGGAGGTGCCCGGACAGTTCTGGAAGGACTTCATCCGCGACACCGCACCGGTCTTTCGCACTCCCACCATCGACCAGCTGGAGAGCTTCATCCAGCCCACCTACGAGGCACTGATCGAGGGCTCGCGGTTCGTCAACCCTCGGCTGGAGGAGATCATCGCCGAGGTGCAGCCCGACGTGATCGTCGAGGACAACGTGGTTGCGTTCGCCGCCCTCCCGGCCAGCGGACTGCCGTGGGTGCGGATCGTCTCCTGCAACCCGCTGGAGGTGCGAGATCCCGAGATCGCACCCGTGTTCTCGGGGCTGCCGCAGGACGATCGCTCCCAGTGGGGCGCGTTCCGTGACGAGTTTCGGCGAACCCACCTGGAGACGTGGCAGGGGTTCAACGCAGTTCATGCAGGAGGCCGGCGCGCCTGCGCTGCCCGAGCTGGAGTTCATGCTCGAATCGCCCCACCTCAATCTGTACGTCTACCCACGTGAGGTCGACTACACCCGCGCCCATGCGCTGGGAGACACCTGGCATCGGCTCGGCTCGTGTGTTCGCAGCTCGGATGCGGCCTTCGAGCTGCCCGACTCGCTGCGCGACGGCGACGGAGCGCTGGTGTACCTGTCGCTCGGCTCGCTCGGCTCGGCCGACGTGTCGCTGATGAAGCGGCTGGTCGAGGTGCTGGGACAGACGCCGCATCGCTACATCGTGTCCAAGGGGCCGTGCCACGACGAATTCGAGCTGGCCGGCAACATGTGGGGCGAGGAGTTTCTGCCCCAGCCGTCGATCCTGCCGCTGGTCGATGTGGTGATCACCCACGGCGGCAACAACACCACCACGGAGTGCTTCCACCACGGCAAGCCGATGGTCGTGCTGCCGCTCTTCTGGGATCAGCACGACAACGCCCAGCGGGTCGATGAGACCGGCTTCGGGGTGCGGCTGCCGACCTACGCGTTCGAGCCCGATCAGCTGGCCGGCGCGATCGACCGGTTGGTCGCCGACCAGCCGCTGCGCGCGGGCATGTCTGCGATCGCGGGGCGATTGCAGGCGGCGCCCGGCACGGTCAAGGCGGCTGATCTGATTGAACGCGTCGCCGCCCAGCGCTGACCTGATCGCGTCCGCCCGCTGGTACGGCGGCAAGGGCGGGGAGATCACCGCGGTGGCCGAGCTCGACCGGCTCGAGCTCGCCGCCGGCGCATGCCTGCGGGTGCTGGAGGTCGAGACCCGAGCCGGCGCGCGCGAGCGCTATCTGTGGCTGGAGGGTGAGGTCGGGGCCGCCCTGGTGGCGCTGGTGGCTGCCGGCGCCGAGCGAGGTGCCTTCCGATTCGAGCCGGCGGCGGGGATCGAGCCGGTCTCGGGGGAGCGCCCGATCGGGCACGATCAGTCGAACACCTCGATCGTTGTCGGCGAGCGGCTGGTGGCCAAGATGTACCGGCGGATCGAACGGGGGTTGCACCCCGAGATCGAGCTGGGATCGCTGCTGACCGAGATGGGGCTCGATTGCATTCCAGCCTTCCGCGGCGCCGGATACTGGGACGGCCATCCGCTGGTGTTGGTGCAGGACTACGTTGCTGGGTCGGTGGACGGGTGGACGTTGAGCACGGCCGCGCTGCGGCGGAACGATGTCGGCATTGCAGGGCAGCTGGGCGACGTCGTTCGCCGGCTGGAGGACGCGCTCGTTCGTCTGGGTGCGACCGCGGCCGGCGACGCGCAGCTCGACGCCTGGGCCGATGCCGCGCAGGCCCAGCTGATCCGCGCCACCGAGCTCGCGTCAGGCTCCGCCCACCGCCTGCTGGAGACACGCGCCGAGCCGATCCGCGCCCAGCTGGAGCGGCTGCGGCGGCCTCAGCCGCCACCGCTGGTCACGCGGGTGCACGGCGACCTGCACGTCGGCCAGGTGCTGCAGGCCGCCGACGGCCGGCTGCTGGTGGTCGACTTCGAGGGCGAGCCGGCCAAGTCCCTGGCCGAGCGGGCGGCGCCCGGGCCGCCGCTGCGAGACGTGGCCGCGATGCTGCGATCCTTCGATCACCTCGCCCGCTACGTGGTGCAGGACTCCTGGCCCGGTCACACAGCCGATGCCGACGCCTGGATCGCCGAGGCGAGAGCCGCCTTCCTCGCCGGGTACGGCCCGGTGGACTCAGCCTTGCTGCACGCCTTCGAAGTCGAGAAGGAGTGCTACGAGTTCACCTACGCCGCCACCTACCTGCCCGAGTGGATGCCGGTCGCCGAGGGCGGCATGCGCTGGCTGTTGGAGCACGCCCATGAGTGACATGCACCCCGATCAGTTCTTGCACGACGTGCTGGGGGCGCCCGCGTCGCTGCGGGCGCTTGCCGCCGCCTACCCGGGAGGGCCGGGCGTGGACTTCGAGGGTAGCCGGGTGGTGTTCCTGGGCATGGGCTCATCGCGGTTTGCCGCGCTGACGGTGGCCGCAGGACTGCGCTCGCGGGGTGTCGATGCGCATGCCGAGATGGCGTCCACGGGCTCTCCCCAGCCGCCGTCGACCGACACCACCGCGATCGCGATCTCCGCCACCGGAGGCTCCGCGGAAACGCTCGCGGTGGTGCGCGCGCATGCCGGTATCAGCACGACAATCGGTATTACCAATAGGCCGGAAAGCGCACTGGGATTGGCGGTGGACCGCTGCCTGGAGCTGTACGCCGGCGAGGAGGTCTCCGGCATCGCCTGCCGCTCCTACCAATCCACCCTCGCGCTCCTGCACATGGTTTCGGGAGTACCGGCCGAGCGGATCATTGCGGCGGCGGACGCCTCCGAGGCGCTGCTGGAGGGCCGCGGGCAGTGGCTCGGCCAGGCTGTGGACCTGCTCGAAGGAAACGCGGTGCATGTGCTCGCACCGGCGGAGCGGTTCGGGTCGGCCGAGCAGAGCGCGCTGATGCTGCGCGAGGTTCCCAGGGTGGCCGCCGACGCGTGCGAGACCGGCGACTGGTCGCACGTGGACGTCTATCTGAGCAAGCGGCCGGGACTCGCGGTGATCATGCTGCGGGGCTCGGCGTGGGAGTCGGAGGTGCTCGAATGGGCCGGTCAGCGGCGGTTCCCGGTGATCACCGTGGGCGGCCCGCTGTCCGGAGCGGCGCTGGACGTGCCGCTTGGCGACGGTGGCGACCCGGTTGTCCGCTCACTGGTCGAGCACCACGTGGCCGAGTTGATCGCCGCCGAGCTCTGGCGCCGCCACCCGATTGAGAGCCTATCCCGGTAGGACACGCGGCGTCTCGCGGTGTCATCGCGTCGCCCTGTCGCACCGTGCTGTAGCGCTCATATCTCTGGATATGAGCGCCCCATCCCGTCACGGCATCGCTCGCGCTGCCACTCGCCAGCCATCCACGTGGCCCACGGGGATGGGCTCTTTGCCGGGTCCGAAAGGCCGTATGCTCTGCCGGGTGAGTCTCCCCAACTGGATCTCGATCGGCCGGATCATGCTGATCCCCGTGTTCATGGTGGTCCTGCTCGGCCGGCTGCCCGGCGGTGACTACCTGGCCGTGGCGGTGTTCGCGCTGGCCGCGCTGACCGACTCGCTGGACGGCTACCTGGCGCGATCGCGAAACGCGACCACCACCATGGGCATCTTCCTCGACCCCCTGGCCGACAAGCTCTTGGTGTCGGCGGCGCTGATCTCGCTGGTCGAGCTGGGCCGGGTGGCGGCCTGGGTGACGATGGTGATCATCGCCCGTGAGTTCATGGTCAGCGGCCTGCGGATGGTGGCCGCCAGCCAGAACGTGGTGATCGCCGCCTCCAACTGGGGCAAGTTCAAGACCGTGACCCAGGTGGTGGCGATTTCGGCCCTGATCCTCGACTCGCCGCCCCATACCGCGACCGCGGTGCTGGTCGCGGTGGCCGTCGCGGTGACCGTGTGGTCGGGGGTGGAGTACTTCATCGACGCCAGAGATGTCTTGAGGGCGCCTGCGTGAGCTGGTCGCTACTGGCCGTGCCGGCGGCCTATCTGATGGGATCGATCCCGTTCGGGTATCTGGCGGGGCGTCTGCGCGGAGTCGACCTGCGCGAGCACGGCTCCAAGAACACCGGTGGCACCAACGCGGTGCGGGTGCTGGGGCCAAAGTACGGCATTCCGGTGATGGTTTTGGACGTGCTCAAGGGCGTGGCCGCGGTGTGGCTGGCCTCTGAGGTGGGCGGGGTGGGGCTCGAGGTGATCGCGGCCACCGCGGTGCTGCTGGGCCATACCTTCCCGGTGTTCCTGGGCTTCGGCGGCGGCAAGGGTGTGGCCACCGGCGCCGGCACGACACTCGCGCTGGCACCGCCGGTCGGCTTTCTGATCGTGCCGATCTGGATCATCGTGGTGTTTGCCACCGGCTACGTCTCGGTCGGTTCACTGGTGGCGGCGGTGGCCATCCCGACCATGTCGATCGCATTCGGCGAGCCGTGGCAGGTGAGCGCCTTCTTCATCGCCGGCGGCCTGCTGGTGATCTACCGGCACCGCGTCAACATCCAGCGGCTGCGAGCCGGTACCGAGAACCGCACCGACGTGCGCGGCTGGTGGGCCCGCCGCGCCGCCAAAGCCCGCTAGTGAATAAAAGGTGCCTGGCACCTTTTATTCACGAGGAGCTCTCGAGCCAGGTGCGGGCGGTGGTGTGACCGGCGTCCCCGGGGTTGCCCTCCAGGTCGGCCCGCAGCTCTGAGACGATGCCGTGGCGCTCGGCCAGGACATCGTGGTTGTGGATCGTCTCGAAGTTGATCTGCCGCGCCAGCACGAAGCATCCGTCCGAGAGATCGGGGTAGTGCTCCAGCGTGCCCGCCACCATCAGCCGCACCGAGTCCTCCACGAAGCGCGGGTGCAGGTGGGCCTGCTCGACCACGTGCAGCTCGTCGGGGCGCTTGAGCAGCTCGAACACCGGCGCGCTCATCGACCGCTCGGCGATCCCGATCAGGTCGCGGGCATCCACCTCGCGCTTGGTGCCGATCATGAGCGTGGCCTCGGCCCGCTGGTTATGCGTGGCCGCGGGCAGCAGCTCGAAGATCTCGTCGATCTGGCCCTGGTCGTAGCCGGCGTCGGTCAGCTTGCCCTGCGCCCGCTCGCGTACCAGGCCCTGCGCGCACGGGCACGCGTTCAGCCCGCGCACCTCGACGCCCACCATCCGCCGTGAGCTGGAGCCGTTCACCAGCGCGTGGCCGAGCAGGTGGTAGATCTCCTGAGTCGGCAGGTCGGTCACCGGCGTGCGCCGGGTGACCGGGAACTTCGCGCGGATCATGACCTCTGACCGCACCGCTTTCTGGCGCTCGACCACGCCGGCGGCGATGTGCTCGGCCAGATCCTCCACGTGCAGGGCCTCCCCGATGACGACCGAGTCGATGGCCTCGGCCACCATCTCGGGGAAGCGTGACATGTGCACGCCCTTCTGGCTGGGGTCGAGGTCGACGTAACAGTCGACGTCGGCGTAATACAGCAGCTCAGTGCCGGTGTGCGCGATGCGGATCACCTTCTGGACGCCGGTGACGCCCGCGCGGGTGAGTCCCAGCTGCACCTCGGGCGCGGCCGACTGCAGATCTTCTTTGAATGTGGTGGTGGGATTCATCGTCACGGGATGGTAGGTCAGTCGCGCAGAAGACGCGACATGCGCCGGTCGGCCAGCACCCGCCCGCCGGTCTGGCAGGTGGCGCAGTAGTACACCGTGTATTCGTCGAACGACACGGTTCGGATTCGATCGCCGCAGCGGGGGCACAGCGCCCCCTCGCGATCGTGCACCACGTAGCCGCGGTCAGCCTTGGTGGTGAGGCCCTTGGTCGAGAGCGGCACCAGCCGCTCCACGGCCGCGCCCAGCACGCCGACGATGGCGGTGTGCAGCCGCTCCAGCTCGGAGCGGTCGAGCTTGGCCGAGCGGGTGTTGGGCGAGAGCATGGCCGCGTGCAGGATCTCGTTGGCAAACGCCCGGCCGATCCCGGCGATCGCCCGCTGGTCGCGCAGGAACCCGTGCAGCAGGTGGGGATGCTCCTGTGCGGCCTGGGCGAGCACCTCCACCGTGAACGATGGGTCGAGCGGCTCGGGGCCGATATGGGCGAGCTCCTGTTCCAGCGCCTGCGGCGACAAGAGCCAGGCGCCGGCGCGGCGCTTCGACCCGCCCTCGGTCATCACCAGCTCAGTTCCGGAATCGAACCCGACCACCAGCACCGCTGAGCGCGTGTGCTTCTGGGCGATCGCAAGCTTCCCGGCCGACATCAGGTGCACCATCAGGGTGTTCTGATCCTCGGCCCGAAACAGCAGCCGCTTGGCCCGCCGGCCGATCAGGTCGAAGCGCTGGCCGACCAGGGAGCGCAGCGGCGGATCGATCGTCTTGATGGTGGCGAAGTGCGCGACCGGTACGGCGGCGATCGGCTCGCGTGTGAGGGTCTCGCGCTGAGCCCTCACGAACGCCTCCAACTCGGGCAGTTCGGGCATTCAGGAAGGCTAGCGGGTGGACCACTTTGGCCACCGGCGCGAGGGCAGACGTTTGCCTTCCGCCCGTCCTATTTGTCCGATTCTGGAAGGCTTTTTCCAAACGGAAACTTTCGAATCCCCCAAACCGGGGCTATACTCACCGCGTCTGCGTTCTTCTCTCACCTACCGCCACAAAGCGGGTGCCGCTGCGTACTCGTATACGGGTGAGATACCTCGTCAACCCCCAGATGCAAGAGGGCGCCCAATGCTGACTGTCGAGATCTCGCTCCCGGATATCGAAGAGCTTAAAGCGCTCGTTCAGGAGGGCCACGACAAGGGCTACCTGACCTACGACGAAGTTGCCGCGGCGCTCGAGGAGATCGAGCTGACGAAGGAGCAACTCGAAGACTTCTACACCTACCTGCTGGAGCACAACATCGAGCTCCTGGATGCCGAATCACGGCAGACGGCGCAGGCCGATGCGGCATTCCACGGGGAGAAGGCGCCCGAGCTCGACCTGACCGTCGAGCCCAGTCTGGATTCGCTGCGGCTCTACCTGCGCGAGATCGGCAAGGTCAATCTCTTGACCGCCGATCAGGAGGTCAGCCTGGCCAAGCGGATCGAGCGCGGCGACATGACCGCCAAGCAGCAGATGATCGAGGCCAACCTGCGCCTGGTGGTGTCGATCGCCAAGGGATATCTGGGCCGCGGCCTCAGTTTTCTCGACCTAATTCAGGAAGGAAGCCTCGGTTTGATCCGCGCGGTGGAGAAATTTGACTACCGCAAGGGCTACAAGTTCTCGACGTATGCGACGTGGTGGATCCGGCAGGCCGTGACCCGCGCGATCGCCGACAAGGCCCGCACGATCCGGATCCCCGTGCACATGGTCGAGAAGCTCAACCGGGTGGTGCACATCGAGCGCCAGCTGGTGCAGCGACTCGGGCGCGAGCCGCGCCCCGAAGAGATCGCCTTCGAGCTCGAGATGACCGCCGACGAGGTGCGCGACATCCTGCGGATGGCGCAGCTTCCGGTCAGCCTCGAAAAGCCGATCGGCGAGGAGGAGGAGTCCGAGCTGGGCGACTTCGTCCAGGACGAGCAGGCGGTCAGCCCGTTCGACTCGGCCACGATGACACTTCGGCGTGAGGACATCGAGCGGGCGCTCGACTCTCTGCCCGAGCGCGAGCGCAAGGTGATCGAGCTGCGATTCGGCCTCAAAGGCGAGCAGCCCTACACGCTGGAGGAGGTCGGTCGCACGTTTGGGGTCACCCGCGAGCGGATCCGCCAGATCGAGAACAACACGCTCAAGAAGCTCGAGGGCCTGCCCGAGGCACAGGCGCTGCGAAACGCCGAGTAGCGGCGGAGTTCAGCGCGACGTGGATTAGACTGGTCCGCGCCCGGGAGGGTGTCCGAGTGGTTAAAGGAGACGGGCTGTAAACCCGTTGGCTCTGCCTACACAGGTTCGAATCCTGTCCCTCCCATCATCGTTCAGAGTCGTTCCGACAAGGTGAGGCGGCCGGGGCAGATGCGGTGACGACGTTCACGAACTGGGTTGGAAACCAGACCTGCACGCCCGCCCGGCGCGTGTCCCCGGCGGGCGAGCATGAGGTGCAGGCAGCCGTGCGCGAGGCGATCGCCGCCGGCCGGGGCGCGCGCGTCGTGGCCACCGGCCACTCGTTCTCGCCCGTGCACCTGACCGACGGGACGATGATCGATCTCGCCAACCTGGCCGGGATCACGCAGATCGACGCCGTTCGGCGATGCGTGACGGCCCTGCCGGGGACGGCCATCGGGGCGTTCGGAGAGCCGCTCTGGGACGCGGGCCTGGCGCTCGCCAACCAGGGCGATATCGACACGCAGGGCATCAGCGGTGCGATCGGCACCGCCACCCACGGCTCGGGCGTCCACCTGCAGAGCTTTTCGGCCTCGATGCGCAGCTGCCGGATCGTCGACGGCACCGGCGAGGTGGTCGTGATCGACCGGTCGATGCCTGATCTGCTGGCCGCGGCTCAGGTGTCGATCGGGATGCTCGGCGTGATGACCGAGGTCGAGATCGAGGTCGTCCCCAGCTACCGCCTGGCCCAGAGGATCGAGTGGTGGAGCTTCGAACGGCTGATGGATGAGTGGGACGAGCGGGTGGCGCGCCACCGCCACTTCTCGTGCTTCTGGTGCCCCGCGGCCGAGTCGGCGGCGATGTACGGCCTGGAGTCGCCCGCCGGCGTCGACACCGCCGACACGGCGTGGGTCAAGATGCTCGACGAGGGTACGACCGGCGACGTGGTCGACCGCGGCTACCGGCTGTACCCGATCGAGTCGCTCGAGCCGAACTTCCACGAGCTCGAGTACTTCGTCCACCTCGACCGCGCCCGCGAGGCGGTGCTCGCGATGCGCGAGCTGATGCTGGCCTCACAGCCCGACGCGGTGTTCCCGCTCGAGCTCCGCACCGTGGCCGCCGACAGCGCCTACCTCTCGCCGCAGTACGAGCAGCCGACCCTGGTGCTGAGCGTCTCGGGAAAGCCGGGCGCGGACTACTGGCCCTACCTGCGAGACGTCGATCGGCTGCTGGGTGAGTTCGGCGCGCGGGTGCACTGGGGCAAGCTCCACTTCCTCACCGCCGAGCAGCTGCACGAGCGGTATCCGCGCGCTCAGGCGTTCATCGACGTGCGCCGCCGGCTCGACCCCGACGGCATCTACCTGAACGACCACCTCCGCGAGCTCTTCGCCTGACGCTCCGCGCATGATTTTGCGCAGGCGCATCGCTCCCCCGGGTGGGGGACGCCTCTCGATCCGGCGCGTCTGAGGATGAGCGGGCGTATTCGCTCGTCTGAAGGGCCCCTCCCGTTCCCACCGTGCTCCGATCCTGTGTACTGGCCGTGCTGCTCGCGGCGCTCGCCTGCGTGGGGCTGACCGCACCGCCCGCGCGCGCGACAACGGTGGTTGTCGGCGGGCCCACCGGAGCGCGGCTCTCGGGCATCTCGGTGAATCCAGCGCATCCTGCCGACCTCTACGTGACGGGCCCGGATGGTGCCTGGAGCTCTCTGGACGCTGACCAAAGCTGGCAGCCGGCAGCGCTTCCGCTGTGGGGCGTGTTTGCCTACGACCCTGCCAATCCCGACCGCGTGTTCGCCGGCGGCCTGGGAGGCACCGTGCTGATCTCCAACGACAGTGGTCAGACCTGGGATCACTCTCCGCAGTAGCCTCGTCTGACGACGGCGGCACCTCCTGGGATGCCCCGGCCGACAGCGGTCTGCCTGACCTCGCGTCCACGCCAATCTTCTCGTTCGCTGTGGCCGATTCGGGCACCAACGTGGCCTACGTGGGCCTCCAGGGCGGCGGTCTCTACGCCACCACCGAGGCCGGTGGCCCGCGGACATGGACGCAGCTCCCCACCTCCCAGTTTGCCTCGTGCACGCCGTTTACGATCGCCGTCAACCCGCAGCATCCGAGCACGCTGCTGGTCGCGACGGGATGCGGGCTCTTCATGTCGCAGGACAGTGGCGCATCGTTCGCCAAGCTCCCGGTCGCCATCGGTGGCGGCGTCCTCGGTTACCCGGTCGGGTTTGCTCCCAGCAACTCAAACATCGCCTACGCCGCCAGCGGGAATCATGTGATCCGCAGCACCAACGGTGGCGAGGCCTGGACGGCGACCACCAACCTGCCGCTCGGCTACTCCGTCAACGGGCTCACCATCGACCCCAGCGACCCCAGCCACGTGTATGCGGTCACCGGTGACGGGGTGATCGAGACCAACGACGCCGGCCAGACGTGGTTCGAGCGAAACACCGGCATCATCTCGACTCCCAACGTGGTGGCCAGCGACCCGGCTCACCCCAACATCGTCTACACCGGTACCAGCGGCGGCTTGTGGCGAAGTGACGACGCCGGCGACACCTGGAGTCACGTCCAGAACGGCCTGCCCGATCAGCTGGGGAGCATCGACTCGATCCAATTTCCGGCGAGCGACCCCGGCACCATCTATCTCGGTTCGTTCACAAGCGGGTACTTCGTCTCCCACGACGACGGTGACACCTGGTCGGTGCTGGCTCGCTTTGCGACCTGGCGCGGCACTCCGGTGACGATCGACCCCAACGACCCCGATCACCTGATGCTGGGCGGTGAGGCCGAGCTGCTCGAAACCCGCGACGCGGGCGCCACCTGGACACGGCATCCGATCTGCTGCGCGGCCGATCTCAACGACGGCCGCAACATGCTCTGGTTCAACCGAGTCGCGGTCGATCCCGACGATCCCAACGTGATCTACGTTGCCGGCGCCCCGGGAGTCTTCCGAAGTCTCGACGGAGGATCGACGTGGGGCCAGATCGTACCGCGCTCCTGTCCCCAGGTGAACCCGCTGTGGTGCAACATGCCCACCATCTTCGAGATCGATCCGACCGATCCGCAGACGATCTACTTCGCGCTGGCGGGCGGCCCGCTCCGGGTCAGCCACGACGGCGGCGAGGACTGGTCGGAGATCTGGGCTGAGACACCCACGTCGTTCACACTCGACCCCTCGACCACTCCGGCCACGATCTACATGGACTTCGGCGGCAACTGGCGCACGACCGACCAGGGCCGCACATGGGTGCCGGGCGACACCGCGATCCCCGGCGGCGACGGCGACTCGATGGCGCTCGGTGACGAGACCGACGTGCCTGGTGTGCCGGAGCCGGCCCGCACTCTGTATCTGACCAACTCCCGGCTGGTCAAGGGAGCGTTCGTGGCCAAGACGCCGACCGTGAAGTTTCCGCTCCAGGCGTCCGCGCCGCCGCCCCGCGTGCACGTCACGGCCCGTGGCATGACGGTGGGGATCACCTGCACCGACACGTGGGATGCCGACTGCTCCGGCCGCGTGCAGCTGCGCCGCCGCCACGTGGTGATCGCGGTGGGGACGTTCACCGCCCACGCCAACGCATCCGGCACCGTCAGCCTGCACCTCACGGATGCGGCCTGGCGCGACCTGCGCAAGCACAAGAACCGGCGCTACAACCTGTTCGCGATTTCGCAGGGCGCCGACCGCAGCCTGACCACCGACCATCGGTTGGTCGTGCTCACCGTGCATTAGCGGCGGCGCCGGCACGTCTGCGCACACGCCTCCCTGCCCGCCCCGCTAGCGTGCGGAGCGTGCAGCCATACCGCCGGATAACCCTTGCCGTCGGCGTCTCGATGTTCGTGGACGCCGCCCTCTATCTCGCGGTGCTGCCGCTCTTGCCCCACTACGTCGACCGCTTCGGCCTGTCGACATTCCAGGCCGGTGTGGTGCTGGCCGCCTACCCGATCTCGGTGCCGTTTGTGTCGATGGCCTGCATCGTGCTGGTGCCGCGGGTCGGTGCCCGCCGGATCGCCTTGACCTCGGCGGTACTGATGACGGTGGCCACGATTATCTTCGCGTGGGCGCCGACCGCGCTGGTGCTGGTGCTGGCGCGCTTCGTTCAGGGCTTCGCCAGCGGCTCGATCTGGACATCCTCGATGTCGTGGGTCACCGACAACGCCCCGCCGGGGCGGCGCGGCCGGGAGTCGGGAATCGTGATGGGCATGCTCTCGGCAGGATCGATCGCCGGCCCGGGGATCGGCGGGTTGGCGGCGGTGGTCGGCTCCGGCATCGCCTTCGGCCTGGTTGCCGTGGTCTGCGCCGTCGGCCTGGTGTGCACGGTGCTCGCCCCCGCCGGTCGCACCGTGGTGGGGGAAAGCCACGTGTGGGCGTCGATCGTCCGCGGGGCGCGCCAACCGGCCACCAAGGCCGCGCTGGCGATGGCGCTGATCGACCTGGCGGCGTTCGGGGCGGTCGATCTGCTGGTGCCGCTGCACCTGGGAAGCCACGGCGAATCGGTGACCGTGATCGCGGCGGCGCTCGCATTGGGAGCACTGCTGGGCGCGGGTGCCGGTGTCATCGGCGGGCGGCTGGTCGATCGCGTGGGGCCGGCCAAGGTCGCCTTGGTGGTCTCGTTCGTGGTGCTGGTGATACCCGTGATCCTGGCGTTCACGCCGCCGAACGGTGTGCAGCTGCTGGTGCTGGTGGTCGGTGGGGCGATCTTCGCCGTCGTCGGCGCCGCCATGTTCCCGCTGTCCTCGCTGGGCGCCGACGCGGCCGGCGTCTCGCATGTCACCGTCACCGGGGTGCTGGGCGCAACCTGGGCATTGGGATTTACGATCGTGCCGCTGTTGCTGGGATACGTCGCGCAGGTCACGTCGCCGGCGGTTGCCTACGTGGTGGTGATCGCCTCGCTCGTACCGATGCTGGTGCTGCTCACCCGCAGTGTTCGCGGAACCGTCGAAGTGGCCGCGGCCGAGGCTGCGTAAAACAACTCGCGATACGCAGCGATCTGTGGGACGTCAGATCGCTGCGTATCACTACTCGTCTGAAGTTCCGGGGAGGGGGCGGCTTGGGCCGGTGGTCTCTCCGGTGTCTCTCGAGTGTCCGCGCGTGGAGCCTTCGCCGCACTCACTCAAACGGGGGATTTGAACAGTCCCTCACCCACATACCCGCCCGGCCGGGCACCGGGGGGCACGCCGAACACGGCGCTCGACGTGTGATGGATGTACTCGTTGAGCGCATCCTGGGTGCCCAGCTGTCGCTGCAGCGCCGCAAACTGGGCGTGCGGATCCTTCTGATAACAGATGAAGAAGAGGCCGGCGTCCAGCTCACCGGTGAGCGGATCGATGCCGTCGGTGTAGTTGTAGCCGCGCCGCAGGATCTTGATGCCGCCGTTGGTGACGTGCGAGGCCCGCCGGATGTGTGCATCGGCGGGAATCAGCAGCTCGCCGTCGGGGCGCTTGGCGTCGAGATTGACCGGATCGTGCTCCTTGGCCGACCCGAACGCCGCGCCCTCGGTCTTGTCCCGGCCGATGGTGTTCTGCTGGTCGCCCAGCGATGAGCGATCCCAGGTCTCGATCAGCATCCTGATCCGTCGCGTGACCACGTAGCTGCCCCCGCGAAACCACTGCAGGGGCTCGTCGTCGCCGACCCACACGTACTCGTCCATGGCCTTGTCGTCATCGGCATCCAGGTTGTTGGTGCCGTCCTTGAAGCCCTGCAGGTTGCGTGGCGTGACCTGCGACTTGGAGGTGGACGATGCCCGCCCGAAGCCGAGCTGCGTCCACCTGATCACCGCCGCGCCCCGGGCCTGCCTGGCCAGGTCGCGGACGGCGTGGAAGGCCACCTGCGGATCCTCGGCGCAGGCCTGGACGCAGATGTCGCCGTCACTGCGGTAAGGCAGCAGCTGGTCGCCGGGGAGGTGTCCGAGCGGTGATAGTGCCTGGGGTCGCCGGGCGGCGAGTCCGAACCGGTCGTTGCCGTCCTGCAGAAACACGCTCGGCCCCAGCCCGAAGGTGACCGTCAGCCGCGAAGGGGGCAGTCCCACCGCCTCGCCGGTGTCCTCGGGCGGCGCGTCCAGCCGGCCCGCGGGCGATCCGGTGGGACGTCCCTGGGTCAAGAGCGCCGCATTCGCCGACCACGATCGCAGCAGGTCGCGCAGCTCGTCGGCGGACGTGATGGTGAGGTCGAAGGCTGCGAACATCAGCCGATCCTGCGGCGGTGTGAGGATGCCCGCCTGGTGCGCCCCGTGGAACGGCAGCGCCTCGTCGACCGTGGCCGCCTCGCTCGACTCGGTGGTGCCCGCGGCGTAGCCCAGGCCGGCGCCGGCCAGCCCGATCGCGCCGCCGCCGGCGACTGCAAGCAGGTGCCGCCGGGTGACTCCCGACTGGGTTGGCGGCTCACTCACCTAGCCGGTGACTTTTGCCGCAACATTCGAGAGCGGCTCGGCCAGCGCGTCGACCTGCTGGGCCAGCTTGAGCCTGTCGGCGGAGGTCAGCTCGCCGTACTCCGCGTATCCCGAGGGGGTGGAGCGCTTGTACGCGTCGAGCGAAGTCTGCACCGCCGCGAACCGTTCCGAGATGGTCTCTGCCAGCTCGCCGTTGCCGGTCTCCTTGAGCGCCGGTCGCAGCAGCTTGAAGGCCACGAACGCGCCGGTCAGGTTGCCCTGGAAGTCCGACAGGTCGGTGTGCGAGTAGCGATCCTCCTCGCCGGTGATCTTGGATCCCGCCACCTCATTGAGCAGCTCAACCGATCCGTTGGCGAGCTGGGCAGGCTGGTAGGTGAGCGTGCCCGCCTTCTGCGCCAGCGTGTTCACGTCCTTCATCAGCTGGTCCGCATAGGGGCCGGTGCCGTTGGCGCTGTTATCCACCCACAGCATCTTCTCGATGCGGTGAAATCCAGTCCATTTGCTGGGGTCGGCGACGTCGTTGATGCGCGCGTCGATCTCGGGGTCGAGGTCACCGAACGCTTCTGCCACCGGCTCGATCGCCTCGTAGTGGATGCGCGTCCTGGCGTACAGGTCCTTGGCCTTCTGAGTGTCGCCGGCCTTGAGCGCCACCACGAACGCGGCGGTTGCGGTCTGCAGCTTGGCGGCCTCGGAGTCGACGTACTGCTTGTAGCCGGTGGTGGCCTGTTTGAGCAGCTCGGCGGATGCGCCGTCGGCTGCTGCGAACCGCTCGCCGGTGACCTTGAGCGTGCCCTCCGGGGTGGTCTCGCCGTTGGGGCAGCTGAGCTTGTAGCTGCCGGGCTGGAGCTTGAGCGAGAACGAGACAGGCACCCCCTCGATCACGTTCTCGCGCTCGCCGATGATCACGCCGTCCTCGTTCAGCAGCTCGAGCTCGGTGACCTTGGCGCTGCCCGAGTTGCTGACGGTGAAGTTGACGGGGCCGGCCGGCACCGTGGCGTTGGCCGGTGAGCAGCCGTCATCCGAGAGCGTGACCGCCACCGTCGTGGCATCAGAGCTGGACGATCCGGAACTCGAGCTGGAGCCGCAGGCTGCGGCGACGATCGCAAGGCATGCGACCGCAGCGCTGGTGAGAGCACGGGGGTTCATCGCTTCCTTTTTCGGTCAGGCGCGGGCGGGCTGTGTGCTGGGCACACGCACCTTCGGCCTCCGGGGGCGGAGGACGTAGATCAGCATCGGGATTGCGTACAAAAGCCACCCGAGCACCTCGCCGACGGTGGGCTCCGGTTGGATTCCAAGCACGCCGGTGGCCAGCGAGCTCAGGATCGAGCCTGGACGCACCAGCCATTCGAGATTGACCGCCTGGGCCTGGAAGCTGTTCAGCCAGGCGGCCTCGTGCGCGGTGTGAATCGCGCTGGAGACGAGCCCGGCGGCGACCAGCACGAGCACGGCCGCTGTGAGGCGGAAGAAGCGGGCAAGGTTGAGGCGGACGCCGCCGTAGTAGATGCCGACACCGATGCCGATCGCGCACACGATCCCCAGCAGCGCTCCCAAACCGGCGGAGAGCGCATCCCCGGAGGCCTGGAACGCGGCCAGCATGAAGACGGCTGTCTCGACGCCCTCGCGGACAACCGCGAAGAACGCCATCGCGACCAGCGCCCAGGCGCCGCTGGCGGCGGCGTCTGCCGCGCTCGCGCGCAGGTCGGAGGCGAGCGTGGCCGCGTGCCGGCGCATCCACACGATCATGAAGGTGACCATGCCGACGGCCACGAGCGCGACGATCGTCTCGAGCTGCTCCTGCTGCCGCTGGGGAAGCGACTGGTCGAGCACCTGCAGGCCCACGGCCAGCGCAATGCACAGTGCGATGGCGGCGGAGACTCCCACCCACATCGCCCGCAGCGCAGCGCGGTTTCCCTGCTGGCGCAGGAAGGCGCCGATGATCCCGACGATCAGCGACGCCTCGACTCCCTCTCGCAACCCGATCACGAACGTTGGCAGCAACGCAATCCCTTGTTCGACCCCACTGAGGGCACCCTAACTTAGGGCGACCTAACTATGACAGGACGATCTGGGATCTGTCAAGCGAGAGCCGGCCCGCGGTGATTGTGATTACCCCGCTCAGGCCGCGTGTGGGTCGCGCTGCCACAGATGGAAGGCGGTGCCTTCGACATCCCGGCAGGAGGCAAACCAGCCGTGACCCGGCACCGGTGCGCGATCATCGGCCTCACCGCCGAGCTCGCGCACCCGGTCGATCGACTCGTCGATGTTGTCGGTGTCGAGATAGATCGTGGGGTGGCCGGTGCGATTCTCGGACGCGAACACCGCCACTCCGGCGTTCTCGCTGACCTGGGCCATGCGGTAGTCCATCTCCGGCATCCCGGGGTTGACGAACTCCCAGCCGAACAGCCCGCTCCAAAACGCCTGTGCCCGGTCGGCATCACCTGACGGAAACTCCACGTGTACGACTTCCCCTGCCATGAACGCTCCTCGATCGCGGTTGTGGTTTGGCCCTAGGGTAGTCTCTGAGCCTCATGTCGGACACCGCGCAGAACAGCGATCTGGGAGTGCTCGAGACCACACCGCCGGCGTTCACAGCCGAGCAGGTCGCAGCGATCGCGCGCGAGCTCTTCGGCGTGGACGGCATCGCCCGCGATCTGGGAAGCGAGCGCGACCAGACGTTCATGATCGATGCCGAGGGCGGCGGCGGGGTGCTCAAGGTCTCGAACCTGGGCGAGCTTCCCCAGTCGCTCGATTTCGAGGCCGCTGCCCTCCTGCACGTGGCCGCGACCGACCCGGAGCTGCCGGTGGCACGTCAGCTGCCGCGGCCGGGAGCCGGCCCGGTGCCCGATCTGGAGGACTACCGGCCGCGCTTCGAGGGCCCCGACGGCTCTCATTACGTTCGCTTCTTCGAGCGCCTGCACGGCCGCTCGATGCTGCTCGGACCCGACCTCGACGATGCCGCGGTGGTCGCCTTCGGTGCGGTCTGTGCCCGGCTCGCCCGTGCGCTTCGCGGGTTCTTCCATCCCGCCGCGGGACGCAAGCTGCTGTGGGACACCAAGCACACCTCGGATCTGCACGGGCTGGTCGACTCAATCTCCGACCCCGCCCGGCGGGCGATGGTGGAGCGGATCCTCGATCGCTTCGACGCCAAGGTGGCTCCCCGCTATCCGCAGCTGCGGGCGCAGGTCGTGCACAACGATCTCACGCTCGACAATGTGCTGCTGGATGAACGCGGCCTGGTCACGGGGATCTCAGACTTCGGCGACATCGTGCACACCTCCCTGGTCACCGACCTGGCGGCCACGCTGGTCTCGGTGGTACGGGGGCGCTCGCCCGACGATGTCTTTCGCACGGCTCGGCTGCTGCTCGACGGCTACCAGTCGCTGATACCGTTGGAGCCGCTCGAGCTGGAGCTGGTGGGAGACGTGGTCTCCGCCCGCCTGGCAACCCTCGTGACCGTCAGCGCCTGGAGGGTGCTGCGCTATCCCGAGAACGCCGAGTACATCCAGGGTTGGGACGCCGACAGCTGGGCATTGATCGAGCAGTTCGACGCGATTGGGCCCGATGCGGTCTGTCAGGGCGTGGGGGCGCCGGCCCCGCCGATGGACGACGCCGAGCTGGCGGTACGTCGGCGGGCCGTGCTGGGGGCGGCGATCACCCCGCCAACCTATGCGCGGCCGGTGCACGTCAGCCGCGGCCGGGGCGCGTGGCTGTTCGAGGCCGACGGCCGGCGGGTGCTGGACGCGTATAACAACGTGCCGGTGGTGGGCCATTGCCACCCGCGCGTGACCGAGGCTGTGGTGCGCCAGACGCGGGCGATCAACACCCACTCCCGCTACCTGTACGAGCCGCTGGTCGATCTCGGCGAGCGGATCATCCAGAGCATGCCCGCAGGACTCGGTCTGGACACGATCATGCTCGTGAACTCGGGCAGCGAGGCCAACGACATCGCTTGGCGGATCGCGACGGCAGCGACCGGCAACGGCGGCGGATTGGTGACCGGCTTCGCCTACCACGGGGTCACCACGGTGATCAACGACATGTCGCCGGAGGAGTGGGTGGACGACTACCGGCCCGACTTCGTCGAGACGCTCGCTGAGATCGCCGGGGGAGCGACAGAGGATGCGATTGCCCGGCTCGCCCAGCGCGGGGTGGCGCCTGCGGCCGTGTACCTCGACACCGGGTTTACCAGCGACGGGTTCTTGGAGCCTGAGCCGTCAGAGGTGCAGGCGATCACCGCGGCCGTCCGCGCGGCCGGCGGGCTGGTGGTGGCCGACGAGGTGCAGGCCGGGCACGGCCGAAACGGCGAGCACCTGTGGTCGTTTCAGAGCTACGGTCTCGAGCCCGACTTCGTCACCATGGGGAAGCCGATGGGCAACGGCTATCCGGTGGCCGCACTGGTCACACGCAGCGATCTGGCCGAGCGGTTTGCCGAGACGACCGAGTTCTTCAGTACCTTCGGCGGCAACACGGTGGCGGCCTCAGCCGCGCTCGCGGTGCTGGACGTGATCGACGACTACCGGCTGGTGGATCATGTCGCGCGCGTGGGCGCCCGGCTCAAGTCCGAGATCGAGAGAGTGGCGGCGGGTCACCCCGAGATCGTGGCGGTGCGCGGGCGCGGGCTCCTGATCGGCGTCGAGATGGTCGACCCCCGCCGAGCGGGCCAGGTGGTCGACGCGATGCGCGAGCATGGAGTCCTGATCGGCCGCACCGGTCCCCACCATGACACTCTCAAGATCCGCCCGCCGCTGGTCTTCAGCGACGAGCACATCCCGGTTCTGATCGACGCCCTGGTCGCCGCACTCGCTGAGTGAATAAAAGGTGCCAGGCACCTTTTATTCACGTGTCGCTTGTCAGTTGAAGAGTTTTTGAGTCTCGTCTAAACTTGTTTTATGGTCAGCGAGGCGGCTCAGGACTATCTCAAGGCGATCTGGAAGCTCCAATCCCGGGGAGAGGTCACCACCAACGCCCTGGCCGCGGAGCTGGGAGTCTCGCCGGCTTCGGCCACCGCGATGCTGAAGAAGCTCGACAAGCTTGGCCTGGTGCGCCACGAGCGCTATCACGGAGCCACGCTCACACCGTCGGGCGAGCGGATCGCGCTCGAGGTCGTGCGCCACCACCGGTTGCTGGAGCTGTACCTGATGGAGGCGCTGGGACTGACGTGGGACGAGGTGCACTCCGAAGCGGAGCGGCTCGAGCATCACCTCTCAGAGGAGCTCGAGGCCCGTATCGACGAGGCGCTCGGATATCCCACACGTGACCCGCACGGCGATCCCATTCCCACCGCTGACCTGGTGCTGGAATCACATGAACGCGTGCTTCTGTGTGACGTGGCAGAAGGCGACCAGGCCGTGGTGCGTCGCGTGCCCGATAGCGACGCCGAGCTGCTGCGGTATCTCGCCAGCCTCGGGCTGATGCCCGAGCGCGAGCTGATCGTGGTCGAACAGGCGCCGTTCGACGGGCCGGTGACGGTTGAGGTTGACGGTGAGCGCCACGCCATCGGCCGCAGCGTGGCCGCCCGTATCGAGGTGGCGGCACCCTGACGCCGGTGCCGCCTCCTGAGCTGGTCGTGACCGACCCGGGCGCCGCCGCCCTCCCGGGCGAAGCGCGCGTCGCCACGGCCGCCGAGCGGTCGCTCTCGGGTGAGCGGCGGGGACTACGCGGCCTGTGGCCGTTTCTGGGTCCGGCGTTCATCGCCGCGGTCGCCTACGTCGATCCCGGCAACTTCGCCACCAACATCGCAGCCGGCGCCAAGTACGGCTATCTGCTGCTGTGGGTGATCCTGGTCTCCAACCTGATGGCGATGCTGATCCAGACGATGAGCGCGAAGCTGGGCATCGCCACCGGTATGAATCTGCCGGAGGTGTGCCGCCAGGAGTTTCCCAGGCCGGTCACGATCGGCCTGTGGATTCAGGCCGAGGTGATCGCGATGGCAACCGATCTGGCCGAGTTCATCGGCGCGGCGCTCGGCCTCAACCTGCTCTTCGGGATGCCGCTGCTGTGGGCGGGGGCGCTCACCGGCGTGTTCGCGTTCGGCCTCCTGGCACTGCAGACGCGCGGCGGTTTCCGGCACTTCGAGGCGGCGGTGGTGTGCCTGGTGGGGATCATCGTGGCCGGGTTCGCCTTCCAGATGGTGCATGCCCACCCCGATCCAGCCTCGCTCGGCCACGGGATGTTCGTGCCGGGATTCTCGGGAACCGAGAGCGTGCTGCTCGCCGCCGGCATCCTCGGCGCGACCGTGATGCCCCACGTGATCTATCTGCACTCCGCCCTGACGCAGCGGCGAGTGGTGGGCAAGAACGACGCCGAGCGGCTCAAGATCTTCCGGTTCGAGCGGATCGACGTGATCATCGCGATGGTGATCGCAGGGCTGGTCAACATGTCGATGCTGATCGCCGCCGCCGGCATCTTCCACTCCTCCGGACTGGTCGGGGTCGACTCGATCGAAGGCGCCTACGCCGGATTCAAAAACCAGGTCGGCGATCACGCCGAGCTGTGGTTCGGGTTCGCGCTGCTGGCATCGGGCCTGTCCTCGTCGTCGGTGGGCACGCTCGCCGGCCAGGTGGTGATGCAGGGCTTCGTGAAGCGGTCGATCCCGCTGTTCGTGCGACGCCTGGCCACCATGGCCCCGGCCATGCTGGTGCTGGCGATCGGGGTCGATCCGTCCCGGGCGCTGGTGCTGAGCCAGGTCGCGCTCTCGTTCGGCATCCCGTTTGCGCTGATTCCACTGGTGATCTTCTGCTGCAACCGCCGCCTGATGGGGAATCTCACCAACCGCCGGCTGACGACCGTGGTCGCGGTGATCGTCGCAACCGTGATCGTCGCCCTCAACATCTTCCTGCTCGAGCAGACGATCTTTGGGTAGAGATCCCGGCTAGGCTTTCACTATGCCGGAGCCGCTCGCTGAACCCACCGCTGGGTATGTGACCTCGATCCTGGAGGCGATCGGCTCGACTCCGTTGCTGCAGATCGAGGGCGTGTACGCCAAGCTCGAGTACCTGAATCCTTCCGGCTCGGTGAAGGCGCGGATCGCGCGGTACATGATCGAGCGGGCCGAGGCGGAGGGGCTGCTGCAGCCGGGGTTCACGATCGTCGAGGCCTCCAGCGGCAACACCGGCAACGCCATGAGCATGGTGGCCGCGGCCAAGGGCTACCGGATGCTGGTCGTGATGCCCGCGGGTATGAGCCCGGAGCGGGCGGCGATCTCACGCGCGCACGGCGCGGACGTGATGCTGATCGGCGACTTCCATGTGAACGCGGCACTCGAGCATGCTGCGCTTCTGGGTCAGCGGCCGGGCTACTTCAATCCCGCCCAGTTCGATTCGCAGTGGAACGTGGACGAGAACCAGGAGTGGCTCGGCGCCGAGATCCTCGGCCAGCTCCCGGAGCTACCGGACGCGCTGGTGGTTGGGATCGGCACCGGGGGCACGCTGATCGGCGTGGGCCGGGCGTTTCGCGAGGCCAATCCCGACGTGAAGCTGGTCGGGCTGGAGCCCGACGAGTCGTGCACGATCGTGTGCGGAGAGATCGCCCATCATTCGATCGAGGGCATCGCCGACGGGTTCGTGCCGGGGATCATCCAGCGGCACGGGTCAGAGGTCGACTCCTACGTTTCGGTGTCGAGTCCCGAGAGCCTTGCCGAGATGCGACGGCTGGCGCGTGAGCATGGCCTGTTCGTCGGCCCCAGCTCCGGGGCGCACATGGTGGCGGCCAAGCGGCTGCGCGGGCAGCATCCCGAGCTCGAGACGGTGGTGACGCTGCTCTGCGACGAGGGCGAGAAGTACATCACCGACCACTACGCGTAGCTGACGCTCAGTCGGCTTCTGTCGATCCTCCGCCGGAGACCATCGACCAGCGCGACCGGGAGGAGAGCACCGACCAGCGCGACTGGGACGAGAGCAGCGACCCGATCGACGCGAACGAGCCCACCGAGAGGATCGAGCAGGCACTCCCGACCGAGCCGATCGAGAGCACCGACCCGGCGCTTCCGATCGACAGCACCGAGTCGGTGGAAGCGATCGAAAGCAGCGAGCGCTGCGAGCGGAACGACCAGCGTGAGGTTGTCATGCCCGTGTTCTAGCGCGTCGGAGGCGGCTGCGCGCGATAATCACGGGGATGGATGTCGCTGATCTCGAGAACCTCGCTGTCTTCGCCGGTCTCGGCGAGGATGACATCACCCGTGTTGCGGAGGCGGCCACCGAGCGCTCCTACCCCGCCGGCCGCGACGTGGTCGTGATGGGGGAGATCACCGACGGGTTCTTCGTGATCCTCACCGGTACCGCCCGGGTGGTGGGCCGTGGCGACACGCCGCTGGCCACGTTGGGCGAGGGTGACTTCTTCGGCGAGGTCGGTGCTCTTGATGCCGGCCCAGGATACGCGTCCGCCCGCACCGCCACCGTGACCGCCGAGACCGATCTGGCCGTGGCGCTGTTGTCCGGCGAGCGGTTTACCGAGCTGGTGGCGAGCATCCCCGGATTCCGCGAGCACATCGTGACCGTCATGCGCGACCGCGACGAGAAACGGTCGGGTAACCGCTAACACGCCATGGGGGTGTCCGGGTGTCTGGATCTGGTGAAGAGGGCGAGGGCCGGATGTTTCGGCTGCTCGACGCCGGCGATGCCTTCTGGCGGCCGTCGAACCAGATGCGCGTGCAAAACACCGACCTCGCCAAGCAGCTGGGCCTCTCAACCCTCGGAGCGCGGTTGTGGCGCCTGACTCCCGGGCAGGCATCGACCAAGCATCGGCACATCCAGGAGACTGAGATGTACGTGCTGCTGGAGGGCACCGGCCGCATGCGGGTGGGGGACGAGCTGCTCACCCTCGAGCCGCTCTCGGCCGTGGCGGTCGATCCGCCCGCGGTGCGACAGGTGTTCAACGACACCGACCGGGACGCGCTGTGGCTGGTGGTGGGCGCGCCGCCGGAGCTGGCCAACACGCTCGAGATGACTCCCGAGCGGATGGCGATCATCTACCCCGAGGGGCCCCAGGCGCTGCCGCCCGAGCTTTCGTAGGCGCCGTCCGTGGCGTACGATGGGAGGGTGGAGACGCCTGTCTACAGAGAGTTGGCCGGTCCACGGTGGGTACCGCCCCGCCGGTTGGTTGCCGGTCTCTGGATCGCCGCCGTGATCGCGGTAGCCTACTACGGATTCCACACGACCGTGCCCTACGATCCGCTGGCCTCGGCACCTCAAGGAGTCAGCGCCGCGTTGGCGGGCATCGAGCCCGGCAAGACCTACACAGCGATCGTCCCGCTCCAGACCCCCAGCGGCGAGCGAGCGACCTTGATCAGCGCGACCCCGGCGAGCAACACCGGGGCGCGATTCGTGAGCGTGACCGGGTTGACCTCCAATCCGGGCGGATACATCGTCCGTCCCGGCGGCCCCAGGGTCGCCGCGTCCCAGTCGTCAACGGTCGATGCCCTGCGCCCTATCGCCGGACTCCGGTTCAGCCCGCCGAGCGCGGACGGCGTCTGGACACACGCCTGGATCGCTGTGACCTTCCGGATGGAGCGCGGCGGCTGCGTCGACCTGCCCAAGCTGCGGCTGCGATACGCGGTGGGGTCGACCGAGTTCACGCGGGTGACGGCGCTCTCGCTGCGATTGTCGTCGGCTCGCGGTCCTCGGGCCGCGGGCTCCTGCACCTAACCCGCGCCGGCATGGGTCAAACCTCCGTCACTCGCGTGCGCCGGCCGCGACGATTGGGTGCTCGCGGGTCGTGACGATCGAGACCGCCGCCGTGACGAGAACGCCGAGCATGAGCGCGCCGCCCAGGGTGGCGAAATAGAGCCCCCACGGAACAGCGACAACAGCCGTTCCCACGCTGTGATCGGCAGCAACCGCGACCCCCGTAAGAGCACAAACGACGACGACGGTGCCGAGCACCAGTCCCGTGGCGGTGACGAGTGCTCCTTCCAGGGCTGTGGTGCCGATGACTTGGGCGCGAGTGAGTCCGGATAACCGGGCGATCGCGTGTTCCCGGCGCCGCCCGCTTCCCGCGATCACGATTGCGTTCACGACGGCGATAACGCTGTAGAGGGCTGAGAGCGCCAGGAGGACTGTGAGGGCGGCGTCGTTCGTACGTTGTTGGGCAGCGGCGTTCGCGGCGATCCATGCGTTGACGCTCTGCACGCTGCCGTAGCGCTGCGCCCGGGCGGCAACCGACGAAACGCGAACTCCGGGTTGCGTCTTGACGATGACATTCGCGGGCGCATGGGCGAGGTACTCGGCGGAAATCAGTGATCGAGGAACAAGGATCTGCTGGTCGGTCGACAGCCGGTTGGGCATGACGGCGGCGACAACGGCGTGGATCACTCTCGGGCCGACCCGCACGGTGGCAGGATCGCCGATCGCCGGGTTGATGCCATCGATCTTGTCCTGCATGACGGCGATGTGGTCGCCGGTGAGGTTCGCCAGGCTTCCGGCAACGGGGCGACCGCGGTGCAGGCGCGCGTACCCCGACGGGTCGATAGCGACGATGCCGCTCAGGTACGGGTCGTTCCCCTCCTCGCCCGGCCCATGGACCGTAACCGCGATCGGGGGGGTGATCTCCGGTGAGGTCGCCGCCACGCCGGGCATGTGCGCGAGCGCGTCGACGCGCTCGCCCGTCGTGGCGACCACGAGGTCGCCTGCGATGTCCCGCGCCTGTTGAATGGTGACGGCGCGAGTGCCGGCGGCGAGCGCCCCGGTGATGCTGATCACGAGCGCAAGCAGGACGATCACCGGGGCGGCCGTCGATGCTGAGCGCTGCACGCCGTCACGGATATTCGCACCGGCCAATGTACCGAGGACACCCGGCCGCATCGGTAGTCCGAGAATCGAACTTGCGCCGGGCACGAGGGCAGGGGCGAGGGCGGTCAGCCCGATGGCAGCCGTGACCGACACCCCGAACGCCAGTGCAAGGGCGACAACCAGACCCACCACCGAGGCGGCCACGATCTGGGCAGCCGTCACCGCCAGCATGGTGAGCCCACCAATCCACCGGCCCATTGTCATCACCCGAGCCGCGGACGGTTTCCCACCGACAGCTTCCAGGGGCGGAACCTGCGCGGCGCGTCCCGACGCTGCCACGACGCCCAGAATCGCCACCCCGACACCTATCGCGGCGGCCACCACCACCGGCCACCACGGCTGGTTGAGGACGAATCCATCAGGCACAAAATGGGCCCGGCGCAGCAGCATCATCTGCAGCTGGACGGCGAGAGGAGTCAGGAGCGCCCCTAATCCCGCTCCCGCGCACCCGAGCAGGGTGGCCTCGCCGAGTACCATCAGCCGCACCTGGCCACGCCCGGCGCCGAGAAGTCGAAACAAGGCGAGATCTCGGCGGCGCTCCGAGACGGTGAACGCGAACGTGGTCGCGACGATGAAGACCGTCAATAACCCGGTGAGCATCGCACTGATGATCATGATGGTGGCGACTGCATCGAAGCCGCTGCGGACTTGAGACGCCTTCATCGGTGAGACGCCGGTCATCTGCGGGGGTGATGCAGAGCTCGCGACAATGATCGCCGAGGCGATGAGGGCGACGCCGATGGCGACCGTGAGAATGGCGCCGAGGAACAGCGGCCACCGCTCCCGGAAGCCTGTTGCCGACACTCCGAGCATCAGTCCTCGAGCCGCGCCATCTCGGCCGCAAGCTGCGCATTCGACCCTCCAGGCAACCGGCTCACCAGAGCTCCGTCGCGCAGGAACACTGCGCTGTCGGCGCGGGCCGCTGCAGCTGGGTCATGGGTCACCATGACCACCGTCTGCCCGCGATCAACCATGCTGCGTAGGAGGTCGAGCACGCGGTGCGATGCCGCCGAGTCCAACGCGCCGGTCGGCTCGTCGGCGAACAGCACCGCCGGCCGAGTCACGATCGCCCTTGCCAACGCAACACGCTGCTGTTGACCGCCTGAGAGCTGAGCCGGCTTGTGGCGCGCACGATCGGCGAGGCCGACCCGCTCCAGCGCTTCCTCGATCCTCTCTCGTGACGGTCGGGCACCGGCCAGACGCAAGGGGAGAGAGATGTTCTGCGAGGCGGTGAGCGAGCTCACCAGGTTGAAATTCTGGAAGGCGAAGCCGATACGGGTGCGTCGCAGCTTCGTCAACGCGGCGTCCGAAGCCTGCGTGAGCTCGCAACCGTCGAGCACGATCCGGCCGGCATCCGCGCGTTCCAACCCGGCGAGGCAGTGCAGCAGCGTCGACTTGCCGGATCCGGAGGGTCCCATCACCGCCAGCCACGAGCCGGGCTCCACTCCCAAATTCACGTCTTGCAGCGCGTGCACCTCGGTGCGGCCGGCCCGATAGTTCTTCCAGAGGCCCGCAGCGCTCACCGAAGGTGTTGCGCGCTCCGCCAACGCGTTCGTCAAGTCCGCCATCGTGGGCCCATCCAACACGCCCGAGCCCGGTGCCGCTATGGGCGTGCGCGAGAAACGTGCGCTCAGCCCGGGGTAGCGTCCGCGCTACCATGGTGCCGTGATTTCCCGCCCCTCAGCTCGGCTTGTCCCCGAGGCACCCGGTGGCCCCGGCGGCGTGGTCGCGCTGGTCGCCGTGGCGGCAGGGGTGGCGGCATTCGATGTGGTCGCCGTCGCCGCGATCCTGACCGTGCCGGCGATCTTCCTGCTCGCACCCGTGCTGGTGATGCACGATCGGATCGACCTCGGATTCTGGATGGTCGACCAACAGTCGGAAGCGTGGCCACTCGCGATCCTGGGCGCGGTTCTCTTCCTCGCCGGGCTTGCGGTCCTAAGAGTGCTCGTGCAAGCCCAGCTGCGCCTCGCGCATCGTCTGCTTGGCCGCTGGAAGACTGATGCCCCTGCCGATCTGCCTCGCGCCAACAGCGCGGGAGTCTCCCCGATGGCGACGTTGACGCAACGAGAACATGAGGTGCTCGAACTCATGTCGGCCGGTCTGAGGAACGCCGCCATCGCCGAACGACTGCTCGTCAGTGAGGCTACGGTTCGCAAGCACATCGGGCGGATCTTCACGAAGCTCGACGTTTCCGGACCCGCCAGAGACCGGCGAGTAGCCGCCGTCATCACGTATCTGCAGCACGCGGGAGCCGCGCCGGAAACTCCCACGCACCGTCCGGACGACCCTGACCGCCGCTGACCCGGTGTGACGACGTCTCGGGATCGCGATGCCGATGGAGGATGCAATCGAAGCGACTCGGCTAGAGTTGCAGCGACCCGCCCTCTTAGCTCAGTTGGTAGAGCACTTCCATGGTAAGGAAGGGGTCAACGGTTCGAGTCCGTTAGAGGGCTTCTCGGAAGCGGCGTGGTTGAGCGGAAAACGTGTCTTCGTCGCGGATGTGGGATTTGCCGTGGGGGCACATTGGGGGCACGGGTGTTACTTTGCTCCGGGGGTGTCGCCGTGGCGTCCCACCCGGTGGTGGACTCAGACCGCTGCTTCAACCAGGTCGAAGCGTCCAGCCGCACGCTCAGCGATCTCTAGAGTGCACGATTCAGCGAGGAGTCTTGTAGACGCGAGGGATCGGGCAGAGGCAGGGGTCGCACGTTCGAATTGTGCCGGGCGCATGGCTCAACCAAGCCGTTTTTGGAGGCCCGGAAATGCGAAATACGGACGGATTAGTGCTTCGTGCTTTGCCTGTGGTGGAGGTCGGGAAGCCCATGAGCCAGGCCGAGCGTGACCGAGAAGCGAATGCATACTGGGACTCGCTGACCGAGGCCCAGGAAGTGTGGGCGCTGCGGAAGATGGGGTTCTTCAAGATGGGGCAGCAGCCCCTTCCAACTTGAGCAGGCCGCTGAGCGCGTGAGCGAGCGAGCACCTGCTGCGAACCATGCGAGACACGGGCACTGAACGCGGTCGAGGCCGAGAAGAGGGGATGCTTGATGGAATGGATTGAGACTGAGCTGAACCGACCGTGGGCGCATGCGTGATGGCAGGGTCGATGCTGCCGCCGGACGAGGACTATCTGGTTACCTGTACCGAGCCGAAGCCCGATGACCAGTCCCGCGCGCTCGAACTCGACCGACGGTTTGGCGAATGGAGCGAAGGCGCGGCGCCGCGTTTTCTGAGTCAGGCGAAGGGTGAGGCGTCCGCTCAGGCGATCAGCGATGTGGAAGAGGCGTTCCAGCGCCAATTTGCGAACTCTGGTGCCGGAGCCATCCACGGAAGCCTTCACTTCCGCTACCTGCGCGCAAGTCTTGGCGGCCTATCCCAACCCGAAGCGCGTGATCGTTTTGAGATGGCCGAGAAGCTTCTGAGCGAGTACACCGCTTTGGCGCAGTGGGATCTCTACGGTCGCGCGAAGTCGCCGGACGTGATCGTATTTCACGGCGGATCAACGCCGGTCACAGACCGTCGGAGGAACATCGCGGCCGGCTTTACGCTCTACGCTGGGTATTCGTGGATGCCAGTACTTCGCCCAGGCGGCTCGTACGGCAGCTCGTTCTACGTGTGTCGCCTCCCGATCAGACTCGTGACCTTCACTTATTGGCTTCCGTTCGGGCAATCCGGAAAGGACAACTCCCACGATTGTGAGATTGCGTGCCGGGATCAGCTGGTGTTGGATCCCAGCAGTAGCGGCGCTTTCGCGCTGGACGACTCGGGTCACGACCTGGCCCGCAAGTTCTCCGAGCATCGTGCTCCCCGACCCGGTGGTGACTGGTCGCTGCTCTCAAAGCTCATCACCGCATGACGAATCGATCCATGTTGTCTGCGCGACCCGACGAGCGATGCCTTGAATCTGGAGAGATCTACACGGTCGGATTCGGCGCGACAACCCCTGGAAGAGTTGATTTCGACAGTCCAGCAGCAGAGCATTGAGTACCTGGTTTGCGTGGGGGCTTCGGCCAGCCAGCCGGCCAACTCCCATCATCCGGGCGTCCCGAGAACTACTCCAAGCCGGGTCGAGTGTGCACCAGCAGAAGCGGATCAGGCTTGGGTTTGGTACTCGCTCAGCGGCGCGGCGCCATCCGCCCAAGCATCCTCAAAGGCGTCCATCGGAATCTCTGACGCCCGGATGGAATCGACGGCTCCCGCTAGGACGGAGTTCAGTGGTGGAACCTCGAACGTCTGGGCGTCATCCGAGATAACCCGAGCGTGCAACGACCGCGCTTGTTCAGCTGGAAGCACCCGCCATTCGGCGACCACGCCCTTGCTTTCCAATTCAGCCACGAACCGCTCGAAAGCCTTCTTGGTTTTAGAGGAAAGGTTCGCCGGCCCCGAGAGAAGCCTGACTTGGTCGACTTGATCGACCGACAGTTCTTCAGTGAGTATCTCCAGGGCCTTGCGATCCATGTGCTGTTCATACCAGAGCACGTTCCCACGGAGTTGCCGGACTATGCGCCTGATCGCGAGGTCGTTCGAGAACGGCGTGTCTGGATGAAGGTAGCTGTCGGCGATGCCTGTAGGCACCAGCGATGGCACTCCGACCGACGCTGGCCCCGTGGCGGCCCCAGCACCGATCGTCTCGAAACCTTTGCGAATGACCTGGGCGATCAGCTTGCGGCGGGCTTCCAAGAAGTCGTCGTAGCCCATGTCAGCCCATCCATCAGGGAGAGCGTGATGGAAGCAGTCAGTCGGGGAGAACCGATCGGCGTACCGCGGCCAGTAGGTCGAGGGCGCGGCGGCTGAGATCTCGATGTTCTCTGGCCACTCCACATACGACAGATTTGCGATTTGGTTGACGCTTCGGGTACCAGAAATACCCTGGTTTTCGAGGTATTTCCTCGGAAAGAGATGGTGCCTGTCTATAGGCGCTTTCTTCGGTTGCAGGACAGGGTCAAAGAGGTCGCGCAGAAAGAGAGCGGCCTTCTGCTCGTCACCCGGCTCCGCATCGACAAACGGAGGGACGCGGGCGTTGACCAGGCACAGCGCTGCGGCGTAGCCGAACAGGCCAGGGCCGGTAGCTGCGGATGTTGCGAGCGCCTGTGGGAGCGTGATCGTCCAGTAGTCCTCCGTGAGCGTGGTTGAGATCGCGTGTCGAAGCCGATCGAGGTACCCAGCCCCGTCGTCAGCCTCGGTGAACGACTGAACGTCCTGGGTAATCTGCGTCTCAAATGACCCGGTATACCGCCCGGTGAGCGACGACATGAAGAAGTAGCGCGCGATTGTCGTTCGGAGAGCGCTGTGCGAGAGTCCGTACTCACGCCCGATGAGATAGAGGGCGTACACTAGGACGACATTGTTCTGCGAGGAGATCTCGTTTGAGCGCCGGAATCCTGCGGACATAAGGGTCTTCAGAAACTCATGCCAGCTGGTGAGGTCGAGAACGACGTCGATCGCAGCGGTGAGCTTATCGAGTTGCGCCTCGCGATCGGCGCTTGAGAGGTTGGTCTGGCCGTCAAGGTCGCCACCTCGAAGAAGCGCAAGCACTGATCGAAGCCGACCGCGCTGGAAGCCGACCAAAACCGCGACGCGCAGGAGTTGATCCGCTGCCGGTTTGATCAAGTGGTTGTATGGGCTCGGCACCCCGGTCACGGGGACAACACTTGCGTCACGTGCGAACCCTTCAAGGCGCCGGCGATCCTCCTCTCGGAAGACCGACAACAATTGAGGAGTTCGTGGTTCGCTTGCGATCGGCGAAGCCAGAGGAGCTGGAAAACGAGCGGGAACCTCAGCTTCGGCGGGCGATGAACAGGTTACGCGGCTTGGAGGACTTCCCGTTTTTGGCGGTACAGATCGGCCACGAGGTCGATGAGGAACAGGTGGCTGAGATCTTTCTCCGCGTAAACAGCGGTGGCACCTCTCTGACTCAAGCGGACTTCATCCTCACCATGGTCGAGGACAAAGGCGGGGTCGCGAGGCTTCGAGACATCCGCTATCGCTTCGGCCCGGACGTTGCGGAGATAGTCCGCGCTTGCAGCGATACGATGGTCGAGACTGGGACGGACAAGTCGCCTTGGTGGGAGCGAAAACGCGCGTACTTAGACCATCTGAGATCTCTCGAAGACCCGCTCAAGCAATCCGTCCTTCGAGTGACGATGGCCGACAAGCTCTTCAACCTTCGTGCCATCCGCAGAGACGTTGAGCAATCCAACGATCGCGAAGCGTTTTGGGCGCTCTTTACGACCGGAGCCGAGGGACAGCTGTGGTACTACGGCTGCCTGGCCACGATTTTCGCGGCCCACGATCTCGAATCTCCCATAGTTCGAGAAATCGGCCGTTTGCTGCAAGAAATCCGTGACATAGCACCAGAGGCTGCCAGTCGAGTGGCCGTTTTGGGGTCATCGGTTCCAGTCAAATGATGCTGGCTGTCGGCAACCGCAGACTCGCTTTGACGATCTCCACGATCCACCTGGGCAATCTGCACGTTTCGGTACCCGCCTCCGAATCCCGGAATGTCGACGGGCCGATCTGCAAGACTGATCCGAAGCGCATGTACGTGAGCCGAGGCAGGAACCAATGAGCGCAACGCGCATCCAAAACCATGCCGCCTTCATCTGGTCAGTCGCTGACCTGCTGCGTGGACGTCCCCCACACGCAGAAGCCGGGGGGTCTTCTCGGCCTGTACCCTCCTGGTAGTGGTGCTCTACACCGCCGGTTGTGATTCTTCCTCAAACACGGCTCAAAGTGCGGAGTCGAGTACCCCCGGCGCCGGGTCTACGACCGGATCAACGCCGGCCCCACCTGCGGCATCCACCACGCACCAAACAAAGCCACACCGATCGAAACCACGCGGCGTGCGCGCGCCCGACGTTCCTAACCGCCGACTCACTCCAGGTGCGGCGTTCCATGTTCGCCGGCGCACGATCTGCAAATCGGGTTACTCGTCGCGCGTCCGTAACGTCCCAGTGAGCGAGGCAACCGCCGTTTACCGCCGGTATCACACCGCTCACGTACCCTACGCCCATGAGGTCGATCACCTCATCTCGCTGGAGATTGGGGGGTCGAATGCGATCACCAACCTCTGGCCCGAGCCCTACGCTGGCCGGTGGGGCGCGCGCACAAAGGACGTCTTAGAAACCCGCCTCCACGACCTGGTCTGCGCCGGCAGGCTCAGACTGCGTGTAGCGCAGCACCGAGAGGCGAGGAACTGGGTCGCCGCCTACCGGCGATACGTCTCGCACGCGCTGCCCGCGCTCCCGCCGAACGGAGGTCGAACACGACACCACGCCGCCGGAACAACCACCAATCGGGGCGGGTTCTACGCATCAACCTACGGGTCGGCCGACACAATTTATTGCGCAGACGATTCTGAGTGGCAGCACCTAAGCAAGACCTACCTCCGCCACTTCCGTACCCTCCGGAAGGCCCGCAACGCGCTGCCTGGGTACCACCTCCACCAACCCTGCTAACTGGTCGGCCAAGCGCACTCGCTCACGAATCGCTTTGCTGAGAATCCCCAAGCGGGGAGATGCGATGATCGATCTTTTCCTGGGGTGTTCCCAGCGCAGGCTGCCGGAGGCTCCGAACTGATGGGCAGCGGTTGTTGTCGGCCCTCCGAAGTTGCGGCCGTGAGCCTGGCTCGGTAGAGCGGTTGGGGCGACAGCCTGGAGGCAGGGGCGAAACCCGCTCCAATCCGTGGGCACGGTCTACGCGTTCTGTTTGACACCCTAAGCGTGCTGATGGCGCTCGCCGAGGTGCGCACCACTCCTTCGCTTTGCTTGCAGCATCCCCAGCGTGGCGAGAGCATCGGCGTGCATGTTCTGCTTCCTCGGCACCCACTCGATAGAGAACCGTGTCAACCGTTCGCTCAGACGCCGCGCCTCATCAGCCAAAGGAATCAGCCGCTGCTCCTTGATCCGCCATTCACCGCGCATCTGCATTACGACCACGCGGCTGTCGGCCTTGGCCTCCACGATGGCCGCCTTCACCAGCAGGCACTCCGTCAGTCCTCGGATCAGGGCGTGGTACTCGGCTTCGTTGTCGGTCACTCGAAGCAGTGAATCGTAGCCTTCGGCCAGCACGCTGCCGTCGCGCTCAATCACCCAACCTATCCCGCCGGGGCCAGGATTGGTCGCCACTCCCGCGTCGTGTCGGAGAACGACCTTCATCAGAGAATCCCCGCAGCGTTTGGCGGCATGGAAGCGGCCGAAGACCCGCACGCCCTCCCAGCGATCGCTGACGCGAGACTGGCGATGAGACACAGTGCAAACCGTTTGGACAAGGGGTAGCTCCAAGTTTGGGGAAGCAGCCGTGGTCGTATCGGTAGCAACGCCTCCGCGCTTGATCCCGGAGCTTGCGATGTTTGAGCGGGACTGTAATTGAGTTGCGGCGGGGTTCATCGCCCGGCTCGAGTGCCAAGCGCGGTCAGCCGCGGATCAGTTCGGGGGCAGCTTGTCATAAACACGATTATCGCGCGCACCTGCCTGACAACCCCGATAGCGGGCCGAGTGCGCACCCGCGGGCTGAACACAGTGCAAGCCGACGACGAAGACGGCCACCGAACGTCCCGTCGGCTGCTCCTCCTGCCGTGGGGTTCGCAGCGGTTGGGCATACTCTGGGGTCACATGCCGGATCCGGAGTCTCCACCGCCCAGGTTGGTGCTGAGTGAGGCCAAGCTTGCACCACCCCGCCCTCGGGTGGGGCTGCTTGCTCGACCCCGCCTGTCCACGCGGCTCGACGAACTCGACGATGTCGCGCTCACACTGGTCAGCGCGCCGGCGGGTTCCGGCAAGACGGTGGTGGTGGCAGCGTGGCTGCAGGGAAATTCGGAGAGATCGGTCGCCTGGGTGTCGCTGGAGCAGGTCGAGGACGAGCCGGTGCGGCTGTGGACCGCGGTGGCCACCTCGGTCGATCGGCTGCGCCCGGGAATCGCCCGCCCGGCGCTCGCCACGCTGCGGACTCCGCGCTGTGACATCGAGCTGGCGATCGATGAGTTGCTGAACGGGCTCACCGGCTTCGCGGGGAGCGTGGTGATCGTGCTCGATGATCTCCACCATGTGAGCAGTGACACGGGTTTGCGATCGGTGGCCTACGCGGTCGAGCGCCTGCCGCACACCACTCGCATCGTCGCCACCACCCGGTCTGACCCGGCGATCCGGCTGGGTCGGCTGCGTGCCCGCGGCGACCTGGGGGAGCTGCGGGTCGACTCGCTGGCGTTCACGGTGGACGAGGTGGCGGAGTTCCTGGAGCGCCAGGGCGTCAGCTCGCTCCCGCGCGAGGACGTCGAGCTCTTGGCGGAGCGCACCGAGGGTTGGCCGGCCGGGATCGGGCTGGCCGGGATGTGGCTGGCCAACACCGACGCTCCCCACCAGCACCTGCGGGAGTTCTCGGCGAGCAACCGCCACGTCACCGACTACCTCACCACCGAAGTGCTCGACACGCTGGACGCCGCTACCCGGTCGTTTCTGCTGCGGACATCGGTGCTCGGCCGGTTCTCTGCCGAGCTGTGCGATTGGGTGCTGGAGGCGGATGAATCTGCGGCCCGGCTGGATAGGCTGGCGCGCTCGAACCTGTTCCTGGTCCCGCTGGATGGGCGCGGCGAGTGGTACCGCTATCACCACCTCTTTCGCGAGCTGCTGCTGGCCGAGCTCGCCGGTGGCGACGCTGACGCTCCCGCCCGTCTGCACCGGCGCGCGGCCGACTGGTTTGAGGAGCGGGCCGTATTTGAGGATGCGCTCGAGCACACGGCTCTCACGGGGGATGGGGCAGCGCTTGCGGATCTGCTCCTGACGCATCACTTCGAGTTCTTCCGCACCGCCACGTTGGACACATTCATGCGGTGGCTTTCGCGCGTTCCCGACTCCGAATTGGCCCTGCGGCCGGCGTTGAGCGCGGCCGGCGCCTTGGCGTCTGGGATGCTGGCCCAGCCGGCGCTAATCCGAAAGCGCTACGCCGCACTGGCAGAGGGCGCGCTGATCGACGCACCTGAACCGGTTCGGATCTATGTCCACGCGGTCGCAGCGCTGACCCGCGGAGGCTTGCTCGACGGCGACCTAGACGTGGCCTTGGAGGACGTTCGGATCGCCGCCGGCCTAGCCCGGGCAGACGTGCCACTGCTGGTGGTCGGCACGCTCGGTGTGCTGTCCTACGTTGAGTATCTCTCCGGCGACGAGGCTGCGGCGGATGCGGCTGCGCTCGAGGCGCTGGCCCGTCCCGAAGCGGTCGAGCGGCCCCACGGCCTGGTGTACGCCCACGCGGTGCACGCGCTGCTCCAGTCCGCCGCCGGTCTGCATGAGGCGGCCGCCGTCGAAGCGCGGGTCGCAGTCGGCTACGCACAGGAGCTCGGGCTCGCTGGCACCTGGTCGGCGGGGATTGCCCATCACGCCCTGGGCGAGGCGCTGATGGGGCTCGGCCGGCTCGCCAATGCCGAGCGAGAGCTGGGGCGCGCGCGTGAGCTGCGACAAGCGGCTGAGCCGCGGCTGGACACGGTGCACACCTTGATCCAGCTGGCCCGGGTGCGAGTGGCTCGTGGCCGGCTGACGCTCGCCGGATCAACCCTGGGGTCTGCATACGAGCAGCTGAACGCCTTCGACGAGGCCGGCCGGCTCCCTGAGCTGGCCACCGAGGTCGACCGGGCTCTGACAGACGCGCTCGCCGGCAACGACGCCGGAGTTGAGCCTCCAACCCCGGCGGAGCTTTCGATCCTGCAGCTGCTCGGCTCGGACATGTCTCAGCGTGAGATCGGGGAGCAACTGTTTCTGTCGCTGAACACGGTCAAGACACACTCGCGCAATCTGTATGCCAAGTTGGGTGCCCATTCGCGTGAGGAGGCCGTTCAGAGGGCGTATGCGCTCGGCCTGATCGACCACCAGTCATCGGCGAGTTAAATCGTCGGTCAGGAGGTGGATAGCCGCGATTCCCAGCTCGCGGCGTCCGGAGACCTGGAGTCCGGATTAGTCTGACGCACGGAGCCGCAGGCTTCCGCCTAACGCTAGAACCGATTCACAACATCAACGCCGCCCGACCTACACGTCTCTCACAGGTCAACGCACAGAACCCCAATCGAAGGCGGTACGGCGCGACGATGCCTAGCCGAGCGGCTCGACGCCCAGTCGCGGCGCCGCATACCCGCCGCCGTCGAAGTAACCTGCGTCCCGCATCTTGTCGAAAACGAGAAGTTCCTGCGCCCGCTTTTCCAGCTGATCTAGATGGTTGGCTAGTTCGTCCTCCCCAAGGTCGATCGCAAACCCCCTGACCATCCGAGCGATCTCTATCAGTTCTCGATCAAGCCCGAGAATTGCCTTGGGATCTCGACTGTCTCGCACGGCGTTCGAGGCTATCACGCGTTTGGGCACAGCGCCTGGCAGTTCGCTTTAGAGCGGGCGAAAGCGGAGACCCTCGTTCCCTTCGAGCTGTCCGGAGCGAATCCAGCCCTTGCTTGAGCGAGTGGACATGCCATACAAGGGACATGGATCCGAACGAGAGCGCTCAAGATGAGTCCTATTGGGTGCAAAGTGTCCGCGCGTCTAGCCGTCGAGGGCGTCGGCGCCTATGGCGCGGATCGCCCGAGACGATCAGCCTGACGAGATCCGAGCGTCAATCTCCACCGAGCGTGCTGTGCCTTTAGATTCAGCGTCGAGATGCCGATTGTATCTTCGTGTACAAGCTCGTTCTTATTCTCGCGCTGCTTGCGTTACTCGTGGGTGCGTCAGGCTGCGGCGAGGCCACGGGGCCGAGCAGCACCGTCACGGTCACCACGCCCCTCTAACCCAGGCACCCGCTGGCTTGGCATCGCCGGCGGTCGGGCGAGGCCCAGGATGGGGCTTTCTCGTCACAAGACGATCTCGCAACGAGGGACGGGTGACTTGACCCGAGTCCATCGCCAACGAGCGCGCAATCCCCTAATGCCTCCGGTCCGACCGCTAGGATCAGCCCTCTGTGGATCGCACTCAGATAGCCGACTCCGCATCTCGTGAAGCCGCTGATCACCCGGATGAGTTCCAACTCGTCGATCGGGTCAGTTTCGGGAATCCAGCCGCCAACCCGAATCGCCTCTACCTCGGTGACTGTCTGCACGTCATGCGGCAGTTGCCGAGCGAAGCGATCGACCTGATCTATATCGATCCACCGTTCTTCTCCGGCAGGGACTACAACAACGCCAACTCTGCAGACCAGAACGGCAGGCAGTCGTTTTCAGATACCTGGGAGAGTGGACTCGAGGGGTACCTCGTTTGGCTGACCGCGCGGCTCCTGGAGATGAAGCGGTTGCTCAAGCCGAGCGGGTCGATCGTCGTTCACCTCGACTGGCATGCCAGCCACTACGCGAAGGTCGAGATGGACAAAATCTTCGGCTACGACAACTTCCAAAACGAGATCATCTGGTGCTATCGGGGCGGCGGGATCTCCAAGAAGCGGTTTGGTCGCAAGCACGACGTGCTGCTCTGGTACGCCAAAGGCTCGAAGTGGGCGTTCGAACCGCAGTACACCGAGTACTCAGAGTCCACCAAAGCCGTGACCGGACGCACCGGCAGGCGCGTGAACCAGACCGAGATCGACCTCGAGCGCGGCGCGCACATGCCCGACTGGTGGTCAGACATCAACTCGCTCCAGACTTGGAGCCCGAGTCGCGTCGGGTATCCGACCGAGAAGCCGGTCGCGTTACTCGAGCGGGTGGTACGGAGCATGTGTCCGCCAGGCGGTGTGGTGGCGGACTTCTTCTGTGGCGGAGGCACCACCCCGGTAGCTGCTCAGCGGCTTGGGTATCGGTGGATTGCCGCCGATCAGTCCCATGTGGCGGTGTCTGTGACGGCCGATCGGATCGCCGCCGATGTCGCGGAGCAGCATCCCGCGGGCTCGGAGGGGATCCCAGACTTCACTGTTGAGACCTCTGCAGCCCATCGCCCACCAGGCTTGCAAAAATGAAACGCCGCCCTCAGTGCCGGCGAACGGTGTGGCTTGATTTGTTGCGGTGATGGTCTGGGTTGGTGATAGTGGCGATATGCCGGAGTCACCGACCGGGACTGTCACATTCTTCTTCTCAGACATCCAGGGTTCCACCAAGCATGTGCAGCGTCTGGGCGTCGAGGGGTACGGACGGCTTCTGATTGAGCATCGCCGGCGGGTCCGTGGGGTGTTTGTGCATCGCGGCGGCATCGAGGTTGGGACGGAAGGAGATTCGTTTTTCGCAGTGTTCTCGACTGCGGGGGATGCGGTTGCGGCGGCGGGGGATGTGCAAAGGGCGCTCGAGGGGTTTGATCTGGCGGTGCGGATCGGGATGCATACGGGAGAGGCGGTGATTCGCGGCGGGGGCTATGTGGGGCTGGACGTGCATCTTGCGGCTCGCGTCGCGGCCGCTGCCAACGGCGGGCAGGTGCTGATGTCTAGCGCGACGCGCGCCCTGGTACCGGACGAGGTCGTGCGTGACCTGGGTGAGCATCGTTTGAAGGACTTCGAGCGAGTGGTACGGCTGTATCAGCTGGGCCTCGATGACTTCCCCGCAGTGCGTAGCCTCCGTATTGTGCGATTGCCGGTGCCATCATCCCCGTTGGTTGGGCGGCACCGCGAGTTGGAGGAGGTCGCTGCGTTGCTTGGTCGCAGTGAGTTGCGGCTGGTGACCTTGACCGGGCCGGGTGGATCGGGTAAGACGAGGCTTGCGATCGAGGCAACGGCCCGCGCTGGGGCGGGTTTCATTGACGGCGCGCGGTGGGTGGCGCTTACGTCGTTGGCTGATGCTGGGGAGCTTTGGGGTGCGTTAGCCCACTCGCTTGAGACGCGGCAAGATCCGCTCGAACACCTGGCAGAGCGAGAACTCCTGCTTCTGTTGGACAACGCGGAACACCTGGCTGGTATCGATCAGCTTATCTCGGAGATCCTCGCTGCGGCGTCCGCGGTGCGCGTGTTGGTGACGAGTCGCGAGCCGCTGTACCTCGAAGGCGAATGGGTGTACCCGGTCGATCCGCTGGAGAGTGCTGACGCTGTCGAGTTGTTCGTGACACGCGCAGCCGCGGTTGGCCGCGCCGTCGACGCCGATAAGACGGTGCGAGCGCTGTGTGCGCGGCTTGACGATCTGCCTCTCGCTGTCGAGTTGGCGGCGGCGAGGACGCCGGTGCTATCGCCTGCCAAGATCCTCGAGCGGCTCGAGCAGCGTCTGCCAGCACTGGCGAGCGGCAGGAGCAACGCTCCGGAGCGGCAGCGCACGCTGGAGGCCACGATCGCGTGGAGCTATGACCTCTGCAGCGACGAGGAGCGTGGATTGTTCGCTCGGTTGGGGGTATTCGTGGGTGGATGCACGCTGGAGGCCGCCGAAGCTGTTTGCGGCGCCGATCTGGACGTGCTCGGGTCACTGGTCGGGAGGCAGCTCGTTCGCTTGCGTGGCGACCGTTACTGGATGCTCGAAACAATCCACCAGTTTGCACAGGACAGGCTCGCGGAGCTTCCCAACCTTGCCGACCTCGAACAGCGCCACGAAGAGTGGTTCGCCGCTGTCAGTGACGCGGCGTACGACGAGATGTACGAACGATGGATGCCGGACGATGTCGTACGGCGACTGGCCGAAGACCAGCGCAACTTCGAGGTCGCCATCGAACGCGCGGTCTGCCGGGGCGATACGGATTCTGGTCTTCGGATAGCCACGACCTTCCAAGGTGTCTACGAGGCGCGCGGCCTGATGGTCGCCTGGCGCGAGATGCTTGAGCGGATCTTCGACAGCGCGCCCGCCGATACCATCGGCCGCATCCTCACGCGGCGGCGAAACACGCTCGAGTGTCTGTCTATGCTCATCTCGCTAGAGGCCGATCAGGGCGATCGTGACGCTGCCAGGACCCGCGCAGAACGCTACCTCGACGTGGCACGGTCACAGCACAGCATCGAGCTGGAAGCGTGGGTACTCTGCTCCCTGGCTGAACTCATATTTGATGATCCGCAGTCGGCGCGGGAGATGCTTCTGCGAGCTGGGCAGTTGGCGGCCGAGACCGACGACCCGCGAACGATCCTTCGGGCGTGGATTGGAGCGGGACTGGCAGCGGCGGACATGGACAGTGGAGACTTCGCCGCGGCCCGGCGGATCGCCGAGAAACTCGCTGGCGCTGACGACAAGTTCACTCGGATGAACGCGCTTCGCTACCTCGCTTCGGCGGCGCTCGCGCTCGGCGATGAGCCCGCCGCGCGGGCGGCAGTGGCCAGCTACCTCGATGGCCAGGGCACAGCCGCGCTCGGGCCCGACATCTGCTGGATCCTCGCGGCACTGTCGATCTCGACTGATCCCGAGCTCGCAGCGCTGTTCATCGGCGCTGCAGAGCGCATTCAGGCCGACTGGGGTGGCAGCGGTGCCGACGCTCCCCGGCGCTTCGAACAGACACTCATGTCCGATACCGAAGACACCGTTCGCGAGAACCTCGGAGAAGGCTCATACGATCGGCTTCGCCAGGAAGGCCGCGACACACCCCTCCACCTCCTCCTCGACCGAGCAGACATGCACATCCAAAGCCCAACGACCAACACGATCACGCCCGCGTGAACTTGGGTTGGGTGTCCCCGACTTTGGCAGACATTGCGATCGAAGCTCGCGATCTCAGACAGGCAAGGGGCGTGCTCTCCCTCTTCCCCAGCATGGCTGACCGGCCTTGGTGGGCGGGCGCAGCGTCCGAGTGGTCGGGGAGATCGTCGGTGCTCCAGGGCGGGTATGGGTCAGGTGCGCTTCGGCGAGACCCGCGCCATCGCGGCTGAGCGCTAGGGTGGTGGGGTGTCCGAGATCGCGACCATCGGGGCGTACGGCTGGAGCGCCGAGACGTTCTTCGAGGCTCTGGTTCGTGAGCAGGTCGGCTTGTTCTGCGATGTCCGAGCACGCCGCGGCGTTCGCGGTGCAGAGTATGCGTTCGCGAACAGCGCCCGGCTCCAGCAACGGCTGGCGGAGCTCGGTATCGAGTACCGCCATCGACCCGACCTCGCCCCGAGCGATGCCGCACGGAAGGCGCAGTATGCGGTCGACGCAAGCGCAGGCGTAGGAAAACGCAACCGGTCACAGCTCAGCCCAGGGTTCATCGTGGCGTACCGGGCCGAGTGCCTCTCGGGGTTCGACGCTCAGGCCTTCCTGGATGAGGTGGGCGGTCACGGGCGGATCTGCCTGTTCTGCGTGGAGCGCGACCCCGAGGCATGTCACCGATCGCTCCTGGCCGAGCGGCTCGCGTCGGAGGGCGTGACGGTGACGCACCTGGTTCCGTGAATGACAGATATGTGCTTGAGCGAGTGAGCCAGCCGCGGGGTGGGATTCGAACCCACGAGTGACCTTGACGGCCATTGCCGGTCTTCAAGACGGCAGCTGTTTGGCTAACCAATCCGGTTGCGGAAGATTTACGCCCTGCGCTGAAGATCGGGACAGGAGCTAGCAGCGGAGAGGTGGGTGTCCGACTCGCGCCCGAATCGGACTCCGGATCCCTGGTGTGGTTCTCACCGTTGATCGCTGTCTCCGTCCTTGTGGTCAGTAGCGTGGACCTTGGAGGTAGACGTCTTCGAGGTGGTTGGTGTCGGCCGGGACGAGGTTGGTGGAGTTCGACAGGAATGTGATCCATCTGGCGCCGTAGTTGGTTGCTGCTGGCCCGGTGACTCCGCTGTTTGCTTGCTTGCCGGCGGTGGAGAGGTCGACGCGGGTGGTCCGGTGGGTGGCACGGTCGCGTACGAAGATGTCGAGGTGGTGGTTGGTGTCACCGTCGACGAGGTTGCTGGCGGTTGATTCAAACACGCTGTAGCGGCCGCCCATGGAGATTCCGATGCCGATGCTTTGGTTGTCGGCCTGTCCGTGGGTGCCGATGCTGACTCGGCGGATGGTGTTGGTCTCGCGGTTGCGGACGAACACATCGGGTTGGTGGTTGGTGTCCAAGGGGACGAGGTTCGTGGCGGCGGAGGTGAACATGACGTACTGCCCGTCGGGGGAGATGGCGGCGGCGGTGCTCATGCCGTTCCCGGGAATGCCTGCCGCGGTGCGGCTGACGAGGCTGGTCGTCTTTCGTCTGACGTTGCGTATGTACACCTGGTCTGACCCTGAGGGTGTGTTGATGCCGAAGGCGACCAGGTTGCCGTTGCTTGACATCCCTCCAAAAGTCAGCGCCTCCTTGTAGTCGGGGGCGCGCGTGCAGCAGGACACGCGTACGCGCTTTCCGGTCGTGAGGTCGAGCCGGTAAAGCGGTCCCGCGTAGGGGGCGAACGTCAGGTAGCGACCGTGGAGCGAGAACGCCAGTGGATCAGGGTTCGGCGCGTTCTTCACGATTCGGGTGGTGTGCTTTACGAGGTCGCGGATGAACAGGCACTGCGGCAGTTGGCCGGGGCTGCAGCCCGAGTTGGGAGCGAGGTTGGACGAGTCCGACGAGAATGCGACGTAGCGGCCGTCAGGCGAGATCGCCGGGAGGGTGCTGTCACCGTTTCCGTGAGCTCCGCTGGTGGACACGCTCACCAGTTGTGTCGTGCCGGCAGCGACATTTCTCACGAACACGTCGCGCTGGCTGTTGGTATCGCCCGGGACAAGGTTCGAAGCCGACGACACGAACACCACCAACCCGCCGGGAGCCGAGATTCCCGGCCCGCCACCAAACGATCCGTCGCCATTGGCCTGGACACCTCCACTCGACACGTTCACACGCACCGTCCTCGGCATCGCCGCTGCCGACCCCACCCCCAGCATCAGCACCCCGACAACGGTCGCCCCCATGGCCGCCGACCGACACAGCCCACTCCTCCACCAGAGGCCCAAAGAACCGAGCCGATCCAACCACCTCAACACGGTGTAGCGGTCAGTGCTCGACATACCGTCCTCCAGTCGCTTGTTGGGTCGCACCAGCGCGCGTTTTTGATGAGATGGCCCAAGCCAAAACCACGTCGCGAGCGTCTGACATATCGCCCATCGCCCTGACACTGCCACCGAGCCATGATCGGACGTGTTGTTGGCGTGCACCCCGGTCGAGGACAGTGCTCACCCGATGCGTCACCGCTCCGGCCGATTGCGGTCGCCGGAACCACTGGAGCCACGCCACACCCACTGCCATGTAGACACAGCGACGGATCAGCATCGGACATCCTCCAAGGCGGTAACCCCAGGCCTGATCATGAACCAGACTCACAGGTTGTGTCAACCGCATGATCATCCCCGTGTGTGTCCGAGCCTTCGGAACCCTGTGTCGTGGTACACGTGACCGAGCCGCGCCAGATCGGGCCACGCGGCGCCGATCGGTGCCCGGTAGAGCCAATGGATTTGAGCCGGCTTTCCCGGCGCGATGCCGGGATCGATGATGTAGGCGAGATACGCCCACTGTCCAACCGGGGCCGGGCACACCGTAGGCGTCGCCTTACAGTCTCCCAGGTATGTCGAGATGGCGAACGGTCCCCGAAACCCGACGACGATAGGATGCGGAGGATACGCGCCGGCCCTTCCCCCGAACAGGTCGGCGATCCTGCCCGGCGTGGTTGACACTCGATCCTCACGGGAGATCTCGTTCACCGGCAGACTCCGCGCCGCAAGCCGAGCAAGGATTAAGGCGGTGGTGATCCGCAGCTTGGCATTCAGGCTGCGTCGCTGGAAGCCGAAGTCGAAGCCGCGCGGGTCAAGACGCTGGATCACTGCGATCGTGCCGGCGGCCGTCAGGCCCTGCAGCGCGATCGGTCGGTGCCCAGCTTGCGAGTGCGCGCCGGCGATGACGTAGCTGAAGAACGCACCATTCGCATGCGCCGTGTCGGATGTGCCGTCCTGGAACCAGACTCGCACTGAATCCACCTGGTGCTGGGCGGGCATCACCCCGATCATGACCCACACCGGCCCGTGGCGCACCTGGAAGGGTTCCGCGCCAAGCGCGGTCCCCGGACCCACGATGTCGCGCGGCGAGACCGCTGGATGGTGGGCGTTGGCGTCATAGCCGCAATCACGCACGTTCGCCTTCCCGTTCGCATACGCGAAGACACACTCGCCGCTGCCGTGGGTGAACGGTGCTCCGTAGAAGACGACGCCGTGACCGTCGATCGACACCGACACCAACCGCCGGGCGTTGTGCAGATCCGGGCGGATACCTCGGCCGCCGAATGTCACGGTTAGCGACCCCATCATCGCCCGTCGCGGCTTCCCCGTCAGCCCCTCCGGAGAGGTAGCGGAAGAACACGTCATGGGCGTGGGCAGCCGCGATCCCCGCGGGCAACGCGATAGCGGCGGCAAGCAGGAGCCAGCGTCGGCGCGGCAGCCGGCGGATCCGCCGTGGCCGAGGCGCAGGCGCGTGGTCGACCCTTTGAAGGACATTCGCCCAGTCGGGCTCAACCGCCAGCGGCGGAGTGCGCCGATGTAGCAGTTCGCCGATGATCGGGTCGAGGTCATTCATCGTCCACATCCTCCATAAGGGCCTGCCTCAGCGCCGCGTGAGCGGCGTTCAACGTCGAGCCGACGGTGCCCACCGACATACCCAGAGCCGCCGCGATCTCCCGATAATCGAGGTCGGCGTAGTAGCGGAGGAAAAGCGCGAGCCGTTGCCGCTCTGGTAGTGCGGCGACCTCGTCTCGCACCGCGCTGCGATCATCGACCCTGTCGATTGGGCCGGGCCTCGATGTGAGCCTGTCGAGCACTCCGTGAACCGAGTGATCGTCCCGCCCAGCGCGAGCCCGACGGTGGTTTCGGGCAGCGTTCACAACCACCCCCCACACCCAAGCATCCACCGTGCCCTCGCCGCGAAACGATTCACGTTGCTTGATCGCGGCCGCGAACCCCTCCTGCACCGCATCGATCGCCGAGTCGCGGTCGCCCAGCACGGCGACACACACACGCACGAACACCCCCAACCGGGCACGGTAGAGCGCTTCGATCTCGGCCACGCTCGCGCCCCGGGCGGCACTGCGCCGTTCCCACGACAACGACCATGGCGACAACGGCAACGATCACCTCGACGGTGGCGCCGCCAGGGACACCTGCCTCGGCGGCCCCGGAAACAACACCCTGATCCGCTGCGACTGATCGCTCCCCGCGAGAGGTGCAGCCGGACGAGTATCTCGGAGTACAACTCGTTCTCCCGGATGAGCTTGACCAATAAGTTGGAGGTTGAGGGCTTCCCACCCGCGCACGCCACCTACGGCGTCAATGCGACGGGCTCTAGCCGACACCGTTGAACCAGCGCAGGCCCGAGTCGTATCACAGAAGCAAGTACAAACCTGGCCGAGACAGGATGAGTTGATCGCAAGAAAACCTCAGCCGCGTTGAGACCTGCTGGTGGCCGAGGAGGTCATTCCGACCTTGAGCGCCATCTCCCCCGGTGCGGACTTGATTAGGGCACCGGTGATCTGACGAAGATGTCGGGCATGCGGTTGGTGTCGCCGTGGACGATCTTCGCGTTTTTGGACTGGAACACCACGACGGTGCCGTCGCCCGAGAGCACCGAGTACAGCGCTCCGGTTTTGATCTGAAGGCCGGCGATGTTGAGATCCACCCGGTCGACCGAACCGGTCATGGTGTCGCGCAGGAAGACGTCATATGCCCGGTTGGTATCGCTCGGAACCAGTGTCGCATCCCGTGTCGCGAACGCCACCCACCGGCCGTCGTCAGACATGCCAATTGGGAACGCGACCAGCGTCGCCACCACGGTGGTGACGGCGCCGGTGAGGCGATTCCAGCGGCGCACTCCGATCTGCGACTCGAAGGCCACGAAGTGTGCATCCGGAGTCTCCACGACACCGAGCGTACCCGGGATTCCGGGTACCTGAACGGTCGTCCCGGTCGACAAATTGAGCAAGTGAAAGCGCATGTGGTTGGGCACGCGGGTGGCATATGTCAGCCATTGGCCGTCGCCCGAAAGCACGAATGGAACATCGTCTGGGCTGGGCAGCATGATCCGTCGGGTCGAGTTGGTCTGGCGGTCGCGCAGGTATGTTCGCGCCACCCCGTTGACGACTCCCGCGAAGGCGACCCAGCGGCCGTCGTTGCTCATGCCGATCGGTCCCAACCCGCCCTTGGACTTGAGAAACTGCCCACCCGACGGCGGCACGCTCACGCGCTCGGTGGCTCCGGTGTGCCGATCCTTCACGAACACGTCACCAACGCCGTTGGTGTCGGATTGTCGGGTCAGGTCCGACGCCGCTGACGTGAACAGCACATACCGGGCGTCGGAGCTGATCGCGACCCCGCGGCTGTCGGCGTTGGCTTGGCGCCCGCCGGGGCCGGTGCTGACCCGAAACGTCAGCCCCCTGGTACGGTCGCGCAGGAAGACATCGGTACGGCCGTTGGTGTCGGCTGGGACGAGGTTCGTAGCCGCTGAGCCGTACATCACGAATCTGCCATCGGGAGTGACCGCCTCGATCGAGCTGGTGGCGTTGGCCTGCGCGCCCGTGGAGGAGACATTCACCCGCTCGGTGACCGCGCCCGCGGAGATCGCCGACGGAGGGGCCCACAGTGACGCCGCGCCAGCCACGAGGCTGAGCGCGGCCACGCCCCGAACCATTATCCCGCTGCGACTCATGCTCGCCTCCCAGTTCGCGTTGCAGGTTGGCTCTGACCTCGATTATCTCAGGTTGGGCTCGAATCGGCCGGGTCGCATCGGGGGAATCACTGTTTTCGGCCGAGGCGATCCTACTGCTGAGGGAACTTTGCGCACCTGTTATTCGCCGCTCGACCCCGCCCATGCAGAGACGCCGCGGGATGCGGCGCCGACCCCAGGCGATCACGGCTCCAGACCTGCTCAGAGCGTGTAGACCCGGCGATCCAACCCAACGAGGTTGCCCTCACTTGGTCCCGGGATCCATGCTGGTGCCAAAGCGCGAGCAAGAGAGGAAGTTCGATGAAGGCTCCTCAGCATGCTCTCTAGAATTGCGCCCCGATTGCGCCCCGATGTGTAAAGACAGCGGAATCCGGCGGACTAGAGCGGATCGAACCGTGGTCGAGAGAGCACGGCGCCTTCGCTTTGGGGCGGGCGAATTCCGGGTGACGTTGGCGTGGCTGGAAATTCCCCCGATGCCGCATCACCGACGAGGACGTACCTTGGAAGGGGATGCGACGTGCCCATGCTCGCGTAGTGCAACCGAGGCGAGCGCAGGTTTTCTGAGAAGGCTGGCGTATCTACCAAGAATAGATCTCGTTGCTAGTGCCACGAGTGTGAGGAGGCGGTTCGATGGTTGGTGGTCGCGTTGGTCGTTCCCGGCTTGCGCTGCTGGCGGCGCTTGTGGTCGCGGTCGTAGCTGCTGGTTGTGGAGGGGGATCGACTGCGCAACAGCGCATCGACCGTTGCGTGGAGGGGAACCTGGGCCTCCAAAGCAACGGCGACGCTGTCGCCGCAGATGTCTCCAAGCGGTCGCTGCGGATGCTGTGTGGAGCTTCCGAACGCGCGGGGTATCTCGACGACCAGGGCAGGGAGTCAGCCGAACAGGGCCGATTGGCGCTCCAAGCCAATGTGGACATGTTGGTGCCGTTTTGCAGGGCGGCCCTTGCGACCACCGGAACCGATCCGGGCGTCGACGTGAGCTACCTGCCGAAAGGCGGGATGAATGCGTTGACCACCAGGTACTGCGGCAATCTGCGAGCGTATATCAACGCCAAGGGCAACGGGATCGACGAGGAGCGGTTGTGGCGCGATCGGGGGGGCGGGTTCACGGTCCCCATCTGTGTCGCGACGGCTCTCACGAAGGTCGCCAAGCAAGGTGGCGTCGACTGGGACAGATTGGCATCGAGCCGGCCCACTTAGCCGGCCTGATTGGCTGAAGATCTTGACAAGCATGTGCCGACAGGCATGGGATCAGGGAGTGTTCCCCGCACACGGATCAGTCAACGAGGCGGAACTCACGGCGCTCTTCACGAAGACCGCCCGGGACATGATCCGCTCCGGTGAGGTGACCCTGCTTAGGTAGCCCGTTGTGGTCCGCGGTTTTGCAGGACGGTTTGGTTCTCTCGAACTGAAAGGTGGTGACGGTCGTGTCCAAGCGAACAGCGTTCCGAATAGGTGGTGCGAGTGTCGTGGTGGTCGCGTTGTTGGCCGCGAGCGGTGAGGTGTGGGCGAATCTCGCTGCAGACTCCGGTGCGAGCCACGAACCGATACGAGGAGGATCCGGCGGTGGCGGGGAGCTACCTCGCGTGGGATCAGAACTCGACGCCCCGACCGAACCACTTCAACGTGTTCGTGCGACACGGCACCACGATCACCCAGATCAACCCACCCAAGACGTACGGCTAAACCCTGGCATTGACGGCACCACGGTCGTCTACCAGCAACGGTCGCTGACGGGACAGAGCGACATCCGCATGTACGACGTGGTCACGCACGTCCACAGCGCGCCCCCGGCGGGAGTCAACACCCCGGCAATCGAGTGGTCTCCCAGGATCTCGGGAAACTGGCTGTTGTTCGGCCGCGTGAGTGGCCCAAACCAACGGCATAGCCAAGTCATTCTCCGAAACCTGACCAACAAGACCTCGTTTGTGCTCGCCGACGTCAACTCCACCAAGATCACCGCGTACCCCGGAGGCATCAGTGGAAACTGGGCCGTTTGGGGAGTCTTCGGGCCCAACTCCGCGAGCATCTTTCGGCGCGACATCGCCGGGCAAAACGACCACCAAACTCGTAAACACGCTCCCGCCGGCGCGTTTTGAGTACAACCCGACGGTGCTCGCCGACGGCACCACCTACTACGCCCACTCCGGCAACGGCTGCGGCAACACCGTCAAGCTCGTCAAGCAAGCCCCGGTCAGCCCGAGACCGTGGTGAACACGTTTCAGCCGCGGCATCGACTACGTCAATGCGACCGCGGTGCCCGACCCGACCAGCGGAACCGACATCTACTTCACCAAGTACTACTGCAAACGCCAAACCGCAGACATCTACAAGATGATCGACCCGTGAACCAAACGAACCACGCGGTGCACGGATCGGAGCCTCTTCCTCCGCTGAGCGCGACACTCGGTCTCTAGGAGGGGAGGTACGGACATGCGTCACCCGTGTCGTCCGTCGCGTGATGGACAGGAACCCGGGTGACATCGTTGAATGGAATGGACGTGGCTCGCAAGACTGAGATCAGTGGATCAGTGCGAGGGTGGCTCCACCGAAACGTCGCAAATCCCAAAGGGTTGGGGCAGGCGGCTGCGTCTCATGCTGAGGTTGACTCGCGGTCTGAGGACGATCCGGTCTTGGTTTCCGAATTCCATCAAGCCGACCGACGAGCGTACCTTCGATCCTTGGAGGAGATTGGTCGAACGTGGTTGGAGCGCCTTGAGCGCACAGCGGAACCTCACGACTGGGCAGTGCTCATCGCATGGGATAGCAGGATCCATGATGCTGCCGGGGCGACATCGAGGGCGTGGAAGCAATGCCACGCGCGCCTCAGCGACGCCCCGCTCTGGCTCCGTAGCAGAGCTGGGATCGTCGCCTGGCAACAGCGATTCCTCCGTGAAAGGCTCGCATTCCTCTCTGAGCTTCGCCATGCAGCAGAGGGGGATTGACCTAAGCTCCCGATCACTAGCGACCGAGCGTGGACTCCGCACGCCGACTAAGGGGTGATCTACCTAATCGTCGGTGAGGGTCGTTATCGCGTCCACGGTGATAAAGGGGTGACCGGGAGTAGCGAGATTCACGATTTCGACGCTGTGGCTCATGCGCGGCAATCCCGGGCGCGGAACCGACATCTACTTCACCAAGATCTACTGCAACCGCCACACCGCAGACATCTACAAGATGATTGACCCATGACCGTAAACCACGACTGACGTGGCGGGGTACGTCAGGAGGTCAGGTGCTTCGGGCGTGAACCCTTGCAGTCCATTCGTCTCCTGCGATTGACTCGCCTCTTGCGGTTGGTGCGATCTGCCGGTGTGTTGCGCCGAGTTACAACCCGGCGGGCGTTCGCCACGCGGGTTTGCTGACTCTCTTCCTCGTGCTGGCCGTGGGTTGGCTTTCAGTGACGTCGAGACAAATCGCCAACTCTCGGCATGGGACGGTGCTTGGTGGGCGGCATCCACGGTGACAACCGTCGGGTATGGAGACATCTCCCCACGCACCACCGCTCCCCACGCACCACCGCTCCCCACGCACCACCGCTCCCCACGCACCACCGCTCGGCAGGGTCATCGCGAGGGTCGTAATGGTCGCAGGGATGGGGTTCGTGGCGCTTTTGACGGCGGCGACCGCTCATCGATTTATTCGGGAGTCCCACCATGGAGAGGCTGATTCTGAGATGGAAGCTCGACTCGATCGGCGAATCGACGAACTCACTGGAGAGTTATCGGCAGTGCGGGCCGTCGTCGAAGAGATCGATCATCGCATCTCCCCGCTTGGGGATTCTCAGCAAAGCGATTCGTGAGCGAGTGCGCTTGGCCGACCAGTTAGCAGGGTTGGTGGAGGTGGTACCCAGGCAGCGCGTTGCGGGCCTTCCGGAGGGTACGGAAGTGGCGGAGGTAGGTCTTGCTTAGGTGCTGCCACTCAGAATCGTCTGCGCAATAAATTGTGTCGGCCGACCCGTAGGTTGATGCGTAGAACCCGCCCCGATTGGTGGTTGTTCCGGCGGCGTGGTGTCGTGTTCGACCTCCGTTCGGCGGGAGCGCGGGCAGCGCGTGCGAGACGTATCGCCGGTAGGCGGCGACCCAGTTCCTCGCCTCTCGGTGCTGCGCTACACGCAGTCTGAGCCTGCCGGCGCAGACCAGGTCGTGGAGGCGGGTTTCTAAGACGTCCTTTGTGCGCGCGCCCCACCGGCCAGCGTAGGGCTCGGGCCAGAGGTTGGTGATCGCATTCGACCCCCCAATCTCCAGCGAGATGAGGTGATCGACCTCATGGGCGTAGGGTACGTGAGCGGTGTGATACCGGCGGTAAACGGCGGTTGCCTCGCTCACTGGGACGTTACGGACGCGCGACGAGTAACCCGATTTGCAGATCGTGCGCCGGCGAACATGGAACGCCGCACCTGGAGTGAGTCGGCGGTTAGGAACGTCGGGCGCGCGCACGCCGCGTGGTTTCGATCGGTGTGGCTTTGTTTGGTGCGTGGTGGATGCCGCAGGTGGGGCCGGCGTTGATCCGGTCGTAGACCCGGCGCCGGGGGTACTCGACTCCGCACTTTGAGCCGTGTTTGAGGAAGAATCACAACCGGCGGTGTAGAGCACCACTACCAGGAGGGTACAGGCCGAGAAGACCCCCCGGCTTCTGCGTGTGGGGGACGTCCGTAAGCGTCGTCCCGTCTCGCGTGACTCGCTACCTATCTGATCCACCTGGCCAGCGTATCCGGTACGCCACGTGGTGACCCAGGCCACCGAGATGTGCGCGATAATCAAGTCTGCCACCCGTTTGCGGTGTCGCCCAGGTGTCACACAGACCCACCGAGACTCCCCGAACGGGCTATCCGCTCAGGGCACTGATCCGCCGTTAGGCCGCATTTCTCCAGACACCGCCAGGCGAGCCGAGATCTCAATCGGAAACTGAAGATCGCGGTGTGCGTCGCTCCGCCTAGAAGGATGGTGGCCGTGACCAGAACGACGTGCCGGCGGTGCCCATATCGAACAGGTGGGGGCGCGAATCAAGCCTCTTTTGGTGTTACTCAGGTGTCATACTGATCCACCGAACCAGCTCGAGAAGTAGCCGAGGTTGCGACACGCCGATCTCCAGTTGACATGGGGGTGTCGCTCCATGCGCGTTCGGGGTGTCTGCCGCGTGCCTGGGGTGGCGCAGATACTCGGACAAGGGGACGTGCGAGGGGCCGGGAATGTTCCTGATGACAGTCGAATGACGCGGCCCGATGATTCGGCGATGGTGCTCAATCAACTGAGAGGTGGCAAGCCAATGGGTGCTTACCGACTGGTGCTGGTGCGGTTGTGCTGTGCGACGCTGGTTGGCGGTGGCGCGTTGGCGTCGCTTCCCGGCGTAGCGGCGGCCTCATCTGTGTCAGCCATCGGGTCGACGACCGTCCTTGCGGCTGCGCCGGGCGAGGTCAACGACCTGACTGTCACGGTTGCTGCCGGTCACATGGTCATCACCGATCCGACCAACCTGATCGGCACAGGGTCGGGCTGCACCCTCACCGACGGCACCACCGTTGGTGCAGCGGACCACACGGTGTGGTGTGGCTTGAATTTCTACCTCCAGGTGGATCTGGGCGACATGAACGACACGCTCACGATCGGGAAAGGCGGCTTATTCGACGTCGCCGTTTACGGTGGCCCCGGAGCTGACGTCATCACCTACACAGGCGATCGGGGAACGAACGTGTTCGACGGTGGGCCCGATAACGACCGAATAACCGGTGGTAGTGGCGTCGACCATCTGTTTGGGGGTAACGGCAGCGACACCCTGATTGGTGGCGGTGGGCGCGACCAGGCGAACTATGGCACCAGCCCTGCCGGCGTGACGGTGAATCTCACGTCGGGGCGTGCGACGGACGGGTTCGGCACGACCGACAGTCTGCAATCGATCGAGGACATCTCCGGCACGCCCTACAACGACAGGCTCACCGGTACCGCGGCCGTAAACCGGATCGACGCTGGGAGGGGCAACGATGTCGTCGCCGGTTTGGGAGGCGCGGACTCGCTCTGGGGGTACCAGGGAGCCGACCTGGTGTCCTATGCAACGGCTCCGGGGCGCGTCTGGGTCTCTCTTTTAACCGGTAACGCCAATGATGGGTTTGGGTCAAGGGACGTGCTCCACAATTTCGAGAACGTGACCGGCAGTCGCTCCGCCGACATCCTCCACGGAAGCTACAACCGCAACGTCCTGACCGGCGGTGGCGGCAATGATTCGCTCTTCGGCAGCCACGGCGGGGACACACTGCTCGGGGGACACGGCAATGATCGACTCGCCGGCGGCCTCGGCACCGATCGCTGCCCTGACCCCTTCGGCACCAACACCCGCACCTCATGCGAGAGCCGTTGAGCAGCAGAGGCCAAAAAAAATTTGGTGGGTGCTTGGCGGAGTTCCACCAGTCGCGTCTGCGACTATTGATGGGTATGTCACACTTGGTGCTTGTGCGGCGTGTATGTGGTATGGAGGTGTTCCTGTGAGCGTCGCCGATGTGGCTGGGGCGACTGAGCGAGTTGAGAGTTTGTTTCGCTCGAATGAGCGGCGACTGGGCCAGTTTCTGGTGCAGATGGTGCGGGATCGGACGTTGGCTGAGGATCTGCTGCAGGAGACGTTCGAGGCGGTGCTGCGAGCGCGTGACCAGATCGATCACGTAGACGATGTGGATGCGTGGCTGTTTGGGATCGCAAGGCATCGGGCGTTGCGGTCGAAGCGTGGTGGGTGGCGCTTGCGGCGCGCGGTGGATCGGCTGGGGGCGCGGAGTGAGCGTGTCGAGAGCGAGCGTGACGGCATTCATGAGGTGATGGATGTTTTGGATCGCACGCTCACCCCGGATGACCGATCGCTGGTGGTGCTGCGCTATGTGCATGGCTTTGACGCTACTGCGCTGGCCGAGTTGACCGGACGGAGTCCGGCAGCCATCAGGAAACGCCTTGAGCGCGCCTGCGAGGCGCTTCGGAAGGAGATCGAACGGTGACCGACGTGCACGAACAGACGATCCGGCAGTTTCTTGAGCCCCTGCGCTCGATCGAGCCGGTGACCCGACCCACGCCTCACACCAGCCGCTGGCAACAGCGCGGCATGCGTATCGTGGAGTACGCGGCGATCGCGGTGGGTGTGGTCGCGCTGGTGGGTGCGATCGCGTTTCTAAGTCACCGCTCCGGCAGCGCGCAACCGGCGGGCATCGGCACAATGGCACGACACAGCCCATTCGCCGCGGCTCGGGGCTGGATCACCGTGGGCGGCGACACGGTGTGGGCATTCAACCCAACTGATCCCACTCGGCGAGTCGTGCTGTGGCACCACCCAGGCGACCCCATGGCCTGGTCGAAAGACGGCACCAAACTGCTGATCGACGGATTCAACGCGGGATTCGTCGTGGTCGATGCCGACGGCTCAGTCACGCGCATCGCCCCGAGCAAGGACTCCGCCGGCGGTACCTTCACCCGCGACGGGTCGGCGGTGATCTACTCACGGCTGGGAAGCATCTATCGCGTCAGCAGCCACGGCGGCCATGCGCACACGATCGGAACGGGCATGATGCCGTTCTTCACGGGAGGCCTGCTCTCCCCCGACGGTACCACGCTGGCGCTTCAGACCAACGGAGCCACCACCCTGAACATCGCCAACGGCCACCAGCACACCGTGCTGACCGCGGCCCAGGTGAAGGCCCTCAACCACGACACAATCGCCAACCAGGTATCCCCTCTGGCTTGGTATCCCGACGGCACCCGGCTCCTCATGATCGCCGTCAACCAGAGTGTCACCCACTGCCACACGTTTTCCATCGGCCTCGACGGCCGCGGCTACCAGCGCGTCGGCCCCAAGGGCTTCTGCCCAATCCGCGCCACCTACTCAGGCGACGGCAGCCACTTCGCGTTCCTTCTCAGTACACACCCCGGACGCTTCGGACAATTCGGCATCCTGCCGACAGCCGCTGGCTCTCAGCACCTCCGCGAATTCCAAATCCCACACACAATGCTCAGCATCAACCTCGCCTGGAACCCGCTCAATGCTCGGGGCTGACAACCCTGTCCACGACAGTTCGCGTGTAACACCGCCCCTCACACGCGGGCGTGTCATACCTAATTGGGTGTCGCCACGGGCGTCGCGACACCCAATCGCATCAAGGGTGACGGGTGACTCCTCGTTCCCGGCCAGCGGTCCGGTGTGTGGCCTGCACCGTGCCGACCATCCAACCGGACCCGTGGTTCCAGATCAGCACGACGTTCACTGAGATCCCCTGCCGCATCGTATCTCGGTCGGAATCGCGCGCTCGGTTGAGGTCGAAGCGGGAGCTTGGGCTGATGCCCGCCGACCGGTTCAGGATCGGGGTGGCCAGGCGCGGCCTTGGCCGACGCGTGCGCCGGTACCTCGATCGCGCCTGAGCTGGACCGAGCACATCAGGTGCAGCTTTGGTTGAGTCCTGCGAGTGCCTCGGCCTCCAGCCGTGGCATCCCGTGGTGGCGGCCGTAGATGGCGAGGATGCCGGATAGGTCGAGTGCCAAAACGCGCGAGCGGATCTCCGCCGCGTGGTCAACCTCGCCGTAGGCTTCGGTGAACGCGCGGCGCGCCTGTTGATCGCCGAGCGTCCACATCTGTACCAGATCGATCGCCGGGTCAGAGCGGCAGATGTCGATCCAGTCGATCACGCCGGTCAACTCGCCGCCACGCACAAGCGTCTGGCGCACATGCAGGTCTCCGTGTACCACGCAGCGCGGGGTGGGCGGGTCGAGTGCAAGTGCATGTTCGGCAAGTGCGGACACGCTCGCCGGCGCCACCCACATCCCGAGCCGTTCGAGCTCGTCCATCCGTGCGCGCATGCGTGGCACACGCTCGCGCATGTCCGAGCGCGACACGACGTCAACAGGGAGATCAGCAAACTCCGCCGCGTCGACGCCGTGCAGCGCCCGCAGGAAGCGCCCCAGCCCGGCGGCCAACGCGGTGCGCTCGCGCTTGTCGGCGTCGGTCTCGTGCAACTCGTGACCGGGAATCCAACGCGATCCCAGCCACTGCCACGGAAACCCCCTGCCAGGAACACCCCGAAGCTCAGCCACCGGAACTGCCGCGGGCAGACGCTCGGCCAGCCGCGGCAGCGCCGTGCGCTCGCGCTCAAACCCCGCCAGCCCCACCTCCCGCCGGGGGAACCGAAACACCCACGTCGGCCCCGACCGCCACACCGTGCTGTCCCACCCCTCGCCCAACAGGTGCAGCTCGCCGAGCGCCGCGGGAAACTGGTCAGAGATCAGCCCATGCGCAAGATCAGCATCAACGACCAGCTCTGGGCTCCACTCCGACAACGGCGCCATCACACCCACTCTACGAGGCTTTGGCCCGCCAGCGGGAGTCGCGCCGCCTCTTTGGCTGGACATCCTAAGGTTATCCGGCTCGTGAGCGCCGCCCGCACCCGAAGGATGGAGGCCGGTTTCGGTGACCCTTATCTCCTAACCCGATCCGCAGCGTGCGCTCGACTCGTATGCAAGCCGCTGTCCGGGCGCGAGCACCTCCCGTCTAGATACCGCGAGGTACCTCGGAGAAGTTCTGCCCCCCACTGCGCCCCCGTGGGTAAAGACAGCGGACTCTGGCGGACTTTGGCGGACTGACCGATGGTCTGAGACGGTGACGATCAGTGTCCAATTGAGCGCTCAACCAGCCCGTCTCTGACTCCCAGAGCGAGCGAGCGGGACTGTTCCCAGAGTTTCGAAGTCAAGCGATCCGCTGTCAGTGCCTCTGATCCAGCGCTGATCGATGCGGAGAACCGTGCGGTGCGGGTCGACAATCTGGAGTGGGGGCGGGGGATGGCGTCTGGTGGCTTGGGTTGCACCGGTTTTGCGGAGAGATGACGCCGACCTGCCGTCGTCGGCCTTTACGGAGTATCCGATGGGCGCGAACTTTTTTGGGGTCTGCGGGAAACTAGGGGTGATGGCGTTCCGTTCGTTTGATCCGGAGCCGATTGAGCCGCTGTTTGAGGCTCACTTTGATTCGCTGCGGCGGTACGCGGCTCGGCGGGTCGGGGCCGACGTCGCTTCCGATGTTGCCTCGGAGACGTTCGAGCGCGCATTGCGAAGCTTCGATCGCTTCGACGCCTCCCGGGCCCCCGTGCCGTGGCTGTTTGGGATCGCGACGAACCTGATCAGGCATCACGCGCGGGCAGAGGGCCGAAGGCTCGATGCCTACTCGCGGTGGGCTGCGGGTGAGGTGGATAGTGAGCAGGACACTTCGGATGGGGCTTTGATGACCGCGGGTCTGGTCAGCGGTCTGCGAGCGCTGTCGCGGGGGGATCGTGAGGCTCTGCTGCTGTTGGTTTGGGCGGATCTGTCGTATCAGCAGGTGGCTGAGGCGTTGGAGATCCCGGTGGGGACGGTGCGCTCCAGGATCAACCGTGCGCGGGTCGAGTTGCGCAGCCGCATGGAGACCAGATCGTCGAGTGGGCAGTTGGAAGCCGGGATTCGCGGGGAGGCGCGGCATGGACGAGCTTGATCTTCTTCGGAGGATGGGAGAGCAGGAGCCGGCGGTGGACGCCGAGGCTCGGGCGCGTGCCTGGGAGCGATTGCACCGCCACGCCCATTCACCGCGTCAAGAAGGCACCCCGCCGGACGGGCAGTCGCCGGACGGGTGGTCGCCGCAGCCGCAAAGGGCCGCGAGCTGGTGGATGCGGCTTGGTGAATACGCGTTGGTGGTAGTCGGGGTGGTCGTACTGGTGGCAGCGGTGGCGCTGCTGGCGCACCGCCCATCCAGCCGACCCCGACCCCAGTCACCACCCCCGCGCTACCACGGCGTGACCTACATCACGAGCGGCGGGGGAATCGCAACCGGCGATTACCGGATCGGCGGCTTCCGAGAGATCGTGCCCAACGATCTCGGAGTCGGCGTGCCCAACCATCGGATCGTCGCGTTTGGCTGGTCGCCGGACGGCGAAAGGATCGCCTACCTGACCAACAGTCGCACCCCAGAGTCGTTCGAAACGCAGCTACTCGGGATCACCGGGACGCTGCACGATCCAGGTGAGGGACATCGCCACCAAGCGCACGGTCGTACTTGCCACGTGGCGCCCCCGCATCTACCGATGCAAGGCCGATGAGAACGTCGCGTGGTCTCCGGATGGGCGTTTCATTGCCTTCGAGCGCAACCGGCAGGTCGTGGTCATGGATTCCAACGGCTACTCCCAGCGCGTGGTCGGCGTCGCCAGATACGCCGGGCTCACTTGGTGGCCCCGGGGCAGAATCGCCTACATGTGCCACCACTGGCAGCAGTGGTGCGCCGCTAGGCCCGACGGATCACGCCGCACCCAGATCCCCGGCCACTACCACGATGTCGTGTGGTCACCACAATCCGGTCGTATCGCCTACACCACCGACCCCCGGCTGCGAGTGCAGGTCTGGACAGCCCGACCCGACGGCACCGACGCCAGGATGGTCTTCAGCCCAAAGCAGATGTGCTGCGTCACCCTCGACACGACCGTCGCCTGGTCACCGGACGGCACAAAACTGGTGGCGATGGTCCCCGAAGGTTACGTCATCGATCTCCGCTCGGGACACGCCCAAACCCAGCCCTGGCTCGAAGGGGCGACCTACCTCCCGAGACCGTCCTGGCAGCCCGCACCTACCTCCCCCAAGGCCGAGCAATGACGAGGCCGCGCGAACCAACCGCCGGACCGACCAAGCGGACGTCAACGCACGCCAGATGGTCATCGACACCATCCCGCGCAGGTTGGAGCGCATCGTCGCGAACTTGGTCGGAAACCCCGTCACCCATGCCGGCACTGCCGTGCGCGCGCGCATCGCACACGATCCCAGCGGAGGGCTTGTCGAGGTCACAGACCGGGCCGGGGATCACGCCCGAGGTACTCGGGAACGTGTTCGACCGCTTCTATAAGGACGACCCGAGCCGAAGCACCAAAGGCAACGCCCTCGGTCTGGCCATTCGCCAGCGAAAACGCCCGTCTGCTCGGCGGAGACATCCCCGCAGCCTGCAGCTCAGGGCATGGCGCAACCTCCACCCTGCTTACCCGCAGCCTTCTGACGACGATCGGATGCATCAATGAAAGCGCGATACATCCCTTTGGTGGCGGTTGTCTTACTGGCTGTTGTTGGGTGCGGTAGTAGTTCGACTGGCGCGAGTTCCACCAACCCGGCACATGCCTGGTCGCATGGCTATCCCAACTCGATCGCGGTGCTCGGGGACTCAGGTGCGACCGGTGAGAACTCGGATCCCGACCAGCCTGGGGTCGAGGTTCGCGCTAACTCGTGGGCGACGGGCACCAATCCGCAAGTCGAGAGCCTGTACCTGCGGATCCTCAGGCACAACCCTGCCATCAAGGATCACAACACCAACTACGCCGAGGCTGGCGGGGATGTCGTCGCGCTGGCAGGCCAAGCCGACAGGCTGCTCGCGACTGACCATGAACCTGCCCTGATCGTGATTCAGATCATGGATAACGATCTCACGTGTCCCCTCGACCATCGTGCGCTTTCCAGCTTCCGCAGCGAGCTGACCGCGACCCTCCAGAAACTTGCCCGCGGTGCGCCGGACTCCCGCGAGTTCGTTGTCAGCCAGGGTGGCAGCCCTGCGACATACGCCGACGCGCTCACGCGTGCAGAGCGAGCATCGCAAGGCGGCACCGGTTCATGTGACTTCATGACCCCTACCGGTGCCATCTCTGCACCGAAGGTCGCCCGCGCTGAGCACTCCATTCATGCCTACGAAGCCGCGCTGAAGATCGCCTGCGCCACCGTTCGCCAATGCACTTACGACGGCGGTGCGTTCGGACGGATCGTCGACCAACGCGAGAACTACAGCTCAGACCTCAACCACTTATCGATCGCCGGTCACGCCCATCAGGCCGCCGTCGCCTGGGCAACCATGCAACGCCTCCACCTACTTCCCAGAATCAGTTAAGGACTAGCGCGCGAGGATCGCCGTGCGCTCGGCGACGAGGCGTTCCGCTTCTGTTGGCATGAGATGGCCTCTCTCCAGCTTCCCAGGGTGGTCAACCTGCCTGGGAGCCTGTCGTGGTGGTCGCCAGGAAGATGGCGCGCAGGGAGTGTGGCACGTCGTTTTGGAGAACTGACGAGCCGGCTGTGATCTTCTGCCATTGCGCGTTGGTGGCGTTGGATCTGTCGTAGATGATCGGTTGATGCCCGTAGTGGGGTCGCTCGTACAGATACCGGTGCGGGGCGGGCATGCCCATGGCGCTTGCTGGGGTCACGAGCGGGTCGCTTGCCGAGCCAAACAGCGTCCATACCGTCCCTCCACGGCCCTGAGGATCTGGCTCGAGCCGGCGGAGGAACGCGGACCGGAAGGCCATCTCGTTACATTCGATGTAGCCGCAACGTTTGAGGGCGTCTGTCCCGCCGTGCGGTGAGGAGATCGTGACGGCGCGCGGCACCAGCAGGAAGGGCGGCGCCCCTGTCGACCCGGCCTGGGCTAGCGCCGAGCGGACGATGAGACCGCCCATTGAGTGCCCGACCAGCACCACCGGGATCCCCCGGGCGGAGTAGCGGTGATACACGTCGGTGGCGAGTTCCCTTCCGATCTTTTCGATCGGTGTATAGGGGCCGCCGGACGCGACCCTCATGTCGCAATCGTGGTCTCCGCGGACGAACCCGACGGTGGCGAGCTTGACACCGGGATCCCACTGTCGGAACGCCGTCTCTAGGTCTCCCCAGTAGTCGGCGCAGCTGTAACCCTCCGGGCCTGGCGAGAACCCGTGGACGAGCACGATGACCGGCGGGACGCTCGCATGTGTAGCCGAAGTGGTGGTCGCGCTGGAGCGAAGTTGCGTGTCCTGGCGACAGGCACTCGCCAACAGCCCCAGGACAATGACCGCAGACAGGGCGGCCCGCAGCCGAGCCGAGCCGCCAAAACCGCACGTCATGGGCGCTCCTTCCCTTCCGACTTCTCGAAGCCCAGCGCCTCGCAAGCGCAATCGCACCATCCGGTTCGTGCGCTTTGTTGTCGTTTGAGTGGTCATCGTCGTGTCACGTAGCCGTGTTAGCAGCCACCGTTCGAGAATCCTGGGTGAAATCCGACAATGGTGTCGGTGGGGTAACCCGCGGTGGGGAGTTTCCAGTCGATTTCTCCGACCTGGTTGTGTACGGGCTTGAGGCCGGCCCGGGCGAATGCTACGAACAGTGCCCGTGTCTGGTCGGTGGTGAGTGTCCCGTCGGCGTGTTTGAGCAGTGACTTTTGCTGGGCCAACAGCTCCCTTGCTGGGGAGGGCAGCTTTGTTGGGTCGGGGGCGGCTCGGTCGAAGGCGGCGCAGTAATGCGATGGGATGTAGGGGCGGATCGTGCGGTCTTTCCAGGCGCTGGCAGGAAGACGGGTGCCAAGTTGGCGACCAGCGTGTCGATACGAGCCAGCGCGCGCACTTGCGCGCGCGTCGCCACCGGATCGTTGGTGTACCCCGTGGGCAGCACCTGGACATTGACCAGGCGGGGCCCGACGCGAACCTGGTACCAGTCCGAGAGGTCGTGTTTTATGTATGCCTGCCTGACCAGCCCCACGTTGTGGCCAGGGTTGAACAGCCCCACCGGACGGCCGATCGCCAGGATCCTCGATCGCAGCAGCTGTACACCCTGCGGTGTCAGCCACTGCTGGACACGCGCGGTGTGGAACGGGTGTGCGCCATTGGGGTTCACAAGCAGATCGCCGCCGCGGATGATTCGCCCGTCGCGGTAGAACATCCAGTCCGGCCGCAACGCCAGACTGATTTGGAGCATGACCCTGCCGTCGTACAACGGCGTGCTCGGACGGACTCCCTTGGGAGGCAGCCCGACGAAGCGCGTCGAGTGGGTGGCCGGGATCGCGGATTTCGCCGGCTTGGATGGGTGCTGCTGGGAGACCAGGACGATGGCCCCGTACACAAGGATGACGAGCACTGGAATCGCTGCCAGTCGCATGAACTCGGGGATCCGCACCGGCCGGTGCGGTCCTTCTGCGGGTCGGCTCACCATTTCGACTTGGCGCAGTGGGGCAGCCAGGTCGAACAGGTCGCGGTCAGTGAGCTGGGTCATCGCTGGTACTCCTGTGACAGTGCGACGCGGGCGCGTTCCAGCCGCTTACGCACACCCGCAGGTGACTGGCCGGTCAGCTCTCCGAGCTGCGTGGCGTCGAAGTCGTAGGCGTAGCGCAGAATCACCAACGACCGGTCGGCCGGACTCAGCGATCGCTCCAACACGTCCAAAAACTCCACCGCCGCGACCGGCGCGGCGAACTCGGTCGACCGCCGATCCCACAACCGCTCAACCGCACGGCGCATCCGCCCCGACCGGCGAAGAGACTCCAGCGCCTTATGCCGCGCGATCCCAAACAGCCACGCCGCCGGATCGTCAGCCTCGGCCAACCGATCAACACCCTGCAGCGCGACCACAAACGTATCCTGAAGCAGATCCTCAGCCAACGCCCTATCACGCACCATCTGCGCCAAGAACTGGCCCAACCGCCGCTCATTCGCCGCAAACACCGACTCAACCCACCCAGGGGCCCGCATCTCAGCAGAAGCGGTCATCGCACTACCAACCATACAACTAGGTTGTCGCAAGGGTCACGAAGTGTGACACCCAATCCGCCTGCCATTCTCAAAGCGGGCTTACGTCCCCAACGTCAAGGGAATCCCACGAGGGAATCGATCATTCATCAGCGTCCGAAACCCGCCCAGGTTCGTCGAAAGAGATCAGCTGCGGCATGACAAAACCCCCTGGTTTGCCTGCGCGGTAGCTGTCTCTCCGAGCGGATGGCTACCGCCTGGCGTCTGACGTTCGGCTACACACCCGACTCTAGCCCCAGCCGCCGCGTATCGCCACGAAGGATTTTGCGGCCGCGAGGTATCTCTTGGTGGCGGGTTGGGCGTCCCGCCCTGAAAGCTGGCGCTTCCCCGAACGAACTGTCGTGCCGATCAACCCGGCACCACCAAAGAACTCTGGTCTTGAGTTTTACGATATGGACAGGTGTACCGCGTCCGATCCTCCCAGCATTTCCCAGCGGTACGATCGGGGAATCCGCAATCGTCCGCGCGGCAACCGAGGCGCATGGACAATCAGATCGCGTCCACCGTGTGGCGTGGTCGCGTTGAAGCAGGGTCCGGCTGGTTCGATTGCCCGGCCAAGTAGCGCCGCTCGGTGGCCGCCCACGCGAGCACAACCCGCCACCGACCTTCCACGCGGCGAGGCCCGCGCCACAGGATCGGCCCTCAAGGGTGGGCGTCGGCTGGGTGGTGACTCGAACGGACGCGGCGGCATCGCGTGGCGGCGCGTAGACGCATACGGTTCAATCCACCGCGGTGCACCTCAGACCCAGCCGCCGGCTAACGCGGAGCCGGCCGTGTCGGCAGGGTGGATCTACGTCGCCGGCGGCTGCTCCCTCCCCCGCCTGGTTGTTTCAGCGTCGGTGTGCGGCGTGTGCGGCCTTCGCGAGCTTGGTGACTGCTGCGAAGAATCCTGCTGATTGGCCCTTGAACAGGTTGTCTTTGGTGAGAGCGTGAACGGCGGCGATTGCGCCTGCGTCGCGGTCGGGGGATGGCCTGATGACCGAGCATTGCGGCAGGCTTTTGGAGATGAAGTCGCATGGTTCGGGCGTAGCTCGATCAGGCGCTTGATCGGATCGTCGTTGTAGGGGTCGACGCGGCAGTCCGGGCGGCCGGCGATGTCGATGGGGCGCAGTCCTGCCTGCGGTTCGAGCGGCGCGAATCACCTAAGTAGCCGCGATCTCCAAGAAACCCAGGCCGGCCAGTGTCGACTGCTGCCGCGGCTCGCTCGGGAACTCGCCCAGACCGCACCCACCTGGGCAGCCCACATCGCACGGCACGCCGAGCTTGTCGCCGACCAGCTCGCCCGGGCCAGCAGACTCCGCCGACCCGCAACCGCGCTCACCGGATCTGCACGACGTGCGGCCCAGCCCGCGCGCTTCCGCACGACTGGCACGAGCATCAAAGCACCGAAAGTCTCCAACGCGGTCTGCGCGGACTGCGGCCACACCATCCGCAGCGGTAACTCCCGATGCGACAACTGCCACACCGAGACGAACGAAGCACGCCTCCGTGAGATGGCCGCCACCGAGGCCGCACGGCGGCGGGAGACAGGCGACCGTCCCCAGCACCGCGACGACGTACGGGCCAAGCTCGCCGAGGCACAGCGGGAGCAATGGCAGGCGCGGAAACGGTACGGCGAGGCGAGCGGATGGACGGGCCATCCGAGCGAGTTTCGGCGGTTGATCCTGCCCGGGCTGGCATCCGCTCGGCCGTCAGACCTCGCTCTGGCGACGGGGCTCAGTGCTGGCTACTGTGCCCAGATCCGGGATGGGAAGCGGGTGCCGCACGTGCGGCACTGGGCAGCATTGCGCGGCCTCGCATAGAGCACGAGGTCGGCCGAGCACGAGACCGGCCCAAGCTACGTGATGGCTAGGTATCAACTTAGGGGTCTACTGCTAGTTCCAGAACCGCGGAAGCCTCGCAATGCGAGGCTTCTCAAACGTGCCGAACTGGCAAAATACGTCGCCGTGTCAGCGTGTCTGACTATACCTCTTCTGAGGGTTCATCTAGCGCCAAGGCTGTGTCTCATAGCCCGGAGACTGCGACGATCCTGCCATCGGCGACCGCTTGTTTGAGGGACTTGTAGTCTTGCTCGTTTTGGTCGGCGTAGGCGACTGAGAAGTCGGCGATGGCGCGGTCGAATACGTCGCCGCCGCCTAGGTAGGAGGCGATCGCGATCCTGTCTCCTGATCGGGCGTGGGCCCGGGCAAGCGTCCATCCACAGACCTGGCCGTAGAGGCCCATGCCCTGCGGGAGCGCTCCTTCGGTTTCGTATGACCCCTTCCAGTCTTTCAGTTGGCGGCCGTAGAAATCCCGCGAGACACCGTCCACCGCGCCCGGGGCGCGCAGCCAGCCCAGGAAAATGTCGCTGGATGCTTGCATCAGGTGCTGTCCGGTGACCACCCGCTCGCCATGGTTTGAGTACTCACTCTTGGCGGTGAAGTCCTCGAGCACCGAGGGCTGGGCCTCCTTGAATTGCAAGAACAGCGGATCGGTGTCGTCGCGACTGAGCATCAGCGCGATCCACGCGCGCGTACCGACACTCCCCACCCCGACCACCTTGCGGGCCAGGTCGACCAACCGAAACTCTTCGAGTAGGATCCGCCGATCGGTCTGCAGCGACGAGCGGTACTGGCGCAAGAGGTCGTGCAGCGCGTCGACGATCACCTGCGGGTCAAGGTCGCTGGCGATGTCTTCGACGCGCTCGATCAGCGGCGGGTCAGAGATGATCCGCGGCTCGCCGTCCACCATCTCGGTGAGCTTCGAAAAGGCGGCCATGCTGTCCTTGGTGCGTGCCTTGGCGATGGTCTTCTCAGAGCGTTTCAGCTGCCCCTTCGTTGCTTGGCTGCGAAGCTGGGCCATCAGCTCGTCGATCTCAAGCCGCGCGTACCACACATCCAAAGCGCCCATACCGGCGAACTCGCGCATCGCCTTGCGATACCCGGCGACTGTCTGCAACACGATCGCGCGCCGCTGCTTGTCCGAATAGCCATTGTCACGGCCGGCCACCTCCATGCTCACCGCCAAACGCTTCACGTCCCACTCCCATGGCCCCGGAAGCGTCTCATCAAAGTCGTTCAAATCGAACACCAAGCGCCGATCCGGCGAGGCAAACACGCCAAAGTTAGAGAGATGCGCGTCGCCACAGAGCTGCGCATGCAACCCCGAGGTGGGTGTCGACACCAGATCGGCAGCCATGATCAACGCCGCCCCGCGATAGAACGTAAACGGCGACACCAACATCCGCCCATAACGGATCGGCACCAACTCCGGCACCCGCGATGCCGCCTGCGACTCCAAAAGCGCCACGGGATCAGCCCGACGCGGAGCGGGACGGTACTCAGCATGGCTCGACCGAGGCACCTCACCGCGCGCCGCGCGCCCCCGCGCCGCACGCTCGGCCACGCTCAAATGCGGCGCCACCCTCACCGCCCGTGGCGCGCGCGTACGACCACCCTTCGCAGACACCTTCACGACACTCGCCGAACCTAGATCAGAACCTTCCGAGCCCATGTCAGTCCCCTCACAATAAGTGAAAAATCTCGTGCAACTGCGAGATTATGGCCCACTCCCGTGAGAAGGTTGTGATCAACCCGGACTGGGATCTGAAACGACCTGAGCCGATTGCACAGTGACCCCGCGGATCGAGGTTAGCCGTCGATGTCCGCAAGCGGCTGCAAGCGACCCTGCCACACCCGGCTCGGGGCTAGGACAAGATGTTCACGACCGGGTGCTCCCCACTACGAGCCAGGCGGATCGCCTCAGCCCGAAACTCCGGTGGATGCGCACATGGCACCGAGACTCCTCTCCAAGGGCGTGACCCCTAACGCCAGTAGTCCACAAAGCCGGGTCAATCCCAGCCCGCACCACCAACCCCAGCCGCCACATCCCCGGCACCGTCCCGTCCTCAGCTACCGCGAGTACTTCACCGAGTACCGCGCCCACCCCGAACACAAAGCCCTCGACCCCGACAGGGAGCCCTGCCACGCCTGGGCGGGCGGTCTTCTCAAACCCTCCACTATCGAGGCCGCCCCAACTCTGTTGCGGATCGGGAAGGAGAGCCTACCGGCCGCCGATGACGACCCCGACCCGACCGAGCCACTCTGCCCGGTGATCATCTACTCGGCACGCGTCTGCCCAGCCTGCGGCGAACGGCTGACCGACCGGCAAGTCTTCTGCTCGGATAGCTGTCGGAAGCGACTTCGTCGAGGGCGCGGACCGTGTGATGGCGTAGAGTCGGCCGGTGCGTAAGTGGCTGGCATTGATCATCCTGGCTTCGGCCCAGTTCGTTATGGTGCTCGACTCGAGCGTGATGAACGTCTCGATCTCGCAGATCGTTGAGGATCTGAACACGACGGTCACCGGCGTGCAGAGTGCGATCACGATGTACACGCTGGTGATGGCGGCGTTCATGCTCGTGGGCGCGAAGCTGGGTGACATCCTGGGCCGTGATCGGGCGTTCGGTCTGGGCCTGGGCGTGTACGGTCTAGGCTCGCTAATCACGGCGCTTAGCCCGAATCTCACGGTGCTGCTGATCGGCTGGTCGGGGATCGAGGGGATGGGCGCGGTGCTGGTGATCCCGGCCATCGCGGCATTGACCGCCGCGAACTACGAGGGCAAGGAGCGCGCCTTTGCCTACTCGATGATCGGCGGCGCCGCGGGCGCCGCGATTGCCGCAGGCCCGCTGATCGGCGGCTACGTGACGACCACCTGGAGCTGGCGCTACGTCTTCGTCGGCGAGGTCGTGGTCGTGATCGCAGTGCTCACGGTCCACCGGATGATGAAGCGCGCACCGAAGCCCGAGCACCCGCCGACGCTGGACTACGGCGGCGCAGCGCTCTCGGCGGTCGCATTTGGCCTGATCGTGTTCGGGATCCTGAAGAGCAGCACCTGGGGCTGGATCAGGCCGGTCGCCGCGCCGACGATCAACGGGCACAAGATCACGCCGCTCGGGTTCTCGCTGGTGCCGTTCCTGATCATGGGCGGCCTAGTCGTGCTCGGCTGCTTCTTCGCGTGGGAAGAACGCCGCGAGCGGCTCGGCAAGAGCACGCTCCTCAACCGCGCGCTGCTGAAGATCGAGACGCTGCACGCCGGGCTCACCTCGCTCGCCGCGCAGCAGCTGATCGTGATGGGCACGTTCTTCGTCCTGCCCGTGTACCTCCAGGTTGTACTCGGCTTCGACGCGTTCGACACCGGGAAGCGTCTCTTCCCCATGTCGATCTCAATGCTGGCCGCCGCGCTCGCCGGTCCGAAGGTGGCAGCCCGGCGCGGGCCGCGGACGGTCGTCCAGGTCGGTCTCGGCGCGATGGCGATCGCCGCGCTCGTGCTCGTGGGGACGATCGACGTGACCCTGAACGGGACCGCCTTCGCGGTGTCGCTCGTCTTCTTCGGGATCGGCGCCGGGCTCCTGATGTCGCAACTCGGCAACGTGATCATGTCCTCGGCACCTCCCGATCAAACGAACGAAGCAGGCGGCCTCCAAGGGACGGCGCAGAACCTCGGCGCATCGCTCGGCACCGCGCTAATCGGCTCGGTGCTGCTACTCGGGCTTCTCAACGGGTTCAACTCGCGCATCCAGGACAATCCCGCCCTGTCCTCTGACGTCAAGGCGCAGATCTCAAAGGCCACCGAGACCGGCATCCCGATCATCACAACCGACCAGGCATACCAGGCCCTACGCGACGCCGGGTTATCGTCGGCCGACGCGACCACGGTCACCAACGACTACGCCGACGCGCAACTCAACGCCCTCAAGACCTCAATGCTCGCCGTCGCGTTCTTAGCGGTGCTCTCATTCTGGTTCACGCGGCACCTACCCGGAAAACGCGAAGACGCCACCTAAGGGCGCGGACTCGCTCGCGAACGTTGAAACTCGTGGCACGGGCAACAGCTCGCCGACGGGTGACTCGACGAGGTGTCCGACGCGCGCGGTGCACTGTCAGTAGATGGCCCTGAGGGAGGTTGGGGGATTTCACTGATACGTGCTGGGTGGCGGTGGTGGAGTCTGTTGCCCAGATAGAACAAGTCGGAAGAGTGGTTCGCATGGGCGAGCGCTAGGGCGATTTCATTCATCCGCGTATTGGTTGGATCCGGCTCGAAGAGCCCCGAAAGAAGTGAGGTGGAGATCATGGCAGTGCTTGCAGGTGGATTCCTCTGGTGGACGTTGGCATTGATCATCTGGATTGCGATCGCGTTTTGGCCCGCGCGCGTCGCGAGCCGCAAGGGGCATAGCTTCTTCGGCTACTTCATCTTCAGCTTGATCTTCTTTCCAGCTGCGCTGATCGTCGCCTACATGGTGAAGGATCGCAGCGGGGCTGCAGCCTACTGAGCCGAGGCTATGCCGAGGTCCTCTTAGACAAGAGCAAAGGACACAGGAAGATGAGCAGCCTCGAGTCGAGATCGACGCCCGACGGACACACACCAAAGGCGCGCCGATCGCTCGGTAAGGGACGGATGGAGGCTTTCAGCGACGGCGTGTTCGCGATCGCCATCACACTGCTCGTCCTCGACCTAGCGATCCACCCACCCGGCTCCCCGCTGCACCAGGTCTTGCACATCTGGCCGACATACGTCGCGTACCTTGTCAGCTTCCTCACGATCGGCGCGGCGTGGCTTGGCCACACCGCGCTGACCGACCGGCTCGAACGCGCGGACTCGATCTTCCTGCGGCTCAACCTACTGCTCTTGCTCGTGGTGACCTTCCTACCGTTTCCCACCGGACTCGTCGGAGAGGCCCTGCGTGAACCATCAAGCGAGCGCGTGTTCGTCACTATGTACGGGCTCACACTGCTCGCGATCCGACTCATGGGATTCGCCCTAGACGAGTACGCCAACCGCGAGCACCTCTACGCCCAGAGCGGCGACGATGACCTGGCCCACGAGCGAAAGCAACTTCTGCCCGTCGTTGGCGCGTATGCGGTCGCGATCCTGGTCGGGCTCGCCTTCCCAGTACTGGCCGTGTGGGTGTACCTCGGCATCTCGGTGTACCTCGTCGTGCCGTTCCGAGAGATCTCACGACTCCTATCCCATCCCGCTTGAACTGTCACCCCTAGCCGGCGCTCCTCGATCTGCTCCGCCCCGCCGACACCCTTAGTGGATCGATAAACCCGGCGCGATTCCAAACCGCAAGTTCGATCGAGTGGCTGCCGCGGCCCATTCCTGCCCGGTCGAGCGTTGTGTCCGAGTTCCTGCATTCCTTATAACCCCCCAAACGTTTGACGGGAAGGCTGTTAGGGCGCTCCTCGAAGGTGCAAACCGTAACGCGAGCTTCTTCGTGTGTCGGATTCAGGTAGGAATCGAGACTGCGTAGAGGCGCCATCGGTCTGGGACGCCTTTCAGTTCGTGCTCGCCACGATCGGTGTAGACGATTCCCGAGCCGGCTGTGAGGTCTTTGATCGTCTGGGAGACAAGTACCTCGGATGGTTGGGCGATTGCGCCAACGCGGGCACCGATCGCAACGGCGATGCCAGAGACGTCGGTGCCGTCGAGTTCGATTTCGCCGGTGTGCAACCCGGCCCGCACCTCGATTCCGAGGTGGGCGACGCCGGCGATGATCGCCTGGGCGCAGCGGACGGCGCGAGCTGGTCCGTCGAAGGTTGCGAGGAAGCCGTCGCCCATCGTTTTTACTTCACGCCCGCGATAGTGCGCGAGTTCGCTGCGGATCAGGGCGTCGTGTCGTTCGCGGGTCGTTCGCCAGCTTCGGTCGCCGGTCGCTGCTGCCTGCGCGGTGGAGTCAACGATGTCGGTGAAAAGCACTGTTGCGAGCACGCGGTCAAACACGGCCTGTTCGGCATGAAGGGTGGTGAGGAATCCGTGGATCTCCTGCAGGATCGTGTCGGCTGCCTTGTACCAGTAGAAGTCTCCGTCGCCTGAATATTCGACCAGGTGTGCGGTGGGGATGCGGCTGGCGAGGTAGCGCGCGGTTTCCATTTCAAAGGAACTCCCTTGACTGTCGCGGTCTGCCAGCACGAGGGTTGGTACCCGGATAGCGGGCAGTACCTCAGCGGTGCTGGAGTCGACGAACCGGCGTAGCTCGGCGACGTTTGCTCCGGGCGCGTTGCAGCCTCGCTGCATCCGCACGAACCAGTCCCGCTCAGTCGCTCCCCCCGCGTCAGGGCCCCAAGGCCAGGAGCTGCGCCCCCACTCGCTGCGGATCTGCTCGATGAACTCCTCCACCAGCGCGCGTCAGGCATCCACGGGGTCTCTGCCGTGGCGCGGTAGGACACGTAGGAGTTGATCAGAATCAACCCTGCCACCCGCTCGGGATGCGCTGCTGCGAAGAATTGAGAGGTCAGGCCGGTGTCATCCGCGGTCATGACCACCGCTCTCTTGCTGCCGACTTCGTCTAGCACCGCCCCGAGATCGTCTGCAAGTGTCTCCAGGGGCGGCACATCGCCCGGTGAGAACCTCTCCGAAAGCCCCCAACCGCGGCGGTCGGTGATGATCAGGCGCGCCGGCTCGGAAAGCCCATGCAAAAAGCGCGCCAGGTACGGACTCTCCCACTGAATGTCGAGGTTGGAGAACCACCCCGGAACCAAGAGCACATCGATCGGGCCCTCGCCCACCACCTGGTAGGCGAGGGCAACCTCACCGTTCCACGCAAACTCCACGGCCGGGCGCTCCACCCCCCGAGTATCCCATGCACGTTCGATCCGGCGCCTCACCCTGCCGGTGTCACAACGCCGATACCCGCGCCCGGAGGCGAGGCGCTCACAGAGTTGGAGATCGAGATTGAATCGCAGCGCCAGGCACGCCTCCAACTCCGCTGCCCACCCCTGATAGCCTTCGCCGTCTCCGTCAACTGGGTACCACTCGCGTGTTATCTGGTCGTAGGTACTGGAAAAGGCAGTGGCCGAAAAGATCTCGGCATGCGCTCGCCGCATCACACACGGGTCCGGCAAGGACGTGTACGACCTGTACCTCTATCTGTCGCGGCCGCACAACAGTGAACTGATACGCCGGCTCACCGTGCTGACGTTCTGGCTCGACCGTCGTGCCACCACCGTTGAGGAACTCCGGGCACAGGTGATTCCGTCGAGTGTGCGGTGGGAGGAGCTCGCGGGTCTACTTGGCCAGCGTCGCATTGAGGATCGCGGCATCTGCAGTCTCGTGCAAGAGCGGCTTGCGTTCCTCGAGGAGCCAACTGCTGCCGAGGAGACGCTGCTCGGTCATGTCGTCTCCCACCGCGAGGTGGGTCTTTGGACTC
>CAVSFZ010000016.1:0-117789 GCA_963727235.1 uncultured Actinomycetes bacterium
TCGAGCGCCTGTTCGGGCCGTCCCGGAGCGAGCTGGCCGCCACCACCGCGTACCTTCGCAGCCATGGCCTCGAGCCCACGGCCGGGGGGATCCTGACCCGCTCGTACTCGGGTTCTGTCGCCGATGCCGAGTCCGCCTTCGCCACTCAGCTGGTGGCCTATCGCGCAGCCGGCGTCAGCTTCCGCGCCCCCTCTTCGGTGCCCTCGCTGCCGCGGTCGCTGGCGAGCGGGGTTGCCGCGGTCACCGGTCTCGACACCTATCCGCTGGCGCACTCGATGGCCGCGCCCCGATTGACACCGTCGAGTCAGGTGGTGACGGGCTGTGCCGAATCCGCCGCGATTCGCAGCAGCTACGGAGGGTACGAGCCGGCCCAGCTTGCCCAGGCCGAGGCCTACCACACCCAGCCGTTGCTCGATCAGCTCCACGACGGCTCTGGCAACGCGCTGGCGCTGATCGAGTTCTCCAACTATGCCAGGGGGCCGGTGAACGACTACCAGAGCTGCTACAAGACCGGCGTTCCGATCTCCGACGTGCCCGTCAACGGCGGCACCAGCGACACCTCCGGCGATATCGAGGTGCAGCTCGACGAGGAGGTGGCGGCCGGTTCGGCTCCGGGCCTCGACCACATCTACACGTACGTGGCCCCGAACAGCACCTCGTTCGCCACCGTGGTCGACCAGATCCTGAATGAGCGCTCGACCACCCACGTGAACGAGATCTCGATCAGCTGGGGCGTGTGCGAAGACGTCGCCGGCGCCTCCTATCTCGATGCGCAGCACACCGAGTTCCAGCTGGCGTCAGCGGCGAGGCTGTCGGTGTTTGCCGCCTCGGGCGACAGCGGCTCCGCCGATTGCAAGCCGTTCACCGGCAGCACCGCCGCGACCGTGGACTACCCCGCGTCGGATCCCGCGGTCACCGGGGTGGGCGGAACCACGCTGAGGATTGGTCAGGCCGTTCCCAACCGCGAAACCACCTGGGGCGGTCCCTCTGCGTCCAGCGGAGGTGGAGGCGGTGTCTCCCATCACTTCGAGATGCAGGCTTGGCAGACGGCCCTGGGAGTGGTGGAGCCGGCGGCGTGCGGGCAGCCGGTCGTGAGCTGCCGTGAGGTGCCCGACATCGCGCTGGACGGCAACCCCAACACCGGCTACGTGGTGAGAGTCACCAGCTCCGGCTCCTCCGTGTGGGGCCAGGTGGGCGGCACCAGCGCGGCGGCGCCGTTGATGGCCGCGATCACCGCGGTGGCAAACTCGGCGTCGGTGGCCGCCGGTGGGACGGCACTGGGCCCGGCCAACGAGTTCCTCTACTCCCACCCCGAGGTCTTCAACGACGTCACCGTCGGCACCAACGGCATCGCGGGCGCCGATCTGGCCTACCCGGCCGGCGCGGGATACGACATGGCCACCGGCCTCGGCTCCCCTGACGGCGTCAAGCTCGCGCAGGCGCTGATCGACCAGACGGTTCCCACCGGCCTCGACGTGGTCACGCTGACGGCGGCCTCGTCCAGCGCCAAGGTCGCGCCCGGGTCGGCCGTGACGCTCTCCGGCACCCTCACAGACACCACCACCGCCTCGGCCCTCTCCGGACGGATGGTGACCGTCACGGGCACCTACACCACCAACGGCAAGACCGTGCACGTCACCAGGACTGCCACCACCGGCCCCGCGGGCAGCTGGGCCACCGCGGTGACCACGGCGCTGGTGGGGGCGAGGTTCACGTGGAAGGCCGGGTATGCCGGCGAGACCGGCATCGCCGCCGCTCAGTCGGCTGTGCACGTGCTGACGGTGCAGCCGACCCTGACCACCGGCTCCAGCCTGATCTGGAACGGCACTCAGTACTCGGTCAAGCACGGCAAGACAATTTCGATCGGCGGCAAGGCCAACCCGGGAATGGCGGGCGCCACGCTGGTCGTCCAGGTGAAGCTCAAGGGCGGCACCACCTGGAAGACGTTCGGCAAGAAGGCGACCGTCGCCGCCGACGGCACCTACGGTGTGTCGATCACGTTCCCCAAGGCCGTGAAGCAGTCGCTGCGGTTCTCGTATGCCGGATCGACCACCCGCCCGTGGCTCTCGGCCGCCTCTCCCGGCAGGCTGTTCGTCGTCACCTAGTTAGAGTGGGCCCCATGGCAGAGGCCCCACTCGCAGACGCGGTCGATCGCTTCCTGGCCGACCCCGGCCTTCCGTTCACCGTGCCCGGTCACAAGCGCTCGCCGGAGTTCAGCGACTCCCTGCTCGCGCTCGACCTGCCGCTGTACGGCGGTGCGGATGACCTGCAGCTGTCCGGTGGGCACCTGCAGCGCGCCGAGCAGCTGGCGGCCGACCTGTGGAGGGCCGACTACGCCCGCTTCTCGGTGAACGGCTCGTCTCACGGAAACCACGCGCTGCTGTGGGGCCTCGCGCGTCCCGGCGATCGGGTCGCGGTCTCCCGGAACCTGCACAAGTCGCTGCTGGTGGCGATGATTCTGGGCGGCGTCGAGCCGGTGTGGATCTTTCCCGAGGTCGATCCGGCGACCGGGCTGGCGCTCGGCTACCCCCAGGCCTCCGTGGACGAAGCGCTGACGCAGGATGTCGCGGCGGTGTTCCTGGTCAACCCCACCTACGTGGGCGTGATGACGCCGCTCGGCCCGATCGTGGAGGCGGCTCACGCCCGCGGGCTGCCGGTGGCGGTGGATCAGGCGTGGGGTGGGCATCTCGGCCTCGATCCTCGATTTCCCGCCCACGCCCTCGGTGAAGGCGCCGACGCGCTGGTGCTGTCGGTGCACAAGACGCTGACGGGGTTCACCCAGAGCGCGCTGGTGCTCGCGCAGGCAGGCCGGATCGATCTCGAGACGCTGGACGCGGCCTTCGAGCTGGGACACACCACCAGCCCGTCGGGGGCGATCCTGGCAAGCATCGATCGTGCTCGGGCGCTGGTGGAGGACCGCGGCGCCGAGCTGGCCGGCCGCGCCTTGGAGCTGGCGGCATGGGCCCGCGAGCAGCTTGCCGCGATCCCCGGGGTGACCGTGTTCACGGCCTCCGGCGGGTATCTGCACGATCCGCTCAAGCTGGTGATCTCGGTTGCGGGTACCGGTGCGGACGGGTTTGCCGTGGACGACGAGTTGCTGGCCGGCGGGGTGCGTTTGGAGATGGCCGATCGCGACACGCTGGTGCCGATCCTGACCTTCGGCGACGATCGCGATGCGGTCGAGCGGCTGGTGGCGGCGGTGACGGCGGCGATCGAGCGCCACCGCGGTCCGCGGCCGCGGCCGGTGGGTTCCTCGGCGGTGTGGCGGCTGCGGACGGAGGCGGTGCTGCCGCCCCGGGAGGCGCATTTCGCCCGCCATCAGCGGGTGCCGGCAACGCGGGCGATCGGCAGGGTCAGCGCCGAGACGGTGGCCCCCTACCCACCGGGGATTCCTGCAATCTGCCCGGGTGAGCTGATCACCGCCGAGCTGGTCGAGGCGCTGCGGACAGAGGCTGCGGCCGGTACTCGCATGGCCTACTGCGGGGATGCCACGCTCGAGACGCTGGCGGTGGTTACGGAGTGACCGCGGTGTACACCAGCGTCTGCGAGTAGGACGAGCCGGGCACGTTGGCGGGATCCGGCCACTGCAGCGTGAGCTGGTAGTTGAGGTTCACCCGGCGGCCGGGGTTCGGGGTCGGATTGCCCGACGAGATCTGCTGATCGGAGGTTGAGAGCAGCACAGCGGTGGTGCCGGCGAGCCGCAGCCTGGAGACCGGGATGGTGCCGGTGCCGGTGGGGCTCTGCACGAAGCTGGGGCCGGCCGCTCGCACCTGCAGCCGCCAGGAGCCGTTCGACCACACGGTGGCGCGGTTCTCGTTGCCGGCGGGGTTTGCCGTCGCCAGAGGACTGACCTGACCGAAATCGTACGGGGTGGTGCTGGCCAACTGCAGCTGGACGGCGGTCTGGTTGCGGAAGGTGACCTTCTGGGAGGCGGTCGCCGTTGAGTGGATACCCGCCGCAGCCGCCTCGCCCACCTGGGTCAGAAGAACGCAGGCAAGAAGGCAGGCGAGGACGGCTGTGGGAAGGGAGCGGAGCATCGGCGGGGGACTCCCACAAAGTCGGCCGATAGCGGACGGTTGCACTCCCCCTAACGAGTGATACTCGTGCTTGCGCTACTGGTTTTCGAGCAGCTCGTCGGCGGCCACCTCGCGCAGCACCCGCGCCGGCGATCCGACCACCAGCATCCGCCTGGGCACATCAGTGAGCACCACCGCTCCGGCGCCCACGAACGCCTCCTCACCGATCTCCACTCCCGGCAGCAGCGTCGCTCCGCCGCCGACCCGCGCCCCCCGGCGCACGGTCGCGCCGCGCTTGAGGTCGTGCCGGCGCTCGGTGCGGCCCATGAAGTTGTCGTTGGTGGTGATCACGCACGGCGCGATGAACACGTGCTCCTCCAGGATGCAGCCGGCCGTGATGTACGCGTTGGTCTGGATCTTGGTGTCGCTGCCGATGGCGGTGTCGTTCTCGACGCACACGCCCCGTCCGATCACGACCCGGTCTCCGATCGTGACCCGCTCGCGGACCGTGGCCAGATCGCCCACCACGCAATCGTTGCCGAGGCTGGCTCCGGCCGACAGAATCGCACCGGCCGAGACGCGGCAGCGTTCTCCCAGCCGCAGCGGCTCGAGCTCGCCGGTCTTGACGGTGGAGCTGGCCGACAGCATCGGCTGCTTCCCCAGCACGGCTCCGTCCCCGATCGCGCTTCCCGCCCCGATCACCGTGCCTTCGTGGACAGTCACGCCGGCACCGAAGGTGACGTTGCTGCCGATCACCGCGTCCGACGCCAGGGTCAGTCCGGGAGCCTCGGCCGCGTCCCACATCATGCGTCCACCGAGAGCGTGATCGTCTCGCCGCCGCGATCGAGCGACGTCTGCATGGCCTCGAGCACTTCCACGACAGCCAGGCCCTCGTCGACGTTGGCGCGCGGCTGCTCGCCGGTGGCGACCGCCTCCAGGAAGTGCGAGCACTCCAGCCGCAGCGGCTCGGCTCGGCTGATCTCGGGGATGGTGATGTCGCCGGTGTGGGTCGAGATGGTGCCGTCGGGAATCATCACGGCGCCCTTGTCGTACACGGTCACCTTGCGCTCCGGCTCCATGTCGTCGAAAACCGCCATCCGGCTCGCGCCGACCACCGTCATCTTGCGCATCTTGTGGGGATCCAGCCACGACAGGTGCAGGTGGCCGATCTGGCCCGACGCGAACTTGACATGGGCGAACACCACGTCCTCGACCCCCGGTCGGAGAAAGGCGGTGCCACGGGCAGACACCTCGGTCGGTGTGCTGTCGATCAGGTGCAGCACCACCGAGATGTCGTGCACACCCAGCGACCACAGCACGTTCTCCTGCTCGCGGATGACGCCCAGGTTGACCCGGTTGCCGTACACGTAGCGGATCTCTCCCAACTCTCCCGAATCGACCAGCGACCGCAGCTTCTCGACGCCGGGATGGAACCGCAGCAGGTGCCCCACCATCAGCACCTTCCCCGAGCTGTGCACCAGCGTGCGCAGCTCTCGCGCCTCGGCCGCCCGCCACGTCATCGGCTTTTCCACCATGACGTGCTTGCCGGCCGTGATCGCCGCCCGGGCCATCTCGAAGTGGTCGGGTACCGGCGTGGCCAGCACCACGGCGTCCAGCGTGGGGTCGTCCAGCAGCTGCTGGTAGTCGCCGGTGAAGATCGTCCCGGGGTGGGCCGGCGCATATGTGTCCCGGCTGCTCTCGCTGGAGTCGCAGGCGTAGCGCAGCTCCGCCTGGGGCAGGCTGCCGAAGTTGCGCAGGAGGTTCTTGCCCCACCCGCCGAGGCCCACCATGCCCACCGAGACGCGGTCGCTCACAGGCTCACCACCTTGCCGTCGGTGCGGCCGGCCACCGCGTCGCGGAAGTCGATCACGCGCTGCGAGAGCTCGGCCACATGCTCGTGATCGACGGCCGAATGGGCGGTCACGATGCAGGTGATGTCGGCCGTTTGAAGCAGCTCGTCGGTCAGCTCCTGCGACTCCAGGCCGAGGCGCTCGACCGCCGGCACGTGTGGGTCGTGGTAGACGATGTTGGCGCCGGCCTCGCGCAGCAGCTCGATCAGCTTCAGTGCGGGCGACTCGCGCACGTCTCCGACGTTGCCCTTGTACGACACTCCCAGGATCAGCACGGTCGAGCCGGACACCGGCTTGGCGGCGTCGTTCAGCGCGCGGGCGACCCGCTCTGCGCAGTAGTAGGGCATGTGCTGGTTGACCTTTCCGGCCAGCTCGATGAACTCGGTGGGGAAGTCGTACTCGCGGGCCTTCCAGCTGAGGTAGAAGGGATCGATCGGCAGGCAGTGGCCGCCGAGGCCCGGCCCCGGCTTGAACGGCATGAACCCGTACGGCTTGGTGGCGGCGGCCTCCACCACCTCCCACACGTTCAGGCTCATGCGGTCGCACAGCATCGCCAGCTCGTTCACGAGTGCGATATTGACTGACCGAAAGATGTTCTCGAGCAGCTTGGTCAGCTCGGCGGCATCGCAGGAGCTGACCGGCACGAGCGTGTCGACGCAGGCGGAGTACAGCTCTAGCGCCCGCTCGGTACAGCCGGGAGTCAGCCCGCCCACGATCTTGGGAGTGGTGTGGATGGTGTAGTCGGTGCGGCCGGGGTCGATGCGCTCGGGCGACATGGCCAGGTGGAAGTCCTCGCCGGCGCGGAGACCGCTGGTTTCCAGGATCGGGCGCAGCACCTCGCGCGTGGTTCCCGGGTAGGTGGTCGATTCGAGCACAACCAGCGTGCCGGGCCGCAGGTGCCGGGCGATCCGTTCGGTGGCCTCGGTCAGGATCGTGAGATCGGGCTCGCGGTTGGTCGAGAGCGGCGTCGGGAGGCAGATCAGGATCGCGTCGGCCTGTTCGCAGGCGGCGTAGTCGCCGTCTGCCGAGACGGTGCCCGCGGCGACCAGCTCCGCCAGGGCCGATGAGCTGACATCCTCGATATACGAGCGGCCGGCGGTGATCTCCTCGACCTTGGCGGGGTCGGAGTCGATGCAGACGACCGGGCGCCCCGCTTCGGCGAACGCGACCGCCAGCGGCAGCCCCACATATCCCGCACCGATGATCGCAATCGCCTTGGTCATGAGCAGATGCTAACCACGGCTGTCACTGGAGGGACGCGATCACGGCTGCGATCCGGATGGCGGCGTCGCCTGCGCCGTACAGCTGCGGATGGGCAGCCGGGGTGGTGAGGTCGGCCAGTGCGGCCGCCACGGCCGCCGGGTCGAGGCCGGTGAGCCGGTTCCAGCCTGCGTCGACGGTCTCCACCCATTCGGTGCTGTCGCGCAGCGTCACGCAAGGCACCCGGTGCAGGTAGGCCTCTTTCTGCACGCCCCCGGAGTCGGTCAGGCAGACCGACGCCGAGGCCAGGAGCGCGGTGAAATCGAGGTACCCGAGGGGAGGGGCGAGCGTCCCGGCGGCGGCAGCCCGCCCGAGCAGGCCGGTGCGTTCCAGCGCCGATCGGGTGCGTGGGTGAAGGGGCAGCACGAACGGGCGGTCGATCGCTTCGAGTACCTCGACCAGCGCCGGCATGGCCGCGTCGGTGGTGTTGGACTGTCGGTGCACGGTCACCACCGCATGGCCGCTGGGGCCGATTCCCAGGTCGGAGTGCACCTGCGAGCGCCGCAGCGCGATCGGCCCGAATGTCTGGGCCGCGTCCACCATCACGTCACCGACCAGGTGGACGCCGTCGGTGACGCCCTCGGCGGCGAGGTTCTCGACCGCCGTCTGGCTGGGGCAGAACCGCAGATCCGAGACGACGTCGGCGATCACGCGGTTGATCTCCTCCGGCATGTCGCGATCGAACGAGCGCAGACCGGATTCCACGTGACCCAGGGGATAGCGAGCCTTGGATGCCACCAGGGAGCCGGCCAGGGTCGAGTTGGTGTCGCCGTAGACCAGCACCAGGCCGGGGCGCTCCCCGGCGAGTACCGGGTCGAGGGCCGTGATCATGCTCGCGGTCTGGTGGGAGTGGCTGCCCGAACCGGTGGTGATCTCGTGGTCGGGCGGCCGCAGACCAAGCTCGTCGAAGAACACCTGCGACAGCTCCCGGTCGTAGTGCTGGCCGGTGTGCACCAGCACGTGATCGCAGGCGCCGTCGAGCGCGGCCTGAAGCGGCGCTGCCTTGATGAACTGGGGCCGGTTGCCGACCACCGAGACGACCTTGAGCGGCATTCCGGTGACTCTACTGGCCGAGCCGGGCCGAGATCTGCTCGAGCCGTCCGCTGGCCAGCAGCACGCCGGTGAGGATCAGCAATGCTCCGGCCACTCGGCTGATGGTGCCCAGGTACGGCCGGATCGGCGTGGCAACTTCCAGGAAGGTGGTGAAGAAGAGCCCTGCGGCGATCAGCGGCAGCGCGAGTCCCAAAGAGTAGGCCGCCAGCAACAGCGCACCGTCGGCGGCTCGGCCCTGGGCCGCTGCGATCGCCAGGATGCTGGCCAGCGTCGGCCCGATGCAGGGCGACCAACCGACCGCGAACGCCGCCCCCACAACCGCCGCCCCCGCTGCGGTGCGGGGCCGCGACCCGAGTGGCACGCGCCATTCCCGCTGGAGCAGCAGCGGCCCGCCCACGATCATCATCACGCCCATTGCGATCACCAGGATCCCGCCGGCCAGCTCCAGGGCGCGCCGGTGATTGACGAACTGGGCACCGACCAGGCCCACGCCCGCGCCCGCCAGCGTGAACACCGCGGCAAATCCGGCGGTAAATGCGATGGTCGCCATCACTGCGCCTTTGCGGTCGACGGTGACGCCGCCCGCTTGGGTGCCCCCCAGGAACGAGAGGTAGCCGGGGATCAACGGCAGCACGCACGGCGACGCGAATGCGACCACACCGGCGGCGAAGGCAACGGCCAGCCCGGTGGCCGACACGTTCACTCCGCCAGCACCTTGTCGATCGCCGCCCGGTACTCGCTCAGCATGTGCGGGCCGGGCACGAGCACCACCAGCCGGCCGTCGCGGTCGATGATCACCATGCTGGGCTTGCCTGCGACATGGAACCGGCTTGGGAGCTTGTCCCCGGGATCCCAGATGATCGGAAACCGCCAGCCGTGTTTGGCAGCGAAGGCGTGGGCGTCGGACTGGGCGGTGTCGTCCAGGTCGACGGCGATGAAGCGCACGCGGCCCTTGTACTCATCCGCCACCTGACCCAATCCGGTGGCCTCCTGCTTACAGGGGGCACACCAGGTCGAGAAGAAGTCGATCACCGCGGGCTTGCCGGCCAGCGAGGCGTTGGAGATGGTCGCGCCGGTGAGCGTGGTGCCGGAGAACTCGGGTGCCGGGCCGCGGAGTTTGACGGGCTCGAGCTGCTGGGTGAGCATGGGCGGGTTGAGGCTGGACGAGTCGTGGGTGCGACCCCAGGCGACCACCATGGCCACGATGACCAGTCCCAGCACAGCCCACGCGATGATGATGCCGCGGCGCATGTCCAGATGGTACGCCGCTCGAGCAGACCGCTACGTCAGCGGTGGCACTGATTCAAACCGTCGGGCGATGGCGGCGACCAGCTTGGCGGTGGCTTCCAGGTCGCCCAGGTCGACGATCTCGTTGGGCGAGTGCATGTAGCGGTTGGGAACGCTGATGACGGCGCACGGCACTCCCGCGCGGGTCAGCGACACGGCGTCGGCGTCGGTGTGGGTTTCACCGCTGCTGGCTTCCAGCTGATACGGGATGCCCTCGGCCTCGGCGGTTTCGATTGCGAACTCGGTCAGGGTGGCGTGGACGCCGGATCCCCGGCTGATCGACGGACCGCCGCCCAGAGTGACGTCGCCCACACGGGTCTTCTCGATCCCGGGATAGTCGGAGGCATGCGTGACATCCACCACCAGCGCGGCCGCGGGTGCGATCCCGTAACCGGAGCTGAACGCACCGGCGAACGTCGTCTCCTCCTGGACACAGGCGACTCCGATCAGAGCGGCTGCGCCGGGAGACTCCCCGTACAGCCGCACCGCCTCGGCGGCCACGAAGGCGCCGGCCCGGTTGTCGACCGCACGGCTGACCAGGCGCTCGCCCAGCAGGTTGGTGGCCGGCTGCTCGATCACGGCCAGATCGCCGACTCGCACCAGCGCTTTGGCGGCGTCGGCGTCCGCGGCTCCGATGTCGATCCACATCGTGTCGAGCTTGTCGCCCCGCTTGCGATCCCAGTCGTTCAGCAGATGGGGCGGCTTCTTGCCGATTGCGCCCACCACCGGGCCGCTCTTCGCCAGCACCCGGATCCGCTGGCCGATCAGCACGGTCGGTGTCCAGCCGCCGACGCCGTCGAACCACAGGTAGCCCGCGTCGTCGATGTGGACGACCACCAGGCCGATCTCGTCGATGTGGCCGAACACGCCGATCACCGGCGATCCCTTGGGGTTGGCTGCGGCGGAGCTCGACCCCATGGCATCGAGCTTGACCTCGGCGAACTGCTCGGCGTAGCCGCGCCAGACTCGGGTGGCGGCCCGCTCGTCGCCGCTGGGGCCGGCGGCATCCAGCAGGTCGGTGAAGAACTTTCGGGATTTGGTGCGCATGAGGGAGGAGGCTAGCGCTTCGGCGGGGTACGCGTGCCACGCGGGAGCCCGTTGGTACACTGGTTCGCCGCGGGCCGTTAGCTCAGCTGGTAGAGCAGGGGACTCTTAATCCCAAGGTCGTAGGTTCGATCCCTACACGGCCCATCCGGTGAATAAAAGGTGCCAGGCACCTTTTATTCACGTTGTGCGCCGTCCTCTATATTGTGCGCGATGTCAGACGACGCGATCGACCAGCTGAGACGGATCCCGATCTTCTCGCAGCTCGACGACCAGGCACTCACGCACGTGGCCTCGATCGCCGGTCGGCTTGACGTGGCGAAGGAGTCGGTGCTGATCGAGCGGGGTCTGCCCGGCTCGGGAATGTTCGTGATCCTGGACGGGACGGTGGGCGTCGAGCTTCGCGGGCGCACGGTCGAGGTGGGGCCGAACGAGTTCATCGGCGAGCTGAGCCTGCTGACCGACCACGTTCAGCGCAGCGCTCGGGTCACGGCGACGACGGATGTCAGCTGCCTGACGATCAGCCGAGCCGATTTCGCCGAGCTGCTCGAACAGCACCCGCGTATCGCCGTCCCGATGCTCTCCGAGCTCGCTCGCCGACTCCAGAACCTGATCGAGACCTGATGAATAATTGGTGCCAGGCACCAATTATTCACAGCAGCTCGGCGATCATGGTGGCGGCCCGTGCTGCCCCGCCGGGCTCGATCGGCCGGTAGGCGGGAGCGGTGGCTGCGATCCGAACGATCGCGTCGGCGAGCTGCTGCGGCGTGGTGCCCTCGTAGTCCATCCACTCGGTGGCGCCGTAGCGGTCGAGCCGGTGGCGCACGTGGAAGCGCTGCTCGAAGTGGCTGGCCAATGGGATCGAGATGAAGGGCCGGTTGGCGGCCACCAGCTCCATCGTCGTGGTCAGTCCGCCCTGGACGACCGCCACGTCACAGGCCGCCAGGTTGCGATACAGCTCGTGCACGTATCCGCGCACCTCGACACCATCGGCCGAAGGCAACGTCGCCGGATCGATGCGCGGCCCCGCCACCGCCAGCACCCGCAGGTTTGGCACTTGCCGGCGGGCGTGCGGCACCGCCTCGATCACGCGCCGCAGGAGCGCCCCACCGACCCCCGAACCGCCCACTGAGATCACACACAGGGGATCATCGCCGACGCCCAGCTCCGCCCGAGTCTCGGCCACCTCGGCCGGGGTGGCCGGATCGGATCCGGGGATGTAGCCGCTGAACCGGTAGTGACGCTCCGTCCACGCGCGGATCGCCGGCAGTCCCGGCCCGAACGTCTCGGGGACGACATCGCCGGGCTCTCCAACGAAGATCGAGCGGTCGCGGACGCTCGGGAACCGCTCGATCAGCTCGATCATGTCGGCGTTGAAGTCCGCGGCCAGGAAGGCCTCGTGCTCACCACCCGCCGGCATCGGCAGGAAGCCGACAAAGTCGCTCAGCCACACGTACGGCGCGGTCTTCAGCTCGGGGTTCTCGTGCAGGAAGTGGTCGAGCTCCCACGCTTCGTCTCCGATCCACACGTCGAACTGCTCCTCCTGCACGAGGTCGTCGAACACCATGAAGTTGGCGCACAGGATCTCGTCCATCCGGCGAATTGCCTGAAACGCGTGCAGGTCGTGCTCGCCGGCCTCGCGATCGATGTGGGAGGCCTCGCTGGCGAGATCGGCGCTGGCCGGGTGGATCGATTCCCCGCGGGCGCGCAGCACCGTTGTCACCGGCTCCTGCGCCAGCCACTGGACGTCCAACCCGGGCACCTGCCGGCGCAGCTGGTCGGCGATGGCGACGTCGCGCCAGGCGTGTCCCAGGCCGATCGGCGACGACACCAGCAACGCGCGCTTGGTGCGGGTGATGCTCCGCCGCCAGGTCGTCCCCGGCGACCTCCCGCCGGCCACCTGATCGGCGAACTCGCGCAGCAGGCGGTTGATCTTCACCGGGTCGCGAGCGGTGGGCGCGTGGCCGCCGCCCTCGATCCGGATCAGCTCGCCGCCGGTCAGGTCGGACACCCCCTGACTGCGCTCGAACGGCACGATCTGGTCGTCGCTGCCGTGCACGATCCGAAGTGGGCATATGACCGATCGGCACAGCGCCTCGACCGCCGCTCGGTCGCGCAGCCCCGAGGTCGCCAGCTCGGTCGCGATCAGCGTCTCAGGGGTCGTATCCAGTCCCCACGCCACCCCGTCCTCAATCTGCTTGGTGGAGTGCGGCTCGGTGAAGATCTCGCCCCAGAAGAACTCCAGGAACCCCTGGTAGTCCTGCAGCCACGAGTGCTGGTTGTATCGCGCCCAGCCCTCGTAGCTGTCCAACTGCAGGTCGAATCCGTGTCGGGCCTGGCCCGCCGGGGTGGGGCTCAGGTGGGGAACAGCAGCGCCGATCAAGAATGCGCCGTTGACCCGGTCGGGATGGGCCGAGGCGAGCAGCAGCGCCCGCAATCCGCCCATCGAGAGACCGGCAGCGGTGACCGTGTCGAAGCCGTTGGCGTCCATCACGGCGATCGCATCGGCCACGAACTCTGTGCCGTTGTAGGCGGCGATCTCGGTCGGGCGGTCGGAGAATCCATTGCCCCGGCCGTCGAAGGTGACCACCCGGAAGTGCCGCGAGAGGTAGGGGATCTGTGCCTTCCAGTGGCGGGAATGCGCGATCGACCACGTGGGGAGCAGCAGGATCGGCGGCCCGTCGTGCCCGTAGGCCTCCCAGTGCACCCGCACCCCGTCTCGCTCGATTGTGCCCTGGCTGTCAGGCAGCCGGGCGGGAGTCTCGGTGTCGGTCCTCCCCACGTGGTCGATCATAGATGTCACGGCCGCGCCTCGAACACCAGGTTGAACGGCGTCTCGGCCGCGACCCGGACGCGAGTGAAGCCACCGGCCGAGATCACGTCCTGGATCCGTGCCGGCCCGGCCTGGGCTCCCAGCGCCAGCCCGACCTCCTGGGACAGCGATGCCGGCGTGCACAGGAAGGTCGAGAAGCCGTAGTAGGCCCGCCCGACCGGATTGAGGTTGTCCTCCACCCGATCGCCGGCCTTGGGCTCGACGATCATCCAGCTGCCGTCGGGTGCGATCATCTTTCGCACCCGGCGGGCCGCCCCCACCGGGTCGCCCATGTCGTGCAGGCAGTCGAACATCGTGATCAGGTCAAACCCCTCACCGGGCGCGTCGGCGGCCCCGACTGGCTCGAACCGCACCCGGTCGGAGACGCCGGCGTCTGAGGCCCGCTCCCGTGCCTGCTCGATCGACCCCGCGTGGTAGTCCGACCCCACGAACGTCGAGCGCGGGAACGCCTCTGCCATCAGGATCGTCGACGCGCCGTGGCCGCAGCCCACGTCGGCCACCCGAGCACCGGCCTCGAGCTTCTCCACGACACCGTCCAGGGCGGGTAGCCACGAAGCAATCAGGTTGGCGTTGTAGCCGGGCCGGAAGAACCGCTCACATCCGTCAAACACATCGTGGTTGTGCTCGTGCCAGCCAATGCCGTCACCGCTGCGGGCGGAATCGATGATCCGTGGCGAGTCATTCACCGATCCTACGGCGAGCTGAAAGAAGCCCGGCAGGAAGGCGGGGCTGCTCTCGTCGGTGAGCGCGATCGCGTGCTCGGGCGGAAGAGTGTAGGCCCCCGCGGCCGGGTCGTACTCCACATAGCCTCCCGCCGCCTGGGCGTTCAGCCACTCGCGCACGTACCGCTCGCTGACACCGGCACGCCGTGCCAGCTCGACGGGGGTAAGGCCGCCGGCCCCGGCCATCGCGCGATACAGGCCGAGCTTGTCTCCCATCACCACCAGTGCGGCGTTGAGGGTTGCGCCCACCTCGTCCACGGCGCGAAACACAAACGCCTCCAGCTTCTCGCCGTCGATCGCGGCCGGTTCTTCGGTCGTTGCCATGATGCTCCTCGGTTCGAGTTGACGATGCCGACAACCGTAGGCGGGGTGTGCGGGCCTCGCCCCGGGGGTGCCCCCTGGTCCTGTGTGGGGTGGCGGTCCGTCGCATCAGGGGGTGGCGCACGTCACAATCGGGTGGTGCTGCTTGGGCGCGAACAGGAGCAAATCGCGATCGATCGGTTGCTGGCCGAGGCCAGAGACGGGCGCAGCGGCGTGCTGGCGGTGGTGGGGGAGCCCGGCATTGGCAAGACTGCGCTGCTCGAGCACACCGCTCGCACGGCGTCGGGCATGCGGCTGTTGCGGGCGCGCGGCGTCGAGTCCGAGGCGCGGGTGCCGTTTGCCGGGCTGGCCGAGCTGCTGGGCCCCGCGTTCGTGGCCATCGACGATCTGCCCGCGCCGCAGGCACGGGCGCTCTCGGGCGCGCTGGCGCTCGGCCCGGCCAGTGCCGGCGACCGATTCGCCATCGGCGCCGCCACCCTCAGCCTGCTCTCGGCCTATGCCGACGACGGGCCGATCGTGCTGCTGATCGACGATGGGCATCTGCTCGATCGCTCCAGCGCCGAGGCGCTGCTGTTTGCGTTCCGCCGGCTGGTGGACGACCCGATTGCGGTGCTGATCGCGGTCCGCGAAGGGGAGCCGTCGCTGCTGGACGGCGCCGATCTGCGCACGCTGCGGATGGGCGGTCTCGAACGCGACCACGCCACCGAGCTGCTGGAGCATGCCGGCGTGACTGCGGCGTCGGCGGAGCACCTGTATCGGGCCACCGGGGGGAACCCCCTGGCGCTGCTCGAGCTCGCTCCCGACGCGGCCCAGCTGGCGGAGGGGTCGCCGCACGCTCCGATCGTGCTCTCGACCCGCATCACCGAGGCGTTCGGGCGGCGTCTGGATCGGCTGGCAGAGCCCGCTCGGGGAGTGCTGCTGCTCGCCGCCGCGGCCGACTCCGGTGAGGTGGCGGTGCTTTCGCGGGCCGCCGACACGCTCGGGTTGAGTGTGGATGACCTGGTCGCCGCCGAGGAGGCGGGGCTGGTGTCAGTGGCGGCCGGGGAGGTGGAGTTCACCCACCCTCTGGTGCGATCGGCGGTATACGCCGAGGCCGGCGCCAACCAGCGCCGGCAGGCGCATGCGGCTCTGGCAGATGCACTGCCCGAGCGGGATGTCGATCGCCGGGCATGGCACCTGGCCTCGTCGGCCATCGGGCCGGACGACGCCGTCGCCGGGGCACTCGAGCAGGCCGGTGACCGAGCTACAGAGCGCAGTGCCTACGCGGTGGCAACGGGCGCCTACGAGCGTGGCGCGCGGCTCGCCGTCGGCGATGAGCTGCGCGGCCGGCTGCTGCTGGCCGCCGCCGACGCCGCCTGGCTCTCGGGCGATCTCCCGCGCACGATGGCGCTGCTCGAAGCGGCCTCCGAGCACGCCTCCGAGCCGGGGGTACGGGCTCGCATCGACCGGCTGCGGGGTCACGTGGCGCTGCGGCGCGGACCGGTCGCCGACGGCTATGCGTTGCTTTCGACCGCGGCCCAGGAGGTCGCCGAGTCCGCGCCGGAGCTGGCCGTGACCATGTTGGCCGAGTCAGTGCACGGCGCCTTCTATGCCGGCGACACCGCGGCAATGGTGGCCGGCGCTGAGCGGGCCGCGGCGATCGCCCGCACCGTTGCCTCACCGCGGGCCACGTTCTTTTCCTCCATGGCCGGGGCGATGGCGTGGGTGATCCACGGCGATGGTGAGCGCGGGGCGGAGCAGGCCCGGGTGGCGATCTCGATTCTGGAGCGATCGGATGAGTTGCGCGACGACCCGTGGCTGATCGCGTGGGCCTCGCTGGGCCCGATGTTCCTGCGGGAGGCGGAGGTCGGCCGTGTGCTGATCGACCGTGCCGTTGAACGGGCCCGCACCGTCGGCGCAGTGGGGATGCTGCCGATCATCCTCCAGCACCTCGCCCGCGATCAGGCCACCACCGACCGGTGGGCGGCGGCGGAGGCAAACCTGGACGAGGCCATCCGGCTGGCCGCCGAGACAGGGCAGCGGAGCGAGCTCGCCGCCGCGACCGCGGGGCTGGCGTGGCTGCAGGCCCGCCAGGGCCGGGAGGAGGCCTGCCGGCAGCACGCGGTGCAGGCCGCCGACCTGTGTGCAGAGCTCGGCATGGCCGTCTACCGGGTGTGGGCGATCCAGGCGCTCGGGGATCTCGAGCTGGGGCTCGGCCGTCCGGGTGAATCCGCCGTCCACCACGAGCTGCAGGCGGCCGCGCTGGTCGAGCACGGCATCGCCGATGTCGACCTCTCGCCCGCACCGGAACTGGTGGACGCCTACCTGCGCCTGGGCCGCGCCGAGGATGCGGCCGCCGTCGCAGCACCGTTCCTCGCCGCTGCCGAGGCCAAGGGCCAGCCGTGGGCGTTGGCCCGGGCGATGCGCTGCCGGGGTCTGCTGGCCGTCGACGGCGGTTGGCGGGGGGCGTTCGAGGAGGCGATCCGGCTGCATGCGCACACGCCGGACGTGTTCGAGGCCGCCCGCACGCGACTGGCCTACGGCGCCCGCCTGCGCCGCGAGCGGCAGCGCTCCGAGTCGCGTGAGCAGCTGCGCACAGCGCTCGACCTGTTCGAGCGGCTCGGCGCCCGGCCGTGGGGCGATCAGGCACGCCGGGAACTGGCCGCCAGCGGCGAGCGGGCCCGGCGCCGCGTCCCCTCGACGCTTGACGATCTCACCCCCCAGGAGTTCCAGATCGCCCGTCTGCTGGCGGGAGGGATGACCACCCGCGAGGCGGCTGCGGCCGTCTTCCTCAGCCCCAAGACGGTCGAGTATCACCTCCGAAACGCGTATCGCAAGCTCGGCATCCGATCTCGCGAGGCGCTGGCCGAAGCCCTCGAGGCAGGGTCGGCGGGGGAGTGAGCTTCAGTGGTCTTCGAGGCCCGCAGGCACCAGCTGTGACAGCCTCACCGCGAGCCGGTTGGGCTGCCGGCCGGCCCGCTCGGCCCGCTCCTTGCGGCGCACCGCCTCCCGCACCAGATGGGCGCCTGCATACCTGATCGGGTCGGGCGGGAACTTGGCCACCGGGCGATTCCACAACGCTGACAGCGCGGTGGTGTCGTCCAGGCCGAGCGCTCGGTTGGCGAGCGACCTGCCGCCCGCCACCGACGGGCCGACACCGTTCCCGCTCCAGCCCACGCCGTGCAGGATGTGGCTGTGGCCGTCGAGCTCGCCGAGCATCGGCAGGCCGTCGGTGGAGCGATCGATCGGCCCCGACCAGTGCCCAGCCACGCGCATCCCGGGGAGGTTGGGATAGGCATCGTGCAGGTCGGATTCCACCTCGCGGCTACGGGCCTCGTTGCGGTCGAAGCTCGTGGGAATCCGGCCACCCATGGCAATCCCCCAGCCGCCCTTGCCAAAGACGATGCGGCCGTCCAGGGTGGTGCGGTAGTAGTCCACCATCTGCTGTGAGTCGGTGATCGCCTCGCCTCCTGTCCACCCGATCCGGGCGAGCTCCTCGGGCATCGGATCGGTCGCGACCACGTCACTCGAGATCGCAACCAGATGCCGCCGCAGCTCGGGGATCCCCGCCGACCACGCGTTTGTGGCAAGCACCAGGCGGTCGGCCGTGACCGTGCCCGCGTCGGCATGCACGACGGTGGGGGCGGCTCGGGTGAACCGCTGCACCAGCGTGTGCTCGTACACCCGCACTCCCGCGGTCAGGCAGGCCTGCCGCAGGCCGCGGGCGAGGATGGCCGGCTGGATGGTGGCTCCGCTCTGGTCAAATGCCCCGCCCAGGTGGGCGGGCGACCCCGCTCGGCGGGCCACCTCGTCGCCGGGCAGCTCGACGAACGCTTCGGGATTCACACGCGCGCAGCTCGCAACGGTGCCCTCCCACGCGCCCATGCCCGCCCCCGTGCGGCTCGTCCACAGCCATCCCCCGCGCACGATCTGGGTGTCGATCTGCTGCTCGCGACAGAAGCCGTCGATCTCGTCGATCGCGCGCTCCGACTCGCGGCAGATGGCCTCGGCCACGTCGGCGCTGACCAGCTTCAGAAGCGATGGGAACTTGGCCCACCACGACAGCACGAAGCCGCCGTTTCGGCCCGACGCCCCACCGCCGCAGATGTCTCGCTCCAGCACCACCACGTCGCAGTCGGGCGCGGACTGCTTGATCCACCAGGCCGTCCACAGTCCCACGAAGCCGCCTCCGATGATGCACACGTCGGCGTTGGTCGATTCGCCCAGCGGCGCCGCGTCGGGGCGATCGTCGAGCGCCTGCTCCAACCAGAGCGAGCGATGTGGCGCGGGGGTGGCCGGCGAGAACCCAGACATCAGGTGGGGGGTTCTACTTGATCGGCGCTGCGGTGTGCGTGGATTCCGAGGCGGGTTTGATCGTGGTGGTGGATGACGGCCTGCCGTCGGATGGCTGCGAGCGCGACTGGGGGACGCGCCCGCGTTGCGCGTTGGGCCGCGGCGGCACCTTCACGGTCAGCGTGTGAATACGGAGATCACCCATAGCTACCCCTGTCGTTCCCCTGATTGTGCTCCGGTCTCATTAACACTCGATAATGGGGGCACGGAAAGGGTGAAATCGTTGCCGCCGGCGGTCAGCATCCACCCGCCGGCGCTTGGTGGCCGAGCAGGCCGGCCACGATCTGGCTGACGTTCCAGCGTTCCATGCCGATGTAGGTGGCGCCCGGTGATCCCGGCGGGCCGAGCGTGTCGCCGTAGAGCGAGGCGTAGGCCTTCACGCCCGCCTCCGCTGCGATCTGATCCTCGAGTGCGGGGTTCAGCGACGACTCGGTGAACATGGCGCGGACGTGCTGAGCCTTGATGCGGTCGATCAGCTCGGCCACGTTGCGGGCGCTCGGCTCGGCCTCGGAGGAGATCGACGGGATCACCGATCCCACCACGGTGAATCCGTAGTGGGCGGCGAAGTAGCCGAAGGCGTCGTGATTGGTCACCAGCTTTCGGTCGTCCACCGGGAGGCAGGCGACGGTTCGTCTGTTGGCGGCGTCCATCGCCTTCAGCTGGGCGACGTACCGGGCGGCGTTGGCGGCGTAGGCCGCGCGGTGGTGTGGATCGACGCGTCCCAGCTCGGAGCCGAGGGCGCGGGCGGCGCGCTCGTACAGCACCGGGTTGTGCCACCAGTGGGGGTCGCCGTCGGGCTCCTCGCTGTCGCCTTTGCGGATCGGCAGGCCGGCCGAGGCGTCGAACACCGTTGCGCCGCTGCCGCTGTCTGCAATCAGCTGCGTCGCCCAGCCGTCGATGCCGACTCCCGAGGTGACGGCCAGCCTGGCGCCGGCGATGCCGATCGCATCGGACGGCGAGGGCTCGAACTCGTGGGGATCGACGTTGGGCCGCAGAATGCCGACGGTGTTCACCTCGGTCCCGCCCACGTGCCTGACCAGGTCCTGCATCTGCGTGGTGGTTGCAACCACTGTCGGATTGTTCGGGTCGGTGTCGGCCAGCTTGGTGGTACCACAGGCTGTGGCCGCGACGCACACCAGCGCGCACACGCTCAGGAGCAGGGATGGGGGGTGCCGCATGCGCCCGATCGTAGCAGAATGAAAGCGATTTCCATTTTGAAATATTGCAAGTCGAGTTCGATGTCAGTATGCTGACGAGCGTGGATGAGATGGGACGGAACCGGCGAAACCGGGCAGCGCTCTTGCAGGCGGGGCGGGCCATGGGCCGCGCGTTCACGGTGCGCGAGCTGCACGACGCCGCCGCCAAAGACCAGCCAAAGCTGGGTTTGACCACCGCGTACCGTGCCGTCGAGCGCTGGCGCGAGGAGGGCTTCGCCGAGGAGGCCGGGCACCGGGGGGACGAGGCAACCTTCGTCTTCTGCACCGATCTCGATCATCACCACCACGTCGTCTGCGTCGACTGCGGCGCCACCGCCACCCTCGCCGGCTGCGTGGTGGAACCGGTCAGGCAGGCGGTTTCCGACGCGGGATTCGAGCTGATCGACGAAGCCCTCGGCGCGCTCCCCGCGCGGTGCGCGGACTGCGCTGCCAATGCCGGATAACCCAGTTCTGCGGGTGCGGGATCTGGCGGTCGACCTGGCCTCTCACCGGGTGCTCGAGCACGTCTCCCTGGAGGTGCCGGCGGGCGTCGTGGTGGGACTGGTGGGGCCGAACGGCGCCGGCAAGACCACGCTTCTGCGGGCAATCGCGGGTACCCGTCCGGCGGCCGCCGGGAGCATCGAGGCGCCCGAGTCGATTGGCTACATGCCCCAGCTGCCACCGGCGGTGTGGGACTTCCCGCTGGCGGCGATCGATGTTGCCCTGCAGGGCAGCTATCGCCGCACCGGCTGGCTGCGGCTGCCGTCTCGCAGTGAGCGCGCCCGCGCCCAGGCGGCTCTCGAGTCGGTCGGCATGGAGGGCTACGGGCGGCGCCAGATCGGGCAGCTCTCGGGCGGTCAGCGCCAGCGGGTGCTGCTCGCCCGAACACTCGTCCAGGACGCCGATCTGGTGTTGCTGGACGAGCCCATGACCGGCGTCGACGTTGCCACCGCGGCGCTCTTTCTGGGCACCCTCGGCAACCTCCGCGAGCAGGGCCGCACGGTGGTGATCTCGACCCACGATCTCGGATGGGCCGCTCGGAACTGCGACTTGATCTGCCTGCTGGCGGGCACGGTGCACGCCTTCGGCCCGCCCCGCGAGACACTCACCGCCGAGGCTCTGGCGGGCGTGTACGGCGCCACCACGATCGAGGTCGGAGGAGTGCGCATCCTCGCCCCCGAGGGGCATCACCACTGATGGGCCACTACCTGCTCGATCCGCTCCAGTTCGAGTTCATGCGCCGCGCGCTGGTGGCGGTGGTGCTGACCGGCGTGGTCTCCGGCGTGCTCGGCAGCTACGTCGTGCTGCGGGGCATGGCCTTCATCGGCGACGCGCTGTCGCACGCGGTCTTCCCCGGGATCGTGATCGCGGTCGCGCTGGGGCGCAGCATCCTTCTGGGAGCCATGGTCGTGGGGCTTCTCACGGCCTGTGGGATCGCGCTGATCAGCCGCAGCCGGCGGGTGTCCGAGGACACCGCCATCGGCATCCTGTTCGCGGGGATGTTCGCGCTGGGGGTGGTGCTGGTCTCGAGCCTCGCGTCGTATCAGAAGGACATCGCCGATCTGCTCTTCGGCAGCATCCTGGGGGTATCGACCGGTGACCTGGAGCTCGCCGCCGTGGCCACGGCGGTGGTGCTGGTCACCGTGCTTCTGCTGAACAAGGAGTTCTCGCTGGTCGCGTTTGACCGCGAGATGGCCGACGCGATGCGCTACCCGGTGTTCGTGCTCGACCTGCTGCTGCTGGCTCTGATTACGCTTGCGATCGTCGTTTCGCTGCGGGCGATCGGCAACATCCTGGTGCTGGCGATGCTGGTCACGCCGGCCGCTACCGCCCGGCTGCTGACCAACCGGATGTTGGTGATGCAGGGGCTGGCGGCGGCGATCGGCGCAATCTGCGGCGTGGTCGGCCTGTACATCTCGTTCTGGTGGGATCTGGCCTCGGGCGGAACCATCGTCGTCACCGCCACGCTGGTGTTCTTCGTCGTCTTCGGCGCTCGCGAGCTGGTCCAGCTTCAGGCCACGCGCACCTCCGGCATCGGTGCGCCCAGCTGACGCAGCAGGGTGGTGGTGTCCCACACGTGCCAGAGATCGGCCAGCCGGTCGCCGCTGTAGCGGAACATGTGCATGTGGGACACCTCGACCTTGGCGCCGACCGGCTCGATGCCGGCCAGCGGGCCGAGGTCGAGCCGCCCCAGGTGGGTGCCGGTCATGGTCGAGCGGCACGCGACCAGGTCGCCCTCCGAGATGATCTGGTGCACCTCGAAGTGGAGATCGGGGAAACCGGTGCGAAGCGTGGTCACCACCTTCTTCAGGTGCGGCGGGAAGCTCGTGCCCAGCGGCTCCTGATGATCGACGCCACCGGTGGCGATGGCGGCGTCGGCGTAGTCCACCTGGCCGCGGTTGAACATCCGCTCGAAGCCTTCCAGCGTGAGTGCCTTGAGATCGTGTGTGGCCATCGTCCGCTCCTCAGAGTAGAATGATATAACAGTGACTAGAACGGTACTCTAACAACATGAGCGATGTCAAATCGCGTCGCGAGATCGCGGCCGAGGCGACCCAGCGGGTGATCGTCGAGACGGCGGCCAGGCTGTTCGTGGAGCAGGGCTATGCGCCCACCACGATCAGCCAGATTGCGCGCGAGTCGGGTGTGGCGGTGCAGACGATCTACAACTCCACCGGCTCCAAGCGGGAGCTGCTGTCGCGGGTGCTCGACTTCGCGGCAGCGGGTGACAAGGCGCCGCGGCCGGTGCCCGCCTTCATGCAGGAGCAGGCCGAGGCCGAACCCGACCCCCGCAAGGTGATCGCCCAGCTGGTGGAATTCTGGCGCGGCGGCCTCGAGCGCACCGCCCCCATTTTCGAGGTGATTCGCCAGGCGGCAGCGCTCGACCCAGAGATCGCCACGCTCGAAACCGAGCGGGCCCAGGCCAGGCTGCGCAACTACGGCGTGGCCGGTCGGATCTTGGCCGACCGCGGACAGCTGCGGTCGGGCCTGAGCCCCGATGCGGCGGCGGCGGTGATCTTCTCGCTGGGGCACCCCGAGAGCTACCGGCTGCTCGTGCACAGGTCGGGCTGGAGCTCCGAGCGGTGGGCGATGTGGGTGACCGATGCGCTGGAGGCGGCGCTGCTTGACTAGTGCCGAGCCTGGCCGCCGGCGACGTACTCCATCAACGTGCCCTCCAGCCGGGTGCCGTCGTCCATCAGCTGGTAGGCGTGCAGCCTTCCCACCTCCCGGAACCCCATCGCCGCATAGCAGCGCACCGCCCGCTGGTTGGTGGTGGCCGGGTCGATCGTCAGCCGGTGGTGTCCGCGAACGGTGATCAGGTGATCCATCAAGAGCTTCATCGCCTCACGCCCCAAACCGCGCCCCTGGTACTCGGCACCCAGGAAGATGTCGATGGCCGCCTGGTGGAACTGGGCATCGGGCTCTTCGAAGAACTGGATGCCGCCGGCGATGCCGGTGGGCGTCTCGATTACGAAGAAGTAGGTGTTTGGCTCTTCGTTCATGACCGACTCGGCCGTCTCGCCGGGTTTGGGTGCGTTCCACCACCGCACCACGGTCGGGTCGCAGCGCACCCGGTGGACGGCGTCCACGTCGGCTCGGGTTCCCTGGCGCAGCGTCAACCGCTCCCCGACCAGCGGGGCGAACTGCTCACACATCGGGCAGGGTCTCGCTGAACCGCAGCCCCGTGCCCAGCCGCAGCTTCAGCTCCTCGTCCTGGATGTTGGCGGCATACGAGATCCGCTCCACGGCGAGGATCAACTCACTCTCCTGAAGGTCATCTGCGGCCAGGTCGTATTCGACCGCGATCACCCGCTCCTCCGGGTAGTACACGAACCGCGAGAACCGCTGGCTGGCATTGAGGTCGTTGACCGCGGTCAGGATCTCCAGCAGGTGGCCGTTCTCCTCGATCTCCTGCAGCACCGGGGAGTGGACGCTGACCATCACCGTCTCGCCGAACTGTGCGAACGAGATGAAGGTCGCACTCGACTCGCGCATGATCCGGTACCCGTTACCGTCGGCCCGGGTCACGAACGGCACCTCGTTGCGGTGCAAGATGCCGGCCACCTGCTCGATCACACGCTGCATCGCAGCCATGCTAGTAGATCGATCCAGCTATCCTCTCCGGCGATGTCCGAACTCGCGTTTGTGAACGGTGCCGTGCGCACGCTCGACGACTCCAACCCCCGAGCCTCGGCCGTGGGGATGCGAGACGGTGTGGTGGTGGCGGTGGGGGCTGATGCCGAGGTCCGGGCCGAGGTCGGTGCCGGTGCCGAGGTGATCGACCTCGGCGGCGCTGCGGTCACTCCCGGGCTGATCGACTCACACATCCACCCGTTCGTGCCGTTCATGGTGCGCGGCGCCGACCTGACCAGCTGCGGGACGCTGGCCGACGTGCAAAGCGCGCTGCGGGCCGAGCGGGAGCGGGTCGGGGAGGGCGGTTGGGTGCTGGGCTGGGGGCTGAGCTACGAGGCGCTGCACGGCAGTGAGATCGAGTCCGCACTGATCGACGCCGCCGTCGGTGGCGGCCCGGCGGTGGTGCGGTTCATGGATCAGCACACCACGCTTGCCAGCAGCACCGCCCTGGCGACCGCCGGAGTCACCGGCGTGGTGGAGTTTTCGGAGGGCGCGGAGGTGGTGGTGCGCGACGGCCTGCCCACCGGCGAGCTGCGCGAGCACGGTGCGATGGGCCTGGTTGACGCGGTCGTCCCCGACGCCACTGAGCGGGAGCAGCGCGAGCGGATCCTGCAGACGCTGCGCACGCTGAACGCCTGCGGCATCACCGGCATGCACGTGATGAACGGTGCGCCCGCGGACTTCGACTTGATGCGTGAGCTGGAGGCCTCCGGCGACCTCACCTGCCGGGCGGTGGTGCCGTTGTGGCAGACGCCCGAGATGACCGAAGAGGAGATGCGCGCTCAGCTTCCGCTGCGTGACGAGCACGGCCGGCTGTGGCGCGCCGGCGTGGCCAAGTTCTTCATCGATGGGGTGATCGATACCGGCACCGGCTGGCTGTACGAGCCGGACACGCTCGGAGACGGCACCGCACCGTTCTGGCCTGAGCCCGAGCGCTACGCCGCGGCGGTCAAGCTGTTCGCCCAGGCAGGGTTCCAGTGCTCGACCCATGCGACCGGAGACCGCGGCGTGCGCGCCGCCCTGGATGCGTATCTGGCCGCCGGGGCGCCCGGCGGCGTTCCCCACCGGATCGAGCACATCGAGACGTTGACCGACGTCGACCTCGACCGCTTCGTGCGGGAGGGGGTGGTGGCATCGATGCAGCCGCTGCACATGCAGTGGCGGCGGGCCGACGACAGCGACTCGTGGGCGGCGCGGCTCGGCCCGGAGCGGGCCGCTCGGGCGTGGCGCACCGCCGACCTACTGCGTGTCGGCACCCGGCTGGCTCTGGGCTCCGACTGGCCGGTGGCGCAGAACGATCCTCGGCTGGGAATGGCCTGGGCGCGTCTGCGCCGCACGCCTGGAGACTTCGACGCGCGGGTGTTCGAGCCGGATCAGCGGATGTCGGGGATCGACACGTTGCACGGATACACGACCGCGGCGGCGGCCACGGTGGGTGAGCGTGAGCTGGGTGGCCGGATCATCGCCGGGCTGCGCGCCGACCTGACGGTGTTCGCCGAGGATCCGGTGGATGTCTCGGCCGACGATCTCCCCGGGCTGCCCGTGCTTGCGACCGTGGTCGACGGTCGAGTGGTTCACCGCGACGGCGTCTGATGCGCGCGATCGAGCTGCGGGAGCACGGGGGGCCCGAGGTGCTGCGGTTGGTGGATCGGCCCGACCCGATCGCTGCCACCGGCGATGTGGTGGTGCGGGTGGCGGCGGTGGCGGTCAACCGGCTCGACATCTGGGTGCGCGAGAACCAGGGATTCGCCTATGTGGCCGCTCTGCCGCTGATCCCCGGATACGACGTGGGCGGGCGAGTGTCCGCGATCGGCGAGGGTGTCACCGACGTCGAGGTGGGTGAGCAGGTGTATGTGCACTACGACTACAGCTGCGGGCGGTGCGAGTACTGCCTGGAGGGCGACGAGGCCTCGTGCAGCCGGTACGGCGTGATGGGCGTCAACCACGACGGCGGATACGCCGAGCTGGTGTTGGCGCCGGCCCGAAACATCTTTCGCCTGCCGCAGGGGTTGAGCCCGGAAACGGCCGCGGCCGCTGGATCGGTGTACCTGACGGCGTACCACATGCTGTTCTCGCGAGCCGGCCTGCGTGCAGGTGAGACGGTGCTGGTGACCGCCGCCGGGTCGGGTGTCGGCGGCGCGGCGATCGCCTTGGCGCGCTACGCCGGGGCGACGGTGATCGCGACCGCGTCGACCGAGGACAAGCGACGGCGTGCGCGCGAGGCCGGGGTTGAGCACGTGGTCGACTACACGCGTGACGACTGGGCTGACGAGGTGCGTCGGCTGACCGGCGGTCGCGGGGTGGACGTGGTCGTGGATCACGTCGGTCAGGCGGCGTTCCCGGGCGCGATCGCGGCGCTGGCTTCCAAGGGCAGGATCGTGCTGTGCGGCGCTTCATCCGGTGAGCGTGCCGAGATCGACCTGATCGACGTGTTCGCCCGCCAGATCTCGATCATCGGTTCGAGCGACGGCTCGCGGCGGGAGCTGCTCGAGGTCTTCCGGCTGCTCGCCGACGGCCGCATCCCCGGGCCGCCGATCGAAGCCGTTCTCCCACTCGAGCGTGCAGCCGACGCCCAAGCCCTGCTCGAGACCCGCACCCACTACGGCCGCGTCCTGCTCGCCCCGTGAATAAATGGTGCCAGGCACCATTTATTCACCTGATCACGAGCTTGTGGGCTGGGCCGCTGCGCTGCTTCTCCCAGGCCTCGGGAGTCCGGTCGAGCGAGTACTCCTCCAGGTCGACGTGCAGCCGCCCGGCGCGGACGTGCTCGAGCAGCGTGCGGTGGGCGGCGGCCAGCTCATCCACCGGCGATCCGAACACGCTGTGCCCGATCAGGTGCAGGCGCTTGCCGCGCACCACCGCGGAGGGCAGCGAGATCTCTGCGCCGGCTGACTGACCGAGGTTGACGACTCGGGCATTCGGCGGCGCGGCGGCCATCGCAGCCAGCGCGGGCGGGCCCCACAGCGGGTCGATGATCACGTCCGGCCCGCCTTCGGGGAAGGCATCGCGGAACGCCTGTTCCATGTCCGCAGCCTCGCTCAGATCCACCGTCTCGTCGGCCCCCAACTCACGGCTTCGCGCCAACCGCCGGGAGTCGCGGCCGGCGGCCACAACCCGGCTCGCCCCCAGCAGCTTGGCAGCCTGCACCGCAACGCTGCCCACCGTCCCGGTCGCGCCCAGTACCAGCACGCGCTCGCCGGCCTGGAGGTGCGCGCGCTCCTCGACCGCCAGCCAGCCGGCCAAGCCGGCGATGCCCAACGCGGCTGCCGTGGCATCGTCGTCACCAGGGGGAAGCTCCCACGTCTCGTCGGGGTCGACCACGAATCGCTCCGCCAGCGAACCGGTGACCGTCTTGAGCGTGTACACCCGGGTGCCGGCAGCAAACACCGGTGATGAGACCACCCGTCCGATGCCCTCTCGCCCTGGGACGTACGGCACGCTCGGGACACCCTCGAAGAACACGCCGCCCGCGATCGCAAGATCGACCGGATTGAGGGCGGCCGCGCCGGTCTCGACCACCGTCTGCCCGGCGTCGGCGGCCGGCTCCGGCCACTCCTGCACCGTCGGTGTGGCACCCAACTCGCTGATAACGGCTGCTTGCATGGAACGAACCCTCCGGGAATACACGGTTTATGATCGCGGGCACTCTATGTTCTGGGTGTACCCACACGGCGCGGCCACGACATCGTGAGCTCGGTGCTCCCGGCTCACGCAGACACCATCGTCGCCGGTGGCGGCACCAGTGGATCGGCCCTGGCCGGGGTGCTGGCCGAGTCCTCGGACGAGAGTGTGCTGGTGCTCGAAGCGGGCCCCGACTTCGGCCCCTTCGCCGCCGCCTCGTGGCCGGCCGACCTGCTCGACGCCCGTCTTCTCGCCAGCTCCTACGACTGGGGCTACGACAGCGGGGATACCTATCCCGGTCGAGTGCTCGACTACGCCCGCGCCCGCGTGATCGGCGGCTGTTCCAGCCACAACGGCTGCGCGGCGATCGTGGGCTCGCGGCTGGACTACGACGGCTGGGAGACGCTCGGCTGCACCGGCTGGGGAATGTCGCAGATGCGCGCCGTTTTCGAGGGCGTGCTCGATCGCATGCGCGTGCACCTGTATGCACCTGAGCAGGTCACGCCGTTCCAGCAGGCGTTCCTGGACGCCGCTCCCGCCGCCGGGCTGCCATTGGTGACCGATCTCAACGACTGGGACGAGGACGCAGGGATCGCCCCCTCACCCGTGAACGTTGTCGGCGGCGTGCGTTGGAACGCCGCTTTCGCATACCTCGATCCGGTACGCGACCGCGCGTCTGTCCAGGTCGTGGGCGATGCGACCGTGGTGCGGGTGCTGCTGCGCGGCGATCGCGCGGTGGGTGTCGAGGTGCTGCACGCCGGTCGCCTGCACCGGGTTGGCTGCGACCGGGTGGTGGTCACCGCCGGCGCATACGGTTCGCCGGGGATCCTCGAGCGCTCGGGGATCGGCGATCCCGACGTGTTGCGCGCCGCCCGCGTGGATCTGTTGCACGAGCTGCCGGGCGTGGGTGCGAACCTGCACGACCACCCCGCGGTCAAGCTGGTCTACCCGGGTGGGCCGGATGCCGACTCGGCGATGGCCGCGTTCGGTGCCGCCAACTATCTGCCCGAGGAGCAGGTGATCGCCAAGGCGGCCTCCAGCCTCTGTCACGAGGGTTTCGACCTGCACCTGTATCCCGTGTCGCTGATCCTGCCCGAGGGAGGGTGGGCATGGGAGCTCTCGATCGCCTGCCTGACGCCGCTCTCGCGCGGCAGCATCCACATCCGTGACGCCGACGCCGCGACCGTCCCCGCCATCGACCATCGCTACTGCAGCGACCCCGACGGCCTCGACCTGGCGGTGCTCTCCGACGGCGTACGGCTGGCGCGGGAGCTGGCCGCGGCTGAGCCGGCACGCGCATTCGCGGGTGAGGAGCGGGATGCGCTGCCGACGCCTGAGCTCTTCGACGCCCGCCTGGAGCACTACTACCACCCGGTGGGCAGCTGTCGTATGGGATCCGCCGACGACCCACGTGCGGTGGTCGATCCGGGCTTGCGCGTGCGGGGATTGGAGCAGCTGTACGTGGCCGACTGTGCCGTGATGCCGGTGGTTCCGCGCGGCAACACCAACCTGCCGGCCGTTGCCGTCGGTGTGCGGGCCGCCCAGCTGCTGCAGGGCAATCCCGAGAGGAGCACTGAGCGTTGATCACCGAACATGCGACCCTGAACATCCATCCCGGCCGCGAGCAGGAGTTCGAGCGGCTGTTCACCGATCAGGTGCGCGATCTGTTCGCCCGCGCGCCTGGGTTCGTGTCGATCGAGCTGCACCGCTCGGTGGAACGCCCGTCGACCTTCGTCATGCGGGTCGGATGGGCGTCACTCGAGGCTCACGTCAACGACTTCCGCGAGTCCGCGTTGTTCACCGAGTGGCGCGCGCTGGCCGGCTCATTCTTCGCCGAGCCACCCAGCGTCGAGCACTTCGAGCAGGTCTGACGCTCAGGCCGAGGCCACCGCGATCAGGGTGGGCATCGGAAACACCAGCTGGTCTCCCTGGCGCATGTCGGCCACGTCTTGGGTGACCTCGGCGGTAATCGCGAGGCGCACGTCCTGGGGCTCCTCCTGGAACCGCGCAGCGATCGGCCCGGCCATGATCACGCGCTCGGCGAACTCGTCGGGGTTGGTGTACCGCGCCTCGATCGTCTCCCGCACCACCGACACGTCGCTGAACCCGACCTCCTCCATCAGACCCTGCAGATCGCCCTCGCGGTTGATCACAAACGGCGCCAGCATCATCTCCCCGACCTCGTCCCCCGCGTGCTTGGTGAGCGCCCTGGCGATCGCACCGATCCCGCCCTGATGCGGGTCGCACCAGCAGGCCACGACGACCTTGCCGCCGGGTTTCACGACCCGCCGGATCTGGGTGAGCGCCAGCTGCCGGTTGGGAAAGAACTGCAGCCCCTGCTGGCAGGTGGCGGCGTCGAACTCGTCGTCGCCAAACGGGATCGCGTCGGCGCTTGCCTCGATGAACTCGATCTCGGGTGACAGCTCGCGGGCGATCGCAAGCATCGGCGGCGCCAGGTCAAGCCCGGTCACGCTTGCCCCCGCTCTGGTCAGCGCGCGGGAGAGCGCGCCGGTGCCGCAGGCCACGTCCAGCACGCGCGTGCCCGCCGACGGCTGCAGGTGGGCGACCACGCGCACCGTCAAGGCCTCGAACATCCCGGGTACGAGATACTCCTGATACATCCGCGGTGCCGCTGCCGGGGTGTCTCCCCAGTTCATCGCCGACGGTCGATCGGTACTCATGTTTGCCCCCTGTGAGCAGGTTCACCGATCAACGCTACCAGAGCCCACATCACCTAATTCGGTGATGCAGGCCGACCCCGCAAAGGTCGATTACCCGGGCGTGGAGGTCGTGTACGAGTACCCGCGCTGTCCCTACCGTGAGGTGACTCACGCTGCCGCTCGGCGCCTGCCCGCGATTCGCAAGGTTGCGGCGCTGCTCTGGCCCGCTGCCCGACGCGCCGAGTGGGTGCACATCGACAGCCTCGGGATCGAGGCGGCCGGGCTGGCCGGTGAGACGCAGATTCCCTGGAACGATGTGTGCACCACGTCGGTTGGCCGCAGTCCGTTGGGCCGCCGCACGCTGGTGATCACCGACGGCAAGGGCCACCGGATCGTGGTTGCCTCGACGCTGCCGGAGTTCGCCGATCTCAGCCGTCGGGTCTGCGAAGAGGCCGGCACCGGAACGGCAGTGCTGCCGTCCGCCCGCGCTGCTTGACGCAAACGTTGCAATTTGCGACGATCGCCGGACTGACCTTCGAGGGGGAGGATGATCCATGTCGCTGTACATGGCACAGTTCGGGTACACGGCCGAGACCTGGGCGCGTCTGATCGAACAGCCCGAGGACCGGCGGGTGGCTGTCTCGGCCATCGTCGAGCCCCACGGCGCCAAGCTGGTGGACCTGTGGTACGCATTTGGTGCATCGGACGGCTTCGCGTTGCTGGAGTGCGCCGATGACCGCACGGCGGCGGCGATCGCGATGGCGATCACCTCGAGCGGCGCGTTCAGCTCGTTTGTGACCACTCCGCTGATGACCCAGGCGGAAGCGCTCGAGGCGATGCGTTTGGCCGGCGAGATCCGATATGTCGCGCCCGCGCAGGGCGTCACCGCCTGAACCTCCGGCAGAGCTACTTGAACGCCGCGAACCCCTGCTGCGGGGAGTCGTTGACGAGGGTGAAGTCCCCGCCTGCGGCCACGCTGGAGGCACCTCCGGCGAGCGCGAAAACGCCCAGGGTGGAGTCCAGGTCGGGGCTCCACGCGGCGAGCGCGCCGGTGGTGGCGTTGACCGCCAGCAGCTTCTCGCGTTCGGTGGGCGTGGTGCAGAGCTCCTGCCCCACGGAGGGGCCGCAATAGTCGGTGAAGTGCCCGCCGACGTACACCACGCCGTTCATCACGGCGATGGCCTGGGCGTTGCCGTTGGTGCCTCCGCGCCAGCTCACCGCCGCAGTTGCGGGGTCGAAGGCCACGAAGTTGCCACCGTCGCCCCCGCCGGCCACGTACACCGCGGTTGCGGTCGCGGTGATGCTGATGACGGGGAAGGGGAAGCTCGGCGCCCACGGCTGCAGCGCCCCGGTGGACAGGTTGATCGACCCCACCGACGTGCGTGCGGTGCCGTCCAGCTTGGTCAGTGCCCCGCCCACCACCAGCTGGTTTCGACCCGGTACCACGGTGAGCGTCTTGACCACCTTGTCGGCCGACGCGGAGAATCCGCTGACCGCGTTGCCGGTGGTGGCATTGAGCGCCGCCAGACGGGTGTGTGACCCGCCGCCGGCCTGCGAGAACTTGCCTCCGGCGTAGACGACGTTGCCGGAGACCGCCAGCGCCAGCACCCAGTCGTTGGCCGAGCCGGTCCAGGCTGCCAGGTGCTTGCCGGTGTTGGGGTCGACCGCGGTGATGTGGTCCGCCGAGGCTCCGCCGGCATTCTGGAACTCGCCGCCCAGGTAGACGCTGGTGGCGGTGGCGGCGATCGCGCGCACGTTACCGTCCGGAGCGGGGTTCCATGGCAAGAGCGCGCCCGTGGCCAGGTCGACCGCGGCGGCGTGTGAACGGGCGATGTTGCCCTTGCCGGCCGCCTTGCCGGCCGCGCGGACCGCGGTGAAGTCGCCGCCGATGTACGCGGTCGATCCGACCACCGCAATTGCGGTTACACGGCCGTTTGTTTGGACTGAGCCGACTGCCGTGTCGGCCACGGGCGCTGCCAGGGCGATCGACGCCCCCAGCATGACCGCGACCGCAGACAGTACGCCGACCAACGTGCGCATCATGTCCTCGGAGCGTTCGAACAGGAGAGCCACCAACGCGTTATCACTCTAGCCTACGGTCCATCGCCCACCTTGCAACGGTCAGTGGGTCTTGGGCAGCGTGTAAATCGTGCCGAGCGCCTTCATCACGTCGGCGGTCAGCAGGTCGTTTCCGGCCGGAGTCAGATGGATGCCGTCGGGCGTGCGCACCAGCTCCTGATGGCCGTTCACGGGGAGGTAGGCGGTGTACTTCCCGTGGCTTGCGAACTTGGGATAGGTGAAGACCGAGGCCGCGCCCTCGTGAGCCTGGGCCTCCTTCACGATCTGGACGTTGAGGCTGAAGAGGTAGGGGTTGGTGCTCTCGTCGCCGACCGGCGGCGGCGCGACGTAGACCACCCGCGCGCCGGCGCCTTGGGCGATGCTGATCATGGCGCCCACGCGGCGGCGATACTCGGCTCGCCACCCCGCTCCGCCCCTGGTCAGGAAGGTGCCGTCGGGCAGGGTCATGGGCTGCTGCCCGTCATTCAGCCCCAGTGCGATCACAACCGTGTCGGGGTGATAGCGATCCATCTGCCGCTGGAGCTCACCTGGCCAGTCGAACACGTCGGGGCGGGTCAGTCCGGTCGAGATGTGGTAGTCGACAGGCCCCGCCGGCTTGATCACCTTGGTCTTCTCACCGGCGCTGTACAGATCCTGGCCGAAGTCGCCGGCCAGCGAATCGCCGATGACCAGCATGTGCAGCGGGTGGGCGGGGGTCGGCTTGGGCAGCGCGGGGGGATTGTCGCCGGTGCCGGTGGTGGTGGTCGGCCCGCTGCCGGGATTGGTCGTGCCGGTGCCGGTGGTGCCCGTGCCCGGGGAGGTGATGTTCGTGTTCGGAGCCGTCACGGTGGGGACGTTCGCGAATGGGTCGCCGGTGACCCCCTGGGAGTGTCGCCCCAGCGCCCACTGCAGACCTTCTCGGGGTGAGTTCAGAAACAGCGCGCCCGTCACGTCGTTGACCGGTTCCAGCAGGGTGATGGAGACGCTGCGGGTGGTGGTGCCGTACGGCAGCTGGCGGGCGGTCGCCAGCAGTCCCTGGGCATTCAGGACGAGGCCGGCCAGCAATGCCACGAACATCGCCACCACGGCGTGGCCGACGGGTCGCTCGAAGCCGCCGTACCAGTCGGTCTCGCGAGGGGTTTTGCGTGGTGGGGTGTCGGACATACCTAGAACGAGAAGTAGATGAACGGGGCGACGCCTTCCGGCCCCAGGTTGAACGTGACGATCAGGCACACGGCGATGGTCAGCCCCATTGCCACGGGATGGAGTTTGCCGAATGTCTCAGTCAGCCGCTCCAGATAGATGCGCGGCACATATTGAACTCCAATCCCCACGATGGTCGCGGCCAGCACGCTCCAGGTGACCAGCGGGGAGGGCATGCCCCAGTTTCCGAGGATGCTCTCGAACACCGCCCAGGCATTCGAGAAGGAGGTTGCCCGGAAGAACACCCAGGCGATGCAGACGATCTGGAAGGTGATGAACCGGGCCAGCCAGCGGCGGGCGCCGTGAGGGTTGAAGGGGGGCAGGCCGCGCCGCTTGCGACGGGCGTCGCCGGCGTGCTCGACGGCCAGGCCGGTGCCGTGGATGCCGCCCCACACCACGAACGTCCACGAGGCGCCGTGCCAGAGACCGCCCAGCAGCATCGTCAGCATCAGGTTCACGTAGGTGCGCGTGGTGCCTTTGCGGTTGCCGCCCAGGGGGATGTAAAGGTAGTCGCGCAGGAACCGCGAGAGGGTCATGTGCCAGCGCCGCCAGAAGTCGCGCAGCGAGGTGGCGGTGTAGGGGCCGTCGAAGTTCTGGGGGAAGCGGATGCCGAGCAGCAGGGCGATGCCGATGGCGATGTCGGTGTAGCCGCTGAAATCACAGTAGATCTGGGCGGCGTAGGCGTACACCGCCAGCAGCGTCTCCGGTGCGGAGTGCAGCTTGGGGGCTGCGAACACCGGGTCGACGATCCGGCTGGAGAGCAGGTCGGACAGCACAACCTTCTTGAACACGCCGCCCAGGATCAGGATGTAGGCCCGGCCCACCGGGATCCGGCGGGGGTCGAGCCGGCGCGCGATCTGGGGCATGAACTCCGAAGCGCGCACGATCGGACCCGCCACCAGGTGGGGGAAGTAGGAGATGTAGACGAGCGCGTCCAGCCATCCCACCGGCCGCATCTGGCGGCGGTAGGTGTCCACCACGTAGGTGAGCGCCTGGAAGGTGAAGAACGAGATCCCCACCGGCAGCGTGATCGACGGCAGGGGCGAGTTGTAGGCGACGCCGAAGTGGGCGAGTGCATCCAAGCCTGACGACAGGAAGAAGTCGGTGTACTTGAAGTAGGCGAGCGCGCCCAGGTCGCCCGCGACCGCCACCGCCAGGGCGATCTTGCGCGCCCGCTCGGTGGCGGTGCGGTCGATCACCAGCACCATCGCCTGGCTCCACAGCGACACTCCCGCCAGCAGCAGCACGAACGGCGCGCTCCACCAGCCGTAGAAGATGTAGCTGGCGATCAGGATGAACACCCGCCACTGGCGCGGCCGGGGAGCGAACACCCAGTTCAGCGGCAGCACGATCGCGAAGAAGATCGCAAAGGTGATGGTGGGGAAGAGCACCGGTCAGACGCGCCCGGGCGCGCAGGCGCGGGCAGCGGTGATCGCCGCCGCGCCCCGCCGCCGCGCGTGTGTCATGCCTCGTAGCACCGGACGGACAATATAAAGCGCTGGAAAGGGCGGTCGCGCCAGATTGGCGCAAGGTTTGTCCCTCACCACTTTGAGGGATCCCCAACCTCCCCGATATTGCCGATGCGGAATCCCAGAGTCTACGCGCCCGCGTGGCGCGATCTCCCCCGATTCGAGGAGTCCCGGTGTCCTTGCTTGTCTCGCGAAAGTCTTTTGCCGCTGCCCTGGCAGCGATCGGTGCCGCCGTCATGATCTGCGTTCCGGTCGCCTCGGCCGTGGTTGCCGTGCCGACTCCTCAGACTCCATGTAACGGCCAGACCGTCGATCGTCTGGGCGCGTTCTCGTGGGGCGCGGTCACCGGCGCCGCCCAGTACGAGTTCCAGATCGCTGACGATTCAGCTTTCACGACGCCTGCGCTGACCGGGAGTGACGGGCAGTTCAAGACGGTCAACACCCGCGCGACGCTGAACTTCACGCTTCCCAATGCGACCTACTTCTGGCGCGTGCGGGCGTGGTCCGGTGGTGCAGTGCCCAACAACACCGCGTGGTCGACGGGGTGCGAGTTCACGCTCAACTGGGCCGACCGGCCGGGCGGCGTCGATCCCACCACGATGACACCGGGAGACGGCGTGCAGAACCACGGCACCGTCGTCTATCCCGATCCGGTCAAGCTCAACTGGGATCCGGTCAAGGGCGCGCAGAAGTACAGCGTGGCGCTGTCGAGCTCGTTCGATCTCTCCAGCGAGGTGGCCGGCTTCCCGATCACCACCTCCGCCACCGTGGTCACTCCCCCGGCGCGACTGCTCCCAGGCCAGCAGTACTGGTGGCAGGTGACGCCGATCGATGCCCAGGGCAACCCGGGCCAGCCCTCCGACGTCCAGGACTTCACCTGGAGCTGGCCGTCCGATCAGATGACGCTGTCGGTGTCCCAACCCAACGCGCTGATCGGGGTCGAGGACCCGGTGTTCTCGTGGACGCCGGTTCCGGGTGCGGTCGGATATCAGATCCAGATCAACCCCACCACCGACTTCTCGTCGGGCAACATCTGCTGCGACGGCACGGTCATCAACGCCACCTCCTACTCGCCCACCACGCTGCTCACTTCGGGCAACTACTTCTGGCGGGTGCGGGCACAGGACGCCAGCGGAAACTTCGGCGACTGGGTGATGGCGACCTCGGCGGATACCGATCCCGATCTCAGCAATTCGCCGACCGCTCCGTGCGTGCACGTCACCGACAATCCGGTGTGCTTCCGCGATCACTACGACCAGGGCGGCATCACCAACCTGACGATGGCCGACAGCACCGGCGCCGACGTGTGGACGCCCGGCTACACCACTGACACTCCCATCGTGACCTGGGCGGCGACGCCCGGGGCGGCCACGTACAGGGTCGACGTGGCGGAGTTCAACGGCTCGCAGTGCCTCTACCCGCCGGGCAACAATGGGTCATACGTTTCCGAGGTGACCGCGGCGACGTCGTGGACGCCGCTGGGCTCCGGGCCCGACAACAACCTGCTTCAGCCCGGTGACACGTACTGCGTCCAGGTGACCGCGCAGCGCCACGAGGACGGCAACAACGTCGTGGTCTACGGCGCCACCACGCAGCTTGGTGGAGCCGGCAATCCCGCATTCGTCTTCTCGGGCTATCCCGTCGGCAACCCGTGCACCGCGCCGTGCAACTCTGCGCTCAACATCGGCGCCGGCGACTACGGGCTGCCTCTGGCGACCGGAAACACCAGCCTGCCGCTGTTCACGTGGAAGCCGATCTCGGGCAAGGGCAGCTATTTCGTGGTGGTTGCCACCGATACCAGCTTCCAGCACGTGATCGATACCGCATTCACCCGGGTTCCAGCGTACGCACCGCGCAGCTCGATCTCGGTGCTGAACTACCCGGACACCGACACCAGCTACGCCTGGGCGGTGCTGCCTGCGACCGGTATCGACGGTAGCGGGGCGGCCGCCAACCCGACTTCACCGTCGAGCTACCCGCAGACGTTCACGCTGCACTCGCTGGCTCCCACCCTGGTCGCTCCGGCCGACAACGCGATCGTGAACGGCCCGCCCACGTTCCAGTGGGCACCGGTACCGGGCGCCTACTACTACCAGCTGACGGTCGCGACCAGCAGCAGCTTCAGCACCAGCCCCACCAACACGCTGGTCGCGGGAGCACCGTTCACCACTCAGTCCACGACCTTTGTGGGCTCGAACTTCCCGACCTCACAGACGCTCTACTGGAAGGTGCAGGCGTTCGACCGCAGCGGCAACAAGCTCACCTTCTCGCCGACCCGCCGGTTCACCGAGTCGCGGCCGGCACCCACCTTCGCCACGGTGACGAACGCAACCTCGGGTGACGGCCTGCCGGTGTTCTCGTGGGATCCCGCTCCGGGAGCGGTCGCCTACGACGTCGAGCTGCAGATGCCCGCCGGCGGCACCACCGACTTCCAGTCGGTTGCCACCACCGCGATGGCGCCCACCGGCCTGTCGGGCACCGGGACGTTCAAGTGGAAGGTGCGGGCCGAGTTCCCGACCGCGGGCCAGAACGTGTTCAGCCCGTACTCGGCGTGGCAGTCGTACACCCGCACGATCCACGCGCCGGCGAATCCGGTGACGGCCCCGGCCACCGCGCACCAGGTGGTGCTGAGCTGGGATTCGAAGGACGGCGCCAAGACCTACGCGGTCGAGCTTGCAACCGACTCGACCTTCGGCGGCACCGTGTTCGACAGCTTCTCGACCCAGAACACCACGGCGGCGCCGTATCTGACTGCGGGCGCCTACGCCGAGGGCGGCACCATCTGGTGGCATGTGCGCATGATCGACGGCGACGGCAACCAGGGCGCGTGGTCGGCGGCGCAGCAGTTGACGCTGCCGCTGAAGATGCACCTGTCGGTCACCGGCAGCACGGCCAAGGGCACGACCACCACCGTCAAGGTCTACGCCCGCACCGCCACCGGCAAGCCGATCGCCGGCGTCAGCATCAAGGATTCCGGTTGCGGCCTCAAGGCCAAGACGGTGAAGACCGGTGCCGGTGGTGCCGCGACGTTCAAGATCAAGCCGACCAAGTCCGGCAACATCAAGTTCGCCGCCACCAAGCCCGGCGCAATCGCGAGTTCCGTTCTCGTAGCCGTTTACTAGCGTCGCAGGGTGAATAAAAGGTGCCAGGCACCTTTTATTCACCCTTGACCGCCAGGTTTGGGCGGAAGCGGCGGGCCACCGCTGCGGCCAAGCCGACCAGCAGTGCGATCGGGATCACGAACCCGGCGCCTACGATCACCGCGGTCATGACCGACTGGGCTGCGTCCACCGACCGGCTCAGGGCCTGCCACAGCGCACCGGCGTGCTCGGGTGCGGCCGGCGCTGCGGCCGGGGTGGTCAGCGAGAGCGTGACTGTGCCATAGTCGGTGCGGTCGTGCAGGTAGCGCAGCTGACCGCTCAGCTGCTCGATCTGGCCCTGCACCTGGGAGAGCTGGTTCTCGACCAGGATCGAGCCCTGGATGGTGGTGGCCTTCTGCATCAGACCCAGCAGGATCCGGCGCTGGGCCTGGAGGTTCACCAGCCGGGCGTCCAGGTCGACCAGCTGGCGGCTGACGTCCTCGCCGCTCTCGGTGGAAGAGCGCACCTTGCCCAGCTGGGACAGATCCTGCACTGCAGACTCGAACGCTCCCGCCGGGATCCGCAGCACGATCGTGGCCGAGCCCTGGCGACCCGACTCCTGGTGTGAGCTCTCGACGTAGCCGCCGGTGGAATCGGCGATCTGGCGGGCGGCATCGATCCGGTCATTCATCGCCTTGGCCGCGATCCGCAGCTCGATGGTCGCAGTCTTGATCACCGAGGGGGTGCTCGGGGTAACCAGCGCCGCGGGACTGGGGGTGGGTGCTTGCATGTCTCCCGTCGAGCTCTTGGACACCCCCGGCACACCCTCGTCCACCGCCGCCCGCATGGCTGCCGCATGAGTGGCCGACCCCGACGAGCTGTTGCCGCCGCAGCCCGCCACCGCGCCTGCGCCGCCGCACAGAGCCAAAACCACTCCCACCGTTCCCGCCGTTTTTGCGATCGAAGCCATCACGCCCCCTCAAGGTTGTCGTCCTTTCGACCGAAGCAACGGGGAGATGGTTCCGAGCAGCCGGAACTAGACTGTTGACCATGGCGACCGAGATCGAGTCCCGCAACCGACCGCCGGAAACGGCCACGGATCCCGCCATCGGCCAGTGGAGAGGGCTCAAGCGGGCGGCAACGCTTGTCGCGGTGCTGACCAGCCCGGTTGCCTACATCTGGTTCCGGGAAGCCCAGGATTGGTCGGTGGCGATGAGCCTGCTGGCCACCGTCGGAGAGATCGCGCTGTTCCGCGCGGCGCTGGATCTGGTGCTGCGGTGGTTCATCCCGTGGCCCAGCCTGCTGGGCTCCGACGAGGAGGAGCGCAAGATCGACATGGTCGACCGGCGCCGCGCCTGGTTCTGGCGAAGCGCGGTCTGGTGGATCGTGATAATCGGCGCCCTGACCTGGTTCGTGATCACGGTGCTGGGGTCACAGGCGCTGACCACGCTGCTGCAGGTGGCGCTGTTTCTGCCGATCAACTTCCTGCTCTTCTTCGGCCCGTTCCTGATGATGGCTGTCAGCCAGATCAGCTCGTACGAGCCGGGCGACGCCGATTGGGGAGTCAAGCTGGCCGACGTACGCGGGCAGGCGGAGGCCAAGGAGGAGGTGCGCCGCGTCGTCACCCTGTGGCAGTCGGGAGAGGCCTTCGAGCGCGCCGGCGGCAAGCGGGAGCGCGGCCTCCTGATGCTGGGCGCCCCCGGCACCGGCAAGACGATGCTTTCCAAGGCCATCGCCACCGACTTCAACTGCCCGTTCGTGTCGATCCCCGGCTCCGGCTTTGCCGGCATGTTCTTGGGGATGGATGCGATCACGGTGCGCCTGCTGGCGCGCAAGGCCAAGCGGCTGGCGCGCAAGTGGGGCGGCCAGTGCATCGTCTTCATCGACGAGATCGACGCCGTCGGCATGCGCCGCTCCAGCCTTGGCGTGGGCACGATGGCGCCGGCCCCGCCGCCACCCAGCATGGAGGAGCTGTGCTTCTACGGCGGCAACGGTGCGCTCACCCCCACCGGCGATCTGATCCTGGAGACTCGCGCCTGGCGTGAGCGGCTGTTTGCGATGCGGGCTCCCATGGCGGTCAAGTCCGGGTTCATGGTGCGGCTGGACGGGCTTGTCAACCAGGTCATGCCCGGCGGCATGATGGGCGGCGGGCAGCTCGCCCTCAACCAGCTGCTGGTGGTGATGGACGGCATCGGCAGCCCGCGGTTCTTCCGCAAGAACATCACCCGCGGTGTGAACACGCTGCTGGACGCCATGTACATCGTCCCCCAGCGCATCGGCAGCGTGTCGCTGCGCCTGCCCCGCGCGCGGCCGGCTTCGGAGCAGATCTATTTCATCGGCGCCTGCAACGCCCCCATCGAGGCGCTCGATCCGGCACTCACCCGCCCGGGCCGGATGGGCCGCCACGTGTGGTTCCGCACGCCCACCAAGGACGATCGCAAGGACATCTTCGATCTCTACCTGGCCAAGGTCGACCACGACCCCGACCTGGACGGCGGCGAGCGGCGTGACGAGCTGGCGCGGATCACCAACGGCTACTCGCCGGCGATGATCGAACAGGTGTGCTCGATGGCCTTGACGACCGCGCACTACGAGGGCCGGCAGCGGTTCAATCGTGAGGACATCGTCGAGGCCATGACCACGGTCGAGTCGGGCACAGCGGTCAACGTGGAGTACATCCCGGAGGAGACGCGGGCGGTCGCGATCCACGAGGCCGGCCACGCGGTCGCCGGCCACGTGTACATGAAGGGCGTCGAATCGACCCGCCTCTCGATCCGCAAGCGGGGATCGTCGCTGGGCCATCATCAGGCTCTCGAGAAGGAGGAGCGGTTCAGCTCCTGGCGGCATGAGGAGACGGCTCGGCTGGTTTGGACGCTGGGCGCGATGGCCGCTGAGCGGGTGTTCTACGGCGAGAACTCCACCGGCGTCGGCGGGGACGTGATGAGCGCCACCACTCGGGCGGCGTGGATGGTGGGATCGTGCGCCATGGGTCCCGAGCCGGTCACCTTCAACGGGCGCTACACCACCGACGAGGAGCGCGAGGAAGCACAGAAGAAGGTGATGAAGCGCTACGAGACGATCGGAAACCAGATCATGCGCCGGTCGGGCGGAGGCGGGCCGTTCGCTGTCGATCCCGTCGCCGGGGTGCTCGGCGACCGCGACAAGCGGGCGATGGCCGCCCAGATGCTGGGCCAGGCCTACGTGGCCGCCTATCTCCTGATCGCCCACAATCGCGCGGCGGTGGAGCATGTTGCCGACGTGCTGATCGAGCGCCGGGAGATGCACGGCGACGAGGTCGTGGAGCTGCTCGACAGCGCCAAGTTCGAGCTGCCCGACGTCGATCTGACCGAACAGGAGGACGCGTGGCCGTCGGTGTGAAGTCCCAGCGCACCACAGATCGGTTCACGATCGGATACGTGATCCTGGGCGTGGCCGTGGTGATCGCGGCGCTGGTGCTTGCCGTCCAGCTGGGCGACTCCAAGACGACCGTCGCTCCCGACACCTGGTCTGCCTGGAAGCCCAACCCCGCGCTGGGAGTCAACGGCATCGTCGAGATCGCAGACCACGTCGGCCAGCGGTACACGCTTCCCGACGGGAACCAGCTGGTGGTGATCAAGGCCAGCTACCCGGGCCACGTGGGTGAGCTTGACCCCTCGGCGGTGCGCGCCAAGACGCTCGACGTCAGCACCCTGGTGATCGCCAACACCGCGCCGGACGGCCAGGTGTCGTACACCGCCGGGTTCCCGACCTTCCCCACAACCGTGGAGTACCAGCTGTGTGGACCCAGTCCCAAGTGCCGGATTCCCGGTGGGATGACCGCCGAGACCCAGGCCAAGCTGCATCGCGAGGGCCTCGAGCTAGCGCTCTACACCTTCCACTACATCCCCGAGCTGACCAACGTGATCGAGATCTTCCCGCCCGGCCCCGATGGGCAGCCCAGCCGCGCGGTGGTGCTGGGATCGTCACAGCTGGCGTCCGTGCTGCAGGCGCCTTTGGGAGCGACCTTGCCGGCTCAGCCGGTGGCCGGAGAGCAGGCGTCGATCAACCGGCTGATGACCGCCTCCACCTACGACTACCTCTACCAGCAGCTGTACGACGGCACCTTCCAGATGGTGCTTTCGACACCCAATTCGTAGTGGCCGAGCGCTCGCCCCTGGAACGGGCTCGCATGCGCCTCGACCGGCTGAATCTGTACCCCGAGCCGGTCAGGCTGGTGGGGGTGCGGGTGGTGGTGGCTCCGTGGTTCTTCCGGCTTCCGTGGCTGCGGGGATTCGATGGCTATGCCACCCACCGGGTGATCCTGATGCGGCGGCCGCAGCGCGACGACGACCTGCTGTGCCACGAGCTCTGCCACGTCTGGCAGATGCAGCACCATCCGATCCGCATGCCGCTGTCGTACCTGCGCGGCTACCGCAACAATCCCTACGAGGCGGAGGCCCGGCGGGCCACCGAGCTCACGCGTGGATCACTGCCCGGGGACGGTGCCTGACGCTGCCAGCGCCTTCAGCTGGGCGACCAGCGCCTTCACCTGAGCGGCCTGCTGTGAGTCGGGCGCGAGCTTGAGGTAGGCCTCGAGCGCCTTCACGGCTTGCGGGTACTGCCGGGAGTTGGCCGCGTCGTAGCCCAGCCCGAGCTGGTTCAGCGCGTTTTGGGGCTGCAGCTTGGCCAGCTTCTCGCGGTAGCCCAGCGCGACCTGCACGTCGGTGCTGGACTGGGAGCTGTAGTTCTGCGCCAGGGCGGTGTACTGGCTGGCTGCGGCGGTGCCCAGCGGGTTGGTGAGGCTGGTGGCCTTGAGAGCGCTGAGCGCCCCGTCATCCACGCTGGAACCGTAGAACTGGGCCGCCGCCTGATAGGCCTGGGCGTTCTGGGAGTTGTAGTAGGCGCGCGTCTCCAGGAGTCCCGAGACGGCGGAGAGCGCCGCCGGATCGTCCTTCTTGAGGTTCAGGTAGCTCTCGTACGCGTTGATCGCGTCGTCGTTCTTGCCCTGGCCGCGATAGGCGGCTGCGAGCTGGTTCCAGGCGGCCGCGTCGTTCGGATTCTTGGTGGTCTGGTCCTTCAGCGCGCTGGTCGGATCGCTGGAGCTGGTGCCGCCGGTGAGGAAGTCGAGCGCGTTGATCGAGCCCGCTCCCTGACCCACGCCGAGCAGCACGAAGCCCATGGCGAACGTGACCGCCAAGAACACGAAGATCGGCTTCTGGGTTTTGCGTATGCGTTCGAACAACATGGGCGTTCAGGCCTCGATCATCTTTACCCGCACGGCAGAGGCTTCTCGGGTGATCGGCATCTGTGCCTCGTGCCGATAGCGTATCTTCCCCTCCACAGATGTGAACACGATTCGATCGGCGCTGCCGCCGAAAACCGCGGCGGTGACGGGGTCGTCCCAGGGCAGGAACGGGGTGCCGCCGAGGTCGAGCACGGTCACGTCCGCGGCCTTTCCGGGGGTCAGCGATCCGATTTCGCCCGAGAGCCCGATCGCCTCGGCTCCGCCCAGTGTGGCCATTCGCAGCACCTGTGTCGCGGTGAGCGCATCGGCGCGGCCGGCGCGGGCCCGCGCCATCATCACCGCCACCCGCATCTCCTCCCACATGTCGAACACCATCGCCGAGGCGGGCGAGTCGGTGCCCAGACCCACCCGGATGCCCGCCTCCAACAGCTCGGGGACCGGAGCGGTGCCGCACCCAAGCAGCGCATTTGAGCGTGGACAGTGGATCACCGGCACATCCAGCCGGGCTGCCAGCTCGATGTCGCCGGCGTTCATGAAGACGCCGTGGATCACCACGGTGTCGGGCCCCAGCAGATGCTCGAACTCGTCCAGGTGCTGGGTCTCGCGGTCGGATTCGAGCAGGTGGGTCGCGATCGGCAATCCCCGCTCGCGGGCGACCGCGATCATCACCGCGTAGTCGTCCAGCGTGACGGTGAAGGGTGCGTGCGGCGACAGGCCGGGGGTGATCAATGCGTCGGCCGGCAGTGTGTCCAGCGCGTCGCCCATCCGCTCGCGCAGATCGCCCCACGCACTGAACCCCTCGAGGTAGACGATCGCCCGCAGGCCGGTGTCGATGGCGGCCGCGGCCACCGTGCCGGCGTAGCAGCAGTCGGCCACGGTCGTGACCCCGCCGGCGAGGCTGATGCGAGCCCCCTCCAGCGCCTGCACCAGCGAGTCGCCGGGGTGGTCGAGCGCGGCCTTACGACGGATGTGCTCCTCGATCCACGGCCCGAACGGCTTGCCGTCCCCGAAGCCTGCCATGCGGGCGTATTCGAGGTGGGTGTGGGCGTTGACCAGGCCCGGCAGGATCACCGAGTCGGCGAACAGCTCATCGGCCGGCCCGCCCTGACCGAGTGCCTCGATCCGCCCGTCGCGGATCTCGACGCGCCCGTCGGGGATCGGATCGGCGTCGACCGGTAACACCCAGTCGGCGCCGAGGATCACACGCCCTCCCACCCGCTCCCGTCGCCCCAGCGGGACTCGGTCTCGTCCTCAGCGCGGTTGCGATCGACCGCCCGGACGAGGAGGTACGAGAGGGCGTAGAGCACCAGCAGCGGTACGAACTCGAACACGAACGACACGGGGTCGGCGCCGGGCAGCACGGCCGCCACCAACGCCAGCAGCACGACCGCGAACCGCCATGTCCGGCGCATGAAGCTGGATGTGACGATCCGCATCTTCGCGAGCGTGTACATGATGGCCGGCATCTCGAAGATGATGCCCATCGCGATCATCAACATCGTGATGAACTGCAGGTACTCCGAGGCACGCAGCTGAACGACGAACTCGTTGCCGCCGAAGGTCAGAAGAAAATGCAGCGCCGGCGGGAGCACCAGGTACCACCCGAACGCCACGCCCAGTACGAACAGCACCGGGATCATCAGCGCCAGCGACCGGATTCGCTTGTGGTGCTCCCGTGAGAACGCCGGAATTACGAACGCATAGATCTGATACGTCAACAGCGGCAGGGTCACGAGGATCGCGATATCCATCGACAGGCTGAAGGCCGTGAAGAAGGCATCGGTGGGGCTTGTCTGCAGGAACTTGATCCTCTCCGGAGCCACCGCGGCGGAAGCAGGCTTCGCCAGCCAGTGAAGCAGCTCCTCCCACCTCCAGAAGGCGAGGGCGATCACCACCACCAGCACGCTGACACTTACCACCAGGCGCGAGCGCAGCTCGTCCAGGTGCTCGGTCAGGGTGAGCTGGTCCTCGGGATCGACTCGGCGCGGTCGAGCCATCGAGAGGAGTCCTGACTACTCGGTCTTGGTCGAGACCTGATCAGCCGGTGCCGGCGGCGTGTACGCCGGAGACGCCGGAGGCGGCGTGATGCTCGCTGCCGGAGGCGGCGCGGGCGGCTCTGGCTCCGGGTCTTGGTGACTGTTCGTGATCCCGTCCTTGAACTCGCGGATGCCCTTGCCCAGCGAACGGCCAACTTCCGGCAACCGCTTGGGGCCGAGCACGATCAGCGCGATGATCAGAACAATGACGAGTTTTTCGGGTGACGGTTCGAAAATTCCCATAGGTACCCTCCAAGGTTAGCAGACCTTCATCGCAGGATTTTGATGCTGGCTACACTTCGTATGCGGCGGAAAGTCGGTTCGCTGCCGCCCTTCGAACGCTTACAACCTCTTTGAGAGGACACATGCCCGACCTGGTTATTCGCAATCTGCATGCTTCGATCGACGGCACCGAGATCCTGCGTGGCCTCGATCTGGAGCTGAACAAGGGCCAGGTGCACGCCATCATGGGCCCCAACGGCTCAGGCAAGTCCACCCTGGCGCACGTGCTCATGGGCCATCCCGCCTACGAGGTTACCGCAGGCGAGGTCACTTTCCTCGGCACCGACGTGCTCGAGCTCGAGCCCGATGAGCGCTCCCGGCTGGGGCTGTTCCTGGCCTTTCAGTATCCCGCCGCGATTCCCGGCGTGACCGTCGCCAGCTTCCTGCGGATGGCGGTTAACGCCCACCGGCGCACCCCCGAGGGCGACGAGAACCCGATCCGCATCCCCGAGTTCCGAAAGCTGCTGCAGGAGAACATGGAGGCGCTCAAGATCGACCGCTCCATGACCTCCCGCTATATCAACGACGGCTTCTCCGGCGGCGAGAAGAAGCGCATGGAGATGCTGCAGATGGCGGTGCTGTCACCGCAGGTGGCGATCCTGGACGAGACCGACTCCGGCCTCGACATCGATGCCCTGCGGATCGTTTCCGACGGCGTCAACAGGCTGCTGTCGCCCGATCTGGGTGTGCTCGTGATTACCCACTACGCGCGGCTGCTGCAATACATCAAACCGGATGTGATCCACGTGCTGGTGAATGGGCGTATCGTCGAGACGGGCGGGCCCGAAGTGGCCGACAAACTCGAGCGCGAAGGCTACGCGGCCTACGGCGTCGAGGAGGAGGAGGCGGTAGCCCATGGCTGATACCAAGCTGACACCCGAGGAGGTCGAGGCCACCTCGATCGGTGAGTACAAGTACGGCTTCCACGACGAGGTGACGTCGGTCTTCCGGACGCGCCGCGGCCTGGACGAGGACGTGGTGCGCGAGATCTCGGCGCACAAGTCAGAGCCCGAGTGGATGACCGACTTCCGCGTCGCGGCCTACCGGCACTGGCTGCAGCGCCCGATGCCGACGTGGGGAGCCGATCTCTCCAAGATCGACTTCGACAACATCTACTACTACCTCAAGCCGGTGGCCGAGCAGGCCAAGTCCTGGGACGACCTGCCCGACGGCATGCGCGAGACGTGGGACAAGCTGGGCATCCCCGAGGCCGAGAAGAAGTACCTGGCCGGAGTCGGCGCCCAGTACGAGTCCGAGGTCGTCTACCACAACCTGCAGAAGGAGCTGGCCGACCAGGGAGTGATCTTCCTGGACATGGATTCCGGCCTGCGAGAGCACGAGGAGCTGGTGCGCCAGTACATGGGCACGATCATCCCGTCCAACGACAACAAGTTCTCCGCGCTCAACTCGGCCGTGTGGTCGGGTGGCTCGTTCATCTACGTGCCTCCGGGCGTGCGGGTGGAGCTGCCGCTGCAGGCCTACTTCCGCATCAACGCGGAGAACATGGGGCAGTTCGAGCGGACGCTGATCATCGTCGACCGCGATGCCTACGTACACTACGTCGAGGGCTGCACCGCCCCGATCTACTCGACCGACTCGCTGCACTCCGCGGTGGTCGAGATCCACGTGGCCGAGGGCGGCCGCTGCCGCTACACGACCATCCAGAACTGGTCGAAGAACGTCTTCAACCTGGTCACCAAGCGCGCGGTGGCCGAGAAGAACGCCACCATGGAGTGGGTCGACGGCAACCTCGGATCGCAGATCACCCAGAAGTACCCGGCGGTGCTCTTGAAGGGCGAGGGTGCGCACGGCGAGGTGCTCTCGATCGCCTTCGCCGGTGACGGCCAGCACCAGGATGCCGGCGGCAAGATCACGCACATGGCACCCAACACCAGTTCGGTGATCACCTCCAAGTCGATCTCCAAGGACGGTGGCCGGGCCTCGTACCGTGGTCTGCTGCAGGTCAACGACGGCGCCGCCAACTCGCGCTCGAAGGTTGTCTGCGACGCGCTGATCCTGGACGAGGACAGCCGCACCGACACCTACCCGTACATCGACATCAAGGAGAACGCGGTCGAGATCGCCCACGAGGCGACCGTCTCCAAGATCGGTGACGAGCAGCTGTTCTATCTGATGAGCCGCGGTCTCAGCGAGGCCGAGGCCTCGGCCATGATCGTGTCCGGCTTCATCGAGCCGATCACCAAGGAGCTGCCGCTCGAGTACGCGGTCGAGATGAACCGCCTGATCCAGCTGCAGATGGAAGGATCCGTCGGTTGAACACGCTGGCCGAGCCCGCCTGGTTGGCGGGCATGCGCGAGGCTGCCCGGGCGGTGTACGACTCGCTGCCGGTGCCGTCCAACCGGGAGGAGGCGTGGCGGTTCACGAATCTCCGCGGTTTCGACCCGGACGGCTACCCGGTGGAGCAGCCGCAGTTGGATCTGGAGGGCGAGGCCCCCGCCCCGGCGACCTTCATGCATCTCTCCCAGGCGGTGGCCGAGCAGCCTGCGCTGGTTGAGCCATATCTCGGTTCGGTGGTGTCCGACGGCGAGAAGTTCGCCGCGGCTAACGCCGCCCACTGGCTCGACGGGGTGCTGCTGCACGTGCCCGCCGGCGTCGAGATCGAGATGCCGCTGCGAGCGATCGTCGATGTCACCGCCGACGGCAGCGCCGCCTACAACCGGGTGCTGATCGTGCTTGAACGCGACGCCAAGGCCACGTTCGTGGAGGAGTACCGGTCGCACAGCGCCGCCTATGTGAACACCGTGGTCGAGGTGATCGTGGGTGACGGCGCCAAGCTCGAGTACGTGACGGTGCAGGACCACCACTCCGAGACGCGCCAGTTCGCGACCCACCGAGTCACCGTGGGTCGCGACGCCAAGCTGGACTGGGTCGCTGCGGCCGTGGGCGGAACCCGCGCCAAGTCGCGGATGGAGAGCTACCTGGCGGGGCAGGGCGCCCAGGTCAAGGTCACGGGCGCCTACTACCTGACCGGCCGCGAGCACATCGATTTCGACACGACTCAGGAGCATGCCGCTCCCGACACCTTCTCGGATCTGGCCTTCAAGGGCGTGCTCGACGATCGCGCCCGAGCGGTCTGGCGGGGTGTGATCCGCGTCGACAAGGGCGCCCAGAAGACCGACGCCTACCAGGAAAACCGAAACCTGCTCTTGTCCTCGGACGCGCAGGCGACGCCGATCCCGGGGCTCGAGATCGAGGCAAACGACGTCCGCTGCACCCACGGTGCCACCGTCGGCCAGGTCGATCGAGGCCAGATGTTCTACCTGATGGCGCGCGGGCTCACCCACGCCCAGGCCGAGCGCCTGATCGTGCGCGGCTTCTTCGAGGACGTGCTCGAGCGGATCGGCTCTCAAGAGGTTCGCGACCGCGTCACCGACGCGATCGAGGCTCGGCTGCCGGCCTGATGAGTGAGGCAACCGCTCGGGTGATGGACGACTTCGCCCGGGAGCTGGACGAGCTGCGGCCGGACGGCGTGGAAATCATCGACGCCCACACCCATCTGGGGCTGGACGAGGACGGGATGGCGCTGACGGCTGCCGAGCTGTGCGAGATGCTGGATCTCGCCGGCGCCGCCCGGGCGCTCACGTTCCCCCTCCACGACCCCGATCGGCATCCCGGCTATCGGGTGCCCAACGACCGGGTGCTGGAGTGGGCCGGGGCGAGCGAGGGGCGGCTGATCCCGTTCTGCCGGCTGGATCCGGCCGAGGATCCGGTGGCGGAGGCCGAGCGGGCGCTGGAAGCGGGTGCTGTCGGGATCAAGCTCCACCCGCGGGCGCAGGCATTCCAGCTGGCTGCTCACCCGGGCGTGGAGAGCATCTTCGCGCTGGCCGAGGAACGGCAGGTTCCAATGCTGATTCACGCCGGAGCGGGGCTTCCGCCCGAGTTCGGCGGCGAGCTGGTCGAGATCGTCGACCGCCACCCCGACGTGCGCCTGATCCTGGCGCACATGGGCGTCACCGATCAGGCGGTGATGGCCGACGGCCTGCGCGACCACCCGTCGATCGTGTACGACACCTCCTGGATGAACGCCTTCGAGATCATGACGCTGCTCGCGCGGATCCCGGCGGAGCGGATCGTGTTCGGTTCCGACCCGCCGTATGGGCGCACGTTCAACGGCCTCTACCTGCTCTTGCGATCGTTGCGCTGCCTCGGCGTCGGGCCCGACTCCGTGGCCGAGATTCTGAGTGGAAGCGTGCGGCGCATGCTGGCCGGCGAGCCGCTGGCGGCTGCCACGGCCCCGCCAGCTCCACGGGAGCTTCGGCTCGACCCGCGGGCGCTTCGCATCCACACGTACTGCATGATGTCGCTTGGTGCGATGATCGGCGGTAGCCCGGAGCGGGCGGCCGGATTGATCCGGCTGGCGGCCGGGGCCACCCGCGACCCCGATCCCGGTGCGCTCGCGCCGCTGTTCGCTCGGCTGGGTCCGGCGCTGGCCGCGGGAGCTGCCGACATGGCCGAGGCGACCGACCCGATGACCGGGCGGGCGGCTCTGGCCCCGGTCTTCATGAGCATGGTGGCGGCTGCCACCGAGCTCCCGCAGCGCGCCTGAACCGGCCGTGATCTACCCTTAGCTGATGGCGGTCGCGTCACCTCACTCCCCCTTGGACGCCGAGCGGATCAAGCTCGACTTTCCGATTCTCGCCACCAAGGCGCACGGCACCAAGCCGCTGGTGTACCTCGATTCCGCCAACTCCTCGCAGAAGCCCGAGGCGGTGATCGAGGCGGTGGCAGAGGTGTACCGATCCGGCTATGCCAATGTCCACCGCGGCGTGTACGAGCTGGGCGTGGCGGTCACCGAGGCTTTCGAGGGTGCCCGCGACAAGGTGGCCGCGTTCATCAACGCGCCCTCCCGGCGCGAGGTGGTGTTCGTGCGCCAGGCCACCGAGGCGCTCAACCTGGTCGCCTATGCGTACGGCCGCAAGTTCATCGGCGAGGGCGATGTGATCGTCACCACCGAGATGGAGCATCACTCCAACCTGGTGCCGTGGCAGTTTCTGGCGCAGCAGACCGGGGCGACGCTGCGGTATCTGCGGCTGACCGATGACGGTGAGCTGGATCCCGCCTCGCTGGAGGAGCTGGGGCAGCTCGAGAATGTCAAGCTGGTGGCCGTCACTCAGGCGTCCAACACGCTGGGCACGCTCAACGACATCCCTGCCCTGTCGCGCTGGGCACACGACCTGGGCGCGGTGATGGTGGTGGACGGCGCCCAGGCGGCCCCTCACCGGCCGGTGGACGTGCAGGCGCTGGGATGCGATTTCTACGCCGTCTCGGGACACAAGATGTGCGGCCCCGGCTCGGGAGCGCTGTGGGGCCGGGAGGAACTGCTGGAACGTATGGATCCGTTCCTGACCGGCGGCGAGATGATCTCGACGGTCACGCTCGAGCGCACAACCTGGAACGACCTGCCGTGGAAGTTCGAGGCCGGCACTCCCGCGATCGCCGAGTGCATCGGCCTGGGTGCGGCTGTCGATTACCTGAGCGGGATCGGGCTCGAGCGGATTGCCGCCCATGAGCGGGCGCTGACCGAGTACGGCCACGCACTGCTGGCACAGATCGATGGCGTCACCCAGTTCGGCCCGGCGCCTCAACGGCGAGGCGGGGTGCTGAGCTTCGACGTGGACGGGATCCACCCCCACGACGTCGCCCAGATCCTGGACGCCGACGGCATCTGCGTCCGGGCGGGGCATCACTGCACCCAGCCGGTGATGGCCCGCTTCGGCGTGGTCGCGACCACGCGGGCGAGCGTGTACCTGTACAACACCACCGCCGACCTGGACGCTCTTGCCGACGGCCTGGAGCGGGTGAAGCACACCTTCGCCCGATAGATCATCTAGGTAAGCTGCAAGCAGACCACCATGGACGAGCTCTACCGCGACAACATCCTCGATCACTACAAGAATCCCCGCAACGCGGGGCACCTTGAGAATCCCAGCGTCGAGGCCGACGGGGTCAACCCGCTGTGCGGCGACGAGCTGCACGTCGAGCTGCTGGTGACCGACGGCGTGGTCGAGGACGTGCGGTACAACGGCCGCGGCTGCGCCATCAGCCAGGCGGCCGCGTCGATGCTCTCCGACGCCGTCAAGGGCCGCACGGTCGAGGACGTCGAGCGGATGGGCAAGGAGGATGTGCTGGACGAGCTCGGGATTCCGCTGACGCCGATCCGGCTCAAGTGCGCGCTTCTGTCGGTGGGCGTGCTCAAGGTCGCGCTGGCCGAGCTCAAGGGCGAGTCGATCCCGGCCGAGTGGGCAGCAGACAACGAGATTACGTGGAAATCGCAGTAGGGCCGGTCGACTCGATCCCCGAGGGCGGGGTCAAGATCGTCCAGTCCGGGTCGCTGTTTGTGGGGGTGTACCGGATCGACGGCGAGCTGTACGCGATCGAGGATCGCTGCAGCCACGACGACGGCCCGCTGTGCGAGGGAGATCGCGAAGGATTCGAAGTGATCTGCCCACGCCACGCCGCCCGGTTCGATCTCCGCACCGGCACGGTGCTGTCGCCACCCGCCACCGAGGACGTGGAAGCGTTCCCGGTGGAGGTCCGCGACGGCCACATTGTCGTCTTGGCGTGACGGTCCGACCGGGTAGAGTGCGTGCCATGGAGCATCTTTCCGAAGCCACGCAGGAGTACCTGGAGAGCATCTACTGGCTGTACGAGGCCGGCATCGATCGCACCCAGGCCAACCTCGCCCGTGCGCTGCATGTCTCCCAGCCGTCGGCCAGCGAGATGTTGCGGCGCATGTCCGATGACGGCCTGGTCGAGCGCGACGAGCACAAGCTGATCAACTTCACCGAGCGCGGTCGCGACGTGGCCGAGCGGATCGTCGCCCGCCACCGGTTGGTGGAGGCCTATCTGGTCAAGGTGATGGGGATTCCGTGGGACGACGTCCACGAGGAGGCCCACGCCATGGAGCATTCGATCTCGCCGCGGCTCGAGGCCAAGATGCTGGAGATGATCGGCGAGGTCAAGACCTGTCCCCACGGCCATCCCATCGGCGACTATCCCCGTGAGCCGGGTGAGCCGATCCCGGCGGTGCCGGTGGGCAGCGAGATCATCGTGCTGCGGCTTGAGAATGAGGCCGAGGAGATCCTGCACTACATGAAGAGCCACCAGGTCGAGCCCGGTGACAGCTACACCGTGACGGCGCGCGGCGGCGACGGCGAGGAAGCGTTCACACAGCTCCAGCCCACCGGCGGCGGCGACTCGATCGAGATCGAAGACCGCCTGGCGCGCACCGTGTCGGTGCGGGTGGTGGAGCGCGGCGACGGCCCTGTCTCCGCCCTCGGCGAAGTCGGCCCCGAGCTCCAACTCTTGGGCGCCGACCGCTGGGGAATGTGAATAAAAGGTGCCAGGCACCTTTTATTCACCTCTCACGGAGAAATGACGACGGGGACGCGTCGGTCAACCCGAACACGCCCCCGTCGCGGCGATATCGCTTGAATTAGGTAGCGGCGATTGCCTGATTTCCGGCCACCCTCCCGGAGGAGGTGACGGAGGCTATCCCAACGCCGGCTGCAGCGATTCCCTCTCGGTTCAGGGATTCGCCCCTACCCGCGAGCACCTCCACTCGCCCGTCTTGAACCATCTAACAAGTCGGACCACCTCCTTTCCGTGGTGGCAGAATCGTAGCAATGGATCAGGATGAAGGCCAGCGAAAAACTCATCGACTTGTGGGTTTGTCGTTCGAGTTGTACGCATCCGCGATCGATGAGGGCTCGACACCCAGGTCGTGCCGGGCCGGAGCGATGTCACACTGGGTGCCGGCCAGCAGCATCACGATCTGCTCGCGAGTGACCTTGAGCGGCGGAGGGAAGTGTTTCAGCACCACCGTCTGAGCCTTCATCAACGAGGCCGGCAGGTGCAGCTTGCGCCGTGGCGAGCGGCCGGTGACCCGGGCCAACTCATCCAGCAGGTCGTTGAACTCGAACACCTGCGGGCCTCCCAGCCCGTACTCCTTGCCGATCGTCTCGGGTCGCTCCAGCGCTGCGGAGAAGGCGGTGCCAACGTCTTCCACCCACACCGGCTGATGCCGGTAGCGGCCGTCGCCGATCACCGGCGCCACCGGGCCCTTCAGCAGACTCTCGAAGGCCTTGAGCGCCCCACCCCCGGCGCCGAACACGAAGCTGGGCTTGAACACCGTCCAGTCCAGGTCGCTGGCCGTCACCGCCGACAGTGCCTCCCACTTGGTGCGCCAGTAGCGCGTCTGCGGTGCGTGCTCGGCGTCCACCCCCAGCGCGCTCATGTGCAGGAACCGCTTGACACCCGACGCCCGGGCGGCGTCCAGCACGTTGCGCGTGCCGTCGACGTTGATGGCCTGAAACTGCTCGTCGGTTCCGTCCAGGATCGCCACCAGATGGGCGATCGCATCGACTCCGGCGACCGCCTTGGCCACCGACTCGGCGTCGGTGATGTCGCCGCCGGTGTGGCGAGAGAAGCGCACCACCTCGTGGCCGTCACGCTCGAACCGGTCGGCCAGCCGGGTGCCGACGTAACCGGACGCGCCGGTGACCAGCACCCTCATGGCCGCGGTGCGAAGTTGAGGTGGTAGCGGCTGGGTGTGGGCTCGGCCCTGCCGCCCTGATACTTCGACCCGAGCGCCCCGGAGCCGTACGGGTTGTCGGCGGGCGTGGTCAGCGCCATGAAGCTCAGCTGGGCGATGCGCATGCCCGGGTAGACGGTGATCGGGAGGTTGGCCACGTTTGCCAGCTCCAGCGTGATGTGTCCGTCAAAGCCGGCATCGACCACGCCCGCCGTCTGGTGCACCACCAGCCCCAGCCGACCCAGCGAGCTCTTGCCGTCCAGCGTGGCCACGATGTCGTCGGGCAGCGAGACCCGCTCGGCCACGACCCCCAGCACGAACTCGCCCGGGTGCAGGATGAACGCCTCCTCCCCGGTAACGGTGACCAGCTCGGTGAGATCCTCCATCGGCACCTTGACGTCGATGTACGGGTAGCGGGAGTTACGGAACACGCGGAACGCATCCCCGACCGTGACATCCACGGAGCAGGGTTGCACCATCGCATCGTCGAACGGGTCGATCCGGATCCGCCCGGCGGCGATCTCCTCGCGGATCGTGCGATCGGAGAGCACCATCACGCCGCAGTCTAGATGCTCGGCATCTTGGGTTTGTGCAAACCGTCGTGGTAACCTGAATCGCTTTCGACCAGGGCCAGACCAGGAGGTGGTTTGTGGGCAAGAGCGTTGATCTGCGCACCGAGGTGCCCGGACCCAAGTCGCGCGCGATCCTTGATCGCAAGCGCGCTTCGGTCGCAAATTTCAAGGACATCTACATGCCGGTGGTGATTGATCACGGGCACGGCTGCGTGATCACCGACGTGGACGGCAACACCTTCCTGGACTGGTCCGGCGGCATCGGCTGCCTCAACGTCGGCCATACCAATGCCGCGGTGTCCCGCGCCCTGCACGAGCAGATCGACAAGTTCTTGCACACCGACTTCACAATCGTGCCGTACGAGGCCTACGTCGAGATGGCCGAGCAGCTGCTGACACGGGCGCCGATCACCGGGCCGAAGAAGGCCGCCTTCTTCAACTCGGGCGCGGAGGCGGTCGAGAACGCGGTCAAGGTGGCCAAGCTGGCCACCGGCCGGCAGGCCGTGATCGCCTTCGAGGGCGCCTTCCACGGTCGCACGCTGATGGCGATGTCGCTGACCTCCAAGCCGCACCCGTACAAGGCCGGGATGGGGCCGTTCGCGGCCGAGGTCTACCGCGCGCCGTTCCCCAACCCCTACCGCTGGCCCGGCAGCGACCCCGCCGGCGAGGCGCTGGCGGAGCTGCGCAGGATGTTCACCACTCACGTGGCCGCCGAGAACGTGGCTGCGATCATCGTCGAGCCGGTGCAGGGTGAGGGTGGATTCGTGGTTCCCCCGCCCGCATTTCTGCCGGGCCTGCGCGAGATCGCCGATGAGTTCGGCATCGTGTTGATCGCCGATGAGGTGCAGTCGGGCTTCGGGCGCACCGGGAAGTTCTTCGCGATCGAGCACTTCGGGGTCGAGCCCGATCTGATCACCGTCGCCAAGTCGATCGCAGCCGGGGTGCCCTTCTCGGGTGTGCTCGGCCGCGCAGAGCTGATGGATGCCCCGCACGATTCGGCCATCGGCGGCACGTATGTGGGGTCGCCGCTGGGCTGTGTCGCCGGGCTGGCGGTGCTGGAGGAGTTTGAGCGCCGTGACCTTCTGAACCGCGGAACGGCCATCGGCGACCGCATCCGGCAGCGCCTCGAAGGGCTTGCCCGGCTTCATCCGCAGGTGGGCGACGTCCGCGGGCTGGGGCCGATGCTGGCGCTCGAGTTCGTGACCGATCCTGCCACCAAGCAGCCGGCCCCTGCGATTGCCACGGCCGTGTTCGAGCAGGCCGCCCAGCGCGGGCTGATCGTGCTCAAGGCCGGTCTCGACGGCAACTGCATTCGTGTGCTGGTACCGCTGGTTGCAACTGACGAGCAGCTGGATGAGGCGCTCGACATCCTCTCAGAGGCCGTCGCAGTTGCGTGCGGCGCGCCGGCATTGGCGGCCGCCGGCGACTAATCCGCAGCGACCCGGCCGGACCTCCGCTCGGCGAGCAGCCTGCGGTTGATGATGACGTACGCCGACGCGAAGACGACGAAGAGCAGCAGCATCGCGATCAGCCAGGTCCACTGCTTGGCCCGCGAGAGATCCGTCCGGCTGAACGCGTGCACGCCGAGGTAGGCCGGGATGCCAAGGTACGGGATCGCCAGAGCAAACACGATCCAGAGCACCTTCTTGAGAGCCGAGATGTCACGTCGCCGCAGCACGTCCAGGATCAGCCAGATGCCGAGCAGGAGGATCGTGGCCGGGATCGCCAGCTCCAACAGCGCCAACAGGAGCTGAGAGCCGCTGAGAATCGTCATGCGATCTCGCGGCTCGGATATGAGACCGCGACGGCGTCCTCGCTGCGGCCGTGCTCGATCGCAACAGGCTGACGGGCGGCCGCCCGCATAGTCGGAACCAGGATCCCCGCCGCCAGCACGCAGCCGAGCGCGGCCAGCGCGTAGGCGCCGCGCACTCCCACCACGTTGATGATGAACCCGGCCAGGGGGAATGACAACGCGAACGCACCCATGGCGGCGGCCTCGGTGGCCGAGTTGACCCTCGCCCGCACGGCGTCGGGGGTGAATCGCTGGATCAGCGTCATCTCGGCGACGGAGACCGTCCCTTCGGACATGCCTGCCACGATCATTCCCAGCATGGCGACTGCGAAAATCGGCGCGCCCGAGACGACCGCAAAGCCGGCGCCGATCAGCACGCAGCCCCAGATCATGGTGCCGCTCTCGCTGCGGACGGTGGTGATCCTGCCGAGGAACGACCCGGCGATGGCACCGCCGCCCCAGCAGGCGGCGATGACGCCGTACCCGGCCGCTCCCTGCCCGAACTCGTGCGCCAGTGGCAGTTCGGCCACGAGGATCGGCCCGAGCAGGAACAACAGCACCATCCACGCCGCGGTCATCCCGCGCAGCACCGGCGAGTGCCACACGAACACAAATCCGGCGCGCAGCTCACCGTGCTCGCCGTGATGTGCGACCCGACCGCCGAAGTTGCCTGAGACCGATGCCACCGTCGCTGCGGAAAGCAGCGCAGCGACGGCGGCGATGGCAAATACTCCCGACGCTCCGATGGCGGCCACCAGCACACCGCCGACCAGCGGTCCCAGCAGCGAGCCGATGTTTCTTCCCACCGACACGGTCGAGTTGGCCCACTCCAGCCGGTCGTCGGGCACGAGATTGGGCACGCTCGCGGTGGAGGCGGGCATGAACGGCGCTTGGGCCAGGCTGGCCAGGGCAGACAGCGCCACCAGCAGCAGTGGCGCATGCGCGAACACCATGCCGACGGCGAACACTGCCGTCACCAGCTCGGAGGAGACCATCACCAGCCGCCGGTCGTAGCGATCGCCGAGGGCGCCCGCGATCGGTGCCACGAGGCCTGCGGTTGCGATCGTGAAGAACAGCGCAGCCGACATCCACACGGTCGAATGCGTGCGTGCGTACACGGCCACCATCAGGGCGATCCAGCCGGCTTCCCAGCCGGTAACAGAGATCGCGCGGCCGAAGGCGAGGCGATGAATAGCGGTTGTCGGTGCGGTGGTCACGAGCAAGTCTCCAGGCAAGCAGGACGGCGGGGGAAGTGCGGCGCGCAGCCGCGCGCCGTTCAACTGAGGAGATTCGGTGACACGCCACGACTGTAGCACACGGCCGGAAGGGCTCAAGCACCTGCCGTCACAGCCGATACAGGGGTCAGACCCTCCTCATAGCACAAAGAACCGATGGCAAGTTTTCAGATCAAACGGATCACACTCCCAAGCGGCAAGGTGGTCGAGATTGTGTATTTGGCCCCCGCTCCGCAGTCAGTCGCGGCCGGCGCCGACATGGCAGAGATGCCCCATGTCGAGCTCCCGCACGTGCGTCGCATCGAGCTCTGCCCGGCCTGTGGCGGCGATCGTGTGCACCCGCTGGACTGGCATGAGGTCTCGGATATGCGCTGGCAGCTGGTGGTACGGTGTCCCGACTGCCGGTGGCGTACCAGTGACGTGTTCGAGCAGCCCGAGGTCGAGCGCTACGACGACGTGCTGGCCGCCGATACCGATCGCCTGATCGAGGTGCTGGATCGCGTCACCCGCGAGAACATGACCGAGCAGCTGGAACGGTTCCGTCGCGCCCTCGAGCACGACGCGATCGAACCGATGGACTTCTAAGACGTCGGCAGCTCGGACGTCTGCGACGCGGGCGGTGCGGTGACGTGCACCGCCACGCCGAAGTCGTACAGCTCGATGCGGGTTGAGAGCACACCGCTGTGGGTCGCCGAGTCGATCGAGTACTGCTCGGCTCGCAGGCGGCCCTGGGCGTCGATCCAGAAGTCCATCGGCATCGTCACCTTGCCGGTTGCGATCGAGAGCTGGTGGATCGCTGAGCGGCTGGCTGCGCGCACCTTCGGCGTCATGTTCTTGAGCACCTTGGCGAAGTTGATCTGCGCCCGGTAGTGGGTTGTGGTCACGCCGCGTACCTTCGACTTGCCCAGGTTCTGGACATCGCTGGACGCACCCTTGAGATAGGCCAGCGCCTGATCGGTGTTGTTGTTCGAAGCGCCGGCCAGCGCGTTCAGTGCATTGCCGCCGGGAATCTTGGTGACGTCGATCTTGAGCCACGGCTTCGAACCGGGAATCGCCTGCCGGAACACCCGCGAGCGCATGTAGATGACCGGCCACACGATCTTCTCCTGCATCCGGATGCGCTTGCCCTGGTTGCCGGCGAGGGCCAGGGACATCTCTCCCTGCACCGGATTTCCGGTGGTGAACTTGCCGTTGGCCCTCACCGTGACCAAGCCGGTGTCTGCCGGCACCTTCATCGTCATGGCGATCCGGGCGCTGCCCGCCGTGGAGGTGGCGTGGGCGAACGCCGCCAGCGAGGTGGGTGAGATATCGGGAGCGTTGGTGGGAGCCGGCAGCGAGCTCGCCTGGCCGCACGCGGTCAACGTGAGTGCGAGCAGGGTCGCGCAGGCTGGAGCACGAAAGCGGGACATAACCTCAACATAGGGAGCAACCCCGGTTCTGTCTACGCAGAAGATTGCACCGTTATTCACCACCGCCGCCCGGCGTGAATAATTGGTGCCTGGCACCAATTATTCAGTAGGCGTACTGGGCGGACTCGCGGTGGCGTTCCAGGGCGAGCTCGATCAGCCGGTCGAGCAGCTCGGCGTAGGGGATCCCGGAGGCCTCGAACAGGCGCGCATAGACGCTGGTCTCGGTGAAGCCGGGAATCGTGTTGATCTCGTTCAGGATCACGCGGTCGTCCGGGGTCACGAAGAAGTCGATGCGGGCCATCCCTGCGCATTCGCACCGGGCGAACGCGATCTGGGCCGCCCGCTGCAGCTCGTCGGTCACCTCCGGGCTCAACTCCGCCGGCACGATCAGCTCCATACCGCCAGGCTGATACTTGGCGTCGAAGTCATACCAGTCCGCCTCGATCGTGATCTCGCCGGGCAGGCTTACGATCGGCTCGTCGTTACCAAGCACGCCGCACTCCACCTCGCGGCCCTCCACCATCTGCTCGACCAGCACCTTGGAATCGTGCCTGAACGCCAGCTCCAGCGCGGGTTCCAGCTCGTCGATCGAGTTGACCTTGGAGATCCCCACACTCGACCCCAACCGGGCGGGCTTGACGAAGCACGGCGGGCCGATCCCGGCCGCCGCCAGCTCAGCCTCGTGGTCGACCGCCACGCGGGCCCGGAAGGTGACGCTGGGAGCGGTGGCAACGCCGACGCTGGCGAGCAGCGGCTTGACCAGATCCTTGTCCATGGTGACCGCCGAACCGGTCACCCCGGAGCCGACGTAGGGCAACCCCACCATCTCCAGCATCCCCTGGATGGTGCCGTCCTCCCCGAACGGGCCGTGCAGGATCGGCAGCACCACGTCGATCGGGTCGATCGTGCGGGCCTGGGTGAGCGAGCCGCCCGCCCGGGGAATCACCGCGCCGGTTTCGCCCGGCGCCAGGGCCAGCGACTCGCCGGGCTCGTCCGGCGGTGACTCCAGCTGCCACGCGCCGGAGCGTTTGATCTCGATCTCGACCACGTCGTATCGGGCGGGGTCGAGCGCCGCCACCACCGAGCGGCCCGACTGCACCGAGATGTCGTGCTCCGAGCTGCGACCCCCGTACACCACGGCGACCCGGATGCGCGGGCCGCTGCTCATGTCGTCGGTGGGGGCGGACAGTTGCCGGAGACGTTGTAGTGGGCGACGCGGATGTAGATCTTGGAGCCCTGCGGCGCCGGTTGGCCCCCGGTCACGCTCTGCCCGTCCACCAGGCCGTCCTGGGCCTGGTTGCAGGTGTTGTGGTTGATGTAGCCCGCCCGGAAGCCGTTCTGCTCGAGCGCGGTGGTGGCGTCGGCCTCGGTCAGGCCGATCACAGCCGGGACCGTGCCCTGCCCCGGCCCGTCAGAGATGTTGATGGTGATCGAGGTGCCCTGCGGCACCAGCGTCGTGGCGCCGGGCGACGTATCGATCACCTGGTTCACGGGCGTATCGGTGCTGTTGACCCGGGTGCAGGTGCCGTTCAGCGTCTGGGCCTGCAGCTTCTGATGGGCCTGGTTGCAGTTGAGTCCGGACACGTCGGGAACGACCACGTTGCCCGACGCCAGGTTGAGCGTGATCGTGGTCGAGACCGGGTAGACCTTGCCGGGTTTGGGGTTGGTCGAGACCACGTCGCCGGCAGACTGCTTCGGCGAGTCGAGCTGGGTGGGGTTCACCTCCACGGTCTTGAAGCCTGCGTCCGCGAGGGCGGCGGTGGCATCCTGGACCGACTTCCCGCTGACGTCGGGGAGCTGCTTGGCCGACGGCCCGGCGCTGACGTAGATGGTCACGTTCGAGTTTTTGTCGACGCTCGATCCGCCGGTGGGGCTGGTTCGGATCACACGGCCCTGGCGGACATTGGTGGACGACACACGTGTGCATTTCCCATTGAGCCCCGCCTGCGTCAACTTGGCCTGGGCGGCCGCACACGTGTCTCCGGCCAGGCCCTGGGGCACCGTCACCTTGTCGCCCTGCAGCTGCTGGTAGACGACCAGTCCGATACCGGCGGCAACCACCAGGAACAGCACCACCAAGAGCCACGGCAGCAGGCTGCGCTTGGGTCCTGCGGGAGACTGGGGTGGCGGTGGCGGAATCACCGCGGTCGCGGCGGCCTGCTGGGCCGAGATCACCTGGGTCGCCTGCTGTGTATCGGCTGACACCGCCCCGCCCCGGGACACCCGCCGCAGCTCATCGGCCATCGCCCGCGCCGAGGAGTGGCGCAGCGCCGGATCCTTGGCCAGCGCGCGCATGACCACCTGCTCCAGCTCCGGCGTAACCAGCCGGTTTCGGCTGCGCAGCGACGGGGGCTGGTCGGACACCTGCTTCATGGCGATGTCGACGGCGCCGTCGCCGGTGAACGGCAGCTCGCCGGTGAGCATCTCGTACAGCACGATGCCCATCGAGTACAGGTCGGACTGCGGTCCCACAGTCTGGCCGCGGGCCTGCTCGGGAGACAGGTACTGAGCCGTCCCCACGATCGAACCGACCTCGGTCATCTCCTGGGTGTTCTGCGCGCGGGCGATGCCGAAGTCGGTGACCTTGAGCCGATTGTCGTCGGTCAGCACCATGTTGTGCGGCTTCACATCGCGATGGATCACGCCTCGCCGGTGGGCGAAGTCGAGCGCATCCAGCGCCTGGGTGGCCCAGCCGATGGCCTCGGCCTCGGGCAGCGGTGCGCGTTCCGTGATCTCCTGCTTCAGGGTCGGCCCGTCCAGGAACTCCATCGCGATGTAGTAGGTGCCCTCGGCCTCACCGCGGTCGTACACGGCCACGATGTTGGGGTGGTTGAGGCCGGCGGCGGCCGACGCTTCGCGTCGGAATCGCTCAACGAACCCGTCGTCGCGCGCGTACCGATCCGACAGGATCTTGATCGCGACCTGGCGGCCCAGCAGCTCGTCGGTGGCCAGGTAGACATCCGCCATGCCGCCGGAGCCGAGCCGCCGCCCCAGCCGGTAGCGATTGTCGAACAGATTGCCGTTGTCGAAAGGAGGTTCGTCCATTCAGAGTGCCTACTGTGCCACGTTTGTACCGAGATATGCCCTGATCACGTCGGCCGCGATTGGTGCTGCGACCTGTCCGCCGAACTGTGTTGTGCGGTCGATCACCACCGCCACGGCGATCTTGGGCGTCTCTCCGGGAGCCCCCGGAGCGAACGCGATGAACCACGATGTGTAGATGTTGGAGCCGGGGGCGCCGATCTCGGCTGTCCCGGTTTTGCCTGCAACCGAAAGGTTTCCGATCTGGGCCTCGGTGCCGGTGCCCTCGTCGACCACCCGCTGCATCATCTCAGTCATGTCCTGTGCTGTCTGGTTCGACATCACCCGCTGAATCGCCTGCGGGTGCTGTTGATAGACGGTTGAACCGCCAGGAGAGATCGCCTTGTCCACCAGCGACGGCTGCATCCGCTCGCCACCGTTGGCGATGGTCGCCGCCACCTCGGCCATCTGCAGCGGTGTGACAGCCAGGTTGCCTTGACCGATGGCCGTACGGGCGACGTCGATGGGCGACGACTCAGGGATCGGCCGGCCGTTGCGATAAAGGCCGGAGGACACGACCTCGTCACCCGGCAGGTCGATCGGCGGCGGGGAGAAGAACCCGAACTCGCCCATCGCGTTTCGCAGCTTCTGGGAGCCGATGCTCTGCCCGATCCGGGCGAATACCGTGTTCACCGAGTAGGTCAAGGCATCGGTCAGGTCGAGCGGAGCGAACGATTCCAAGCCGGCGTTGCACAGTGGTACGAACACCTTGATGCACGACGGTGCCGGGGTCAGCGGCGAGGTGGGGGTGTACTTGCGGCTTTTGAGCGCGGCCGTGGCGGTGACCGTTTTGAACGTCGACCCGGGGGTGTACAGCCCCTGCGTGGCCCGGTTCAGGAGCGGCGCGCCGGAGCCGGTCCGGTTCAGCTTGGGAAAGTTGGTGACCACGTGGTTGGGGTTGAAGGTCGGCGTGGATGCCATCGCCAGCACCCGCCCGGTCGACGGCTGGATCGCCACCACCGCGCCGCGCATCTGACCGAGCCCTGCCATGGCCGCCCGCTGGGCCGGCAGCGACAGGCTGGTGATCAGGTTGTCGCCGGTGATGGTGCGGCCCCGCAGCGAGTCGCCCAGGTTCTGCAGCTCGGTCGAGAGGTTGGCGTTGGAGGACGTCAGGAAGTCGTTATAGGAGAGTTCGATGCCGGTGCGGCCCTGGTCGACGGTGTTGTATCCGACCACCTGGGCGAACAGCCCTCCGAATGGGTATCGGCGGGTGTAGATCGTCTGGGCATCGTGGGTCGACTTGTGGTTTCGCGCCAGCACGGTGCGCCCGTTGGCGGCGAAGATCAGGCCACGCTTGATCTGCAGCTGGCGGTACACCAGCCGTGCGTTGTCCTGGCGCACCGCCAGCGAATCGGCCGCCCAGATCTGCCAGTAGGCGGTGAACGAGATCAGCACCGCAAAGCCGATCGCGCACAGCCGGAACAGGTTGGTGATCTGGTGGTTCATCGCCGATCCCGGGTGGTGCGGTTGGAGACCATCAAGAGCAGCGCCAGCAGCAGGAAGTTGGAGACGATCGAGGAGCCGCCGTAGCTCACGAACGGCAGCGTGATGCCGGTCAGCGGCACCAGCCGGGTGACGCCTCCCACAATCAGGAACGCCTGCAGCGAGAAGGCAAACGTCAGCCCGGCCGCCAGCAGCGTCGAGAACCCGTCCTGCGCCAGGGTCGCGATCTTGAAGCCGCGGTAGGCAAACAGGAGGTAGACAAGCAGCAGGCCGGCGGCGCCGGCCAGTCCGGCCTCATCGGCCCACACCGCGTAGATGCCGTCCGTCTGGGCCGCCGGGATGATCGGGTGCGGCGGCGATCCCACCAGCTGGAAGCTCTTGCCCAGGCCGGTCCCGAACACTCCGCCGTCGGCGATCGCCTCGATCGACTGCACGATCTGGTAGCCGGTGGTCTGAGGGGTGTCCCACGGGTTCAGCCAGATCTGGAACCGTTCGTGGACGTGGGCGATGTTGTGGTAGACGAACCACGACCCGGCGAAGAACAGCCCCAGCCCGACCACCGTGTAGGCATGCCGGCCGGTGGCGACGTACAGCATTGCCAGGAAGATCCCGAACAGCAGCAGCGCGGTGCCGAGGTCGTTCATCACCGCCACCACGATCAGCGCCAGCCCTGTCATCAGCAGCAACGGCCCGAAATGCTTCATGGCGGGTATCCCGATCCCGAGGATGCGCCGGTGGGCGAACGTCAGCACCTCGCGCTTCTCGCGCAGATAGCCGGCCAGGAAGATCACCAGCAGGAGCTTGGCGAACTCTCCCGGCTGCACCTGCACGCCGCCGAAGCGCAGCCACAGCTTGGCGCCGTTGACGGTGGTGCCGGCGATCATCGTGATCACCAGCAACAGCACCGCTGTGGCCGCCAGCGTGTACTTGTAGTTCTCCAGTCGGCGGTGGTCGCGGAGCACGAAGATCAGCCCGGCGAATCCCAGCAATCCGACGATGATCCACACCGACTGATCGCGGGCCAGCACCGGGTCCAGCCGGTAGATCTCGATCAGCCCGATGGCAGACATCAGCGCCGCCAGCGGCAGCAGCCAGGGGTCGGCCTGGGGCAGCCCTGCCCGCACCACCAGGTGCGCGACCACGAACAGCCCCAGGAACATCCCGGCATACACCAGGGAGGTGGACTGGATGTCCTGCTGACGGGCGGTGTAGACGGCCAGAAATCCGATCGCGGTCAGCAGCCCGACGTAGCCGAGGTTGACCAACTCGCGCATCCGCGGAGTGCGCATCGCCCTGATCATCAGGGAATCTCCAGCGGCTGGATCGCCGCTTGCGCGCTGGAATCGGATCGCAGCCGGTGGTCGAACAGGCGCGTACGCTGGGCGGCGCTGAGCGAGCGGTACGGCACGTTGGAGACGAACGTCTCGCGGTACAGCTTCATCCCCAGAGGCAGCTCGAACGGCACCCCCTGGTAGATGGCCACCTGTCCGGTGCGTTCGTCGGCGCCGACGAAATGGCTCCAGCGCAACCCTGCAACCGCGGCCACCGCCACCACGCCGACCAGCACCACTCCGGCGATTGCCCCCAGCGCGATCTTGAGTGCGCCACCGCCGCTCCCGTGGTCGGCGGGCTGATCGTCCTCGGAGGCGCCTCCCAGCCACAGCTCGGCGGGAAGCACGTGCTCACCCGGGGTCTGCTCATCGTCGTCCCCGTCGGGCAGCTCATCGATCCGGAAGATCACCACGGTGACGTTGTCCTCGCCGCCCGCCGCCAGCGCCGCCCGCACCAGCTCAGCGGCTGCGGCGTTGGCATCGGCATGGTCGTGCAGCAGGCGGCCGATCGTCTGTTCGTCCACCATGGTGGTGAGCCCGTCGCTGCACAGCAGCACCACATCGCCCGGCTGGGAGTCGATCGTGAAGGTGTCCACACGCACCTCCGGCTCGGCACCCAGCGCCCGGGTGATCACGCTTCGCTGCGGATGCTGCTCGGCCTCGGCCTCGGTCAGCTCACCCTGGCGCACCAGCTCACCGACCAGCGAGTGATCCTCGGTCAGACGTTGCAGCTCACCGCTGCGGAGCAGATAGGCGCGGCTGTCTCCCACGTAGGCAAACGCGATCTGGCCGTCATCGCCGACCAGGGCCGCGGCCACGGTCGTACCCATGCCGGCCACGTTGCTGTCACCCGCGGCGCGCAGGTTGATCTTGGCGTTGGCGGCCACGATCACCTCACGCAGCGTGTCCTCGCCGCGCGGGGGGATCAGGTCGACCTGGGCGAACTCCTCGGTGGTCATGCGCGAAGCGATCTCTCCCGCCTGGGCGCCGCCCATCCCGTCGGCGACCATGAACAGCGGCTCGCGGATCAGGTAGGAGTCCTCGTTCAGGCGGCGCACGTTGCCCGTCTGGGTGGCCCCGGCGCGGTCGACGATCCGTCTCATGCGCCACGCTCGTAGGCGAACTGGGTCTGGCCGATCGTGATCGTGTCGCCCTGCGCCAGCGTGCGGGTGCCGTTCAGTCGCTGGCCGTTGACGAAGGTGCCGTTGGTGGAGTGCAGATCCTCGATCACGTCTGCCTCCTGGCCGCGCACGATGCGGCAGTGGCGGCCGGATGCATACCCGTCGGCCTCCAATGCGATGTCCACGGCCGATCCCCGCCCGGCGACAAGCTCGTGGGAGATGGGGATCCGTGAACCCACCTCCAGCTCGGGGCTGCTGGTCACCACCAGCCCGCCCACCGCCCGCTGAGGCACCGGCGGCGGTGGTCGGGACGGGGTCAGGATCATGCTTTCCTGCCCGACCTGCATATCTCGTGAAGCCACTCGGATGACCCTCCAGATAAAGAGGTACAGCAGCACCACGAACCCGATCTTGAGTGCGAGCAGAAGTTGTTCAACCAAGGCGGCGCTCGAACGTGAGCTGGGTCTGGCCCACGCTGATCACGTCCCCGTTCATCAGCGCCGTCTCGCTGACTGTGAGGCCGTTGACCTCGGTGCCGTTGGTCGATCCCAGGTCGACCAGCGAGTAGCCCTCGCCGATCCGCCGGATCTCGGCGTGAGTGCGCGACACATTGGCGTCGTGCACCACGATGGCGCAGCTCGAGGAGCGGCCGATGGTCGACACCTGGCGGGTCAGCTCGACCGTCTCGCCGCTCCATGTGAGCGTGGCCACCTCGGTGGGAGCCTCGGGTTCGGGCTCGGGCTCGGGAGGCGGCACGGGGGCGTACACCATCGTCTCGCCCGTGGGCGGCGGCAGAGGCACGGGCACCACCGGTGGAGCGACCACTTCCGGGGCGGCGGTCGGCTCTGGCAGCGGGGGCACCGGCAACGGCGGCGGGGCGACCACACCGGCTTCGGCCGGCTCGCTGCTTTCGACCGAGATCCCGAACAGGCCCACCGACAGCTCCGGCTCGGTTTCCAGCGACACTCTGGGCCGGGTTGTGAGGCTGTAACCCTCGCGGCGGGCGTGCTCGGCCAGATACTCCTCGAGCTCGTTGGTCATCTGCTGCTCGTAGGCGGCGAACTGCTCGCGATCCTCGGGGTTGAGGTGCACCGTGTAGCTGTTGGGCACGTACACGCGATGGATCGAGATGGTGCGGTGGTCGTCCATCTCCTTGGCCAGTTTGCGCGCCAGTTCGACCGGCTGCACCCCCGAGCGGAGCGTTTTTCCAAACGCCCCCTCGACCAGGTCACCGATTTTCCGCTCGATGTTGCGTAGCACGCTCATACTCGATAGGGGGGAGAGTTCCGGCGTCCGAGGTGCACCCGGTTCACCGACCGAAGCTGACCCGCGGGAGCACCAGCGCCCAGGCGGCCGGGATTATAGCCGCGACGCACGCCACCAAGGCCACTTGCTGCCACGTCTCCCCGGCCGATCCCGAAAGCAGGGGCACCGCGAGCATTGCCAGGCCAAAACCGATTCCCCAAACCGCCACGGCCTGCGCGCGCCGGCCCGACGGCTCGTTCCAGGCCCGCGGCAGGATCGCTGCGAACACGACCATGGCGACGGCCACACCCGTCGCCTCCGGCGCTCGCGCCAGCACCTGGAGGTACACCAGCGGGTCGTTGGCACCGGCCACGCCGCGGGTTGCGGCTTTGGGTACCAGCCCGCCTGCGGTCAAGACGATGATTGCGCCCAGAGTCGCTTCGGCGATGCGGCGGCGGGTGGTGGGCGCGGTCGCCGCGACCAGCACGAAGGCCGGCCCCAGCCCGATCAATGCCAGGGGCCAGGCCAGCAGCGGCGCCAGCACGCGGTTGCGCTCCCAGTCGCGGGCATACCTGATCCACAGCGCGGCCATGCCGATCCACAGCAGGCCGGCCGCCTCGGCCAGGTTCCAGAACGCCGGAACGCAGATGACCGCGCCGGCGGTCAGCGCCGCCGGCGGCCGGAACCAGGCGATTGCGGCCATCACCGCCGCCAGCGGCAGCGACCACTGGGTGGGATACACCGGGAATGCGGTCAGCACGTACAGCGTGGTGGCCGCCGCCAGACCGGAGGTGGCCACGCGTGCGGTGAGCGGGTGGGCGAGCGGTACGCGGCGGGGCTCTGCGGTCGGTGCAGGCTCGGCCGCCGCCGCGCGATGCTCAGCCTCCTCCGCCTCCGGTTCGGGTTCGGGTTCGGGCTGGAGCGCTGCCAGCAGCTGGTCTCGCAGCTCGGCCGCGTCGGGACGCTTGCGCGGGTCGTGATCGAGCGCGCGCGTGAGCGTGTCGGAGAGCGCCCTGGGGAGGTCCGGGCGCGCCTCGGAAAGCGGCCGAGCCCCCTCTCGCAGCTTCTCCAGGAGATCGGGCAGCGTGCGTGCCTTGAACGGGTTTCGCCCCGCCAGGTGCGCGTACAGCGTCAGCGCGGCTGCCCACACGTCGGTGGCGCCTGATGCCCGCTCGCCCGCCGCCTGCTCGGGCGCCATGTAGGACAGCGTTCCCATCAGCCGCTCTTCCAGAGTGGTCTCCATGGCGTCGTCGTCGCGGGCGATGCCGAAGTCGGTCAGGCATACCTCGCCTTCGGTCGACACGAGAATGTTCGCCGGCTTCACGTCGCGGTGGATGACCCCGCGGGAATGAGCATGGTCGAGCGCGTCGGCCACGGCCGCGATCGCGCGCACGGCCTGTTCGTCGGTCAGCTCCGAACGGTCGAACCGCTCACCCACCACCAGCTCGGAGATCAGATAGGCGTTGTCGTCGTCCGACTCCACGCCCACGACGGTGTGGATGTTGGGGTGTGTCAGCTTGGAGGCGGTGCGGGCCTCCCGCTCGGCGCGGGCGGCCAGTCCCTCGCTGCGGCGAAACACCTTGACCGCCACGGCACCCTTGCCGCCGGAGTCGCGACCCGAGTACACCGACCCGAATCCGCCCTTGCCGAGCATCTCCTGAAGCTCGTAGCGTCCGGCCACGGTGCGACCGGACATATCGGATCCGGGGTCAAGCTGAGCGGGTTGTGCCACGGCAGGAGCTTTGGCGGAACACGGCGAGAGTCCTGCAAATCCCTGTCCGTATACCGTGGTAGGGTGACTTTTGTGCCTCCTGAAGACTTCTTCGACGAGGACTGGGAGGAGCCGAGCAAGACCCAGGAAACGGCTGCCACTCGACCTGCTGGTGGCGCCCCTCCTTCCGGTGCCGAAGGTGCCGACTCTCCGCCGCCGTCTGGGCGGTCGCGTCCGCGCCTGCGAACGGGCAGTCGTGGCGGTGGGCGGCCGCCGGGAACCGGCCAATCGCTCGAGTACGGCCGGCTGGCGTTGCTCGGCGGCGGCATCGTCCTGGTGCTCCTGATCGGCTGGCTGATCGTGAGCCAGTTCGGGGGGAGCTCGGTGCCCGCGTCGCAGAAATACTTCAACGCGCTGCGGCCGATCGTGGCCAGCTCGAATGCGGCCGGGGATGATTTCCACAAGCTGATGCTCTCGCCGCAGATGCCGGTCACCCAGTTCAAGACCGAGCTCAACAAGCAGCTGGCCACCTCCCAGACGGCGGTCACGAACGCCACCGACCTCAACCCGCCCAAGCAGCTCCAGCCGGTGCAGCCGTTTCTGCTTCAGGCGCTCCAGTACCGGGTCAACGGGCTGAGGTGCTTGATCAAGAACGCCAACGCCGCCTACGCTGCCAAGACGCAGATCGGGGCGGGCACGCCGATGGCGGCCTGCACCCAGAAGCTGCTGGCATCCGACGTGATCTACGCCGATTCGTTCTCGGGCGCCTCGACCGCCATCCTCAAGGCCGACAACACGGTCGCCCAGCCGCCCACGTCGCGATTCCTGGCGCCCAGTGACACCGGCCTGGTGCTTCCCTCGGGGTTCGGCGCCGCCATCCAGCGCCTGTCCAAGCCGCCCACCGGCCTGCACGGCACCGAGGTCGGGCAGATCGTGGCCAAGCCGTCAGGCAAGGTGCTGAAGGGGTCCGGCCCGACCCAGGTGCAGGAGTCCTCCGATCTCGCCTTCCAGGTGACCGTGATCAACAAGGGCAACTTTGAAGAGGTGCAGATCCCGGTCGACTTCATCATGACCCACGCCGGCCAGACGGTTCTCACCCGGCACGCCACGATTGCGAGCGTGGCGGCGCACAAGAAGGCCCAAATCACCTTCGGCCAGATCTTCGACAGCTCCAACACTCCGGTGTACAACACGCCCTACACGATCACCGTTAAAGTGCATAAGGTCCCGGGTGAAGTTCGTCTCGACAACAACCACAGGTCTACCCAGGTCACCTTCCTGGCACCGCAATGACTCGAACTGATACGGCGATGTACGTGGCGATAGCCGCGGCCGTGCTCGCGGCACTGCTCGCGATCGTGGTCGTGTACCTGCTGGTGGTGGTGCGCCGGCTGCGCGCAAACCAGCGGCTCATCGTCGGAGGCAGTACCCACGATCTGGTCGAGTATGCGGTCGGCCTGCTGGCGCGGGTGGAGGCCTGCGAGCAGCGATTCACCGCGGTCGAGAACTCCACCGGCGCGGCCATCACCCGGATCGACGGCTGCCTCCAGCGCCGCGCACTGCTGCGCTACGACGCGCTGGAGGGGTCGGGCGGCAAGCAGTCGGCAACGATCGTGGTCACCGATGCTTCCGGTTCCGGGGTCGTGCTGTCGGCGATCCAAGGGCGCGACTATGCGCGCATCTACATCAAGGACGTGCGCGAGGGCGAGAGCGACGTCGAGCTTTCACCGGAGGAGCGGCGCGCGCTCGAGATCGCTGCCGGCGAGCCGTAGAGGCCGCGGGCCGTCCCGTCACCGCGGGCAGGTAGTATAGCGCAGGATAGTCTAGTACGCGCTATACTAATTCCATGACGCGATTTCAATGGGCCCTTGCAAACGAGTTCAAGAACCGCCGCGACGAGCTGGGGGCCTTGGACGAGTGGTGGGCCGACCCGGATCGCCTCCGAGATTTCCTGCTCTACGGACGCCGCCGCGTCGGTAAGTCGTGGCTCTTCCGGCGATTTGCCCACGGAAAAGCAGCGCTCGTCCTGGTGGTGCGATCAGAGTCGGCGGCGGCCCAGTTTGGCGAGTTTGCCGATGCGCTCGAGCCGCTGCTCGGCGTTCGTCCTCAGATCGCCGGCACCCTGGACTTGATCAGGGCCTGCTATCGAGCCGGCCGAAGCCAGGATCTGCTCGTCGTCATCGATGAGTTCCAGAATCTGCTCCCCACGGACTCGCGGTCGCGCCGCGAAATGCTCGATGGAATTCGAGCGGTCATGGAGGACGAACGAGATCAGTCACGGCTGCGGCTGATGATCTGCGGATCCGCCGTCAGAGTTCTGGATGAACTGCGGGACGAGGGGAACCCGCTTCACGGCCGGTTTCGCGCTCTCAGGCTCGGGCCGATTCCATTCAGGCACTCCGGAGAGTTCCTGGCGTCTCTGACCGCAGATGAATCAATCGAGCGATACGCGATCGCCGGGGGAGTGCCGCAGTATTTGACCATCATGGGGCAAGGCGATCTCACCGATGCCATTGTCCAGCACATCGCTGGGCGTTTCGGAACCCTGCACGACGAGGTGCGGACGATCTTGTCGCAAGAGCTGAGCGATCTTCGCATCTACTTCTCGATCCTCTCCCAGCTGTCGGCAGGATCGAAAGAAGTCGGTTCCCTGGCGTCTGCCCTCAACGTGTCATCCGGCGCCATCTCCCCACACCTCGAGAAGCTGGCGGAGCTCTACCTGATCGCCCGCGTGCAGCCGATTGGCGCCGCGCCGAGTAGCCGAAACGCGCGCTACCAACTGCTCGATCCGTTCGCGAGGTTCTGGTTCCGTTTCATCTTCCCGTTCCAAGATGAGATCGCGGCTGGGCTGAACCCCACCGATCACACGACCAGTTTGATCCTGCCGGAGCTGGCCGACCACGTCGCACCGGTGTACGAGGAAATCTGCCGCCAGTGGGTGCGCAGCAATCTCGCGGCTGTCGCCCAACGCGTGGGGGTCTGGTGGGGGCCGGCAGCGCACACTCTGCGGGACGTCGACGGGGGGCGTCAGGGCGAGGAGATCGACGTCGTCGGACTCAGAGGGGCGACCAAGACAGTTACCTTGATTGGTGAGTGTCGCTGGAGGAGTAGACCAATGGATCGAGAGCCTCTGTACGACTTGAGAACGTTCAAGCTGCCGGCGCTCGTCGATGCCGGGTTCAAGATCTCGAAGGATTGCAAACTTCTGCTGTTCTCGCGCTCGGGGTTTGCCCCGGGCCTCGAAGACGAAGCCGCGCGTGACCCGCAGTTGCGGTTGGTATCGATCGAGGAGCTCACCTCAAGATAGATCTCGGCCTGCTCAGGTCGACGTGGACACGGCCCGGGCTCGCGAACCCACCGGGTTGGTGGTGGAGGTCGGCTTCCCCGTCAGCGATGTCGCCCACGGCCACCAGTAACGCCAGACGTGCGGGCGGCTGCAGGTGGAGTCTGCTGCACCGCCGGGCTGGGGATCGGGAGGGATGCTGTGACTGTCCACGGGAGACCGGGATCAGTATTCCCGGGCGCTCGGACGGCGCTCGGGCCGCCGGGAGCGTGTACGGTGAACCGATGGCACGCTTCCGCCTGGTTCCTGAATCGCGCGAGTTCTACGACCTGTTCGACCGGTCGGCCCAAAATTTGGTGGCGACGTCGCGGCTCCTGCTCGAGTTGCTCGAGCACTATCCCGACCGCAGCGGGCTGGTCGACGAGATCAAGGATCGCGAGCACGAGGGCGACAACGTCACCCACGAGATCGTCCAGCTGCTGCACAAGACGTTCGTCACCCCGATCGACCGCGAGGACATCTACGACCTGTGCACGGCGCTCGACGACATCTGCGACTTCATGGACGAGGTGGCCGATCAGCTCACCCTGTACGGGGTGGAGGAGGTGCCGGCCGAGGCGGTCGACCAGGCGGGCGTGATCCTGCGGGCGGTCGACAAGCTGGCCGAGGCCGTCGGCTGCTTGAGCGGCATGAAGGATGCCGGTCAGCTTCTGGTCGACATTCACACGCTCGAAGATGAGGGCGACCGGCTGTTGCGGCAGGCGACCGCCAACCTGTTCTCGAACGGTCTCGACCCGCTGGTCGTGATCCGGTGGAAGGACATTCACCAGGGCCTCGAGCAGGCCGTGGATGCCTGTGAGCACGCCGCGCACGTGCTCGAGAGCGTGTATCTCAAGAACCGATGAACGACCTGTTGCTGTGGGTCGTGATCGTGTTTGCGATCGGCTTCGACTTCACCAACGGATTTCACGACACCGCCAATGCCGTGGCCACGAGCGTCTCCACGCGGGCGCTGGCACCCCGCACCGCGGTGCTGATCGCGGCCGTCATGAACCTGGCCGGCGCGTTCGCCTGGACGGCGGTGGCGGACACCGTGGGAAGCGGCTTGCTGAACGGTGAGGTCAGCATGCACGTGCTGCTGGCCGCGCTCCTGGGAGCGATCTCCTGGAACCTCGCCACCTGGCGGTTGGGGCTGCCCTCCTCGTCCTCACATGCATTGATCGGGGGGTTGGTCGGTGCGGCCGTGGCGGGAGGAGGCACCGCCGCGGTCGACTGGGGCGGGATGTGGCACAAGGTGATCGTGCCGGCCGCCGAGAGCCCGTTGATCGGCTTCGTGCTCGCCGGCGCCGTCGTGCTCGCGATCCTGTGGGGATTTCGCCGCGTGCGCCCGGCTCCGATGACCCGCTCGTTTCGGCATCTGCAGATCGCGTCGGGCACATTGATGGCGTTTCTGCACGGCACCAACGATGCCCAGAAGACGATGGGGGTGATCGCGCTGGCGCTCTACTCCACCCACCACATCGATTCGTTCTACATCCCCTGGTACGTCAAGCTCGGCGCGGGACTGGCGCTCGGGATCGGCACCTACGTGGGCGGCTGGCGGATCATGCGCACCATGGGCACGCGCATCACCAAGCTCGAGCCTCACCAGGGCTTCGCCGCTCAGACCACCGCCAGCCTGGTGCTGTGGTTCACCGCGCGCAACGGCTTCCCGATCTCGACCACCCAGGTGATCGCCGGCTCCGTTATGGGCGCCGGTGCCACCACCAAGCTGTCGGCCGTGCGTTGGGGAGTGGCGGCCAACATCGTGGTTGCGTGGGTGTTGACGCTCCCCGCCGCCGCGTTGGTGGCGGCCGGGCTGTACGCGTTGCTGTCGCCGTTTACCTGACAGCTCTCATCAACCGCCAACGGCGGGAGGGTCATTACCGCGATTGGGGGATGTCCATGGCGGCGACCTGTCACTAGCGTAGGGCGCCGTGGTCACTGGCTCCCCTCGCGCGTTTCCTCATGCCGACGACTCCCACCCGGGAGCCGGCCGGCCGGTGGGGGAGGTCGTGGCCGAGCTCGCCGGGGTGGAGAGCGACGCGCTGCCGGCGGCGGCCTGCCGAGCGCTGGCCGACGTGCTGCCACTGGACGAGGCCCGGTTCGTGACCATCGATGGTGAGATCGGATGGTGGGCCCGGCGCAGGGATCGCCGCCGCCGCATCCGTCGACACAGCGTGCAGACCGCGGTGTCCGGAGCGACCGAGCGGCCGTTGCAATGGCGGGACGGGGACCAGACGCTGCTTGCAGTGCCCGTCCGCCGCAGCGGCCGCCGGTTGGCGGTGCTGCTGGGATCCGCCTCCCCCGGCCACGAGTTCACCGCCGGCGAGCTGTACACGAGTGAGCTGGTGGCCGCCGCGGCGGCCGAAGCCGACGCCTCCCGGCGTGATCGGCGTACCGGCCCTCCGCTGGAGGAGGCCGGCTCGGAGACCGAGGTCGGCTGGGCGGTGGTGGACTCGCTCAAGTCGGTGCTCGATTTTGACGCCTGCCGTGTCTACCTCCCGGGCGCGGGCGACAATCGCGTCGCCCCGATGGTGCGGTGCGGGATCGGCCAGGACGACTGTCCTGACGCGGCCATCGACGCAGCCTGCGCCCCCGGAGTGGGGGCGGCCGGACGAGCGGTGCTGGACGGCCGAGCCCGCCTGATCCCCAACACCCGTATCGAGCCGCACGCCTCCAAGATCATCGAGTCCTCGTGCGCCGACGAGTCGTTGCTGGTGGTGCCGGTGTTGGTCGACGGTGCGGTGGCGGCGGTGGTGATCGTCGCGCGCCTCGGCGCCGGGCGCTTCTCGCATGCCGATCTCGAGCAGGTCGAGCGGGTCGCCGCCCGGGCTGCGGTCGCCTATCGCGCGGTGGTGCTCTATCGCACGGCGTCCGAGCAGGCCCGCGCGTCGCAGGCGCTGCTCGATCTGGGCGAGGCGCTGGGCGCGCAGACCGGGGTCGAGGGCGTGGCCGGCATGTTGGCGGCAGCGGCCGATCGGCTGGTCGAATGTGCCGCGGTTTCGGTCTGGCTCCGCAACGGCGACCACATGCGTGTGGCGGCGACCCGCGGGTATACGCCCGACGAATCGGCGCGGCTGGCCGACCTGAGCGTGGACGCCGGCGATGCGCTGTTTGCCGGCGCGCTCGACCGGCGCGACCTGACAATTCGGCACGCGTCGGCGACCACAGCCATCACGTGGCGGCTGAACGCCGTCCCTGAAGGCACCACCTTCGCGGTGGTCGCGGTCGGCGAGCGCTCCGCCAACCGCGCTGCGATCGTGGTGCAGCGTGGCCCGCGGCGCGGCACCCCGTCGGCACTCGAGCGCAGGATGCTGCAGGGGATCGCCGACCAGACGCTGATCGCCCTCACCAACCGTATGTTGTACGAGGAGCTGGATGACGCCTTCATGGCAACCGTGCAAGCGCTGGCCACCGCGCTGGAGACCAAGGATGAGTACACCGGGGAGCACGCCAACCAGCTCGAGAGCCTGTGCCTGAACGTCGCCGTCGGATTGGGGCTGGACGGGCAGGAGCTGCGTGACATCACGTTGGGCGCGGTGCTGCACGACATCGGCAAGATCGGGATCCCCTCGCTGATCCTGAACAAGCCCGCGCCGCTGACCGAACCGGAGTGGGAGGTGATGCGCCGGCATCCCGAGCTGGGAGCGCGCATCATCGAGCCGGTGGCTGCGCTGGACGGCGCCCGGGAGCTGGTGATCGCCTGCCACGAGCACTGGGACGGCAGCGGCTACCCGAATGGGCTCTCAGGCGAGGCGATCCCCTTGGGTGCGCGCATCATCCTGGCATGCGATGCCTACCACGCGATGACCTCCGACCGGGTGTATCGAGCCGCGTTGCCCGTTTCAGAGGCGGTGCTGGAGCTGGAGCGATACTCGGGCAGCCAGTTCGACCCGTCGGTGGCAGACGCGCTGATCGCGGTGGTGGCGGACTGATCCGAACGCTTGTGTATCGTGTGTGAGTCGGCTCCAACGGCGGGGCCGGCAGAGGCAACGACGCCTCCAGGTGACGGATCTTCTCGGATCCGCCGTCTGGGGGCGTTTTTTTGTGCCGTACATCGAGTCAGGGAGGTCATTTCGTGACGCTAATCTCAGATACCCGTGATCTGGCGGGCGCGCGCGCGGAGGTGCTGCGCGAGGCGAGTGAGCGCGACATCAAGTTCGTGCTGCTGTGGTTCACCGATGTGGTCGGGCGGCTGAAGAGCTTTGCCATCACCGCCTCGGAGCTGGAGGGCGCGCTGGAGCGGGGCATGGGCTTCGACGGCTCGTCGGTCACCGGCTTCAACGCGATCGAGGAGTCGGACATGATTGCGATGCCCGACCCCACCACCTTCAAGGTGCTGCCGTGGCAGACCGGCGAGAGCAACGTCGCCCGCATGATCTGCGATGTGCGTACTCCCGAGGGCGAGCCGTACGAGGCCGACTCCCGGCACGTTCTGCGGACGGCCCTGGACCGGATGCGGTCGCTCGGCTTCGACTCGTTCAAGATCGGCCCCGAGCTCGAGTACTTCTACTTCCGGCTGGACGAGGCGGGGATGCCGCATGCACTGGATGCGGGCGGCTACTTCGAGGAGACCACCGTGGATGCCTCGGCCGACCTGCGCAAGGAGACAGTGCTGGCGCTGGAGGGCATGGGCATCCCGGTCGAGTACCTGCACCACGAGGTGGGCCCGTCACAGCACGAGATCGACGTGCGCTACGCCGACGGCCTGGACATGGCCGACCACTGCATCACCTACCGCAACGTGGTCAAGGAGGTCGCCAAGAAGCACGGTGTGTACGCCACCTTCATGCCCAAGCCGCTGTTCGGGGTCAACGGGTCGGGGATGCACACGCATCAGTCGCTCTTCATCGGCGACTCGAACGCCTTCTACGATCCTGACGACAAGTGGTTTCTGTCGGATGTGGCCAAGAGCTTCATCGCCGGCCAGCTGCGCCACGCCCGCGAGATCTCGATGCTGTTCGCACAGTGGGTCAACAGCTACAAGCGGCTGGTGCCGGGGTACGAGGCGCCGGTGTACATCGCCTGGTCGCGGCGCAACCGCTCGGCGTTGATCCGGGTGCCGCTGTATCACCCGGGCATGGAGAAGGCCACTCGGGCCGAGATTCGCTGCCCCGATCCGTCCTGCAACCCCTACCTGGCCTTCGCCGGGCTGCTGCATGCCGGCCTCGAGGGGATCGAGAAGGGCTACGAGCTGCCCGATCCGATGGAGACCAACCTGTACGAGCTGACCACGCCGGAGCGTGAGTCGCTGGGGATCGAAGCCCTTCCCGAGTCGCTCGGTGAGGCGATCCGAGCGGCCGCCGAGTCGGAGCTGGTCGAGAAGGCCCTGGGATCGGAGCTGCGCGACCGGCTGGTGACGCTCAAGCGGCGGGAATGGGACGAGTACCGCGTCCAGGTGACGCCGTGGGAGCTGGAACGGTACCTGTCGACCCTGTAACCCACCGGCGAGATCGGCGACAATCCACGGATGTGTCCTCGACTCGCCCGCACGTGCCCGTGAGCGCGGTCGCCGAGCGCGATCGCGCCGCGCGGCACCTGCAGCTTCTGACCGAGACGATCGCCGCGGTCAACTCGACCCTGGACCTGGCCGAGGTGTTCGCCCAGATTGCGTCCAAGGTGGCTCAGGCGATGAGCACGGACGCCTGCTTCGTGTACCTGTACGACGAGCCCAGCGGCATGCTCGAGCTGCGGGCCACCCACGGCGCTCGCTTTGACGACCCAGCGCACCGACCGCGGATGGCGCCCGGTGAAGGCATCACGGGAGTGGCGGCGGCCTCGATGCGGCCGGTCGTGATCGACCGGGCGGCGCATCTCGACCCCCGGTTCAAGTCCTTCCCCAACCTGCCCGAGGACGAGTACGAGTCGATCTTGGCGGTGCCGGTGCTGGCCCGCGACAAGCTCGCCGGGGCGCTGAATGTGCGCACGCGGGCGCCGCGGGTGTTCGACCCCGACGAGATCGCGTTGCTGTCGGCGATCGCCGGCCAGGTCGGCCAGGCGATCGAGAACGCCAAGCTGTACGAGCGCTCGCAGCAGCGTGTGGTCGAGCTGGAGGCGCTCGCCGACATCGGACGCACGCTCTCCGGGTCGCTGTATCTGGAGGATGCACTGCGTGGCATCGCCTCACGGACGGTGCACGCACTGAACGCCGACGGCTGCGCGGTGGTGCTGCGAAACGACGACGATATGTCGGTGGGATTCCGCGAGGGGGAGACCGGCTCGGACGCCGAACTGCTCGCGATCGCCGAGGCCGCGCCTGGGCAGGGCGAGACGTTCCTGGCTCAGCCGCTGCAGTGGAAGCAGCGCACCACCGGGGCGTTGGTGGTGCTGTCAGAGAGCCCGCGATCGTGGTCGCCGGAGGAGCAGTCGCTTTTGACCACCATCGCCCACGCGGCCAGTGCCGCGGTTGCCAACGCTCAGGCAGCCCTGCGCGGCCTGCTGGCTCAGGAGATCCACCACAGGGTCAAGAACAACCTGCAGACGGTGGCCTCGCTGCTGCGATTGCAGGCCGGTGCGACCGACGACGAAGAAGCTTCCAAGGCGCTTCGCGAGAGTGTCAACCGGATCCTCTCGATTGCCGCGGTGCACGATCTGCTGACCGCAGCACGTGAGGACGGCGTCGACTGCGCCGGGCTGATCGGCACCCTGGAGGCGATGCTGGGGCAGGGACTCGGCGGCCGCAGCCTTGACTCGCAGCTCGAGCCGGTGACGCTCTCGGGGGCGCGGGCGACGGCGCTGGCGCTGGTGTTCTGTGAGCTGTTCCAAAACGCGGTGGAGCACGGCGGCGGGGCGATCGCGGTGGAGCTGCACCGGGTGGGCGAAGAGATCGAGCTGACCGTCTCGGACGAGGGCAGCGGGCCGGCGGCGGAGAGTGAGGCGGGGCTGGGGCTGACGATCGCCCGGGCGCTGGTCACCGGCGAGCTGGGCGGCTCGCTCGAGCTGGCGTCGGCAGGCCGGGGGAAGGCGGTGGTGAGATTCCCGGCCGAGTCCTGATTGCCGAGGATGAGACGATCATCCGGCTGGATCTGGCTGCGATGCTGGAGCGCGCCGGGTTCGAGGTGGTGGGACAAGCCGGCGACGGCCTGGAAGCGGTCGAGCTGGCCGCCGCCACCGATCCCGAGATCGCACTGCTGGATGTCAAGATGCCGGGCCTCGACGGCATCGAGGTGGCTCGCAAGATCCTGGAGCAGCGGCCGATCCCGGTGGTGATCGTGACCGCGTTCTCGGAGCGCGAGGTGGTCGAGCGGGCGATCGATGCCGGTGTCTTCGGCTACCTGGTCAAGCCGTTTCGAGAGACCGACCTGCTGCCGGCGATCGAGACCGCCCGCGCCCGGCACGCCGAGCTCCAAGCGGTGAGGGCGGAGTCCAGCGATCTGCGCGACGCGCTGGCGGCGCGCAAGGTGATCGAGCGGGCCAAGGGGCTTTTGATGGAGCGCGACGGCCTCTCCGAGGCGGACGCGTTCACCCGCATGCGCCGGGCGTCCCAGCAGACCGGCCGCCCCCTCCGCGAGATCGCCGAAGCCATGGTCGCGACCCTGGGTGAATAATTGGTGCCAGGCACCAATTATTCACACCTGGGAGGCGAACTGCTCCCATTCGCGGTACTTGTAGGCGATCTCCTGCTGCAGCTCCTGGTGGCGGCGGCCGTCCACGGCCAGCGAGGTCGAATCCTCGTAGGCGTCAGGCTGGGCCAGCCGCGTCTCGATCGCGCCCAGCTCCTCCTCCATCGCGGCGATCTCGCGTTCCAGCCGTGACGCCTCCCGCTTGGCCCGCTGTGACGGACGCTTGCCTGACGGAGACTTCGCCGCCGCTTCCTGAGTCTTGGGCTTGGACTTGGCCTTGGGCGCCGCCGGCTTCTTGACGGGCGCGGCTGCGGGCGTGCTCTCGTGGGCGCTTGCATACGCACCGAACGCTCCCTCGCGTGCGATCAGACGCCCGTCCTCGATCGAGAGCGTGCGGGTCGCGATCGCCTCGATCAGCGCGCGGTCGTGGGAGACCAGCAGGAGCGTGCCGGGGAACGCTTCCAATGCATCCTCGAGCGCCTCTCGGCTCTCGATGTCCAGGTGATTGGTGGGCTCGTCCAGCACCAGCAGGTTCGCGCCCGAGATCACCGTGCGCGCCAGCGCCAGCCGCCGCCGCTCGCCACCCGAGAGCGCGGACACCGGCTTCTCCACGTCCTCACCCGAGAACAGGAACATGCCGAGCAGATCGCGGGCGCGGGGCCCGGACAGCCCCTCCGCCGTGATCACCTCCAGCATGCGGTAGGCATCGGGCAGCTCCAGCGACTGCTGGGAGTAGTAGGCCACGGTCACGTTGTGACCCAGCTTGATGCGCCCGTGCTCGGCCTCGCGCCGCCCCAGGATCGTCTCCAGCAGGGTGGTCTTGCCGGCTCCGTTGGGTCCGATCAGCGCCACTCGCTGGCCGCGCTCGATCGCAAACGAGGCGCCCTTCACCAGCGTTCGGCCGGCCACGCCGACGGTCAGCCCTTCGACGTCCAGCACCACCCGTCCGCTGCGTGCCGGGCGGGGGAACTCAAACCTCAGCGATCGCTGACCCGAGACCTTCTCGACCCGCTCGATGCGCGCCATCGCCTTCAGCTTGGACTGCGCTTGGCGGGACTTGGTGCCGTACCGGAACCGGTCGACGAAGCGCTGCAGATGCGCCAGCTCGGCCTGCTGGCGATCGTACGCCCCCGACTGGGCCGCCAGGCGCTCGGCCTCCACCCGCCGGAAATGTGAGTACGTGCCCTTCTCGTAGCGGCCTTGGCCACGCTCGATCAAGAGCACGCCGTTGGCCACCGACTCCAGGAACCAGCGGTCATGCGAGACGAACATCACGGCGGCATCGAGGCTGTCGATGTGCTCCTCCAGCCACTCGATGGCGTCGGTATCGAGGTGGTTGGTGGGTTCGTCCAACAGCAGCACGTCGGGCTCGGCAGCCAGCGCACGGGTCAGCGATGCCCGGGTCAGCTCTCCCCCGGAGAAGCTTCTCAACGGGCGCTCCAGGTCGGCGGGTGCGAAACCGAGGCCACGGGCCACGCTTTCCAGCCGCGCCCGCCAGCCGTAGCCTCCGGCACGCTCGAACTCGCGCTGGGCGGCGTCGTAGCGGCGCATCACCCCGGCATCGGTCTCGCCGGCAGCCATCCGCTGCTCCAGGCCGCGAAGTTCGGTCTCGAGTCGTTCGGCCGCGGCCGCACCGCCGCCCACGTACTCCCCCAGGGTTGTGTCCGACGCCAGCGGTGGGCGCTGGTCGTGCAGTGCGATCCGTGTTCCCGTCGTGACCGAGATGTCGCCCCGCTCGGGCGCGAGCTCGCCGGCCACCATCCGCAGCAGCGTGGTCTTGCCGGCGCCGTTTCGCCCCACCAGCGCGATCCGGTCGCGCGGCCGCACGATCGCCGAGACGTCCTCGAGCACTTGGTCGGCCCCGAACGAGAGCGCCACCGAGGTGATGTGGACGGTCACCTGAGGTCCGCCGGTTGGTGAGAGACGAGTCGCTGCATGTCCGTATGATGACCGCTCGATGGTCGTGCTGTTCCCCACCTGCCTGGGCGACGCGGTCGCACCGAGCGCGGTGCGCGACGCGGCGGCGGTGCTGCGCGCCGCCGGTGTCGATCCGGTGACACCCCGGGGAGCGACCTGCTGCGGACAACCGGCCTGGAACAGCGGATTCGTCGCCGATGCCCGGCGGGTGGCCCGCCCCACGCTGCGGGCCCTGGCCGACGCCGATGCCGTGGTGGTGCCGGCAGGCTCCTGCGCGGCGATGATGCGGCTGCACTGGCCGGCGCTGTTCGAGGGCGCCGAGCGCAAGCTGGCCCGCACGGTCGCAAGCCGGGTGTTCGAGCTGTCCCAATACCTGGTGGACGAGCTGGAGGTCACCTCGCTCGGGTCGCCGGGCGATGTCACCGTGGCCTATCACGACTCCTGCCACATGCTGCGCGAGCTGCGCATTCACGATCAGCCACGCACGCTGCTGCGATCGGTTGCGACGCTGGTGGAACTGCCCCGTTCGGAGCGGTGCTGCGGGTTCGGCGGCACCTTCAGCGTGCGCTACCCCGAGGTGTCGACGGCGATGGCCGACGACAAGCTGGGTGCCGCCGAGGCCGCCGGCATCGAGCTGATCGCCAGTGCCGATCCCGGCTGTGCGATGCAGCTCGGCGGACGGGCGTCGCGGGCCGGCCGGCCGCTGGCGGTCGAGCATCTGGCCACCGTGCTGGCGAGGGCGCTGTGAGCAACTTCACCACGCGCTCGCACGAGCGGCTGGGCGATCCGGCGCGGCGAGGAGCGCTGGCCAAGATGACCGATCGCCAGTCGGATGCGCGCGTGCGCGTGACCACCGACGACATCCCCGACTTCGACGCGCTGCGCGACCGGGGGGCGGCGATTCGCGACGAGGCCATCCAAAACCTGCCTCGCTACCTGGATCAGCTGGTCGGGAGCCTCCAGCGAAACGGGGTGCTGGTGCACCGGGCGGCCTCTGCTGCCGAGGCGCTCGACATCGTCTCGGACATCGCTGCCCGCCACGGCGGCCCGGTGGTCAAAGGCAAGTCCATGCTGTCCGAGGAGATCGGCCTCAACGAGCGGCTCGAGGCCGACGGCCTGGAGGTGTTCGAGACCGACCTGGGCGAGTTCATCATCCAGCTTGCCGGCGAGCCGCCCGAGCACATTCTGGCGCCTGCCATTCACTGGAGCCGGGAGCGCGTACGCAAGCTGTTCGAGCCGCTGGCCGGACGGCCGCTGGGGGACGACCCCACTGAGCTGGTGGCGTTTGCCCGCGGCCACCTGCGTGCCCGGTTCGAAGCCGCCAAGGTCGGAATCACCGGCGTCAATTTCGGTGTGGCCGAGACCGGCACCGTGGTGGTCGTCTCGAACGAGGGGAACGGGCGCCTCAGCGCTGCCATGCCGCCGGTGCACATTGCCCTGATGGGGGTCGAGCGGGTCGTTCCCAAGCTCGAAGACCTGGGCGTGCTGCTGCCCCTGCTGACCCGGTCGGCGACCGGACAGAAGCTCAGTAGCTACGTCTCGATGATCCAGGGCCCCCGCCGCGAAGGCGAGCAGGACGGGCCTGAGGAGATGCACGTGGTGCTGATCGACAACGGCCGCTCGCGGCTGCGCGACACGCGCTATGCCAGCGTGCTCCGCTGCATCCGCTGCGGCGCCTGCCAGAACGTGTGCCCGGTCTATCGCCAGGTCGGCGGCAGCGCCTACGGGTGGGTCTACGGCGGACCGATCGGGGCGGTGCTCACCCCGCTCTTCCGGGGCCAGCGGGAGGCCGGTGAGCTGAGCCACGCCTCGTCGCTGTGCGCCGCCTGTGACGACGTCTGCCCCGTCAAGATCCCGCTGCACGATCTCCTGCTCGACCTGCGGCGCGATCGGGCGGCCGAGGTGGCGGGCCCGCTGGAACGGCTCAGCTTCCGCGTGTGGAGCGAGATCTGGAGCCGCCCGTGGGCCTACCGGGCGTCCGTGCGGCTGGCGCCGCTGGCCTCGCGGCTGCCCGGTCCGGGCCGGCGGTTCACGCGAACCAGGGACCTGAAGCGGCGATGATCGACCGCTTTCGCACCGAGCTGGAGGCCGCGGGAGGCAACTTCCACGAGGGCCGGGAGGCGGCCACGGAGCTGGCCGGCGAAGGCGTGTCTGTGACCCCCACGCTGGCCGCGATCGCCGACACCGGCACGGTGGTCACCAGCTCATGGCAGAACGGCGGCCGGCTGCCCGGTCTGGCCGACCCGACACACGTCGCCGTGGTCGAGGCCGGGGATCTGGTGCCCGATCTCCCCACCGCGCTGATCCGGATCGCCGCCGAGCTCGAGCGGGCGTCAGTTGTGACGCTGATTACCGGACCCAGCCGCAGCGCTGACATCGAGGGCACGCTGATTCGCGGAGCCCACGGGCCCGGACGGCTGGACGTGGTCTGGGTCGACTCCGACTGATCGCCGGAGTCCGCGTCGGCCGTGGGAATGCTCGTGTTCCCAGGCCGTCAGCTGCTCGTCGTTCAGGTCGCGCGGGGGAAGCCTCCTCGCATACATCCCGAACCGAACCAGAAACAGCAGCCCGACAGCGGCCGGGATGATGTGCGGGATGTGTTGAAGTACAAGGTCCATGCGCCTGTACTGTAGACCGCGGCCACCAGGTATCGCTTGGTTTTGCCCCCGTCAGCCGAGTCCCCTAAGATTGCACGGTGCAAGCTTTCAGGGTCGGGTTCGTCGCGTTCGTCCTGGGCACCATCGGATCGATCGCGGTGGTGGTCACACCCTCATGGTTCCCCCCAGCGGCCTCGGTGCAGGCGGATCGCCACGACCAGATCTACCTCGCCCTGATGATCATGGCGTCGTACATCTTCGCCATCGTGGTCTGCTTCCTCGGCTACTCGATGTGGAAGTTCCGGGCCAAACCCGGCGACATGTCCGACGGCGAGCCGATTCACGGCAACACCCTGCTCGAGATCGTGTGGACGCTGATCCCGCTGGCGCTGGTGCTCGGCTTCGCGGTCTACGCCGCGGTCGTGCTCTCCAAGAACGAGAACACCTCCAACACCCAACTGGTCGTGAACGCCACCGGCCAGGAGTTCGAGTGGACGTTCGACTACCCGGCGCAGAAGGTGAAGTCGGGCATCCTGGAGCTGCCGATCAACCAGAAGGTGGTCTTCAAGGTGCACGGCGTCAACAACGACGTCATCCACGGCTTCTACATCCCGGCGTTCCGCGAGGGCATCGACGCCGTCCCCGGCGAGGTCACGACGCTGGTGGCCACCCCGACCCGGCTCGGCACCTACAACATCATCTGCAACATGCTGTGCGGCATCGGCCACAGCCAGATGCGCACCGTGGTGAACGTCGTCACCCAGGAGCAGTTCGATGCCTGGATCCACCGGCAGCTGAACCCGCCCAAGCCGCCGCCGAGTTCTGGGCCGGTGGACGCCAAGGCGCTGTTCTCGACCAACTGTGGCTCGTGCCACACGCTCTCGGCCGCGGGCTCCACCGGGACGATCGGGCCCGACCTGGACAACGTCGCCAGCGACGCCACCAAGTACGGCAACGGCGCCTCGGCGGAGGATTACGTGAAAGAGTCGATCGTGGATCCGGATAAAGTGATCGTGTCGGGGTTCCAGCCCAACGTGATGCCTGCGACGTTCGGTTCGTCGCTCACCTCGGAAGAGATTGATGCACTGGTGAAATTCATCCTCACAGGCAAAAGCGGATGACGACCCACGCCGAAGAGCTGCCGGTCCAGAGCCACGGCCACCACGATCACGGCCACAGCGGGCCGAAGAGGTCGATCTGGCTTCGCGGGAGCTGGGTGAGGGCTGCCTGGGCCACGACCCTGGGTGTTCTGATCGGCCGGTTCGGTGTGATGGCGGTGCGCAGCTGGCTGTTTGGCTACCCCGCCCACGACGCGGGCGTCGAAGACACCTTCATGATGCTGTTCGGGGGGGTCGGCTTCCTGATCGGCATCGGCTGCTTCGACTACTGGTACGGGTATCTGGTGGGTCAGCGCGACTGGGCCGAGGAGGATCACTCCGCTCACGGCGCCTACAGCTGGAAGGACTACTTCAAGGTCAACACCGATCACAAGGTGATCGGGGTGCAGTACATCTGTACGACCTTCATCTTCTTCCTCATCGGCGGGGCGCTGGCCGAGGGCGTGCGTGCCGAGCTCGCCACGCCGGGCGAGCAGTACTTCTCGCCGGGCACCTACAACGGCCTGTTCTCGGTGCATGCGGCGCTGATGATCTTCCTGTTCATCATTCCGGCCTTCGCGGGGCTCGCAAACGTCGTCATCCCGCTGATGCTGGGCGCCCAGGACATGGCCTTCCCGCGTCTCAACGCATTGTCGTTCTGGATGCTGCCGGTGGCCGGTGTGTGCATGTGCTCGTCGTTCCTCGTCGGCGCGTTTGACGCCGGCTGGACGAACTACCCGTCGCTGGCCGTGCACGGCCCGGCCGGTCAGACCTTCTGGGTGATGGGCGTGCAGTTCGCCGGAGCGTCGTCGATCGCCACCGCGGTCAACTTCCTGGTCACGATCGTGACCATGCGCGCCCCGGGGATGACCTTCTGGCGGATGCCGCTGTTGGTGTGGGCCAACCTGGCCACCTCCACGCTGGTGGTGCTGGGTACTCCGTTTGTCGCGGGCGCACAGTTCCTGGTGCTGTTCGATCGGCTGTTCCCGACCCACTTCTTCGACCCGGCCAAGGGCGGGAACCTGATCATGTACCAGCACATCTTCTGGTTCTACTCGCATCCGGCGGTGTACATCATGATGCTGCCCGGATTCGGGATCATCTCCGAGGTGATCGCGACGCACTCCCGCAAACCGATCTTCGGCTACCGCCTGATCGCGTTATCCACGGTCGCCATCGGGGTGCTCGGGTTCACCGTGTGGGCGCATCACATGTTCATCGCCGGCATGGCCCCGTGGCTGCGCGTGCCCATGATGTTCACCACCATGCTGATCGCGGTGCCGACCGGCATCAAGATGTTCTCGTGGCTGGCCACCATGTGGAAGGGAGTCATCCACCTCACCACCGCCATGCTGTTTGCCTGCGGCTTCCTGTTCACGTTCGCGATCGGCGGGCTGTCGGGCGTGTTCCTGGCCGTGCTCCCGGTCGATATCAACGTGTCAAGCTCGTACTTCGTGGTCGCCCACATCCACTACGTGCTGTTCGGCGGCTCGGTGTTCACGATCTATGCGGGCATCTACCACTGGTATCCGAAGATGACCGGTCGGATGTACGACGAGACGCTGGGCAAGCTGCACTTCTGGATCACGTTCTTCGCGTTCAACTTCACGTTCATGCCGATGCATTGGCTGGGCCTCGAGGAGATGCCGCGCCGGGTCGCCGACTATGACCCGAAGTTCGGCACCGTGAACTTCTTCATCTCGGTCTGGGCGTTCGTCCTGGGCGCCTCGACGCTGATCTTCCTCTACAACATGATCCATTCGTGGGTAAAAGGCCCCAAGGCCCCGGCCAACCCGTGGCGATCGCTCACGCTCGAGTGGCAGGTCAGCTCACCTCCGCCGATCTTCAACTTCGACGAGCCGCCGCAGGTTGTCGGCAGCCCCTACGCGTACGGCATCCCCGGCGCTCGCCACGCGATCGTGACTTGGCACACGCCCCAGCCGGCCGACCGGCCGGTGCCCGCGGTGCTCGCCACCGCGACCCCCGCTCAAAGGGAGGCGATCATGTCGTCGCTGAAACACATCCTGGTGGTTGCAAACCAGACCGTCGCCAGCGAACCCCTGATCGCAGCGGTGCGAGCCCGTGCTCAGGCCGAACCGGTGCGCGTGACCGTGATCTGCCCCCAGAACGACCCCAGCGACAGCTGGGTGGTCGATGAGCAGGATGTGGCGGCGGATACCCGGCGGCGGCTGGAATCGACGCTGGCGGCGCTCAGCTCGGCAGGCGTGCAGGCCTCCGGCCACGTGGTGGCGGCCGATCCGTACACGGCGGTGCTGGACGTGGTCGAGTCGGACGATCCCCCGGCCGAGATCATCGTCTCGACTCTCCCTCGCACGCGCTCGGGCTGGATGCGCCGCGATCTGATCGAGCGGCTGCGCGACCGCGTGGATGTGCCCGTCGCACACGTCGAAGCCGATATCCGCACTGGGCCGGCGGAGAGCCGTTGAGCGCCTCCAGCGTCCCCATCGACGGCCCGGCCGTCCCCGACGCGGCCGAGCCGGCACACGAGAGCCTGCTCACCAACCGGGTCTACCTTGGCATGGTCATGTTCCTGGGCTCCGAGGCGATGCTGTTCGGCTCGTTCTTCACGGCCTTCTTCTTCCTGCGGTTCACCAGCGCGACCTGGCCGACCGACGGCATCACGCTGCCGGTGGAGGCCACCGGGATCAACACTGCCATCCTGATCAGCTCGTCGTTCACGATGCACTGGGCGCTGGTCTCGGTGCGCCGCAACAGCCGTTTCGGACTGGTGCTGGGGCTCGGGCTGACGCTGGTGATGGGCGTGACCTTCCTCTCCCTGCAGATCCACGAGTACGTCACGCTCGGCTTCACGCCGTCCACCAATGCGTTCAGCGGCGCGTTCTTCGCCCTCACCGGCCTGCACGGCTTCCACGTGCTGATCGGCGCGACGCTGCTCACGATCGCGTTCACGCGAGCCTCTCGCGGGCACTACTCGTCAGAATCCCACCTCGGCCTCGAAGTCACCGGCCTCTACTGGCACTTCGTCGACGTCGTCTGGATTCTCTTGTATACGGTCGTCTACCTCCTGTAGCTCGGCGGGCGGCTGCAAACCTTCGCCTGGCTTTGTCCTCGGTCGGGCAAGTGCAGAGCACGTGCCCGACCTGCGTCCTCGCCATGCTCGGTTTTCGCTCGCCGGCCGAGCTATCGCCTGTCCTTAGCGGGTCGCGTGAACAACGGCGTGAATAAATGGTGCCAGGCACCATTTATTCACGTCTAGTCAGGCAGGTTGCGGTACTCCTGCATCGCGTCGCGCACCCACATCAGGATGCCGGTGAGCGTGATCATGGCCCCGATCGACACCAGCGTCAGGCGCCAGATGCGGGCGTCGGGGACAAATCCGAACAGCACCAGGGCGACGCCGAAACCGACCACAATCGGCAGCGCCGAGGGCGGCGGCAGATGAAACGGGTTGTCGTTGTTCTCGTGGTCAGCCATGCGGTCAGGAATGGATCGTGATCTCGCCCACCACGAATGTGGCGGCGAAGATCAGAAGCGACGCCAGGGCCAGCCACAGGGCCAGCCGGATGTTCTTGTTTGCGGTGGGCTTGTCCAGCATCAGGTGCTCGATTCTGTCGTCGCGGCCGCTGCCTGCGCCTGGCGCAGGTCGTACAGCGGGCGCTCACTGCGGATCGGGGGCAGGTCGTCGAAGTTGTGGGCCGGTGGCGGGGAGGTGGTGTACCACTCGAGGCTGTTTCCACCCCACGGATCGTTGGGCGCGACGCGTCCATAGCGCAGCGAGGTGACACAGTTCCACAGCACCATCATCACACCCACCGCCAGCAGCAGTGCGCCGATGGTCGAGATCTGGTTGTAGATCTGCCAGCCGTGATCGTCGTAGGTCACGACCCGTCGCCGCATACCCGAGAGCCCGGCAGCGTGCATCGGGAAGAAGGTCATGTTGAACGCGATGAACAGCACCCAGAAGCTGCGTATCGCGAGCTTGCGGTCGAGCATCCTGCCGGTGATCTTGGGGAACCAGAAGTGCACGCCGCCGATCACCGCGAACACCGGCACAGTACCCAGCACGTAGTGGAAGTGCGCGACGATGAAGTAGGTGTCCGTCACGTACTGGTTGATGGGGTACACCGCGAGCAGGATTCCGGAGAGCCCGCCGATGATGAACAGGCCGATGAATCCGACGGCGAACAGCATCGGCGGCTCGAACCGCAACCTGCCCATCCACATGGTGCCGATCCAGTTGAAGATCTTGACCCCGGTGGGGATCGCGATCAGAAGCGACGCGAACATGAACCAGATCTGCAGCGGCTCGGAGAACCCGACGGCGAACATGTGGTGGCCCCACACCAGGAAGCCCAGGAAGGCGATGGCCGCGGTCGAGTACACCAGCGCGCGGTAGCCGAACAGCGGCTTGCGCGAGAACACCGGCAGAATCTCCGAGATCATGCCGAATCCGGGCAGCGCCATCACGTACACCACCGGATGGGAGTAGAACCAGAACAGGTGCTGGTACAGCAGCACGTTGCCGGCATGGGCGGGGTCGTAGAAGTTGGTGCCGTAGTTGCGGTCGAGCAAGAGCATTGTCAGCGCCCCCGCCAGCACCGGCCCCGCCACGATGATCATGATCGAGTAGATCTCGATCGTCCAGGTGAACAGCGGCATCCGCGACAGCCGCATCCCCGGCGCGCGCATGTTGTGGATCGTGCACACGAAGTTGATCGCACCGATCAGCGACGAGATTCCGATCACATGCAGCCCGACGATCCACAGGTCCTGGCCGTGGCCGGGTGACAGCACCGACAGCGGCGGGTAGCTCGTCCAGCCCGAATCGGCCGGCCCGCCGCCCCACACAAACCCGGTGTACAGCACCACAGCGCCGAACAGCAGCAGCCAGAACGAGAGCGCGTTCAGACGTGGGAATGCCATGTCCCGGGCGCCGATCTGAAGCGGCACGAGGTAGTTGCCGAAGCCGGCCATCACCGGCACCACGAACAGGAAGATCATGGTCGTGCCGTGCATCGTCATGACCTGGTTGTAGGCCTCTGCCGACACCAGGGTGTTGTTGGTGTGCTCCAGCTGCAGCCGGATCACCAGCGCCAGGATGCCGCCGATCAGGAAGAACACGAAGGTCGTGAGCAGGTAGAGAATCCCGATCCGCTTGTGGTCGACGGTCGTCAGCCACGCCACCAAGCCGTTGTTGGTCTCGGGAGGCGATGCGGCGACCTGAGGTGGCGGAGGCGCTTCGGTGATCATCAGGTCAGCTTGTCCTTGTACTGGGAGTCCCACTCCGATTGCGACACGATCTTGACCTTGATCAGCATGCCGGCGTGTCCGATCCCGCAGAACTCGGCGCACGCACCTTCAAAGTCGCCGACCTCGTCCGGGGTGAAGCCAACATAGTTGGTGCGGCCCGGCAGTGCATCGATCTTCGGTGCCAGCGACGGCACCCACCAGTCGTGGTCGACGTCTTTGGAGGTGACCGAGAGCTTCACCGGCCGTCCCACGGGCAGCACCAGGATGCCCCCCGGAGCGGTTTTGCCGGATGGGTAGGTGTAGGTGAACGAGTACTGCTGCGCGACCACATTCACGTTCATGGCGTCGGACGAGATCTTCTCGGCGGTGGGGATCTTGATCAGCGTGAACACGAGGATGCCGATCACGATCAGCGCGGGGACGATCGTCCACCCGATCTCCAGCCGCGTCGAGCCGTGCGTCTGGGGCGGCTCGCCGGTAGCTCCGCGGCGCTCGCGGAAGCGCACGGCGGTGTACAGGAGCCAGCCGCCGACGAGCACGAAGATCGTCAGGCAGACCCCCAGCACTCCGAAGTAGAGGCTCGAGATCGACTCCGCGTTGGGGCTCTCGGGGGCGTTGGGCGTGGCGGTGTTTGCCCATGCGGGCACAGCCGCGACCAGGAGTATGAGTAGCGCGAGCGCCGCTGCGGCGGCCCAAAGGCGGGGTCGACGAGGAATCACAGTCACAGGCGGGCGGATTGTACAGCCCCCCACCGGTTGGCGGTTGGGGGTCAGTTCACGCGGTGGGGTCTTCGGGCGGTGTGACCTGATCGGGAGGCGTTTGCCGCGGCCGTGCGGGCGCGGGTTTGGGCGCCGTCGACGGGGCCGGCGCGGCCGCCCCCGTGGCGAACGCTGCGCCCAGTCCCGCCACCGCTGCCATCGCGTCAGATGCGCCCGCGGGCACCAGCATCAGCTTGTTGGCCTCGCCGGCTGCCACCGCGGGGAGCGCCTCCAGGTACTTGTAGCCCAGCACGTTGGCGGGGTCGGCGCCCGAGGCGGTGATCATCTCGAAGATCTGCCGCAGCGCCTCGGCTTCGCCCTGCGCCCGCAGCGCCCGTGCCTGGCGGTCGCCCTCGGCTCGCAGCACGTTTGCCTGCTGGTCTCCCTGGGCGTTGAGGATGGCCGCCTGCTGGAGTCCCTCGGCCCGGAGAATGGCCGCCTGCTTCTCACCCTCTGCCTGCAGCACCGTGGCTCGCTTGGCCCGGTCGGCGCGCATCTGCTGCTCCATCGCCTCCTGGATCGAGCGGGGCGGGTCGATCGACTTGAGCTCGACGCGGGTGACCCGCACACCCCACTTTTCGGTGGCTTCGTCCAGCACCGTCCGCAGCTGGGTGTTGATCTGATCGCGGCTGGTGAGACAGCCCTCCAAGGTCATGGCGCCGACCACGTTGCGGAGGGTGGTGATCGTCAGCTGCTCCATCGCCAGCAGCATGTTGGCGACGCCGTACACCGCAGCCGTGGGGTCGGTGACCTGGTAGTACACGATCGTGTCCACGCCGATGGTGACGTTGTCCTGGGTGATCACCGGCGTCGGCGGGAAGGGCTGCACCGTCTCCTTCATGTCCACGACCATCCGCTGGCGGTCGAGGAATGGCACCAGGATGTGGACGCCGGGCTGCAGCGTCCGCTGATATCGACCCAGCCGCTCCACGATGCCGACGTAGCTTTGCCGGACGACCTTCACGGACGAGACGACGCCGATCAGGACAATCAGGGCCACCGCGGCCGCCAGGATGGTGATAATCATTGTGATGCTCCTTCGATTTGCTCGTCTGAGCCGTGCACCGGCAATACCAGCGCGGTGACCCCCTTGATCTCGACCACTTCCACCTTGGTTCCGACCGACATGGTCTCGCCGTCGAAGAAGCTCTTGGCGCTCCAGATGTCGCCGTCCACTCGCACTTGCCCCGGTTCGAGCTCGGCGATGGCCTTGGTTACGACGCCTTTCCGCCCCCGCATCGCGTCCACGCCTGTGCGCAGCTGCGGGCCGGCCGAGGCGGCGCGTTTGAGCGCCGGCCGGGTGAACCACAGACCTGCCACCGCCGCCACAGCGAACGCCGCGATCTGAAGCGCCGGCGGGCCGCCCACCAGGCCGACCAGGGCCGCGACCAAGGCCGCGATACCAAAATAGACGGCCACGAAAGCGGTGGTCGTAGCTTCCACGATCAGCAGCGCCACGGCGATGATGACCCAGATCACCCAGGTGTCCATCTGTACTCCATGGTAGATCGAGGAACGGACGCGCGCACGTTGGCGAGTGGCGCGTGGTACTTCGAGTCATCGGCGGATTGAGGCACGCGCTACAGTCACCGGCAATGGCGCTCTCGGAGATTGAGAGGATCACCGATCCACAGCAGGTAGCGTCGTTGGTGGAGGAAGCCCGAGGTGAGGGGCGCTGCGCCGTCGACACCGAGTTCGTGTGGGAGCGGACGTATGCCCCGGCGCTGTGCTTGATCCAGATCGCGACCGCCGGCAGGCTGGCGGTCGTCGATCCGCTTCAGGGCGGCCCGCTGGAGCCCATCGCCGAGCTGATGGCCGACGCGGCGGTGACCAAGGTGATGCACGCGGCCTCCGGCGACCTGGCGGCGTTCGTTCTGCATTTCGCGTCGCGACCGGCCGGCATCTACGACACGCAGCTTGCGGGTGGGTTCGCCGGGTACGGCGGGTCGCTGTCGCTGGAACGGCTGTTGGACGCCTCGGTCGGGGTCAAGCTCCAGCACGACGAGGGCTTCACCGACTGGCAGAAGCGCCCGCTGACCGAGACGCAGGTCGAGTATGCCGCCGACGACGTCAAGTACCTGCTGGCAGCGGCTGATGCCCTCAACGCGCGGCTGGACGAGCTGGGTCGGGCGGCGTGGCTGGCGGAGGAGCTCGACCAGCGATTCGGCCCGCAGGCAGCGCTGGTGCAGGACCCCGACACCGCCTGGCGCCGGGTGGCCGGTCGAGGCAAGCTGCGCGGCCAGCAGCTGGGGGTGCTGGTGTCGGTGGCCGCCTGGCGTGAGCGCGAGGCGCGCGAGCGCAACATGCCCGCCGCGTGGCTGGTGAAGGATGCGACGCTGGTGGAACTGGCGCGGCGCCGACCCAAGACGCCCGCGCAGGCCGAGGGAGTACGAGGCTTGAATCTGCGCCGGGGAGTGCGCATGGACGGGTTGCTGGCGGCAATCGAGGACGCGGGCGACCCGCCGCCCCCGAGCGAGATCGAGCTCACCGGCGACCTGCGGCGGCGGGTGCGCTCGGTGCTGCCGCTCGCCTCGTCGGTGCTGCAGGCGCGCTGTGCCGCCGCGGGGATCGCATCGGAGCTGGTCGCCACTCGCGCCGACGTGGAGGCGCTGATCGCCCACCAGGCGTTGGGTGATGCCGACTCCCAGCCGCTGCTGAGGGGATGGCGCCGCGAGCTTGCCGGCGACCACCTGCTGGCCCTTCTGCGGGGCGAGGTGTCGTTGCGCGTGCTACCGGGCCCTCCGCATGTGGCGGAGTCGCCGGTACCACCGTTAGCGTAAGTACATCTAGGCGGTCAATGCGAGTTCGACCGAACGCTCTGCTCGCGCCAGCCGCTCGCCCGTGACCACCCGCACCCCGATCGGGTACTCACCCGCATCCGTGCGGGCGCCTCGGTAGAGCGCTGCGGCCTCGCGCCGCGCGTTCTCGGGGCGCAGGTCGCACGCCAGGGTCACCCACCGGCCGCGTTGATACGTGCTGAAGCGGAGCTGGACATACCACATTGAACTGGACATGCTGCGATCCCTCCCACCATAGGCGGTCGCATTCGAAATCCGTGTCCGTTCGAAGTTTGACGGGCGGCCGCTGTTTCCTCTTTTGAAACCGGGCGGATATCTATTGGGATCGCGACACTGTGATCGCGCTTACCCAGGTGGCTCGGTCGCCCGGGGTCAACAGCCGCAGGTCGCTGCCGGAATTCTCACGGTTTGCCAGATAGGCGTCCGCAATCTTCCAGGTGAGGGTGCGCCACTTCTTTCCCCCGATCAGGGTGAACGACGTGGCGGCGCGTGTGAACGGATCCTTCTGCCCGTCGTACACCAGCGACACCGGACCGCCACCGGTGTCCAGCAGCGTGACCGAGACGGTCACGGTCCTCTTGTTCGGCAGGGCGTAGGCGAATTGGTTCTGGACGCTGAAGTACATGTAGCGGCGTGGATTTCCGGTCGGTATCGATGCCCGCGCTGGGCGGCCCATGGCCACGCCGGCGGTGGTCTGGCCATCACTCGTGTCAAGTTGAGAGAGCCCGTCGTCGACGTTGGACGCTCCCAGCTTGTCGGACACCGTGCTGCGGGTCGCGAACGAGGACGGCAGCGGCGAGGCCGCGAACCGCTGCACCCAGCTATTGGTGCGGTACAGGTAGCCGTATGCCCCGACCGAGCCGTAGTCCTGGTAGCGCGCGACCCCGGGCGCGCACACCGCATCGCTGCCGGTGGCCGGCCGGCCGTAGCCGGCGGGCTCGATCTGCGTGCCCTCGTGCCACTCGTTGAAGCTGGTGATTGCGATGTCGTCGAGTGGCGGCCCGTTCCAGATCGCGCTCCACTGGGCGTCGTAGACGGCGCCGTCCTGCCGTGGCACAGACATCGACGTCGAGGCCTGCGCGCAGTCGTTGGCAAAGCCCGGGGTGACGCTGGGGATCACCCAGCCGTTGGGAGGCATCGCCAGCTCCCACTGCCTTGCGGCCTGGTAGGGGTCGTTGTCGGCGGTTGGCAGCTCGGCGTACAGATACCCCCCATCCATGTGGGCCGCTTGCAGGTCGGCGACCGTGTACTGCCCCGTGCCGAGCACGATCCCTCCGGCCGGCGAGGCGTGCACGGCGTTCACGGCCGGCGTCCAGGAGGCCGGGGTGACGTCGGTGTCGCACCCGCCGCAGTACCGCGGCCACATGCTCTGGTTGGGGTTGTAGAGCAGAAAGAGCCCCTGGCCCGCAGCCCGCCCAGGGGTGTTCAACCCGGGTCGGGTGGTGCGGTAGAAGGCCGGCGAGCTGCCGTAGGTCGTGTTCAGGTAGGCGATATCGGTGGCCAGCGTGGCGGCCGATCGGCCGGCGTAGGGCTCGAGCTGAAAGGCCACCTTCAACCCCGCCGCAGCGGCGCTCTGCAGGAGCGCTGGGGTGAGCTTGTCCTCCGGGCTGCCGGGGCCGTCCCAGCTCTCCACCACCACGTTGGCGCCGGTCTGGCGGATCTGTGAGAACTGGCGGTCGAACGTGCCCGCGGCAGACAGCGAGTAGGGGCCGCCCAGCGGCCAGAAGTCGGAGGCGATATTGCTCTGCGCGGGGTCATAGTTCGGCTGGATCTGCCAGCCGGCCCACGATCCGTCCAGATCGGGTGTGCCGTACCACGGGTAGTAGAACATGAACACCTCATGGCCGCCGAGCTGCACCTGCAGAGGGCAGGCGGTGGTGGTCGCGACGGCGGTGGCGCTCTCCCCGATCGCGGTGTCTGTGGCGTCCACCGCCTGGATCGAGTAGCTGCGGGTGGTGGCGCACGGCACGGTCATGTCGGTGAACGCCGGGTCGCTGGTGGTGGCGGTGCCGCCGTCCCAGGTGATCACGTACCCGCTCGCCCCGGGCTCGGCCGTCCAGGTCAGCGATGCGCTCACCTGGGTCACGGCGGTGACGGTGGCATCGGCTGCCAGCGCCGGCGGGACGGCCGCGGGGCAGGCGGCGGCCAGCGCCAGCACGGTGGCTGCGGCGGCGATCTGCCGATGGACGTGAATGATGTGACCCTCCGGGAGTGCGGCGGCTCGGAGCGTTCGCCGCACCTCCCCGTGATCGCCGAACAGCACCGGCTTCGCATCGCCCTGTTGGGGGAGACGGCGGTTAGGATGGGTGCGGGCCCTCGTAGCTCAGGGGATAGAGCGCGGCTCTCCTAAGGCCGGCGTCGCAGGTTCGAATCCTGCCGAGGGCATGTGACGCTTGTCGCGTTGGATTAGGCCGGATTCAAGGCGGGTGGTAGCATCGGCGGTCACCGATGTTTCACTTGGAGGCCTGTTTTGCGACGTCATTCACTTGGTACGGCCGCGATTGTCGCGGTACTCGCACTCGCGCTGGTCGTTGCCGCCGGTTGCGGCTCGAGCTCATCAGACTCATCGTCGTCTGCTCCCCCGGCGAGTAGCGGCACGGCTGCGGCCGGCGCCGACCCCGCCGTCGTGGCGATGCTGCCGGCCGATCTTCAAAACGGCGGATCGCTGACGGTTGCGACCGACGCCAGCTACCCGCCGGTCGAGTACTTCGACACCGACAACACCACCATCATCGGCATGGACATCGATATCGGCCACGCCATCGGCAAGCTGCAGGGGCTCGACTGGAACTTCCAGAACGCCGGCTTCGACGGCATCCTGGCAGGCATCAACTCGGGCAAGTACGACGTGGGCATGTCCGCCTTCTCCGACAACAAGGAGCGCGAGGCCCAGGTCAACTTCGTGACCTACTTCAAGGCCGGCACGTCGTTCTACATCGGACCGAACGCCGCGCCGATCAACGGTGGGCTCGAGGCTCTGTGCGGCCGCAAGGTGGCGGTCGAGAAGGGCACGACCCAGCAGGCCGATCTCACGGCGCAGACCAAGAAGTGCACCAACCAGGGCAAGCCTGCCATCGACATCCAGGCATTCCCTGACCAGAACGGTGCCAACCTGGCGATCACCTCCGGCCGGGCCGACATCGGCATGGCCGACTCCCCGGTTGCGGTGTACATCGTCCAGCAGTCCAACGGGCAGCTGAAGCTCAGCGGTACGCCGTACTCCGTGGTTCCCTACGGCATCGCCTTCCCCAAGGATCAGATGGAGCTGTTGAAGGCCACGCAGGCGGCACTGGTGAAGATGATGGCCGACGGCACCTACCAGCAGATCCTAAAGAAGTGGGGCGTCGAGGCGGGCGCGATCACCGAGCCGGTCATCAATGGGGCGGTCAACTAGCACGACCGAGGTACCCGCATGAGCACGCTTCCGTCCGAAGCGAGTGATTCCAGCGCTGACGTGATCCAGGCGATTCCGGCGAGACATCCGGGTCGCTGGGTCGCGGCGGTGCTGGTGGTGCTGGTCGCCGCCCGGATGGTCTACAGCGCGGTGGTGAACCCGCGCTTCGAATGGGATGTCGTGCGGCAGTACCTGTTCAACAGCACGATTCTGCACGGCGTGCGGGTGACCATCGAGCTGACCGTGCTGGCGATGGTCATCGGCATCGTGCTGGGGGTGATCCTGGCGGTCATGCGGCTCTCGCCCAACCCGATCGTGTCCGGTGCGGCGTGGCTGTATATCTGGTTCTTCCGGGCAACGCCGCTGCTCGTCCAGCTGCTGTTCTGGGGGTACATCGGCGCGGTCTATCCCGAGATCGGCGTGTCGATCCCGGGCGTGGGCTTCTTGGTCAGCGGGTCTGCCAACACCCTGATCCCGATCCTCGCCGCGGCCCTGCTGGGCCTCGGCTTGAACGAGGGCGCCTACATGGCCGAGATCGTCAGGGGAGGCATCCTGGCGGTGGACGAGGGCCAGAACGAGGCCGCCCAGTCGATCGGCATGACCCAGGGCCAGACGATGCGCAGAGTGGTGCTGCCCCAGGCGATGCGCGTGATCATCCCGCCGACCGGCAACGAGGTGATCTCGATGCTGAAGAACACCTCGCTGGTGTACGCGCTCGCCTACGCCGAGCTGCTGTACACGGTGCAGATCATCTATTCCCGCACCTTCCAGCAGATTCCACTGCTGATCGTGGCCTGCTTCTGGTACATGGTGCTGACGTCGGTGCTCTACGTCATCCAGCACTACGTCGAGAAGCGCTTCTCCCGCGGCCATTCACGCTCGACCGCCCGTGGAGGGATGCTGCGATTCGGGCAGGGCCGGTGAGCACCAATGGATACCCGATGGTCGAGGCGGTGGGGGTGCGTAAGTCGTTCGGCCGCACCGAGGTGCTGCGCGGGATCAACCTGGAGGTGGACAGAGGCGAGGTGTTCTGCATCGTCGGGCCGTCCGGTTCGGGCAAGTCCACCTTCCTGCGCTGCATCAACCACCTGGAGCGGGTGAGCGCCGGGCGGCTGTCGGTGGACGGCGAGCTGGTCGGCTACCGGCGCAAGGGCGACAAGCTGTACGAGCTGCGTGAGAAGGAGATCGCCCGCAAGCGGGCCGAGATCGGGATGGTGTTCCAGCGCTTCAACCTGTTCCCGCATATGACCGCGATGGGCAACATCGTGGAGGGGCCGCTGCGGGTCAAGCGCGAGCCCAAGGACGAGGTGATGGAACGAGCGCAGATGCTGCTCGACCGGGTCGGCCTGGGCGATCGCGGAGATGCCTATCCGCGCGAGCTGTCGGGTGGGCAGCAGCAGCGGATTGCGATTGCAAGGGCGCTGGCGATGCGGCCCAAGCTGATGCTGTTCGACGAGCCCACCTCGGCGCTCGACCCCGAGCTGGTCGGTGAGGTGCTGGACGTGATGCGCGGGCTGGTCGAGGAGGGCATGACCATGATCCTGGTGACGCATGAGATGGGTTTTGCCCGGGAGGTCGGGGACGCGCTGGTGTTCATGGACGACGGCGTGATCGTGGAGAAGGGGCATCCTCGCGAGGTGCTCACCAACCCCCAGCACGAGCGCACTCGTGCGTTTCTGTCGAAGGTGCTCTAGACCGATGACGTTCTCCCTGGCCGCCGTCGACCCTGAAACCGGCATGTCCGGGATCGTGGTCAGCTCATCCAGCCCGTGCGTGGCTGCCCGCTGCGCCCATGTGCGCGCCGGGGTGGGGGCGGCCGCCTCCCAGAACGTGACCGACCCGCGGCTGGGGCCGAAGCTGCTCGATCTGCTGGCTGCCGGTGGCTCGCCTGCGGATGCGATTGCCGGAGCGCTCGAGGATGAGCCGCACACGGCCTACCGGCAGCTGACGGTGGTCGGCATCGACGGTGCCACGGCCGTGTTCTCCGGCGAGCGGACGTTGGGGCTGTACGCGTCGTGCGAGGGTAAGGGTGCCGTCGCCGCGGGGAACCTGCTGGCCGACGCCGCCGTGCCACAGGCGATGGTGGAGACGTTCGGGTCGACCGCCGGGCACCTGGGAGCTCGCCTGATTGCGGCGCTGTCTGCGGGGCTGGAATCCGGCGGCGAGGAGGGGCCGGTGCGTTCCGCCGGGATGCTGGTGGCCGACCGGGTGAGCTGGCCGGTGGCCGATCTGCGGGTCGACTGGGACGATCATCCGGTGCAGCGGCTGGCGGAGCTGTGGACGGTGTGGGAGCCGCAGCTGAGCGACTACGTCACTCGCGCGCTCGATCCCACCGTGGCACCGCGATACGGTGTGCCCGGCGATGACGAATGACTGACCTGACCGAGTTCGACCTGATGGCGTCACAGGCCGTGGCAGCGGTGCGCTCACAGGCCGACGCTTTCTGGGAGGAGTACGGCCACAACCCTTCGGATGAGGTGTTGGCGGCCTGGTTCATCCCCCGCTGCTGGCGGGAGATCGACTACGTGCACATGCTCGGCGAGGAGATCCGCCGGTACGGATTCGGGTTCGAGCGAAAGCATGTGACCGCACTCTCGCGGCAGCTGCTGGACGAGGCCGAGCACTACGACAGCGTGGGCCGGATCATCGAGCGACTGGGTGGCCAGGTGCCGACCGAGCCCCCGCCGTCGGCGGTCCCGTGGAGCAGGTTCCTGTGGGAGTGCCTGGATCGTCACCGGCTGGGTGCGATTGCCGCCTGGAACATGTCCGAGACGGCCGCCACCGGCACGCTGGACGGGATCGTCGAGGCCGGCAGGCGGCTGGATCTGCCCGATGTCGTTCGCGCCTATGAGGCGATCGTCAAGGACGAGAAGTTCCACGTCGGGCTGGGACGGCTGCTGCTCGATCGGTACATCGACACCGAGGCCGACCACGACGAGGTCATGCGGGCAGGGCGGGGTATGGCCGAGATCGTGCTCTCGAGCCACACCGCGGTCGACGTGCCGCTCTGACATGGTCGATCACGACGAGCTGATCGAGTTCGCCTCGATCCCGGCGCCCACCGGCGCCGAGCAGCAACGGATCGACTGGCTGGTCGACCGGTTGCAGGGGGTTCCCGGCGAGCGGGAGGTGGACGCCGCCGGCAACCTGGTGTGTCGCTTTGGCGGCGACCGGCCACAGCTGCTGGTGATGGCCCATGTGGACACCGTTTTCGGGCCGGAGGTTGCGCTCGAGATCCGGCGGGACGGCGGGGAGCTGGTCGGACCGGGGGTCGGGGACAATGCCGCCGCGGTGATGGCTGTGGTGTGGGCGATCGAGCAGATGGACGAGCCCCCGCCGGGGCTGTCGATCGCGTTCACCGTGGCAGAGGAAGGCCTGGGCGACCTGCGCGGCGCCCGGGCGGTGTGCGCGGAGCTCGAGCCTGAAGCGGTGATCGCCCTCGAAGGCCACGGGTTGGACGAGGTCATGATCGACCACGTGGGCAGCCTGCGGGCGCGGGTGGCGGTGAGCGGTCCCGGTGGTCACTCGTGGTGGGACCGGGAGACACCCAGCGCCGTGCACGCACTGGTCGAGATCGCCTCCGGCCTGATTGCGCACTCCGCCAATGTCGGCACGATCTCAGGGGGCGACTCGGTCAACGCGATCGCCGCCCGGGCGGAGCTCCTGGTGGAGCGGCGCTCGCTGGCCGAGCGTGATCTGGATCAGTTCGCCGACCTGCTCGGCCGGCTTCGAGCCGATCCGCCGCTGCAGCTCGAGCTGCAGCCGGTGGGCCGCCGGCCGGCCGGCCAGACGTCGCCGGATCATCCCTTGGTAGCCGCGGTGCGAAGGCTGCGTATCGGCCTCGGCCTGCCTGATCGGCTGGGTTCTGGATCGACCGATGCCAACGCCGCGGTGGCGGCGGGCATCCCCGCGGTCGCATTGGGCTGTGCACGAGGCTCGGGCATGCATTCACACGACGAGCGGATCGACCTGCGCTCGCTCGAGTTCGGGTGTGTTCAGGTGGTCGAAGTCATGCGCGAGCTGGCTCGCTGACGGATCACCTCGACCTCGACGGGCGGGGCCGGCGATGCATCCTCCGGGTCATCCGGGGTGGCCCACCGGTCGCTGACGGTGACCACCAGCACCACCGTTGACGCGGCCATGAACGCGGCCACCTTCCACAGCGGCGCCTCGGTGTTGGCGTTGGCGAACACCCACGGCGTCAGCATCACCAGCCACACCGGGCTCAACCGCGGACGGCGCAGACCCAGGGGCAGCAGCAGCAGCATGAAGTAGTTCAGCCACACGATCGGCGAGAGCGCAAGGCCGGCGACGATCGCCGCCGAGAACGCCTTGCGGTCGCCGTCGGCGGTGCTCGAGAGCCGCCAGGCAAGCAGGCAGAGGGCGGCGGCGACCGCCATCGCTGCGATTCGACCGGGGCCGGTGCCCAGCCCTGCGGCGGCGGTCAGGGCGGTGATCGAAAAGCCCTTGTGCTGCTCGATCTGCGACACCGCGCTGAGCAGATGCGGATAGCTGGTGAAGCCGTGGAATCCGATCACGGCCCAGCCGATCACGGTCGCAGCGGCGGCGATCCCCATCGAGGCTACGGCTGCAGCCCGCCGCCCTGTCACCCAGAGCCACACCGCCAGGGGCGCCAGGAAGAGCTTCACGACCACCAGTGCGGCGATTGCCGACGCCGTCACCCAGCGTCGATCACGATACCGCCAGGCGATTGCAGCGCCGACCAGGAGCAGGGGTGTGAACGTGCCCATGACCACGCTCTGGAGGGTGGCCAGCGAGCAGAAGGCGAGCGCGTAGCAGCGCCAGTCCCGCACTCCCAGCAGGCGCAGCGACACGACCACCGCGGTGATGTTGAGGGCGATGAAGATCGTGGCTGCCACGCTCAGGGGCAGCAGTGCCAGCGGCACCATCACCACCGCGGCGGGAGCCGGATACACGAACTGATCCTGGTTTCGAAGGGCGTCGTGGGTGATCGCGGGGTACGGGCTGACACCGTCGAGCACCGCCTGGCCCGCGTTCCAGAAGATCTGGAAGTCGTAGAAGTTGCGGGGGCCATAGGCCAGGCCGATGGTGATGAAGAGCAGCGCGATCGCGGGCGCCGCCAGCGCCACCAGCCACAGCAGCGCAACCGGATCGGCTGGAGACCGGCGGCGGGTTTCAGGGGCAGATGTGGGGGTTCCTGTCGACAACGGAGAAAGGACTGGGTCCACCCCCGCTATCGGCAGCCCACCCCTGGAAGGTGAGAGCCATTTACCACATTTTCTTCAGATTAACACCCTGTGAAGTAGTATATGTACGGTTGACAGCTACAAAACCCGTGCTATAATCAGAGTATGAGAATAAACTACAACAATCATTCAGTTCACAAGCACACTCTTGGTCGCGAGACCGAAGAGCAGTACTTCACCCGCCTCGCCAACGAGCGGAACCGACAGCGGCGCGCCGAGCGGCGCGGCCGGCTGGTTCGCAAGCTCGGTCTGCGCAGGCCCGAGCGGCGTCCTTCCGCATAATCGTGGCTGACAAGGCGGCGCACCACGTCGTCGAGCCCCTCGCCTGACAAGCACCACACGTCAGCGAGGGGCTCGACCAGTTAAGGGTGAATAACGGTGCCAGGCACCGTTATTCACCCCCACCAGCGTCACTCACGACCGGCGCCTCAGTCACAACCGCTCGAAGCCGCGGTACAACTCCCAATCGGTGACGGCGGCGTCGAAGGCGGCCTGCTCGGTGCGGGCGTAGTGGAGGTAGTGCTCCACCACCTCGTCGCCGAACGCCTCGCGGGCGATCTGTGAACCCTCCAGCAGATCGGCTGCATCGTGCAGCGCCTGCGGCATGCGCGGCTTGTCGGGCGCCTCGTACGCATTCCCGGTGAATTCAGCCTCCAGCTCCAGCTTGTTGTCGATGCCATGGAGCCCGGCGGCGATGATGGCCGCGAACGCCACATACGGATTGCAGTCGGCCCCGGGGGAGCGGTTCTCCAACCGCATGCCCTGGCCGTGGCCGACCACCCGCAGTGCGCAGCTGCGGTTGTCGGTGCCCCACACCAGCGTGGTTGGTGCGAATGATGCGGCGGCGTATCGCTTGTACGAGTTGACGTTGGGTGCCAGCAGGGCGGTCAGCTCTCGCCCGGCGGCGATCTGACCGGCCACGAAATGCTGGGCCAGCTCGCTCAGACCGTGGCCGTCGTCGGCGGGGAAGAGGCTTCCCCGTTCGTCCCACAGGCTGCAGTGGATATGGCACGAGTTGCCCTCGCGCTCGTTGAACTTGGCCATGAACGTGAGTGCATAGCCCTCCTGCCAGGCGATCTCCTTGGCGCCGTTCTTGTACACCGCGTGGTTGTCGGCCATCGTCAACGCGTCGGAGTAGCGGAAGTTGACCTCGTGCTGGCCGAAGTTGCACTCCCCCTTGGCGTCCTCCACGGTGATGCCGGCGCCGGCCATCCCCAGCCGGATCGGCCGCAGCACGTCCTCGACGGTGGTGGTGCCGAAGATCGAGTAGTCGACGTTGTAGGCGTTGGCCGGCTCGAGGTCGCGGTAGTGCTTCGCCCGGGCCTGGTCGTAGGTGTCCCGAAACAGGATGAACTCGAGCTCTGACCCGATGTTGGCGGTCCAGCCCCGCTCCGCCAGCCGTTCCAGCTGACGACGGAGTATCTGCCGGGGAGAGGCCACCACCGGGCGGCCGTCCTGCCACTCCAGGTCGGCGATCACCAGCGCCGTGCGTTCCAGCCATGGCACCCTCCGCAGGGTCGCGAAGTCCGGCTTGAACACGAAGTCGCCGTAGCCGGTGTCCCACGACCCCATGCCGTAGCCCTGGACGGTGTTCATGTCGACGTCGACGGTCAGCAGGTAGTAGCAGCCTTCGGCCCCGTGCTGGGCGATCTCGTCCACAAAGAACGGGGCGTGCACCCGCTTGCCCATCAGCCGACCCTGCATGTCGGTCATGACCAGCAGCACGGTGTCGATCCCCCCCGACCGGACGTCCGCTTCCAGTTCCTGCAGCGTCAGCATCCCGCACTCCCTGATCGTGGATTGGTCGTCCATTCATATACTGCTTGCGGTATGGATCGCAACCGCCCGCTGATCGGCGTGACCGCCTACGAGGTGCCCGCATCATTCGGGCACTGGGCGGGCGTCGAGACGGTGATGGTGCCCAGCACCTACACCCGGTCGGTGCTGAAGGCGGGCGGGCTGCCGATCGTGATCCCTCCGATGGAGGGTGTAGAGCAGGTGCTGGACACCTTGGATGGCATCGTCTTCACCGGGGGCTCCGACATCGATCCCGACGTGTACGGCCAGCCGGCGCACGCCGAGACGGTCGGCCTCTACCGGCACCGCGACGATTCCGAGCTGGCGCTGATGCGAGTCGCTCTCGAGCGGGCGCTGCCGATGCTCGCCATCTGCCGGGGGATGCAGCTGCTCAACATCGTCCGCGGCGGCGATCTGCACCAGCACCTGCCGGACGTCTCGGCCGACGCCGCCATGCATCGCGGCGAGCCGGGTCGTTTTGCCGAGCACACGGTGCGGATCGAGGCGGGCACGACGCTTGCCTCACTGCTCGGCCCGGAGACCACCACCCACTCGTTCCACCATCAGGCGCCTGATCGCATCGGTGCCGGCCTGCGGGTGGCGGCGGTGGCGGATGACGGCTCGGTGGAGGCGGTCGAGGATCCCAACATGCGTTTCACCGTGGGCGTGCTGTGGCACCCCGAGGAGAGCGACGAACGCGGGGCGCCCCTGTTCCGGGAGTTGGTGGCGCGCGCACGAGATCGAAGGAGGGCGACGGCATGAGCAGGACGACGGTCGAGCAGCTCGTGGTCGGGGGCGAGCGGATTCCCTCGGCTGAGGGACGCACGTTCGAGGTCATCGATCCTGCACTGGGGATCCCGCTGGCCACGGTCTCGCAGGCCGGCAGCGAGGATGTCAACCGCGCGGTCGAGGCCGCGGCCCGGGCCTACGAGAGCTGGGGTGCGCTGTCACCCGTCACCCGCGGGCGGCATATGCACAGGTTTGCCAACGTCGTCGAGGAGCACGCCGAGGAGCTGGCCCAGCTCGAATCGCGCAACGTGGGCATGCCGATCTCCGATGCCCGCGGCCAGCTGGGCATGATCGTGGATGTGATCCGGTACTACGCCGGCGCCGTCGACAAGTTCTTCGGCAACACGGTGCCGGTCGAGCGCAACGGGGTGGCCATGACCTTCCGCGAGCCGATCGGCGTCGTGGGTCTGATCACGCCCTGGAACTTCCCGCTGAACATCGCCAACTGGAAGACCGCCCCGGCGATGGCCGCCGGCAACACGGTGGTGCTGAAACCGGCGTCGCTGACGCCCTTGACGGCCCTTCGCTACGGAGAGCTGGCACTGGAGGCGGGCATCCCCGAGGGCGTTCTCAACGTGATCCCCGGGCCGGGATCGAAGGTCGGCAACACACTCGTGGAACACCCCCTCGTGGGCAAGATCGGGTTCACAGGGTCGACCGAGGTGGGTGCCGAGATCGCCCGCCGCGCGGCCGGCACGATCAAGCGGGTGACGCTCGAGCTGGGCGGCAAGTCGGCCTGCGTGGTGTTTGCCGATGCCGATCTCGAGAAGGTCGGCGCGATGGCCCCGTTCGCGGTGTTCGAAAACTGCGGCCAGGACTGCTGCGCACGGTCGCGGCTGCTGGTCGAAGAGTCGGTCAAGGACGAGGTGGTGGAGCGGTACGCAGCGACCACCGCCGCCATCCGGGTGGGCATGCCGGAAGATCCCGAGACACAGGTCGGCCCGATGATCTCCGCCGGCCAGCGCGACACCGTGGAGGGCTACATCGCCCGCGGGGTGGACGAGGGCGCCCGAATCGTTACCGGCGGCGAGCGCCCGGGAGGCGCGCTGGAGGCCGGCTACTTCCTGCGGCCGACGGTGCTGGACGGCGCAACCAACGACATGACCGTGGCCCGCGAGGAGATCTTCGGCCCGGTCGTGTCGGTGATCGGCTTCCGCGACGAGGCGGAGGCGATCCGACTGGCAAACGACACCAGCTACGGGCTCTCGGGCTCGCTGTGGACACGCGACGGCGCCCGCCAGCTGCGGGTCGCCCGGGCGCTGCGCACCGGGGTGCTGGGCGTCAACACCAACTCCAGCGTGTTCGTGCAGATGCCCTTCGGCGGCTATAAGCAGTCGGGTGTCGGCAAGGAGCTGGGAATGCATGCGCTCGAGCACAACACCGAGCTCAAGAGCGTGTTCATCTCGACCGAGTAGCGGCCAGAGGCTCGTGGCTAGTCGCCCTCGCCGGCCAACGCCAGCTCGGTGCCCTCGACCGACTCGATCTGGGTGATGTGCTCGGGCATGCCTTCCTGATTGACGTACTTGCCGCCCCGCAGCCACGAGGCTGCGGCGGCGATCAGGCAGGCCACGATGGCGAAGTCAAATGCGGCGTGCAGTCCGTTGGCAAACGGCTTCGAGATCAGGCCGGGGAAGAAGCTGCGGCCGGTCAGGTACGCCGCCTGACCGTGTGAGAGGTGGTGCAGCACGTGTGGCCCCAGCAGCTCCTTGATCGGGTTGTAGCCGAGGAACGAGGCAAACAGCACGCCCACCGGCGGCAGGTGCGAGATGCGCAGCGCATCTGCCGGCGGCACTCCCCTGGCGGTGAGCCCGTCGTACATCGCTCCCGGCAGCGTCCCGCTGAGGCCGACCACCATCAGCGTGAAGAAGATCCCGATCGAGAGCACCATCGCCGAGTTCTGGAAGGTGGCGGCCATGCCCGAGCCCACGCCTCGGCGGTTGGCCGGGAGGCTGTTCATGATCCCGGTCTGGTTGGGTGAGGAGAAGAGGCCCATCGCCAGTCCGATCAGCAGCAGGAAGGTGGCAAACCACTCGTACCGGAAGTCGACCGGCAGCAGCTCCAACGCGAGGAACGACGCGGCCGCCATCAGCATCCCGCCGGTCGCGAACGGGCGCGCCCCGAACCGGTCGGAGAGATACCCGGAGGTCGGCCCGGCGACCAGGAACCCGACCGTCAGCGGCAGCATGTAGATGCCAGCCCACAGCGGCGTCTGCTCGAAGCTGTAGCCGTGCAGCGGCAGCCAGATGCCCTGCAGCCAGATGATCAGCATGAACATCAGCCCGCCCCGGCCGAGCGACGCCAGGAAGCTCGCGATGCTGCCGGCGGTGAATGCGCGGATGCGAAACAGCCCCAGCCGGAACATCGGGTCGGGCACACGCAGCTCGATCCACACGAAGGCGGCCAGCAGCACCAGGCCGGTGACGAGCTCTGCCACCACCTGGGGATTGGTCCAGCCCATCACGTGGCCGCCGTACGGCTGGATCGCCAGGGTGATCGACACCAGGACCAGGATCAGCCCGGCGCCGAAGGTGAGGTTGCCCCACCAGTCGATCTTGGCCGGGTGGCGCTGGCCGCGCTCCTCCAGCTTCCAGTACGACCACACGGTGCCCACGATCCCGGCCGGCACCGACACCAGAAACACCAGCCGCCACGAGATGGGGCCGAGGATCCCGCCCAGAACCAGGCCGATGAACGCCCCGGCGATGGCCGCCACGGCGTTGATGCCGAGTGCAAGGCCGCGCTCGTCCTGCGGGAAGGCGTCGGTCAGGATCGCGGACGCGTTGCCGATCAGAAGCGCCCCGCCGATTCCCTGGCCGATGCGCATCGCGATCATCCACTCGGCCGCCGCCGCCCCCTGCATCCAGGTCAGCGACAGCAGGATCGAGCACGCCGTGAAGATGGCGAAGCCGATATTGAACATCCGCACTCGCCCGTACATGTCTCCGATGCGGCCGAAGCTGACCACCAGCACGGCGGTGGAGACCATGAAGCCCATCATCATCCACAGCAGGTAGATGGTGTTGCCGGGCTCGAGCGGGTTGAGGTTGATGCCGCGAAAGATGTCAGGCAGCGCGATCAGCACGATCGACGAGTTGATCGTCGCCATCAGCATTCCGATGGTCGTGTTGGAGAGGGCGATCCACTTGTACCGATCGCCGTGGCTCATTCCGTGGTGTCCCGACCCGCCAGGATCGAGCGCGCAACGCGCCTGGTGGTGACCAGCTCGTGTTCCAGCTGCTCCAGCGCGGCTCGGCGGCTGCGAACCAGCTCGAGCTGCGTGTTGATGTGTCCCAGCGCCTCCCCCGCGATCTCGAGCTGCTCCTGCGGGTCGGGGTGGTCGTGGTGCCACCGGTCGCGCAGTCCGGCTCGGGCCTTGGCGGCGTTCGACCACGCCAGCAGCTCTTGCAGCGATAGCCCCAGCAGGTCGCGGATCCGGATCAGCTCGCGCAGTTCGGCTTCGTCGGCTTCGTCGTACAGGCGGTGGGCCCCCCGTTCGCGATCCCGATCGGGCAGCAGTCCCAGCTGCTCGTAGTAGCGCACGGTGCGGGGTGTGGCGCCGACTCGGCGTGCCAGCTCACCGATGCGAAAGGTCTCGACTGGGGTGCTCGTCTCCGCCATAAAGCTTACGTCTACGGAAGATTAGCACCGACTGCCGGTCAGTGACCTCGCAGGCGCACCGGTGTGACCCGCAACGGCACCGGGTAGTCGGCGGCAAACTGCTCGTCTGTCCACGAGTAGCCGGCGATGCTGCCCGCGTACTTGGCGATGTACCGAGGAACGTGGTGTGCCGGAGGGTCCTGGCTGACGGCCGCGGTGCCCGTGATGATCACGATGTCGTCGCCGGCGGCGTCTCCCTCCAGATGCAGCGTGACGTTGGGATTGGCCGCGATGTTGCGGAGCTTGGGCACGTCGGGCTGGCTGTAGATCAAAAACGACTCTCCGTCCCACAGAAACCAGATCGGGCTGGGTACGGGCACGCCGGCCGGGCTGACCGTGGTCAGCCACCCGATCAGGTCCGAGTCCAGCCGCCGGGCGACTCGCTGCCCGAACTCGGTGCCGGTGTCGATCTGGAATGCCACGTCCGGCATCCTACCCACCTACACTCTCGCTCCAGATGCCGTTCCCCATTCGCGTAGGAGTCCAGGTCGAGCCGCAGCACGTCTCCTACTCGGAGCTCCGAGACATCTGGCAGCGGGTCGAGCAGATGGGGACGGACACCATCTTCAACTGGGACCACTTCTTCCCCTTGGAGGGTGATCCCAACGGTGCCCACTACGAGTGCTGGACATCGCTGGCGGCGATGGCGGAGGTCACCCAGACGATCCGGTTCGGACCGCTGGTGACGTGTAACTCCTACCGCAATCCCAATCTGCTGGCGGACATGGCCCGCACCGTCGACCATATCTCCGGCGGGCGGCTGATATTGGGACTGGGATCGGGGTGGTTCGAGCGCGACTACCAGGAGTACGGCTACGACTTCCTCACCACCGCCGGTCGGCTGCGCGATCTGGATGCGGCCATGCCGGTGATGCTCGAGCGGCTGGCCAGGCTCAACCCGCCGCCGGTGCAGGACCGCATCCCGATCATGATCGGGGGCGGGGGGGAGCAGCTGACGCTGCGGATCGTGGCCGAGTACGCCGACATCTGGAACTTCTTCGGTGAGCCGGAGGAGATCAGGCACAAGTCGGGGGTGCTCGATCGGTGGTGTGAGCGGGTCGGCCGTGATCCGGCCGAGATCGAACGTTCGGTGACCGATCTGCAGACCGTCACCGAGGACGACCTGGACGCCTATCTGGCGCTCGGGGTGACCCATATGATTCTGCCGCTGTCGGGCCCCGACTGGGATCTCGCAACCTTGCGGCGCCTGCTCGCGTGGCGCGATTCGCGCATCTGAGCAGGATCACTACACTGCCCCGCATGGCGGGCTTCCCGATCAAGATCGGTGTCCAGATTCAGCCCCAGCAGGGGACGTTCGAGACGATGCGCGAGGTGTGGAAGCGAGTCGACGACTCCGGTGCCGACACGCTCCACACCTGGGATCACTTCTACCCGTTGTACGGCGATGCCGACGGCGCGCACTTCGAGTGCTGGACATCGCTGGCGGCGATGGCGGAGGTCACCCAGACGATCCGGCTCGGCCCGCTGGTGACGTGCAACTCCTACCGCAATCCCAATCTGCTGGCGGACATGGCCCGCACCGTCGATCACATTTCGGGCGGCCGTCTGATCTTCGGCATCGGCTCTGGCTGGTTCCGGCGCGACTACGACGAGTACGGCTACGAGTTCGGCACCGCCGGCGACCGCCTCAGGGCTCTGGATGCGGCTCTGCCGGTGATCCTGGAACGGTGGTCGAAGCTGAACCCGCCGCCGGTGCAGAAGCGCATCCCGATCATGATCGGGGGTGGGGGCGAGCGGGTGACGCTGCGGATTGCCGCCCAGTACGCCGACATCTGGACCGGGTTCGGCGATCCCGACACCGCCCGCCACAAGTGTGAGGTGCTGGATCGGCACTGCCGCAAGCTGGGTCGTGACCCTGGCGAGATCGAGCGCTCGATCGGTGGCATCACGACCGCCGATCCAGCGGTGCTCGACGCCTACGCGGCCGTCGGCGTCACCCATCTGATCATGCGCGCCGGTGGGCCCGACTGGGATCTCAGCTTGCTGGGGAAGCTGCTGGAGTGGCGCGACTCACGGTCGGCCTGACCGGCATCCGCACCGGGATCAGGTGCAGTGCCGCGATCGTCACCCACAGCACCACCAGGCCCACGTACTGCCAGAAATCGATGGTGACTCCGAGGTACAGGTAGTTCACGACCAGTGCGGTTGCGGGGAAGGCCAGCTCGGCAAAGGTCGCGACCGGCGCCGGCGTGGTTCGCAGTCCGCGGTAGTACAGCAGCAGTGCCAATAACCCTGGGAAGAGCGCCAGCAGCAGCAGCCGCAGCCAGTCTCCACCGCCGGTCGCGGGCGGCGTGAGCTCGCCGCCGCCGCGCACCAGCACCAGGAACACCAGGAACGGCAGCGCCAGCACGAATCGCATGCTGGTGACCATGTTGGGATCGATCTGGCGCAGAGCGCGCCGGCCGAAGGCCGTCGCCGATCCCCACAGCGCCGCCGCCACCAGCGCCAGGAGTGCCGCCTTGCCGCGGTTGTCCGAGAAGCCCTCGGCGGGTGCTGTCCAGCCGAACGACAGCAGGTAGGTGCCAATCGCCGCCGGCACGAACACGGCGATGATCAGCGGTCGCGGCACCTCTCTGACCACGATCGCCGCGGCTGCGATCGCCCACAGCGGCTGGGTCTTTTGCAGCAGCACGACGACGTTGGGGTTGCCGTACTCAAACGCGGTGGTGAACGCCAGGGTGGCCAGCGCCGACCCGCCCCAGGCGATCACGATCAGCGACAGCCAGCCCATCCGGTCGAGCTTGCGCAGCTGGGTTCGATGGCGGACAACGAACGCGGCCACGCACGCCACCAGGATCACGTGCTCGTACAGCACGATCGTCCAGGGCGACCAGGTATCGACCAGCGGTTGGCGCAGCGCACCGTCAGTTCCCCACAGCGCTGCACCCGCGGCCACCAGGAAGATTCCGGCGATTGGTGCGTAGCGAATCGCCAAGCCGGAGGTGAACGATTTGGAGGATGGGTGGGTCGTCATCGAGCGCTCGGCGGCATGATACGCATCCATGGACGTCCGACCGATCACGGTGCTCGCAGGTGGGGTGGGTGCTGCTCGCTTCCTCCAAGGTGTGGTGGACGTGGTGCCGGCCACCGATGTCACCGCCGTCGGCAACGTGGGCGACGATCTCGAGATCTACGGGCTGCACGTCTCCCCCGATCTGGACACGGTGCTGTACACGCTCACCGGCTGGATCGACGAGCAGAAGGGCTGGGGGGTGCGCGGCGACAGCGCCCGGGCGCTGGAGCGTGCTCGTGCGCTGGGTGCTCCGGCCTGGTTCTGGCTGGGCGACCTGGACATCGGCCTGCACCTGGCCCGCACCGAGCGGCTGCGACGGGGTGAGCCGCTGAGCGCGGTCACTGCGGAGCTTTCCCGGGCGCTGGGGCTGGAGCTGCGGCTGCTGCCGAGCACCGATGACCGCCTGCGAACGATGATCGCGACTCCCGCCGGCGAGCTCGACTTCCAAACCTATTACGTCGGTCGCCACCACAGCGATACGGTCACCGGCCTGCGCTACGACGGTGCCGACTCGGCGCGGCCGGGTGCGGGTGTGATCGAGGCGCTCACGGATGCGCGCGCAATCCTGATCGCGCCGTCCAATCCTCTGATCTCGATCGACCCGATCCTGGCGGTGCCCGGCGTGCGCGAGGCGCTCCGGGTGCGCACGGTGCCGTGTGTCGCGGTCAGCCCCATCGTGGACGGCGCGGCTCTGCGCGGGCCTGCTGCCGACATGATGCGATCACTCGGACATGACGTCTCCCCCGCGGGAGTGGCCGCCCACTACCGCGGCCTGATCGACGCGATCGTGATCGACACTGCCGATCACGCCCTGGCCGCCGCGATCGAGGCCGACGGTACCCGGGCGGTCGTGACCGACACGGTCATGCGCGATTCCCAGACCCGGGCAAAGCTGGCCCGCGTGGCACTGGCGGCCGCGGGGATCGAGCCGGCATGACGCTCGAGATCACGCCGCTGCTGCTGCCCGGTGAGATCGCCGAAGGCGCCGACCTGGCCGGCTTGGTGGCGGCTGCGGCGCCCGCGCTGGAGCCGGACGATGTGATCGTGATCGCACACAAAGCGGTGGCCAAGGCGGAGGGCAGGGTGGTCGACCTGGCCGAGGTCGTTCCTTCGCAGCAGGCGATCGAGCTGGCCGGTGACGACGGTGATCCCCGCCAGCTCGAGCTGGTGCTGCGCGAGAGCCGCCGGATCGTTCGCCGGCGAGGTTCGCTGGTGATCGCCGAGACCCACCACGGGTTCATCTGCGCCAGCGCCGGCATCGACCGGTCGAACGCGCCCGGCCCCGACATGGCGGTGCTGCTGCCGCTCGACCCCGATCGGTCGGCGCACACGGTGCGGGAATCGCTGCGGGCGCTCACCGGCCTCGATCTGGCGGTGATCGTGGCCGACACCATGGGCCGGCCTTTGCGAAACGGGATCGTGGGAACGGCGATCGGCGTCAGCGGGCTCGCGCCCCTGCGCGGCCTGCAGGGAGCGACCGACCCCAACGGCTATGTGCTTCGCACCACCCAGATCGCGATCGCCGACGAGCTGGCCGCCGCCGCCGACCTGGTGATGGGAAAGCTGGCGCGGGCGCCGGCCGCGCTGATCCGCGGCCTCGACGCTCAGGGCGAGGGGTCAGCGCGGGAGCTGATCCGAGAGCCCGAGCGCGACCTCTTCGTCTAGGAGCCCCGCCCGCCGTGCATCCTCGGGCGTATCCACGTCCAGTGCCAGCCCGGGGAGATCCACGAGCACGGCGGGCAACCCCGCGGCCGTCGCTCGCTGCAGGTGCAGCTGTGCGCTTGCGGCCTCGCCGAAGTTTGGCTGGAGGGCTGCGGCCGGTGCCACCCACAGAGCGTTGGTGCCGCCGTCGTGGGCGCGGGCAACCACCACACCCGAGGGCGGGGCGGCGTCGCGCAGCGCACGGAGTTCGGCTGCGGTTACCAGCGGCAGGTCGCCGGCGAGGTACAGCACCGCGTCCGGTGCGGATGTGAGTGCGACCAGCGCGTGCACCAGCCCGCTGTTCCACGCCAGCCCGCCGTCATCCTGGTGGCCGATCCCCAGATCGATCGCGAGATCGGCCGCGCCTGGGTCGGAGCTGACCAGCGTCACCGGTCCGATCTCGGCCTCGCAAGCTGCGGCTACGACCCGCTCGAGCATGGTGCGCATCAGCGCCCGCCGTCCGTCGGCGGTTAGCTCGGGGGAGAGCCGGGTCTTGGCCTCGTCGAGCCGTTTCAGCCCGATCAGTACGGCGGTCGTCATGGCCCGCATGGTAGAGGCCGCGGACTAGAGTCACCGCGTGATCACTCTGGGCTACAAGGCGTCGGCCGAGCAGTTCGCCCCGGTCGAGTTGTTGCGATTCGCGCTCGCGGCCGAGCGCGAAGGGTTCGACTCGGTCGCGATCTCCGATCATTTCCAGCCGTTTCGGCACACCGGCGGCCACTCCCCGGCCGCGTTGCCGTGGCTGGGCGCGCTGGCGGCGGGCAGCGAGCGGATCAGGATCGGCACCAGTGTGAGCACCCCGACAATGCGTTTCCACCCATCGATGATCGCGCAGGCGTTCGCGACCCTCGGCTGCTTCGCGCCGGGCCGGATCTTCCTCGGGGTCGGCACCGGCGAGTCGATGAACGAGGTGCCGCCTCTGGGTATCGAGTGGCCGGGGTTCAAGGAGCGGCTGGGCCGGCTGGAGGAGGCGATCGAGCTGATCAGGCTGCTGTGGACGGACGACCGGGTCAGCTTCGAGGGTGAGTACTACACGACCCAGCGGGCGACCGTGTACGACCGGCCGGACGAGCTGATCCCGATCCTGATCGCCGCCGCCGGGCCGCGGGCGGCGCGGTTCGTCGGCCGGGCCGGTGACGGCTTCATCACCACCAGCGGGAAGCCGACGGAGCTGTATACCGAGACGCTGCTTCCTGCCGTCGCCGAGGGTGCCGCCAAGGCGGGGCGTGACCCCGCGGAGCTGGAGAAGCTGCTCGAGGTGAAGGTCTCCTATGATCGTGATCACGAGCGGGCGGTGGCCGAGTGCGCGTTCTGGGCGCCGCTGGCGCTGCCGGCCGAGGCCAAGCAGGGGGTGCACGACCCGATCGAGCTGGAGCAGCTTGCCTCAGGCCCCGACGTGCACGCCGAGAGCCGGTTCATCGTCTCGGGCGACCCCGAGGAGCAAGCCGAGCGCATCGGCGCCTACGTGGACATGGGCTTCCGCCACCTGATCTTCCACAGTCCCGCCCCCGACCAGGAACGGTTCCTGAAGCTCTTCAGCGCCGAAGTACTGCCGCTGCTCCGAGCGCGCTGGGGGTGAATAAAAGGTGCCAGGCACCTTTTATGCAGCGGCGGGGCCGAGCACGCGCTGGGGGGCAATGTACCACTTGACGCGGCGCTCGCCGGGTTCGAGGTCGCGGAACGGCTCGCCTTCGTACTTGAAGGCCAGCTCGTCGGCGTGGACAGCGGCCTCGTCGTCTTCCCGTCGTTCCGCCAGGCCCCGGATCTCGACGTAGTGCTCGTTGTCCTCGTCTGAGGTGATCTCGATGGTGCAGTGCGGGTCGCGCTGAAGGTTGCGATCCTTGACCCGGCCGGCGGCGGTGTTAAACACCGCGTAGCCGTCCTCGACGTGGATCCACAGCGGCGTCACCTGGATCGAGCCGTCGCGGTTGAGGGTCGCCAGATGGGCGATCAGCGGCGCCTCGAGCAGAGCGATCGCACCGGGGGGAAGCTCGATCATACGGTTGCCAGCTCCGCCACCAGTTCGTCTCCGATCAGCTCGACCATCTCCAGGTCAGTGTGGCACAGATGCTGGAACATCACCCGCTCAACCCCCACCTCGGCGAGCCCGCGCAGCTGCTGTGACACCTCGCCGGTGGTGCCGGCGATCAACTCGTGGCGATGTCGCTGCATCAGCTCAGCGCCGCTGGAAACGTCGGGCATCAGCGCCGCCAGGTTGTCCATCCGCCGCTCGAGCTCGCGTGCGTCGGAGCCGATCGCGGTGGTCTCGGTCACCGACAGCGGCAGCGTCGCCGGATCCCGGCCGATCGCCTCGCAGGCCCGGTCGATCCGGTCGCGCACCGTCCTGCACTCGTCCAGGTCGACCGAGAACACGTTGTACTCCTGCGCGAACCGTGCTGCCAGCGCGACCGAGCGCGGTTTTCCATGCCCGCCGATGATCACCGGCGGATGCGGCTGCTGCACCGGCTTCGGCAGCGCCGGGCAGCGATCGAGCTGGTAGTGGGCGCCCTGGAACGAGAACTCGTCCTCGGTCCACTGGCGGGTCGCGATCTCGAGCTGCTCGGCCAGCATGTGCATGCGCGTCCCCAGCGGCGGGAACGGGAAACCGAAGGCCTCGTGTTCCATCTGATACCAGCCGGCGCCGAATCCGACTTCGACCCGTCCGCCGGAGATGTGGTCGACGGTGGTGGCGCTGTTGGCGAGCACCGACGGTGGACGGAAGGTGACCGGTGAGACCATCGTCCCCAGGCGGATGCGGGAGGTGTGGACGGCGATGCCGGCCAGCGTCGTCCACGCGTCCAGCGAGCCGAGACCGATGCGGCCGTCCCCGGACAGGTAGTGATCCGAGCGAAACAATCCGTCCAGGCCGGCGCGCTCGGTGGCGTCGGCCAGCGCCAGCCATTGGTCCCAGGTGACGTTCTCCTGCCCCTCCACCATCAGGCACAGCCGCATGCTCGGATCAGGCTCCCAGATGCGCGTTTCGAATGGCGTCGATCAGCTCGTCCAGCCCGACGCCCTTCTTGAGGCAGTTGGAGGCGCCGGCCGCGAGCGCCGCCTCGATCATCTGGGGCTCGTCGTAGGCCGATAGCACCACCACCGGCATCGCCCAGGTCGCGCCGGCGATCCGTTGGGTGGCCTCGATGCCGTCCACGTTGGGCATGCGCATGTCCATGACCACCACGTCGGGGCGGTTGCTCTCGGCCATCGTCAGCGCCTCCGCGCCGTCGGCGGCCTCACCCACAACCTGCATCCCGGCCTCTTCCAGCGCATCGCGCAGGACACCCCGCAGGAGTGCGTTGTCCTCGGCGATGACGATCTTGATGTCGGTGTCCATAACTCGCAGGGTCGGAGACCCCGCCGAAACAATACGGGGTTTCGAGCCACCCCGTGAGGATTAGTTCGGTGGGCCGTACAGGCGGTCAACGACCGCTCCGGCGGCGGCCGCAGCGACCGCCGGTGAACCGCCCCGCGACCGCTCCAAGACGTACACCGCCAGCCAGGAATCGCCGGCGCCGGTGGGATCCTCGAAGACTGCGCCGCTGGATCCGGTGGTGTGTGCCTGCTCTGCGGTCACCACCACGGAGCCCTCCACGCCCATGGTCAGAGCCACCTCCGGCACTCCCAGCGACAGGAGCGACGAGGGATCCAGTCCCCCGCACACCGCCGCCGCCTCCGCCCGGCTGAGCTTCAGCAGTGACGCGCCCGCCACCGCTTCGGGGCCGAATGGG
>CAVSFZ010000017.1:0-101282 GCA_963727235.1 uncultured Actinomycetes bacterium
GCCTCGACCACAGCCGCAAGCGCGAGGCAGTCGGCCTCTCGCCAGGGCAGAGCCGCGATCTGAAGGCCCACCGGCATGCCGGCTGAGTCGGTGCCGCACGGGACGGTGATCGCCGGCCATCCCAGCGCATTGAAGACGTCGGTCATCGCGCACATGGCGACGCCCACGTCGGTGTCCTCACCTCCGAACAGCACATCTGACACGCCGATCTTGGGCGGCGTCAGGGCCTGGGTGGGAGTCACGATCACGTCGATACCCGCCGCCTCGACCCGCTCTCGGGTGCGGGCCTGGTAGTCGAGCAGCGCCATCGACCAGCCGGCCGCCTCGACCGCGGTCATCGACTCGGCGAGAGCCAGGTAGTGCACCACGTCCTCGCCGAGCTGATCCCGCCGCGCCGGCCAGTGCTCGGCCAGTGCCGCGGCCTGCTCGGCGTCGTAGAAGCTGAATCGGTCCGGCCCGGTCACCGGCCACTGCATGTCGATCTCGGTGACGATCGCGCCGGCGCCGGCCAGGCTGCCGACCGCGGACCGCACCGGAGCGGCGATATCGGCAGCGGAGTGTTCAAAGAAGAACTGTTCGGCCACCGCCACGGTCAGGCCGCGTACGCTCTCGCCGAGGGCGTCGCGGTAGCGCTCGGCCGGTACCGGCTGGGTGCGCGGGTCGCGCACCGACGGGCCGGCCATCACTTCCAGCGAGAGCGCGCAGTCGCGCACCGATCGCGCCATCGGGCCGCAGTGGTCGAGCGAGATGCACAGCGGATGGATCCCCGCCAGGCTGACTCGGCCGTAGGTCGGTTTGAGCCCGACTATGCCGCAGCACGACGCCGGGCAGCGGATCGAGCCGCCGGTGTCGGTGCCGGGTGCCAGCGGCACCATGCCGGCGGCAACGGCGGCACCCGAGCCGCCGCTGGAGCCGCCCGGCACGCGGGTCGGGTCGTGCGGGTTTCGGCACCCGCCAAAGTGCGGATTCTGGGTGGTGGTGCTCCACGCGAACTCGTGCGTCGCCAGCTTGGCGACGCAGACCGCGCCGGCAGCGGTATGGCGCGCGACCACGTCGGCATCGCGTTCGGGGACGTGATCGGCGTAGATGGCGCTGCCGTAGGTGGTGCGGATGCCGGCGGTGTCGATCAGATCCTTCCACCCCACCGGCACTCCGGCCAGCGGCCCCGGGTCGCGACCGGCGGCCAACGCGGCATCGACCGCCGCCGCCTCGGCCAGGGCGCGCTCGCGGGTGACCACCCACACGGCTCCCAGCGTGTCCGCTTCGAGCCGCGCAAGTGACTGCTCCGCGATCTCTGCCGCTGATACCTCACCGGTGCGCACGGCTGCGGCGATTTCCCAGGCGTCGTGGTCGATTAACTCGGTCATGGCTGCGCCGAGACTACCCCACGCGCGGTGGTCGGATCGAACCCTTCCGTACAGCACAAATGTCAAGAAACTCAAACATTATTCAGCAAACTGCCCCGGCTCTGACTACGGTGCCTGGCATCGCTGAAACCGAGCCGTGAAGGAGTCCATTATGACCCACCGTTCACCCCGACTGTGTCTCTCCGTGACACTGGGATTGTTGCTTGCGTCGACACTGGGTGCCGCAACGTTCTCGGCCAGCGTTGCGGGCGCATCGCAGCAAGTCAAGGGGAGTGCTGTTCACACGTTTGTGGGTGACTTCAACCAGGTCAGTGGAGCGGCACCCGCAGTGCTCTCGGTTGCTCCCCCAACCGCCGGCTGCGTCATCCCCGCCAGCATCAAGACTCGTTCACGACGTCAATCCCTTCGGACTGGAGCACCCTGGTAGGCCGTACCGGGCCTTTTCAAGGTTGCCCTATCCAAAACACCTGGCGTACCGGTCAAGCATTCCACGTCGACAAGATCACGTAGAGCGGCCAGAAGATCTGCCTCCACCCCTCCGCGCATCTCGGTGCCGCCAGTTCGGCCTGGTACCACACACCGCGCGGGTGGTCATGGTCAGGCGGCACTTCAGATCCGGTCTGGAACACCTCCTGCTAGAGCCGGAAACACGTGGTGACTCCGGGAGCCTCACCGCCACCGGGTTACCGCTCTCGTACATCGCTACATCGGGCGCCGGGGGTCTTTCCGCCGGAGCCGCCGCCCGGCTGCTTCAGCTGTACGGCTCTCGGGGGTTGATCCTCGTCGGTGCCGGGTTGGCGCTGTGGCTAACGCTCACGTTTGTGGCCGGGCGGTTGGGCGGGTCTGCTCGATGGTCGGTAATCGGCAGCCTGCTCTTCCTGTCCGCGTGGATCGTCGGGTACTACGTGACCGACGCCGTGCAGCTCGGTGTGCCCGTGGCGACCATGTGGCCCGTCGCCAAGCCGTGGGTGACCCTGGTCATCCCCGTGAGTTGCGTCATCGGGATCATCGCCAACCGCTCGACAAGGGCCGGCGTCAAGGGAGATGCTGCGTTGGCGCTGCCGCTGGCGTGGTCAATCCCAGAGGGCGCGCTCGCAGTTCACGTCGAGGCACCGTGGCCGGCCTTCATTGCGACGCTCGTAATCGTCGGGTCGGCGGTAGCGCTGATCGCGGCTGAGCGTCACGGGAGACCCGTCAACCTGCGCATCGCGCTTACTGCGGCCGCGTTTCTCGCGCTTCCCTACACCCTCGTCGCAGTCGCGGTATACGACAGCGCATCGCCACTCTAAGCCGCGCGCTCCTCAGACCGCGAGCCTCCCCACCCGAAACCGCTCCGCCTCCGGCGGCAGCGGCCGCCCCTGCGCCAGGTCGGCCACCAGCCGGCCCAGCAGCGGCCCGAACTTGAACGCGTGGCCTGAGTCGCCTCCGCAGACGATCACGCCGTCGATCGTGTCCAGGATGAAGTCGTTGTCGGGTGTGACCGTGTACAGGCAGGCCTCCGAGTGCACCGGTTCGGGGTCGAGGCCGGGGAAGCGTTCGCGCACGTACTCGACCAGCCGCGCGGTGATCTCGGGCAGCACCGGCCGGTCGGGTCGATCGGGATCCCACTCGCCACGCACCTCGTGCTCTGCCACCTTGTACCCGACGCCGGGAGTCACCAGCGCATACGAGCCGGGATGTCCGCCGCTGCCGAGATCGACCACCGCGGGGCGATCGTCGGGCGCCCCGCGAAAGTACGAGACCTGTTCGATCCGGCTCCACAGCGGGAGGTCGAACAGGTGCCGAAGCCACGGACCGGCGCACACCGCGACCACGTCTGCGTCGATCTCGCGCGGGTCGTCGATGCGGCTTTGCTCTCGCACCTCGATGCCGTCGGCCAGGGTGCGCAGCGCATCGTCCGCCATCACCGCCCCCGCATCTGCGTCCAGCAGCACCGGCCCGGAGAAGCGCGCCTCGGGAAACATCCGCTGGGCCTCGTGCGGCTCGAGCCACCGCCCCGGCTCCCCCGCCTCCGCCATCGCATCCGCCCACGCGACGGCCGCGGAACCGTCGAGCAGCAGGCCGTTGGTGCGGAGCAGCCCCGGGTCGAGCCCTCTCCACTCGGCGTTGGCCCGTACCGCCAGCCGCACGTAGCCGGCGTCGTCGTACGCACGGCGAAAGATGCGTGATCGCCCCGGCGACGATCCCAGCGGCGTGCCTACGCGATGCTGCTCGTGCACGGTCACCGAGAATCCGTCCTCGGCGAGTGCGCGAGCGGCGCTGAGGCCGATGATTCCGGCCCCGACGACGACCGCCGAGCTATGCGGCTTTGGCGGCAACCACCTGGGCGAGCTCGCCCGACGCGTACAGCTCGGTGATGATGTCGCAGCCACCCACCAGCTCGCCGTCCACAAACAGCTGCGGGATGGTCGGCCAGTTGGAGTGCGCCGAGAGCACCTGGCGGATGCGCGGATCGGGCAGGATGTCCATGGCCGCGTAGTCGGCGCCCACCTCATCCAGGCAGCGCACCGTCTGGGCGGAGAAGCCGCACCGCGGCTGGTCGGGAGTGCCCTTCATGAACAGCATCACCCGGTTTTCACCGATCGCCTTGAGTAGCTCTTCGCGAATCTGTTCCTCGGTCACGATCACGAGCCCGCCTCCGTTTTGATCTTGAGAGCGTGAATACTGCCATCGTCCAGCAGGTGCTGCACCGGGGCGTACACCAGCTTGTGCTGGTTGATCAGCGACACGCCCTCGAACTGGGGCGATCGGACGTACGCCGACAGGTGATCGCCGCCGCCGAAGTCGGTGACGGTGACGACACCACCGGGGAACGCCTGTTGCAGGAGATCCTGCACCTGATCCTGAAGCACCATGTGAAGAAGATTAGCGTGATGCCCCGGCCGCACATCCGGCTCACAAGTGCCGCGGTAGAATTGGTGTCACCCTCGTGGTACAGCGCCTTGAAGGAGGGCGCCAAATGACATACCTGATCGTATTTCTCGTGGTTCCTCTGGTACTGGGTCTGGCGGCGCAGGCGTGGGTCAAGCGCTCGTTCGCAGACGGCTCCAAGATCCAGGCCTCGTCCGGCATGACCGGTGCCCAGGTGAGCCAGCGCATGCTGGACGCAAGCGGCATCCATGACGTGTCGGTGGAGGGCATCTCCGGATCGCTGAGCGACCACTATGACCCCCGTTCAAAGACCATGCGACTGTCCGAGCCGGTCGGAGGTTCAACCTCCGTCGCGGCGGTGGCTGTCGCTGCACACGAAACCGGACACGCGATTCAAGACGCCCATCACGAGGCGGGTTTCCGCTTCCGCGGCGCGCTGGTGCCGGCGGTCGGATTCGCGTCCAACGCCTGGATGCCCCTGGTGTTCCTCGGGTTCATCTTCCAGACGACAGGGTTCTTCCTGATCGGGGCAATCCTGTTTGCCGCGATCGTGCTGTTCCAGCTGGTGACCCTGCCGGTGGAGTTCGGCGCCAGCAAGAAGGCGATGGGCCTGCTGACCTCGCAGGGCGTGATCTCCCAGCAGCAGGTGCCGGTCGCCCGCAAGGTGCTGACCGCCGCCGCGATGACCTACGTGGTCGCTGCACTGATCTCGATCATGCAGTTCGCCTGGCTGATCGCACAGAGCCGCAGGTAGCTTGGCGCTTCCAATCTCACCGCCGCTCGCGCCCGCACTTGCGCGAGCGGCGGCCGAGCTTCCGGCCGGCGACGGCTGGCTGTTCGAGCGCAAGTGGGACGGTTTCCGCACGATCGTCTTCGTCGACGGCGACGAGGTGTTCGTGCAGTCGCGAAACGGCAAGCCGATGAGCCGCTACTTCCCCGAGCTGCGGTTCCCGCTCGGCCGGTACGTGCTGGACGGCGAGCTGGTGATCCGCGACGACGACGGCGAGGAGATGTTCGAGGCCCTGCAGGAGCGCATCCACCCGGCCAAGTCGCGAGTCGACATGCTGGCCGAGAAGACTCCCGCCACCTTCATCGCGTTCGATCTGCTTGCAGACGGCGACGAGGCCCTGCTGGACACCCCCTTCTCGAAGCGGCGCGCCCGGCTGGAAGCGCTCGCCCCCGAGGGCATCGAGCTGACGCCGCTGGGCGACCGCGGCGCCGCCGAGGAGTGGCTGCAGACCGCCGAGGGCGCGATGGCCAAGCGCGCCGACGCGCTGTATGTGCCGGGCAAGCGCGACGGCATGTTCAAGATCAAGCGGGTGCGCACGATCGACACGGTGATCGTGGGCTGGCGGCCGGGCAAGGCCGAGGGCACGGTCGGCTCTCTGATCCTGGGCCTGTACGACCCCGAGGGAGAGCTGCGGGTGGTCGGCCACACGTCGGCCTTCAGCGCCAAGCGGGCGCGCGAGCTGGTCGATGAGCTGGCCGAGTACGAGAGTGGCGAGAGCGGCACCGCGGCCCCCAGCCGCTGGACTGCCGACCGCGATCTGGAGTGGCGATCGCTTCGCCCCGAGCTGGTGGTGGAGGTCAGCTTCGACCACAAGAGCGGTCACAGGATCCGCCACGGCGCAAAGCTCCTACGCTTCCGCACAGACCGTGAGCCGGCAAGCTGCCACATCTCCCAGCTCGAAAGCTGATTCCGCCTTCGCCGTGACCGTGGCGGCGGTGTCGCATCGCTACGGCGATCTGGAGGTGCTGCGCGACGTCTCGCTGGACGTGGCACCCGGTGAGGTGGTGGGTATCGTCGGCCCCAGCGGGTGTGGCAAGTCGACGCTTCTCAGCCTGATCGCAGGGCTCGAGCCGCCCACCCAGGGCACGGTGACCGCCGCCGACGGCGCCCTGATGCCCCAGCGCGATCTGGTGATGCCGTGGCGCGACGCGCTCGGAAACGCCTCGATCGCGCTCGAGAACGCCGGGGTCGGCCGCTCGGCGGCGCGGGCTCGGGCGCGCGAGCTATTCGCGCGCTTTGATCTCGGCCAGTTCGAGCGGGCGCGCAGCTGGGAGCTCTCCGGCGGGATGCGCCAGCGGGTGGCGTTCATCCGCACGCTGCTGGCCGAAAAGCCGCTGCTGCTCTTGGACGAGCCGTTTGCCTCGCTCGATGCGATCACCCGGATCGAGCTGCAGGACTGGCTGGTGGGCGCGCTGGCACAGGAGCCGCGGACGGTGGTGATGGTCTCGCACGACATCGAGGAGGCGCTGGTGGTGTGCGATCGCGTGATCGTGCTCTCGGCCCGCCCGGGCCGCCGGGTGATGGAGACGCCAGGCCGGATGACGCGCGACTCGCCCGAGCTGGGAGCGGCCCGCGCCCGGGTGTTGGAGGCGCTGCGATGAGGCGGTTCGGGTGGGTGATCGTGCTGATCGCGGTGTTTGCCTTGTGGCAGGCGTGGGTGGATCTGCGAGGCGTCCCCGACTATCTGCTGCCGGCGCCCACCGATGTGGCCACGACCCTGTGGGACGAGCGCTCGAGCCTCCTCTCCGATGCGGTGCACACCTTCGGGGAGATGCTGGCGGGCTTTGCCGTGGCGATCGTCTCGGGGCTGGCCACCGCCACCCTGCTGCATCGCTGGAAGACGCTTCGCCGAGCGCTCTATCCGCTTCTGACCGCGACCCAGAGCATCCCGCTGGTCGCGCTGGCGCCGCTCCTGGTCGTCTACCTCGGCTTCGGCCTGGCACCGAAGCTCGTGATCATCGCGCTGGTGTGCTTCTTTCCGATCACGGTGGGTGCGGTGGACGGGTTCGAGGGGGTGGATCCCGAGTACCGGCGGATGATGCGCACCTTGCATGCCTCCGAGTCGGCCATCTTTCGCCGGGTCGAGTTCCCGGCGGCGCTTCCGTCGATCTTCTCGGGCGCGCGGGTGGCGGCCTCCTACACCGCCATCGCCGCGCTGTTTGCCGAGTTCGTGGGGTCCTCCGCCGGCCTCGGCTTCACCATCCGCCAGGCCGACGACCAGTTCGATACCGCCCTGATCGGGGCTGCGGTGCTGCTGCTGGCGCTGCTCGCGTTGATCCTCTTCTGGGGGGTCGGACTGGTGCAGCGGGTGGTCGCGCCCTGGTCACGCCAGCCGCGGTAGGCTTCCCTCAATAACCGTTTGCCGGGGAGTCCCACCGGGGCTGAGAGGGCGCACATGCGCCGACCCGCGAACCTGATCTGGGTCATGCCAGCGAAGGGATGCAGCGATGCCACACCGTTTTCTCGTCCTCCTCCTCGTGGGGCTTGCCGCGCCCGCGGCGAGCTGCGGAGGCTCCAGCGGCTCCACCACAAACAACCTGAACCCAGGCCCCGCCAACGTCAAGCTCGCGCTCGACTGGTATCCAAACCCCGACCACGTCGGCATCTTTGCGGGCATGGAGCGCGGCGACTTCGCCGGACGCGGCATGCACATCACGCTGGTGGCTCCGTCGGACGTGTCCGATCCGATCAAGCTGGTGGCCGCCAAGCGGGTCGATCTGGGCGTGTCGTATGAGCCGGAGGTGTTCTTCGCCGCCCAAAAGCACATCCCGGTGGTCGCGGTGGCCGCCCTGGTGCCGACGGCGCTCAACTCGATCATCGCCCGTACAGACCGCGGCATCCACCAGATCACCGACCTGCGCGGCAAGACGATCGGCGTGGACGGAAGCGCGTCCACCGCCGCGTACGTCAAGACGATGCTGCAGACGGCGGGTGTCCCGACCGACTCGGTGAATCTGGTGACGGTGGGGTTCAACCTGGTGCCGGCGCTGCTCTCGGGCAAGGTGGACGCGATCGCCGGGGGCTTCCAAAACATCGAGGGGATCGACATCCGGGCGCACGGGGTGGCGACCACCGTGTTTCCCGTCGACCACTACGGCGTGCCCAGCTACGACGAGCTGGTGATCATCGCCAACCGCGACCGGATGCAGTCAGACGCCGGCTATCGCGACGAGGTGCAGGCGTTCGTGACCGGCTTGACCAAGGCCACCAGCTGGGCTCGGAACCATCCCGCCGCGGCGGTTGCGATCATGCGCAAACAGAGCTCTCGTGACTACCGCGGTGAGATCGCCAAGAGCGTGCCGGCGACCCTGAAGCTGCTGCAGACCTCGCGGCTCGACCCGGCCGCCTGGAGAGCGTTTGGGGCGTGGATGTGGAGCCACGGCCTGCTGGATGTGAAGCCCGACGGAGCGGCACTTGTAACACAGCCATAGACTTCGGGTATGTCGGAGTCCCCCTCGCTCAAGGGCCACCTGCTGATCGCGGCACCGTCCCTGCTTGACCCCAACTTTCACCGCTCGGTGGTGCTGATCTTGGAGCACACCGCCGAGGGCGCGCTGGGCGTGGTCTTGAACCGTCCCAGCGGGGTGTCGGCAGCCGACGCGGTGCCCGACCTGTCCGAGGTTGTGGAGGAGCACGACGAGGTGTTCGTGGGCGGTCCGGTACAGCCCCAGGCGGTGATCGCACTGGCCGAGTTCAGCGAGCCGCTGAACGACGATTCGAGCCTGGTGGGCCCGATTGCGCCGATCGACATGGGCGAGGACATCGACGAGATGCTCGACGGTGTCGCCCGGGTGCGGCTGTTCGCCGGATATGCCGGGTGGAGCGAGGGCCAGCTGGACGGCGAGCTCGACGAGGAGGCCTGGTTCACCGAGCCGGCGCTGCCCGGCGACGTGTTCTCCGACGACAGCGCCACCCTGTGGAACCGCGTGCTGGCGCGCAAGGGCGCCCGCTACCGGTTGGTGGCCTCGATGCCCGAGGACCCCAGCCTCAACTGATGTGCTCGAAGTAGCGGATCGCGGCCAGGCCGATGGTGCGGGTTGACCACAGGTTGTAGGTGGCGGCGATGCCGATGCCGAGCACCGGGATCTCACGGCCGATGATCACGTGCGCCCTGCGCCGGGCCAGCCGCGATGCGACCTGCGTGGCCAGCTTGCGGTTGACGCGGGCTGCGAGCAGGTCGATCGACGCCGGATCGAACTCCGACACCGGGATCTTCTCGCCGGCCAGCCTGACCGTGCCCGACCGGCGGCCCAGCTTGACCACGCCGGCGTCGACGCCGAGAGCCATCAGCACGTCCAATCGCCGGGCCTCGTGATCGGCCATCGGCCGGTCGTACAGGTGGGCGATCACCAGCACCAGCTCGATCTGAGCGGCGGTCAGATAGGCAAGGTCGCCGAGCGCGGCCGTCACCTCGGCGGTGGTGCCCGGCCCGGGGATGACCGCGGGGATGGCGCTGGCCGCACCCGAGCCGGCCAGGTGGATCGCCTTTCGGCCCATCGCCACCCGCGCGAGCTTTGACCGCCCCAGGTGCGGGTGTTTGCGGCGAAGCTTCTCGGCCGACCGCTCGATGGCGGGGCCGCGGCGGTTGATCACCGTGCGCAGAGCCGTCTCGGTGGCGCGTGACAGTGACGCCGCCAGCCGATCGACCACCACATCCAGAGAGCGGCGCATCCCCGGAACAGTACTGACTACTGTCTGGCGGCCATGCAGATCGTGCAATCACGCAAGCTCTCGAACGTCGCCTACGACGTGCGCGGCCCGGTGCTGGAGGAGGCGCTGCGGCTGGAGGCCGCCGGGCATCGGATCCTGAAGCTGAACATCGGGAACCCGGCGCCGTTCGGTTTCGAAGGGCCGAGCGACCTGCTGCAAGGCGTGGTCGAGAACCTGCCCTCCGCGGTCGGCTACGGCGATTCGCGGGGCCTCGTGTCGGCCCGCGAGGCGATCGTGACCGACTACCGCAGCCGCGGAGTCGAGGACATCGATGTGGCCGACGTCTACATCGGAAACGGCGTGTCGGAGCTGATCCAGATGTCACTGCAGGCGCTGCTGGACGACGGCGACGAGGTGCTGGTCCCCGCGCCCGACTATCCGCTCTGGACGGCGGTCACCTCGCTGTGCGGCGGGCGCCCGGTCTACTACCGCTGCGACGAGCAGGCCGGCTGGATCCCCGATCTGGCCGATATCGAGGCCAAGATCACGCCCCGCACCCGGGCGGTGGTGGTGATCAACCCCAACAACCCGACCGGGGCCGTCTACCCTGCCGCGGTGCTCTCGGGGATCGCCGCGATCGCCGAGCGCCACGGCCTGGTGCTGTTTTCCGACGAGATCTATGACCGGATCCTGTACGACGACGCCGAGCACGTGGTGACCGCGGCGATCGCGCCCGAAGTGCTGTGCGTGACCATGAGCGGGCTTTCCAAGTCGAGCCGGGTGGCCGGATTTCGCTGTGGCTGGGCGGTGGTGTCGGGACCGCGGGAGCAGGCTCGGAGCTATCTGGAAGGGCTGACGGTGCTGGCCAACATGCGGCTGTGTCCCAACGTCCCCGCCCAGTATGCGATCACCGCGGCCCTGCAGAGCCCCGAGGCGATCGCCCAGCTGGTGCTGCCCGGTGGGCGGCTGGGGGAGCAGCGAGACCGCGCCTGGGAGCTTCTGACCGCGATCCCGGGGGTGTCGTGCGCCAAGCCGATGGGCGCGCTCTACGCCTTCCCCCGGATCGACCCGGCGGTGGTGCCGATCGCAAACGACGAGCGGATGGCGCTCGATCTGCTGCGCACCGAGAAGATCCTGATCGCCCACGGCTCGGCCTTCAACATCTCCACCACCGATCACTTCCGGCTGGTGACGCTGCCCAACGTGGACGACCTCGAGGACGCGATCACCCGCATCGGCCGCTTTCTCGGCAGCTACTCGCAGTAGCGGTCAGTCGGTGCGGCGACGAAGTGTCACTGCCCCCAGCGCCAGCGACGCCAGCATGAACACGATCACCGCCGCGACGTCCCAGGCAAATCGCGAGCCCAGAGACGCCGGGCTGGTGGTGCGGGCGAGCGCGTCGTAGGCGTAAGTCAACGGCAGCGCGAACGACACCCAGTACAGAAGCGAGGCCATCTCGTCGCGGGCGATGAAGAGCCCGCACAGCAGCAGCTGGGGGAAGATGAACGCCGGCATGAACTGCACCGCCTGAAACTCGGTGCGGGCAAACGCGCTCACAAACAGCCCCAGCGCCATTCCCAGAAGCGCGTTTGCGATCGCCAGCAGGCCGACCAGCCACGCTCCGTGGGCGGCATTGAGTCCCAGCACCAGGAACCCGACCAGGCACACCACGATCGCCTGGATCGCCGCCAGCACGCCGAACGCGAGGCCATAGCCTGCCAGCAGGTCGAGCTTTCCCATCGGTAGTGTCATCAGCCGCTCGAGCGTGCCGGTGGTGCGCTCCCGCAGCATCGCGATCGACGTCAGCAGAAACATGATGATGAACGGGAAGAGCCCGCACATGGGCGCGCCGATGGCCTGGAACGTGCTCGGCTGTCCGTCGAACACGAACTTGAGCAGCGTCAGCAGCACCACCGGCACCACCAGCAGCATCGCGATCGTGCGGGGATCGCGGCGGATCTGCCACAGCACGCGCCGGGCGATCGCGAACGTGATGTTTGCGGTCATGCCGACGCCTGCTCGATCACCTTCAGAAACGCCCGCCCCATGTCGGCCTCGCCGGTTTCGGCCCGGAGCGCGTCCGGGGTGGTCTGGCGCAGCAGCGCGCCGTCTCGCATCAAGAGCAGGATGTGACACTCGGAGGCCTCGTCCATCACGTGGCTCGAGATCAGAAGGGTCGTGCCCTCGGCCGCGAGCTCGTGAAACGTCTGCCACAACTCGGCACGCAGCACCGGATCAAGCCCGACGGTGGGCTCGTCCAGCACCAGCACCTCGGGTCGGCCCAGCAGCGCGGTTGCAAGCGACACACGCGAGAGCTGTCCGCCCGAGAGCGCTCCGGCCACGTGCCCCTCGAAGCCGCCCAGCCCGACCGTCTCGATCACCTCGGAGATACGCGCCCGATCAGCACCGACGACGGCCGCGAAGAAGCGGAGGTTTTCCTCCACGCTGAGGTCCCCGTATACCGACGGGGCCTGGGTGACGTACCCGATCTGCCGGCGAAGGGCGGGAGATCCGGCAGGCTGACCCAGGACAGTGACCGTGCCGGACGCAACGATCTGGACTCCGACGATCGAGCGCATCAGCGTCGACTTGCCACAGCCGCTGGGGCCCAACAAGCCGGTGACCGACCCGACGCCGACCTCGAGCGTCAACCCGCTCAGCACCGGCCGCCCGCCGCGCTCGACATGCAGATCGCTGATGGCAATCGCCGTCACCGCAACATCCTACGCACACGCAGCGTGGATACCGGTGCCTGGCACCGGTATTCACACGCCATCCACTACCTTCCCAAGCGTGATCCTGAGCCTCCTCTCCCTCACCAACGCCTTCGATTCGCTCGCAAACCTCGTCTCCGACTCTCCCTGGACGTACGCGCTGGTGCTCGGCCTGGCGGCGCTCGACGTGCTGTTTCCGGTGGTGCCGAGCGAGACCGCGGTGATCCTTGCGGGAGTGCTGGCCGGCACAGGACATCTCAGCATTGAGCTTGTTCTGATCTCAGCAGCGGTGGGCGCCTTCATCGGCGACAACTCGGGCTACTGGGTGGGACGCACCGCCGGTAACAGCCGCGTGGCCCAGCGCCTGCTCACCGGCGATCGCAGGAAACAGGTGGACAAGGCGCAGGCGCAGATCGAGACGCGCGGCGGGTACTTCATCATCATCGGCCGGTTCGTCCCTGGTGGCCGCACCGTGGTGGTGCTCGCCTGCGGCCTGCTCAAGATGCCGTGGGCGCGATTCATGGCATTCGACGCGGTTGCCGCCGTGATCTGGGCGCTCCAGGCAGGCCTCGCGGGATACTTCGGCGGCCGCGCCTTCGAGGACAACCCGTGGCTGGGGCTGCTGGTCGGAGTTGCCATCGCGACGGTGCTGATCGGCTCGGCGGAGGGCTGGCGGCGAGTGCGGGCGTGGAGGGCGAGGCGAAGCTAGCCGCCCGGCGGCAGCCTCAGTGCGAGTGCGCGGGCTCGGCCCGGTGGATCGCTTCGATCAGCTCTTCGCGATCCATCACGATCAGATCCTTCATCGGGACGCCGAGCTCCTTGGCCTTGTCGAAGAGCGCCTGGCGAGGGAGGTCAGCCAGCGGATCGGGACCCTCGGGCGACGGCCGATCCGCCGCTTCGGCCTCGTGCGTCTCGGCGACCATCTCGAACTCCTGCGTCTCGGCCACCGCCTCTTCCTGAGATCTCACAGCCTCGACTCTGACCAGCTCGCGGGGCGGCTCCGGGCTGGTGGTCGGCTGAGGCTCGGAGGCGATATCGATCTCCTCCACATCGAAGGCACCCTGGCCGCTGAACACGCGGTATGCGAGCTCACCTTCCCATTCGGCTTCGGCGTTCCACTCGTCGTCGTCCTCGACGAGGTCCTCCGGCTCGTCGGCGGGCACTTCGACTTCGTCGACTTCCTCGACGACCTCGGTGCGCTCCTCAGCCTCCAACACGGGCTCGGTGATCTCGGTCGCCTCAACGTCCTCGCCCAGGACGACCGCGGGCGCCGCGCTCTCGAGCCACCGCGCAGCAAAAATGCCTGCAAACACGGCTGCAAGAAGGACGAGCAAAAATGGCGGTTGGCTACGTGGCTTCATCACTGTCGCGACCCCGGACCCTGCGCGCCGAGTTTAGCGCACAGACGGAGTCTCGCGGGGGCTGCGGTACGACACTCTCCGCCGTGACCACAGTCCCCGCGCTCCTCACCTCTCCATCGGGGCGCCGAGATTTGAACTCGGGACCTCACCGACCCGAACGGTGCGCGCTACCAGGCTGCGCCACGCCCCGGAGATCGCGGATTATCGCACAGGAGGTTCGCCGGACCCGCCATCGGCGGCGGCGCGGCGGGCGTCCCGGTCACGGCGTGCGCAGAACGCGTCGAACGCCATCATCCGGCGAAGCCAGTCGTTCTGGGCTTCGACCTCGATGTCGTACAGCAGCCGGTCGAGTTCGAACCGGGCCACCGCCGCATCGAGCATCGCTTCGATCCGGGGACGCAGGCCGCGCATGTGCACGTGATCGAACGACGAGCGATCGATGCGCTCATCGTCGAGCGGTACCTCGTAGCCAGCAAGACGCTGGCCGAGCGAGCGCGCGGCCTTCATGGCGCGACTATGACCCCTTCGGCGATCGGCGTCTAGGGGTGGCAGTCAGGTCCACCCGTTCGGGTAGGGTGGGCGGGATGGCCGACCGCGACGCGATTGTCGCCTTTTTGGACTCCCACCTCGATGTCCACGCCTACCCGGACCACCTGCCGGTGGGCCTGCAGGTGCCCGGTGCGATCGAGGTCACCCGGGTCGCCACCGGCGTCTCATCCTCGCTCGAGCTGTTTCGCCGGGCAGGGAAGGCCGGTGCCCAGATGCTGATCGTCCACCACGGCCTCTTCTGGGACCGCGACCCACGTCGGATCGGGCCGCGCCAGAAGGAACGGCTGCAGAGCCTGTTTGAGAGCAACCTGTCGCTGGTCGCCTACCACCTCGCGCTCGACGCCCACCCCGAGGTGGGAAACAACGCGCTCATCTGCGACGCCCTCGAGCTCGGTGATCTGAACGGCTTCGGCGGAGGCGGCGAGCGCACCATCGGCTTCATCGGCACCGCCAAACCGTCGATCTCACCCGAGCGCCTGATCTCGCGCGTGCGCGCCAAGATCAACCCCGATCCGATCGCCTTCCTGCACGGCCCCGAGCGGATCCGCCGGGTCGCGGTCGTCTCCGGCGGGGCCGCCGACCTGCTCGACCAGGCCGCCGATGCCGGCGCCGACGCGTTCATCACCGGTGAGCCGAACGAGCCCGCCATGGCCCGCGCGCAAGAGGCCGGGATCCACTTCGTGGCCGCCGGCCACTACGCCACCGAGGTGTTCGGGGTGCAGGCTCTGGGAGAGTTGGTGTCACGCCAATTTGGGGTCGAGCACCGCTTCATCGACCTCCCCAACCGGGTGTAGCCAATGTTGACGACGTCCGCCCAAGTGGGTAGTCTGTGAGCATGATTACTGAAGCGGAGACGGCCTGACATTGGACGATCTCCGCTCACTGATGTCGGGAAGCTGAAGCCCACTGAGCAAGCGCTCGGTGGGTTTTTTCGTTCTCACACAGAAGGGAGAAGCATGGCAAACCACCTGACGCCCGAAGAACTGTCCAAGGAGATGGGAATCAAGCGCGACGAGGTCATCCGGCTTTGTCACGAGCAGGCCGTCCCCATCTACCACGGCAAGATCGACAAGTTCCTGTTCTCCACCGTAGTCCAGGAGACGACCGTCTCGGGCTAGGCAGGGCCCAGCCGACGGTTCTCCCTCGCGACGACCGCACCGTCGCGTAATCTGGAAAGTATGCACCGTGCTGCTGTTGCAACGGCTGCCCTGTTCCTGGTGGCCGCAGTTCCCCACGCCGGTGCAGCGACCCTCAACCAGACGATCAACGGCTGGATCGCGCACTCCGCCTTCTCGGGGACGCGCACCACACTGCTGGTCTACGACCGAAACACCAACCGGTTCGTGGCCGCCCACAAGGCCAGCGTGGTCTTGAAGCCGGGCTCCAACATGAAGCTTTTGACCACGGCCACGGCGCTCTACCGGTACGGCCCCGCCACCCGCCTCAGCACTCAGGTGATGACCGGCGGGTCGCTCTCCAACGGCACCCTGCACGGCAACCTGTGGCTGGTCGGCGGCGGCGATCCGTCGTTCTCGACCGGCACCTTCTCGAGCAAGGCCTGGGGCGGATCCTCAGGTCGCACCGATCAGCTCGCCCAGGCAGTCAAGGCCGCCGGGATCACCAAGGTCACCGGCCGCGTCATCGGCGATGAGAGCCGCTTCGACAGCCGCCGCACCGCGCCCTACTGGAAGCCCGACTACTGGCGCGACTGTCCTCCCATCTCCGCGCTCTCGGTCAACATGGACCTGTGGAAGTACGGCGCCCCCGAAGCCGCTCCCAACCCCGCGCTGCACGCCGCCCGGGTGTTTCGCACCTCCCTGATCGGCGCCGGGGTCAAGGTCGCCGGCGGATCGGGTGCGGCCACCCGTCCCGACACCGTGCACGTCGTGGCAACCGAGCAGTCGCCGACCATGGCTCGCCTGATGCGGCAGATGGACCGAAACTCGGTCAACTACTACGCCGAGGTGCTGCTCAAAGACCTGGCGGTGCGCGGCGGGCGCAAGGGCACCACCGCAAACGGCGTGCACGCCGTCCGAAACGCGATCCACGACCTGGGCCTGAGCTTCAAGACCGCCAGCATCTACGACGGCTCAGGGCTCTCCACCGGAGATCGCCTGTCGGCTGCCCAGATCGTCGGACTGCTGCGAAAGATCTCAGCCCAGCCGTGGGCCGCCTCCTTCCGTGGGGCGCTGCCCCAGGCCGGTGTCAACGGCACACTCAGACACCGCATGCGCGCCGGCAGAGCCCACCGAAACGTGGTCGCCAAGACCGGCACGCTCAACGACGCATCCGCGCTCTCCGGCTACGTCAACGCCGCCAACGGCCATCGCATCCTGTTCTCGATGATCATGAACCGCCCCGCGATGAACGTGCTGGCGGCACACAAGCTGCAAGACCGGATCTGCCAGCTCTTGGCAAGCTCATCCGCTGCCTGACTCGGTGAGGCGCTGAAGCTCGTCGAGATCGATCACCGGCACACCCAGCTTCTCGGCTTTGGCCCGCTTCGAGCCGCCGCCCTCACCGGCCAGCAGGTACGTGGTCGACGCCGAGATCGAGTTGGTGACCTTGGCGCCCAGCGAGGTCAAGAGCTCTCCCACCGAGTCACGGGTATGCCCCTCGATGGTGCCGGTGACCACCACGGTGGCGCCCGCCAGCGGCCCGTCGGGCGCCGCCTGCTGAGGCGATCGCACCGGGCCCGACAACGTCACGCCGGCCTCTCGCAGGCCCTCCACCACGGCCAGGTTGTCGGGATCAGCCAGCCAGGTCGCGACCGCCTCGGCGATCACCGGGCCGATGCCCTCGACCTGGGCGATCTCGTCGGGGGTGGCGTCGATCAGCGCATCGATCGACCCGAACGAGTCGGCCAGAAGCTGGGCGTTGACGAATCCCACATGCGGAATCCCCAAACCGAACAGGAGCCGCCCGAAGGGACGCTCGCGCGAGCCGGCGATCGACTCCAGCACATTGGTGGCCGAGCGCTCCTGGAATCCTTCCAGCGCCAGCAAGTCCTCCAGGGTGAGCTTGTAGAAGTCAGGCGATTGGCTTACCAAGCCGTTTTGGACGAGCCGCAGCACCAGCTTCTCTCCCACCCCGTCGATGTCCATCGCCCCGCGCGAGACGAAGTGGGTGAGGTGCTGCAGCCCTCGTCCGGGGCAGGCCGGGTTGGGGCAGCGGTGCTTGACCTCGCCCTCGGGCTTCTCCACCGCAGAACCGCAGCTGGGACAGTGTGTGGGCATCTTCCAGGGCGGGTTTCGTTCGGCCCCCTCCGGCATCAGCGGGCCGACCACCTGGGGAATCACATCGCCCGCCCGCTGCACGATCACGGTGTCGCCCTCGCGGATGTCCTTGCGGTTGATGTCTTCCTCGTTGTGCAGCGTCGCCAGCGACACCGTCACACCGCCCACCACCACCGGTTCGAGCACCGCAAACGGGTTGAGCGCGCCCGTGCGCCCCACGTTCACGACGATCGAGCGAAGTGTCGTGGTCGCCGTGGTGGGCGCAAACTTGTAGGCGATCGCCCAGCGCGGGTCGCGACTGACCACGCCCAAGCGCGCCTGCTGCTCGAACGACGACACCTTCACCACGGCGCCGTCGATGTCGTAGTCGAGCTCCGCCCTGCGGCCCTCCCAGGCGCTGCAGGCGGCAACCACATCCTCCAGCTCGGTGTGCGTCGTGATCATGTCCGACACGCGCAGGCCGTGACCGCGCATCCACTCCAGGGCTTCGACGTGGGATTCGAGCTCCAGCCCCTCGCGATAGCCAACCGCGTAGATCCACACGTGCAGCGGCCGTCCGGCGGTGATCGCCGGGTCCTTCTGGCGCAGCGAGCCCGCCGCCGAGTTACGCGGATTCATGAACGTGGGCAGCCCCGCCGCCGCCCGCTCCTCGTTGACACGGGCAAATCCCTGCAGCGGCAGGTACACCTCGCCCCGTACCTCCACCACCGCCGGCGGCTGCTCGCCGGGCTCCAGCCTCAGTCGCAAGGGAATGCTCGAGATCGTGCGCAGGTTGGGGGTCACGTCCTCGCCCACCTCGCCGTTGCCGCGGGTGGCGCCGCGCACGAACACGCCCTGCTCGTAGGTGAGCGATATGGCCAGGCCGTCGATCTTGGGCTCCACCACCCACTCCACCGGCTCGCCGTCCAGCAGCCGCTGGTCTCGCTCGATCCAGGCGCGCAGCTCCTCATCGTTGCGAGCGTTTGCCAGCGACAGCATCGGCCGGCGGTGCGTCACCTCGGCGAAGTCACCCGACGGCGTCGCCCCCACCCGCTGGGTGGGCGAGTCGGGGGTCACCAGCTCGGGATGGGCCTGCTCCAGCTCGCGCAGCTCTCGCATGCCGGCGTCGTAGCTGCCGTCGTCGATCGTCGGCTGGTCGAGCACGTGATAGCGATAGTTGGCCTCGTTCAGCTGCTCACGCAGCTCCGCGATCCGACCCTCGACGCTCACCCGGCCAGCACCTCCACCGGCAGCTCAAACGTGAGGTCGGGCTGCTCTGCCTCCATCTCGTCGGCACCGGCCACGCCCCACAGCACCCCGGCGGCGAGCACCCCCGCCGCCCGGGCGGAGCGAATGTCCCAGGCGGTGTCGCCCACGTAGACGGCGTCGGCGGGAGCGGCATCCAGCTGCCGCAGCGCCTCCAGCAGCGGATCTGGCAGCGGCTTGTGGCGATCGGTGTCCTCCCAGCTCACGATCACATCGAACCGGGTGGTGATGCCGAGCAGGTCGAGCGCCAGGTCGACCGCGTTTCGCCGCTTGGAGGTGACGATGCCGATCGTGCGGCCGTCCGCCTGCAGCCCCGCCAGCAGCTCCTCCACCCCGGGGTAGCGGGCCAGCAGCGCATCGTGGCGGGTCACATTGTGGGCAAGGTAGACGTCGGTCAGCTCCTGCGCGCGCTCGGGGTCGAGCGTCTGCATCGCGTCCGACAGCGGCCTGCCGATGCATCCCCGCAGGACATCCTCGGAAGGCGTCTCGCCCAGCACAGCGGCGGTCGCATACCGGTAGGAGTCGAGGATCAGCTCGACCGAGTCGACCAGTGTGCCGTCGAAATCAAACAGCCACACCGACGGCCGCCAACCGTCACGCCAGCGCCGGGTGGCCTCGGAGTCGAAGGTAATCGCCATCACCGAGAATGCTAGTTGAGTGGGTCGAAATCCAATGCGGGGGTATCGCCGTATCTCCCAGCATGAAAACCCCAAGTTTCATCAGCCGCTCGCTCACCCTCGCTGTCGCAGTCGGCGCATTGGCGCTGATGCTTGCAGCCTGCGGTTCGAGCTCGAGCTCCGACACCACAACCTCAGCCGCTCCCGCCGGCTCGACCACCGCCGGCGGCGGCACCACCGTGCCGGTCACGCTGAAAGACTTCTCGATCACGATGCCGAAGATGGCCCTGGCACCGGGCACCTACACGTTCGACGTCACCAACAACGGGCCGTCGTCGCACAACCTCACCATCAACGGGCCCGGAGTCTCAGACCAGGCCACATCGACGTTCGCCTCGGGCACCCAGACCCTGACCGTGACGCTGAAAGACGGCACCTATGACTTCTTCTGCTCCGTGCCCGGCCACCAGGCCGCCGGCATGGACGTCAAGGTGACGGTCGGATCCGGCGGCGGTGCAGCTGCGACCACCACCGACGGCGGCTCCAGCTCGAGCGGCGGCGGCTGGTCATAGGCACAGGGGTCTCGCGCCCCGTCTACCTCGGGTTTGCCCTCGCCTCCATCGGAGGGCCGCTCGCGCTGATCGCGCTGCTCGTACCCGACGCGGTGGGCGACGATGCGATCGCCTCCACCGGGCTGGTGGTGGCCGCCGGGTCGCTGCTGTTCGTGCCCGCGCTCTTGGTCTGGTACCGCTACTCGGAGCGGATCGCAAGCGACGGCGGCCTGTATGAGTTCGTGCACCAGGCCGCGGGGCCCCGGTGGGCGACGATCCAGGCCTGCTTTTGGATCGTCAGCTACTTCCTGTACCTGCCCTCGACGATCACCCAGGTGGTGTACGACATCGTGCCGGTGGCGTTCCCCGGGATGGAGCCCTACCGGGCGTGGCTCCAGATCCTGCTGCCGGTGGTGATCATCCTGGGGCTGGTGTTAGCCGAGCGCTGGGTGCTGGTGACCCTGGGGCTGGTGGCGGTCGTGCAGATCCTGGTCGTGATCGTGCTCGGGTTTGCGATCCTGAGCCACGCCGGGTCGGTCAGCTCCTCGCTGGGGACGCACAGCTCCGGACTGCAGCTGCCGCGCGGCGCCGCCAACGTGGCGCTGCTGTTCACCTGCGCCAGCCTGCCGCTGTTCCTCGGCGGCGAGGTCGAAGGCGGGTCGCGCACCATCCGCCGCACGTTGGTGATCTCGGTGGCCGCGGTGGCGGGGATCCTGCTGTTCGCCGCAATCGGCCTGAACCAGTTCGCCCAGTCCCAGATCGCCCTGCTGGAAACGCCCGGCTACACCGTGGCCGAGATCGTCTCCGGACACCGCTTGGCGGTGACCGTGATCGCGGTGGCCGCGGCCAGCGTGGTGAGCGTGATCGTGGCCGAGTACGTCGCCCTCACCCGGGTCGTGCGAGCCGTCACCGGCATCGATCTGCGCCGCGGCGCGCTTGCGATCGGCGGGCTCTTCCTGCTCGGCGCCGCTCTGGCGCTGATCGACCCCGCCAAGGTCTACGAGCACGCCCTCACCGGCTCGCTGGTGGCGCTCTACATCTCCCAGGCGATGGTGTTTGCGGTGTACCCGATGTATGCCCGCAAGCAGGGCCGGCGCTCGCCCACCGACATCGGCATCGCCGCGGTCGCCACCGCGCTGATGGTGTTCGGGCTGTACGTGGCCGTCACCCAGGCGGGATCGTAGGAGCCAAGCTAGGCTTCCGGCGATGGCAGCACTCGACGACGGATACGTGATCCCCGCGGGGGCCAAGATCGGCCACGTCCACCTGAAGGTGGCCGACATCGACCGCTCGCTCGACTTCTACTGCGGCATCCTCGGATTCGAGCTGCAGGCCCGGATGGGGCCGGCCGCCGCGTTCATCAGCGCCGGCGGCTATCACCACCACATCGGCCTGAACACCTGGGAGTCGCGCGGCGGCCCACCGCCCCCGCGGGGCACCACCGGGCTCTTCCACACCGCTGTGCTCTACCCCACCCGGCGCGAGCTGGCGGTGGCGCTCACGCGTCTGCGGGATGCCAACTGGCCGCTGACCGGCGCCAGCGACCACGGCGTCAGCGAAGCGCTCTACCTGAACGACCCCGATCAGAACGGCGTCGAGCTCTACTGGGACCGGCCGCGCGACCAGTGGCCCAAGGCCGACGAGGACAACCAGATCCCGATGTTCACGGCGCCGCTCGACCTGGCCGACCTCCTGCGCGAAGCCGAGTAGCTCCGGATCCCGGCGGTGTTCGTGCTCGCTTGACCGACTGTATTCAACCTGATAGTTTAGAACTCTACGGTTGAATACAGGAGCTCGATGCCCACCGATCAACTCAGCAGAACGTTCGCGGCCCTCGCCGACCCGACCAGGCGGGCGATGCTCACCCGCCTCTCCCAGGGCGAGGCCACCGTCGGTCAGCTGGCCGCCCCCTTCGACATGAGCTTTGCGGCGGTGTCCAAGCACCTGCGGGTGCTCGAGCACGCCGGCCTGGTCAGCCGGGGCCGCGACGCCCAGTACCGGCCGGCCCACCTCGAGGCGCGGCCGCTGGCCGCGGCATCCGAGTGGATCGGCGACTACGCCCGCTTCTGGGGGGGCAACGTGGACGCGCTCGGCAGCTACCTGGAAACGCTTCAGCAACCACCCACACGCAAGGAGAACACCGATGACTGAGGGACTGACCATCACCCGCACCTTCGCGGCCCCACGCGAGCTCGTGTGGGAGGCCTGGACGCGGCCCGAGCACTTCTCCCGGTGGTTCGGCACCGAGGCCCTGGCCGTGCCGCTGGAGACGCTCTCGATGGACGTGCGCGTCGGCGGGGCATGGCACGCGATCATGCACCTCCCCGACGGCGGCGCGATCGACTGGCACGGCCAGTACACCGAGGTCGACCCGCCCGCGCGGCTGGCCCTGACCATGAGCGACGTCGCCGCAAGCGACGCCTACGAGCCCGTCACCGTGGACCTGGTGGAGGTCGACGGCGGCACCGAGATGACGCTCACCCAGACCGGTGGCCACCTGACCGAGGAGCAGTACGCACAGACGGTGATCGGCTACAACGGCTTCTTCGACGACATGGAGAAGCTGCTCGCCGCCGAGATCGAACTGTCTCGCTAGCTATTCGGTCTGGAGCGACCAGGCCTCGATCTCTGCGATCGCCGACTGGCTGGTGAGGTCGAGGTGCACCGGCGTGACCGAGATCAGACCGCGCGCAATCGCCTCGAAGTCGGTGCCCTCCTCGTCGTGATACGAAGGGTCGTCGCCGTAGATGCTGTAACGGCGGCGGCCCTCGGAGTCTGACTCGAGCTCCAGCCGGTCGCGGTAGATGCGCCGGCCCAGCCGTCCCACGGCGACGCCCTTGAGCGGCGGCGGGGGGACGTTCACGTTGAGGATCGTGCGCGGCGGCAGACCGCGGCTTGCGACCTGCTCCACCAGGCTTCGCAGAAACCTCGCCCCCGGTGCAAAGTCGTACAGCTCGCGGCGCTTGAAGTCGACCTTCTGATCGACGCTCTGCTGCGAGATGGCGATCCCCGGGATGCCGAGCACGATGCCCTCGAAGGCGGCGGCGACGGTGCCCGAGTAGGTGACGTCGTCGCCCAGGTTGACGCCGTAGTTGATGCCCGAGACGATTAGATCGGGCCGCTCACCAACCAGGCCCAGGTCGGCGAACCGGACGCAGTCGACCGGCGTGCCGTCGGTGGCATAGCCGATGCTGCCGTCGCGCAACTCGACCTCGGTGATCGTCAGCGAGCGGGTGATCGTGATCGCCCGGCCGATGGCGCTGCGGTTGGAATCCGGCGCGATCACCGCCACCTCGGCGATCTCGTCCAGCGCCAGCTTGGCCTCGAAGAGGCCCCGCGACGTGATCCCGTCGTCGTTGGTGAGAAGAATCTTCATGCGTATCGTGAATAAAAGGTGCCTGGCACCTTTTATTCATACCCCACGCTGAGGAGGGTGAGGCCGTGGGGAGGGGCGGTGCGGCCGGCGGCGGAGCGGGGCGCGCCGGCGGCCAGGCGCAGGAACAGCTCGGGGTCGGGGCGCTCCAGCATCGTGCCCATCACCACCCGCACCATGTGGCGCAGAAACGAGTCGGCGGTGATGTGGAACTCCAGCCGGTCACCCACCCTGCGCCACTCCGCCTCGTACACGGTGCGCTCGAAGTAGGTGTGCTTGGTCTCGCTGGGCGTGAACGCGCTGAAGTCGTGCTTTCCCAGAAGCGCCGCCGCGCACGCCGACAGCACGTCCAGGTCGATCCGGTGGGGATGGTGAAGCTCGAACCGGCGGCGCAGCGGGTCGGCCACCCGGCCCGGGTTGATGCGATACACGTAGCTGCGTGAGCGGGCCTGGGCGCGGGCGTCGAAGCCGGGCGCCTCGGCCACCGCCGTCACCGCCACGTCGGGCGGCAGCCGCGAGCTGATCGCCTGGGCCGGCAAGAGCCGCGGCAACGCCACCGAGACGACGTTTGCGGCAGCGTGCACACCTTTGTCGGTACGCCCCGCCACCGAAAGCGCCGCCGGCTCGACGCCCACCGCCTCGGCCAGCACGCCGCACACAGTCCGCAGCCCCGGCTGCACCGCCCACCCGGAGAACTCGGTGCCGTCGTAGGCGACGGTCAGCCGCAGATCAAGGCTGGTGGTCGACGAACTCCAAGTACACCATCGGGGCGGCGTCGCCCTGACGGGGGCCAAGCTTGACGATGCGGGTGTAGCCGCCGGGCCGCTCGGTGAACCGGGGAGCGACCTGGTGGAACAGGTTGTGAACCGCGTCCTTGGAACGTAGGAAGGCGACCGCCTGGCGCTGCGCCTGGACGTCGGTTGCGTCCTTGCGCGCGAGCGTGATCAGCTTCTCGGCGATCGGCCGCAGCTCCTTGGCCTTGGCCTCGGTCGTGCGGATCCGGCCGTGCTCGAACAGGGCGCCCGCCATGTTCGAGTAGAGCGCCTTACGGTGCGAGGCGTCGCGGCCCAGCTTCCGTCCTTTGCGCTGATGCCTCACTCAGACCCCTTCAGGTTGAGCCCGTGAGTGGCCAGCGTCTCCTTCACCTCTTCGATCGACTTCTTGCCGAAGTTCGGGATCGCCGCCAGCTCGGCCTCGCTCTTGGCGAGCAGGTCGCCGATCGTCTCGATGCCGACGCGCTTGAGGCAGTTGTAGCTGCGCACACCCAGCTCGAGCTCCTCGATCAGGATGTTCTCCATCCCGTGCGCGCTGGGAACCGCCGCCTCCGCGCCGGTCGTCTCCGGCCGCAGGGCCAGATCAGCCGCGTCGATGTCGGTGAAGATCGACAGGTACTTGATCAGCAGCTCGGCCGCGTCCTTGACCGCGTCCTTGGGCGTCATCGAGCCGTCGGTGGTGATCTCCAGCTTGAGCTTGTCGAAGTCGGTGCGCTGACCGACGCGCGCCGGATCAACGTCGTACTGGACACGCCGAACGGGCGAGAAGATCGAGTCGACCGGGATCACACCGATGGTGGTCTCCGGGCCCTTGTTGCCCTCGGCCGGCACGTAGCCGCGGCCGCGGGCGATGGTCAGCGTCATCTCGAACCGGGCACCCTCGGCGAGATGGCAGATGACCAGGTCGGGATTGAGGATCTCGAGATCGGCCGGGGCCTCGATGTCAGAGGCCTTGACCGTGCCGGGACCGTCCTTCTGCACCTGCACCTCGACCTCGCCCGACTCGCCGTGCAGGCGGCAGATGAGGCCCTTGAGGTTGAGGATGACATCGATCACGTCCTCGCGCACGCCGGGCACCGACGTGAACTCGTGGGCGACGCCTTCGATCTTGACCGACGTGACGGCGGCCCCCTCGAGCGACGACAGGAGCACCCGCCTCAGGCTGTTGCCGAAGGTGTAGCCGAAGCCGCGATCGAGCGGCTCGACGACGAAGGTACCGATCGTCTGATCGGCATCCTCGGAGGTGATCTTGGGAATGAAATCAAGCATGTGTGCGGACTCGCTTCTGTCGGAACACGCGCCCCCGGGCCGATCCCGGGCGGCGTGGATGTCGGATCACTTGCTGTAGTACTCGACGATCAGCTGCTCCTGCACCGGAGTGTCGATGTCGACCCGGTCAGGCAGTCGCAGCACCTTGCCGGTGAGATTGTCGTGGTCGGCCTGAAGCCACGGCGCGACGGAGGCCGTCAGGTCGGTGGCGTCGGTCACGACGCTCTTGGCGGGCGACCCCGACCGCAGACTTACCACGTCGTCTGGCGCCACCTGGTAGGAGGGGATATTGACCTTCTTGCCGTTGACCACAAAGTGGTTGTGCCGCACCAGCTGGCGGGCCTGGGTGCGGGACGCCGCAAAGCCCAGCCGGTAGACGACGTTATCGAGGCGCATCTCGAGCATCCGCAGGAAGTTCTCGCCGGTGATCCCGCTGCGCTTGGAAGACTTCTCGTAGTAGGTGCGAAACTGGCTCTCGAGCACGCCGTAGTAGCGGCGCATCTTCTGCTTCTCGCGCAGCTGCAGCAGATACTCGGACTGCTTGATGCGGCCGCGGCCGTGCTCTCCGGGCGGATAGGCCCGGCGCTCGATGGCGCACTTCTCGGTGAGGCAGCGCTCGCCCTTCAAGAACAGCTTCATGTTCTCTCGGCGGCACTGCTTGCACTTGGGGGCGATCATCCGAGCCATTAGACGCGCCGCCGCTTTCGCTGTCGCACGCCGTTGTGGGCCTGCGGGGTGACGTCCTTGACGCCCAGAATCTCCAGCCCCGCCGCCTGCAGCGAGCGGATCGCCGTCTCTCGCCCCGAGCCGGGCCCCTTGACGAACACCTCGACCTTCTGCAGGCCGTGCTCCATGCCCTCGCGCGCAGCTGCGTCGGCGGTCACCTGAGCGGCGAACGGCGTCGACTTGCGCGACCCCTTGAAGCCCACCGCGCCGGCGCTCTTCCACACGATCACTCCGCCGTCCTTATCGGTCAGCGCGACAAGGGTGTTGTTGAACGACGTCTTGATGTGCGCCTGGCCGATGGCGATGTTCTTGCGGGCCTTGCGGCGTACCCGTCCTCGGGTGCCGCCTCTGCGTGGTGCTGGAGGCATTCAGTCCTTTCCTGACTACTTCTTGCTGCGCTGCTTACCGACGGTCTTCTTGGGCCCCTTGCGGGTTCGCGCGTTGGTCTTCGTGCGCTGTCCGTGCACGGGCAGACCACGGCGATGCCTGAGACCGCGGTAACAACCGATTTCCATAAGTCGCTTGATGTTCTGGGAGCGTTCCCGGCGCAGGTCACCTTCGACCATCAGCTCGGAGTCGATGTGATTGCGCAGGCGGGCGACCTCTTCTTCGGTCAGGTCGCGCACCTTGGTGTCGGGGTTGAGGTCGAGCTCCTTCAAGACTTTGTTCGAGGTCGAACGGCCGATCCCGAAGATGTACGTGAGACCGATCTCCACCCGCTTCTCGCGGGGAATGTTGACGCCGGCGATGCGCGCCATCAGCCCTGCCTCTGCTTATGCCGAGGGTTGGTGCAGATGACCAGCACGTTGCCGTGGCGGCGGATGATGCGGCACTTTTCACACATGCGACGTACGCTCGGTCGAACCTTCAACGAGGGGCCTCCGATTGAAAGGATGATCGCCCACGGGGCACGCCGAAGCAGCCCGCGCGAGCAGCGAAGAACTCTATCATTGACCGCTCGTTTCCTGCACCGGTACCCGTCGAGTGAGCACCCGGGGACCGTTCTTGGTGATGGCCACGGTGTGCTCGCAGTGAGCCGCCAGGCTGCCGTCTCTGGTGTAGATCGCCCAGCCGTCGTCGCCGCCCTCGACGTCGTAGTCCCCCACCGTGATCATCGGCTCGATCGCAAAGACCATGCCCTCGGCCAATTTGGGGCCTCGGCCGGGAGGTCCGTAGTTGGGGATCTGCGGCTCCTCGTGCATGGTGCGACCGACCCCGTGGCCGACCAGCGTGCGCACCACACCGAACCCGCGCTCCTCCACCACCGACTGCACCGCGTGGGAAATATCGCCCAGACGGTTCCCGGCGCGGCACTGCTCGATGGCCGCCTCCAGCCCCGCGTAGCAGGCGTCGATCAGATCGTTGGCCTCAGGCGTGCCCTCGCCGATGGTGATGGTGATGGCCGAGTCGGCCACGAAGCCGTCCAGCGTCACCCCCACGTCAAGCGAGAGCAGATCGCCGGGCTCGAGCGCGTAGGGGCCGGGGATGCCGTGCACGACCATGGCGTTGGGCGACGCGCAGATCGACCCGGGGAAGCCCCGGAAGCCCTTGAACGACGGCACGCCGCCGCGGCTGCGGATGTGCGCCTCGGCCAGCTCGTCGAGCTCGAGCAGCGTCACGCCCGGCTGGGCTTCGCGCTCCAGCAGGGTGAGCGTCTCGGCCACCACCTCACCGGCCCGGGCCATCGTCTCGACCTCGCGGTCTGACTTGCGAATGATCATCCGTGCCTCAGCTTCAACACGATCGCGTCGACCTCCGCGGCCACCTGATCGGCCGGCTTGCCGGCATCGACGTCCGTAACCAGGCCGCGTTCGCGGTAGTAGCTCAGCACCGGAGCGGCCGCCTCGACCCACTGCTTCTGATAGCGCGACCGGATCACCTCGGGCTTGTCGTCCTCGCGCTGGTACAGCTCGGACCCGTCGAGGTCACACACGCCGGGCGTGGCCGGCGGCTTGGACTCGAGGTGGTACACATGCTCGGCCTCCCGGCAGACGGCGCGACCGGACAGCCGCGAGACCAGCTGCTCCAGCTCGACGTCGAACGCGAGCACCTGGGATATGCCGCGGTGGAGGCCTTTGAGCATCTCGTCCAGCGACGCGGCCTGGGCCTCGGTGCGGGGAAAGCCGTCCAGCAGAAACCCGTGTGAGGTGTCGTCGTGCTCCAGGCGGTCGCGGATCAGGCCGATCATGACGTCGTCGGGCACAAGGTCGCCGCGAGCCATGATCTCCTTGGCCTGGAGACCGAGCGGCGTGCCCGCCCGCACCGCCGAGCGCAGGATGTCACCGGTGGCGATGTGATCCATCTCGAACTGGTCCACCAGCCGCTGTGCCTGAGTGCCCTTGCCCGCTCCCGGCGGTCCCATGAGAATCAAGTCGAGCGGCATGTGACTACTTCAAGAAGCCCTGGTAGGAACGCTGGGCCAGCTGCGCCTCGATCTGGCGCATGGTGTCGATGGCAACGCCCACGACGATCAGCACCGTGGTGCCGCCCAGCGCTCGCGAGGTCGCCTGTGAGAACCCGCCGTAGCGGATGAAGAGGGACGGCAGCACCGCCACCGCGGCCAGGAACGCACCGCCGGCCACCGTCAGCCGCACCAGCACCGACTCCAGGTACTGGGCCGTCGGTCTGCCCGGACGGATGCCGGGAATGAAACCTCCGGCCTTCTTCAGGTTGTCGGCCTGCTCGATCGAGTTGAACACGACCGCCACGTAGAAGAACGTGAAGGCAAAGATCAGGAACGCCTCTCCCAGCAGGAACGGCCAGCCGCCGGGCGAGAAGAACGCCGCCATGTCGTGGGCCACGTTGAACGGCATCAGCTGGGCGATGGTGGCCGGGAAGGCCATGATCGCGGCGGCAAAGATCACCGGGATCACGCCGGCCATGTTGATCCGCAGCGGCAGGTAGGTCGACCCGCCGGAGGTCATCCGGCGGCCCACCATGCGCTTGGCGTACTGGATCGGGATCTTGCGGATGCCCTCCTGCACGTACACCACCGCCAGCACGATCAGGAAGATCACCACAGGCAGCGACAGCTTCTCGAAGCTCGAGCCGTTCCACCACGCATTTATGGCCGCCGGTGCGCTGGTCAGGATCGAGGCAAAGATCAGCAGCGACATGCCGTTGCCGATGCCGCGCTGGGTGACCAGCTCGCCCATCCACATCAGCATGGTCGCGCCCACCGTGAGCGTCATGGTCACCAGGATCACGTTGCCGGTGTTGAAGGTCACCAGGCTGCCGGTGGTGCCGGACGTGCCCAGCGCGCCCGAGTGGAACGCGTAGGTGTAGCCAAGGCCCTGCAGCGCCGCCAGGGCGACGGTCAGATACCGGGTGTACTGCGTGATCCGCCGCTGGCCCAGCTCGCCTTCCTTCTGCAGCGCCTGGAGATTGGCCGACACCGGTGTCAGCACCTGCAGGATGATCGACGCGGTGATGTAGGGCATGATCCCCAGCGCGAACAGGCTCAGCCGCGACAACCCGCCGCCGGAGAACACCGACAGCAGGCTGTAGATCCCGCCCTGGTTTGCCAGCGAACTGGCCAGCGCCGACGAGTCGACGCCCGGAGAGGGGATGAAGCTGCCGAACCGGTAGACAGCCAAGATGAACGCCGTGAACAGCAGCTTCGTGCGAAGCTCTGGCGTTCTCCATGCATTGACGAGTGTTGCCAGCATCAGGCCTGCCTAGGAAGCGTCGGGGTCAGTCTCAGCCTCGGGTTCGGATTCGTCCGCCTCGGATACGGGCGGCGCCTCAACTTCGGTTTCGGTTTCGGAGTCGGGCTCGGGTGCGGTCTTGGACTTTGGCTTGGGCTTGGGCTTTGCGGCGGAGGCGGCCGGCTGCTCGTCGGCAGCGGTCACGGATCCGCCGAACGGGATCACCGTGGCGGTGCCGCCGGCACCCTCGATCAGCTCAATCGCGTGCTTGGAGAACTTGTGGGCGCGCACCGTCAGCTTCTTGTCCAGCTCACCCGAGCCGAGGATCTTGATCGGATGGCGGAGGTGCTTGATCACGCCGGCGGCCTTGAGCAGCTCGGGGGTGACTTCGACGCCCGCGTCAAACCGCTCCAGGTCGCGCACGTTCACAGGGATCGTGTGGGTGCGAAACGGCCCCATCGGCATCGACTTCTTGTGGTTGGGCCCGCGGAGCTTGCCCAGCCGCATGTACAGCGGCATCTGGCCGCCCTCGAAGCCGGGGCGCATGTTGTGGCTGCCCGAGCGGGACTTCTGTCCCTTCTGGCCGCGGCCGGCGGTCTTGCCAGAGCCGGAGCCCGCGCCGCGTCCGATCCGCTTGCGGGCGCGATGGCTGCCCTCGGCCGGCTTCAGCTCGTGCAGGGTCAGTCCAGGTGTGGTGTCTTCGGGGCTCACTCAGCCACTTCCTCAATCGTGATCAGGTGGTTGACCTTGCGCAGCATCCCCTGCAGCGCGGGCGAGTCCTCATGGGTGACGCTGGCCGAGATCCGGCGCAGGCCGAGGGCGCGCATCGTGCCGCGATGCTCGGGTTTGGTGCGGATGGTTCCGCGTACCTGGGTGATCTTCAGCTTCGCCATCAGGCTTCCTCTGCCTCCGCGGGAGCGTCTTCAGCGGGAGCTTCTTCAGCGGGAGCTCTTCAGCGGGAGCCTCTTCGCGCGGGCTCTTCCGCAGCGGGGGCCTCCTCGGCAGCGGCCTCCTCGGCGGGGGCCTCTTCGGCGGCGGGCTCCTCGGCGACCGCAGCCGGCTCTTCGACCGCCTCCGGCTCGGGAGCCGCAGCGGCCTCCTCCTCGACCGCCTCGGGCGGAGCCGACGCCGCAGCGGCGGCCTTCGCGCGGGCCTTCTTGGACGGCTTCTTGACCGACGGCGGGGCGGGCTTCACCTCGGAGCGCACAGGGGCTTCGGCGACCACCGCCGCCTCCGCGGCAGCCTCGGCCTGGCCGCGCTCGGCGACCACCTCGGAGTGAGGCTTGATCACCTCGCGCACTTCCTTGCCGCGCAGCTTGGCGAGATCCTCCGGCCGCTTGAGGCCCTGGAGACCCTCGACCGTGGCCATCAACAGGTTGATTGGGTTGGCCGTCCCCAGAGACTTGGCCAGGATGTCGCGAACTCCACCGAGCTCGAGCACCGCACGCACGCCGGCGCCGGCGATCACGCCGGTGCCCTCGGACGCGGGCTTGAGCAGCACCTGACCGGCGCCGTAGCGCCCCACGATCTGGTGCGTGATGGTGTTCTTGTATTTGGGGATCTGGAACATGTTCTTCTTCGCGTCCTCGACGGCCTTGGAGATTGCCGAGGGCACCTCGTTGGCCTTGCCGTAGCCGACGCCGACATGGTCGACCTCGTCGCCCACGACCACCAGCGCGGTGAACGAGAACCGCCGGCCGCCTTTGACCACCTTGGCGACGCGGTTGATCTTGACCACGCGCTCCTGCAACTCGCGCCCACCCTCGGGCTGCGGGCCTCGTGCTGTTTGAGAGGTTCGGGCCAAGGTTTAGAACTCCAATCCGGATTCGCGGGCGGCGTCTGCAAGCGCCTTGACACGGCCGTGATACAGGTACCCGCCGCGGTCGAACACACATGTCTTGACGCCGGCCGACTGGGCGCGCTCACCCAGCAGCTTGCCGACGGCAGCGGGGGCATCCCCGCGCTTCACCTTGGCCAGATCCTTCTCCTGGCTGGAGGCCGCGGCGAGCGTGTGACCGGCGGTGTCGTCGATCATCTGGGCAGCGATCCCGCGGTTGGAGCGATACACGGCCAGCCGGGGACGATCGGCGGTGCCGGTGATCTTCTTCCGTACCCGCTGATGCCGGCGTTTGCGTGCCTCTGCTTTTGTCCTGACCGCCACTATGCCCTCTTTCCGACCTTCAACTGAACGCGCTCGCCCTCATACCGGATGCCCTTGCCCTTGTACGGCTCGGGTGGGCGCCACTTCCGGATCTGGGCCGCGATCTCGCCGACCTGCTGCTTGGAGATGCCGCGCACGATCACCTGGGTGGGAGCGGGCACATCGAACGTGATCCCTTCCGGGGCCGAAACCTTGACCGGATGGCTGAAACCCAGCTGCATCTCCAGGTCAGAGCCGCGCAGTGCCGCGCGGTAGCCGACGCCCTGGATCTCGAGCCGGCGCTCGTACCCATCGGTGACGCCGATCACCATGTTGGCGACCAGCGACCGGGTGAGCCCGTGCAGCGCGCGATGATCGCTGCGATCGCTGGGCCGTGAGATGCGCAGCACACCGTCCTCGGCGACCACCGTGATGTCGGGCGAGATGCGCTCCTCGAGGGCGCCCTTGGGGCCCTTGACCGAGACCGTGCCGGGCCGGATGTCGACCTCGACGCCGGCTGGCACTGGGATGGGTTTTCTACCGATACGACTCATGATTCACCACACGTAGCACAGCACTTCGCCACCGACGCCCAGCTCCTGGGCGGTACGGCCGGTGACAACGCCGTTTGAGGTCGAGAGAATTGCAACGCCCATGCCGCCCAGCACGCGGTGGGGCCGATCCTTGCGGGCATACACGCGCCGGCCGGGCTTGGAGATCCGCTTCAGCCCCGAGATCACGCGCTCACGGCTGGAGCCGTATCGCAGCGTCACCACCAGAGTGTCGTGCACCTCGCCCTTGGACACGTTGTAGCCGTCGATATAGCCCTCCTCCTGGAGGATCCGGGCGATTTCCTTCTTCATCCCGGACGCGGGCATCTCGACACGCTCATGCAGCGCCTGGTTGGCGTTGCGAATCCGCGTCAGCATGTCCCCAATCGGGTCAGTAACCATGACCGCTCCTCACCAGCTGCTCTTCGTCATGCCAGGAATTACCCCCTGGTGTGCAAGCTCGCGCAGACAGATGCGACACACGCCGAACTTCCGGTAATAGGCACGCGAACGACCGCACCGGCCGCAGCGGTGATACGCCCGCGTCTTGTACTTCGCCGGCCTCGCCTGCTTGACTCTGAGTGCTTCCTTTGCCATCCGTTCCCGTTCCTCTTTCTTAGCCTGAGAAAGGCATTCCCAGCGCGCGCAGGAGCTCGCGTGCCTGCTCGTCGTCTGGAGCCGTGGTCGTAATCACGATATTGAGTCCCCGCACGTCGGTGACATCGTCGTAGTTGATCTCGGGGAAGATCACCTGCTCGCGCACACCCATGGCGAAGTTGCCACGACCGTCGAACGAGCCGGGATTGATCCCCCGGAAGTCGCGGATCCGGGGCAGTGCGATCGTCATCAGCCGATCCAAGAACTCATACATGCGGTCGCCCCGCAGCGTCACCTTGCAGCCGATGGGCATGCCCTCGCGCAGCTTGAAGCCTGCGATCGACTTGGTCGCGCGGGTAATCACCGGACGCTGCCCGCTGATGATGGCCAGCTCCTCCTGGGCGCCGTCGAGCGCCTTGGAGTTCTCCTTGGCCTCGCCCACACCCATGTTCAGGGTGACCTTGGTCACGCGCGGCACCGCCATCACCGACTTCAGCCCGAACCGCTCCATCAGCTGGTCGCGAACCTCGTCTTCATACCGGTTCTTGAGCCGGGGCGTGGGGACTTCGACTGTGCTCATTTATCGATGTCCTGCTTGCATTTGCGACAGACACGCACCTTGTTTCCGTCCTTCTCGTTGATCCGATAGCCGACCCGGGTGGGCTGGCCGCAGGCCGGGCAGACGAGTGCCACGTTGGCGACGTACAGCGGCGCCTCGCGCTCGATCACGCCGCCGGGAATGACCCCCTGGGTACCGCTGCTGCGCGGTGCCGGCCGCGGCTTGGTGTGCCGCTTGATCATGTTGACCTTCTCGACCACCAGACGGCGCTTCTCGGGGATCACGCTCTGGACCGTGCCGCGCTTGCCGGCATCCTTGCCGGTCAGCACCTGGACGGAATCGCCAGTTCGGATCTTGATCTTTACCTTGGCCACTTCAAAGCACCTCGGGAGCGAGTGAAACGATCTTCATGAAGTTGCGTTCCCGCAACTCGCGCGCGACCGGCCCGAAGATGCGGGTGCCGCGAGGGTTGCGCTGAGCATCGATGATCACCGCCGCGTTCTCGTCAAAGGCGATGTAGGTGCCGTCGTCGCGATGGTGTTGCTTGGTCGTACGCACCACCACCGCCGTGACCACCTCACCCTTCTTGACGGTGCCGTTGGGGGTGGCCTGCTTGACGGTGCCCACAATGATATCTCCGACGCCCGCATACCGGCGCCGACTCCCCCCCTTGATGCGGATGCAAAGGAGCACGCGGGCGCCGGTGTTGTCGGCAACTCGCAGGCGGCTTTCCACCTGAATCACTTCGCCACCTCGACGATCTCGGCCATCCGCCAGCGCTTGGTCTTGCTGAGCGGTCGCGTCTCCACCAGTCGCACCACATCACCGGCCTTGGCAGCGCCCTCCTCGTCATGGGCGTGCAGCCGGATCGATCGGCGCATGGTCTTCTTGTACTTGGGATGGGACTTGACCACGTCCACGCGCACGACGATCGTCTTGTCCATCGCTGCGGACACGACCACGCCCCGGCGTTCCTTGCGCCGGCCGCGCTCTGCCTGCTCTGGGGCTTGGGTGTCTGGGTCGGTGCTCATACGTCCTTCACGGTTCGATTGCGCTCGCCGCCGAGTGTCAGGAGGCGAGCAATGTCGCGCTTCACACGGGCGAGCGCGGCGGTGTTGTCAAGCGCGCCGGTGGCGTGCTGGAATCGCAGGTTGAACAGCTCTTGGCGGGTCTCGGCCAGCTTGCGGCCGAGCTCGTCTTCGGTCAGCTCACGGATTTCACTGGCCCTCAAAGAGATCACCTTCTCGAGAGACGAACTTGGTCTTGATGGGAAGCTTCATCGCCGCCAGCCGGATGGCGTCGCGGGCGAGCGGCTCGGGCACACCGGCCAGCTCGAACATGACCCGCCCGGGCTTGACCACGGCCACCCAGCCCTCGGGTGAGCCCTTGCCGGAACCCATGCGTGTCTCGGCCGGCTTCTTGGTCACCGACTTGTCCGGGAACACGGTGATCCACACCTTGCCACCGCGCTTGATCTTGCGGGTCATCGCGATACGGGCAGCCTCGATCTGGCGGTTGGTGACCCAACCGGTCTCGAGCGCCTTGAGCCCGTACTCGCCGAACTGCACGCGGGTGTGGCCCTTGGCCATCCCGCGCCGCCGGCCGCGATGCACCTTGCGGAACTTGGTTCGCTTGGGCAGAAGCACTACGACTCACCCCCGGTGCTCTCGGGAGCCGCAGCCTCGGGAGCCGCAGCCTCGGGAGCGGCGGTCTCGGGAGCGGCGGTCTCGGGCGCTGCCGCGTCGGGTGCTGCAGCCTCTGGTGCGGGAGCGTCCTGAGCCGGTCGCGAGGGTCGCCGGCGTCCGCCGCCACCCTGGCCGCCTCCGCCGCCACCGCCACCTGACCCACCGGGCCCGCCGCCGCCACCGGGACGGTTGCGGCCGCGGCCGCGGCCGCCGCCTCCGCCGCCCTCGCGCCGGCCGGGCCGTGACGGACCGAGCTGCTCCATCTCGCCGGGCAGCGCGCCCCGGCGCCGCCGGCGCGAGTCGACCTCGCCCAGGCGGGTTGACTGGCCGTCGCGCTCGAAGCCCTCGGGCATGATCTCGCCCTTGTTGATCCAGACCTTGACGCCGATCCGGCCGAACGTGGTCTTGGCCTCGGTGAAGCCGTAATCGATGTCGGCCCGCAGCGTGTGCAGGGGCACCCGGCCCTCGCTGTAGGTCTCCGAGCGACTCATCTCCGAGCCGCCCAGCCGGCCGCCGCAGCGCACCTTGACGCCCTGAGCGCCGGAGCGCATCGAGGACGACAGCGAACGCTTCATGGCGCGGCGGAATGACACGCGGTTTTGCAGCTGCTCGGCGATCGACTGCGCCACCAGCCGGGCATCCAGCTCGGGGCGCTTGATCTCGGTGATATTGACCTGCACAGCCTTGCCGGTCATGTCGTGCAGCTCGCGGCGCAGGGCGTCGACCTCCGCACCGGACTTGCCGATCACGATCCCCGGGCGGGCGGTGTAGATGTCGACCGTGATCTTCTGCTTGTCCTTGCGGATGTGGATGTCCGACAGGCCCGCGTGCGACAGCTTGTTGTTGATGTGCTCGCGGATCTTGTAGTCCTCGCGCAGGTACTGGGCAAAGTCCTTGTTGCTGGTAAACCAGTTGGACTTCCACGTATGGATGATGCCGACGCGAAGGCCGCCGGGATGGACTTTGTGGCCCATTAGCTGGAGGCCTCCTGATCGTCTTTGGTGTCGCTCGGCTGATCCTCGGCCTCGGCCTCGGGAGTCGGCTCAGTCTCTGGTTCGGGCTCGGCAGCCGGCTCGGCCTCGGTGGCCGCCTCGGCCTCGGGCTCGGCCTTGGGCTTCTTGGCCCGGGGCTTTCGCTTGGGCTTTGGCTTGGGGGCCTCCTCGACCACCGCCGTCTCCTCGGCAACGGCCTCGTCGGCCGCTTCGACCTCGGGCTCGGGCTCGGGTGCAGGCGGCGGAGGTGCAGCAGGCGCAGCCGCCGGGCGGGGCGCACGGCGCTTGATCTCGCCGGGCTCGGCCACGGCCAGGGTGATGGTGATGTGACAGGTGCGCTTCTCGATGCGGTTGACGCGGCCGCGGGCGCGGGGCCGCCAGCGCTTCAGCGTCGGCCCCTCATCGGCATAGGCCGCGGCGACCACCAGATCCTCCACGTCGTGACCGTTGTTGTTCTCGGCGTTGGCGATCGCCGACGCCAGCACCTTGCCGGCATCGCGAGCGGCAGCGCGCGTATGAAAACCGAGGATGTCGCGAGCTTCCACGGCCGACTTGCCGCGGATGTGCTCGAGCACCAGCCGCGCCTTGCGCGCAGAAGTGCGCACGTAGCGGGCCTGTGCCTTGACGGTCTCGCGTTCGGGTGAAACTGTTGCCATCGGTTAGCGGCCCTTCAGCCTGGAGGTGCGGTCATTGCCGTGTCCACGGTAGGTGCGAGTGGGCGCGAACTCGCCCAGCTTGTGACCGACCATCGACTCCGACACGAACACCGGCACGTGCTTGCGGCCGTCGTGGACGGCGATCGTGTGCCCCACGAACTCCGGGAAGATGGTGGACGCGCGCGACCAGGTCTTGAGCATGCGCTTCTGCTGGGTCTGGTTCATTTCCTCGACCCGCTTCATCAGTTTGGGGTCGACGAAAGGCCCCTTCTTGCTCGATCGGCTCATCGCTTCTTCCCCTTGCCTCGGCGCCGCGGCCTAACGATGTCCTGCGTCGAGGCCTTCTTCTTGTTCCGCGTGCGGAAGCCGAGTGTCGGCTTGCCCCAGGGCGTCACCGGATGGCTGCCCTTGTTCTTGCCTTCGCCGCCGCCGTGCGGATGATCGACGGGGTTCATCACAGTTCCGCGCACCGTCGGGCGCTTGCCCTTCCAGCGCGAACGCCCAGCCTTGCCGCCGGACTCGATCTCGTGCGTGACGTTTCCGAGCTGGCCGACGGTCGCGCGGCAGTTCTCGTCGACGCGACGCATCTCCCCCGACGGCAGTCGCAGCAGCGCCTTCCCGCCCTCGCGGGCGACCAGCTGGGCCGAGCCGCCGGCAGAGCGCACCATCTTGCCGCCCTGGCCGGGCCGCAGCTCGACGTTGTGGACGGTGGTGCCGGTGGGCATGCTGGAAAGCGGCAGCGCGTTTCCAGGGCGGATGTCGACGTTCGGGCCGGACTCGACCTTGGCGCCCACCCGCAGCCTCAGCGGCGCCAGGATGTAGCGCTTCTCACCGTCGGCGTAATGCAGAAGCGCGATCCGCGACGACCTGTTGGGGTCGTACTCGATCGAGTGCACCTTGGCGGGAATCCCGTCCTTGGTGCGCTTGAAATCGATCAGGCGATACCGGCGCTTGTGGCCGCCGCCGCGATGGCGCGTGGTGATGCGGCCGTTGACGTTCCGACCACCGTGCTTGTGCAGCGGCGCGAGCAGCGTCTTCTCGGGCTCGGACTTGGTGATCTCTGAGAAGTCCGAGACCGTCATGAACCGACGCCCCGGCGATGTTGGTTTGAACTTTCTGACTGCCATCGCTCCTAGACCCCCGGTCCGAACGCTTCGATGGTCTGGCCCTCGGCGATCGTGACGACCGCCTTCTTCCAGCCCGGACGCGTGCCCACGCTCATGCCGCGGCGCTTGGGCTTTGCTTGAACCTTGATGATGTTGACCGCGATCACGTCGACGCCGAAGACCTCTTCGACGGCCTGCCGCACCTGGGTCTTGTGCGCCGTTGCGAGCACCTTGAAGGTGTATTTGCGGCGCTCGGCGATGAGCCCGTAGCTCTTCTCCGAGACGACCGGCGCGACCAACACACTGCGAGCCTCACCGTTCACGTCGCGCTCCCTTCCAGCGCCTTCAGCGCGGACTTGGTGATGGCCAGCCGGCGCGCCCACACGACGTCTGCGACCTCGAGGCCGTTGACCTCGATCACGTGGGTTCGGTCGAGGTTGCGGAACGAGCGCGCGGCAGCGTCCTCCTCGGAGGTGACCACGACCACCAGCGGGCCGCGATCGTGCCAGTCGGCCACCAGCTCGGCTGCCTGCTTGGTCTTGGGCGCCTTGAAGGCAGCGCCGTCGAGAGCCGCCAAGGTGCCTCCGGCAGCGTGTGCCGAGAGGGCGATTTGCAGGGCTTTCTGATGCGCCTTGCGATTGACCTTGCCGGTGTAGTTGCGCGGGCTGGGGCCGAACACCACGCCACCGCCGGTCCATTGCGGCGCGCGCGTGGTACCGGCGCGCGCTCGGCCGGTGCCCTTCTGGCGCCACGGCTTGGAACGACCGCCGGCAACCATGCCGCGGGTCTTGGTCGCGTGCGTGCCCTGGCGGCGGGCGGCCAGCTCGGCGCGCACGACCTCGTGCACCAGACTGTCGTTGCGCTCGGCTCCGAATGTCCCCGGATCGAGCTTGGCCTTGGTGGTGGCGCCCAGCACGGGCGCGTTCAGCGCGGCCATCAGGAATCGCTCCTGATCTCGACCACGCCGCCGACCGCGCCGGGAACGGCGCCCTTGATCAGCAGCAGATTCTTCTCGGCGTCGACCTCAACCACCGACAGGCCGCGCTGGGTAACGCGCTCGTGGCCCATGTGGCCCGCCATCTTCATGCCCTTGAACACCCGCGCGGGATAGGCGGCAGCGCCGATCGATCCGGGAGCGCGCACGTTGTGCGAACCGTGGGACACGGGGCCGCGATGGAAGCGGTGGCGCTTGATGGTGCCGGCGAAGCCCTTACCCTTGGACGTCCCCGAGACCTTGACCTTGTCGCCGACCTCGAACGCTTCCACCGTCACGCTCTCACCGACGGCGAATCCCTCCACTCCGCGCAGCTCGACCAGATGCTTGTGCGGGCCGACGCCGGCGGTCGCCAAGTGGCCGGTCTCGGGCTTGCTGAGCTTGCGCGGCTTGACCTCGCCGTAGGCGATCTGGACGGCCGTATAGCCGTCGACGTCCTGGGTGCGCACGGCCGCGACCGGGCACGGCCCCGCCTCGATCACCGTGACAGGAGTCACCCGCCCGGATTCCTCGTCGAACAGCTGGGTCATCCCGAGCTTGGTACCGATGATGCCTTTTGAAGCAAACTGGGCCATCGCGCTACAGCTTGATCTCGATGTCGACACCGGCCGGCAGATCGAGCCGCATCAGCGAATCGACCGTCTTGGGTGTCGGTTGATGGATGTCGATCAACCGCTTGTGCGTGCGGATCTCGAAGTGCTCACGTGAATCCTTGTCCTTGAAGGGACCGCGGATCACGCAGTACACGTTCTTTTCGGTTGGGAGGGGCACAGGGCCCGACACCGAAGCGCCGGACCGCTGGGCCGTCTCCACGATCGAGCGAGCCGACAGGTCGACCTGAGTATGGTCGTAGCCTTTCAGGCGTATGCGGATCTTTTGAGCTGCCACAGTTTCAGTCGTTCCCGTCGATCGTTTACGAGGTTTAGGTGAGGATCTTGGTCACGGCGCCGGCACCCACGGTGCGGCCACCTTCACGAATAGCGAACCGAAGGCCCTCGTCCATGGCGATCGGCGCAATCAGGTCGACGGTCATCTCGGCGTTATCGCCGGGCATGACCATCTCCACGTCCGCCTGCAGCTCGACCACGCCGGTGACGTCGGTCGTGCGGAAGTAGAACTGCGGCCGATAGCCCTTGAAGAACGGGGTGTGCCGTCCGCCCTCCTCCTTGGAGAGCACGTACACCTGGGCCTCGAACTTGGTGTGCGGCGTGATCGAACCGGGCTTGGACAGCACCTGTCCGCGCTCGATGTCCTCGCGCTTGACACCGCGCAGGAGGCAGCCGACGTTGTCACCCGCCTGGCCCTGGTCGAGCAGCTTGCGGAACATCTCCACGCCGGTCACGACCGTCTTGGCGGTCTCCTTGTGGATACCGACGATCTCGATCTCCTCGCCGGTCTTGACCACGCCCTGCTCCACCCGGCCGGTGGCGACGGTGCCGCGACCGGTGATGGTGAAGACGTCCTCGACGGGCATCAGGAACGGCTTGTCGATCTCGCGCTCGGGCTCGGGCACGTAGTCGTCCACAGCCTGCATCAGCTCGAGGATCTTGGGAGTCCACTCAGCGTCGCCCTCGAGCGCCTTCAGGGCCGAGACCCGCACCACGGGGATGTCGTCGCCGGGGAACTCGTACTGGGACAGCAGCTCGCGAACCTCGAGCTCGACCAGCTCCAGCAGCTCCTCGTCATCGACGGCGTCGGCCTTGTTCAGCGCAACCACGATGTAGGGCACACCCACCTGGCGGGCGAGCAGGATGTGCTCGCGCGTCTGCGGCATCGGGCCGTCCGTCGCGGACACGACCAGGATCGCGCCGTCCATCTGGGCGGCACCCGTGATCATGTTCTTGACGTAGTCGGCGTGACCCGGGCAATCGACGTGTGCGTAGTGACGATTGGCGGTCTCGTACTCGACGTGAGCCGAGTTGATGGTGATGCCGCGCTGCTTCTCCTCGGGGGCCTTGTCGATCTCGTCGAAGTTGGAGGCCACCGTGCCGGTGCCCGACTCAGCCAAGACCTTGGTGATGGCCGCCGTCAGGGTCGTCTTGCCATGGTCGATATGACCGATGGTGCCGATATTCAGATGTGGCTTGTTGCGCTCGAACTTTTCCTTGGCCATTCGGGTCTCCTTTAGCCCTGTGCTTCCGTCAGCTTTTCTGCGATTGAGTGCGGCACTTCTGCGTAGTGAAGGAACTGCATCGTATAGGTGGCTCGCCCCTGGCTCATGGTGCGAACGTCAGTGGCGTAACCGAACATCTCGGCCAGCGGCACACGCGCTCGAATCACCTGTGCGTTGCCCCGTGGCTCCATGCCTTCGATCTGTCCTCGGCGCGAGTTGATGTTGCCGATCACGTCGCCCATGTAGTCCTCGGGCGTGACCACTTCGACCGACATGATCGGTTCCAGCAGCACCGGCTTGGCCCGCTTGGCGGCCTCTTTGAACGCCATTGACCCGGCGATCTTGAACGCCATCTCGGAGGAGTCGACATCGTGGTATGAGCCGTCCACCAGCTGCACCTTGGCGTCGACCACCGGGAAGCCCGAGAGCACTCCGGCGTTCATCGCCTCTTGGATGCCGGCATCCACCGAGTTGATGTACTCGCGGGGGATGGCGCCACCCACGATCTTGTTTTCGAACTCGTAGCCGGCGCCCTGCTCGTTCGGCTCCAGGTTGATGACCGCATGGCCGTACTGACCGCGACCACCGGTCTGGCGCACGAACTTGCCGTGGATGCCGGTGACGGCGTTTCGAATCGTCTCGCGATAGGCAACCTGCGGACGGCCGACGTTGGCGTCGACCTTGAACTCGCGCATCAGCCGATCGACGATGATCTCGAGATGCAGCTCGCCCATGCCGGCGATGATCGTCTGGCCGGTCTCCTCATTGGTGCGCACGCGGAAGGTGGGATCCTCCTCGGCGAGGCGCTGGAGGGCGGTGGTGAGCTTGTCCTGATCGGCCTTGGTCTTGGGCTCGACGGCCACGTCGATCACCGGGTCGGGGAAGTCGATCGACTCCAGCAGCACCGGGTGGTTGGGATCAGACAGCGTGTCGCCGGTGGTGGTCTGCTTCAGGCCGACGGCGGCTGCGATCGCGCCGGCGCCGACCTGCTCCACGTCCTCGCGGTGGTTTGCGTGCATCTCGAGCAGCCGGCCGACGCGCTCCTTGCGGCCGGTGGACGCGTTGAGCAGATACGAGCCCGAGCTCAGCTTGCCGGAGTACACGCGGAAATACGTGAGCTTGCCGACGAACGGGTCGGACATGACCTTGAAGGCCAGCGCCGAGAACGGCTCGCTGAGGTCGGCCTTGCGGGTGACGTCGTGACCGTCGGAGGGATCGGTGGCGACCACCGGCTTCACGTCCAGCGGCGAGGGCAGGTAATCGATGACCGCGTCCAGCAGCGGCTGCACGCCCTTGTTCTTGAAGGCAGAACCGAGCAGCACCGGCGTGATGGTGTTGTCGAGCGTGGCCGCCCGGATGGCAGCTCGCAGCTGCGCCTCCTCGACCGGCTCGTCCTCGAGGAAGGCCACCATGATCTCCTCGTCGTGGTCGGCAACGGCCTCGATCAGTGCGTGGCGATAGGCCTCGGCCTGCTCGCGCAGCTCCGCCGGGATCTCGTCCTCTTCCCACGACTGGCCGAGCGGATCGACGTAGCGGATGCCCTTCATCGTGACCAGGTCGACATGGCCCATGAACTGGTCCTCGGAGCCGATCGGCACCTGCAGCGGCACGGCGTTTGCACCCAGCCGGTCGACCATGGTCGCGACCGCGTTGAAGAAGTCGGCGCCGGTGCGGTCCATCTTGTTGATGAACGCGATCCGCGGCACCTGGTACTTGTCGGCCTGGCGCCAAACCGTCTCCGACTGCGGCTGAACGCCGGCAACCGAGTCGAACAGGGCGACCGCGCCGTCCAAGACGCGCAGGCTGCGCTCGACCTCGACGGTAAAGTCCACGTGCCCGGGAGTGTCGATAATGTTGATGCGAGAATCACGCCAGAAACACGTGGTGGCGGCCGACGTGATCGTGATGCCACGCTCCTGCTCCTGCACCATCCAGTCCATGGTGGCAGCGCCCTCGTGCACCTCGCCCATCTTGTGATTGCGGCCGGTGTAATACAGGATGCGCTCGGTGGTGGTGGTTTTCCCGGCATCGATGTGGGCCATGATGCCGATGTTCCGCACCCGGTCGAGCTCTTCCATCTTGGGCACGCGCGTGCCTGACTGTGTTTGGGTGACTGCCACGATTCCTCTACTCCTACCAGCGATAGTGCGCAAAGGCCTTGTTGGCCTGCGCCATCCGGTACATGTCGTCCTTTTTCTTGAACGCGCCGCCCTGCTGGTTGGTGGCATCGAGAATCTCACCTGCGAGCTTCTCGTAAGACTCCTTCTCGCGGCGCTGCCGTGCGAACTGGATCAACCAGCGCACTGCCAGCGTCCGGGCGCGGCGCTGCGGCACCTCGATCGGCACCTGGTAGTTGGCACCGCCAACCCTGCGTGACCGAACCTCGAGCACCGGGGTAACCGACTTGACCGCGCGCTCGAGCACCTCGACGGGGCTCTGGCCGGTCTTCTCGCCGACCGACTCCAATGCGCGGTAGACGATCTGCTCGGCGGTCGACTTCTTGCCGTCCAGCATCACACGGTTGATCACCTGTGTGACCAGCGTTGAGTCGTACACCGGGTCGCGCAACAGGGAGCGCGGGGTGATTTCTGCTCGTCGAGGCATGCTGCGATCAGCCTCCGGCCTTCTTGGCGCCGTACTTGGAGCGCGCCTGGCGACGATCGCCGACGCCGGAGGTATCCAGCGCCGCGCGAATCACCTTGTACCGCACACCGGGCAGGTCCTTGACGCGGCCGCCACGGATCAGCACCACCGAGTGCTCCTGCAGGTTGTGGCCGATGCCGGGGATGTACGCCGTCACTTCCATGTTGTTGGTGAGGCGGACGCGGCAGACCTTGCGCAGGGCGGAGTTCGGCTTCTTGGGCGTGATCGTGTAGACACGCGTGCACACACCCCGCTTTTGGGGTGCACCGCGCAGGGCGGGCGTCTTGGTCTTCGTGGACGCCTTGACCCGGGGCTTGCGGACGAGCTGATTAATCGTGGGCATGCGGTTTGCGAGAACTCTCTGTTAGGACGCAGAAAGACACGGGCCGGGTTCCGGCCGCGACGGGGAACTCTATCACGGGAGAAGGGCCGTGCAAGCCACATCGGAAAGGCTCTAGGCTGCGGCAGGATGAGGCTCGCGCTCGTGTCGACAACTGCCCTGCTAACGGCCGTATTCGTGGTCGGTGGCCCGGCCCTCGCTGTTGCTTCGGGCCCGCGCGCGGTGGTCCGGGTGAATCAGGTCGGATACCGCCCCGGAGACGCCAAACGGGCGGTGCTGCTGTCCACCGTCTCTGAGGCCGGAGCCCGGTTTGCGGTCGTGAACGCGGCCGGAACAACGATCCTGCGGGGTCAGGCCGGCCGCGCGCTGCCGGCCTGGAGTGGCCGGTACCGGTTCGCGCGGGTGATCGACTTCAGCGCCGCGCGCGCTCCAGGTGGCGCCCATATCGCGGTCACCGGCCCCGCCCGGGCCTCCTCACCGCGGTTTCGGATCGAGACCAACGCCGCCCTGTACGCACCGCTGGTGCGAAACGCGGTGCGGTTCTACCAGTCCCAGCGGGACGGGCCGAACGTGATCGGAAGCGTGCTCGACCGGCAGCCGTCCCACGCCAACGACGCGCACGCGGCGGTCACCGGCGCGCCGGTGTACCGGTACGACTCGCTCACGGGCGATCCGCCGCTCCTGGGCGGAACGCACGACGTCTCCGGCGGGTGGTTCGACGCGGGTGACTACATCAAGCTGGTGCACACCACCAGCTACACCGAGGCGGTGCTCCTGACCGCCGTTCGGGAACATCCCCAGAAGCTCTCGCAGCCGAATCGGAACCTGCGAGCCGAGGCCCGCTTCGGGCTGGACTGGCTCAACAAGATGTGGGACGACGCCGGCGGCACGCTCTACTACCAGGTGGGGATCGGCGACGGAAACGGGTGCGGCTCGATCTGCGGCGACCACGACATCTGGCGGCTGCCCCAGGTGGACGACACCTACGCCGGCAGCGATCCGCGGTTCAAGTACATCCGCAACCGCCCGGCGTTTCGGGCAGGTGCCGCCGGGCAGCTCGTCAGCCCCAACCTGGCGGGACGGCTGGCCGCCGACTTCGCGCTCTGTTATCAGGTGTACCGGGGCAGCAACCCCACCTTCGCCGCCGATTGCCTGCGCTCGGCCGAGCACGTGTTCGGGCTGGCGCGCACGTCGGGGATCCATCGGCTGCGCACCGCCTCGCCGTATGACTATTACCCGGAGACGCAGTGGCGCGACGACCTCGAGTACGGGGCGGCGGAGTTGACCCTCGCGCTGCAGGCCGGCAATCTCCCGAGCGGCTTGGCCCATACCGACCCGCTGTACTACCTGCGGCGGGCAAGCCACTGGGCCGGGAAGTACATGGCATCCTCCGACCAGGACTCACTGAACCTGTACGACGTGTCGGGGATCGCGCACGGCGAGCTGGCCGATGCGATCGTCGCCGCCGGGCATCCCGCCGGGCTGGAGACGACGCGGGCAGCGCTGATCCGCAACCTGCGATCCAAGCTGGCTGCGGGCGTGTCCGAGTCTGCGTCCGACCCGTTCGGCTTCGGCGTCCAGTACGGGACGTGGGACGAGACGCCGCACGCGCTGGGGTACGCGTACGAGGCCGGCGAGTACGACCGGCTCACGCACACCAACACGTACGAGGCGTTTGGCCGCCGCCAGGTGGATTGGGTGCTTGGGCGGAACGCGTGGGGGTCATCGTTCGTGGTGGGCGCCGGGCGGGTGTTCCCCAAGTGCATGCAGAGCCAGATCGCCAACCTGTCCGGCTCGCTCAACGGGCGGCCGCCGCTGCAGCTGGGAGCGACCGTCGACGGCCCCAACCCCGCCGACGTCTTCACCGACCTGGGGCTACCGGGCGGAGCGCACAGTTGCCCGGCAGGAGGCACAAACCGCTTCCGGCCCTTCGACGCCCGCGGCGCCCGCTACATGGACGACGCGCGGGCCTGGCCGAGCGTCGAGCCGACGCTCGACTACACCGCGCTTGGCGTGCTGCTCTTCGCGAACCGCGCGCTTGGGTGAATAATGGTGCCTGGCACCAATTATTCACCGCTTACGCCCAGTGGTGGTCACATTGCGGAAGGCGTGCCGGATGGACATGCCGGCGCACGTCCGATTTCGATCGTAGAGTCTCACAGCGGGCTGCGACAGCTCGCGACGGCTAGGAGCAACGACTGGACCGCCGCTTCAACTCCACCGTAGCGACGACCAGGAGGCCGCTAACGAGACCGAACGCAGCATCTCCATAGTCAGTCGTTCCAAACCACAGCCAGTTGATCGAGGTTGAGATCGCCACCCCACCCAGGGGGGCCACAACCCAACGCCACTTCGAGTCAAAGACATTCATGACGACCTCGGAACCCCCGGTGTTGGGGCTAGGCGCAATGGCTCGTCCAAGCTCGATCGAACTTGCCCCCGTAGTAGAAACTGAGATTAAGGCGACAGTGTGGGTGGAAGTAGTGATCGACATACGTGCGAAGAAGTGCAACGACGCCCGCCGCCCCCGCCCCGCAGAGCACAGCGCCGGGGCCGAGTTCCATGCAGACAGCGGTTCCGACAACCACCGCAAGGGCGTACGATCCGTTCTTGAGAGCGACTTGGTCGAGTGGGGAGAGTTCCACAGTGAACGTCGTCCAGTGGAGGTGCACCGACGGGTCAGCTTTCACGGGGAACGCTGTCTGCGATGTGAAGTCAACCACCTGCACCACGGTGGTTCCGTTAACTTCGAAATGGGTCGGCACAGAGTTCCCATTTGCGTCCGTCGCCCACGGGGCGTCGATCTTCCCAAGTTCGTTCCCAGTCGGGTCGAAGAGGACAAGGCTTCCGTCCGCCTGTTGATCGATCCGAGCGACATCGCCCGAGATCGGGAACGCATACCGCCGAGGTGCCGAGGCATCGTTGATGGACACGAGCGCACGCACTCCATCGGGGATCGCCTGAACGGCGAAGTCACTCGCGTCTGTCTGCCCGTCGTAAACGACCGTGCCTCCGACTTTGGTGGCAGATGCGTCGTCGGTGGGGAGTGAGAGGGACACCGATGTCCCGTCCCCGGATGCGGTCACCGCGTCGTCAGAATCCCGGGGAATCTCCAATGTCCCGCCGCCGACCGCAGCCGTGAAATCATCGGGCGTCGCCGAAACCGGGGCAGCCGCAACCCCACCCTGGTCAGCAACCGCGGCCGCAGTGTTCTCCTGGATCTCACGTGGACTGAGACCGGAAGTCTCCGCCACGGCTGAGCCGGGAACCAACGCAACCAGCCCGACTCCAAGAAGAATCGGTAGTACGAGGAGCCGTGGGGACGAGCATTTGATAGGCATACCCGTGACACTATCTTCAGACTCAAATCACAGCAAGATCCTAGTGTAACAGTAGTGTGACAACACCTGTCAGGGTCCGTATGGCTCGCAAACGGCAGCCTTCTGCAACGTGAATAACGGTGCCTGGCACCGTTATTCAGGTCGAGCGGTCGTGGCCATGGCAGGCGGTGGGGAGCGCTGCCCGGCGCCAGGGTGGAGCCTGAAGTAATTGGTGCCTGGCACCAATTATTCAGGGGTGAATAACGGTGCCTGGCACCGTTATTCACCCCTTGCGTTCTACTCCTCTTCGACCGGCGGGAGGAAGGGCTCCTCGGCGCCGGGCTTGGGGGTGAGGTCGATCTCCCCGTTGGGGGCACCGTCCTCGCCGCCGACGCCGCGCAGATACGCGGGATCGGTGAGGTCGTCGAGATAGAACCGCGGCTCCGCATCGGGGCTGGCCGTGATCGAGACCTGGCGGTAGCCCCGCAGGCCGGTCGATGCCGGGATCAGCTTGCCGATGATGACGTTCTCCTTGAGACCGGCCAGGTGGTCGGTCTTGCCTTCGATGGCGGCATCTGTGAGCACCTTGGTGGTCTCCTGGAAGGAGGCCGCCGAGAGGAAGCTCTGGGTCGCAAGCGACGCCTTGGTGATGCCCAGGATCAGCTGGGTGTGGGTCGGCTCCACGTTCTTCTTGCGGCCGGCCTTCAGACCCTTCTTGACCTTCTCCAGCTCGGGTCGGTCGATCAGCTCACCGGGCAGCAGCTCGGTGTCGCCGGAGTTGTCGATGCGCACCTTCTTCAGCATCTGACGCACGATCAGCTCGATGTGCTTGTCGTGGATCTCCACGCCCTGACTGGTGTACACCTCCTGCACCTGCTCCACCAGATAGCGAGCAGTCTCGGTGTCGTCACGCAGATCCAGCAGCTCGGCCGGAGCCAGCGGGCCCTCGTTGACCGGCGTACCCCGCTCGATCATCTCGCCTGACGTGACCCGCAGCCGGGTGCGGCGCGGGAACGCGTATTCCTTGGCGTCCTCGTCCTCACCCTTGGGCGTCACCGTGACCGCGTACCCACGCTCGGTCTCGGCCACCTCGACCCGCCCGTCGACCTCGGCCAGCGTGGCCGCCGCCTTGGGCTTGCGGGCCTCGAACAGCTCGACCACACGCGGCAGGCCGTGGGTGATGTCAGCGCCGGCCACACCGCCGGTGTGGAACGTGCGCATCGTCAGCTGGGTACCGGGCTCGCCGATCGACTGGGCGGCAACCGTGCCCACCGCATCGCCGATATCGGCCATCTTGCCGGTCGCCATCGACCAGCCGTAACACGCCCGGCAGACACCGATGGAGGCGGCGCACTTGAGCACAGACCGCACCGGCACCGTGGCACCGTCCGGCGCCGCGTCTGCGATCTCCCGCAGCCGGGCACCGTTGATCTCCTCGCCCTTGGCCAGCTTCAGCTTGCCGACCTTGGTATCGGCGGCAACCACTCGCCCGATCACGCTCGACCGGTTGGGCTGTCCGTCCGGCGTCTTCACCGGAACCAGGATGTGGCCCTCGCTGCCGCAATCGAGCTCGCGCACGATCACGTCCTGCGAGACGTCCACCAGCCGCCGGGTGAGATACCCCGAGTCGGCCGTACGAAGTGCCGTATCGGCGAGGCCCTTACGCGCCCCGTGCGTGGAGATGAAGTACTCCAGCACCGACAGGCCCTCCATGAAGTTGGACTTGATCGGCCGCTCGATGATGTCACCCTTCGGATTGGCCATCAGTCCGCGCATCCCGGCCAGCTGCCGGATCTGCTTGAACGAACCGCGGGCACCGGAGTTGGCCATCATGAACACCGGGTTGAGCTCATGCAGGTTGTCGAGCATGGCCTCGCCCACCCGGTCGGTGGCCTCGTTCCAGATGTCGACGACCTGCTCCTTGCGCTCCTCCTCGGTGATCAGGCCGCGGCCGTAGTCGCGCACCCGCCGAGAGACGCTCTCCTCGTACTCCGCCAGGATCTCTTCTTTCTTGGGAGGAGTGATGATGTCGTTCTTGGACACCGTCACACCCGCCCGAGTGGCGTACGTGAACCCGAGCTCCTTGATCGTGTCGAGCACCTCCGCGATCGCGGTGGCGCCGTAGCGATCGACCAGATCCGAGATGAAATCGGTCATATCGCGCTTGGTGAACGTGCGGTTCTGATACGTGTATGCCGCGGGATCGAACTTGTCGCCGACAGCCTTGGCCAGCGCGCGGCTGACCTCGTCGTTGAAGATCGCGCGACCGGCCGTGGTCACAATCCAATCGCCCCGCTCGCGCAGACCGATGGCGTCCTGCAGCCCCACTCGCTTCTCGTCGTAGGCGATCTCCACCTCGAGCATGTCGCCGTAGTAGCGCGCCTTGCGCTTCTTCAGCTGCTCCCACGAGACCTTGGACAGGTCCTCGCTGGAGTAGGTCAGGTAGTAGGTGCCCAGCACCATGTCCTGCGACGGCGTGGCCAGTGGCTTGCCGTGCGCGGGGGACAGGATGTTGTTGGAGGACAGCATCAGGATCCGAGCCTCGGCCTGCGCCTCGGCCGACAGCGGCAGATGGACCGCCATCTGGTCGCCGTCGAAGTCGGCGTTGAAGGCGTGGCACACCAGCGGGTGCACCTGGATCGCCTTGCCCTCGACCAGCACCGGCTCGAACGCCTGGATGCCCAGGCGATGGAGGGTGGGTGCGCGGTTGAGCAGCACCGGGTGCTCGGCAATCACCTCTTCGAGCACGTCCCAGACCTCGGGCACCATCGAGTCGACCATCTTCTTGGCCGCCTTGATGTTCTGGACGAGCTTGCGCTCGACCAGCCGGCTCATGATGAACGGCTTGAACAGCTCCAGCGCCATCAGCTTGGGCAACCCGCACTGGTGCAGGTGCAGCGACGGGCCGGCCACGATCACCGAACGGCCGGAGTAGTCGACGCGCTTGCCCAGCAGGTTCTGACGGAAGCGGCCCTGCTTGCCCTTGAGCATGTCGGACAGCGACTTCAGCGGCCGGTTGCCCGGGCCGGTCACCGCGCGACCGCGGCGGCCGTTGTCGAAGAGCGCGTCAACCGCCTCCTGCAACATCCGCTTCTCGTTGTTGACGATGATCTCGGGAGCGCCCAGATCGAGCAGGCGCTTGAGCCGGTTGTTGCGGTTGATCACGCGCCGGTACAGATCGTTGAGATCCGAGGTGGCGAAACGGCCACCGTCCAGCTGCACCATCGGGCGCAGCTCCGGCGGAATCACCGGGATCGTCTCCAGGATCATCCACTCCGGCCGGTTGTCGCACTTGATGAAGGCGTTGACCACCTTCAGCCGCTTGATCGCGCGGGCCTCCTTCTGTCCCTTGGAGGTGCGGATCGTCTCGCGCAGCAGCGCCGCCTCGGCGTCGAGGTCGCGCGTGCGCAGAAGCTCGCGGATGGCCTCGGCACCCATGCCGCCGGTGAAGTACTCACCGAAGCCCCATGAGCTGCCGAACCGGTCGCGCAGCTCCCGGAACAGAGCCTCGTCGGCGACGATCTCCTGCACCTCGAGCTCCTTGAACTTGATCCAGGTGCGATCCAGCCGGTCGACCGCGTCCTTGGCGTGGTCGTCCACGTCCTTGCGACGGGCCTGCATGTCGTTGTAGGTGTCGCGCACCTTCAGCGCCCAGGCCTCGACCACGCGGATGTCGTCGCGCGACATCTTGCCGTCGGTGCGCAGGCACAGATCGTTGGCCAGCTCGCGCAGCTCGGCCTTGTCGGCCGAGGTGCCCTGCTCGACGACCTCGCGCAGCAGGCCGGCACCGATCTGGCGGGTCTTGTCCAGCGCCGCAGCGGCGCCGGGACCGGCCTCGATCAGCTTGGCCACCCACTCGGAGTCGGCCTCCTTGAGGTTGACCTCGTCACCACCCAGGAAGCTCAGCCGCGGCTTGAGGGCATTGCGGGCCTTGGTGCGCTCGGAGCCCTTCAGCTCCTGCATCGCATCGAGTTCGGTGCCGATCAGCGTGCGTGCGGCGGCCGCCCACGCGGCCACGTTGTCGAGCTCCTTGGGGCCGAGCCGGCGATCCTCGCGGATCGCGGTCTCACGCACCAGCTCCTTGACCTTTCGCGGATCCTCGCCCGCGACCCGCTTGGCCGCCTCGGCCAGCAGGCCTCCGGCCAGCTTGCGGGCGTCGTCCAGCACCGGAGTGCCGCTCTCCTCAGCCCAGTTGTTGAGCGTCCGCGCCCAGTAGTCGTCGTCCTCGTCGAAGCCCTTGCTGGAGCCGTCCACGAAGAACTGCCGGCGTCGCTGCATGCGCTCCTCGAGCGCGGCCAGCGCCTCTTCCTTGTCCAGCAGCAGCCGCTCCTTCTCCACCTCAACCTTGCCCTCGAGCTCGGGGACGTCCTTGTCGCGCATCTCCTTGTCGACCGAGGTGATGATGGAGGCGGCGAAGTACAGCACCTTCTCCAGCTCCTTGGGAGCGATGTCGAGCAGATAGCCGATCCTCGAGGGAACGCCCTTGAAGAACCAGATGTGGCTCACCGGCGCTGCCAGGTCGATATGGCCCATGCGCTCGCGGCGGACTTTCTGGCGGGTGACCTCGACGCCGCAGCGCTCGCAGATGATGCCCTTGTAGCGGACGCGCTTGTACTTGCCGCAGTAGCACTCCCAGTCCTTGGTGGGACCGAAGATGCGCTCGCAGAACAAGCCGTCCTTCTCGGGCTTCAGTGTTCGGTAGTTGATCGTCTCGGGCTTGGTCACCTCACCGGATGACCACTCACGGATCTGCTTGGACGAGGCCAGGCCGATGCGGATTGCGTCGAAATCGTTGATATCGATCAACGGGGGACTCTCACTTTCCCTGGAATTGTGGTATCAGCAGTAGAGCTTCGAGATGTCGAGCGGAGGATCGGGGTCACTCCTCGATCTCGGCAGGCTCGAGATCTTCGATCTCGTCGTCGTCGGTTTCGCCATCGTGGAGATCGTCCAGGTCATCCTCGCCGACCTCGGCGGGCAGAGCCTCGTCGACCGCGACGGACAGCTCGCCGTCGACATCGACCCGGTCGGCACCCTCCTCGAGCTCCTGTGCCTCGGGATCGCGGGCCGCCGCGCGTCCGGCAACCGGTGCCAGGTCGATACCCAGCTCCTCGGCCGCCCGCAGCAGCTCGTCCTCCTCCTCGCGCACGACCACGGCGCCGCCGTCCTCGGACACGACCTTGACGTCGAGTGCGAGCGACTGCATCTCCTTCAACAGCACCTTGAAGCTCTCGGGAATCGAGGGCTCGGGGATGTTCTCGCCCTTGACGATCGCCTCGTAGGCCTTGACCCGGCCGACGGTGTCGTCGGACTTGATCGTGAGCATCTCCTGCAGCGTGTAGGCCGCGCCGTATGCCTCGAGCGCCCACACCTCCATCTCGCCGAAGCGCTGGCCGCCGAACTGGGCCTTGCCGCCCAGCGGCTGCTGCGTCACGAGCGAGTAGGGGCCGGTCGAGCGCGCGTGGATCTTGTCGTCGACCAGGTGCAGCAGTTTCAGGATGTACATGTAGCCAACCGTGATCGGCTGGTCGTAGGGCTCGCCGGTGCGGCCGTTGAAGAGCCGGGCCTTGCCGGTGCAGACCGAACCGGCCGGTGCGCCCTTGTCGACTGCGAACTTGATCGGCGTGGTGGTCTTGCTCTGCCAGTCGAGCAGCGCATCGTCCACGTCCGACGGCGTGGCGCCGTCGAACACCGCGGTTGCCATCCACTGCGGCTCGCCGTTCTCGCCGCCGTGCTTGGCCGCCCAGCCGAGGTGCGTCTCCAGCACCTGGCCGATGTTCATGCGCGAAGGCACGCCCAGCGGGTTGAGAATGATGTCGACCGGGGTGCCGTCCTCGAGCATCGGCATGTCCTCTTCGGGCACGATCTTGGAGATCACGCCCTTGTTGCCGTGTCGTCCGGCCAGCTTGTCGCCCTCTGAGATCTTGCGCTTGGTGGCGACGTACACGCGCACCAGCTCGTTCACTCCCGGCGACAGATCGTCACCCGCAGCACGCGAGAAGGTCTTGACGTCGATCACCTTTCCGCCCTCGCCGTGCGGCACCTTGAGCGAGGTATCGCGGACTTCGCGGGCCTTCTCCTTGAAGATCGCCCGGATCAGCTTCTCCTCGGCGGTCAGCTCGGTCTCGCCCTTCGGCGTCACCTTGCCGACCAGCAGATCACCGGAGCCGACCTCGGCTCCGATCCGCACGATGCCGTTCTCGTCCAGATTGCGGAGCGAGTCCTCGGAGCGGTTGGGAATGTCGCGGGTGATCTCCTCGTCGCCCAGCTTGGTCGAGCGGGCGTCCACCTCGTACTCGTGAATGTGGATCGATGAGAGCACGTCATCCTTGACCAGCCGCTCGGACAGGATGATCGCGTCCTCGAAGTTGTACCCCTCCCAGGACATGAAGGCGACGAGCAGGTTCTTGCCCAGCGCCAGCTCGCCCATGTCGGTGGAGGAGCCGTCGGCCAGCACCTCGCCGGCGGCGACCTTCTGCCCTTCGAACACGATCGGCTCCTGATGGATGACCGTGCCCTGGTTCGAGCGGCGGTACTTGATCAGCTCGTAGGTGTCGAGCCCGTCCTTGGCCGCCACGATGATCTTGTCGGCATCGACGTACTGCACCTTGCCGGCCCGCTCGGCCAGCGTCACGTCTCCGGTGTCGACCGCGGCGCGGTACTCCAGCCCGGTTCCGACCAGCGGCGCCTCGGTCACCATCAGCGGCACCGCCTGGCGCTGCATGTTGGAACCCATCAGCGCCCGGTTGGCGTCGTTGTGCTCGAGGAACGGGATCAGCGCGGTGGCGACCGACACGATCTGGGCCGGGTCGACGTCCATGTAGTCGACCTCGGTGGCGTCCACCTGCACCGGCACGCCGTCGCGGGTACGGCACAGCACCGGCGAGGTCAGCTTGCCGGTCTTGCCGATCTCGGCGTTGGCCTGGGCGATCGTGTACTTCTCCTCCTGGAGCGCGTCCAGGTACTCGATCTCGTCGGTGATCTTGCCCTTCTCGATCTTGCGGTAGGGCGTCTGCACGAAACCGTGCTCCGACACCTTGGCGTACGAGCCGAGCGAGCCGATCAGACCGATGTTCGGCCCTTCCGGGGTCTCGATCGGGCACATCCGGCCGTAGTGGGTCGGGTGCACGTCGCGCACCTCGATCGGGGCGCGCTCGCGGGTGAGCCCGCCGGCACCGAGTGCCGACAGCCGGCGGCGGTGCGTGAGACCGGCCAGCGAGTTGGTCTGATCCATGAACTGGGACAGCTGCGATGAGCCGAAGAACTCCTTCAGCGCGGCCGCCACCGGCCGGATGTTGACGATCGTCTGCGGGGTGATCGCGTCCTCGTCCTCGGTGGTGAGGCGCTCGCGCACCACCCGCTCCATGCGGTAGAGGCCGATCCGGAAGGCTTCCTGGATCAGCTCGCCGACGGTGCGCAGGCGGCGGTTGCCGAAGTGCTCGTACTCGTCCAGATCGTGCTCGATCGGATCACGTGGGATCACGATCGCGTCGGCGGCGAAGTCCTTGGAGTCCTCGGGCACGGCCAGCTTCACGGGCAGCTCGACCAGGCGACGCACCAGCTCCACGATGTCGCCGGTGGTCAGCACGCGGCAGTCGGGCGCAACGCCGGCGTTGAGGCGCATGTTGAGCTTGTAGCGGCCGACCTTGGTCAGGTCGTAGCGCTTGGGATCGAAGAACAGCGCGCGCACCAGGTTGCGAGAGTTCTCGACGGTCGGCGGCTCACCGGGGCGCTGCTTCTTGAACACCTCGATCAGCGCCTCCTCCTCGCGCTTGGAGGGGTCCTTCTCCAAGGTCGCGCGGATGAAGGGGTTGTCGCCGAACAGCGCCAGGATGCCCTCGTCGGACTTGTCGATCACAAAGCCGGTGTTCTCGTCCTCCGCCGGAAGCGCACGCAGAAGCGTGGTCACGGGCAGCTTGCGCTTGCGGTCGATGCGAACGTTGACCAGGCCCTTCTTGTCGATCTCGAGCTCCAGCCAAGAGCCGCGCGACGGCATCAGGTTGGCGGTGAAGACCTGCTTGGTGGCGTCCTTGGGCTCCATGATGTAGGCGCCCGGGGAGCGCACAAGCTGCGTCACCACGACGCGCTCGGTGCCGTTGATGATGAAGGTGCCCTGCTGGGTCATCCACGGGAAGTTGCCCAGGAACACGGTCTGCTCGCGGATCTCGCCGGTGTCGAGGTTGGTGAAGGACACCTTGACGTTGACCGGCACCTCGAACGACAGATCCTTCTCGCGGCACTCGCGCTCGGACACCACCGGATCGCCGATGGTGTACTGGCCCAACCGCACCTCCAGCCGCTCCGAGTAGTCCCGGATCGGCGAGATGTCATCGATCGTCTCGCGAAGGCCGGAGGAGTCCAGCGACGCCTGGTCGCTGGGATCACCCATGAACCATCGGAACGATGCTTTCTGGATATCGATGAGGTTGGGCACGTCCAGGACTTTCTCCAGCTTGGAGAATGTCCGGCGGCTTCGGGGCGCAAGAGTTTCAGGCAAGGCGACGCCTCCCGCGGGGCATAAGTGGGTTAAAAAGGAACGATCCGGACCAACGGCGCAACCACAAACCCTATCAGGGAGGGTCGATCCTCGCAAATGCGCACGGCTAAATCGGCCGCTTGCGGGAATTTTTGTGGTCTTCCGCAGCGACGTGCCTTGGCCCACTATACCCAGGATGTCGCCCAGGTCAAGCGCGCGGACGAGTGAGCAGCGCCGCGGGCATCACCACGAAAACGCCGAACAGGCCCGCCATCGCGATCACCACACGGGGCGACCACTGCTCCGCCAGCGCGCCCCCGCCGATCGCCCCGAGGGTCGTGGCCACCGCACCCAGAGACATCAAAAGCGCGATCGTACCGGCCCGTTCCGCGGGGGGCGTCTCACGCTGCAGCACCGAGCGGTTGTGCACCAGCACGATCCCGTTGGCGATGCCGAAGGCAAAGAAGCTCGCGATGGCCACACCCAGGTGGCCCGCCAGCCCGGCCACGATCGTGCAGATCCCTCCGATGCCGATGATGGCGGGATAGCGCCGGCCCAGCGTCTTACCCCGCTTCCCGGCCAAGAGGCTGCCGCCCAGGATGCCCACCTGCATGACCGCCACCGCGATCCCGACCACCGCGGCCGACGCTCCCAGCGAGCCCAGGAACAGCGGCACCTCGAGGGCGTTGATCACACCGCCCATGACCAGCATCAGCGGCGCCGCGACCGCCACCTGCAGCAGCGCCGGCGCCCGCACCACCGTGCGGAAGCTGCGCCGGATGTGCGTGAGCACGCTGGCGACCGGACCGGTGGCGGCCGCCACGATCAGCGATCGGCAGCCCCACAGCAGCAGCGCCGAGAACAGGAACGTGACGGCGTTTCCCACCAGCACCGCGCCCGCGCCCACCAGCGTCAAGGCGATGCCGCTGATCGCCTGGCCCAAGGTGGTCATGAAAGTGTCGGCCGCCGTCAGCGCGCCGTTGGCGGCATCCAGCTCCCGCTCTTCCACCAGCACCGGCACGGACGCCAGAGCCACCGGCCGAAACACGCCCGCGGCCGCTCCGGCGACGGTCGCCAGCGCGATCACCGCGGCCGGCTGGTGCACCGCCGCCAGTGCCACGAAACACGCGGCACACACCAGGTCGGAGATCACCAGCGCCCGGCGGGGAGGAAGCCGGTCGAGCCGGCCGGCGAACAGCACGCCGATCACAACCGCCGGCGCGAACTCGGCCACGAACAGCGCCGACACCCACTCCGGCGAGCCGGTATCGCGGAACATCCGAACCGACAGGGTGATGGCCGCCGCCCACGTGCCGAAGACGCTGATGGCGGTCGCCAGCCACAGCCGGCGGAAGTCCGCCCCGGGAGGGAGCAGGGAGCTCATGGTCTGGCGTGTATATCCGCGCGGACAGCGCCGGTCAACACCGCGGCGCCCGCAGCGCTACGCGGCGGGGGCTCCCGCGCCGGTCATCGCGGGCGTGTGTTGGAGGGGGTGGTGACAGGCCGCGAAGTGTCCGCCCCCGTGGTGCTTGAGCTCGGGCTCGTCGGTGGTGCAGACCTCGGTGGCGTAGCGGCAGCGAGGGTGGAAGCGGCAACCCGAGGGTGGGTTGATGGGGCTGGGTACATCTCCGGTGAGCACGATCCGCTCGCGTTTGGCGGCGATCGCCAGGTCGGGGATCGGCACGGCCGAGAGCAGCGCCTCGGTGTAGGGGTGGATGGGGCGCTGGTAGAGCTCCTCGGCCGGCGAGATCTCGGCGATCTTGCCGAGGTACATGACCACGATGCGGTCGGAGACATGGCGCACGACCGACAGGTCGTGGGCAATGAACAGATAGGTCAGCCCCAGGTTGTCCTGGAGGTCGTCGAGCAGGTTCACGACCTGGGCCTGGATCGACACGTCGAGGGCCGAGACCGGCTCGTCGGCGACGATCATCTTGGGGTTGAGCGCGAGCGCGCGGGCGACGCCGATGCGCTGGCGCTGGCCGCCGGAGAACTCGTGGGGGTAGCGGTTGTAGTGCTCGGGGTTGAGTCCCACCAGGCCCAGCAGCTCCTGCACTTTGGTCTTGATCGCCTTGCGGTCGCCCTGGTTATGGATCTTCAGCGGATCGGCGATGATCGTGCCGACGCGCTTGCGCGGGTTCAGCGAGGCGTAGGGATCCTGGAAGATCATCTGCATCTCGCGTCGCAGCGGCCGCATATCGCGGCGCGACAGGTTGGAGATGTCCTTGCCGTCGAAGATCACGCTGCCCGCGGTCAGGTCGTGCAGCCGGATCGCGCATCGCCCCAGCGTGGACTTGCCACAGCCCGACTCGCCCACCAGCCCGACCGTCTCTCCCGGAAAGACGTCGAAGCTGACGTCATCGACAGCGTGCACCCGCGCCACCTCATGCTGGAACACGACCCCCTGCTTGATCGGGAAGTACTTCTTGAGGTGTTCGATGCGAAGCAGCGGATCGCCTGTGGGCGCGGCCTCGGGCTGGGGCGCAGGTGCCTCGGTAGCGCTCATGCGGCCCCCTCGGCCAACGCCGGATTGATGTCGGCGGTGCGAAGCTCTCGCTTCTGCTCGACCGTCAGGTGGCAGGCGTCCAGGTGACCGCCGGCGACCTTGTCGGTGAGGTTGGGGTCATCGGTCAGGCAGCGATCGAACTTGTGCCGGCAGCGGGGCGCGAAATGGCACCCGTCCGGCAGGTTCACAAGCGACGGCGGGTTGCCCGGAATCGCGGTCAACCGCTTCGGCCGAGGCCGATCCAGCCGCGGAATCGACCCCAGAAGCCCCCACGTGTAGGGATGCTGGGGATCGTCGAACACCTCCTGCTTGGTGCCGTGCTCCACCACCCGACCTGCATACATCACGATCACGCGATCGGCCACCTCGGCCACCACCCCCATGTCATGGGTGATCAACACCACCGCAGAGTTGAACTCCGACTTCAGCCGCGCGATCACTTCCAGAATCTGCGCCTGGATGGTCACGTCCAAGGCCGTGGTGGGCTCGTCGGCAATCAGCAGGTCGGGGTTACACGAAAGCGCCATCGCGATCATCACCCGCTGGCGCATACCCCCCGAGAACTGATGCGGATACTCATCCACCCGCACCTCCGGATTGGGAATCCCCACCGCCCGCAACAGCTCGACCGTGCGACCCCGGGCCTGCTTGTCGGAAAGCGACTCGTGCGCCTGCAGCTGCTCCGAGATCTGCCAACCCACCTTGTACACCGGGTTCAGCGACGTCATCGGGTCCTGAAAGATCATCGCCATCTCCGCCCCGCGGATGTCCTGCATGCGCGACTCGGTGGCAGTCATCAGATCGGCGCCCTTGTACAACACCTCACCCTCGAACACGGCATTGGGGTCGTTGATCAGCCGCATCACCGACATCATCGTCACGCTCTTACCCGACCCCGACTCACCCACGATCCCCAACACCTCACCCGGATCCACCGAAAACGACAAGCCGTCCACCGCCCGCACCAACCCATCCTCCGTGCGAAAGGTGACCTTCAGATCTCTGACATCCAACAGGGGCTCAGCCATGGGGTTCCTAGTGCGGTCGCAACCGCGGATCGAGGTATACGTACCCGACATCGACGATCGCATTTGCGAGCACGATGAAGAAGGCACCGTAGATCACCGTGCCCATGATCACAGGAAGATCGAGTCCGATCAACGCGTTATACGTGAGCCGCCCGACGCCGGGCAGCCCGAACACGACCTCGGTGAGCAGCGCCGCCCCGCCGACCAGTGCGCCGAAATCGAGCCCGAACAGGCTGATGAAGACGACCATCGAGTTGCGCAGCTGGTGGCGGGTCATGACCCGCTTGCCGTCGAGCCCCTTGGCCCGAGCGGTGCGCACGAAATCGTTGTTCTCGCTCTCAACCAGGTCGGAGCGAAGCACGCGCCCGTAGAAGCCGATGTAGAGCACCGCCAGCACGATCCACGGAATAACCAGGTGCTTGAACCACAGGAACGGGTCTTGGGTGAGCGGCGTGTAGCCCAGCGGCGGCACCCAGCTGAACAGGAAGGTGTCGTGGTACCGGCTCTGGGTGATCAGGTTGGCGACCTCGCCCAGCCAGAAGACCGGCATCGAGATCCCGATCAGGGCGATGATCATGAGTAACGGGTCCCAGAAGGTGCCGCGTTTGACCGCCGCGACCACCCCCACCAGGATTGCCATCGTCACCCACAGGAAGGCGGCTCCGAACACCAGCGAGAGCGTCACCGGAGTGGCCGCCCAGATCGCGGGGACGACCTCGGTGCGCGTGCTGTACGAGATCAGATCGCGCTTGACGAACAGGTGGTTCATCATCAGCACGTACTGCACCGGCAGCGGGCGATCGAGACCGAACTCCTTGCGGATCGACCTGATCGTCTGAGGGCTGGGATTCTTGCCGGCCATCTGGCGGGCCGGATCGACTCCCGGGATGTGGAAGAAGATCAAGAACACCAGCACCGAGATCACGAACATCACCAGGAACATCCAGAGGGTGCGGCGGATGATGAACGTGCCCACCGGCTACCCCTCCGACCGCAGCTTGGCCCGCGGATCCAGCGCGTCGCGCACGCCGTCTCCGACCACGTTCAGCGTTAGCACCGTGAACAGGATCATCAGACCGGGGGCGATCGAGACCAGCGGCCGGGTGTAGAGCAGCCCCTGGCCGTCGTCGATCAGGGTGCCCCAGCTGGCATTGGGGGCCTGCACGCCGATCCCCAGGAACGACAGCGCCGACTCGGTGAGCACATTGGTGGCCACGATCAGCGGCAGGAACACGATCACGATCGTGATCACGTTGGGCAGGATCTCCGCCAGCATCAGCCGCCAGGTGGAGGCGCCCTGGGCGACCGCCGCCTCCACGAACTCCTGCTCACACACCGACAGCACCTCGCCGCGCACCGGTCTGGCCACGTACGGGATGTACACGACCCCGATGATCAGGATCGGTATCCAAAGACTTGCGGGATCGATCGCCACCGGCCCCAGCGAGATCCCCTGCACCAGCAATGCGGTCGACAGCGCGATCGCCAGCAGATACACCGGAAACGCCCAGATCACGTCCAGCGAGCGCGAGATCAGCGAGTCGGTCAACCCTCCGAAGAACCCTGCCAGGACACCCAGGATGATCGCCGCGGTGCAAGTCAGCACGGCGGATGCGATGCCGATGATCAGCGACGCCCGGCCACCGTAGAGAACGCGGGCCGCGACATCTCTGCCCTGCGCGTCAGCGCCGAGGAAGTAGTGACGCGTCCAGGTCGGCTTCAGCGGTGAGGTGCCGAAACCCGAGGGGTTTGTGGCCAGCACCGCCGTCTTCTTGCCGTTCACGGTGGTGTAGCCGTTGATGTTCGACGAGAACGGGTCGGTGTCGGCGATGTGGTTGGCATACAACGGCGCCGCGAAGCACGACACCACGATCACCACGAACAACCCCAGGCTGACCATGGCGATGCGGTTGCGGCGAAAACGCTTCCACGCCAGCGCCCACGGTCCTTTGCCCGACTCGGCGGTGGTATCAACCCGCGCCTCTTCGGGGAGCTCTAGTGCTTGCTCGACCATGACACTGTCATATCAGATACCCAGAGGGCCGGGGGATCAACCCCGGCCCTCTTCGGGCTACTCGCCGCGAGGGCGAATACGGTCATTGCACCTGCAACTGGTCAAGCAGGATGAACCACTGAGTGCTGTACTTGTAGTTCTGTACCCGCTTGGACAGGAAGTCGACCCACGAGGCGTTGAACATCGAAGCCCAAGGCGCATCGTCGGTGATCATCCGGTCGGCCTCCGCCCACGTCTTGTTGGCGGCGGTGGTGTCGGTGAGCTGCTGAGTCAACGCTGTTGAGATCAGCTTGTCTACGTCCTTGTTGCAGTACTCCGCATCGTTGGAGTTGGACGTGCTCTTCGGAATGAACGAATCGCACGACAGCAACTGGTTGATGAAGTTGGACGCGCTGGGATAGTCGGGATACCAGTCGTCCCACATGATCTGGGTCTTGTTCTTCGAGTCCTCGATCGTGTCGAAGTACACACTCCGGTCGAGTGACTTGATGCTCGTGTCGTACCCAAGCTGCTTGAGCAGCGACACGAAGTAGAGGCCCACGGCCTTGGACTGATCAGACGTGTTCGTCCACACGGTCACCTTCATGCCCTTGGTGCCCGAGGAGTCGATCAGCTGCTGTGCCTTGGCCATGTCGGGGCCGGTCCACGGGCCCTTGCCGTCAGCCGCCGGATTGGCGGTATACGGGCAGTACTGCTCGTATCCGTTGAATCCCGGCGGTACCACCTGACAGGTGGTGGCAGCGAGCTTGGGACCGCCGTAGGCCTTCACGATCGCGTTTCGATCCATCGCGAAGTTGACGGCCTTGCGCACGTCCGGATTGTCGAACGGCGCGACCCGCGTGTTGAGGTCCATCCAGTACGTGGACGGGCCGGCATGCACGTGGAACTGGTCGGCATACTGCGTGGCGACCTGGTTGAGACGGTCAGCAGGCGGTACCTCGTACATCCAGTCGGCGGTGCCGTTCTCGATGTTGGTGGTCATGGCCTCGCCGCCCAGCCCGAGCTGCCAGCTGATGGTGTCGGGGTAGCCCTGCGGCTGTGCCTCGGGTGCCCACACCTTGAAGTTCGGGTTGCGCTCGAGCGTCAAGGAGTTCTCGGCCTTGTACGAGGTGATCATGTACGGGCCGGTGCCGGGCAGGCTCTGGGTGGTAGCCGGCTTGATCGGCGTGTTCGGCGGCAATGCATATGCAAACGGCATGGCCAGCTTGAACAGGAAGTCGCCGTCGGGCTTGGTCAGGTGGAACGTGACCGTGCCGGCCGAGTCGTCGGCCTCGATGCCCTTGGACAGATCACAGGTCTTGGGGGTGTTGATGCAGGCGTCGTAGCCTTCCAGGTTCGTCCAGTAGAACGTGCCCGCGCCGTTGACCTTGAAGCTGCGCTCGAAGGCGAACGTGAAGTCACTCGGCTTCACGGTGGCGCCGTTGGAATACTTGATTCCGGGGCGCACATGGAAGACGTACTTGAGCCCACCGTCCTCCGGCTTGGCGATCGCCGTTGCCAGGTCGGGAACGAGCTGAGTTGATTCAGGCCCCTCGGTGATGTGGAACGCCACAAGCCCGTCGTCAGTCGTGATCAGGCTCTGCCACGCCTCAACGGTGTAGGCGAGAGCGGGATCGATGTAGTCCGGGCTACCGGTTGCCTGCAGCTTCAGGGTGCCGCCCATGTGCGACGCACCTGTGCCTGAGGTTGCAGGTGCGCTGGAACTGCTCGAACTCGAGCTTCCGCCGCAGCCCACAGCTGCAACGGTGGCTGCGAGAACCGCCAGCGTCAAGCCGGCACGTCTCAAAAACCTCTCCATGTGACCTCCACTAGGTGTACAACGAAATCTCCGGAGAGATACGACGTTGCAGTCGGTGAATAGTTGGTGAACGATTTCAAACGGTGGAGCAATCTTCAAGTGCGGCGGCCGCCACCCGGGCCAGGCCGTCGGGCGCCGCGGCCGGGCTGCTCATGACCGCAAGCGCCGTCACCCGATCGCCCTGTCGCACCAGCGCGGCGTCGTGACGCACCTCCGCCAGGTCGCCCTGCTTGCACGCGACCGCGGTCGCCCCCGGAGGCAGATAGCGGGGGATGATGTCGCGATGCTGGCTGCGACCGAGACCGCCCAGCACGCGCTCGCAGACACGCTGATCGAGCTTAGCTGCGCCGTCGAGCGCCGCCATCAGACGCGCCAGGTCTTCGGCGCAGGTGGTGTTGTCGCTGCCCGAAGCGGCCGCCTCGAAGTCGAGCATGCGGCGGCGAACGACGGTGTGGCGCAGGCCGAGCCGATCTGAGACCGCGTTCACGGCTGCCATCCCGAGGCGATCGATGATCGCATTGGTGGCGGTGTTGTCCGAGACGCTCAGCATCAGCAGATCGAGATCGCCCAGGGTGAGTTCGGTTTCGGGGTCGAACCCCGGCACCAGCGCCTCGGGATCTGCCGTGGTCATCTCGGCCACCGGCACGCGTGCCGTCGACTCCAACCGACCGGCAACCACCGCCTCCCACAACGCGACCGAGATCAGCACCTTGACGGTGCTCGCGGCCGGCATCGTCTGCGTGTGGTTGCGTCCGATCGTTCGCCCGGAGCGAACGTCGATCGCACACCACGCGATCAGTCTTCGGCCTCGTACACCCGGCGTACCGTGCGCAGGCGGGCCTTCAACTCGGCCGGATGCTTCTCCCGCACCACCTTGCCGGCTTCTTCGGTCGCGTGCACGACCTCGCCGCCGCCAAGGTAGATGGCCACGTGATCGCCGTAGCAGAGCAGGTCGCCCGGCTGGGCGGAGCGCAGCGACACCTCACGCCCGGCGGTCTCCTGCTGATCGGAGTTGCGCGGCAGCAGCAGGCCAAACCGACGGTGCACGGTCTGCACCAGCCCCGAGCAGTCAAGTCCCACGACCGTGACCCCACCCCACTGATAGGGCGCATCCAGGAACATCAGCGCGGTCTCGGCGATGGCCTCGCCCGAGGCCTTGCGACGGGCTGCCGCCAGTGGCTCGGTGCGCAGTCCCGGCGCGGTCAGCCACGTACCGAGATAGCGGTCGGCGGCCTGCGGAACCACCACAACGTGGGCGCGATCCTTGGGCAACGGCTCGCCCACCGAGTCGGCAGTGACGAAGCCCAGATATCCGTCGGCCAGCGTGACCGCGGCCCAGCCGTTGTTTCGCTCGGACACGTCCAGCGGATCGGCGAAAAGCGCCTGCGTCACCTGCTCGGAATCTTCATCAGCCGCCGCTCTCACGGGAACGAAAGGCAACACGCATGAGGCTTTCTCCATCCCTACATTCTATCTGGGAGAGGCACCTCCGTGACGGGGTAACCGTGCTGGGAGGAGCAACTTCGCTCCTCCCAGCACCAATCAAGCGGCAAACGCTACTTGACCTCGACGGTTGCCCCGGCCTCCTCGAGCTTGGCCTTGATCTGGTCGGCCTCTTCCTTGGCGACGCCCTCCTTGACGGGCTTGGGAGCCTCGTCGGCGACCGCCTTGGCCTCCTTCAGGCCGAGCCCCGTGATCTCGCGGATGACCTTGATCACCGGGATCTTGTTGGGACCGGTCTCGGCCAGTATCACGTCAAACGCCGTCTGCTCCTCGGCGGCCTCAGCAGCACCACCGCCGCCACCGCCGCCGGCAACCGCCACCGGAGCAGCCGCAGCAGCGCTCACGCCCCAGCGCTCTTCCAGTTCCTTCTTCAGATTGACGAGCTCGAGAACGGTCATCTCCTCGAGCTGCTCAGCTGTAACAGCCATGATCTCTCCTGTCTAGGCGGCCTCGGCCGCCTGTCGCTTTTCGATGTACTGATCGAGCACCACCAGGAACTCCCTGAGCGGTGCTGCGAGGGTGTTGTACGAGCCCTGCAGCGGCGAGGCCAAAGCCCCCACCACCTGCGCCTGGAGCACGTCGCGGGGCGGCAGATCACCGAGCTGTCGCACCTCGTCGGCCGTCAGCGTCTCGCCTTCGATGATCGCTCCGCGCACCTCCAAGATGCGCGTCTGGCGGGCGATCTCGCTGAGCTTCTTGGCAGCCCCAGCGGGGTCGTCGGTGACAAACGCGATCGCCGTCGGGCCCTGGAGCAAGGCCACCAGATCAGGCTTTTCCGCCTGGCCGGCGGCGATCCGGGCCAACGTGTTCTTGGCCACGGTCAGGCTTGCACCCGCCTCCCGCAACTGATTTCGCACGTCGGCCAGCTGACCCACGCTGAGCCCGCGGTAGTCGGTCACGATCATCGAGTCCGCCCCGCGGATCATCTCGGTCAGCTTCTCGACCGCCGCGCGCTTCTCAGTCACATTCATGCACTTCACCTCCTTCGGTTCGTCGGGCGTCCACCTGGTGGTGGACGCGCACGAACCGAGAAGGTCGTACGAGGCCCCACCTGCGTCGGGTGTTTCGGTTTGAGCCCTGAGGCCCCGACGGTCTTCGGCGCGGACGCGATGTGAACAAGTCGTTGGTCTAGCTGGGAGTCTCCTCGAGCAGATCTCGAGTGCGGGTGGTGTCGAGGTGGATCCCCGGCCCCATCGTCGACGCCATCGTCACCGACTTCAGGTACCGGCCCTTGGCGGCGGCGGGCTTGACCCGCAGGATCTCCTCCAGCACCGCACCGTAGTTCTCGACCAGCGCCCGCTCATCGAACGACTTTTTGCCGATCGCGGTGTGCACGATCGCGGTGCGATCGGTGCGGTACTCGATCTTGCCGGACTTGATGTCCGAAACCGCCTTGCTGACATCGAAGGTGATGGTGCCGGCCTTGGGGCTCGGCATCTTGCCCTGCGGCCCGAGTACGCGGCCGAGCTTCCCGACGGTGCCCATCATGTCGGGCGTGGCGATCGCCACGTCGAAGTCCGAGAAGCCCTCCAGCACCTTGGCGGCGAGGTCCTCACCGCCGACATGATCGGCGCCGGCCTCCTCGGCCTCCTTGGCCTTCTCGCCCTGGGCGAACACGGCCACGGTCACCGAGGTGCCCGTGCCGTGCGGGAGGAACAGGGTGCCGCGAAGCTGCTGCTCGGCGTGACGGACGTTCAGGCCCAGCCGCATGTGCACCTCGACGGTCTCGTCGAACTTGGCCGTCTGCAGCGTCTTGAGCACCCGCACTGCATCCAGCGGCGCGTACAGCTTCTCGCGGTCGACCGCCTCGCGGGCAGCCTTGTATGCCTTGCCCGCCATCAGCCCACCACCTCCACACCCATCGAACGGGCGGTGCCGGCGATGATGTTGACCGCCGCATCCACGTCGTTGGCATTCAGGTCCGGCATCTTGGTCTCGGCGATCGAGCGCAGCTGGGCCTTGGTGATCCTGCCGACGGTCTCGCGGTTGGGCTCGCCAGAGCCCGCGGTGATGTTGAGCGCCTCCTTGATCAGCACCGCGGCCGGGGGCGTCTTGGTAATGAACGAGAACGACCGGTCCTCGAACACGCTGATCTCGACCGGGGTGACCCGGCCGTTGTTGGGGCCCTGCGTCTGGGCGTTGAACGCCTTGCAGAACTCCATGATGTTGACGCCGTGCTGACCCAGCGCGGGGCCCACCGGCGGGGCGGGGTTCGCCTGCCCTGCGGGGATCTGAAGCTTGATCACCTTGATGATCTTCTTTGCCATTCCGTCTCCTTAGTGGTGCATGCGCGCCTCGAACGAGACGCTCCCACGATCGTGAGTGAAGCTAGATCTTCTTGACTTTGTCGAACTCCAGCTCGACCGGCACCTGACGCTCGAAGATCGAGACCAGCACCTTGAGCTTGCCCTGATCCTCGTTGATCTCGGCGATCTCGCCGTCGAAGTCTGCCAGCGGGCCGGAGGTGACCTTGACGCTCTCGCCCAGCTCGAACTCGGCCCGGCTCTTCTGAGGCGCCTGGGCGACGGCCTGGGCGACGTGCAGCATACGGTCGACCTCGGGTTGGCTGAGCGGCACCGGCTTGTTCTGGGAGCCGACGAAGCCGGTCACGCCGGGAGTGTTCTTGACCAACACCCAGGCGTCATCGGTGAGATCCATGTTGACCAGCACGTATCCGGGCCACAGCCGGCGCTCGGTCTGCACCTTCTGGCCGTCCTTGGTCTCGACCACCGACTCGGTGGGGACGACAATCCGGCGCACGACATTCTCTTGGCTCATCGATTTGACGCGGTGCTCGAGATTGGCCTTGACCTTGTTCTCGTGCCCCGAGTAGGTGTTGATCACGTACCAGCGAAACATGTCCGTCCTTCGGCGCGGGTCAGTTTTGGAAATCGATCAGTCGCGTGGCGAGCCGCGCGAACAGCTGATCGAGACCGTACAGGTAGAGGCCGACCAGGAAGCAGGCGCCCAGCACGACCAAGGTCGCCTGGATCGTCTGCTGCCGGTTGAGGTAGTCGACTTTTGCGAGCTCGGCACGGACCTCACCGCTGAAGGCAAGGGTGCGCCGGTAGAGGCTCTTTTTTGCAACCGGCGCCCCGCCGGACTGGCTCTTCGCCCTCCCGGTTGTGGGAGCGGCCAAGCTGGTGCGAGACGACTGTCGATTCTTGTTTCGAGCCATGGGCGATCGCGGTTAGCGAGTCTCTCGGTGCGGAGTGTGCTTTCCGCACCACCGGCAGTACTTCGAGAACTCGATCCTGTCAGGCGAGTTTCGCTTCGATTTGTTGGTTTGGTAGTTGCGCCGCTTGCATTCCGTGCAGGCAAGCGTCACATCCACTCGAACACCGGTCTTGGCCACCGCGGAGGCACTCCTTCTTCGACAGGGAAGTACGGGCGCGACGTACGCGCCGATCAGGCAGGATACACGCGTTGACCAGACCTGAGCCCCCAATGCGCGCGATCGAACTCGATCAGGTGTCGTACTGGCGGTTCAACCGGCGCACGGGCAGTCGCGACCAGATCTTGCGTGAGATCGACTGGCAAGTGGCCGCCGGGCAGCGCTGGACGGTGCTCGGCCCAAACGGCGCCGGCAAGAGCACGCTGTCGACGATCGCCGCCGCGCTCGGCCACCCCAGCTCGGGCACCGCCACCATCCTGGGCGGGCGGCTGGGGGCGATCGACATGCGCGCCCTGCGCGAGCGGATCGGGTTCCTGGAGCCGAAAGCTGCCCGCCGCTTCTCCTCCATCCTGAGCTCTGCAGACGTCGTCCTGACCGGCGTCACCGCAACCTTCGTGGTGCGTCCCGACCGGCTCGGTAAGGCCGATCGCGAACGCGCCCAGCACCTGCTCGAGCGCTTCGGTATCGGTGAGCTGGCCACCCGTGCGCTGGGCACCCTGTCCCAGGGCGAGCGTCAGCGGGTGCTGCTGGCGCGGGCGCTGGTGGGCGACCCCGAGCTGCTGGTGCTGGACGAGCCGGCGGCCGCACTCGACCTCCCCGGCCGCGAGAGCGTGGTGGCTGCGCTGGAGGCCATCGCGGCCGATCACCCCGATCGCACCACCGTCACTGTCACCCATCACGTCGAGGAGATTCCGCCCTCCACCACCCACGGGCTGCTGCTGCGCGACGGCGCCGTGACCGCCGCCGGGGCGATCGCCCCGGTGCTGGCCGACGAGCCGATGAGCGCGTGCTTCGGGGCACCCGTGCGGATGCGGCGTGACGACGACGGTCGCTGGCTGGCGCGGGTTAGCTAGTCGACACGAGTCGCGTACACCCACAGGATCACGCCGACCGTCATGAAGGCCGCCCCCGCGGTGATCAGCACGTGGCTGATCGTGACCGACGACGCGACGAATCCAACTGCCGTCATCGCCACCCCGATCGCGAACACGACCTCGGTACGCACCCGCCGCCGATTCCCACGCGTCTGCACCACCCAAGGGTATCGCTCAGGCGTAGGTGCGGCGCATGTACCGGTGAAACTGCGGAACCGTGAACGCGGTCAGGCCGTGGCCCGGGGTGTACAGCAGGCCCTTGTCGATCAGCCGTGCGCGGGTCGGGCCCAGCTGCTCGGAGCGGCGGTGCATGGCCTCGGCCACATCGCCCGTTCGATGAGGCCCGTGTCCCAGCTCGGCCATCACCCGCAGGTACTGGAGCTCCAGCTCGGTGGTGCGCTGCGTCCGCACCCGAAAGAAGCTCTCGTCCAGCGTGGCCTCGACCAGCGGGCGGGCGGCCTCGGCCGAGGCCAGCGTGATCTCGGTGTCGGCGGGCGCCAGATTCCAGACGATCTTGCCGTACTCCTGCAGGAAGTACGGGTAGCCCTCGGTGTATCTCACGATCAGGTCGACGGCGTCGGGGCTGAACGCCACGTCCAGCTCGGCCGCGGGCCGGGTGAGCGCCTCGCGGGCCTCGCGCTCGAGTCCCAGCCGGCCGATGTGGGGAAACCGGAACAGCCGCTCGGCGTAGGACTTGGCATCCCCCGCGAGCCGCGGGATCTGGGGCAGTCCGGCGCCGACCAGGGTCACCGGCAGGCTTCGCTGGACGGTCTTGTGCAGCGCCATGATCAGCCCCTCCAGCTCGGCCGGACGCAGGAACTGCACCTCGTCGATCAGAAACGCGACCCCGGTGCGGTGCTCGCGGGCGGCCTCTCCCAGAGCGATGAAGAGGTCGGTGAGGTCGTCACTGAGGTGGCCGCTGTCGGCGATTCCCGGGAGTGCCTCGACATCCAGCCCGGCCGTCAGCGTGCCTTCGCTCGAGACCGTCACCTGAAACGACTTGAGGATGCTCGCGGCCCGGCTCATGCGCTCACCCCAGCCCGCCCTGGGAGCGATCTGCAGCAGTGCCCGCCGCGAAAGCATCGCCATCCGCCGGCCGAACTCCTCGTTCTTGGTGATCTCGGCCTCGACGCTGACCCAGCCGCCCGAACGGGCGCGAGCTTCGAACTCGTTCAGCAGCACCGTCTTTCCGACGCCCCGCAGCCCGGTGATCAGCATCGATTGCTCGGTGTAGCCACGGGTCAGACGGGCCAGCAGGACATCGAACGCCTCCAGCTCGGCATCCCGGCCCACCAGCGCCGCCGGCCGAGCGCCGGCATTGGGTGTGTACGGGTTGAGACGGGGATCCACGATCGCATCTTATCGTGCTTATCACTATTTATCGAACGTTGATAAAGTCGGATAAATCTGAAAAGACCGGTCACGCCGCCGACGGGTGGATCAGCGGCACCACCGGATCCCACCCCGCCCGCAGGACGTCCACCAGCGAGCGCGGCGTCAACACGGTGGCATCGCCCGACCGCGCGCGCGTCCGGCGCTCGGTGTACCCCGCAGGCGTCCACGCCATCAACTGATCGCCCCACACCAGGTGCGGCTGCCACTGGCACAGCACGAACGCCCCGTCAGGCAGCCGATCCCACAGGTCGGTGTGACGACGCTGAGACTGGGTGACCGGCTCGATTCGCTCGAACTGCAACTGGGCATCGATGGCATCGGCGCCGATCTGGCCGGGATGGATCTCCCGCCAGATCTCACCGAAGCGGTTGTAGTCCTCCCGCCGGCACAACGCGCACGGCCGGTGGCCCGCCGCAAAGGCGGTGGCCTCGTCCAGGAAGAACAGCTCGGTGAAGCGACCCGGCTGCATCATCGGCCCGCGCTGCCACCCCCGGAACTCGAGCCTGCAGGCGATCCATCGGCGGCCGTTGTAGCGCCGCCGGATCCGCTGCTGGGAATCGTGCAGGCACCCGCGGTTCCCGTACACCAACCCCCGGCCCGGATCCGCCACCAACTCACTCAGCGGCGTCACCCGGTTCTGTAACAACCTGTCACAACTCCGCACCGATCAATGCCTGTGAATAAAAGGTGCCTGGCACCTTTTATTCATGCGGGAGAGCTTAGCCGTTTGCAAGCTGGTGAATTTTCGTGATGGTGTTCCAGTTGCGATTGGTGGCCGCGGTGCCCAGCCGCTTATCGGTCAAGAGCTTGACCAAGCGGCTGTCGATCTGGCCCGGAGGACGCCACATGTAGAGCTCACGGCCGTGCAGCTGGAACCGCTCCGGCGCGTACTCGGCCGGGTCGATCTCCGCGAGCGCGTCCGGCGCCGGCTCGGACGCCAGGAAGCTGACGCTGTAGTACTTGAGCGGGTCGGCGATGCTGCTGTACGGATCGTGCTGGACGACCGCTCCCAGCTGCGCCGCGGTACGCACCACCACGCGCACCTCCATTCCGAGCTGCTGCTCAATCGCCCCGGACAGCCGTGACTCGACGGTGGACGCCGACACGCTCGCGTCCAGCACCACGTTCCCGCTCTGCAGCAGCGTGCGGACACCCTCAAACCCGAGGCCGTCGCAGAGCGCCCGCAGGTCGGCCATCGCGATCCGCTTGTTTCCGCCGACGTTGATCCCGCGCAACAGCGCCACGTAGCGGGTCATGCGTCAGCCTCGCGCCGGCGCCACACGCGGCCGATGCGAGGGCCGCCGACCACCGACGCAGGCAGCCGGCCGAACGCCACCATGTCGCCCAAGGCACGCTCGACCTCGTCCGCGGAGGCGATACCCTCGGCAATCACAGCCTCGGCCGACGCCGCCAGCGTCAGGTGGGGCAGCTCCACGATCTCGCCCGAGGCGGCCACTCCCTGCACGATCTCAAACCCGGGATCGGGGATCCCCGCCTCCAGACACAGCCGGTGAAGCTTTCGCCCGATGGCGGCGTCCCCGCCCCGGCGCCGCAGCGCCTCGCTGTACACCCGCTGGTAGAAGTCGTGCCCAGCATTGGGCGGGTCGGTGAAGCAGCCGTCGAAATCGGCGTCCTCGACGACAATCGCACCTCCCGGCCGGACCGCCGCCCACATCTGCCTGAGCAGCTCGACCGGCCGGCGCACGTGCTCCAGGAGGAACCGGCTGTACACCAGGTCATATGCCCCCGGTTCGCTCCAGCCGGTAACGTCGGCCGCCTGGAACCTCACGTTCTCGAGCCCCAACTCGACGGCCTGCTGACCCGCCAGATCGAGCTTGACCTGGTCCATGTCGATGCCGGTGACGCGGCCGTATGGGCCGACCATGCGCGCCAGCAGGAATGTGACATCACCGCCACCACAGCCCACGTCCAGGCAGTGCATCCCGAGCGTCACGCCGACCCGATCAAGCAGCGCAGAGGTGTTGGCATCGTGCACTCGCGCGAGCACGCGCAGCCGGTCGTATCCCTCGCGACCGCCTCGGATCACGTAGTCACTCACGGCTCAATCGTACCCACAGGCGGACAACCGAGAACTAGCGAGCACAGAACCGGTCGGTTGCGCGCACGAGCTCGGTGGTGATGCCCTCGGCGTCGGCGGCGTGACCGGCGTCCTCGACCACGACCAGCTCTGAGCCGGGCCACAGGCGGGCAAGCTCCCAGGCTGTCCCCAGCGGCGCCTGCAGGTCGAAGCGGCCGTTGATCATGATCCCGGGGATGCCGTCGAGGGCGGCGATGTTGCGCAGCAGGATTCCGTCCTCGAGGAACACGCCGTGGTCGACGTAGTGGGTCACCAGCCGTGCGAACGCCAGGGCGAACGCGGGGTCCTTGTACCGGCTGGCAAGCCCGGGCTTGGGCGGCCAGTCGGGGGTCGCCGATTCCCAGGTGCACCACTCCAAAGCGGCATGTGCACGCACCGCCGGATCGGGATCGTGCAACAGCCGGCGGTAGGCCGAAACCACGTCGCCGTTGCGAAGTGCCGCCGGCAGGGCGGCGCGGCGGCGCTCCCACTGCTCGGGGAAGAGCGGCTGCAGCCCTTCGCGGAAGAGCCAGTCATCCTCCTTGCGACGCCCCGCGGTGACGCCGAAGAGGATCAGCTCCGCGACGCGGTGGGGGTGCTGCTCGGCATAGGCGAGCGCCAGGGTGCTGCCCCACGATCCGCCCAACACCAACCATCTCTCGATCTCCAGGGTCTCGCGCAGCAGCTCGATGTCGGCAATCAGGTTGGACGTGGTGTTGGCGCTCAAGTCGATCTCCGGCACGCTCGCGTGGGGAGTGCTGCGACCGCAGTTGCGCTGATCCATCAACACCACCCGGTAGGCGGCCGGGTCGAATAGCCGCCGATGCCACGGCGTGCAGCCTGAGCCGGGGCCGCCGTGGAGCACCAGCGCAGGCTTCCCCAGTGGGTTCCCACAGGTCTCCCAGTACACCCGGTCGCCACCGCCCACATCCAGCATGCCGTGGTTGTCTGGTGCGATCTCCGGGTACACGGGAAGCAACGGTAGACGAGCCGCGTGAGCGATGAGTTTTCGGTTCACCGCGGATCTAAGGTACGACGCGCATCAACCGGCGAGAGGAGAGACCATGGCAGGCCAGATCGTCCACTTCGAGATTCCGGCGGACAACACGGAGCAGAGCCGCGAGTTCTGGGGCGGACTGTTCGGGTGGCAGTTTCAGGCGTTTCCCGGCCCATCCGAGTACCACATGACCCAGATCAGCGATCAGACCGGCGGGGCAATCACCAACATGGAACCGGAGAAGCGGGGCACCCGCGCGTACTTCAGCGTGGACGAGATCGGTGCCGGAGCCGAGCGCGTGCGCGAACTCGGCGGCCAGGCCGGCGATCCGATGCCGGTGCCCGAGATGGGCTGGTTTGCAACCTGCACCGATCCACACGGCAACGAGTTCGGCTTGTGGCAGACCGACCCCTCCGCCCAGATGCCTGAGTAGTGAATAATTGGTGCCTGGCACCAATTATTCACTACAGACGCTCGGGGTGAATAACGGTGCCTGGCACCGTTATTCACCCCGAGGAGCGGCCACGCTGACCGAACCCAACACACCGCGCGATGACGGATTTGCCATGCCCCCTGAGTGGGAGCTCCATCAGCTCACGCTGATGTCGTGGCCCTGCCGGCCGGAGACCTACGTGTCGACCGAGCGAGGCCACGGTCCCGAGGCCTTCCTGCAGGCCCAGGTGCAGCAGGCGGCCGTCGCCAATGCGGTCTCCGAGTTCGAGCCGGTGCTGATGCTGGTGCGGCCCGAGCAGCTGGGTGAAGTCCGGCGGATGCTGTCGTCGCGGATCGAGCTGCTCGAAACTGAGTTGGACGACGCGTGGATGCGCGACAACGGGCCGATCTTTGTGCGCGATGCTCAGGGACGGGTCGCGCTGGTCGACTTCGGCTTCAACGGCTGGGGTGAACCATCCCAACCCACCGCGTTTGACTCGCGGGTGCCCGAGACGATCGCCGGCCACCTGGGAGTCCGCCGCTATGTCGCCCCCATGGTGCTGGAGGGCGGCTCCTTCTTCGTCGACGGCCAGGGCACGCTGATCACCACCGAGCAGTGCCTGCTGAACGAGAACCGAAACCCCGACATGTCACGGGAACAGATCGAACAGACATTGTCGGACCACCTGGGGATCGACAAGGTCGTGTGGCTGGAAGAGGGCCACCACGAGGACTTCTCGACCGACGGCCACATCGACGACATCGCCCACTTCGTGACACCCGGGTCGGTGATCCTGCACACACCCTCGAATCCCGCCCACCCCGACCACGCCAAGGGCATCGACAACGCCCGCCGGCTGAGCGACGCGGTCGACGCCCGCGGGCGGACGATCGACGTGATCGAGTTCGACACCGGCCGGGCCGCCGGCATCCCGTACCTCAACCTGTTCGTCTGTAACGGCGGGATCATCGCCCCGATTGCCGGTGTGCCCGAGGACGAGACCGCGCTGGCACAGATCCGCGCGGTCTATCCCGATCGGGAGATCGTCACCGTCCCGGCCGACGTGCTGTTCATGGCAGGAGGCGGCGGCCCCCACTGCATCACTCAGCAGGTGCCTGTGGGCACGTTCGCCTAATCAGCCCTCGTCGCCGGCCGGCCGCAGCCACAGGGCCGCGTGCCGTGGCTGGACGGTGTCGTCGACGACGCCCACCAGCTCGCGGCAGAGCACGTCCAGATCGATCTGCTCACGCAGGCGGCCCGTGAACGCCTGCACCGCCGCCTCCGCGTCGTAGGTGCGGCGCGAGAAGCGCCGATCAACGGCATGCTGGATGCGGCGGCGAAGCGGCTGGAAGGCAAACGCCACCGCGAGCGTGGAGAGGGTCACCGCCAGGGCTCCCGATTGGCCGGTGGCCGAGCGAAATGCCGCCCCCAGCAGCGCGATGCCGCCGAGGTAGAGCAGCGCCAGCAGCGCGATCAGGCAGGTGTACACGAGCGTCTTTCTGATCACGACGTCGATGTCGTACAGGCGATAGCGCAGGATCGCCAGCGCGATCAGCACCGGGAACAACACAATCGCGACCACGAACGACAAGGCCGAGAGATTGCCGCCGACACCGGCCAGCGAGAGCACGATCGTGGTCACGACCAACACCGCCTCGAACAGCACCGCGGCCATGATCCATTTCACCTGCTGGCGCTCGACCCCGGCCGACCGCCGGAAGCGCAGCACGATGGAGGCCACACCTGCCCCAAACCCGATCAGGGTGGGAAAGATGCCGAGCGCGGTAATCAGGTGCAGCACACTCGCGCCTGTGCCAGTCACCGCCACCGGATTTACGACCTTGTCCAGCGGGCCCGACGACGAGAACTCGGTGAATCCCTGGGCAAATGTGCACACCGCTCCCAGCACCGCACACCACACCGCCGGCCGCCATCTCGGCGTCAGCGGATGCCCGTCGGGAAACAGGAGCAGCAGCAGCGACATGACCATCACGAACACCCCGTCGAACACCGACGACGAGAACCAGTACGCGACGATGCCACCCGGCAGGGTGCCCGGCGCGACCACCATGGCGTACACCGCGTAGTTCTGCAGCAGGTTGTGGGGCACCGCCAGGAACATGGCCATGCCGATGAACAGCCAGCCGATCCGGTTGCCCCGCTGCCAGGTGACGATCAGCGCGCCGATCGACGCGAAGCCGATGGTCACGACCGTGAACATCAGTGTGGCTGTGAGCGATTGCACCGATCGGTCGAGCAGCCCCAGCCACACCGCGACCGCGTTGATCACCACGGTCAGCCCGACGATCGTCCACGCGACCCAGTGGGTTCGCAGCATCTCCAGGTTGAGCCTCACGGAGACATTCTCGCCGACCGGCGTTCCGGGAACGTTACGGCCGACGGTGCATCGTCATGAAAGCTCGGCGACGCCCTGGGCAACCCACGCCCTGAGCTCATCCGAGCCGACGAAGGGAGCACCGTCGGCCTCGGCACGCGCCAGCACCTGATCGGCCGATGCTCCGGCACGCAGCCCGGCATACAGGTAGACCAAGGCGGACGAGCGAGGGCCGGTGCGGCACGTCACCAACGTCGGCCGGGGCAACTCGTCGATAGCGGCGACACCCTCCCGCGCGACCTCCATGTCAAGCACCACCGGGGGGTCGGCCACGATGTTGATCGACTCGGTGACCGCTGCCTGCACGTCAGCGTAGGACATGCCATCCGCCATCTCGGCAAACGCCGGGCCGCACAGAAACAGCCACGAAGCGGCACCTGCGTCGCGGGCGAAGGCCTCGGGGTCGGCAATCGCGCCGCGATTGAAGGTCACATCACCAGGGCTCTCGAATTCCCTCATCGCTCGTCGCCTGCGAGCAACCGCTCGATCGCATGCTTGGGCTGGTCGGTGATCGGCGGGCCGTGATCGAGGCACAGCACCTCGAACTCCAGATCCAGCAGGCGCTCCACGCTGCGACGCGTTTCGGCGGGATCGTCGTGGTACTCGCCCGGCACCAGCCGCAGCTCGCCTCCGGCAGCCATCAACAGGTCGGAGCAGAACAGCACCCCCGGAGTTCGCTCCAGCAAGAGGCAGAAGTGCACCGGCTCGGGACCGGGCGTGTGCACCGCGCGCAGACCGCCGGGGAGGAGATCGCCGTCGCCGTAGCGGTGGTCGGGCTCCTCGTCGGCGTCGGGAGCCCCCGCGGGAGCCCACACCTCGGCGCCGAACTCGCTGCGATAGCGCCAGGCCGAGCGCTGATGGCACTTGGCGGTGAGCACGATGGCGGTCGGCTCACGCAGGCCTGCCAACTCGGCCGGGGCGAGCTGAACCGGATCGATCAGTACCGTGCCGGCATCGGCGGAGACCGCCTGGCTGCTGGAGGTGGCGCCGCCCAGGTTGCTGTTGGAGATGCGCCAGTGCCACACCCCGTCCACCACGGGCTCGACATGGTCGGCGATCTCATGAGGCTCACTCATCTCTCAGCCCTCGGTCACGGACCGGGTGAATAAAAGGTGCCTGGCACCTTTTATTCACCCAAGCCATTTGGTCAGCTTGCGGCGGCGGGCGACTTCACCTGCACGTGGTTGTGCAGAGTTGTGATGCGAGGCTGCATCTGTGCCATGCGCTCCGGCCCCATGCGGGGCGCGAGCTCGGTCTCGCCGAACTCCGCGAACTGGTCGGCCGACTCCCAGATGTCAACCACCACAAGACCGTCGTCGCTGACCGCGGCCACGTGCGACACGGCCGGATGCGCGCTGCCGTCTCCAGCGTGCGCGGCCAGATCGGCGGTGAGGGCGTCGTAATCCGCCGTCGTCAGGCCGTCGAGCTCGAGCAGCACCAGCGCGGTGCCCACCTCACCACTCCCGTCGAAGTGGTTGTGCACCGGCAGGATCCGAGGCTGAGTCTCGGGCACGCCGGCCTGAGCGATCGCCGCTCCCAGCTTCTCCTCGAAGAATCGCTGGAGATCCTCTGCCGACTCCCACACGTCGGCCACGAGCAGTCCGCTGTCGGTGATCGCCGCGGCGTGGCTGATCAGCCCCGGCGGGGCGTTTTCCGGCGAGGTACCCAACAACGCATCGGCACGGTCATACTGCTCCGCCGTCCCGCCCTCGACATCCAAGATCATCAGAATTGGCATATCTCTCCCCCTTCTCCCTCTGGTGATTGCGAGCCCAGCACCGCCCTATTCCTCGTCGTCAACCTCAGCGACGATGGCCGCTGCAGCGTCCGCCGAGACGGCGTGCTTGGCGATCTTCTGATAGCCCTCGAGGCCGCGCTCCAGCTGCTCGATCATGCGATCCTGGGCGATGGCGATGATGGCCGAGGAGCCGGGCGGCAGGCTCTCACCGATCGCCTTGAGATCCTCGTCCTTGAAGCCCTTGTCGCGGATCTTTCCCCACAACCCGCCGGCCCCGCCGCCCACGGCCGCCGAGACGATGATGCTGGGCGGGAAGATCAACCCGACCACACCGCCGGCGATGGCGCCGCGCTTGGCCCACTTCTTGCCGCTGGGATCGGCGGTCTCCTCGAACTTGACCTTGTCGTCGGCGGTGTGCACGATCACGGCCGCGTCGATCAGGTCGATCGCACCCGCGCGCTGCGCCGACTGGAAATCCTTCAGCGCCGCGCCCGCCTCGTGCTCGGTCCCGTATGACGCGACGAACAGCTCGACTGTGCTGGTACTCATGGCTCCGGCTCCCCACGTTCGTTGACGTATCCGAGCGAAGCCTACCCCCGCCGGAGCAGGCACCACGACACGGACCGTAACGTTCCCGGAACGCGACTCTGACACCATGGGGGTGTGCCGCTGAGCTTTCGAAAGGTGTGGGTGTGGGCCGTATGGCTGGTGGCGATCTCGGCGGCCGTGATCTCGATCCCGCTCGCGTTCTCCGCGGACGTGAGCGCATCCACAGCGGTGATGGCGATACCTCCGATCGTGGGCGGCGCCACCATGGGGGCGGTGCTGTGCACCCACGTCCCCCGAAACCCCATCGGGCCGCTTATCCTGACGCTGGCAACCGCGTTTGCGCTCTCGACGGTGGGCAACATCTACCTCGCCCCCGGCCTCGCACTTCCCGCCGGCGACGCGGTCGCGGCGGTGTACGTGTTGGCGCGCGCCGCACCGTGGGTGATCCTGCCGGCGCTTCTGCTGTTGTTCCCCGAGGGCCGGTTGCCGTCGCCCCGGTGGCGACCGGTGGGGTGGGTGTGGGCGGTCGCATCGCTGTGCGCGACGTTCGGCTGGGAGATCTCGACTGAGTCGATCGGGCTTGGGTCCGACCCGTCGCGGATCAGCCCGCTGGCGGTGCACGGCGCTGTCGGCAGCGTCGGATCGACCCTCGGCAGCATCGGCACCGCCGTGCTGCTGATCCTGATGGTGGCGGCCACCGTCTCGCTGGTGCTGCGATTCCGGCGATCGACCGGCGTGCTTCGCCAGCAGCTGAAGTGGTTCGGGGCTGCCGCCGCCGGCCTCGCGGTTGCCGCCGTCGTCAGCCCCGTGCTGTGGGCGCTGGGCGGGATCTGGTCGGACGACGTCGACGGCCTGCTGTGGTCGATCGCCGGAACCGCGCTGGTGATCGCCACCGGGATCGCGGTGCTGCGCTACCGCCTCTACGAGATCGACGTGCTGATCCGTAAGACGCTGGTGTACACGGCGCTGGTGGCGACACTCGCCGTCCTCTACCTCGGTGGCATCTCCTTGACAGGGTGGATGTTCCGGTCGGTCACCGGACAGTCGAGCGCGCTCGCGGTCACGCTCTCCACGCTCGCTGTGGCGCTCGCGTTCCAGCCGGCACGCCGGCGCATCCAGCGTGCCGTTGACCACCGCTTCTACCGCCGGAAGTACGACGCCAACGTCACCCTGGAAGCGTTCAGCGGACGGCTGCGCCAGGAGATCGATCTGGAGGCTCTCAACGCCGAGGTGCTCGAGGTCGTGCGCGAAACCCTTCAGCCCAGCTTCTCCTCCGTTTGGCTGCGATCGCCCCATTAGTGCAAGACTCGCCACAGATGCCGATCCGCGCCTGCCGTCGAGACGAGCGAGAGACCATGCTCGAGATCGTGAACGCCGCCGCCGAGGCGTATCGCGGCGTGATCCCCGCCGACATGTGGCACGAGCCGTATATGGATCGGGACGAGCTCGACAACGAGATCGCCGACGGAGTCGAGTTCTGGGGGTATGAGTGCGACGGGGAGCTGGTCGGGGTGATGGGGATCCAGACCGTCGGCGACGTCGCGCTGATCCGCCACGCCTACGTCCGGCCGGGGCGTCAGGGCGGCGGGTTCGGCGGTCGCCTGCTCGCTCACCTGCAATCGGCGACGGACCGCCGATTGCTGGTCGGGACATGGGCGGACGCGACCTGGGCGATCAGGTTCTACGAGCGCCACGGCTTCGTTCGCGTCTCACCCGCCGACAAGAACGAGCTGCTGCGCCGATACTGGTCGATACCGAAACGTCAGATCGAGACGTCAGTCGTTCTGGAGCAAGGAGATCGATCGTGAACATCGATGAGCTGCTGGCGGCCGCCCGCTCCCGGCTGACGCGCGTCACGGCCGAGCAGGCATCGCAGGCGATGGCCGACGGCGCGGTGCTGGTCGATATCCGCGCGGACTCGCAGCTGGAACGCGACGGCACCATCCCGGGCGCCGTCGTGATCCCCCGAAACGTCTTGGAATGGCGGGCAGACCCGGCGTGCGACTTCCACGATCCGCGGCTCAGTCAGCGCACCGGGCCGCTGATGCTGATCTGCGCGGAGGGCTACCAATCGAGCCTGGCCGCGGCCACGCTTCACGACCTCGGGATCGCCGATGCCACCGACGTGATCGACGGGTTCGACGGCTGGCGCGACGCCGGTTTGCCGGTGGACCACGCCTCAAACTGACCGAAGCGCCGTGATACCGTTTGCACCTCGGGACGCGGCACCCGGCAGGTGTCGGAGGAGGAGCGATGGCTTCGATGTCACCTCAAGCCTGGGCGCGGCGATGTGCCGCGCGACCATGGCGAACAGTATTCACCTGGATCGCGCTGGTCGTGATCTCAGCGGGGATCTCGGCTGCATTCTTGGCCGGCGGACTGACCACGGCGAGCAACTTCACCGGGAGCCCCGACTCCAAGCGCGGCGATGACCTGCGCGCCGAGCGGCTCAACCAGAAGGTTCCGATCCGAGACGTGGTCATCGTCCAGGCCCAGGCGGGAGCCGACACCGCCGGGCTGAAGGCCGTGGTCGCCGACATCCACACCCGCCTCACCCAGCTGGGCCCTGGGGTCGTGCTGGTGGCGCCACTGGGTCAGACCACCGCCTCGCAGGACGGCCGCAGCGTGCTGCTGCCCCTCCAGATACCGGGCGACATCGCCGACTCAGATGCCAAGATCGAGAAGGTGATCACCACCGCCGATGCCGGCGCCCAGCCCGGCTACAAGGTGCTCGTCACCGGCGACGCGACGCTCTCGCGGGACCTCACCAAACTGTCTGGGAGCGACCTGCAGAAGGGCGAGGCGATCGGGATCCCGATCGCCCTGGTGATCCTGGTGTTCGTATTCGGCGCCATCGTGGCAGCGCTGGTACCGGTGCTTCTGTCGCTCTTTGCAATCGCCGTGGGGATTGCCATCATCGCGGTGATCGGAAACGTCTCGCCGCTCAGCTTCTTCGCCGTCAACATGCTCACCTTCATGGGCCTTGCGGTGGGGATCGACTACAGCCTGTTCGTCGTCTCGCGGTTCCGGGAGGAGCGCGCGCGCGGCCTCGAGATCGAGGCGGCGATCGAGCGGGCCGCGGGTACGGCGGGTCGGGCGGTGGTGTTCTCCGGCATGACCGTGGTGCTGGCACTGATCGGCATGCTGATCGTGCCCACCAAGATCTTCATCAGCCTCGCCGTCGGCGCGATCGTGGTTGTGCTGGTGGCGGTGGCGGCTTCCATGACCCTGCTGCCGGCGATCCTGCGGCTCTTGGGCGATCGTGTGAACAAGGGCCGGATCCCGTTTCTCATGCGCGCCGCCCGCGAGGACGCGCGCGAAGGCCTGCTGGCCCGAGCCGTCCAGGGAGCGATGCGGCACTCGGCCGTCAGCGCGATCGTGGCAGTGGGGCTGCTGCTGCTCGCCGCGGTGCCGGCGCTTTCCATCAACACCGGCGCGGCCGGCGTGTCGTCACTGCCCGACAGCCTCCAGGCCAAACAGGGGTTCGTGGTCTTGGATCGCGATTTCTCAGCCGGCCAGGTGACACCGGCGGACATCGTCATCGACGGCCCTGTGGGCACCGCCCCGGTCACCTCGGCGATCGACTCCCTCAAGACCAGTCTGGCCGGTGATGCCCGCTTCGGCGATCCCACCGTGACCGCCTACCCGTCGAAGGAGTTGGCGGTGGTGAGCGTGCCGGTGGCAGGCGACTCGACCTCGCAGGGCGCCCAGGACGCGGTCAACATGCTGCGACACGATGCCATCCCGGCGGCGTTCGCAGACACCGATGCCAAGGTGTACGTGAGCGGCGCCACCGCGCAGAACCTCGACTTCTTCGCGATCACCGACAAGTACCTGCCGATCGTGTTCGGGCTGGTGCTCGGCCTCAGCTTCATCCTGCTGCTGCTGGCGTTCCGGTCGGTGGTCGTGCCGATCACCAGCATCATCATGAACCTGCTGTCGGTGGGAGCCGCATACGGCCTGCTGGTGTTCGTCACCCAGCAGGGACACGGCGCCGGAATCCTCGGATTCCATCGGGTGGACACGATCGAATCGTGGATCCCGCTGTTCCTCTTCTCGGTGCTCTTCGGACTGTCCATGGACTACCAGGTGTTCCTGCTCTCCCGCATCCGCGAGCGATACGACGAGACCAAGAACACCCACGAGGCGGTCACCTACGGGATCGGCTCCACCGCCCACCTGATCACCGGTGCGGCATTGATCATGGTGGCGGTGTTCGCCGGCTTTGCCTCGGGCGACCTGGTGATGTTCCAGCAGATGGGCTTCGGGCTCGGGGTCGCGATCCTGGTCGATGCCACCATCGTGCGGGTGCTGCTGATGCCGGCCACCATGGAGTTGCTCGGCGACCGCAACTGGTACCTCCCCCACTGGCTGGAGTGGCTGCCCGATCTGCGAGTCGAAGGAGATGCGCTTCCTAAGCCGAGCCCGGGGACGGCGACGCCGGGTTCGCCGACCCCGACCTGAGCCCCGCCGGCGGGTTTTGCGTCCATTTGGAGAAACCTTCGCCGGTTCCCGTGACAATCGAGAAATCGCTGGTAATGTCGCGGTAGTCGAGCAGGAGGGTGACGTGGGCACGTACCGGTCTCTGGCGGCAATCGGCGCGCTGGCGCTTGCGGCGGTTGTTCCCGCCCAGGCAGTCGCAGCGCCCCAGCCGCACTTCACGAAGGTGACGGCGAACACCGCAGGCGAAGAGCTGATGATCAACTTCACCGAAGCCGGCCTGCAGCCGGGCCAAAACTACGCATACTCGGGTACGGCGGGCTCGGCCGTGGAACGCTACCGCTGCTACACGGACGATACGTTCCTGCCCAAGCGAAAGCACTTCGCCAAGACCGCGATCGCCTTCTCGGCGGACGCACGGGGGTACACCGCGAACTCGAACGGGATCGTCCGCGGCTTCTACTACATCGATCTGGTGACTGCCCCGTTCACGAGGGCGGAGCAGTGCCCCAAGGGACAATCGGCCATCCCGGTGCACGTGTCGTACACCGGGTATGACGTCGTCAACCTCAACACCACCGACTACCGCGAGGTGTCGGCCACCGTCTCGGGTGCGATCGAGCCGGACTGACGCCGCACCGCAACAGCGCTACCTGGTCGAGCCGCTCAACAGCTCGTCCAGCGGGAGCTCCTGAAACGGTGTGCTGCAGGGCTGCCCCGGGGCGAGCCACATGACGCCGGCCTCGACGTCGCACACCATGCCGAACTGGACGGCCGGCGCCTCCTCGCCGTCGGCCGGGTCGGGATGCACGCAGATGTCCTGGCCCTGAGCACCGTGATCGGCGAGCAACCGCATGGCGTCCTGGGCGGTGCGCGGAGGATCCTCTTCGAGCAGCGCCCGGACGCGATCCAGCCGCGAGAGCGACCCCGGCGATGGCGCCTCCCCCACCTCGGCCACGTCGGCGTCGAGCGCGTGATTTGTGTGCGCCGGGGCCTCGATCAACGCCTCCCGGGTGGCCGTCACCTCCAAGATAAAGCGGTCGCCGCCGCGAAACGCATACAGATAGCTGTACCCGCCCGCGCGGCCCGGCCGGGTGGCCCGGCGGAGCGCATCTGCCCGATCCACAGCCTCGACACCGTCGCGGCCCAGCAGGGCTCGGGGTATGCCGACCTGCTCGTCGGTACCCGTGAGAGACATCAGCCCCAGCGCTCCGCCGCGAGCGTTCATTCCCACCAAGGGAAGCGTCCCGACCGAGGCCGGCGCCACGATCGCCACCTCGTCGTCGGAGTCCGGGCGCTCGACGATCACCGCCACTCCGCCGTCGTCGCCCGCGTACCACTGCTCGTTGTGGGCGAGGATGGTGGTTCCGGCGGCGTGGATCACGAAATCGGTGCAGCGCTCGATCGGCGCCGGGGGCGGCGCGGGGTCGAGCGTGACACCGGCGGGCGGCGGCACCGATCCCTCGAGCACGGCATACAGCTCCTCGAAGGCGTTGACTGCAAACACGTCGAGGAACCTGAGGCCGCTGCCCTCGGCGACGCCCTCCAGGTGCGCCACCAGGCGGGGGACGCTTCGTCGTGAGGCCGCGAGGTACGGCGCCAGCAGCGGCTCGAGGTCGCCGTGGTTCAACCCGTGCCGGTGGGTGTAGCGGCGCGTGAACTCAACCGCGCGGGCATGCCCGTCGGCCAGGGCGCTGCCGATGATCCGGCCCCGCTGGATCGGATTGCCGTTCGCGCGCACAATCTGGAGATCGCCCATCCGCCGGTATTGGACCACGCGGACACACTCCGGCGACGTTCAAACGTTCGTTAGAATATGCCCCAATGGATGGTGACCGCTGTGATCTGCTCTGTCTCGACCTGGAACGGGCCGAGGTGTTGCGTCAAACCCGGCTCGACGCGTCGGTCGCCGCGAGCCGCTCGGCTCAGGCCGGCGCGCTGGGAGATCCGACCCGGCTTCAGATCCTGTGCGCGCTGCGCGACGGTGGCGAGCTGTGCGTGTGTGACCTGGCATGGATCATGGAGCGATCCGACGCACTCGTCTCACACCACCTGAGGGTGTTGCGCACTGCCGGGATGGTGTCGTCGCGCAGAGACGGCAAGATGGTGATGTACCGCCTGGTCGGGCAGGGTGCACAGCTCCTGGGCGTGCTGCTTCCGACCGGGGAGGCAGTGCCGGCGTGAGCGAGCTCCCGCTGATCCAGATCCGGCCGGCGCGAACACTCCCGGTGCTCGACCCATCGGAGCGGGCGCGGTTGGAGCGGCGAGCGAAGCTGCTTGCCTGGGGCGGCAATGCGTGGCATCTGGTGGAGTTTGCGATCGCCGTGGGCGCCGGCGTGGCCGCCGGATCGGTGGCACTGGTGGCGTTCGGGATCGACTCGTTGATCGAGCTGCTCGCCGGCGGGGTGGTGATCTGGCTGTTCTCAGGCGGCCGCGGGTCGTCGGCCGTGGCCGAGCGACGCGCGCGGCGATTGATCGCGCTCTCGTTCTACCTGCTGGCGGCATACGTCGTGGTCGAGTCGCTGCGAACCTTCATGGGCGCCCACCCGGAGGCCAGCTGGGTCGGGATCGGCCTGGCGGCGGTCACCGCCCCGACCATGCCGCTGCTGGCACGCGCGAAGCAGGATGTCGGCCGCCGGCTGGGATCGCGGGCAACGGAGTCGGAGGGTGCGCAGAACATGATCTGCGCCTACCTGTCCGTGGCCCTGCTGGTCGGCCTCGGAGCAAATGCGCTGCTCGGCTGGTGGTGGGCCGACCCGCTTTCGGGGCTCGTGATTGCCGCGGTGGCCTTCCGTGAAGGCCGGAGTTCGTGGCGGGGGGACGCCTGCGGCGGCGGTTGCTGCTGAGGTTTCGCGGGTCGCGACACTCCCGGTTCACCCGGGTGATTTGTCGTTCCGGCGGCTAACTGCGCGCCGCGGCGCACTAGGTTGGGTGCGAGCCCACCGCCTAGATCGGAGCCGCCGTGAGTACCAAGCCACGAGTACTGATCGTCTACTACAGCCACACCAATCAGGCTCAGAGGGTGTGTGACGCCATGACCGCCACGCTGCAGGAGCGCGGCTGTGACGTGACCCAGGCCAACATCGAGTTCACCGACGCGCACTATGCCAAGAACTTCTCGGTCTTTCCGTTCCGCCACGCGGTGTTCAGCATCCTGCCGCTGCTGCTGCCGCAGCTGCGCCGCAAGACCGGCGAGATCCGGATTCCCGACGAGGCCAAGCGGGGCGACTACGACCTGGTGGTGCTCGGCTCGCCGACCTGGTTCTTCACGACCAACATGCCGCTGCGGTCATACCTGAAGTCGGACGACGCCAAGGCCGTGCTCGCGGGCAAGCCGTTTGGGATCTACGTCGTCTGCCGCCGCTACTGGAGCATCAACTTCAAAGAGGCCAAGGGTCTGGCATTGGCACAGGGCGGAGAGTTCACTGACGTGATCCGCTTCACCTACAAGGGTGGGCAGATCCGGTCGCTGCTGGCGCTGCTCAGCTACTTCGGCAAAGGCGAGATGCGGGAGCGGGCACTCGGCATCAAGATCCCGCCGACCAACCTCCAGCCGGGGTTTGAAGATCAGGCTGCTGCGTTCGCGAACAAGCTGGCGGACAACGTGGTCGAGCCCAGCGTGCCGGCAGCGTGAACGGCAGCCGTGAAGTGTGGCGCCGCCGGGCCACAGCGATCTTGTTCATCGCAGCGCTCGGAGTCACAGCCGCCGCGTGTTCACTCGGCTCCTCCGGGTCGAGCTCCGGCTCGACCCCGACCACACACCACCTGGGCGCCAATATCGGCAAGCGCGGCGTGGTGACCATCCGGATGGCGATGGTCGGCGACCCCGGCAACCCCTCCGTCGGTGTGGTTCAGACGTTCGGCGGGCCGAAGGGCAAGTTCGTCGACCCGCCCAAGGGCACGGGTATCTACAAGACGTGCGCAGACGCCCCCAAGGCCCCTCCGCCGTGCCTGACCGTCGGCAAGGTCAACTACACCTTCGGGATCGGTGAGTTCGAGACGACTGTGAGCCAGTACGTCACGTTCCTCAACACGGTCGACCCGCGCGGCAAGAATCTGCACCAGCTCTACATCGACCACATGAGCCCCACGGTTTGGCCGCAGTACGGCTCAGTCGGCTACTCATCCAGCGCCCCGACCAGTCAGCACTACTCGGTGGCCTACCCCGAGTGGGCCCAGAAGCCGTTCAACTTCGCCACGTTCCGGCGGGCGGCCCGGTTTGTCAACTCACTGTCCAACGGCCAGGTTCTGTCCAAGACCGCGTCGTCGTCCGGTGGGTTCAAGTACGTCACCTATAAGGTGCGCCTGTCGCCGGAGACCGAGAAGGGCATGTACGACATGAGCAGCGAGACGACGCCTCGATCCAACTCCTCGGGGTTCGTGCTGCCCAGCAACAACGAGTGGGTCAAGGCCGCCTACTACGATCCCAAGGGCGGTGGCACCGACTCGTACTGGGCATACCCGACCGGCCCGTTCAATCCACCGCACCCGTCAGTGCTGGATCCCCAGACCGGGGATGTTGTCAACGCGGGGACGCAACCGCTTTCGACCTACAACCCGAACGATCCCAACAGCAGCGTGGACACCCCCGGCTCGCCGCCCGGGTCGGCTCCCACATGGTGCCCGTCCCAGGCCGGATCCAGCTGCGGTGAGCTCCCGTCTGATGTCCCGCAGGGGCTCGACCTGGAGAAGAACTACATGGGCAACGTGAGCACCGTGGGCCAGACCAAGACCACCTCCCCGTGGGGCACCTACGACATGGGCGGAAACGTGGTCGAGGTGCTCGACACGCTGGCGCCGCAACCGCCGGGCTACAACTTCCTGCGCGCGTGGCGGTACTTCCACGGCGGCGTCGCCAACGCCCCGGCGTATCAGCTGGAGATCTCGGCATTTGGATACAACCCCGGAGACACCGGCTTCGAGCGGCTCTATCCGTGGCTTGGCTTCCGCATCGGCGTGATTGGCGACGTCACCCCGAACGGCGGCTGACCGGCGCCGAGGCCGACCACAGGTTCATGATCGGCGTCTGACGACCGGACATCCGGCACAGTCCCGTTCGGGTTGGCTACGGTCAGGATCGCATGCGCCGGTTGGTCATCCTCATCTCCGCCCTGATGGTGCTCGACACCATCTCCTTCGCGGCTGTGATCCCCCTGCTCCCGCACTACCGGCAGGCGTTGGGGCTGAGCCCGTTCGGCGCCGGGGTGCTGCTGGCCGCCTACAGCGCCGCGGTGCTGCTCTTTGCAGTGCCGTCAGGTCGGCTTTCCGACGTGCTGGGGCCAAAACGGATGACCGCTGCCGGCGCCGTCTCGCTGACGGTTGGCCTCGCGCTGATGGCGGTGGCGCACTCATTTGCGCTGCTGCTGATCGCGAGGGTCCTGCAAGGCGGCGCTGACGCAGTCGCCTGGAGCGCCGGGATCGCATGGGTCTCATCGGCGTCGCCCGCAGAGAAGCGCGGTGGCCGGATCGGCCTCGTCCAGGCTGCCGCCTCGATCGGCTTTATCGCCGGCCCGGCGATCGGGGCAGTCGCGGTCAGCGGAGTCGGTATCGCGCCGACGTTCCTCGCGCTGTCCGGCCTTGCCGCCGTGCTGCTGATGCTGGTGCTGGCCACGCCGGCCACCGGGCAACCCTTGGAGGGTGACGCCCGGCCGGCGATCGCCCCGGTGCTCGCCGCCTGCGTTCGCCAATCACTGATTGCGGCGAGCATGATCGTGATCTTCGTGGCTGCCATCGTCGGAGGTGCACTGCAGCTGCTGGTCACGCTGCAACTCGCCGACGGTGGCATGAGCGGCTCGCGGATCGGCGTCGTGTACACGGTCGGGGCGGTGCTGGCATCGGCGGTGGCCGTCCTCAGCGGTCGAGCCGGCGATCGGTTTGGCCGGGTTCCGCTCGCGGTCGGAGGCACCGCCGCGCTGGGGGCGATGGTCGCGACCCTCGCACTCCCGCTCTCCGTACGGTGGTTCGTCGTGCTCGTGATCGTTGTGTTCGGGCTGGAAGCCGTGCTCTACGCCGTGGCCTACCCGCTCAGCGTGGACGGAGCCGACCGCTCGGCCATCGGTCATGGGGTGGTGCTGGGGATCGTCAATCTCGCGTGGGGAATCGGCGCGGTGATCGGCCCGATCGCCGCGCCGGCACTGAGCCACATCGCCGGATCCGACGGAGCCTATGTGCTGCTCGCAGCCTTCAGCCTGGGGGCGTGCCTGTTCGTGCGAGCCAAGACGGATAGCCGGCGGGTGACGGCACCGCTAAGCGGCTGATCGCGCCCAGCCGCACTCCCCGAGTCAGCCGCCCGGGCGGCTACGCCGAGGGTGTCGGCGGGTAGAGATGGGCGAACTTGAACAGCGAGTCATCCTCACCGGTGACTTCGCCGAGCTTCCAACCGGTGGCGAGCTTGCGCCGAACGTCGGCGTGGTCCTCGGGCACGGCGTTGTAGGGGATGCGCATGGCGACGCCGTCTGCCTGCTCGTATCCAGCCGGCCGAGCACCGCTGATCCTGATTGACATGGTGGAAGCTCCTGGTCGTCGGAGGAGAGTCAGCGAGCTACCTGGAAGCCTTCAACCAGCGCGACAAGCGGCGGGCGTTCCCTGAGGCTCAAGAGTAGCAGCCCCGCCAACAGCTCCATCAGCCGGCGGTCATGTGCGAAGCGGACGGTTCCCAGTCCGTGGCAGCGTGGCGAGGAGTACCCTTGGACAATCAAGATCCGCATCGATCCATCGGGTAACGGCGTCTGCCACGCGTGCAATCACGTCGGAGTGGTGGTGTTCATGCCGGATAGCAACGACGTCGGACATTGGGCTTGCCACAGCTCGTCGGCGTGCGCCGATCGCCAGGCCGTGGCCCTGCGGGCCGCCGAGTTGAAGACCCCCGCGTACCGACGCTCCTGGCTCTGAGCCGCGAGTTCGGCGGTGCCATTGCGCCGGGCGGCGCGCCGTGCGACTCTTCCGGTGACCGGCGGATCAACCGGTGAAACGAGTCGAAAGGTGATGCGGCATGACTCCGAAAGCGAAAGCCGTGGCCTCCGCATGACATCGTTCGAGGGTAAAGCGCCAGCCTCGGCTCGCGAATGACGGCGGCTGCCAACCCGAGCGCGTCGGAGGAGTCTGCCGGAAATCAGCGGCTTGCGGTGCTGCTGTCGATGGCCATGTTCGTGCTGGTGGTGGACACGTCGGTGATGAACGTGTCGATCGCAGCGGTGGTTGATGATCTGGACACAACGGTAAGCGGCGTCCAGTCGGCGATCGCAGTGGAGGCGCTGGTATCGGCGGCGTTCATCTTGATCGGAAGCAAGGTGGGAGATCTGATCGGCCGCAAGCGCGCCTACGTGTTGGGGCTGCTTGCCTATGCGACCGGCGCCCTGGCGATGGCCCTGGCCCAGAGCCTCACCGCAGTGATGATCTTCTGGGCGGTGGTGGGCGGGCTGGGCGCGTCGCTCCTGCTGCCGGCAATGCAGTCGCTGATCCACGGCAACTTCGAAGGCGCGGCTCAGAAAAAGGCCTATGCGCTGGTCGGAGCCGCCGCGGCGATCGCCGCCGCGGTCGGGCCGCTGCTGGGCGGCTTCATCACCACGTATCTGTCATGGCGCCTGGCGTTCTTGCTCGAGGTTGGAATCATCGCGATCGTCTTGTCCAACATCAAGCTCGTCAAGGACGTGCCGTACACCGGTCCTCGCCACATCGACGCCGTCGGCGCGGTGCTGTCGGTGTTGGGCATGGGCGGTGTGGTGCTTGGCATCCTCGTGTGGCAGGAAGGCGGCGAGGCCGTTGGCGCGCTCCTGATCCTGGGTGCGCTCTCCTTGGGAGCGCTGGTGTACTGGCTCCTGCGCCAGAAGCGGCTGGGAAAGCCCACGCTGGTGGACCCCGACCTGTTCAAATCGATGATCTTCAGGTTTGGGATCTCGGAGCAGATGCTTCAGCAGATCGCGCTGGGCGGCACCATGATCGCGCTTCCGATCTACCTGCAGATGGTGCTGGAGTACAACGCGATGGAGGCCGGCCTCTCGCTCGCGCCACTCTCGCTCAGCATGTTCGCAACCGCCCTGCTGGCGGCGAAGAAGGCTGGGAACCGACGCCCGAGCAGCATTATCAGACTGGGATTCGCGCTCCTGACCATCGGGCTTCTGGTGTTGGTCCCGGTCGTTCCTCGAGCAGACTCCGGCTGGTACCTGGTGATCCCGCTGGTGATCGCCGGAGTGGGCTTGGGACTCTTGGTGTCCCAGATCAACAACTACGCGCTGTCTCCGATCTCTGAGGAACGGGTCAGCGAAGCCGCGGGTGTGAACTCAGCGGCCGGCTCCTTCGGGTTGTCGTTCGGGCTCGCGTTCGCCGGCGCGATCATGCTGGCAACGCTCTCGATCACCTTCACTCACATGGCTGACGCGAGCACCGTGCTCTCCCCGGCGGAGCAGCAGCAGGTCTCGAAAGCACTCGAAGACGACGCCGAGGTGATGAGCAACACCAAGCTCGAACAGCTGCTCGTCGGCCAACCCAAACCGACTCAGGCCGAGATCATCCGGATCAACACCGACGCGCGACACATTGCACTGCAGGTGGCGCTGCTGATCCCGATCCTGGCCGGGCTCGTGGGGCTGTTCAACTCTTTCCGGATGATGCGCCTGCCGGACCCGGCGCCGTCGAGTTCGGCCGAAGGAATGGTTCTCGGCTGACCGCCTCGAGCACGCATCGCGAGAAGCTGACGGCTGTCGCCGGACTGCGGGTGCTCCGCTCCTACGAGCGGTCGTGGCTTCCCAAGGACGTGGTCGCCGGGCTGGTGTTGACGACACTGCTGGTACCTCAGGGGATGGCGTACGCAGAGCTTGCTGGGCTTCCGGCAATCACGGGGTTGTACACGTCGATTCTGTGCCTGATCGGCTACGCCGTGTTCGGGCCGTCACGGATCCTTGTGCTCGGGCCAGACTCGTCGCTGGGACCGATGATCGCGGCAACGATCCTTCCGCTGCTGGGTGCCAACGGCGACCCTGCGCGCGCGGTCGCGCTGGCATCGATGCTGGCCCTGATAGTCGGGGCGATCATGTTGCTGGGAGGATTTGCGCGGCTGGGTTGCGTGGCCGACCTGCTCTCGAAACCCACCATGATCGGCTACATGAACGGGCTTGCGGTCACGATCCTGGTCGGCCAGCTGCCCAAGCTGTTCGGCTTTTCGGTCGATGCCGACGGGTTCATCGATGAAACGAGAGCGTTCGTCAGCGGGGTCGCCGACGGCGATACCGTCACCGCCGCGCTGGCGGTCGGCGTGCTCGGGCTGGTGGTCATATTCGTGCTCCAGCGGGTGCTGCCCAAGGTGCCGAGCGTGTTGGCGGCGGTGGTCGTGTCGATCGTCGTGGCCAATCTCTTCGACCTCGGGCAACACGGAGTCGACCTGGTTGGCACGCTGCCGCAAGGATTCCCGCCGTTCACCGTGCCCGATGTCAAACTCTCCGACGTCCCGATTCTGATCGGGGGTGCGCTGGGCATCGCGCTTGTGTCGCTGGCCGACACGATTGCGACGTCGTCCGCGTTTGCGGGCCGCTCCGGCGAGGAGGTCGACGGGAATCGCGAGATGATCGGGATCGGCGCCGCCAACGTCGCGGCCGGATTCTTCCAGGGGTTCCCCGTCAGCACCAGCGGTTCGAGAACCGCAGTGGCCGAGCAGGTCGGCGCCAAGACCCAGGTGACCGGACTGGTCGGCGCCTTGGCGATCGCTGGAATGCTGCTGCTCTTCCCCGGCCTCCTGCGCGACCTTCCCCAGCCAACGCTCGCGGCGGTGGTGATCGCCGCGTCGCTCTCGCTGGCGGACGTGCCCGGCACCATCCGGCTGTGGAATCAGCGCCGAAGCGAGTTCGCGCTCTCGATCGCGGCGTTCCTCGGGGTCGCGCTGCTCGGCGTGCTGCCCGGCATCGCCGTTGCCGTCGCGCTCTCGGTCATCAACGTGTTCCGGCGGTCGTGGTGGCCCTACCAGGCACTGCTCGGTCGAGTCGACGGCATTCCCGGCTACCACGACATGTCCAGCTATCCCCACGCCCAGCGGCTTCCCGGCCTGGTGGTGTTTCGATTTGACGCCCCGGTGTTTTTTGCCAACACGCGCACGTTCCGCGAGCAGGTGCTGAAGCTCGCCTCGGCCGACCCGACACCGGTGTGGATCCTGATCGCCGCAGAGCCGATCACCGACGTGGACACGACCGCGGCAGACATGCTCGAAGATCTGGACGAAGCCTTGAACGCCCAGGGCGTCTCGCTCGTGTTCGCAGAGATGAAGGATCCCGTGCGCGAGAAGATCGAGCGCTACGGGCTCACCCGCACGATCGATCCGAACCACTTCTACCCCACGCTGGAATCCGCCATCGCCGCGTACCAAACGCAGACTGGAGCTCGCTGGCCAGGGGTGTAGGGTTGCGGTACCTCGAGGACGGAGGTTCTGATGGGCCGGTTCGTGATCGTGGGCGCAGGCATCGGTGGGTTGGTGACGGCGCTGATGCTCGGCCGTGCGGGTCACGAAGTCGTTGTCTGCGAGCGGGATGCGACGCCGGTTCCCACCGGTGCTGATGAGATGTGGTCGGCGTGGCCGCGGCCGGGTACGGCTCAGGCGCGGTTGGGCCATACGTTCTTGGCGGGGTTTCGGCGGATGCTCGAGGAGCGCTTGCCAGACGCGGTGGACCGCGTCTTGTCGGTGGGGGCGCAGCGCTGGGATCTGGCGTTGGACATGCCTGGGGGCGAGCGCCGCGAGCAGGATGCGGAACTGGTCATGATCATGGTTCGCCGTCCGGTGATGGAGGGGGTGTTACGACGGCTTGCTGAGGCCGAGGCCACGGTGGAGATCCGTCGCGGGTGTCAGGTGACCGGCCTGACCGCCGATGCCGCCAAGACGGGAGTGCCGACGGTGACCGGCGTCGGCATCAAGGGCCATGGCGCAGTGGCGGCAGACACTGTGATCGTTGCCGGAGGGCGCACCCTCCCGATCGCAAGATGGTTCCAAGAGATCGGAGCAGAAGCCCCACCCGAGCAGACAGAGGGATGCGGAGCTGCCTGCTACACGCGGTATTTCCGGGTGCGGGATCGACCCGGCGACGACGACGGTGTGACCAAGCAGTTGACGTTTCATCATGAGCGGGGCCTGGTGGTGGGCGAGTTGGTGGGAGCAGACCGGCGCACCTTCGCAACCGAGCTGAGCGTGCCCATCGACGATCACGCGTTCCGTCGGCTGCGCGAGCCGGCGGTGTGGACGGCAGCAACCGGCGCGGTCGACCAGTGGCGGGAGTGGCTCGACCCCGAGCGATCCCAGCCGATCAGCCCCGCAATCGAGATCATGGGGCAGGAGCGAAACGTCATCCGCAGCTTCGTGACCGATGACCGGCCGCTCGCACTCGGCGTGCATGTGATCGGCGACGCCCGCTGCCAGACCGATTCGCTGTTTGCCTGGGGCTGTGGCAACGCGATGACCACGGCGATCGCGCTGGTCGACGTGCTGGCCGAGCACCCCGACGACAAGCATGCACAGGCTCTGGCGCTCGAATCTCAGGTGGGCGCTGAGCTTGCCGGCCGTTTCCACCACTCACGAGCCCGCAATCGGGCTACCCGCGCCGCCGTCTTGGGCGAGCCACCCGACCCAACCGGAGCAAGCACCGCCGTGATCGACAATGTCCTACATCCCGCGGCGAAACACGACGCCGAGGTGTACCGCGCCGTCAATCGCTGGGAACTTCAACTCGATCCGGCCGACGCGCTCGACTCGAACACGGCCATTGTCGAGCGCGCCGAGTTGGTCGCCCACCTCCCGACCCAGGAGGATCCCTTCCCGACGAGAGCACAGTTGCTTTCGGTGATCGCGTCCGTCGGTTGAGTCAGAAGCCGGTCGGAAGCGGTGCCATTGTGACGCGGCGACGGGACGCCTACAGTTACATGTATGCGAGACCGTCAATCACCCGAAGCCATCGGATTCGTCGCGTTTGGGCGGGGCCAACTCGACGACAAGAACCCATTCGTGCCAACGCGATCAGGATGGCGCGGTGTGCTTCAGCGATTCCACAATCACGTGACGCACCTGGGTTCGAACGACTATCCCGAGATCAGCCGGCACACCCTTTGGTGATACGCGAGTGGCGCCTACAAAGCGGCGTCACATCGGCGAGTCCAACAGCTGGTTGAGGGCGGTCATCGTGGTTCCGAGCGGCGCGTGGATGAGCGCGTCGTGAAGCCCGGCACCGTCGTAGCCGGTCTCGCCCAGGTTGACGATCGCCACCTGTGCGCCCGCCTGGCGTGCGTAGCGAGGCAGATCTGCGACCGGGTACACCAGCAGGCTTGACCCCAGGCAGAGCAGGAGCCGTGTGCCTCCCCAACTGATGAGGCGGCTTGCCCGCTGCCACTCCCCATAGGGAAGCATCTCGTCGAACAGGACAACCGCCGGGCGAAGCGCGGCGCCGCAGGCGCAGACCGGGTACCCGTGCGGGCTGTTGGCGAGCAGCGCGAGGGCATCCTCCATCGGCAACCGTTTGTCGCAGCTGGTGCAGGCCGCCTCGCGCAGCGTGCCATGAAGCTCGACCACGGCGCGGGAGCCGGCGGCCTGGTGAAGCCCGTCGATGTTCTGTGTGGCGACTAGCGAGACCAGCCCTCGCCGCTCCCAGCCCGCGAGCACGCGATGCGTTTCGTTCGGCTGCGCGCCGCCGAGCTCGGAGACGAGTTCGCGCGTGAACCCCCACACCCGCTCGGGATACGATTGAGCGACCTCGGCGGTCGCCGTCTGCTCCCAATCAGAGATCGTCCACCGGCCTCCAGGGCTGCGGAAGTCCGGCAGCCCTGACTCCGTCGAAACGCCCGCGCCGGTGAGGACCACCACCCGCCCATCCGCCGACTGGATCATCCGGGCCAGCCGATCGAGGTCGGCGTCAGCACTCATCCGGCCATCTTACGACGCCACGCGGACACGTCATCAGGACGGCTCACCGAACCAGTACGAGAGGGCTTGTGTGAGTGTGGTCGCGGCGGTGTCAGTGGCCTCGTCGATGTTCGCCGCCCAAGCGATGTAGGCGTCTGGACGGATCAGAAGCGCGTCGGCCGGGCGGTCATCACCGGCCGTGGCCGTGGTGTGGATGTCGACTCGATGCTGCCGGTCCCCTGCGATCTCGCGGAGGTCTGAACGGTCGGCGAGATCCAGCAGCACCGGTCGAGCGGCGCCGAGAAGGCCGGCGGTGAGGTTGCGTGCGAAGGTGCCGGTCAAGGGGTGGTGGTTGGGATTCGGGATCGGGTAGCGAACGTCGGTGCCGGCGATCAACGCGCCGATCCGGCGCAGCGGCTGTTCGTCGGTGACCAGTTCCAGGAAGAGCTCGCGGAGTGCCTCAGCGGCTGGGTCGTAGCCGCGCCGCAGCGCCCATTGGGCTCGGGTGTGCAGCAGCGTCCGTTCGGCCGCGAGAGTGCGTTCGTCGTGGTAGGTGTCGAGCAGGCCAGCCGGCGCCCAGCCCTGGACGGCGGCTGCCAGCTTCCAGCCAAGGTTGACGCTGTCGTTCATGCCGGCGTTGAGGGCGACGCCTCCGGCGGGGAACAGGTGGGCGGCGTCGCCGGCCACCAGGATCCGCCCGTCGCGGTATCGCTCGACGTGTCGGGCGTGATAGGTGAAGCGCGTCAGCCGCGTCGGTTCTCCCAGCGGCAGATCCACGCCGAGCACACGCCGGATGCTGTCCCGAAGCTCGGTCACGGTCATCGGCTCGTCATCGTCGTAGTCGGTGGACTCCTGCTCGCTGGTGTACACCCCCAGGAGCGTCGGATCTGTCGACCCGACTGCGAACACACCGCGCTCGGTCGGTGTGAATCCGAAGGGGATCCTGCCCACCCCTACGACCTCGATGTCGCCATTCTCGAGCAGGGTCACTGACTCGGGCACGGTCGTCTGAGCCAGCCGCTGAACCTCCGGGAAGGTGGTGCCGGGGAACGGGATCTCGGCCAGGTCGCGCACCCGGCTGCGTCCGCCGTCACAGCCGACGAGGTATGGGGCGGTCACCTGATACTGCCCGTCCGGGCCGCGCACGACCGCTGTCACCGCGGCGTCGCGCTGGCTCAGTTCGACCAGCTCGTGCCCCCGCCGGACATCGGCGCCGAGCTCGCCGGCCAGCTCCTCCAGCAGGCGCTCGAGCTGCGGTTGTGGGAGCAGCAGCAGCTCCATCGGCGGATCGGCCAGGCGGGTGAAGTCCACATGCACGCCGCCGAACGGCAATCGCAGCGCCGGGCTCGGGCCGGTGCGGCCTGCTTCGAATCGCTGTGACAGGCCGCGGTATCCCAACAGCTCCAGGATCTGCCCACCGAGACCACCGGCCTTCTGGATGTCTCGGATGTGCGGCTGCCGCTCCAGCACCAGCGGTTGCACCCCGGCCAGACGCAGCTCGAGAGCGAGCATCAGGCCGGTCGGTCCGGCTCCCACAATGATCACGTCGGTGTCCGTCAACATCCTGCCCCCCGGTTCCGTAGATTCTCACGCCGAACCGGCGATTCTGCCCCACGGTTCCGAGTTGAAACAAGCCCCCACCTGTGTTGTAATTTTAAGTGGGGCGGTGGCTCGCGGGTGTCGCCATCGAGCGAGTGTGTCAAGCTCGGTCTCGTCGCGGCATCTGCCCATTCCGTCGATTCCCAGCGTCGTGGGTCGGACAACTGCGGGAGCTCTATAGGTGGTTACTACCGATGTGCGTGGCTGGTCTAGGCGGTTGGGTTTGGTCATGCGTTGGCGACTTACCGTGAATCACTCGGGCGTTGGCACGACTTCACACAAGTACTCGTGGCCGGCTGAGGCGTGGGAGGCCTACGACGCGGCGATCGCCGCGCTGGAAGCCGACGGGTTCGTCAGAAGCGGGGTCGAGAGTGTCCGGTATGGCGTCAGCGCCATGCAGCGACTCATCCGTGACGCATCCGAGGTGACTGTCCACGTCGAACGAACTGACGTGTCGCTCGCCGCGGACCAACCGGCCGGCGGGTGACGAGGGCTGGGTCTGGACGACAAAGCCCCCCTCTCCGTCACGATGCGACCGCGTACAGGGGCCAGGTGCCGGGCACTCCCTTGAGTTTGTACTCTCCGGCGGAGCGATAGACCAGTCCGCTCCCGGCCGTCAGATCGCGCACAATCACAGACGTCCGCAGCTCGCCGGCCTCCGCGCTGGCGCAGATCCGGGCCGCTGTGTGCACCGCGATCCCGCGCAGTGCGTCGCCGGCAACCTCGACCTCTCCGGTGTGACAGCCTGCTCGCAGTCCCAGACCAAGCTCCGCCGCGTTCCGCTGCAAGGCAAGTCCACACCGGACGGCGCGCGCCGGCCCGTCAAAGCGGGCGAGAAGTCCGTCCCCCGTGTCGCCGGAGTACACACCGCGGTGCTCGGAGATGAGCCGCTGCGCATGTTCCTGGTGTTCGCCCAAGAGGGAGGCCCAGGCCCTGTCGCCGGCACGCCCGAGCTGTATCGTCGAGTCGACGATGTCCGTGAACAGCAGGGTTGAGAGAACCCTGTCGGACGACGCGCTGATCCGTGTGCCCAGCAGGAACTCCTCGATCTCGGCACAGATGGGCGCCGGATCGGCCCAGAGGGCGAAGTCGGGTCCGTCCAGCTCGACCAGCCGCGCGTGCGGGATCTGCTCGGCGACGTAGCGAGACACCTCGACGGCATACACCTCAGGAGACCCGCGGTGCGTGACCAGTGTCTGCGCCTGGATCGACGGCAGCACCGCACGGATATCCGTGTCACGCACCACCCGCTGCAGGGCGGCCATCGCCGGCGGGCTACCAGCAAGCCGGAAATAGCGAGCCATGCGCTCGAGTCGCGCTGTCGTCGGCGTCAGCGACGGCGCTACCCACTGGAGCGTCGCCCGGGTGTGCTCGACAGTGCCCCAGCCCACTTCGATAGCTCCCACATTCGCAGCCCACTCCTCCTCGTTCCACCCCCAAGGCCAGCCGGGTGACCGCCGTGCGTACGGCTCGGGACAGTGCAGCACCAGCGCGTGCACCCGCTCCGGGTGCGTGGCCGCGTACAGCGCCGCCACCAGGGCCCCGTCGTAGTGCCCCCACACGCACACCTTCTGATCGCCGGTTTCGTCCAGCACCGCACCCACATCCTCCACCCCCAGCTCGAGCGGCGGAACATCACCACCCGAGAATCTGTCCGACGACCCCGCGCCGCGGCGATCGAATACAACTACCCGGGCGAACCGCGCCATCCGCTCCAGTGCTTCCCGCACCTCAGGGACATCCCACTGATAGTCGACGCAGGAGATCATTCCCAGACACAGGACGAGTGTGTGCCGGCCCTCACCAAACACCTGGTAGGCGATCCGCACACCGTCGGTCGTCGTGGCATAGCGCGTCTCGGGCGTCACTCCCTGAGTCTGACGCATCCGCGCTACCTCTGCTTCCGACTTGACCGCAAGAAGCTACAGAAGCGACTGGCAAAGCCGACCAGCGGACTCAGCCCATGTGGTGCCGCCCTCGTCATCGGGTGACTATCGCGATGAGCAGTCCAACGATCAGTGACATCCACGCCGGCCCGCGTCGTCAAGGTTTGGGCTTCGGATGCCGGGGCCGCAGACGTCCTTGTAAAGGAACGCACAAGGGCTAACGGCGTCGGGGACGGCTAGTCCGACTCCAGCGAACGCCTCAACGACTCGACGGTTCGGGCCCGCTCGCTTCTCGCCAACAGAGCCGCAACCGGCTTCATCAACCGCATCATTCCGAACAACTCACCCTCCGCGACGTGATGAACGATCGTCTTGTCCCGGTCTGCCTCGACGAGGACGAAGACCGGTCGCGCCTCCATCAGGTCGGAGCCGAACCAGCGGAGAGTCTCGCGGAAGCCGATCCGCGCCGGTGGGTCGTAGTCACTCACCTCACCGCGGAACGTGCCCATCCTCGTGGCGTCGAAGTATGTCGTTCCCAGGCCGAGAGGGCCGTCGGAGGTTTGACCCGATCGGCGGAACAAACCCGTGCGGCGCATCCATGTTCTGTACCCATCCAGGTCGGCCAAAAGCGCGAACACGTCGTTGATGGGTCGGTCGATCGTCGTGCGCGTCTCGTACCGAACGGTGGTACTGGCTCTCTTCGTCATCTGGTTGCTCGCTGCTGGGGTGAACATGGGCTCTCTCCCTGAGTAGTTAGCACGATCGTTCGTGCGACTTTATCATAATACGACCGGTCGTGCTATTTCGCAAGAGTGAACCGTTGCCGAGAACTCGAAAAACGTCAAGGCGGCTGCCTGGATGGCTCGCGCTCACCTGGCGTTCGGCAACGGGGGACGGGGAACGCCTCGGGCCTGACACCGAAGCGGGCGTCCTCGCCCCTGTGAAGCCTTTGAGCAATAGCGGAGGAGGGACTCGAACCCCCGACACGCGGATTATGATTCCGCTGCTCTAACCAGCTGAGCTACTCCGCCGAGAGTTCGCATTCTACGCGTGCCCGCAGGTCGTTACGCCAGCCAGCGTTCGAGCACGGTCACGCAGTTCGTGATGCCGTCGAGATGGGCGATCTCAAAGCCATGGGTGTTCTCGGTGGCAAAGGCCAGGCAGGCGGTGCGGGCCACGTTTCCGGAGCGCAGCGCCGACGAGGCGTCCGAGCCGAAGTTGGACACCACCGCGTGCTGCATCGTCAGTCCGGCGGCGCCGGCGGCCTCGGCCAGCTCCCGACCGAGGAGGTCGTGCAGCGGGCCGTACGAATCGGCGGCGATCAGCACCGGGTCGGGCCCCAGCGTGATCTTGTACTCCTTGGCGACGGGCGTCACCTCGAGGGCGATCAGTGAGCTCGCGACGGTGCGCCCGGTGTAGAACGACGCACCCACGCAGCCGATCTCCTCGCGTGAGGTGAACACCAGCTCGACGTCGCAGCGAGGCGGCTCCGCCAACCTGGCGGCCAGATCGAGCAGCCCGGCCACCGCACCCTTGTCGTCGATCGCATACGAGGCGACGTACTCTCCCTCGGGCCCCAGCCGCACCGGCCGCTTGCGATACGCCGTTGGCACCACTCGCGAGCCGGGGCGCACCCCGGCGGCGGCCAGTGCCGCCTCGTCGCGCATCGTCTCGACCCACGCGTCGCGCCAGCGCACCGCCTTCTCGGTCTGCTCCTTGTTGGGCGACTCGTCGGAGATATGCCGCGAGCCGAAGCTGAGCACACCGGTCAGCTGATCACGATCCCCGAGCACATCCACCGGACCCTCGCCCCACACCCACGGAAACGACCCGCCCACCTTGGACACCGCCAGGCGGCCGCCGTCATCAACCCGCTTGA
>CAVSFZ010000018.1:0-69755 GCA_963727235.1 uncultured Actinomycetes bacterium
CCGATCTGCGGTGGGCGCTCGACCGCATGGCCGATCGTCATGACGCGCCGATCTGCGTGGTGGGACACTCGATGGGCGCGCGGGCAGCGGTGTTGGGCTGCGGTCACCCGGCGGTCACCGCCGTCGTTGGCCTGGCCACGTGGATCACGCCCGAGGATGTGATCGACCAGGCCGCCGGACGCACCGTCATGCTCGCCCACGGCCTGCGCGACCGCGTCACCGACCCCGCCGGGTCGTATGCGCTTGCGGTGGGATTGCGGGATGCCGGCGCCCGCACGTGCCGGTTCGAGGTGGCGCGCGCCGGCCACACCATGCTCGACCGCGGCCCGGTGTGGCACGCGCTCACCCGTCGCTTCGCCTTCGGGGCGCTGGGCCTCGCGCCGATGGACGATCAGATCGCCCGAGCCTTCGACGAGCCGGCCGATCGCGGCTGCCGGATGCTGGTGTGAATGCCGGGAAGCGACTGCGAGTCGCTGTGGTCGGAAGCGGCATCGCCGGCCTGACGGCTGCCTATGTGATCTCACGTCACCACCAGGTGACGATGTTCGAGCAGGACGAACGGGTCGGCGGGCACGCCCACACGGTGTCGGTGCGCACCGCCGACGGCCGCGAGCTGGGGCTGGATACCGGATTCATCGTGATGAACCTGCGCACCTACCCCACCCTGGTGCGCCTCTTCTCCGAGCTGGACGTGCGCATCCAGGACTCGGACATGTCCTTCGGGGTGCGCTGCGACGGCTGCGGACTGGAGTACGCCGGCGCCCGGGGCATGGTCGGCATCGCCCCCCGGCTGGGCACCCTGGCGCGGGCCCGGTATCTGCGCATGCTGGCCGAGATCAAGCTGTTCCACCGCCACGCGCAGCGGGTGCTGAGCGATCACCGCAGCCACCGGCTGACGCTCGGCCGGTTTGTCGTGGAGGGCCGGTACAGCGACTACTTCCGCGACCATTTCCTGCTACCGCTGACCGGAGCGATATGGTCATCCTCGAACGTCGACATGCTGGACTTCCCGGCCCGATACCTGTTTCAGTTCTTCTCCAACCACGGCATGCTGTCGGTCAAAGGTTCCCCCACCTGGAAGACCGTCTGCGGTGGCAGCCGGGTGTACGTCCAGCGCGTCACCGACATCCTCGGCGAGGAGGTGCGCTCGTCCACTCCGGTGCACTCGCTGCGCCGAGAGGCCGGCCGGGTGCTGATCAACGGCGAGGCGTTCGACCGCGTCGTGGTGGCCACCCATCCCGATCAGGCGCTGGCGCTGCTGGACGACCCCACGCCGGATGAGCGAGAGGTTCTGGGCGCATTCTCGTACTCCACCAATCACACCGTGCTGCACACCGATCCAAGCCTCCTGCCGCAGGCTGCAGGCGCTCGGGCCTCATGGAACTATCTGCTCGACGGCTGCTCCACCGGTGGCCGCTCCAACGTTCACGTCACCTACCACCTCAACCGCCTGCAGGCGCTGCGCGAGCCGCTCGAGTACTGCGTCACGCTCAACCAGACCGATCGGATCGCCGCCGACAGCCGGCTGCGGTCAATGGTCTACCACCACCCCACCTACACCATCGACACGGTCGCCGCCCAGCGGCGGCTGCCGTCCCTGCAGGGCGTCGCCAACACGTACTACTGCGGCGCCTATCACGGGTTTGGGTTCCACGAAGACGGCTGCCGGTCGGGATTGCAGGCGGCGCGGGCGATGGGATGTGACTGGTGATGTGCTCGTGCCTCTACCAAGGCCAGGTGATGCACCACCGACTGGCCCCCAAGCGCAACCTGTTCCGCTACGGCGTGTACATGTGGATGGTCGACCTGGACGAGCTCGACCAGCTGTCGCAGGCACTCCCGTCGTTTGGGCACAACCGGCGGGCGCTGACCACGATCCACAGCCGAGATCACCTGGGCGATCCCGCGCTCCCGATCAAAACCAACCTGGCGAACTACCTCGCGGGCCAGGGCGTCGATCTCGAAGGTGGCCGGGTGATGCTCTTGACCAACGCCCGGGTGCTGGGCTACGTGTTCAATCCCCTGTCGTTGTACTACTGCCACGATCGGGACGAGCGGCTGGCCTGCGTCGTGGCGGAGGTGCACAACACCTACGGCGAGCGCCACTGCTATCTGCTGCGACCCGACGACCGTGGGCGCAGCGAGGCCGACAAGGAGTTCTACGTGTCGCCGTTTCTGACCGTCGACGGACGCTATCGCATGAACTTCGCCCCCCCGGGGAACCGACTCAACGTGACCATGGATCTGGTTCAGGACGACCGCTGCGTGTTTCGCGCCGCGCTGACGGGCCGGCGGCTACGGTTGACCGAGCGAAATGTGAGGAGGATGCTGGTGTCACAACCGCTGATGACCGCAAGAGTGACGGCATTGATCCATCTCCACGGAGTTGCCCTGCGCGCCCGCGGGCTGCGCCGCATTCCCCGCCCGGTGCACGAGCCCCAGGAGGGCGTGGGATGACCGTCGAGGCCGTCACCCGCACCCGCCGCGGCCCGCACGTTCCCGACGCCGCACCCAGCCGCGTGCGCGCGACCATCGCCCGAGGACTGTTCGAGCGCACCGTCGCCCGGCTGCCGCTGCGGGTGGAGCAGGGCGACGGACGGGTGATCAGCGAAGGGGGACCGGGCGCGCCCGTGATGGTGATCGAGCGTGAGGCGTTCTGGCGGCGGCTGGGCCGCGACGGCAAGATCGGGTTTGGCGAGGCCTACATGGCCGGGGATTGGACCGCGTCTGACCTAGCCGCCGTGCTGGGAGTGTTCGCCGCCTCGCTGACCACGCTGATCCCCCAGCCGCTGCAGCGCCTGCGGCAGTTCTACGAACCGTCTCTGGGGATGCGCGGCGAGAACACGGTCGACCGGGCGGTGGAGAACATCGTCCACCACTACGACCTCTCCAACGAGCTGTTCGCGCTGTTCCTGGACGAGTCGATGACCTACTCGTGCGGGGTGTTCGAGCCGGGCGACACGCTGGCACAGGCGCAGGAGCGCAAGTACGCACGGCTGTGCGCGATGCTCGATCTGGGCTCCGACGATCACCTGCTCGAGATCGGCACCGGCTGGGGCGGGATGGCGATTCACGCCGCCCGCACCACCGGCTGCCGGGTGACCAGCGTCACCGTCTCCCCCAGCCAGCGGGAGATGGCGATCAGCCGGATCGCAGCGGCCGGACTCGATCACAGGGTGACGGTGCTGGAGCGCGACTATCGCGAGATCGACGGCAGGTACTCCAAGATCGTGTCGGTGGAGATGTTCGAGGCCGTCGGCGAGGCGTACTGGCCGACCTTCTTCGCGGCCTGCGATCGGCTGCTGGATCGAGGCGGCATGATGGCGATGCAGACGATCACGATGCCGCATCAGCGCTTCCTGGCGACCCGCCGCCAGTACGGCTGGATTCACAAGTACATCTTCCCGGGAGGGCTGATCCCGTCTCTGGAGGCCATCGACGCGGCCCTGGCCGGCTCATCCCTGCGGGCTGAGTGCCACGAGCAGATCGGCAGGCACTACGCACGCACGCTGGCCGAGTGGCGGGAGCGGTTCGTCGCGCAGCGGACGCAGGTCGCTGCGCTCGGGTTCACCCATGAGTTCCGCAGGATGTGGGAGTTCTACCTGGCCTACTGTGAGGCTGGATTCGCGACCGGTGCGCTGGGCGATGCCCAGATCCTGTTGTCGCGGAGCTCGCGGTGAGCGAGCCGCAGACGGTGTGGGTGACCGGGGCGTCCGGCGGTATCGGCGCCGAGCTGGCGCGGGTGTACTCGGCGGCCGGGCATCGGGTGGCGATCAGCGCCCGCCGCGGCGAGAAGCTCGAGCAGATCGCGGCCGAGCTGGGCGGCACCGTGCTGCCGGTGCCGGTGGATGTGACCGATCGCGATGCCATGGTGGCCGCCGCGGCCGCCATCTCGGAGGAGCTGGGCGAGATCGACATCGCGATCATGAACGCGGCGTTCTGGCAGCAGGTGCTGGTCGAGTCATGGGACTCGGCAGTGGTGCGGCGCCACTTTGACACCAACGTGATGGGGCTCGTTCACGGAATCGAAGCGGTGCTTCCCAGCATGCGCCGCCGCCGCGCCGGCACGATCGTGGGCATGGCCAGCCTGGCCGGGTACCGCGGCTTCCCCCGGTCGGAGGGGTATGGCCCGACCAAGGCGGCGATGATCAACATGCTGGAGGCGCTGCGGATCGATCTGAAGCCGCTGGGGATCTCCGTGATCACCGTCTGCCCCGGGTTCGTGCGTACCGACCTGACCTCGCACAACCGCTTCCCGATGCCGTTCCTGCTCGAGCCCGACGACGCGGCCGAGCGAATCGTGCACGGCATCGATCGAGGCAAGGTGGTGATCGCGTTCCCGCTGCCGATGGCGGTCGGCATCAAGGCGCTGCAGCTGGTGCCCGCGCGGCCCTACGCCTGGGCAGCCGGCCGGCTCAACAAGCGATAGCCAGATGCCTCTCACACCATCGTTGTGATAGGCGTTCACCGGCTGCCCTAGCCGCGTACAATGCCGCTCATGGCGGCGCCGCGAACGATGTTCGAGAAGGTCTGGGAGGCCCACGAGGTCGGCTACGACCTGCTGTTCATCGACCTGCATCTGGTGCACGAGGTGACCAGCCCTCAGGCGTTCGAGGGCCTTCGCCTGGCCGGACGCAAGGTGCGCCGCCCCGACCGTACCCTGGCCACCGCCGACCACAACGTCGCCACCGGTCCAGGCGAGCCCGACGAGCTCAGCCGGCTGCAACTCGAGGCGCTGACTCGCAACTGCGAGGAGTTCGGAGTGGTGCTCTACGCCCTGGGCCACCGCCGACAGGGAATCGTGCACGTGATCGGCCCTGAGCTGGGAGTCACCCAACCGGGAATGACAGTGGTATGCGGCGACTCGCACACCTCCACCCACGGCGCGTTCGGTGCGCTGGCATTCGGAATCGGGACGAGCGAGGTCGAGCACGTGCTGGCCACTCAGACGCTGCCGCAGCGCCGGCCCAAGACGATGCTGATCGACTACCGCGGCGAGCTGGGCGTGGGCTGCACCGCCAAGGACCTGATCCTGGGCACGATCGGCCAGATCGGCACCGGCGGCGCCGCCGGGCACGTGGTCGAATACCACGGCGAGGCCATCCGCCGGCTGTCGATGGAGGGCCGCATGACGATCGCCAACATGTCGATCGAGGCGGGCGCGCGCGCCGGCATGATGGCACCCGACGACACCACCTTCTCCTACCTCGAGGGCAGGCCCGGTGCACCGGAGAATTTCGACGCGGCCGTCGAGGAGTGGCGCTCGCTGGCGAGCGACGAGGGCGCCACGTTCGACGACGTGGTCGAGGTGGACGTCACCAAGATCGCGCCCCAGGTGTCCTGGGGCACCAACCCCGGCCAGGTGGCCGCGATCACCGACCGCGTGCCCGAGCCCGACGGCGAGGTTGACGAACGCGCGCTCGAGTACATGGACCTGACGCCGGGTACGCCGCTGCAGGAGATCGCCATCGACCGGGTGTTCCTGGGATCATGCACCAACTCGCGCATCGAGGATCTGCGTGCCGCGGCGGCGATCGTGAACGGACGCCGGGTGGCGGAGTCCGTGCGCGCCATGGTGGTACCCGGATCGGCCTTAGTTAAAGCTCAAGCTGAGGCTGAGGGTTTGGACGAAGTTTTCCGCCGCGCGGGGTTCGAGTGGAGAGGCGCCGGCTGCTCGATGTGCCTGGGGATGAACCCCGACATCCTGGCTCCCGGCCAGCGCTGCGCGTCCACCTCCAACCGCAACTTCGAGGGACGCCAGGGGCGCGGCGGGCGCACCCACCTGATGAGTCCCGAGATGGCGGTCGCGGCGGCTGTCAGCGGGCATCTGGCCGATGTCAGGGAGCTCGCATGAATCCGGTGCGGCAGGTCTCGGGCAGCGTCGCGGCGCTGGACATGGAATCGGTCGACACCGACCAGATCATCCCCAAGCAGTACCTCAAGCGGATCGAGCGCACCGGGTTCGGGCAGTTTCTGTTTGACGACTGGATGAAGGATCCCGATTTCCCGCTGAGGCGACCCGAGTTCGCCGGTGCGCCGATCCTGGTGACCGGCGCCAACTTCGGCTGCGGTTCGTCACGCGAGCACGCCCCGTGGGCGCTCCAGGACTACGGCTTCGATGCGATCGTGGCGGAGAGCTTCGCCGACATCTTCCGCACCAACTGCTCCAAGATCGGGCTGCTGACGGTGGAGCTGCCGCGGGCCGACGTGCGCGAGCTGATCGAGGCCGCTCCGGCCGAGGTCACGATCGACCTCGAGACCGAGCGGGTCACCCTGCCTTCAGGACGCGAGGCGGCGTTCGCGACCGACCCGGACGTCCGCGAGCGCCTGCTCAACGGCTGGGACGACATCGCGCTGACCGAGCTCAACCTGGCCGAGATCGAAGCCTACGAAGCCACCCGCGAACGCCAAGGCCCAGACACAACCAAGCTGTGAATAATTGGTGCCAGGCACCAATTATTCACCCGACGAACTCGAGGCTGTTTCGTCGCCGCTCGTGACGGTTCCGCAACGCGGCCTCCGCATAGCCTGGTTGTATGGGCCGACAGCCGCGGGAGCAAACGGAAGGGTCGTTGCAGCACATAACTGTGCGCGGGAATCGAGGGTTGCCGATCTTCGTCGACAACGCCGACCGCCGTTCGTTCCTCGGCGCCCTTTCGCACTCCGGGGAACTGACCGGGTGGAGCCTCCTGAGCTACTGCCTGATGAGTAACCACGCCCACCTGCTGGTGCGCGTGGGCGCAGGTGGGCTCTCGGTCGGAATGCACTCGCTGACGACCCGGCATGCCCATCGGTTCAACGCCACCCACGGGACAAGTGGACATCTGTTCGAAAGGCGGTTTCACACCTCTGTGATCCGGCATGACGCGCATCTGCTCGAAAGCTTCCGTTACATCGCGCTCAATCCGTGGCGCGCTGGAGTGACGGACGATCGGGATATTTGGCGCTGGTCAGCTCATCGGGCGCTGGCAGGCTTGTGCCCCGCTCCGCGCATGCTCGATCGCCAGTTGGCACTCGAGTACTTTGACGGTGACGCGGATGTCTATCGCAGCTTCGTGGCCGACGGGGAGCGCTCCCCGAAGCGTCCGCCTCTCGCTGTGCTGGCACGCGAAGGGGAGGCCGGGCTGGCAGCCGCACACTTTGACCACGGCTACAGCCAGGCCGAAATCGCGGCAGCCTTCGGCCTCAGCCAGGCAACTGTCTGCCGACGCCTACGCTCGATGTGAATAATCGGTGCCTGGCACCAATTATTCACCGGAAGCCGGTGGGGGCGGTGGGCGGTGGCAGCGGGCTGGGCGGGAGGCCGGCGCGCACGCCTTCGTTGTAGATCGAGGGCGCGACGTCGTTGGGTGCGTCGGCGTGGAACAGCGAGGCCAGGTGCTGGATCTGGCCGCGGCCTGGGCCGAGCTCGAACTGGCCGCCGCCGTACCCGGAGATGCCCTCGGCCCGGCAGTAGTCATAGGCGGCCAGAAGCTCGCGCACCGACCCGAACCGAGATGGCTTGAAGTTGATCACCCTGGGTGCGAACGGCAGCCCGCGGATGTCATCCACGCTGTGGATGGGCGCGTCCCAGGTCACCCGCGCGCGATGCGGCGCCAGCACTGCATCGGTTTCCGGTTCGAGCCGGGGATCCTCGATCAGCACGCCGGGAAGACCCTCGGCGACTCGCCGGTAGAGCCCCTCATCGGCGGGGAAGTCGATCCAGTTGGCCGCGTAGTGGCCCTTCAGGTCGACCACGTCCACCGCTCCCGTTTCCGCCAGCTCAGCCACCAGCGCGTCGTCCCACTCGACTGTCGCGTCCAGCTTGAACCGAAGCTGTGGATTGACCTCCAGCCAGCGATGGATGACATCGGCGGTGGGCGGCTCGCCCAGCCCCATCGACGCGCAGAAGCGCACCGGCGCGGCCTCGATCCCCAAGGCCGTTGCCAGGTTGAGGTCGGCCTGACGCAGCGCCAGATCGAGTGCCGCCGCCTCATACCCCCAGCGCCGGTAGTTGATCGCGCCGTCCCACGCGGGAGGCTCGGGAAACAGCTCCAACCCCTCCAGCAGGCGCGAGAAGGTCTCGACGGTGTGGGCGCCGACCAGCGGCAGGATCGGCCCCGCCCGCTGCAGCACAACCTGCTCGTCGGGGTTGTAGGTGACGTCCTCCCCCACCCCCTCGTGCCCGGCCCCCCGCAGCCTGATCACCGTCGTTCGCCGCACCCACCCGCCGGTGTCGAGCTCGAGCCCTTCCAGATCGTATGAATCAATTCGCAGGGGAAGCTCGGCGACGCTTGCATAGGTCTCGTGCACATCCGTAACATACCGGGCGTGTTCACTTCCGAGCAGCGGGCGGCGTTCGACCGCGACGGCTTCCTGATCATCGAGCGGGACTTCATCCCCGCAGAGCAGGTCGATCTGCTGCGCGAGCGGTTCGAAGCGATCTTCCGCGAGGAGTACGAGACCGGGATCAAGCCGGACGAGGTCAACTGGGTGGCCGGCCGCGATCCCGAGAACCGCACCCGTCAGATCTGCAACGGCTGGAAGGCCGATACGGTGCTCGCCCGGCAGGTGCTGAGCGAGCGCACCGGTGCTGCCTGCGCCGAGCTGATGGGCTACGACGGCGTCCGCATCCTCCAGGACAACTGCATCTGGAAGCCACCCGGCACGCTGTCGCTGGGCATGCACCAGGACGGCGCCTACCTCGACTACCTCGTACCCGGCGAGATGATCACCTGCTGGATCGCGCTGGAGCCGACGTCGGCCGAGGCCGGCACCATGACCTTCGTCACCGGCTCACACCATTGGCCGCGCTCCGAGAAGAACCGGGGAGAGTTCCACGCCCCGCCGGACTGGCTCGACCCGGCCCGCCGCGCCAACCCCGCCGGCGTCGACGCCGAGCTCGACCTCACCCCTGTCGTGGTCGAAGCCGGCGGAGCCTCGTTCCACCACCACAACACCTTCCACGGGTCGGGCCCGAACACCGCCACCAGCGCGCACAGGCGCGCGCTGATCTCGCATCTGCTGCCGGCCGAAAGCCGGTTCGATCCCGATCACACCGACCTGATCTACTCCCGCTACCGGCGGCGGGACTCGATGGAAATGGATGAGTCGTTCTTCCCCGTCGTGTGGAGCGCCAACGGCGGCCGGTCGGCGTGGCTCGACGGTTGACCTGAGGGCGCTCCGGCCGGATCGGTACGATCCTCCGCTATGCGTGTGGGTGTCCCAGTTGAGCTCGCCCCGTCTGAGCATCGTGTTGCTCTGACGCCGGATGCCGTCTCGCGGCTGGTGGCGGCGGGGTTTGAGGTGTTGGTGGAGGCGGGTGCGGGTGCGGGCGCGTCGCTGCCCGATGAGGCCTATCGCGAGGCCGGCGCGACGCTGGGCTCGATCGACGACGTGCTGGGCGCGGCCGACATCGTCGTCCACATCGGCAAGATCGGTCAGGACGAGGTCTCCCGGCTGCGTTCCGGGCAGGTCGTGATCGGCTATGTGTGGCCGCTGATCGACGCCGATCTGGTGCAGTCGCTGGCAGCCGCCGGGGTGACAAGCTTTGGGATGGAGTCGGTGCCGCGGGTGTCGAGGGCCCAGCGGATGGATGCGCTGTCGTCTCAGGCCACGGTGGCGGGGTACAAGGCTGTGATCATCGCGGCTGAGCGGCTGCCGCGTTTCTTTCCGATGTTGATGACGGCCGCCGGCACGGTCGCCCCGGCCAAGGTGCTGGTGCTGGGCGCGGGTGTCGCGGGACTTCAGGCGATCGCGACCGCGCGCCGGCTGGGAGGAGTGGTGTCGGCGTTCGACACCCGCCCGGTGGTGAAGGAGCAGGTCGAGAGCCTGGGTGCCAAGTTCGTGGAGCTGGACGTCGGCGGCGGCCAGGACGAGCGTGGCTATGCGATCGCGCTGACGCCCGAGCAGCAGGCCCGCCAGCAGGAGTTGCTGGAGCAGTTCATCGCCGATTCCGACGTGGTCGTGACGACGGCGCTGGTGCCGGGCCGCCCGGCGCCGCGGTTGATCCCCGCATCGGCGGTGGAGGCGATGCGGGCCGGCTCGGTGATCGTCGACCTGGCTGCGGAGACCGGCGGCAACTGCGAGCTGACCGTGCCGGGAGAGGTCACAACGGCACACGACGTGGTCGTGGTGGGCACGCTCAACCTGCCGTCCACCATGCCGCTTCACGCCAGCCAGATGTATGCCAGAAACGTCCAGGCGGTGCTTGACCACCTGGTTTCCGATGGAGAGCTCCAGCTCGACTTCGACGACGAGATCACCGCCGACGCGATCATCACCCACGGCGGCAAGGTCACCACCCGACTGCTCTCTGGGGAGCGTGCATGAACGAAAGCCTCTTGATCGAGATCACCGTGTTCGTGCTGGCGGCGTTCGTCGGCATCGAGGTGATCAACCGCGTCCCCACCACTCTGCACACGCCGCTCATGTCCGGCACCAACGCCATCCACGGGATCGTGATCGTGGGCGCGATCCTGGTCGCCGGAGCCGACCTGTCGACACTGACCAACATCCTGGGAGCGATCGGCGTGGCCTTCGGCGCCTCCAACGTGGTCGGCGGATTCCTGGTCACCGACCGCATGCTGGAGATGTTCAAGAAACGGCCGACGCCGGAGAAAAAGGATGAGTAAGGCCGACTGGATCGGCGCCGCCTACCTGGTCTGCGCGATCTTCTTCATCATCGGCCTCAAACGGCTCTCGTCTCCGGCCACCGCCCGCAGCGGCAACCGGATCGCGGCGGTGGGCATGGCCATCGCGATCATCGCCACGCTGTGCGACGACTCGGTCAAGAGCTACACCTGGATCATCATCGGCGCGCTGGTGGGCGGAATCGCCGGTGCGATCGGAGCCCGCCGCGTGAAGATGACCGCCATGCCCCAGATGGTGGCGCTGTTCAACGGCCTGGGCGGCGGCGCAGCCGCCCTGGTGGCGTTCTCCGACTACCACGACTCCATCGGCGGCCCGGGCGACATCCAGGCCAAGATCATCATCTCGATCCTGTTCTCGGCGGTTGTGGGCTCGCTCAGCTTCTCGGGCTCGATGGTGGCGTTCGGAAAGCTCCAAGAGATGCTCAGCGGAAGCCCCAAGACCGTTCCCGGCCAAAAGCTGATCACCGCGGGTCTGTTCGCGGTGATCTTGATCCTGAGCGCGTACCTCGCAACCGGGCACGAGAACCAGACCGTGCTGATCGCAGCGATGGTGCTCGCCCTGATCCTGGGTGTGCAGATGGTGCTGGCGATCGGCGGCGCCGACATGCCGGTCGTGATCTCACTCCTGAACGCGTTCACCGGCCTGGCCACCGCCTCGACCGGCTTCGTGCTCTCCAACAACGTCCTGATCATCGCCGGCACGCTGGTGGGCGCCTCCGGCACGCTGCTCACCCAGATGATGGGCAAGGCCATGAACCGCACCATCGCCAACGTCATCTTCGGCGCGTTCGGCACCGGCGGCGGCACCGCCGCACCCGGCGCCGGACCCGGCGGCGATATGCACGTGCGGGCCACCTCACCCGACGACGTGGCCGTGATGCTGGCCTACGCCCGCCGGGTGGTGGTCGTGCCCGGCTACGGCCTGGCGGTCGCCCAGGCCCAGCACAACGTGCGTGAGCTGGCCGACGTGCTCGAGGCCCGGGGCGTGGACGTGCGCTACGCCATCCACCCGGTGGCGGGCCGTATGCCCGGGCACATGAACGTGCTCTTGGCCGAAGCCGACGTGCCCTACACACAGCTGTATGAGATGGACGACATCAACAACGAGTTCCAGCGCACCGACGTCACCCTCGTGATCGGCGCCAACGACGTGGTCAACCCCGCCGCCAAGAACACTCCCGGCAGCCCCATCTATGGCATGCCGGTGCTGAACGTCGACCAGTCGGCGGCGGTGGTGGTGCTGAAACGCTCCATGAACACGGGCTTTGCCGGGATCGAAAACGAGCTCTTCTACGACCCCAAGACGACCATGCTGTTCGGCGACGCCAAAGAGTCCGTGATCAACCTCGCCACCGCCGTCAAGGACGTGTAGCCAGAAGCGCGTAGGGCGTCAGCCAGCCCACCACCTCGGCGAAGCCCTCGGGTCGCAGCTCGTACATGCGGCGCTGGCCGTTGGCCCGGCTGGAGACCATCCCGGCGTCCCGCAGGATCCTCAGGTGCCGGGACGTGTTGGGCTGGCTCAATCCGGTCGCGGCCGCAAGCTCACCGACCGAGTGAGGCTGGTGGCGCAGCAGGTCGAGCAGCTGCCGGCGGGCGGGATCGCAGACGACGTCGAAGCTCGAGGGCATATCCGTATATAAGCGTCAGCACATATGTTTGTCAACACATGTATGGCTCGCCGTTGTCGAATCCCCGGGCGCCCGCTCGTTCCTAGTATGAACAGCAACCCAAGGAGGACACGATGAAGTTTCTGATGCAGATCTACCAGGGGGACGCCCTCGAAGTCCAAAGCCGGCTTTCGCAGGAGGAGACGCAGCAGGTGTGGGCCGACTACGCCGCCCTCAACCAGACCGCCGGGGTGACTCCGGGCGAGCGCATGGCCTCACCGGAGACGGCCACCACGGTGCGCGTCCAGGACGGCCGGACGCTGGCCACGGACGGGCCGTTCACGGAGGCCAAGGAGGCACTCGGCGGCTACTTCTTCCTCGAGGCAGAAGATCTGGATGCGGCCATCAAGCTGGCCGCGACCGTCCCCGCTGCTCGCTATGGCGGCGCCGTTGAGGTGCGTCAGCTGATCGAGTCGTGAGTCGCAAACTGTAAGGGTTATGTACGGAACGCCCCAAGGTCATTGACGCCTACCGGAAGGCTCGCTATCCCGAGAGAAGAGAGTCATTGGGTCGTTGCAGACGGGGGTCGGCGCGACCGGCAGTGAACAGGGGGGTCACCGTGATTACAGTGGAACGAGTGGGGAGTCGCGGCGGTTTCGAAGCCGCCGCGGCCGCTAAACACGCCGAGCGGGCGCTTCGCAGTGTCGCCGCGGCAGAGATAGCGAACGACGCGTCTGAAAGGCACGAGGGCCGTCGATTCGAGTATGTGCTTGCCCGCCGTCTGATCGCGGCGTAGCTGGAGGTCGCTCACGCACCAACGGGGCCGACGGACTCGAGGGGGATCGTAACCGTCTAGCTCCGAGCACCCACCCGAGAGACTCGGAACCTACGGACTTGCGAGGGGGCTTGTCCAGATTCCGAGTCTCTCGGCATTTGTTGCCCGGGTGAATAACGGTGCCTGGCACCGTTATTCACCCGGCGCCGTTGTTACGCGGCGTCGCCGCCGCCGCTGCTGCCACCGGTGTTGCCGGGCGGGAAGCCACCGCCGGCAAACGCGGTGTGGCCCTCGAGCTCATAGCCGCCGTAGGTCGCAACCGCCGAGGCGATCATCGTCAGCCACAGCCCGAACGACGTGTAGCTGTGAACGTCGATGAACTTCAGGATCGTCATCAGAAACACGAACGCCCCCAGCCCCAGCGCCGCGGTCGCGAGCGAAAACGGCACCTGCTCCTGGAGGTTCATGACGATTGCAACCGCGGTGGCCGCCAGCAGCAGCGCACCCAACACCGCCAGCTTGCCGAGAGCCCCGGTATCCCAGGCGCTTATCGACACGCTGATCGGACCGACACTGACCGAGTACCACGAAAAGAACAGGACGCTGATCAGCGTCACCGCCGCGCCACCCACGACCAGCCAATGGCCGCGCTTGAGATGTGATGTCTCCACCGAGCCGCCCTCCCTGAGTAGCGATCGACAACCTGCCAAAAGGACACCTGCCAAATTACGGCATTACAATTGTAACAGTAGTGCCCGCAGCAGATGGATCCGCTCGGAGAGGGATTCGAGCGAGACGCGCTCGTCGATGGCATGCGCCCCGACCCCATCCGGGCCGAGCCCGTCCAGCACCGGGATTCCCACCGCGGCCGCGAAGTTCCCGTCGGACCCACCCGCCGAGGTGTTCTGGTCGAGCTTGATGCCGATGCCGTGGGCGATCTCGATAGCGCGCTGGGCCAGGCGTTCGGCCACGTGTGACTGATTCATCGGCGGGCGGGTGATGCCGCCGCGCACCGTCAGCTCTGCTCCTTCCAGCCGCGGCCGCAGCCCATGAATGGCAGCTTCCAGCTGGAGCTGGGCGTCGGTCGTCCACGCCCGGGCGTCGATCCGCGCCCACGCCTCCGCTGCGACCACGTTATCGCCGCTGCCCCCACCAACCTGGCCGACGTTGATGCGGGCGCCGTCGATCCGGTCGGCCAGCGCGTGCAGCGCGAGCGTCTGGTGGGCCAGCTCCTCGGTCGCCGAGATGCCTCCGCGGTGGCCGTTGCCGGCGTGTGCCGAGCGTCCCTGGATGTACAGCTGGTACCGGGCCAGGCCGGAGCGGGCGGTCGTGATCGTGCCTTCGCGGACGGGCGGCTCGACCACCAGTGCGGCGGCCGCCGAGCGGGCCAGCTCCTCGACCAGCGGACGCCCCTCGGGGCTCCCGATCTCCTCGTCGGCGGTGACCAGCACGATCACCGGCCGTGGCGTGGCTCCGATACCACGCAGCGCCTCGATCGCGATCACGATGCCGGCTTTCATGTCAAGCGACCCCGGCCCCCACAGAAACCCGTCCTCAATCCGCACGGGCATCTTGGCGAGCGTGCCCACCGGCCACACCGTGTCCATGTGGGCCATCACCAAGAGCGGATCGGACACCGCCTCGCCGAGATACGCCACAACCGATCCGCCCTCGCGCCGTTCCACCGCCGCACCGATGCCGGCGAGCTCATCGGCGATCAGATCACCGACCCGAGCGATGCCCTCCGCCCCGCCGGTGGGGCTCTCGATCTCGACCAGCCGCGCGAGCAGGTGTGCTTCGGGTGTCACGCCGAGAGTTTCGCAGGTTTAGCGACGCAGCCGAACGAGGTCTTCCAGCTCGTCGTTGGTCAGCTCGGAGATTGTGGATTCGACGCCCCGGTCGACGATCCGGGTGGCCAGGTCACGCTTCTCGGCGATCAGCTGGTCGATCCGCTCCTCGATCGTTCCGGCACACACCAGCCGGTGCACCTGCACAACCCGTGTCTGCCCGATCCGGTGGGCGCGGTCGGAGGCCTGATCCTCGACCGCAGGGTTCCACCACCGGTCGAAATGAAAGACGTGGCTGGCGGCTGTCAGGTTGAGGCCGGTGCCTCCTGCTCGCAGCGACGCCACCAGCACGCGCGGCTCGCTGCCGGTCTGGAAGCGGTCGACGACCCGCTCACGGGCGTCCCTGGTGAGCGAGCCGTCCAGGTACAGGCGCTCGAGCGCCAGCTCGCGCTCGAGGTGGTCTGCGATCAGCCGGCCCATGACCGCGAACTGCGTGAACACCAGCGCGTTTTCGCCCTCCTCCACCACCTCGGTGAGCATCTCGGTCATACGATCGAGCTTGCCCGAGCGCTCCCGCAACGGGCCCGGGGCGCCCATCGCGTGCACGGGGTGGTTGCACACCTGCTTGAGCCGGGTGATCAGCGCCAGCACGCGGCCGCGGCGGGCGATCCCGTCGGACTGCTGCACACCGCCCAGGATGGTGTCGATGGTGGCCTGGTACAGCCCCGCCTGCTCGAGCGTGAGCGTGCAGAACTCCGTCGAATCCTGCCGCGGCGGGAGGTCGGGCAGCACCTCGGGGTCGTGCTTTCGGCGGCGCAGCAGAAAGGGGGCGGTGATGCGCTTGAGCCGCTGTTCGGCCTCCGGGTCGGAGCGGCGCTCGATCGGCGTTGCCAGCATCCGCCGAAACCCGGTGCGGGTGCCGAGCAGGCCCGGGTTGAGGATCTGCATGATCGACCACAGCTCATCCAGGCGGTTCTCGACCGGTGTGCCGGTCAGCGCCACCCGGTGGCCGGCGGTGATCGCACGGGCCGTCTGCGCCGCCCGTGTGAGCGGGTTCTTGACGGCCTGGGCCTCGTCCAGCACCAGCACCCGCCACGTCGGACCGGTCAACAGCTTGCGGTCGCGGGCCAGCAACGCGTACGAGGTCAAAACCACGTCGTGCCGCGTGAGGTCCTCGACCTTGGAGGTGCGGTCGGGGCCGTGATGGATGTGCACATCGAGGTCGGGGGCAAACCGGTGAACCTCGCGTTCCCAGTTTCCCAGCACCGAGGTCGGAGCGACGATCAGCGCCGCCCCGTCCGCCTGATCGGAGCGATCGACCAGGTAGGCGATCAGCTGCACGGTCTTGCCCAGTCCCATGTCGTCGGCAAGCAGCGCTCCCAATCCGAGCCGGCGCATCCGCAGGAGCCAGCCCAGGCCGACGTTCTGATAGGGCCGCAGAGTGCCGTGGAAGCCCTCGCCGGCCGCGGCCGGGGCGTGTAGCTCTGGTGACGACAGCTGCTGGGCGAGCTGTTCCAGCTCCGATCCGGCCGGGGCGGCGACCGAGACGCCCAGGCCGCGCAGGTCGGAGGCTCCGCCCAGTGCCGCCCCCAGCGCCGTCAATGCGGGAAGGCTGGATCCGTGCAACGCCACCGCGGCCATCGACTTGGCCCGCAGCAGCGACTTCCCCGAGAGCGCCCGCCACTCCCCGCCCAGCCGCACCAGCGGCTGGGACGAGCGAGCCAGCTCTCGAAACTCCTCGCGGCTGATCTGCTTACCGCCGAGCGATGCCGAGAGGTCGAACTGGACGGTGCCGGTGAGCGACAGCGGCCCGTCCACCAGGCGCAGCTCGGCGTCCTCGATGGTGAGATCGACCGGATCGGAGATCTCGCTCGGGAGCACCAGCTTGACGCCCGAGAACTCGAGTGCCGATGCAGCCAGCCGCAGCTCTGACACCGCCGCCAGGTCGAGCTCCACGTAGCCCTCGGCCATCCGGCCCAGCGGCGGATAGATATGCGCCGCACGCCGCAGCAGCGCGGGCTCGGCCGGCACCGCCCGCAGCGGCCAGCCGTCGCTGTCGGGCTCGGGCAGATCCAGCGTCAGCGTGAGGTCGAGCGTGTCGCGCAGCTGCACCACAGGGGCGACCGCGCCCAGCTCGGGGGCCACCGCCCGCAGCGACGGCTGGAGACGGGACAGGTCGAGCTCGACCGGGTGCACATCCGGTGAGGTCAGGAGCTTGGGATCACGCACCGCAGCGGCCAGCGCCCGCATGCTGGCGTCTGCGAACAGGGTCACCGCCGCGAGCGGCTCCATCGAGATCAGACCGCCGTCCTCGTCGGCCTCATCGATCACTCCCACCGCGTGAGCTGCCAGCGGGAAGGCGGCGGCAAACCGGCTCAGGTCAGGCACCTCACCTCCGCTGGCGATCGCCTGCTCCACCACACGCGCCGCCAGCCCCCAGGCCCGCATCGAGGCGCTGGCGCCGTCTGGCGGCTCGCTGAGGAGGTAGGCCAGCGCCGCCAGCATGGGCAGGCACCGGAAGTCTGTTGCCCGCGTGCGCGACCCCACCACGATCGGCTCGTTCAGGCGCCGCAGCCGGTGCGGGAGCCCGGCCTCGTCCAGCAGCTCCGTCCACCCGCCCGGCGACAGGGGGTTGAGCGAGTAGAAGCCCATCACCGGCTCCTCCACGCTGCGGGGCACGAGGGCAAGTTCGAGCGGTGCCCGATGGGCGGTTGCTGTGGTGGGGAGAGACAAAATTGGTAGCTTACCGGTGGATGCAGGTTGGGCTCACCATCAACGGTCGCGAGAGACAGTTCGACGTCCCGGCGCACCGGACACTTGCCGACCTGCTGCGAGGCGACGAATCGCTCACCGCGCTCAAGGTGGCATGCGGCGAGGGCACCTGCGGAGCGTGCACGGTGCTGATCGACGATCGGGCCGCTCTCTCGTGCCTGACGCTGGCGGTGGCGTGTGACGGCGCCTCGGTGCGTACGCTGGAAGGCGGCGGCGAGCTGCTGGAACGGCTGCAGCAGGCGTTCACCGAGCGGGACGCATTCCAGTGTGGCTTCTGTACGCCCGGCCAGCTGATGTCAGCGGTTGCGCTGCTGGAGCGCGACCCCGCCCCCACTCGTGAGGAGGTGCGTGACCACATGAGCGGGAACCTCTGCCGCTGCGGCGCGTACGTCAACATCGAGGCGGCTGTCCTGGCCGTGGCCGAAGGCGACGGCTGATGCCGCGGCTGATCAAGACCGAGGCGGTGATCGAGGGTCGCGTCGAGGAGCGCTGGGTGCTGGTCGACGAAGACGATACGCCGGAGTGGAAGCAGGATGAGCGACCGCCGGTGATCGGCCGGGAGGCCACCCGCATCACCGCCCGGGCGCGAGTCACCGGCTCGGCTCGGTACACCTCCGACGTCGACCTGCCGGGGATACTCGAGGCGCGAATGCTGCGCAGCCCCCATGCCAACGCGAGACTGGTGTCGATCGACCTGGAGGCCGCCCGCGCGGTTCCCGGGGTGCGGTGCGTGCTCGGCCCCGGTGACACCCCGGAGTACGACGGCGATGCGGTGTTGACCGACGAGCCGGTGTATGCCGGCGCAGCGGTGGCGGCCGTCGCCGCCGACACGGCCGACGCGGCCGCCGCGGCGCTGATCGCTCTGCAGCCGCAGTACGAGGTGCTCGACTTCCTGATCGACCTAGACGCCGGCGTCGAGGCTCAGCGCTTCTTGGGAGAGCCGAGCGATGACGAGCGGGGAGACGCCGAGGCGGCGCTGAAAGCGGCCGACGTGACGGTGGAGACGGATTACCACGCCCCGGCGCAGCTCCACAATTCACTGGAATCGCACTGTGCCGTGGCCGACTGGCGGCCGGACGGCCTGACCGCCTGGTGCTCCACCCAAGGGATCTATGGCGCCCGCAGCGAGCTGGCCGCCACCTTCGGACTGGAGCTCGACCAGGTGCGGGTGCTGTGCGAGTACATGGGCGGCGGGTTCGGTTCCAAGATCGGGTGCGGCGACACCGGGGTGGTCGCGACCGAGCTTTCACGGCGAACCGAGCGACCGGTGCGGCTGGTGCTGTCCCGCCGCGAGGAGAATCTGTCCGCCGGGTTCCGCACGCCGGCCGACGTGCACATCGAGCTGGGCGCCACCCGTGACGGGGTGCTGACCGCGATCGAGGCCCACGCGGTGATGGGGCTGGGATCGGCCGGATGGTCGTACCCGGTGCTGGAACCGGTCAAAGCGGTGTACCAGTGCGACAACGTGCACGCGATGGTGGTTCCGATCCGCCAGAACCTGGGACCGGCGGCGGCGTTCCGCGCTCCCGGCGTGATGGAGGGCACATGGGCGCTCGAGAACGCGATGGACGAGCTGGCCGAGGCGCTCGCGATCGACCCGCTGGAGCTGCGTCGCCGAAACCACGCCGATCGCGACCAGGGTGGCGGCCGGGCGTACTCGTCCAAGCGTCTGCTGGCCTGCTACGACCGGGCCGAGCAGCTCTCGGGGTGGAGCGACCGCGAGCAGCTGCGGGGTGACGGCCGCATTCGCCGCGGGATGGGCTGTGCGACGCAGTACTGGTGGGGCGGCGGCGCTCCCCCGGCATACGCCGAGGTGCGCATCGGCCGCACCGCCCGCCCGGTGCTGACGGTGGGCCTGCAGGATCTCGGTACCGGCACCATCACCGCCAGCGCGATCGTGGTGGCCGAACGGCTGGGCGTCCCGGTGGAGTCGGTCAAGGTGCAGGCCGGTGACACGGCGCTTGCCGCCCACGGCCCCATGTCCGGTGGATCGATGACGCTCTCGTCGATCGCCCCGGCGGTGCGTTCGGCCGGCCACCACGCCCGCACCCAGCTGCTGGAGCTGGCAGCCGATCTGTTTGAGATCTCGGCGTCGGATCTGACGCTCGAAGGCGGCGAGGTGCGATCCATCGACGGCACCTTGCGACGGCCGATCACCGAGCTCACCTCCAAGCTCGGGAACGCCTGGGTGACGGGGCGCGGGTCGCGCGGCCCCAACCCCGCTGATCTGGCGGTCAACACCTTCGGCTGCCAGGTCGCTCAGGTGGCGGTGGACACCGCCACCGGCGTGGTCACCATCGAGCGGATCGTCGCGGTCCACGACGTGGGTCGCATCATCAACCCGATGGGCGCCCGCAGCCAGGCGCAGGGAGGCATCCTCCAGGGCATCGGGTTTGCCATGACCGAGGAGCGAGTGGTCGACCCGACCACCGGCACCGTGGTCAACCCCGGCCTCGAGGACTACAAGATCCCCACGATGGCCGACACACCCGAGATCGTGTGCGAGTTCATCGACGATCCCGATCCCAGCCTGCCGCTGGGCGTCAAGGGCCTGGGAGAACCGCCCATCATCCCCACCGCCGGCGCCATCGGAAATGCGATCGCTCACGCTCTGGGAGTGCGGTTGCACCAGGCGCCCTACACCCCGCGACGAGTGCTGGAGGCGCTGGCCGGATGACCCAGCGCTTCGACTACACCAAGCCCGACTCGGTGGAGCAGGCCGCCGCGCTGGTGGCCGCCGGGGGCCACGCGATCGGTGGCGGTACCGACCTGCTCACCCAGGTGCACCGCGGCATCCGCACCACCGAGCAACTGGTCGATCTGCGAGGGCTGGGCCTGAGCGGGATCTCGCACACGCAGGATGGTCTCGAGATCGGCGCCACCACCAGCCTGGCCGACCTCAGCCGCGACGAGCAGGTGCAATCCGGCTACCGGGCGCTGGCCCAGGCGACCGCGGCCGTGGGGGTACACCAGCTCCGTGAGATGGGAACGGTCGGCGGCAATCTCTGTCAGGCCGTCCGCTGCTGGTACTTCCGCCACCCCGACCTGACCTGCTGGCTGGGCGGAGGCGACACCTGTTACGCCCAGATCGGCGACCACCGAAAACACGGCCTGGAAACCGGCGATTGCATCTCGGTTGCACCCAGTGACCTGGCGGCCGCGCTGCTCGCGCTGGACGCCCGGGTCACGACCAGTGCGCGCACGCTCGGCCTGGAGGAGCTCTACCGGCGGCCGACCGAGGACAACCGTTCGACGCTGACGCTGGAAGCCGGCGAGCTGATCACCGCCATCACGGTCCCGCGCCGACCGCTGGGAAGCGCCTACGCCCGCACCGGAGAACGGGCGGCCTGGAGCTTCGCGCTGACCGGAGTGGCCGCGGCGCGGTTCGAGCACGGACTGCGGGTGGCCGCGATCGGCGTCTCCAACCTACCCAGGCTGATCGACCCGGACGATCCGCTGGCCGGACTTCCCGGTCTGGAGGGATCCCGCTGGAAGCGCGGACTGCTGACGACGCTGGTGTCGGACGCAGTTACCGCGGCCGGGTGACGGCACCCTCGCTGGCGCTCGACACCAGCGACGCATACTTGGCCAGCACCCCGGTCGTGTAGCGCGGCGGAGGCGGAGTCCAGTCGCGCAGACGAGCCGCGATCTCGTCATCGGAGAGCTCCACCCGCAGTTCGCGGGCTTCCACGTCGAACACGATCATGTCGCCCTCGCGCAGCGCCGCGAGGGGGCCGCCGTGAGCGGCCTCGGGGGTGATGTGGCCCGCCATCAGGCCGTGCGTCGCGCCGGAGAAGCGACCGTCCGTGACCAGGGCCACCTCCTCGCCGAGACCCTCACCGACGATGGCCGCGGTCACGTGCAGCATCTCCCGCATGCCGGGTCCGCCGGCCGGACCTTCGTAGCGGATCACGACCACGTCACCGGGCTCAATCGAGCGGGCCTTGACCGCCGCGAACGCGTCCTCCTCGGTGTCGAACACCCGCGCCGGGCCGCGATGGTGCAGACGCTCGTGGCCGGCCAGCTTGACCACGCATCCATCCGGCGAGAGGTTGCCGCGCAGGATCGCCAACCCACCGCTTGCCTTCAGCGGCGCGGAGATCGGCACCACCACCGGCTGCCCGGGGGTCTCCACCACGTCGTCAGCGATCTGGCCCAGCGTGCGCCCGTCGACGGTGACGGCGCCCGAGTGGATCAGGTCGCGCTTCTTCAGCTCGCGCGCCACCAGCGCCACTCCGCCGGCGTCGAACAGGTCGGTGGCGACGAACTCGCCGCCGGGCTTGAGGCTGGCAACGATCGGAGTGCGTTCGGCGATCGCGTCGAACTCGTCGATCGAGAAGGGGATCTCCAGCTCGGCCGCTATCGCGAGCAGATGCAGCACGCCGTTGGTCGATCCACCGCTGGCGGCCACGGCCGCAGCGGCATTCTCAATCGCCTCGCGGGTGATGATCTGGGATGGGCGGACATCGTCGCGCACCAGCTGCATCACCAGCTTGCCGCACTCCTCGGCGGCATCGCCCTTGCCCCGGTTGAGAGCGGGAATCCCGTTGAGTCCGGCCGGGCTGATGCCGAGAAACTCGAGCGCCATCGACATGGTGTTGGCTGTGAACTGACCGCCGCAGGCACCGGCACCGGGGATGGCCGCCGACTCCACGTCATGCAGCTCATTGGCGTCGATGGTGCCGGCGGCGTACGAGCCGACCGCCTCGAACACGTCTTGGATGGTGATGTCGCGGCCGCGGATCTTGCCGGGCGCGACCGAGCCGTTGTACAGCACCAGGCCGGGCAGGTCGAGCCGGCACAGGGCCATCGCCGCGGCGGGAATGGTCTTGTCGCAGCCGACCAGGCACACCAACCCGTCCAGCAGGTGGCCGCGGGCGACCAGCTCGATCGAGTCGGCGATCACCTCGCGGCTGACCAACGAGGCGCGCATGCCCTCGGTGCCCATGGAGACGCCGTCGGACACCGAGATGGTGTTGAACTCGACCGGCATGCCGCCGGCTGCGCGGATGCCCTCCTTGACCCGCACCGCCAGATCGCGCTGGTTGAAGTTGCACGGCATCGTCTCGATCCACGTGGTCGAAACACCGATCAGCGGGCGATTGAGGTCGTCGTCGTCGAATCCGATGGCTTTGAACATGGCTCGCGCGGCGGCCCTGTCGGGGCCGTCGGTGAGGGCGGCGGAGTGGCGCTTGGCGGGGTCGGACGGTCGGTCGTACGGCGAATCGGTCATGAAGCCTCGATCACTCGCTGGTTTGGGTGGTTATCTTGATGCCCCAGGCCTTGCCGGAGGCGAACAGCTCGTCGGCATCGATCTCTTCGGCGTCGCCGATCACGTGCTGCTCGGGATTGTCCTTGGTGGATGCCCACACCAGCCGGCGCACGGTCGGGGCAGAGCGCTGTTTGAGGTGATCGCCCCGCTCCCTTGCAGCCTCGGCCTCTTCGGCCGCCGGCCCTTCGGCATACCCTTTTCCCATCGGTTCAGCCTACCAAGCCCGCTCGAGCAGCCGCCGCAGCTGGTCGCGGCTGGGCGGGCGATCGAGCCGGTCGAGCTCGGTCCGCCCGCGGGCGGCCTCGGCCACCGCGTCCAGCGCCTCGCGCTGCACTCCCAGCTCGCGCAGCGAGCCGCCGCCACCGGCCAGCTCGGCGATGCGCCCGGGCATCTCGGCCGGCGTCACTCCCAGCGCTTCGGCCAGCGGCGCCATCTCAGCGGGAGCGAAACCCGCGATCGCCTCCGCCGTGTGCGGAAGCATCACCGCGTTGGTGGCGGCGTGCGGGGTCGAACACACCCGCACGATCGTCTGACAGACGACGTGGTGTAACGACAGCTCGGTCGAGCCCAGCGCATAGCCGGCCAGAATCGAACCCAGAGCCAGCGACTCGCCACCGTCAGGCGACTCGAGGCCGTCTGCCAGGAGCTCGGCGGCACGCAATCCGGCGAGCGTTGCCACCGGGTTTCGGCTGGGGACGTACAGCGACTCCATCGCGTGGCCGAGCGCATTCATGGCGCTCGCGCGCAGCAGCTCCGGGGGCGCCGACGCCATCAGCCTGGGTACCGCCAGCACCAGCGCCGGGCGCACCCGCGGGCGATCCTCGAATCCGGCCAGGGTGCGGTGGCCGGAGGACATCTCGGCCCCGGAGAGGGTCGTGGGCACCGCGCACACGCCGCCGCCTTGGGCGGACGCGATCGCCTTGGCCACGTCGATCACCCGGCCCCCGCCCCACGCCACCAGCCGGTCGTTGCCAACCACTGCGGCCAGCTCGGCTGCGACATCGGGAACAGGGCCGGCAGGCACGTATCTGATTGCGGTGACGTGATCTCGCAGGCGCGCCGGCACGTCGACCGCCGCCCGCTCGGTCGTCAGCAGCTCCGCGTCGTCCCAGAGGTGGTCGAGCGCGGTCTCTCCGAACCGGATCATGCGTTCGCCGTCGCGCCATTCGAAATCGGTCATGAGCGCCACCATCATCGCACCCGGCGGCGATCTGGCAAGCTTTCGGCGATGAGCTTCGTCAAACGCATCGAGATCCGCTGGCGCGACCTGGACGGGTTCGGGCACGTCAACAACTCGGTGTACTTCACCTACGGGGAAGAGGTTCGCGACGAGTACTTCACCGGCCTGCTGGGCCACGACGTGGTCAACTGCATGGTCGTGCGCCACTGCGAGATCGACTACAAGTCTGGCCTGACCCAGGCCGACGACTACGCCGACCTGCACGTCGAGATCACCGCGGTCGGCCGTTCCAGCGTGACCACCGCGGAGCGGATCGTGTCGGTCGCCGACGGCCGGGTGGCAACCGAATCGACCACCGTCACCGTCCACACCAACACCGAGCGAATCGCAGCCGAAGCCTGGGACGACCTAAGCCGCGCGAAGCTACGGGGTGAATAAAAGGTGCCTGGCACCATTTATTCACCGACGCCGATGCACGACGGGCGCCCTGAGGCGGGGGCCCGCGTCAGTACAAGGCGGCGGCGAGGCGGCGACGGTATTCCGAGGCCAGCGGGTGATCCTGGCCGAGCTCGGTGAAGACGCCCACCATCACCGTGCGGATGCGCTCGCGGGCATCGGCTCCGGCCTGCTGGAGCGCGTCCAGGAGCAGCTGCAGGCCGCGTTCGGTCTCGCCTTTGCCCAGCGCTTCGAGCGCCGGCGCGATCAGCGGATCCGACGCGTTCTCGAGCCGTGCCAGGGCGCCCAGCGCGCCCGGATGGTTTGGTTGCAGCTCCAGCGCCCGCCGCAGCGACGCCTCGTCGCCCTTGGCCACCAGCTCGTCGGCCTCGGACGGCAGCAGGCCACGCAGGAACGAGTCGACCACGGGCCGGCCCACCGCCCCGGTGAACTCGTCCACCAGCCTTCCGTCCTTGAACGCCTTGACCGCCGGGATTCCCTGCACATGGTAGGCAGCGGCGGTGCGAGGACTGGAATCGACGTCCACCTTGACCAGCTCGACAGCGCCGTTGGTATCGGCCACGGCCGCCTCGATCACCGGCCCGAGCTGCCGGCACGGCCCGCACCACTCAGCCCAGAAGTCGACCACCACCGGCACGGTCGCAGAGCGCTCGATCACCGCCTGCTGGAAGGTGTCGTCCCCCGCCTCGACGCTCACTCGTCGCCCTCGGACTGCTCGCGCAGGTAGCGCTCGAAGTCGGCGGCAAGCTCATCTCCCGTGGGCGCATCCTGCGAATCGACCTGTTCCTCGAGCTGCTCCACATACCCGGCGATATCCGGGTCGTCGGTGATGGCGGAGGCCACCCGCAGCGCATACTCGCTGGCCGCCGCCTGCAGCTCGTTGGTCGGACGGGGCGTGCCCACCAGGTCGGAGAGCCGCTCCAGCAGCGCCACCGCCGCCTGCGGATTGGGTGCCGCCGAGATGTAGTGCGGCGTCGCCGCCCACAGGCTCGCAGATTGGATGCCGGCCTCGGTGCAGGCGTCGTGCAAGACGCCCACGATCCCGGTCGGCCCCTCATAGGTGGACGGCGTCAACGAATGCTTGGCCATCAACTCGGGATCCGACGCGCTGGCGGAAACGGGCACCGGCCGGGTGTGCGGCGTATCGGCCAAAAGCGCGCCCATGGTAACGACCACCCGGGCATGAAACTCGTGGGCGACATCCACCAGCGATCCGGCAAACGCCCGCCAGCGGAGGTTCGGCTCGGTTCCGATCACCACCAGCAGATCGTGGTCGGGGCTGGCGTGCACCTCGGTCACCGGCCAATCCAGCCGCCGCTGCTCGCCGTCGACGAGATGCACCGTGGGGCGCGTCTGCTGATAATCGACGAACGGATCGGAGTCGATCACCGCGCACCGGTCGGCGTCGGTGATCGATCGCAGGAAGCCGGCGGCCAGGCTGGCCGATCCGCCCGCATCGTTCCAGCCGCGGAATGCAGCCACCATGGTGGGGCTCTTCAGCTTGGGCATGTGCTCGTACCGAACGAACTCCATGCCTGCAGTGTGGCACACGCACGGCCGTCGGGGGCTGTATAACCCTGGTGTGACCCTGCTGGATCTGATCGCCGTGGTCTGGATCGTGTTCTCGTGCTTTCAGGGCGCGCGCAGGGGCCTGGTGGCAAACGCACTCAGCCTGATCGGTTTTGCCGCGGGCGCGGTGATCGGGTCGCGGCTCGCTCCTCACCTGCTGGCAGCCGGGGCGGCTTCGCCGTGGCTGCCTGCCGCAACCCTGGTGGCTGCGTTGCTGCTGGGGCTGGCCGCCCAGGCGCTGGCCGGAACCGCCGCGGGCCAGATCCGGCATCACCTGCTGCGCGGTCCGCTGGAGACGATCGACACCGCCGGCGGGCTCGCCCTGGGCGCGGTCTTCGGCGTGGCGCTGGTGTGGCTGGCGGCGGTGGTGGCAGTGCAGCAGCCGATGCTGGGCCTGCGCAGCGATGTCCAGCGTTCGGAGATCCTTCCGGCGCTGCTGAAGGCGCTGCCGGCCTCGAGCGTGCTGAGCGCGCTGGCGCAGTTCGATCCGCTGCCGGTGATCCCGTCGCTGGCCGACCGCTCACTGCCGGCCCCCACGCCGGGCGCCGTGCCCGCGCGGGGCGCCGCCCGCAGCGTGTTCAAGATCGAGGGCAACGCCTGTGGCCTGATCGTGCAGGGCTCCGGCTGGGCAATCTCGCCGCACCTGATCGTCACCAACGCGCACGTCGTCGCCGGTGAACGGCAGCCCGGCGTCAGCCCCAGGGGCGACCAGTTCACGGCCAAGGGAACGGTGGTGGCTATCTCGGCGGACGACGACATCGCCGTGATCCGGGTGCCCTACGTGCGGCTTCACCCGCTGCGGTTGGCAAACCAGGAGGCTTCCGGCGGTAACGTCGCGCTGGTCGGGTATCCCGAGAACGGGCCGTTGACGATCAATCCCGGCCGGGCCGGTTCGTCGGTGACCGTGATCACGCCCGACGCCTACGGAAACCATGTGCACGCGCGCACTGTGGTGCCGCTGCGAGGCCTGCTGCGGCACGGGGACTCCGGCGGCCCGGTGGTGAACCCGGCCGGCCGGGTGGTGGCCATGATGTTCGCAGCCGACAGCGCCGGCCACGGCGGGTTCGGGGTGCCGATCGACGCCATCCGATCGGTGGTCGCCAACGCCTCCAACGCGCCGGTCTCGACCGGCCCGTGCATCAACTGACCGCGGTCAGCACCTCGGCCAGCGAGCCAATTGCGTTCAGGTTGTGGCCCTCCAGGAACACGTCGGCGTGCTGGAGCGCGACCCGCATGCCGCCGGCCAGAGGCTCGAACCCGGCGTGTCCCTTGAGCGGATTCACCCAGATCAGCAGGTGGGCGCTGCGAGCGATCCGGGCCAGCTCGTGGTCGAGCTGCTCCAGGCCGCCCCGCTCCCAGCCGTCGGACACGACCACGACCACCGCGCCGCGGGTCATCGACGCCCGCCCGTACTTGGCGTTGTAGGCCGCCAGCGATTCGCCGATGCGGGTGCCGCCGCCCCAGTCTGGCATCGCCTCGGCAGCCAATCGCAGTGCCTGGGCGGGATCTCGACCGGTCAGAGCAGGCGTCAGCCGGGTCAGCCGGGTGCCGAAGGCAAACGCCTCCACCCGCCGCCCCGCCTGCGTCATCGCCTGCAGGAACATCACCATCGCCCTGGCATAGGGCTCCATGGAGCCCGACACATCGCACAGGAACACCACCTTGCGCGGAACCAGCTTGCGCCGTCGCCACGACCGCTCCAACGGCATTCCATGCGTCCGCATCGCAGCCCGCAGCGTGCGCCGCTGGTCGAGCACCCGCCCGGCCGGATCGGGACGCAGCCGGCGCGAGCGGCGAAGCGGCTGAGACCGAGCCAGCTGCTGCATCGCCGCACGGCACGCCACCAGCTCCTCGGAGCTCATGTCGGCGAAATCCCGCCGCCGGAGAAGTTCAGTGGCCGAGTACACGGCGGCCATCGGCGGCGGCTCGTCGTCCTCCTCGAGATCCACCCCGGCCTCGCCCACGTGGTGGGCCGGCACCACCAGCGGCGGGGGTGCCGGCACCATCAGCGACAGGTCGACCCCGCCGCCTGCGACTCGCTCCCAGTACGCGCGGAAGGCCGCGTCGAAGGGAGCGATGTCGTCGTGGCGCGACACCATCGTGCATCGCAGGGCATGGTAGACCTCGGTGCGATTGGACAGGTCGACCAGGTCGAGACCGCGCACGGCATCCTGGAGCCGTCCCGGGCCGACCTCCACTCCGTCGGCGCGCAGCACCCGCCCAAACCCGACCAGCTTTGCCACCACCGCCGACCCGGGGGCAGCCGCCGAGCTCACCTGCGGGCAGCCTCCGCCACCAGCATCTCGACTCCCAGCTCGCGCACCCGATCGAGGTCCTCGTGGTCCTTCACCACCGAGCCGAGCGTGTCCTCGACCGCGCTCGCGCTCAGCTCGGTCTGACCCAGAGCGACCAGGGCCTGCGCCCAGTCGATCGTCTCGGCCACGCCCGGAACCTTGGCCAGATCGGCTTCGCGCAGGCGGGCGACGAACGCCGCCGCCTCGGCGGCCAGCCGCTCGGGCACACCCGGGACGCGGGCGCGCACGATGGCGATCTCGCGGGCCACGTCGGGATGGCCGATCCAGTGGTAGAGACAGCGGCGGCGGAGAGCGTCATGCAGCTCCCTGGTGCGGTTTGAGGTCAGGATCACGCGCGGCCGCCGCACCGCTCGGATGGTGCCGATCTCGGGGATCGTCACCTGAAAGTCGGACAGCAGCTCGAGCAGGAACGCCTCGAACTCGTCGTCGGCCCGGTCGATCTCGTCGATCAGAAGCACCGGCGCCACCGGATCGTCGCTCTCGATCGCATCCAACAGCGGGCGCCGCTCCAGGAACTCGGGGCCGAACAGCTCGTTCAGCGTCTGCTCGGCGTTGCCGCGGGAGTCTCCCGGTGACAGCTCGAGGGTGCGGATATAGAGCAGCTGGCGGGCGTAGCTCCAGTCGTACAGCGCGTGGGCGACATCGATGCCCTCGTAGCACTGGAGCCGGATCAGGCGGGCATTCTCGACCTCGGCAAGGACCTTGGCCAGCTCCGTCTTGCCCACCCCCGCCTCGCCTTCCAAGAGCAACGGCTTCTCCAGCGCCAGGGACAGCGACAGCACCGTGGCCAGCCCGCGGTCGGCCAGGTAGTCATGCTCGCCCAGCGAGCGCATCAGTTCATCCACAGAACGGGCTTGCGACATCAACTCAGGTTACCAACAGCCCGGCGGGACGCGGGCCTTCGACCGCGCGAGCCCTTTCTGAATCACCCTTGCGGGGGAGTTTCACCCACGGCCATGACTCGGACACTCGAACTGTGCCGGCCAGGGATCCGTTCCCTCCATCGGCCTCAATTCTCAAGGCTTCTTCTGGGAGGAAACGATGTTCGCAGGTAATCCACGGTGGACTGAGACCAAGGGTCAGACACTGCCGCTGATCGTGGTGTTCATGCTGCTTCTGATGGTCGTGTGCGGCATGGTGCTGGACATCGGCAACGCATACCGGGTCAAGACCGCGCTGCAGGCCTCCGCCGACGCGGCCGCCGCAGCAGGGGCCGGACAGCTCCCCAACACCGGTAACGCACTCTCGACCGTGCAGCAGTACGGCTCCGAGACCGGCGGCAAGAACCCCGTGCTTGGCAGCGGCAACGTGACCATCACCGGCGTCGCCAACTGCGTCACCTCGACCAAGTTCTGCAACCCTGCCAACACCGTCCAGGTAACCGAGAGCACCAGTGTCCCGACCGCGTTCCTGCGCGTCATCGGCATCGACACGATCCCGATCACGGTGCACTCCCAGGCGTGCTCGCCGTGCGGCGCCAAGCCACTCGACATCATGGTCGTGCTCGACCGCACCGGGTCGATGCAAGGATCCAAGCTGCAGTCGGCAACCGACGGCATCAAGGCCTTCCTCAGCACCATGGACACCGGCCTGGACAACGTCGGTCTGGCGGTGCTGCCGCCGGCCACCAACACGTCCACCGCATGCGCGACGCCTCAGTCGTCCAACTACAACAGCGTCAACGCCGCCTACGTGGTGGTGCCGCTCTCCAACACCTACGGCACCATGAACAACGGCAACATCACGCTCGACAACAACTCGTCGCTGATGAGGACCATCAACTGCGTCCAGGCCGGCGGTGAGACGGCGTATGCCACCGCGCTCGACCAGGCTCAGGCCGAGCTCAACAAGGACGGTCGGCCGGGCGTCCAGCAGGTGATCATCATCCTCTCCGACGGTGCGGCCAACACCGGCCCCGGCTACCTCAGCGCCAACTCGCCGTACCGGGCGACTCCGTGCCACCAGGCCATCAACAGCGCCGCTGCCAGCAAGGCGTCCAAGGTCCTGCTGTACTCGATCGCCTATGACATCGGCGGAGCCGGCAACGACTACTGCTACAACGACAACGGCAACCTGGAAGTCCCGAACATCAAGGCCGCCGCAACGCTGCAGCAGATCGCAAGCCCCAGCAACTACTACGCCCAGCCCCAGCCGGCACAGCTGACCACGATCTTCCTCGCGATCAGCGCAGACCTGGCGGCAGGCACATCACGAATCAACGGCTGAGCCGGGAACTCGAGCCGTAAGCAACGGGGCGCCGGCGGGCTTTCGCCGGCGCCCCGAAGTGGTTAAGTAGGCGGGTGCCGAGCCCTCAGACCCTGGACGAGCTGACCGCGCTGCTGGCCGGCGCAGGGTTCATCGCAGCCCCCGAGGAAGCCTCCGAGCTGCTGGCTCGCGCGGCCGGCGACGCTGAGCTGCTCGACTCGCTGGTACGTCGCCGGCTGACCGGGGAGCCGCTGGCCTGGGTCACCGGCAGCACGCGGTTCTGCGGAGCCGAGGTCCAGGTCGATCCAGGCGTGTACGTGCCCCGTCGGCAGAGCGAGCCGTTGGCGCTGCGGGCCGTCGATCGCCTGCCCGCCACCGGCACGGCGATCGATCTCTGCACCGGGTGCGGGGCGATCGCCCGAACGCTTAGCCGGCGCCGGCCGGATGCGCGGGTGGTGGCGACCGACCTGGACGAGCGCGCGATCGCGTGCGCAAAGGCAAACGGCGTCGAGGCCTACCGCGGCGATCTGTTCGCGCCGTTGGGGCCCGGACTGGATGGAACAGTGGACGTCGTCACGGCCGTGGTGCCCTACGTTCCGACGCGGGGCCTGGCCCTGCTGCAGCGCGACACGTTCGCGTTCGAGTCGGCGCTCTCCTACGACGGCGGTGAGGACGGCACCGACGTGCTGCGCCGGGTAATCGCCGGGTGCCCTCGCTATCTCCGCCACGGGGGTGCGCTGCTGCTCGAGCTGGGCGGAAACCAGGCCGACCTGTTGGCGGAGCCCCTGGCCCGGCTCGGGTACGTCGATGTGGTGGTGCTGTCAGACGTGGACGGCGATGTCCGCGGCATCGAGGCTAGTACCGCGCGCCGCCCGGATCGCGGGTGATCGCCGGGCCCTCCCCTGCGTTGCGCTCGGAGGTCAGACGGGCACAGGGCTCGGATCGGGTCGCGGCGCGGGCTGCGGCGCCCGCTCCGGCTCGGTGCCCTCACCGTGGTCGGCAATCCCGAACTCGGGATAGCCACCGGCGCCGTGCTCGGCCAGGTCGAGGCCCTCGATCTCGGCGTGAGCGTCAACTCGGATTCCCCACAGCTTGTCCATCACCCACAGCGTGGCGAATGAGGTGGTGAAGGTGAACGCCCCCACCGCGAGCAGGCCCGCGGCCTGCACGCCCAGCTGGTGGAAGCTGCCGGTGTAGAACAGCCCACCCTGGCCCGTGGCCAGGTTCGAGGCCAGCGCCGGTACCGCGAACAGGCCGGTCGCAAGCGCCCCCCACACGCCCGCCATGCCGTGCACCGCCACCGCGCCGATGGGATCGTCGATGCGAGCGCGCTCGACCAGGCCGATTCCGACCACGGCCACTCCACCGGCAATGAAACCGATGATCACCGCAGCCCAGGGAGCTACGAATCCCGATGCGGCTGTGATCGCCACCAGCGCAGCCAACACCCCGTTGAGCAGCATCGTCAGATCCGGCTTCTTGTGGATGAAGATCCAACTCACCGCCAACCCGCCGAGAGCGCCCGCAGCCGCCGCCAGATTGGTGGTGGTGGCCACGTAGGCGAAGTAGCCGAGCTTGTCGCCGCTCTCCACCGCCAGGGTCGAACCGGGGTTGAATCCGAACCAGCCGAACCACAGGATGATCACGCCCAGGACCGCGTAGGGCATGTTGTGCCCGGCGATCTGGCGCACTTCGCCGTTGGGGCCGAAGCGGCCGATCCGCGGTCCCAGGATGATGGCGCCGGCGAGTGCGGCCAGTGCGCCCTGGTAGTGGACGACCGTCGAACCAGCGAAGTCCTGCATGCCCATCCCGAACAGCCAGCCGCTGCCGTCCCAGATCCAATGGCTCACCACCGAGTAGATCAGCGTGAAGATCGCCCCGAAGACGAAGTACACCCACAGCTTGGCCCGCTCAGCCATACCGCCCCACACGATCGCGACCGAGACACCCGCGAAGACCACCTCGAACAGATAGCCCGCGCTGGCCGGGATGGTCGTGAAGAAGCTGTACGGCGCCTCGCCGATCGCCAGCATGTCCCCCACGCTCGGGAAGAACCCGTGGGTGCCGATGACCGAGTTGCCGTCGCCGAACGCCAGCCCGAAGCCGACCGCCCAGTACACCAGCGAGCACAGCGCGAACGTCAGCACGTTCTTGCCGGCCACGTGCGCGGCGTTCTTCATCCTGGTCATGCCGGCCTCCAGAAATGCAAACCCGGCCTGCATGAACATCACCAGCACCGCCGCCACCACCACCCAGACGGTGTTCCCGGCGATCACCAAATCCGCGTTACTCATCTCCTGCTCCCCTCCCTCAAACAACAAAAAAAGCCCCGGAGGCTCTGATTGAGCTTCCGGAGCTACGTCGCTCCACTATTCACACCACCGGCGCTTCGTCGCGCTTGCGGCACAGTATGCCACCGTCATCGGCGGACAGCATCAGCGATCAAGAAATCCTTACATCAGGCCGAGGTGACCTCATACGCCCCGTCGATCACGATCGTCGTCCCGCTGATGTACGCCGCGCGGGGTGAGGCCAGGAAGGCGACCAGGTCGGCCACCTCCCCACACGTGCCCAAACGCTTCATCGGCACTCGCTCGGCCACCTCCTCCAGGTCGTAGCCGTACTGCTCCATCCCACTGGAGTCGATCTGGCCGGGGGCGACGCACACCAACCCGATGTTGTGTTTGCCCCACTCCAGCGCGAGCGTGTTTGTGAGCGCGCCCATGCCGGCGCGGGCAGCCGAGGAGTGAGCCATGCCGGCGATTCCCCGCGTCGGACACAGCACGATCGAGATCACCCGGCCGGTGCGGTTGGGGATCATCCAGCGCACCGCCACCCGCTGGATCAGCGCAAACGGTGCGTCCAGATTGAGCCTGCGCACCGCCCGCCAGCCGTTGGGGGTGATGTCCTCGGCGTTGGCGACGAACTGGCCGCCGGCGTTGTTCACCAGCGCGTCGATCCGCCCGAAGCGCTGCATGCACGCCTCCACCAGCGCATCCTGGACGTCGTCCTCGCGGATGTCGCCCTGGAGCAGGACGCAGTCGTCGCCGATCATCGCTTTGGTCTGTTCCAGCGGTTCCAGCCGGCGGCCGGCGATGACGACGCCGAACCCGTCGCGGTGCAGCGCCAAAGCGATCGCCCTGCCGATGCCGGTACCGCCACCGGTGACGATCGCCGCGGGTTGGGAAGCTGCCTCGGTCATGCAGGCGAAGCTACCAGAGCGGGCACGTGTGCCGCTCCAGATCCCCGCCGCATCGACGATTACCAGCCTGTGAGCGGAGTCGATCCGGTGGTCGCAGCTGTGCTCGAGGCGCTGCCTCGGGCTGACGCATGCACGGTGGAGCTCCACCGGTGGATCGGCGAGCCGGCCGAGTGGAGAATCACCGACGCCGGCCTGGACACGGACGCCCGCGGATTGCTGGAGGCGCGCGGCTTGCGTTCGGCGATGGTGTTCCCGATGCCCGACGGGCGGCGTGTCCTGATCGTCGGAGACAGCCGCTCGGCCCGGCGCTGGTCGGCGGGCGATGCCGCGGCCTGCCGCCTGGCGGCCGCAGTGATTCCGCCGTTGAAATTCTCGATCCAGCCGGGCGACGGGCTGCCGCTGTCGCTTCTGGTGGTGGAGGTCGACCCTTCCGACTGCGACCCGCTGCCGGCTCTGCAGCGCTGCGCCGGTGTCCACGACGTGGTGGGACGGGTCGGCGAGCGGGCGGCGGCGATCGCCCTGCGAGGATCGGCGGTGGCAGTCGACTTCACGATCTCGCGGATCGAGCAGGAGCTCTCCGGCGAATGCGCCCGACGGTGGTGGTTGGGGTTTGCCGAGGCGAATGAGGACGACACGGATGCAGAGGAGCTGATCAGGCGGGCGCGGCTGACGCTCGAGCTGACCCGCGAGGCCCGCAGAGCGACGTATCACGGATGCCTTCTGCCGCGGCCATTACACTTCGGGTGACTCTCGGAGGTGTGTCATCCGCTGTTTGCTGCTCGATGCCACAATGCGCCCAACCACTCTCGTCGCGCGTGAGCGCGCCGTGTCGCTGGTCGTGTGCGGCCATGCCCAGGTGATCGCGGAGGATCCCGACGTGGTGTACCGCTCCGAGCATCTGCGAGTTGCCCTGCCGGTGATCCTGCAGGTGCCGGCGTATGTGGAGCTGCGCCCGATCGTCAAGCGAAACGTGGTGCGGCGGGTGCTGTTCTGCCGAGACGGGTGGCGCTGCGCCTACTGCGGACGTGACGGCGGGCCGCGCGATCTCACCGTCGATCACGTCAAGCCGCTCTCCCGCGGGGGCGAGCACGCCTGGGACAACGTGGTGTCGGCCTGCCGGCGCTGCAACCACCGCAAGGGCGACCGGCTGCCCTACGAGGCGGGGATGTATCCCCGCAACGTGCCCAAGGCGCCCGACATGGTGCAGGTGGCATGGGCCGGCCGGCTCACTCACCCGCTTCAGCGCGAGTACGTGGCCGCCTGGCACCGGGTGCCGGAGACGGTGCTCTAGCCTGCTGCTGCGGCGCGCAACGCGGACTGCATCCGCGCGGCCATCGGGCCAGGGCGGCCGTCGCCGATCGGCTCACCGTCGACCGCGATCACCGGCATCACCTCGCGCACGCTGGACGAGATGAACACCTCCTGCGCATCCGCCAGCCGTGACAGCGGGTACGACCCCTCCTCCACCGGAATCCCGGCGGAGGCCGCGGCCTCCAGCAGCGTGCCGCGGGTCACGCCCGCCAGGATGCCCAGGTCGAGAGACGGCGTCAGCAGCGTCCCCTGCTCGAGCATCCACACGTTCGAGGTCGGCCCCTCCAGCACGATCCCCTCCAGCGACAGGAACACCGCGTCGTCGGCGCCGCGCCGGCGGGCCTCCTCCTGGGCAGCGATGTTGACCGCGTAGCTGGTCGACTTGACCCCCGGCAGCAGCCACGGCGAGTGCTGCCGCACGATCGCACCGATCGCCAGCTGCAGCGACACCAGCCGCATGCCCGCCGCCCGTTCCTGCTCCAGCCCGTCGGAGATGGCCGTCACCAGAGCGAACCCGACCGGGTGGCCGTCGTCGCGCCCCGGCGTCCACACCACTCTCAGGGCAGCGCTCTGGGCCCCCGAGGCGGCGACCGCAGCGTGGGCCAGCCGGGACAGTCCAGCCGTGTCGGGCGGCGGCAACCGCAGGATCCCGGCGGAGTTCTCGAGCCTGACCAGATGGTCATCCAGGCGAAACGGTACGCCCCCGTAGACGCGCATCGTCTCGAACGCTGCGCGGCCGCGCAGCACCGCCCCGTCGTCGGCCAGGAGCAGCGGCTCGGACGGATCGACAACGCCCCGACCGAGCACGGCGAGAGCAAGCGGCACTGAAGACACGGGCGTAGGATATGGCCATGGCCACCTCTCTTGATTCAGCATCCGCGCTCGAGCACACCGTGGCTCGCTACAACGACGCCTGGAATGCTCACGATCTGGACACGATCATGTCGATGCACGCGCCCGACATGGTGTTCCACAACCACACCGCCGGCGAGTCGGCCCAGGGCCAGGAGGTGCGCGGCCACATCGCCGCCATCTTCGATTCGTGGCCCGATATCAGCTTCACGGCGCGCCGTATGTACTACCGCGACGGGCTGGTCGTCCAGGAGTGGACGGCAACCGCCACCCATGCCAAGGAGGCTCGCCGCGGCGACCTGGTGATCGCGCCCACCGGGCGTACGATCACCTGGGACGGCATGGACGTGATCCCGTTCGAGAACGGACTGGTCAAGCGCAAGGACGTGTACTCCGATTCGGTGTCGGTGCTGCGTCAGCTGGGGCTGCTGGAGTGACCGCCCAGAGCGAGCGCAAGCTGCATGCCCGCAGTCTGTTCGCCGGCATCTCGCAGGACTACGACCGGTGGGCCAGCCTGCTCAGCTTCGGCGAGTACACCCGCTGGCACCAGCGCCTGATCGACAAGCTGGCTCCGGCGGTGACCTCGCCGCGGGCGCGTGTGGCCGATGTGGCCACCGGTACCGGGGCGGTGGCGATGGCAATCGCGGAGCGCTACGGCGCCCACGTGATGGGCATCGACCAGAGCGCCGAGATGCTCGCCGGGGCGCGCGAGCGAGTGGCGGCCGCGGGGCTCGACGAGCTCGTCGAACTGGTCGAGGCGCAGGCCGAGGCGTTGCCGCTCGGGGACGGTGCGGTCGACGCGCTCACCCACACCTACCTGCTTCGCTACGTCGACGATCCGGCGGCCACGCTGGCCGAGCTGGCGCGCACGATCCGCCCCGGCGGCGTGATGGCCTCGCTCGACTTCGGCGTCCCCACAGGGGCGGCGTATCCGGCGTGGAAGCTCTGGACACGCGCCGGCTTGCCCACGGTCGGCCGTCTCGCGGGTCCCGGCTGGGTCGAGACCGGCCACTTCCTGGGGCCGAACATCGAACAGTTCTGGGAGCGCCACCCGCTCGAGGCGGTGCTCCAGATGTGGTCAGACGCCGGTATGCACCGTATTCGTGTTCAGCGGCTCAGCCTCGGCGGAGGCGTAATCATCCACGGCGTGCGTGAATAAAAGGTGCCTGGCACCTTTTATTCACCCGACCTTGACGAGGACTTTGCCGAACTTGCCGGGGCCGGCGAGGCGGTTGTAGGCGTCGGCCGCTTGGTCGATGTCGAAGACCGAATCGATGATCGAGGTGCAGCGGCCGGAGGCCAGCTGGGGCACCACCTGGCGCTCGAACGCCAGCACCGCCTCGGCCTTCTGCTCGATCGGCCGGGCGCGCAGCACCGTCCCCATCAGCCGGCCGCGGGTTGACATCAGCTTGCGCAGGTTCATGGGGAACTCCACGCCGGCCCCGTTTCCCACCACGATGATCCGACCGAGCACCGCGATCGCGCCGAAGTTGGCCTCCATGTTCGGCGCCCCCACCAGCTCCAGCACGACGTGAATGTCGGTCGCCTCCTCGGGCGACGCGAGCGGAATCGCGCCCAGCTCGGCGAGCTTCGCGCGGGCCTCGGCAGAGCGGGCATAGGCGAACACCGTGGCGCCGGTGGCCAGTCCGATCTGCACCGCGGCCAGCCCGACCCCACCGGATGCACCGTTGACCAGCAGCCGCTCACCCATGCGCAGCCCTGCCTGGGTCACGATTGCGTCGTGAGCGGTCACGTAGGCCTCGGGCACGCCCGCCGCCTGCTGCTCGTCGAGCGCGTCGGGCACAGCCGCCAGGTGCCGCTCGTGCACCGCCACCCGGCCGGCCAGGCCGCCGCCGCCGACGATGCCAAACACGCGATCGCCGACCTTCCAGCGGCTGACGTCTCCGCCCAGCTCCACCACCGTGCCCGACACCTCGAGCCCGGGGATGTCCTCAGGTGAACCCAGTGGCACCGGATAGCGTCCCGCCATCTGGGCGAGATCAGCCGGGTTGATACCGGCGTAGACCGACTCCACCACGACCTCTCCCTTGCCGGGCACCGGATCCGGCCGATCCTGCACCTCGATCACCTCGGTGCCGCCGGCACCGGTGAATACGACGGCCCTCACAGGTTGATCGCGACGTATTTGGTCGACAGGTACTCGCTGATGCCCTCGGGCCCGCCCTCGCGCCCGAATCCGGACTGCTTGACGCCGCCGAACGGAGCGGCGGCGTTCGACACCAGGCCCTGGTTGAGGCCGACCATGCCTGTCTCGAGGCCCTCGACCACCCGAAACGCGCGCTTGATGTCGCGGGTAAAGACGTACGCGACCAGGCCGTACTCGGTGGCGTTTGCCCACTCGATCGCGTCCTGCTCGTCCGAGAACGTGGTGATCGGCGCCACCGGTCCGAAGATCTCCTCGGACAGGAGCTTTGCGTCGGCGGGAACACCGCCCAGCACCGTCGGGTTGTAGAAGTACCCGGGACCGTCGACCAGCGTGCCGCCGACGACCGCCTCAGCTCCGCGAGAGCGGGCGTCCTCGACCAGCTCGGCCACCTTGCCACGCTGGGTGGCGTCGATCAGCGGCCCCACCTGGACGCCGGCTCCGGTACCGCGGCCGACGTTCAGGGCGGACATGCGCTGAGCCAGCTTGGCGGTGAACTCGTCTGACACGGACTCGTGCACCCGGAAGCGATTGGCAGAGGTGCAGGCCTCGCCGCCGTTTCGCATCTTGGCGATCATCGCGCCCTCCACCGCGGCATCGATGTCGGCATCGTCAAACACCAGGAACGGGGCATTCCCGCCCAGCTCCATCGATACCCGCAGGAGCTGATGGGCCGAGGCCTCGACCAGGCTCTTGCCGACGTCGGTCGACCCGGTGAACGACAGCTTGCGCAGCCTCGGGTCGGCGATCAGCGGCGCCATCGTCGTGCTCGACGAGCGGCTGGTAAAGACGTTCACGACCCCCGCCGGCAGCCCCGACTGCTCCAGGATCTGGGCGAGCGCGAGCATGCTCAACGGCGTCTGCTGAGCCGGCTTCACCACCGATGTGCAGCCCGCCGCGATCGCAGGCCCCAGCTTGCGGGTGCCCATCGCCATCGGAAAGTTCCAGGGCGTGATCATCAGACACGGGCCGACGGGCTGGCGCATCGTCAACAGCCGCCCCTGGCCGTTGGGGGTAACGGCAAAGCGGCCGTCGATACGTACCGCCTCCTCGCTGAACCAGCGCAGGAACTCGGCCGCGTAGGCGATCTCACCTTTCGACTCGGCCAGCGGCTTGCCCATCTCCAGCGTCATCACCAGCGCCAGCGCGTCGGTTCGCTCGATCAGCTTCTCATACGCGCGGCGCAGGATCTCTCCGCGCTCACGGGGCGCCGTCTGCGCCCAATCAGCCTGCGCGGCCACGGCTGCGTCGAGGGCTGCAAGAGCGTCATCGGGGGTGCCGTCGGCAACTTCGGCGATCGTCTCGCCGGTGGCGGGATCTTCAACTTTGAGGGTGGCGCCGGCGGTGGCATCGCGCCACTCCCCGCCGATGAACAGCTGCTTGGCGACACCTTCCAGAACTTGGGTTTCTTCAGTGATTGTGCTCATGGGCGTAATCTAGTTGTTGACGGTCCCCGGGCTCGCCGGGTGGATGGTTGATTCCCAATTGGCGGGCGCCTACTAGGTACGATCCCGCCATGATCGAGGCGCACACCGACGTTGTCGGGTCGCTTTTGCGCCCACCGGCGTTGGTCAAGGTGCGTGACCGGTGGGAACGGGGCGAGGCCGGAAACGGCGAGCTGAAGCGAGCCGAAGACGCCGCGGTGGATGCCGCTGTGGCGATGCAGGAGACGGCCGGGATCGCGGTTGTCACCGACGGCGAAATGCGCCGCTTGTCCTTCCAGTCCGGACTCCCCGAGGCTGTGGACGGGTTCGGGGAGGTGCCGCTCGAGGCCTACCTGTGGGGCGACTGGCACGGGGACGAGGTGGGCGATCGCGCAACCGAACGGCCGTCCTCACTGGGAGTGCGCGAGAAGCTGCGTCGCCGCCGCCATCTGGCCTCGGAGGACTTCGTGTACCTGCGCTCCCGGGCGACTCGCGCTGTGCCCAAGGTGACGCTCACCAGTCCCAGTCTGTATGCCAACCTGTGGTCGCCGGATGTCAGCACCGACGCCTACCCCACCCTGGACGACTTCCTGGCCGACGTGGTCGCGATCACCCGTGACGAGGTCGACGAGCTGGCACGGCTGGGCTGCACGTACATCCAGCTCGATGCCCCCCACTACCCGCTCCTGATCGACCCTGACACCCGCGCCTTCTACGAGAGCCGTGGGTGGACGGTGGAACGCTGGCTCGACCACGGCATCGAGCTCGACAACGCGGTCATCGACGACCATCCCGGCATCACCTTCGGATTCCACCTCTGCCGCGGCAACCAGGGCAGCCGCTGGCTGGTATCGGGCGGCTACGAGCCGATCGCGCGGCAGGTGTTTCGCGGAGTGCATGCCGACCGCCTGCTGCTGGAGTACGACGACGAGCGATCCGGCACCTTTCAGCCGCTCAGCGAGGTGCCCGACGACCGGATGGTGGTGCTGGGCCTGGTCACGACCAAGTCCTCGCGGCTGGAGGACGACCGGGAGATCGAGGCGCGGATCCGTGAGGCCGCCCGCCACGTCGATCTGGAGCGACTCGCGATCAGCCCCCAATGCGGTTTTGCCACCTCGGTGATCGGCAACGCGATCACCCCTGATGCGCAGCGCGCCAAGCTCGAGCTGCTGGCGCGAGTGGCGGGCAGGGTGTGGGGCTAGACCGGCGGCGGCGTTAGCTCGGCCCTGGCGCCGGGAACTGTTATCAGTAACAATCCCGAGCGAATCGAGACAAATCCCGAGATGCCAACCGCACTCATCATCTGTCCCGGACAACGTGACCGGCTGAATCTGGCGGACGACCGGATTCTTGCCCGGTACGGGCTGCGCCTCGCCGGCGCCCCGGTCACCAGCCCAGGTTTCGACCCCGGCCGGTTTGCCGACGAGATCGTCAGCGAGGCGCCGCAGGTGCAGGGCGTGCTCGGTTCCGGCGACGCCACCGGTCACCTGGCCACGGTGATCGCCGACCGGCTGGCCCTCCCGGGAGCGTCGCCCAGCGCGTTTCTGCGCTGCCACGACAAGCTCACTTGCCGATTGATCCAAGCCGAGACGGTGCCCGAGGCCACGCCCCAGTTCGCCGCGATCGACCCCGACAATCCGCCTGCCGAGGCTCCCCTGCCCTACCCCTTCTTCGTCAAGCCGGTTAGCGCGCACCTGTCACAGCTGGCCTACACCGTGCACAACGATGAGGAGTTCGCCGACGTTTTGGAGGAGGCCCGAGAGCGGCTGGATGCGATCACGGCTTACGACTTCGCCCTCACCGGCCGGTCGTTTCGGCAGCTGATCGCAGAGCAGCTCCTGACCGGCACGCTGGTGACGTTCGAGGGGTTCATGCACCGCGGCGTGATGACGCCGATCGGGATCACCGACGCCGTCATGCATCCCAACGGCATCAGCTTCCTGCGATTCGAGTACCCCACCGCCCTCCCCGCAGCGGCGGTCGCCCGGATCTACGACATCGCCGGACGGCTGATGCCCGCCCTCGACTTCGACGACTCGGTGTTCAATATCGAGTTCTTCGTGAGTCCTGACGGCAGCGTCCAGATCGTCGAGGTGAACGGGCGCATGGCATCCCAGTTCGCACCGCTGGTCAAGGCTGTACACGGTGTTTCCACCTACGAGCTGCAGCTGGCTCTGGTCACCGGCGGAGTGCCCGAGCTGCCCCCGGCCCGCACCGACCTGGTGGCGACCAGCTTCGTGCTTCGCACCTACTCCGACGCCGTCGTGCGATCGGTGCCCGACCCCACCGAGGTCACCCGCAGGTTCGGCCACGCCCATGTCGAGATCCTTGTGCGCACCGGGCAGCGGCTGTCGGAGAACGATGACGACACCGCCAGCCACCGGCTCGCGGTGGTGGCGCTGGCGGCCGCCGATCGCGACGCGGTGTGCCGGCGGTTCGACGAGGCGGCCGAGATGCTCCAGTTCGAGCTGGAACCGGTGACCGCCTCAGTCGGCAGGTGACGTCGCGCGGCGCTTGGCCGCCCGTGCCACGGCGCTGACGTCCTCGTCACCGAAGCCTTGGTCGATCAGCGCGTCCTCTTGGCCTGCGACCAGCTTGGAGACGTCCAGGTCGAGTCCGGCCCGGGCGGCCTCGTCCAGTGCGATCCCCAGATCCTTGCGGTGGAGCGCAAGCTTGAACCCCAGCGGATAGCTGTCTCGGATCATGTTGCCGGAACGGTTGGTCAGCACCCACGATCCGGCGGCGCCGCCCGAGAGGGCTTCCACCAGCTCGTCCATCGGAAGTCCGGCTTTTTCGGCCAGGGCAATGCCCTCGGCAACGCCTGCGTACGCGCCGGCGATCATCACCTGGTTGACGGCCTTGCCCAGCTGCCCGGCTCCCGGCGGTCCCAGGTGGGTGATCCGGCCGGAGAAGGCTTCCAGCAGCGGCGTCGCACGCTGAACGTGATCGGAGTCGCCGCCGGCGAACACCGTCAGCGTGCCTCGCTCGGCTCCCTCGGATCCGCCCGAGACGGGTGCGTCCACCATACCCACGCCCTGCTCCGCCAGCCGTGCCGCCAGCCGGGCGGTGACCGCGGGCGAGACAGTCGAGCAGTCGACCACGATCGCGCCCTGCGGAATCGTCTCGGCGACCCCGTCGGGCCCGAACAGCACCTGCTCGAGGTCGGGGGAGTCAGAAACGCAGGTCAACACCGCGTCGGCATCCCGCGCGGCCGCGGCGGGTGACTCGCAGCGGGTGGCACCCAGCTCGGCCAACGGCAGCTCGCGCTGGCGGGTGCGGTTGTGCACCATCACCTGATGGCCGGCCTCGAGCAGATGCCGAGCCATCGGCGCGCCCATCGTCCCCAACCCGATCACCCCGATTTGCATGCCGCCATGCTACCGGTGAATAACGGTGCCAGGCACCGTTATTCACCACCGACGCCCGGCGTGAAGTAATTGGTGCCTGGCACCAATTATTCACCTGGAGAGGTCGCGGCGCTCCTGTTCCATTACGTGGCGGAGGATGGAGGCGCGGGTGACGCGGTCGAGCTGGTCGAACTCGCAGGGTGCATGAGCGCACGCCCAGCGAGTCGGTGTCGACCTCCCGGGCCACGACCATCGCGTCCAGCATCAGGCTCAGCTCGGACACCTCCATGACCACGCGCACCCGGTCGTCTCGCTGGATCTTGGTGCGGGTCACGATGCGCAGGTCGTCCGGCGAGAGGGCGAGCGCGCGTCCGCTCGACTCGGCGCCGTCGGCCGTCGCGATTGTGACCGCCTCCCACACCGTCATGCGCGCGTGGCTGTGACGGGCGACGTTCTCCTGCTCATGCGCGAACACCGCCTGTACCAGGCGCCGCTCGCGCTCGGGGTCGAGATCGCGAAACTTGAGGCCACACACGTACCGACCGCCCTGCAGCGGTTCGATCCGGGAAACGACCGCGTCCAATTTGAGCTGCTCGGGCGGGTCGCCCACCTGCACGCTCAGACGCATGCGCTGGTTCAGCTCGAGCCGGCTCTCGGCCACCACCGACATGCCCCCGGCCGACAGGTCGGCAGGCCGGACGTTGAGCAGGCGCGGGCTACCGTCCGCGTCGATCGTCAGGCACGAGATCAGGACGCGGGCGTGGACTCGATGAAATTCTCTGCGGTCGCTGCCACTCACGTGCCCGGTGTATCGGCACGGGATCTCCTCAGCTAAAACGTCAACTGGGAAAATCGATCTTCGCGCGAACCACTTTTCGCCCGAAGGCTGCCGGCTCGACTTCGACGGCGGTCGCCCGCACATGCATCGGCAGGCCCTCGTCCAGATTGACGGTGATGGTGAAGTCATCGCCCGCAGCCACATCGAAGTCGCACGAGAACCGCAGGCCGGTCTCGGAGGTGTCCTCCACCGTCACCGGATACTCGTTGCGAGGCAGCACGTGCTTGGCTTCGATCACGCGCAGCTTGCCGAGCGCATGCTGGGCGGTGCGCTCCGCCCGCTCGCCTGTGGAGATCGGCTCGATCGCGCGCAGCTCCAGCTCGACCCGGGCGAGCTCGTCGCTGTGGTAGTCAGCCGAGCCGAAGCCATAGGCGGCCTGCCAGATCTGACTTCCGTGGGGGAATCGCAGCGTCAGCGTGTCCATCGAGCCCACCTTCATGCGCGGGGCGAGCACCGTCATCTGCCCACCCTCAACTCGCTCCACCGTGACCCGATAGCGCTCGCCGTCCTGGCTCTCGGCGAACACGTCGTCGCGCCCGACCAGCGTTTCCACCGCAGCCCGGGCCTCGTCCTCGCTCACTCAGCCTCCATAAACGGATACCGATAGTCGGTCGCCGGCACGAACGTCTCCTTGACGGTCCGTGGACTGGTCCAGCGGATCAGGTTCCACAGCGACCCGGCTTTGTCGTTGGTACCCGAGGCGCGGGCGCCTCCGAACGGCTGCTGGCCCACCACCGCACCGGTCGGCTTGTCGTTGATGTAGAAGTTGCCGGCCGCGTTTCGAAGCGCACTGGCGGCGTGGTCGATCGCACCCCGGTCGGTGGCGAAGACGGCACCGGTGAGCGCATACGGCGACGTCGAATCGCACAACCCAAGCGTCTCGTCCACCCGCTGCTCGCCGTACTCGTACACCGTCACGATCGGACCGAACAGCTCTCGCTGCATGGTGTCGTAGGTCGGATCGGTCGTGGTGATCACCGTCGGGCGAACGAAATACCCGCGTGAGTCGTCGACCTCGCCGCCAACCAGCACGTCGGCGTCGGCCGAAGCCCGAGCCGCCTCGATCGCCTGTTTGTGCGTGGCAAAAGCACTCCCGTCGATCACCGCGCCCATGAAGTTGCGAAAGTCGCGCACGTCTCCGACCGCGATCTCGGCCACCTCCCGCTCCAGCCGCGCCCGGATCTCCGGCCACAGGTTGGAGGGTGCGTACACCCGCGAGCAGGCCGAGCACTTCTGTCCCTGGTACTCGAAGCCGCCGCGGATGATCGCGGTGGCCACCGCATCGGGATCGGCCGACGGGTGCGCGAAGATAAAGTCCTTGCCGCCGGTCTCACCGACGATCCGCGGGTAGCTGCGATACCGGTCGATGTTTTCGCCGATGGTGCGCCACATCCCGTGGAAGACAGCCGTCGATCCGGTGAAATGGATGCCGGCAAAATCGGGGTGGGCGAGCACCGGGTCGCCGATCGTACGACCTGAGCCGAGCACCAGGTTGACGACTCCCGGCGGCATTCCGGCCGCCTCCAAGAGCTTGATCAGATAGTGGGCTGAAAGTACCGCCGAGGACGCCGGTTTGAGCAGAACCGTGTTTCCCATCATGGCCGGGGCGGTGGGCAGGTTGCCGGCGATCGCAGTGAAGTTGAAGGGCGCCACCGCGAACACGAATCCCTCCAGCGGCCGGTACTCGACCTGATTCCACACTCCCGGTGACGAGATCGGCTGTTCGCTCATCAACCGCTGCATGTAGGCGACGTTGAACCGCCAGAAGTCGGCGAGCTCGCAGGCCGCGTCGATCTCGGCCTGAAACACGGTCTTCGACTGACCCAGCATGGTCGCGGCGTTGAGCGTGTCGCGCCACGGCCCGGCGAGCAAATCGGCGGCCCGCAGGAACACGGCCGCGCGCTGCTCCCAGCCGGCCGCTTCCCACTCCCGCCGGGCCTCGGCGGCCGCAGCGATTGCCGTTTGAACCTCGGCCTCGCCGCCCTGGTGGTAGGTGGCAAGCACGTGCTGGTGGTCGTGGGGCATCACCACGGTGCCGGTCACGCCGGTACGCACCTCTTCGCCCCCGATCACCAGCGGGATCTCGATGGGCGTTGCCGCCATCTCATCCAGACACACCTTCAAGCTGGTTCGCTCCGGGGAGCCGGGAGCGTACGACAGAACCGGTTCGTTGATCGGTGCCGGTGCCGTGAAAATTCCGCTGCGCACGAGGCAAGCCTATCGCTTCGTGCGGCGGTGCGCAGTTCCGACCTGCACACGGCCCCTCGACTCGTCAGCCGAGGGGGCCGCTGTTGCTATCGCTGTACCACTTGGGGTTTGGCGCAATACTCTATGACACCACCACAATGGGATTACACCGCTTGTGGTGACCCGCTACCTCACCGAATCGGCACCGACCTTTATATAAACAACATGAAAGGACGGTAGATAGCGTAAGGTTTCGTTACCTAACACACGGCCTGCAGCAAGTGCTTCGCTACGTGCGTGGCGCAAGTACGGTCGCCCGTCCGTCGGCAACCAACGTCTCCCCCACCCACGCCGTTGTGTCGAACACCGCTCGGCCACGCTCGCTCAGCTCCACCAACTCGACCCGCACGCGCACGGTGTCTCCGGGGCGAACAGGTGCCTTGAATGCGATTTCCTGACCGAGGTACACCGTTCCCGGGCCGGGCAGGTCGTTGGCCAGGACGGAGGAGATGAAGCCTGCGGTCAGCATCCCGTGGGCGATCCGCCCGCCGAACCGGGTGCCGGCCGCGAAGTCGTCATCGAAGTGGATCGGGTTTCGGTCGCCGCAGGCCTCGGCGAAGTGCTCCAAAACGGCATCGGTGACGGCAAACTCTCGCTCGCCGGAATCGCCCACCGCGATGCTCACATGAAGATCCCGCCGTTGATATTGAGGCAGCTCCCGGTGATGTAATCGCCGTCCCGCACCAGGTACACCGCCGCCCGCGCGACCTCGTCCGACGTACCGAACCGACCCAGCGGGATGCGCGCCCGCAACTTCTCGCGGACGTCGTCGGAGACGCCACGCAGCATGTCGGTGTCGGTGAATCCCGGGCAGATGCAGTTCACCGTGACCCCGTAGCGTGCCACCTCGTACGCCACCGTCTTTGTCCACGCGATCAGCCCGCCCTTGGTGGCGGCATAGTTCGACTGCCCATAGTTGCCGAGCTGGCCGACGAAGCTGGAAATACTCACGATCCTGCCAAAGCCGGACTCACACATCGGATCGAGCACCGCCTTGGTGACCCGGTGGGTACCCGTCAGGTTGGTCTCGATCACCTCGGTGAACGCCTCGTCGGTCATCTTGCGAATCGTCACGTCGCGGTTGATCCCGGCGTTATTGACCAGAATGTCGATCCGGCCGAACGCGTCCATCGCGCGCGCCGCCAGCGCCGGTCCGGTGGCGGGGTCGGCAATCGATCCCGCCACCACCTCGGCGCCACTGCCGCCCTTGCGCACCGTTTCCGCCAATGCCTCGGCGGCGTCCACCGAGGTGTGGCAGTTGATCACCAGGTTGCAGCCGGCTTCGGCCAGCCGCTGCACGATCGCCTCACCGATGCCCCGAGCCCCGCCGGTGACGATCGCGGTGCGCCCCTCCAAGTCTGCCGGCATTTCGAAGCTCCGGCTAAGCGCCGGCCGGCGTCGCATTGGGCAAGAGCAGCAGGTCGCGAATCGAGACGATCCCCACCAACTTGCCCGACTCGATGATCGGGACATGCCGGAACCCGCCGTGGATCATCATCATCGCGGCCTCGCCGTGGGTCGCATCCGGGCCGACCGTGATCGGATCGCGGGTCATCCAGTCGCCCACGGTGCCGTCGATCTTGCCCGACCCCACCGCGCGCAACACATCCCGCTCGGTCATGATCCCGATCAGCGCATCGCCGTCAGTGACCAGCACCGCACCGACCCTGCGCTTGGCCATCACACTGGCGGCGTGGATGAGCGTGTCGCTCTCGGCGGTGGTCAGCAGCTCTCGACTCATGCACTGTTCCACAGTCTCGTGCCGGTGGCGCTGAAATGGGACGTTCATCTGTCGATCTTACCGGTCCGGCGGTTTTCCGCGACCGAGTGATTACCATTGTGTCCATGCCAGCACAGGCCTACCTCGGAAAACCGTGCGTCTGTCAACACCGGCTCGCAGTGTGTGATCAACGCTGCGTGGCAGACATGCTGGATACCACCTTCTATGTCGCATGCCTGAAGCTGACCGACCGCCGCTGCCTGGTGGTGGGCGCGGGTTCTGTCGCCCTGGAGAAGGTCGAAGGCCTGCTCGCATGCGATGCCCGCGTGCATGTGATCGCGCCCGATGTGATCCCCGAGATCGAGCAGCTGGCCGCCTCCGGCGACATCGAGCTGACCACCCGGCCGTTCCAGGCAGATGATCTCGACGGCCACTTCCTGGCGATTGCGGCCACCTCGTCGACCGACGTCAACGTGGCGGTGTTCGAGCAGGCCGAGGCCCGCTCGATGCTCTGCAACGTGGTGGATGTGCCGCCCCTGTGCAGCTTTATCCTGCCGGCCATCGTGCGCACCGGCCCGATCGCGATCGCGATCTCGACCGCGGGGGCAAGCCCGGCGCTGGCCAAGCGCATGAAGCGCGAGATCGCCGAGCTGTACGGCCCCTCCCACGCCGAGCTGGCCGGCATCCTCAACGACGTGCGCGGCTGGGCCAAGTCACAGCTGCCCACCTATGACGATCGCAAGCGGTTCTTCGAGGGCATCGTCAACGGCGACCCCGACCCGATCGTGCTGCTGCGCACAGGAGACCGCGCAGGGCTCGACGACCTCATCGCCCGGAGACAATCCGAGGCGCTGGCGGCGGTGGCGGCGCCGGCTACTTGAAGCGATAGGTGATGCGACCGCGGGTGAGGTCGTACGGGGACAACTCCACCTTCACCCGATCGCCGGGCAGAATGCGGATGTAGTAGCGCCGCATCTTGCCGGAGATGTGTCCGAGCACCGAATGGCCGTTGTCGAGCTGGACACGGAACATCGTGTTGGGAAGGGCCTCTGTGACCTCGCCCTCTACCTCAATAGTCTCTTCCTTGACCACGGAGTCCTCGGCTAGCCGACCACGCTGACGTTGGTGGCTTCCATTCCCTTGCGGCCTTCCTGGGCCTCGTACTCGACCTTCTGGCCCTCCTCGAGGTTACGGAATCCTGCGCCGGCGATGTTCGAGAAGTGGATAAAGAGATCGGCCCCGCCGTCGTCGGGCTGGATGAAGCCAAAGCCCTTCGCCTGCGAGAACCACTTGACTGTGCCAGTTGCCATGGAGCACTCCTGGTCGGGGATGAGAACGACGCAGGACCGCACCTCACGAACCTTGCACGTTCATGGCCCGCTCATCGGGTCACAGCCGGAAAGTGTAGCGAGCGTGCCGAGAGTTGCAAACTACAAAATTTCGGGGCTCGCGGCGGCGTCCGGATTGGCCGCTTCGGGAGCGGCCGCAGCGCCGTTCTCCGAGGTCTGCGCGCCGTCTTCAAGCGGGCGCTTTCTGCCCCTCCCACGGCTGCGCCGACGGCGGTCGCGGCGGTCTGCAGAAACCCCCACAGGCTCGCCTCGGGCGATCTTTCGCACCGCCCCCGGGCGAGAGTCGCGGGTCACCTTGCCGTCGGGCGCGGTCACCTCGAACTCAACCCGCACCCTGCCTCGGACGCCGGCGCCCTTGAGCTGTGCCAGCACCCTGCGGGCGGCGTCATCGGCCAGCACGGTCGCCTCCTCGGTCGTGAGCGGCAGTCCCAGCCCTGCACCGTCGACGTCGATCCGAGCGATCCGGTCGCTTTTTTCGGGCTCGTTCAAGAGCTTGGCCACGGACACCTGCAGCGGCTCCTTCTCGGCCGCAGCTGCCCGCACCTCGATCGCGGTCGCATACCGCTCCTCGTCTCCATTGAGGCGCCACCGAATCGGCTGGTCGGAGCCCAGCCGCTCGACCACCACCGCGTCGGCGTCGTCTCGCAGCCGCACTGCAACCGCCGGTGCGATCTCGATCTCGAGCCCCGACTCGGCCTTGCTGATGGGCACCGCCGGCGGGGTGGATCCCACCACCGCACCGTTGAACGAGACCGTCTGGGCGCGCTCGGTCTCTGCCTTTCGCTTGGACCGCTTGCCCGACTTGGCCCGCGGCATCGGCGCCGGGATGTTGGAACCGAGCGCCGCCGCCAGCCGCTGCGGATCCTTCGACAGCTCCTGCCGGGTGAGCTCCACCATCCGCTCGGCGGCCGAGCCGCGCCGGGGAGAAGCGACCGCCAGCAGCGCCGCCCCGGCCTCCAGCGGTGCCGCCCGGGCGATCTGCGCCAGACGCACCGCCGCCTCGGCGTGGGCGTGCTCTGAGCCGGCGCCGGCGAGCGCGCCCAGCAGGCTGCGTCCATCGGTGATGTGCGACCCGGCAAAGCGGTATTGGTGGTCGCGCGCGGCCCGTGCCAGCTGCCACGTCCACGACACGATCCGATCGGCCGGCGCCTCGATCTTGCCGTCGCCCATCGCCAGCAGCAACACCCGAGAGCCCTGCCCTCGATCCTGCTGCCAGGTGGGCGCCGCCTCGACCAGCCGGCAGGCCATCGCAAACGTTGTCTGACTCGGGCGCTGCGCGGCCAGATCGCCGAGCGCGGTCAGCCGCAGCCGGCGGTGGCGATTCTCGGCCGCGCAGGTGTAGAGGAAGAGCTCGCGCGACTCGGGCTGGAGCGCGGCGATCCGTTCGGCCAGGTTGTTGACGTCCGACGGGGTCACCGACCGGGCGGCCACCACCGCCCAGGCACGCTGCTCGTCCAGGGCCAGCTTGGAGGCATCCACGAGCTTCCACTGATTTGCGATCACCGCGATCCTGCGCTCGGGATCGTCGGATACCGGGACGATCCAGGCCTGCTCCTTGATGATCGGCTTGGCCGGTTTGCGCCGCCGGCGGCGACGATTGGGCGGCGGTGTGACCAGGCCCCCGGGCCGGTAGGCGTCCACGTTCAAGAGCGAGTGCAGGGTCACGGTGCGCTCGGTGTGGGGCGCACCGGCCTCGGCGAAATCGACCACGATGCCGGCTTCCTTGCGGCGATGCAGCCGCATGATCCGCCCCACTCGCTGCTGGTACACGCGGCGGCTGGCGGTCGGGGCGAGGTGCATGCACACCGTCGCCCTGGGCGCGTTCCAGCCCTCGGCCAGCAGCTGGGCATTGACCAGCACGTCGATATCGCCGCGATCGTAGGCGGCCAGCGTCTCGGCCAGCTCGCGGGGAGGCGTGCGGCCGGAGACGGCGGCAGCCTTCATGCCGATCGCACGCATGGCGGCGGCCACCCGGCCGGCGTGCTCGACACCGGCGGCATACACGATCCCGGGGGTGTCTCCGAACCGGCTCTGGTACAGGTCTGCCGCAGCCAGGTTGAGAGGATCCAGGTCGAGCGCCGCGGCCAGCTGGCCCTGGTCGAAGTCTCCGCCCACGATGTCCACGTTTCGCACCGAGGCGATCGGCCGTACCCGCACACACCGAAGCGGCGCCACCACTCCCCGGCGGACGGCTTCGCCCAGTGGGAAGTCGGCGACCTCGGCGGGGAACACGTCCGCCACATGCTTTTGCAGGAGCTGGTCGGTGGCGGTCATGCCGATGTAGACCGGCTCGTTGAAGGCTCGGATGGTGGCCGCGGTCTTCTCGCCCAGGGCGGTGTGGGCCTCGTCGCAGACGACCACGCCGTAGACGTCGGTGCGCAGATCGCCGGAGTGCTTGATGAACCACGAGTAGGTGTTGATCGTGAGCGGCTGGACGTCGGGCTGCGGCTCGCCGCGCAGGACGGGAGGCGTCAAGCGCTCGCCGTACCCCTCCTTGGTCAGATCGCGGGTGAACTGGTCGACCAGCAGCCGGCGGTGGGTGAGGATGAGCACGCCGGTGGAACGCGCGGCCTCGACAAACCCTGCCGCGGCGATCGTCTTGCCGGAGGCGGTCGGGTGCTTGAACCGGTAGCGGCGGCGGGCGCCGGGATCCGGCGGCGGCGGTTCGTCGCCGTTGAGCTCATCATCGACGTCGTCGAGGGCGACCACAGCAGGATCGGCTGCCACCAGCTGGACGCCGCTCGCGGGCTCGTCCTGCGCGCCATCCTCGTCGTCGTCCTCGTCGTCCTCGTCGTTCTCGAACTCGTCTTCATCCTCGTCGTAGTCGTCTTCGAACTCCTCGTCGTCCTCGACCACCTCGGCGAGCTCGATCTCACCGGTCTCGTCGTCGTCGTCTTCCTCGACGCCGTTCTCGTCGGGCTCGACCCGCTGCAGATCGCCGATCAGCGCGGCCAGCTGCCCGGCCAGCGCGTCCACCTGGTGGCGCCGCAGCGTGGTGCCCGAGGCGAGCTTTGGCTGGGACTCCGAGAGCACTCGCTCCAGCCCCAGCACGAGCGCGTAGTCGCGCCGCCATTCGAAGCTCGGATAGAGCGCGCCGACGTTGATCTGCTCGAGCGCGGCATCGAGCGCGGCTCGGCGTACCGTGCCCGTCGCAAGTGCGACGGCGGCATCCTCACCATCGTGCAGAAACGGCTCGCCACTCCATGCAGCTGCGGATTCGGCGGCCGCTTCAAGGTCAGCCTCGAAGCGAAGTGTCATGTGGTCTGGTGTGGCTGCGGGCTTTTTGGGCGCCGACCCTCGGCGACACCAGCAGTCGAAACGCAGTCTACTGTATTTTCCTCAAGCGGGCGAGGTCAGTGCCGTCGCAACCAGCAGTTGCAGCGGTCGGTGGAGGTCGGGGGCCGAGGCGACCACGCCCGAGTCGCTCGACTCCACGATCGGTTCGAGCGGCGAGACCGTTCCTCCCGCCTCGGTCACCAGAAGCTCTCCGGCGGCCCTGTCCCACAGCTTCAGCGGCACCTCGTAGAAGCCGTCAATCCGCCCCGCGGCCACCCATGCAAGATCCAGCGCCGCAGACCCGCCCCGGCGCACGTCGCGCACACGCGTGAGCAGGTGGTCGACCGCCCGGGCCTGCACCTCGCGCGCCTCGGCGCCGTACGAGAACCCCGTCGCCACCAGCGCCCGCTCGGGCAGCACCGCATCGGACACCGCGATCGGCCGGCCGTTGAGGGTGGCACCGCCGCCCCGGGTGGCCGCGAACATCTCGTCTCGGGTGGGGTCGTACACCACCGCCGAGAGCCACCCGTCCGCGTCCTCGACGGCGATCGAGACCGCCCACACTGGCACGCCGTACAGGTAGTTGGTGGTGCCGTCGAGTGGATCCAGCACCCAGCGAAGCCCCGAGCTGCCCCGCTCCGCGCCGGATTCCTCGGCCAGGACGGCGTCCTCGGGCCGCTCACGCGCGAGCGTCTCGAGCAGCAGCGCCTCGGAATCACGGTCGGCGTCGGAGACCAGATCGATCGGCGTCGACTTGGTGTCCAGGCCGCTCACCGGCCCGCGGAAGCGCTCCAGCAGCAGCGCCCCGCAGCTCCGGGCCATCTCCACCGACAGCTGATGAATACCGTCGCGATCCACCGCGGCAGTGTACGCGGCTCGCGCCGACCGGTGAACACTCTGAGAATTGTGTGGAAAATTCCTGCAAACATCTGGAAATTCGGAACTGGTCCAGGCACACTTGTGGGGTGGGCAAGATGATCCGGAAACTGCGTGATCGGCGCCGTGATCGGCAACTCGCACGCGAGCTCGAGCTGCGTTATCGCGACCAGCTCGACCAGCGGGCGGTGGCATCGGTGCAAATGACCGACGAGCTGCGACACGACTGACCCGGGTCGATAGGATCCGGCGATGTCACGGCTGGCGTACGCCCGACTCTCGGACACCCTGTTGGGTGGTCCCATGCCATACACCGAACGGCACGTCCGAGCGCTGTCCGACGAAGGCGTGACCGCCGTCATCAACCTCTGCGAGGACCGCGAGTACTGGGACGGTGAGCGCGATCTGATGGACGCGCAGTACGGTCAGGCGGGCATCATCGAGCACCGCTTGGCGGTGACAGACGGGGCGACGGTACCCGACGAGGTGCTCGACCACGCGGTCACGGTCGCCGCCACCGGGGCGACCGTGTATGTCCACTGCCGTGGCGGACGCGAACGATCGGCCACGGTGTGCGCCGCCATCGTCGCCCGTAGTGAGCGCCTGAGCGCGGCCGAGGCGATCGATCGAGCGATGGCTGCCAACCCGGTGTTCAAGCCGCTGCCGTGGCAGATCGAGGGACTCGAGCGGTGGGCCGCCGAGCCCTCCGGCCGATCATGAGAACGGCGGCACGACCACCCGCAGCCTGAGCGGAGAATGCGGTGCCAGCAGCCGCGCACGATGCAGCGCCTTGCGGGCTGTGACCATGTCACCGGCGCGCGCCGCGGCCAGGTATTCGACCTGCCAGCCCACCCAGAAGCGTGGCTCGGTGGCAACCGCCAGGCGGGCGTCGGCCAACGCCGCCTGAGCGTCACCGGCGGCAAGTTCCGCACGGGCGCGCGCGAGCGCGGGCCGGCTCGACAGGCGATCGAACTGGGCCGCTCGGTCGGCGTCGTCGAGCGCCTGCGCCAGCGGCGCTGTCAGAGAGGCTGTGAGGTAGTGCTGGGCGATTGCCGCCGGGGCCACCACCAGCAGCGCGACGGCCAGCGCGGCGACGATCACGACGGTCGAGACGATCCTCCGCCGCTCACGTTCCTCGGCCGGCGCGAGCCCCGCAAGCGCGACTCCCGATAGCACCATCGCAGGCAGGCCGACGGCGGTCATATGCCACACCCAGTCCAGGGATGTGTGCACGCAGAAGTAGGTGATGCCCGCGGCCAGCCCTGCCGCCATCATGTGCTCGGTGCCGGCGTCCTCGGAGGTACGCACCACCACCGCCGCTGCCAGCGGCAGCCCAACCCCGGCAATCAACAGCAATCCGCCGGCGATGCCGAGGGTGGCGAGCAGCTCGAGCGGCTCGCTGTGCGCCTGCCGTGGCTGGGCCGCGGATCGTCCCAGCCGGTCGTAGGCCGCCCCGAAGCTGCCGGCACCGACACCGTCAATGGGACGTTGATGAAACGTGATCACCGCCACTCGCCACAGGTCGAACCTGCCGCCGCCGACCGAATCGAACCGGGTGTCGACATCGGTCGGATTGCCTTCGTACACAAACGCATGCCACTGATGCTGCAGCCAGTCCTCGGGCTTGGTGTCCGAGCGAAGCAGCTGCGCACCGGCGGCGACGACCACGACCACCAGCACGAGCGCCGTGATCCACGAGACAGCTGAGCCGGCGACTCGTCCGGCGAGCCATCGCTCGCACACCACTGCCACCAGCACGCCCGCCAGCCCGGCCGTAGCCACCACCATCACCGCCCGGCCGGTGGCATGGATCTGCGTCGTTGCGGCTGCCGGGAACGCCCCGTTGAGGGCATCCCACTCCGCTGTGATCGCGGCTGCGATCACCACGGCCAGCCACGCGCCGGCGAGCCCCCGGGGCGAGACGGCGATGAACACGATGCCCGAGATGACCAGGGCGACCAGCGCAGCCCGAGCCTCGGTCGGAATCACGATGGCCGCGGTCGCCCCCGCACCCGCAGCCGCAGCCGCACGCAACGGCAACCGGCGGTCATGATCGCATGCAACCGCCGCCAGTGGCCAGGTGCCGATGGCGGCGACGGCCGCGATCCCGCCGCCGTAGCCGATCGATCCCACCAGCCGGCCCAGGCCGAACAGCGACCCCGGGTCGCTTTGGAGCAGCATCCGCAGGGCCAGCACGGCGGCGATCAGCGCCGACCCGGCGCCCACCGCCAGCATCAGCCACCGGCGCAGCCGCTCGTCGGCGGCGGCGATCACCGCGGTTGCCATCACGGCGGCGTACACGAGTGTGCGGCCGGATTCGACCAGAGCCGCCTGCGGCCAGGCAGCCCAGGCGATCGACACCAGGCCGAGGCAGCCGAGCCCGACCAGCGCGACCGGCGCCGACAGCTGCCACGCCGACAGGTTCCGGCCGGGCCCGAGCACCACCGCCGCCACAAACGCCAGCAGGCACACCACCCCGGCTACGCCCCAGCCGTCGACCGCGTACCCGCCGCCCTGAAATGCAAGCCATGCACCGGCGGCCACAGGGACGAGCGCAGGCACCACCCTGAGGGTGTCGGTTTGGCGAAACACTGCGACACCTTACGGCACGCCAAAGCTTCCAGAAATTGGAGTAGACTCGGCCGCGAAACGCTCGCGATGTCTCCAGCCACATAAAACTGTGCGGCAGCCGGTACTGGACCCACCGGAGGAGACACGTTGTCCGGCGGCCCACCGGACAGCTTGTAGACGAGGCCGCTTCAGCCGAAGCGGCCTCGTCTCCACGTCCGCTGTGTGGTGAATAACGGTGCCTGGCACCGTTATTCACCCGCCATGCCCAGGGATGAATAATTGGTGCCTGGCACCAATTATTCATCCCTGCCAACGCCCTCCAGGCGCAGGCCGTTGGGGCACAGATCCGACGGGCCAGCCAGGCCGTACCCGATCTGAGGTATTTCACCACTTATGACTCAAGCGCCGCGGGTGGAGCGGCGATGAATGGGGAGAGCTTCGTATGACCCCCTTCGACCTGACACATGCTCTCAACCGCGCGAACGAGCGCCTCAACACGGCGTGGACGGCGGCCGCCGCGCTGATCACCCTGACCGTCGTTGCCGCGATCGCGCGGCTGGTGTTCGAGGCCTTCAGCTTCCGTCTGGCAGAGGCGCTGGTCGTGACCTCTGCTCTGGGGGCACTGGTGGCGCTGGCCGTGGTTTACGCCCTTTGGACCCAGCGATCGGATGTGTACGACGCTATCGTGCTGACACGATTTCGCCACGTCGGCGGCGACGCGGTCAAGAACCATGCGGCCGCGCTGGTTTCGCGCAAGCGCCGCCGCCTGTACGCGGACAGCATCGAACGGTTTCTGGAGACCACCCACGCCGGACTGCCGTCGCCCCTGCCCCTCAATCGCCCGGTGGTGCGTGAGTTCGCGCCTCGGCTGGAGGCGATCGCATCGGTGCTGCGATCGGAGGATCAGATGGTCACGCCCGAGGGCATGGTGCTGGTGCGCCGCCTGATCACCGACGGTGCGACCAGCCCGCTGTTCGCCGCGCCCACCGGCGACCGCAACGCGGAACGGGTGCTCGACCGGATCGACGACACGCTGGTGCTGCACGCGCACGAGCGCTTGCTGGCGCTCGCGGCCTAGTCGAGCAGGCGGTCCACTCCCCGTCGCTCCAGCCCGCGGGCAATCACCAGCCGCTGGATCTCTGAGGTGCCCTCCCAGATCCGGTCGACGCGCAGCTCCCGCCACAGCCGCTCGACCGGGTTCTCGCGCATGTAGCCGCGCCCGCCGAAGATCTGCAGCACCCGGTCGGCCACCCGTCCGGCCGTCTCCGAGGCGATCAGCTTGGCCATCGAGGCCTTGTGGTGCACCAGCTTGCGATCGGCCCCGGTGTCGTACAGCCAGCCCACCTGGTAGGTGAGCAGGCGCGCGGCGGCGGTCTCGGCGGCACAGTCGGCCAGCGCAAACGACACCGCCTGGTGGTCGAAGATGCGCCCGCCGAACTGCTCGCGCTCCAGCGCCCATTCGGTGCCGAGCTCGATCAGCCGGCTGCACGCCCCCACACACCGGGCGGCGATGTGCACCCGCTCCTCGATGAACCATTCGTTGGTCAGCGTGAACCCCTCGCCCACCTGGCCGAGCACGTTGGCAGCCGGCACCGGCGTGCGGGTGAACGTGAACTCGGGGTGCCGGTAGGGGAAGTTGTGCGTGAAGTCGGGGTCGTCGGTCATCTCGACGCCGGGCGCGTCCTTGTCCACCAGAAAGAGGGTGGGGCGACGATCCACCCCGTCGACCGCCCATGCCAGCACGATGAAGTACGACGCCACGTCCCCGTCGGTCACAAACCACTTGACACCGGAGAGCTCGTACAGGTCATCCGATACCTTGACCGCCTCGGCCTTGATCCCACGCGGGTCGGACCCGGCGTCGGCCTCGGTGATGGCAAAGGCGTGGCGATGGTCGTTGCGCACGTCCGGCAGCAGGTAGCGCTCGATCTGCTCCGGAGTGCCGTGCACGAGCACGTTGGACGGGCTCCACACCAGCACCCAAAGACAGTTGGTGAGCCGCCCGAGCTGCTCGTGAGTGACGATCTGCTGCGTCAGGTCGAAGCCGCCTCCGCCGTACTCGGTGGGGATGTTGTTCGCGCCCAGGCCGGACGCCGTCACCGCCGCCTTGGCCTTTGCCCGCGACTCCTCCGAGAGCTTTCCGTGGAGCTTCTCGGCCTCGAGCTCGAACGGTGTCAGCTCGTCGACCAGCGCTCGTGCGCGGGCGCGCAGTTCCAAGAGCTCAGGGCTGAGTGAGAAATCCATGTGGCGCCTTTCGGTCTACGAGGTCACGGGACGGAGCGCCGCGGCCGAGCCGCCGAACACCAGCGCAGCCGCAGCGTGCTCGGCTGCGACTCCCGTCAGATGGGGATGGTCGGAGGTTATCTCAACCTCAAGTAGAGGGTGAGATATACCCAATGCCCGGGCGCCGTTGGCCGAGCCCGCAGCAAGCAGATACGGCGTCGGCCCGTCGGCACCGTCAGGCACCAGCACGTTTCGGCGCTCGGCCTGCCGGCGGGCGATCGCCTCGAGCTCTCGGATCTCGATCACCGGATCGATGATCGTGTTGGAGTCAGAGCCGATGCAGATCGGGATGCCGCGCTCGAACATCCGCAGCACCGGCAGGAAAGCCGTCGCCCAGGTTGGCCTCGGTGGTGGGGCAGGCACACACGGTTGCGCCCGCCCGGGCGATCAGGTCGAGCTCTTCGTCGGTCACGTGGGTGACGTGGATCAGGGTGGTGCGCGGTCCCAGAATCCCGGTTTCGGCCAGCAGCTCGATCGGCCGCAGGCCGTACTCGGCGATGCACTCGTCCAGCTCGCGGCGCTGCTCGTTGGCATGGATGTGCACCACCAGCCCGTGCGCGTCCGCATACTCCGCAATCCGCTCCAGCCACTCCCGCGAGACGGCCCGCACCGAGTGCGGCGCCAGTCCCACCGCGGTTTCGGACGAAAGCTCCTCCACCCGCTCCAGATAGGCGTCCACCGACGGATCGCAAAACCGTCGCTGCCCCGGGCTGGGTGGTTTGCCCTGTCCCCCGCGCTGATAGGCGGTCTCGAGCAGTACCAGCTCGATGCCGGCGTCGGCGGCGGCGGCGATCACCGCTTCGGACATCGCGTTTCGGTCGGCGTAGGGCTCGCCGTCCGGACGGTGGTGAGGGTAGTGGAATTCCCCCACCGCGACGTATCCGGCGGCCACCATCTCGGTGTATGCAGCGCGGCACACGGCGTGTATCGACTCTGGGTCGAGCGCCCCGGCGGCCGCATACATGGCCTCGCGCCACGACCAGAAATCGTCGTGGGGATGGGCCGGATCGACCTGCTCGACGATTCCCCGCAGGCCACGCTGAAAGGCGTGGGAATGGGCATTCACAAACCCCGGCAGGCGATACGCGGACGACGGCATCCGCGTATTCTCACACGGCCTTGGCCAACATCGATCCACTCAGATTCTGGCGCTGGTTCGACGAGCTGGCGGCGATCGGGCGCACCGACACCGGCTGGAACCGGCTGGCATGGTCGCCGCTCGAAGCCGCCGCCCGTCAGTGGTTCGAAGAAACCGCTCGCGAGATCGGCCTGGAACTCCGGCGCGACGGAGCGGGCTCGCTGTGGGCGGTCACACCCGACGCTGACACCGGCCCGTGGGTGTGCGCCGGGTCGCACGTCGACACTCAGCCCAACGGCGGCGCCTACGACGGTGCGCTCGGGGTGGTGTGTGCGCTGGAGGCCGCGGCCGTGCTGCTCGAATCCGGCGCCGAGCGCCGTCACCCGCTGGCGGTCGTGGCCTTCGTGGACGAGGAGGGCGCGCGGTTTCGGGTGCCCTGCTTCGGCAGCTCGGCGATCACCGGCCGGCTGGATGTCGACCACGTGCTCGAGGTGATGGGAGATGCCCCCCAGATCTACGGCGTGACCGCGGACACGCTGCGGGCGGCACCCGCCCAGCTTGACCGGGTGCGTTCGATGATGGAGGTACACGTCGAGCAGGGCCTGAATCTGGCGAAACGTGGTCTGACGCTGGGGATCGCGACGGTGCTGGCCCCTCGCCAGCGATGGCAGGTGGTGTTCCAAGGCCGGGCAAACCACGCCGGAACGACCGCCATGGCCGGGCGCCGCGATGCACTCGTGGAGGCGGCCGCGTTCGTGCTGGCGGTCGATGCCTCTGCCCGTGCCCGGACGGGGGCGGTGGCGACCGTCGGGAGGCTGGAGGTGCTCCCAGGATCCACCAATTCGATCCCCGGCAAGGTGACATGTTCTCTGGACGTGCGGGCACTGGATGTGGCGGTGGTGGACGAGATCGTGACCGAACTCCGCGCCCGCTTCGCAGAAGCTGAATTCAGTCGTGAGTCCCGAAACGACGGGGCCCGGTTCGACCCCGGTCTGCGTGCGCTACTGGCCACCGCAGCGGCCGAACGCGCGATTCCCGCCGGAGACCTGCCGTCCTATGCCGGACACGACGCCGGCATCCTCGCCCCGCACAGTACCCGCGGCGATGGTGTTTGTGCGAAATCCCACGGGAGCCAGCCATACTCCAGAGGAAACGGCCGCCCGCGAGGACTGCGAGGCCGGCGCCCAGGTGCTCACCGACGCGCTCGCCGCCGCCCTCGCGTCCGGATAGCCCCACCCTGTGGATAACTCTGTGAGCAACACGGTAAAACTGCGGGCAATGGGTTTCACTTTGGTGAACTTTCCCGCAATCTGCATCAATTTCCGAAGGCCGATCGGGCGCCATGCCTTGACGGGTGCCTGTGGAAAGGCGCAGCCTTTGCCTCCCACACCCCCTACACCCGGGGCCGGGTTCACAGCATTCCGTCTTATGAACCCGGCGCCGGGTGGTGGTGAGGGGTGTGGACTCACCCGATACCGCGTGTAAGCTCGAACCACCGGCTCTGAGACTTGGAGGTAGTGGGAAATGGGCTCGACACGCAGGGGTTTTCTCCAGCGAGGCGCGGCTGCAGGCTTGGCGCTCTCGACCGCTGGGCTGTTCTTTGAGCAGACTCCGGCCTTCGCGGCCGGCACCAATGTGTACGCCTGGGGGGATAACGCCGACGGCCAGCTCGGGAACGGCACCACCACCGCTCACTCCACCCCCGGGGGCGTCGGTGCTCGCAAACGTTGTCGACCTGGACGGCGGGCGTGAGCATGTGGTGGCCCTGGACTCCGCCGGCGCAGTCTGGTGCTGGGGACACAATCAGTACGGCCAGATCGGCGACGGCACCAAGACCAACCGCACCCGCCCGACCAAGGTCACCATCCCCGGAAACCCCGTGATCAAGGCGATCGGCACCGGCCACTACCACTCCATGGCGCTGGCCGCCGACGGCAGCGTGTGGTGCTGGGGCTTCAACAACTGGGGCATCCTGGGCGACGGCACCACCACCAATCGCAGCGTGCCGGTGAAGGTCTCCGGCCTCACCAACGCGATCGCGATCGCCGGCGCCCGCGACCACTCGCTGGCCCTGCGGGCCGACGGCACCGTGGTCGCCTGGGGCGACAACGAGTTCGGAAACCTCGGCATCGGCACCACCACCAGCCATCCCACTCCGGTCAAGGTCAACACGCTGACGGCCATCACCGCCATCGCCGGCGGACGCGACCACAGCCTCGCGATCGACGCTGCCAGCAGCGTCTGGGCATGGGGCTGGAACCAGTACGGCCAGTGCGGCGACGGCACCAAGACCAACAAGACCACCCCGGTCAAGGCGGCCACGCTCACCGGCGCGACCGCGATCACCGCGGGCGCCAACCACAGCGTCGCCCTGCGAAACGACGGCCGGGTGTGGGTGTGGGGCCAGAACTCCTACGGCCAGCTGGGCGACGGCACCAAGACGAAACGCACCGCCCCGGTGGCGGTGAGCGGGCTCACGGGAGCCGGCGGGTTGGCCGGCGGCCGCGACTACTCGACCGCGCTCGCGAACTAGCATCTAGCTCAGGTCTGGCTCGTCCCGCGCGGATTCGTCCTCGACGTCGCGCCAGCTGTCCTGTGAGGTCATCTCGCCGCCGCGCAGCGGTTCGATGCCGGTGGCGGCGCTGGTGACCATCCACGTGGTGATCGCAATCGACAGGATCCAGTTGAACATCGAGACGAGCATGGTGGAGCCGCCGAGCAGCACCAGCGATGCCGAGCCTCCACTGGTGAGCGACGAGCCGCCACCGGTGAGGATGCTGTGGCCGAACAGCAGCACGACCACGAGGGAGAACAGCGAACCGGCCCCGGCTGCCACAATCCCCTGAAACACGCCGATGTTCATGCCCGACATGCGCGGCAGCAGCAGGTGAATGGCAAGCCCCGTGGCCAGCGCGCCGATCGCCACCGGTGCAGATAGGAGCCACGGCGAGAAGTGCACCGTGGGTGCGCCGGGACCGAAGGTCGATGATGCCATGCTGGAGAACACTCCAACCGGTATCGGCCAGAACCGTTGGGCTTTACGCGTCGATCGGCGCCGAAGCGCCGCGCACCAGCAGGGTCGTCATGGTCACACCGATCACCCAGCCGCCCGCCGCGATCAGCGGCGTGGTGCCGCCCAGTCGATGGCTCGAAAGCACCGTCAACACCACCGGCACGGCACCTCCGAGCGTGGTGGCGGTGATCGCCGGCGCGTAGGCGACTGTCCGAGACGAGAGCCGCGGCAGCACCATCGAAAGCGCCGCTCCGGCGACAACCGCGGAGACGATCGGCACCGCCAGCCACCAGACAGGGCTGACTCCCGAAGCGGTGTGATGGGTGGCGCTCGAATGGCTGGTCGAGGCCAGTCCCAGAGCGATGAACCCGCCGCAGAACCCCCCGATCAGGCGCGCGACGATCACCGCTGCCCAGATCGGGAGTGATCCACCGCGAGATGACGTGAGATCGCCGAACACACCTGGGTGATCGACCATCGAGCGCGGAGGTTCAGCGATCCCGTGGATCGACCTGCGCCAACCGGCTGATGAGCGCGGCGATCTCATCCGGGCTGTACTGGAGCGATCGCCTCCCGGTGCCGGGGGGATCGTGAGCGAGGCCGGCGCCGTCGCGCCATTCGCCCTGCGGCCGGATCGGTCGGGACACGAACCCTCCCCCGCAGTTGGGGCAGACGTTTTGCAGGGCGACCTCGGCACAGTCGACGCAGAACGTGCACTCGTAGGTGCAGATGCGGGCGTCCGCCGACGGCGGCAGATCGACGTCGCAGCGCTCGCAATTCGGTCGCAGCTCGAGCATGGCGGCAGCCTACCGCGGACAACGATTCTGCCGCTGGTAAGGTCACCGCATGCAAGCGTCCGAGAACACTCCCCCGGTGCCGGTGCGGCTGGACTTCGACGCTCACGCCGCCGACTACGCACGCGCGATGAGCCACCTCGACAACGTCACCACCAGGCAGCTCGACAAGGTCGAGTTCGACCACCGCCTGCGCGAGCTGGTGCGCATCCGCGCCTCGCAGCTGAACCGCTGCGCCTACTGCATCGACATGCACACCAAGGATGCCCGCGCGGTGGGCGAGACAGAGCAGCGCATCTACGCCCTCCCGGCATGGCCGGAAACGCCGTTCTTCACCGCGCGCGAGCGGGCCGCGCTGGCGCTCACCGAGGCGATCACCCTGATCGCCCAAACGCCGGTTCCCGATGAGGTGTTCGAGACCGCCGGCGAGCACTTCACCAAGGACGAGCTGGGCGCCTTGATCAGCCTGATCACCACCATCAACGCCTGGAACACGCTGGGAGCGAGCACTCACGCGTGGGAGCCGGGATCGTACGAGCCGTGAGCGCGCCTCCGCTCGCACCTCGACTCAGGTTCACCGCCGCGGTGGCGGCGCTGGTGTTCGCGTGCTCGTACTGGCAGTGGCTGCCGATTTTGGACTGGCTCGCGACTGCTGCCGAGCACGCCGTCGCCTCACGCGTCGCGTTCCTCCAGGCTGGGCCCACCGACGCGCTTCTGGCACGGCTCTCGCTCGCGGTTGACATCACTGTGCTGGTGGTCCTCGCCCTGCTGAGCTATCAGCTGGTGGTAGCGGCAGCGCCCACCCGGCTCCTTTCTGCGCGGGTCGTCGGGGTGGTGTGCACCGGGCTGTTCGGCGCCGGAGTGATGTTCGGGTGGTTCGTGATCGTGCCCCCGGTACTTCAAGCGGCGCTTCCGGAGATGGCCGGATACGGGCTGAGGGCTCCGGCATTCCTCCAGCTCATGACCTTCACGGTGCTGTCCACCGCCATCGCCTGCCAGCTGCCGGCGGTGTACGCATTGGCGGAGATGCGGGTGCGTGCGGCTCGTTGGATCACGTACTCGTGGGCCGGTGGCAGCGTCGCGATCGCGGTCACCGCGCTTCACGCAGACACCGACCGCGTGATGGTGCTCCTGGAGGTGGCGGTGGTGCTGCTTTTGTGCTCCGCCGCGGTGGCGCTGGTGCGGATCGCCGAGAGCCGCAAGGTGTGACCGACGCCGACCTCGAGTCCGCGGCCGCCGCGGCCGATCTCTCGGACCCGGCGCCGGCCCGCGACCGGTTCGCGGTCACCGACATCGCCTACTTCGCCGGCAACTCGCTGGGGCTGATGCCGCTCGCCGCAGAGCACGCGGTGGCCGAGCGCATGCGCGAGTGGGCCGATCTGGGCGTCGAGGCGTGGTTCGACTCCGGGTGGCTGGAAGCCGCGCACGACCTCACTCCGGCAATGGGCCGTGTCGTCGGCGCGGCGGCCGAGGAGGTCGCGATCGCGGGATCGCTGACGGCCAACCTGCATCTCCTGCGGGCCGCCCTGTACCGCCCCACTCCCGGTGGTGTGTGACTTCCGGGAGCCCAACGTTCTGCGCTTCGCCCCGGTGCCGCTGTACTCGACCTACGCGGAGTGTCTGAGAGCGGCACAAGCGCTTGCCCGCGTCTCTGCTTGAGACCGGCCTCGTTCGGCCGGGCGGGTATGGTGAATAGCGGTGCCTGGCACCGTTATTCACCATGTAAGATCGTTCTCGGATACGACGTGGAGGGAGTGCGGTTATGAGAGCCATTGGGCTGGTTATGGTGGTCGCGTTGACGTTGCTGTCGGCGACTGCGTGTGGCGGCAGCAGTCAGTCAGCTTCGGATAAGGCCAAGAGCCAGGCGTGCGATGCCATCTCAGATATGAAGACGCAGATCACGACGCTGAAGGGCCTCCCGTTGGCGACCTCGTCGGTCGATACGGCCAAGACCGCGCTGCAGGCGATACAGACCGACCTCAAGACCATCTCCGACGCGGCTCCGACGGTGGGAGGCGACGTGAAGTCCCAGCTTCAGACCGCGAATGCCACCTTCAAGACCTCGGTCCAGCAGACCATGCAGAGCGTGACGTCTGCATCCTCGCTGACGGCCGCAGCGACGGCCATCTCCACCGCCGGGACGACTCTGGAAACCAGCTACCAAGCCGCGTTTTCGAGTATCAAGTGCTAGTCGGGTAGCCGACTCGACTCTTGGCCGGGGGACAGGCATCCGAGCCCCGCCGATCACTCGGCAAGGGGCGGATGGAGGCGTTCAGCGACGGCGTGTTTGCGATCGCGATCACGCTGCTGGTATTGGACCTCGCGATTCACCCGCCCGGTTCGCCGCTGCATCAGGTGCTGCACATCTGGTCTTCCTACGGCTCAACCTGCTGCTTCTGCTGTTCGTGACCTTCTTGCCGTTCCCCACCGGCCTGGTCGGTGAAGCCTTGCGCGAACCGACACACGAGCGGGTGTTCATAACGATGTACGGGCTGACGCTGTTGACGATCCGGCTGCTGGGATATGCCCTTGACGAGTACTCAAAGCGCGAAGGGCTGTACAGCCCCGGGAGCGACGAGGAGGATCTAGGCACGGACCGCCAGCTTCTGAGCGTGGTGGCCGCGTACGCGATCGCGATCCTCATCGGGCTGGCCTTCCCGGTTCCCGCCGTGTGGCTGTACCTGTGCATCGGGGTGGTTCTGATTGTCCCGTTTCGTGAGGTGTCACAGCTCTTGTCGCAGCGGAGATGAACCCCCGACGTCTCCCATCACCCCGATGCCTGCCTCAACGCTCAGCCCTTGGCTCGTGTTCGCTCCGGGTCATACACGGGGTGGCGAACGAGTGTCCCGGAGACGGGCTTGCCCTCCACCCGCGCCTCGACAGAGGTGCCCGGATCGGCCGAGTTCTTGTCGACTTTGGCGAGGCCGAGCGTTTTGCCTTGGAGGTACGGTGAGACGACCGCTTGGGTGACGAAGCCGACCACCGAGCCGTCGGCCGCCACGAGTTCGGCGCCGGTGGCGTCGGCTCCTCCCGCTTCAAGCACGACCGACGTGAGCCGCAGGGCGCTCGCCTGCTCGGCATCCTTGAGGGCATCGCGTCCCTGAAATTCGGGCTTGTCGAGATCCACGGCCCAGCCCAAGCCGCACTCGTACGGCGACACCGTCGGGTCGTACTCGACGCCGCCGATGATGAACCCGCCCTCGATTCGGAAGAGGTCAAGGGCGTCCATCCCGATCACCTCCATGCCGTGTTTTGCCCCTTCCTGCAAGAGCGCGTCCCACAATGCGAGTGCCCTGTCACGATCTACCCAAAGCTCGTAGCCGAGCTCAGCGGTATAGCCAAGCCGGGTCATGAACACGGGGATGCCCGCGATTTTGACGTCCTCCCGGAACGTGTAGTAGGGAAAGGCTTGGGACGAAAGGTCGCTCGTGGTCATGTCCTGCAGGATGGCTCGGCTGCCCGGCCCCTGGAGGCAGAGATGGGGCAGCGCGTCGGTGCATTCACAGACCTCGATTCCCAACCCTTCCGCCGAAGCCGAGAAGATCTCGAAATCACGATCGTTGGCTCCACAGAACCGAACCCGGTCGCCGCCCGACGATCGTGGCATTACGGTGCAGTCATCGACCATCTTCCCAGCAGGGTCGCACAGCGGCCCGTAGGCGATCCGGCCCGGGCCAAGCGTGGAGACGTCGCGGCAGACGATCGAGTTGACGAGCTGCTGTGCCCCCTGACCCTCGAGATCGACTTTCCGGAGCATGGAGAAATCCATCAGGCCCGCCGTTTCCCGCACCGCTCGGTACTCACGCTGAGTATCGCTGACGACAGCAGGGGCGAAGTAGCCGAACAGGTCCATCCACCGGTCGGTCATCGCTCCAATCGAGCCGTAAAACACGGTTTCTCTGCTCATCATTCCCCCTCCTATCTCACTGGGCTACGAGTCTGCCGTCGACGATGATCGACTGACCAGTAATCTACGCTGATCGTCGCTCCGTGAGGCCCAATCGCTGGCTTCATCTGCAAACGCCCCGGCGTGATGTCCTTGAAGATCCATCCCGGCGGCGACGCCGGTGATGTCGGGAACACCTCGCCTCATGGGAAAGCCCCGCATTTGCAGGGCTTTCCGTTAGCCGATCTGTAAGCGGGATTCTGTCGGGGACAGTCATCCATCTGGGCCGACCGTTGCCGGCCGGCTCGTGCCGCCTACCTGGAGCTCGGCGGGCCGCGTCATCGCTCCGGTTCGACGTTGCACCGGGTGGGGCTTGCCCAGCCACCCACGTCTCCGCGGGTGCTGGTGGTCTCTTACACCACCGTTTCAACCTTGCCGCCGGCGACGAGTCGCCGGGTTGGCGGTCTGCTTTCTGTTGCGCTTTCCATCAGGTTTCCCCGTCCGGGAGTTACCCGGCACCCTGCCCTTCGGTGTCCCGACTTTCCTCGACGGCTTGCGCCGCCGCGACTGTCCGACCGGCAAGGGCGGAGTCTATCGGTGTTGGGTGACCATAACGACCGAACCGATGGTCGTGAACGTCGTTCCGCGAACGTTGAACTGCAGGTCAAGCTCCCACGGACCGGGCACGATCGGGGTCGGCACAGCCTTCGCCGTGAACTCCCTCACCCCGCTGCGGCGAGTCGGATACGTACCCTCGTCGGTCACGATCTTGACGCGGGAGGCATCCTTGGGCAGCGCGGCCACCATCACCTTGATCGTCGACGACGCCGGGGGTTTCGACGGGGTCGTGAAGACGGCCGGTGGCAGGCCGGAGTACGGCTTGGGGGTGCCGCTGTTGACCAGCCCGGCAAGCAACACCAGTAGTACCGTGAAGAGCGCGCTGATCACGGTTTGACCTCGTCCCAGACGTCGGCGCGGGCCTCCGCCTGCGCCGGAGTCACGGTCGAGAACTGCAGCTGATCCTTGACCGAGGCGGGCGGGTAGATCGCTGGATTGATAAGGATCTTGGAGGGCAGCAGGTAATTCGCCTCAGACACGGGAGATGCCCCGCCGGAGACGATCACGTCGTCGCGCACGGTCGTGGGGGAGAGCGTCTCGTTCAGCCACGCATGCGCGGTCACGGGATCAGGAGCCAGCACGGGTATGCAGTAGCTGCGCATGATGATCACAGCCCCTTCTTTCGGCACAACGAACCGATTTCCTAATGGTGGTCGTCGAAATCCGACTCCTGAGGCCATCGCCGCGTACAGGCTGCCGAGGTGATCGCGGTCGATCGTGCCCTCGACCCGAAGCGACTTGCGAAGACCGAGCAGGAAGGCACGAACCTCCGCCAGCTCGGCGGGTGTTGCGGAGCTCCAGTCGTGACCAAGAGCGAGCATCGCCGCCCCGATCACGTTCTCGGAATCGTCGGGAACGGCGACCTTCTTGGTGTAGGTGCGCGCCAGCTCGAAGAACGCGGCCCACGAGTCGCTGGGGGTGATCTCGTCGACCGCCGTGGCGTACCCGACGGTGGTGTAATCCTTGGCGATCGAATGGGCGCTGCCCGAGTCGTACGGCGGATCGGCGAAGGGGGATGAGATCAGGCGGAGGTTGGGGACAAGCGACTGGTCAATTGGCTCCACCAGACGCTCACCGATCAGATAGGTGAGCGAGTTTTGGTCGACCAGCGCAATGTCGACGGTGCCCGGCCCGCCGGCCGAGAGAGTCAGAAGAAGCTGCTGTTGGGTGGTCTGGCGAGTCACCCTGACGGTCACCTTGTCGGCTTTGGCGAAGTCAGCGATCGTGTCAGGCGCGACAGTACGAGCGGGGAGCGAGAGTCGGAGTGCCGGGTCGAGCACCTGGGCTCGTTGTGGCACCTGCTCGGCGGGGATGATCTGAGCCCGGGAGTCGCTGCCGGGCTTCACGGAGCAGCCTGCGGCGACCGTTGTCGCCGCAGCCGCCAGGAATTCACGCCGCGAAAGCCTCATGGAGCCATTCTCGCAGGCCTACATACACGCTCGATTGGTGGCGGCTCCGTGCCGCGAACCGTCCCTATGAGACGAGTCGCAGCTCCACGGCCGACTCGTCCGCTTCTGACAGCGAGGATCCACACGAGTCGCACGCCAGTTCCAGCACACCCGACTCGATCTCGTCCACTCGCATCGACTCAGCACACACAAGGCATGTCGGCCATGTGCCCGGACCGCGGGTACGCGCTGCCGAGAGGGCTGCGGACACCACGTCCTCCAGCCGATCCCCGGTCGAAAGTGGAGAGACCGTTGCGGTCATAACCGCCTCATCACCGCTTTTACCGACCCCAGGATGGAAACCTCATCGGGGTAGGTCGCTTGCATCTCGTCGTTCTCAGGCTGTAGTCGGATGCGGCCGCTCTCACGGAAGAACCGCTTGACGGTCGCACCCTCATCGTCGACCAGTGCGACGACGATCTCGCCGTCACGCGCGTCCTGCTGCTTTCGCACCACGACAAAGTCTCCGGGGAAGATCCCCGCGTTGATCATGCTCTCACCGCGCACTGTGAGGATGAAGTCAGCGTCGCCGGCCAGCTGGTCGGGAATCGACACGTAGTCCTCGATCCGGTCTTCGGCGACCACCGGTGAACCGGCGGCGACCTCACCGACCAGGGGCAACACCGTGACGCGATCGTCGCGGGCGACGGCGGGCGCAGGCGTACGTCCTCTCCCCTTCCCTCCCTCGATGACCTCGAGCGCGCGCGGCTTGGTGGCGTCGCGCCGGATCAGGCCGGCAGCTTCGAGCTTCGCGAGATGCGCATGCACCGTCGACGGCGACGTCAAGCCCACCGCCTGGCCGATCTCGCGAACGGTGGGCGGATACCCCTGAGCGTCAACATGGGTGTTTACGAACTCGAGTATCTCGCGCTGTCTGTCGGTCAAATCC
>CAVSFZ010000019.1:0-216464 GCA_963727235.1 uncultured Actinomycetes bacterium
AATTGAATCATGTGATTTGCGTTTTACGCAATATCACCAGGTCTTGGGCCTTGATGGTGCGCGGCGAGCCACCGATCGAGCTCAGTGCGATTGAAGAGCAGCCGGCCTTCCTGCTTGATGTGGGGGATCGCCCTTGCGGAGGTGAGCTTGTAGATGCGGTGTTTCGACCAGCGGAGGTACTCGGAGGTCTCGGCCAGCGTCATCCAAGTAGGCGACGATTCCTCACTGCGGAGGTGTTCGAGAACCCGAACCGTGATGAGACCCACGATCGCGTCCAGCGAAGCGGAGTCGAGCGCAACGCGCACCTCGCTGGCCACCGCGTCGGGTATCGCCTTGGGGTGTGTCATTCCATCCCAGGATCTTTTGACTGGAGGGCGTCACGGGCCTCAGCTACGGCCGTCATGTCATGCTTACCCGTCTGGTTTCCATCAGCGATTCGGCTGAGGCAGAACTCCATGAACTTGAACCAGGCATCGACTCCAGATACCAGCGTGCGGCCTGGCCCGAGTGGGAGTTCTGGGTAGCCGAGGGCTGCCCCAGTGTCCATCAACCGAGACGCAACTGACTCGTCTTCTGTCGGGCGTCGCCGTTCGGGGTGCGCTTCCGTCGCTCCGCGATCCGTGACATCCGGGACACCGGCTTCGAAAAGCGCCTCCTGAGCCATTCGGCCCTGTGACGCGATTCGTTCTCGGCCCGGGGCGTCGCGGGGTTCGCTGCCGCTTCGAGAAAGCGGTGTCCCGGGCGTCACGGATTCCACCCGCCCGGAGGGCGGGTCATCGGTGGCCTGGCCGGTGACCAGGTACCTTGACCACGCGTCTGCGAAGTCCTCACGCGCGTACCCTCGGTGTCGGTGATCACCGACACGCCACTGCCCGGGTTTGATGCCGTACGGGCGCAGCAGACTGGCGAGTCGTTCCTTGGTCAGGGGCCGCCCTCGGATCGAATCTGCCCAGGGTGCCTCTTCGATCTCGGATAGGCGCTCGAGCAAGACAGTTGTCGGGATCCGATCCTCGGGATGGTCATCCAGTACTGCCTTAATGTCGGCCAAGAGGCGCACGCCCAGACTGTCGTCCTGCTGCGATGCCGACTGTGCAAGTCGCTGGGCCGTGGCGCGTGCTGCAGTTGGCCAATCCGCACCCGCTAGGTCGGCGATGGCGAGCAGCGGTTCCCACACGTCCTCCTCTCGATCGTGCAGTCCCGACGGCATCCCCGGTCTAGCCTCCGCGAGCGCTGCCACCGACTCGCTGGAGCCCCAAGCCTGAAGCTGGGCTTGGATCCGCTTGGCAGTGTCGCGGACCTCACGGATCCGGAACCGCGAGACCATCTCTCCGGGCGATTTGCGCTCTAGTTCCACACAGATCGCTCGGTCAGAGATCGTGTGTGGAAGCTCCCTGATTCCGCCAGTTGCCTTCGGCGAAAACGTAGGGTAGGCCTTGACCGTGCGGTTGCCGCCGTCCCCTTCGACTCGAAGGACCATCCCCTGCGGTCCTCGCTGGAACCCGGCATTGAACAGGCCCCGGAGCTCGGGCGACTCGGCTCGGAGCGGCTCACGAAGAAAATCTGGTCGACCTCGTCGCAAACCAGGGTCGGCGGCTCAGCGTCAGCGTAGGTCTCGATGATTCGATAGAGGGCGGCGTCAGAGATGTTGGAGGTCGCGATGGGCCGCGCGACGAGTTCGAGGAGTAGGCGGAGCAGCGTGGACTTCCCGCTGCGTTTCTCGGCGCTCCTGACTGATAGGTAGGGCGTTGTTTCGAACACCCGAATCACGTGGGTGTGCGCGACCCACAGCGCCACTGCCGACGCTTGGAACTCCGACATCACAACGTACGACCTGAGGAACCCGACGATCTCGTCGAGGAGGTTTGGAAGGTCGATAGGCGGGCCGTCATAGGAACGCCGCAGCGGCTCTGCCGACCCCGGATCCGCGGGCAATCCGGTCTGGGCGAGCGAGAGCAAGTCGCCGACCCCTTTACCCGACACGAGATAATCGTCCAGTCCATTCTTCGTGCCTCCGGCGCCCGGCGGCAGGCGAATCACCTCCACGTCCGCACCGCACGACTCCAAGAACGCCATCAGACGCACCAACGCGTCGCGGACAGACGATTCGACGGTGACATCGCTATCAAACGCGAGATACACCTTGCGGCCGTTCAACGCGACAGACTCCCAATCCGGGAGCGCTGCCTTCCCTCCCTTGGGATTGGTCCCGCGCCACGCCCAAACGCCCGACAGGCCGATACAGCACAGACCACGAGCCGCTGCGGCGTCGGCTTTGCGCGCGCCCTCAGTGATGAAGAGTGGCACGGCCGGATCATCGATCTGAGGGTGGCAACCTGCCGGCACGTCCAGGACGTTCAGGGAGTTTCGCGGGGACTCGTACTTGACCGGTCGGCCGTCCTTGACCCGGGGATTGTCCGGCCGATACTGGAACCCAACCACCGTCCCGCGCACCCGCGGTATTGGGATCAGAAGCCCCGGGACTCGTCTCTGCGCCTCACCGAAGCCGAGGGGCTTCAGTCGTGCCTTGGTGTCTACGCTGACGTAGCCGCGAGCCCGCGCAACGGTCGGGGGGATCCCGCTTCCATGAAGAAGTTCAGCGTGTTGCGGGAAGAGGCTGGACGGGTACTGGCCGCAGCGGCAGGTTTGGCTCCAGGGGAGGCATTGCATGATGTAACCACGTCGGATCGGGAAGAAATAGGGACGGTTTGGAGACTTCGTTTCTGTCCGGCGCCCAAAACTGCGCCTTGGCCCCGCTAACATCGCCCATGGATCCCGGAGGAAGCAAGCGCAAGGTGACTACGTTCGGACAGCCACTTTCAGTTCCGACCGCGGGCCCCACGGACTGGGAACTGTTCGGCCTGGAGTGCATGGCGATTTTCGAGGACCGAATGCCGAGGTTCCTGGCCCTCGCGAACTCCCCCATCGCCAATTGGGCTGATGTGTTCTTCACGAGCGGCGAATTTGAGTCGGCCACGGCAGACGAGAAACTCCGGCACGCGATCAGGACCGGGCGGGGGCCGACCTACATGCCTTATCTGGCCGCGTCGCGAACCGACGAGGCGGCAAAACGCTACGGGCGCCCGCGAGCCGAACACTCCCGATTCGCACAGTGCGTTCAAGCCGCCTGGTATTGCGATCTCAACGGCGGGACCGCGTACGCGGTCACTCGTCTGTTAGACGGTGCTGTTTCCGACGCAGGCCGCAAGCGAAGGATGAGGGAGATCCACGGTGGGCGCGAAGTTCTCGCATCACTCGGTGTGTTGCCTTGGGTCGCCTGGCCCGGCGGGAAGCTTCCGCAGAACTGGTGGACCAGCGAGAGGTTCCGCACCGCCGTCCAGTCCTGGATCGCCGAGACGTCGGACGCCATCGCCAGTTCGAAGTCCGGCTGGACTACATTTTGGGCACCATCCGGAACGCCGAGATTTCGGCCCCCGATGCCCCGCGGAGCCGGTAAAGGAACTCCTTCAGGTTCTCATGCACTGGGAATCAACGTTCCGCCACGCCTGACGCGGAGGGGCTTGGGGCCGCGCGCACTTCGGGTTACCGAACTTCCCGCCAGGGAACGGTGACGGCCGGTGGCGATGGTGCTCACGCCTCGCGCTGGCCGGTTTCCACGACGTTTCCACGTAGAGCATGGAGCACCGCTTGCAAGATGAACCGAAGTCCTGTTTGGCTTAGAGAGCGGCCTGCGAGCTATCGGGACGACTGGATTCGAACCAGCGACCCCCTGCTCCCAAAGCAGGTGCGCTACCAGGCTGCGCCACGTCCCGTCCTGACAAGTCTACGCGCTGGTCGGCCGGCGCCGCTCCGAGGATCAGCCCTTCTTGGTGAAGGACATCATCTTGGAGTTGCGCGGGTTGTTCCAGCCCCCGAGGTATTCGGGTACCAGGCCGGTGCCCTCACACGCCCACTCGAACGACGCCACGTCGTAGTGGTAGAAGTCGCGGTCGAAGTGGGTCACGACCTCGGACGTCTGGTTGAGATCCTCCAAGTTGGCCCGGCCCTGCTCGTTGAGGAAGAAGGTGGCGTAGAACACGCCGCCGTCGACCAGTGCCGTATCCATGTTCACCAGACAGCGCACGATTGAGTTCAGGTGCAGGTGTGTGAACACCGACTGGGCCAGCGCGAAGTCGAACTTTTGACCAAGCCGAGAGAACCCGAAGTCCTCGATGGCGAGCAGGGTGGGGCGGCGCGGCGCCAGCCCGTTTTGGGGAATCTCGACGCGGTTTGACTCGTCGATCACGTCCGCCCGCTTATCGACTCCGTAGTAGTTGCCGGGTTCGAGGTAGTTGATGAACTTGATTCCACCGCGAAGCGGACCGCAGCCCACGTCGAGCAGCTTGTGCTCGGGCTTCAACCCGTGCTCCACCATGAAGTCGAACTGCAATTGGCCGAGCTCGTCCCACAGCTCGAAGTTCCCGATCGTGCGGCGGTGCCAGTCGGGATCGATCAGGTGGTGATAGCGGCTCGGGATGGCCTTCTTGACCGGGCGCTTGATCGACGTCGGGACGTACGGCTTGGCCGTGTCGACGGCCTGCCGGGCAGCTTCTTTGACACGCGCGGTGGTGGTCATCGCCGGCAAGCGTAGCCGGTCCCATGCGGACGTTGATCCGGCGCGCGTCAGAACTGGTCAAGAACGGAGCGCAGCGGCCGATTAAATACCAAGGCTTGCAAAAAGACTCCCCCGAGGGCCGTTCCTGTGAATCGCCGTTCCGTTACCACCGCAGCAGTGATCGCGGTCGTCGCCATTCCCGTGGCGGTTTCTGCCTACCTTCGCACCCGCCCGCGTGACTACACACGCTCCGCGGAGTTTCGTGCGATCGTCGGCGACTACCTGATATAGCGCGCTCAGTCGGATAGCCCATGTGGGGGACGTGTCGGGCACCCCTGGGCACACATGATGAGAGCACCCCGCACGCTTGGAGGAACGTCCTATCAAGCGCTTTCTTGCTCCCATCGTCGTGATTTTCAGCCTGTTGCTCGTGCCGGCGGCGTACGCCTGCTACATGCACCCCACCAAGGCCGGAATCTCGACGTCGTCGCGGTCGATCAAGGGCGACTGCTACGTGCAGGCCCTGTACAAGGGATCCTCCAGGCTCTACGTCCACTGTCACCATTCCAGCTCCGCCGATCTGCGCTACACGTTCACGGTGCCGCGCAGCGTGCACGGGATTGTCGGGCTGGTGTACTACCAGTGGCGCGACTCCGGCGTGACCAAGCGCGTGACCCGATCCGGGACGCACGTGACCGTGACCGTTCATGTGCCCGCCTACGCCCGCGCCACGATCATCAGCGCCTCGCTCCAGTACTACAAACACGTGTCCTGACCCTGCATGACTCCGGTGTCGTCCCACACCCGTTCCCATCTGTCTGCGCCCAAGCCGCGGACGCTTCTGCTGCTCGCAGCGGCGGTGCTGATCGCGCTCTCGGCATCATCGGCGTGGCTTGCGCTCTCGACTCGCAACGCGACCGATAGTGCTGCCGGCGCGGCCCGGCTGGACGACTCGTATCAGCGCAGCCGGATCGCTCTGGCGCGGCTGATCGTGATAGAGCGCGACGTGCAGCTCACCGGGGCGCCGACCAAGGCGGCACAGATCCCGAGTGCGGTCACTCAGCTGCGCGACTCGATCAACCAGATAGCAGTCAACGGCTCGGCGGTCGACCGGCAAGCGTCGGCACGTCTGCGCAGCGAGCTTCCCGGGCTCAACCGCCAGCTCGGCGCACTCACGCGGGCCGCCGTGACCGACGAGAACTTCGCCGCCGCCGACCGAGCCCGTACCGCGCTCAGGCAGATCCAGACGCGGATGGTGGTGGAGATCGCCGATGCCGCCGCCGGTCACCGCACACGGTCGGTTGCGGCGTTCCAGGCCGCCCGCCGATCCGAGACGGTGGTCTTTGGCGAGACGCTCTTCAGTGCGGTGCTGGGGCTGCTGCTCTTCCTGGCCGGTGCGCGCATCGTCCGTTACAAGACCACCCTGGATGAGGCGCAGGCCGCGGAGCTCGAGCGGCTGCGGGGCGCTGCGCTGACCGACAGCCTCACGCTGATGCTCAACCACCGCGCATTCCACGAGCGGCTGGACGCCCAGCTCGAGCAGGGCGGCGCCGTACTGGTCATGGTGGACGTGGACGGTCTCAAAGAGGTCAACGACAGCGTCGGGCACCAGGCCGGCGACGAGGTGATCCGGGCACTGGCGGACGGGCTGCGACGAACCGTCCAACCCGACCACGTTGCCTGTCGCATCGGTGGAGACGAGTTCGCGGTGATCATTCCCTGCGGCTCGGCCATCGACGGCTTCTACCTGGCTCAGGAGCTCCGCGACGAGCTGCGAGATCCCGTCGCCGGCGCTCCGGTGGTGGCGGCAACGGCCGGCGTCGCCGAAGCCCCTCGGGGCGGCCCCAAGGATGTGCTGATCCGGCACGCCGATCTGGCCTTGCTCGAGGCCAAGCGAGCGCATAGGGGTGCGTTGGTGTATTCGGTCGATCTGGAGGCCGCGGTGGACGCCGACGCCGGCGCCTCGAAGCACCACGTGACCACGCTTGCCAGTGCGCTGGCCCGCGCCGTCGATGCCAAGGATGCCTACACCCACAGCCATTGCGAGACGGTCGCCGAGCTGTGCGCGCTGATTGCCACCGAGATCGGCATGCCCGCCGAGCGGGTCGCCAAGGTGCGGCTGGCGGGCCTGCTTCACGACGTGGGCAAGATCGGCATCTCCGACGCCATCCTGCAAAAGCCCGGCTCACTGACCTTGGACGAGTTCGAGGTGATGAAGACGCATCCGACGCTTGGCTGCCACATCGTCTCGGCCGCCGAGCTCTACCAGGAGTCGGAGTGGATTCTCCACCACCACGAGCGGCTCGACGGCCGCGGCTATCCGGAAGGCCTGCGCGGCGAAGAGATACCGCTGGAGTCGCGCATCATCATGGTCGCGGACGCATTCGAGGCGATCACGGCTGACCGTCCATACCGCGACCGCCGGTCGGTCGGCGAGGCACTGGCGGAGCTGAATCGCCACGCCGGTACCCAGTTCGACGTCCAGTGCCTGCGGGCGCTCGAGCGGATTGTGGGAGCGACCGTGGCTCAGCCGCTGCCGCTGCCGATCGCAGCCTGATCCGCCGTCTTCCTGCGGTCTGCGGCGTAGGGAGACAGCCCCAGCTTGCTGAGCAGCCACACCGACGCCACGAACACTGCGATCACCACGATCCCGAGCCAGACGCTTGGCTGGGAGAGCGCGAAGAACTCGCGGGCCGGGCTCCACGACCACAACGTCAGGAAGCCCGCGGCCAGTGCGGTGGTGAGTCCCAGCACGAACGCGGTGTGGCGTTTGCTGGCCTGCATCCGGTCGGCGTCGAGCACCAGCAGGACGTACAGCCCCACCGCGACGAACGCGAGCACGGCCGCGGTACGTCCCTGGGCGGTGGTGTAGCCCTTCACCGGGGCAACCGCCAGGTAGGCCACCAGCGTGGCGGCGCCGGTCACGATTCCGGCGGGGAGGCTGAAGCGCGCGACCGACCGCAGGAACGGCTCGCTGTCTGGCGGCGCGGAGTCGCGCGAGAGTGCAAGCGCGAATCCGGGAATGCCGACGGTGAACACTCCTGCCAGCGACAGGTGGCGGGGGAGCAGCGGGAATCCGGCGGTGGTCAGCCCGAAGGTGATGATCACAAAGGCGGCGAACACCGACTTGGTGACGAACAGCTTGGCCACTCGCTGCACGTTTCGGATGATCTGACGGCCCTCGCCGATCGCGCGCGGGATCGCGGAGAACGCGTCCGAGACAAGCACCCCGTCGGCCACGCTCTTGGCGAGCTGGCTGCCGCTGCCCAGCGAGATCGCAAGCCGCGACGCCTTCATGGCGGGCACGTCGTTGACGCCGTCGCCGATCATCGCCACGTAGGCGCCTCGGGCTGTCAGCGCTTCCACCATGGCGCGCTTGTGCTCAGGAGTGAGCCGGCCGAACACGCTGCCCGCCGCCACCACCTCGGCGAGCTGCGCTGGGTCTTCGGGGAGATCGGCGCCTGCGATCGCTCCCTCGCCGGCGTCGATGCCGGCTCGCGCGGACACCGCCGCGACCGTCACCGGCGAGTCACCGGAGAGCACTTTGAGTGCGATGCCCTGCTCCTTCAAGAACGCGACCGTGTCGATTGCGTCCGGCCGCAGCCGTTCCTCGAGAACCACCAACGCCAGCGGTGTGATGGTGGGGGGTGGGGCATCATGGCTCGGGTCGGGCACGATCCCCGCGCACCCGAATGCGAGCACCCGGCGGCCTTCGGACTCGTGCGCTGCGGCATCGCCCAGCGGCACTGACAGGGAGCTGGGAGCACCGAGCACCAGCCATTCACCGTCGACCTCGCGCTGCGCGGCACTCCACTTCCATCGCGACGAGAACGGCACCTGTTGGGCCGGCTCCCAAGGATCTGTGTCGGGTGCGGCTGCGGCGATCGCGTCGACGGTCGCGTTGCGCGGCGAGACGCTCTGTGCGAAGCCGTCCAGCAGCGCTCTGACGGTGGGCTCGTCCTGGCCGTCGGTGGGCAGCACGGCGTGCAGCGACAGCGCCCCGTCAGTGAGCGTGCCGGTCTTGTCGAGGCAGACAGTGTCGACGTTTGCAAGCGATTCGACGGAGTTCAGGTACTGCACCAGCAGCCCGTGGCGCGTGAGCCGCACCGCTGCGGCGGCGAAGGTCATGCTGGTCAGCAGGATCAGTCCTTCGGGCACGAGCGTGACGATGCCCGCGGTGGCGATGCCCGCGGCTTCGCGGAACGGCAGGTCGTGGCGGATCAGGACGTACACGAACGCCGCTCCCAGCGGCACCATCACTCCCACCAGCACCTTCAGCAGCTGGTTGATCTGCTGCTCCAGCGGCGAGCGCTGGATGCGGTGCTCGCGGGCGGTGCCCGAGAGCTTGGCGGCGTAGCTCTCAGAGCCGGTGTGCTCTGCGACGAACTCGCCGCCGCCCTCGACCACGAACGAACCCGACAGCAGCCGATCGCCGACCTCGCGCTCCACCGGCACCGACTCGCCGGTCAGCGGTGACTCGTCCAGCATCAGCGAGGTCGACTCGACCACTGTCCCGTCGGCCACCACCTGATCGCCCGGGCCGAGACTCAGCAGGTCGCCGTCGACCACCTCCTCGACAGCCACGTCGCGCTGATTGCCGTCGCGGATCACGCGTGCCCGGGGCGCCACCAGCAGCGCCGCCGTCTCCAGGGCCCGCTTGGCCCTGATCTCCTGGATGATGCCCAGCGCCGAGTTGGCCACCACGATGAAGAGGAACAACCCGTCCGCGGGCCTGCCGGCAGCCACCACAACCACGAAGAACACCAGCAGAATCAGGTTGAACAGCGTCAGCGTGTTTGCCAACACGATGTTGCGGTAGGAACGTCCCGCCGGAGCCGGGCTGCGATCCCCAGCGGCCGCGAGCAGGCGCCGCGCTTCGGCCTCCGAGAGTCCGTTGCGGCGGCGGGCCTCGAGCTGCCGCTCCTCCATCATCGTGATGAGTCTACCGGCGGAGTTCGCTCGTCCAGCCGCACTGCCCTGCTAGACTGGCGCCAAGTAGGACGTTCGACGGTTGCGCGCTTTGCCTTCCTGACTCGTTCGTGAGCACAAGGAAGGGGGTGTCATATGGCAACTGGAACGGTGAAATGGTTTAACGACCAGAAGGGCTACGGCTTCATCCAGCCTGATGAGGGCGGGAAGGATCTGTTTGTCCACCACAGCGAGATCTCCGGGAGCGGCTACAAGAGCTTGCCCGAAGGCGCGAAGGTGTCGTTCGAGCCGCGCGAGGGTCAAAAAGGACCTGAGGCGACCGGCGTAACACTCGCATGATGGAGGCGCCATGAGCGCCAAAGAAGACAAAGTCGAGCTGGAGGGTGAGATTACCGAGTCGCTCCGAAACGGAATGTTTCGGATTCAACTCGATAACGGCCACCAGACGACCGGGTACGTCTCCGGGAAGATGCGGCGGTATCGCATCCGTATCTCACTCGGAGATCGGGTAAAGGTTGAGTTGTCGTCTTACGACCTCGATCGCGGCCGGATTACGTACCGATATCGATAGACAGCAACCGGCCGCATGACCCCAAGGGGCACGTGCGGCCGGTGTGTCTTTACCGACCGACCTACGCGGGCTGTGGCGGCGGCGTGCCCATCAGCTTCAGCCACTGGGTATGCGATCGCATCGCCCTGCGGATGGTGGGGTGATGGGTGTAGGTGATGCCGTGCGCCCCTGCCGCTGCCTCCACGATCGGTGCAATCCGAGGGTAGAGCGTATGCGGCAGCCGCGCATACAGATGGTGCTCGATCTGATGGTTGAGACCGCCCGCGTAGAAGCGCAGGAGGCTGTTGGACTTGGCAAAGTCGACGGTCGATTCGATCTGGTGGATCTGCCAGGAGTAGGTCTCTGATCCGGTCGCCGGGTCGATGAACTCGGTCTCGACCACGCAGTGCGAGAGCTGGAATACCAGCGCTAGGGCCAGCGATGCGACCACCGATGTGATCAGGAAGAACAGCACCACCCACGCCACAGGGTGGAAGATCAGCGGGATCACGAACGCCCAGATCACGAATACGCCCTTGCCGCCTGCCAGGGTCGCCAGCGTCTTACCCCGGGGCGCGTGGATGCGGCTGCGGCCGGCGTGGCCCTTGCGCAGGAAGTAGAAGTCCGACATGAACTGCCACCTGATCGTGATCATGCCGTAGAGCGCCCAGATGTAGATGTGCTGGTAGCGATGCCAGGGACGATGGTGCTGGGCGGGATCGAAGCGTGCGAACGGGAGGCTGTCGATGTCGGGATCGTGCTCGGTCACGTTCGGATAGGTGTGGTGGGCGAGATGCTTGGCCGACCACACATACGACGAGCCGCCGATCAGGTCGAGCGAGAGCGCCATCACCCGGTTCACCCACCGAATTGGCGCGAACGCCTGATGGTTGGCGTCGTGCATGATCGTGAAGCCGATTCCCGCGGCGGCCAGCCCCAGGCTGACTGATGCCACCAGCCCCTCCAGCGGGCCTTTGGCGAAGAACACCAGCACCACATACGAGGCCAACGCCCACACCAGCACCAGCGCTGCCTTGACCCACAAATGGATGTAGGCCTTGCGCACCAGGCCACGGTCGGCCAGCAGCTGCTTCACCTGCAAATCGACCTCGCGATGAAACTCGCCGCCGCTCTTAAACTTGATCGCCGGTGCTGGGCCAGCACTCATGAACCATCTCCATCCCCGACCATCTACGGTCGCGTCGTTTGCGGACCGCAGGCCTCAGCCAAGATCGGGGAAGAGACGTTCGGACAGGTTGACTCTACGCCTCTTGCCAGACGGACGCAAAAATCTGCGCGACCATTCCCACCAGGCTCCAATGCCGATCAGGGATTCACGGAGGTGCCCGGCTCAAGAACTTCCACCAACCCCCTCGCCTGGCGCACCGCCTCTGCACCTGGCACCATTGGCGGCATGCTGTGTGTCCTTCGAGACGGCCTGAACGCGAAGCTCACCGAGCGACAGTTCAGCGAGCCGCGGTTCAGGCGCGAGCGGGATGATCGGCCGGTCCACGCAGGGTCGATAGCATTGCGGCGTGGATCTCCGCCCGGTGTCGCCGCAGTTCCCAGACGCCCGTCGTCTGGCCGAGTACCTGAATGACCTCCAGCGCCGCATGGGCGACGGCTGGGCCCTGGCCGGCTCCGTCGACGCTGTCGCGCCGAGTCTGATCTGTCGCCGGCCGCACCGACGGGCCGCGGCGTTGTGAACGTGGCGGTCTGCGGCGATGGAGTCGACGTGCCCGCGGGGGTGGATGTTGTGATCGCGGGTGGCGGGGTGGGGGGGTTGACGCTTGCGCTCGCATTGCACGAGCGCGGCATCAGTTGTGTGGTGTACGAGGCGGCTCGCGAGATCCGCCCCTTGGGTGTCGGCATCAACCTCCTGCCGCATGCGGTTCGCGTGCTGACGCAGCTGCGGCTCGATCGTCAGTTGGCCGCCCACTCAGTGGCCACCAAGGAGCTGGCGTATTTCAATCGGCACGGCCAGCTGATCTGGTCGGAACCTCGAGGGAGGGACGCGGGTTACGACTACCCGCAGTTTTCCGTCCACCGCGGCGTTCTGCAGACCGAGCTACTCACCGCGGTCAGGCACCGGCTGGGCGACGGAGCGGTGCGAACCGGCCTGGCCGTCGCCGGAGTGACACAGGACGACGAGCAGGTGTCGGTACGGCTGATTCACGGCCGAAGGGGTGCTGACGCCGGTGAGGTGCGCGCGGGGGTGCTGATCGGAGCGGACGGCATCCATTCGAGCGTCCGGTCACAGCTGCATCCCAACGAGGGTGGGCCGCGCTACTCGGGACGGATGCTGTGGCGGGCGGTGACGCGTGGCCCAGGATTCATGAGCGGACGATCGATGATCATGGCCGGCCACCAGGATCAGAAGTTCGTGTGTTATCCGATCACGCCGGCGGATGCGCAGGGCCTTCAGACGATCAACTGGATCGCCGAGCTGCCGGCGCCGGGAACCGCACCTCCGCCTCAGGATTGGTCGCGGGTGGTGCCGGCCGATGTGTTTCGGTCGGCGTTTGCCGACTGGCGGTTCGAGTGGCTCGACGTGCCGGCGCTGATCGACGGCGCCGAGGCGATCTACGAGTACCCGCTCTCTGACCGTGACCCGCTGGACAGGTTGGGGGAGGGGGCGCGTCAATCTGTTGGGTGATGCGGCCCACCCGATGTATCCGATCGGTTCGAACGGCGCATCGCAGGCGATTCTCGATGCCGAAGCGCTCGCGAACGCGTTGGCCGACTTCCCCGATTCGGCCGCGGCCTTGGTGGGCTACGAGGAAGCCCGCCGTCCGCCAACCTCCGCGATCGTGGAGCTCAACCGCCAGAACGGCCCTGAACAGGTGATGCAACTCGCCGAGCAGCGTGCTCCGGATGGATTCGCCAACATCCACGATGTGATTCCGGCGGCTGAGCTCGAGGCGATCGCCGCCCGCTACAAACTGGCCGCGGGGTTCGCTCCCGAGCAGGTTAACCGGCAGGCGTAAACCACACCGACACGGTACGCACACGCCGTACGCGACCCAGATCTCGCTCAACCACGCGAGCGATGGGGGCGGCAGGATTCGAACCTGCGACCAACGGATTAGAAGTCCGTCGCTCTGTCCCCTGAGCTACGCCCCCCAGGGCGGCCCAAGCGTACTCCTGCAAACGGCGCCCGGCCTGGGTCGGTTAGCGCTCGGCTCTGCGGCGACGCGCGTTGGCGTCGTCTCCGCGGGCGAGCACGAAACCGATGAACAGCGATACCAGCACGACCGTGAAGATCGGCAGAAGTGACGAGAGGCTGGAGATGGAGACGTTCATGCGGTTGCCCCCATGCTACTGGTGATCGACCATCTCGACCAGCCACTCGGCGAACAGGTCGTGGCGGGTCTCGACACCCTGGGCCCTGGCCTCGGCGAAGCGAAGCGCCATCTCGACATGGTGGAGCTGCAGCATCAGCGGCGCCAGCGCTCCGGGGACGCCCAGCTGGTCGAGCAGCGCGGGCACCGTCGCCAGCACGTGCGCCTGGGCCTCGGCGGGAGATCGATGGCGTTGCCGCAGCGCCACCATGAACGCGAAGTGCACCAGATCGATTCCGACCGGCACGCCTGTGTCGAAGCGCTCCCAATCCCACACCACCAGCCGCCCCTCGCTGCGACCCATGTTCCAGGGAGTCCAGTCGCCATGGGCGCCACCTACGTCCAGCTGCTGGGCTCCATGATGTTCGGTGATTGTCGCGATCGACTCGCCCAGAGTGGTGTGCTCGACGCCGGCGAGCCGCGCTCCCACCGAGCGCCACCAGGGAGTGTCGGCCAGTGCTGACCGCGTTCGTCCCCCGATCTCGGCGATCTCCCGGCCCGCGGCAATCGGCGGCTCGCTGCCCGGTACCGCGGCGTCGGTCAGCACCGCGCGCACCACCATCAGCTCAAAGCCCTGCCACTGTCCGGCGTGGACGATCACGGGGGTGTCGAAGCTGCTCGACGGTGTGGCGGTGAGCTGCGCGAGCACCTGCGCTTCTCGAGCGACCATCTCGCGAGTGAGCTCGTTCCACCCGATCTTCACGAATCCCAGCCCTTCGCCGGTCTCGGTCATGACCTTGACAACCGGCTTCCCATTGGGGCGATCTGATCCCACCCGCACCGCCAGTTCGACCGCGTCGGTGCCGAACAGCTGCGCCAGGTAGCTGCTCAGCACGAGCGACGGCAGGTCGGCCGCAGGTGTGTCGTCTGCCACCGAGATGCGCGCCCTGGCGCGCACCACGGCCGGGATCAGGCCGGTTCGCGAGCCGCCCACCGCGGCGGCGGTCATCAGCCGCGCCGATCGCCCCGAACCTGTCCCAAACTGCTTCAACGCGGCGGTTGCGGCCGCTCGGGATCCGGCGGGCACCAGCAGGTGCACCCGCTTCGCGGTGGGCAGCGGCAGCAGCTCGTCGACCACGCGAAAGCCCGGCGGCGACGGGCCGATGCCCGCGTGCACGCTCGGTGACTCGGCGACCAGCCCTCGAAAACACCCACCTGCGTCTCTCACCGGCGCAACCTACAGCAGGACGGCTTAACCTGTATTCAATGCGGATAAGCGATTCCTCGCTTGACGCGACCGACCGCAGGGGTACCATTGGTGAACGAAGGCGCGTCGCCTGGACGGGCGCCCTGAGGCGGCACTTGACCGGCAATTCCCGGTGACTCGCGTGGCAGCGCGACGTGAGTGGGACCGCCGAATATCTGGAAGGACGGCACGTGGACAACAGTTCATTCGAGACGGTGTCTCTGGGCGACTACTTTGGCGTGATCTGGCGGCGGAAGTGGATTGTCATCCTGGTCACAATCCTGTTCGGTGTCGCCGGCTTCCTGTACTCGATGCATCAGACGAAGTTGTTCGCGTCGACGTCGTCCGTTCTGTACACCCCGGCACCGCGATCTCAGCAACATCGAAGGGGACAGCAGTGATACTGGGGTGCTCGCAGGTACGCGCCGTTCGCCCAGTCCTCAGATTTCGCCGCGCAGGTGGTGAAGGCCGCACATGTCACCCCGAAGCTGTGACTGCGACTGAGCTGATGCACAACACGACGATTGCGCCGATCCCAGCCGGTAATGGCCTGCAGTTCACGGTGACGCAACCAGAGTGCGTTGAACGCCCAGCAGTTGGCAGATGCCTACAGCGCTCAGTATCCTACGGTATCTCGCGCGGAACACGCCTAACCCGGTGCTAGATGCCAAGGAGAGTGCTCTTCAGCTCCTCGAGCTGAAGATCGCAAACCCGCCGCTGAACGCGACGACGACGGATAAACAGCATTGGAACGAGACTAGAAGGCTCTTGGTCGCCAAGATCGCAGCGATCAAGTTCACCACAGATCCGGAGAAGCTGACCTCGACTCTTCCTCGTGCCGCGAACACGCCTGTCCAGACCCAGCCCAAGCCCGCCCGCACCATCGCCATCGGCGCCTTCATCGGCTTCGTCTTCGGGATCATGCTGGCCTTCCTCCAGGACGTGCTGGACACCCGCGTGCGATCGGCCGAGGAGATCGGCCGCCGGCTGCGGCTCCCGCTGCTGGCCCAGATCCCCAACCCGCCCCGCCAGGCCGGTGGTGAGCTGGTGATGCTGCTCGATCCGGTGCCTGCACTGGTGCCGTCCACCGAGGCGTATCGCATCGCCAAGCTGAACTTCACCGGAGCGCTCAACGCCACCGGTGCGCGCATAATCATGTTCACCTCCGCCGCCGAGAAGGACGGCACTTCGCCGACGGTCGCCAACCTCGCGCTGGTGCTGGCGCGCGCTGGAAAACACGTTGTGCTGGTGGATGCCAACCTGCGCGACCCGGTGCAGGCCGAACACTTCGGGCTGCACGCCCCTGTGGGCCTCGCCGACGTGCTGAGTGGTACCGCCAAGCTGGCCGACGTTCTGACCGGAGTCGATGTCCGTCGTGTCGGCGTTGATGCCGGCACCAACGGCCGGGCCCCGGTGGATGGAATCCTCGAGGTCGTGCCGGCCGGACGAGCGCCGTACGACGCCGCCGAGCTGCTCGACACCCGCGCTGCCGGTGAGCTCCTGCGGGCGCTGGCAGGCCGAGCCGACGTGGTGCTGGTCGATGCCCCGGCGATCCTGCCGGTGAGCGACGCCATGGTGCTGGCCACCAAGGTCGACGGCGTTGTGGTCGTGACCCGCGCCGGTCGCGACAGCCGCTCGGCGGTCGTCGCATTGCGGCGAGCACTCGACAACTGCCCGGCCCCAGGGCTCGCGTTCGTCTTCACCGGAGCCTCGCCCGACGGCCGCAACGAGTACGGCGGCTCCTATCGAGCCGGCTCGCCGGGCACGCAGCCGGCACCCTGGCCAAACGAGGAGCGGGATCCGCGCGACCCGCGTGAGATCGGCGTGCTGTGAAAGTCGCGCTGGTGTGCTCGTCCGGCGGGCACCTGACGCAGCTTCACCGGCTTCAGCCGTGGTGGCAGAAGCACGATCGATTCTGGGTGACGTTCCAGCTCCCCGATTCTGAGTCGCTGCTCGAGTCCGAAGACGTCGTGTGGGCGCACTACCCGACCACGCGCAACATCCCCAACACGCTTCGCAATATGCGGTTGGCAACGCGTGAGCTGCGCCGCCGCCGGCCCGACGTGATCGTGTCCGATGGAGCGGGAGTGGCATTCCCGTTCTTCGTGGTCGGACGGCTGCTGGGCATCAAGACCGTGTATCTCGAGGTCTACGACCGGATCGATTCTCCGACCCTCACCGGGCGGTTGTGCCGGCCGTTGAGTTCGCTGTTCCTCGTGCAGTGGGAGGAGCAGAAGCAGTTCTATCCAGGCTCCCAGTTGATCGGCAGATTGTTCTAAAGGCGATTTTCCTGAGATGACCGACCTTCCATTGATCTTCGCGACCGTTGGCACCGACGTGCACCCGTTCGATCGGATGGCCGACTGGGTCGACGGCTGGCTCGAGCAAAGCGGCGGCACAGCCGCACGCTGCGTGATGCAAACCGGCACCTCCAAGACCCCCCAGCGGGCCGAGCACAGCCCGTACCTGGGATTCGCAGAGATGCAGGCGATGGTGCAGGACGCCAGCGTGGTCGTCTGCCACGGCGGCCCGGGCACCATCATGCTGGCCGCGTCCCTGGGGAAGATCCCGATCGTGATGCCGCGATCGTCCGCGCTGGGTGAGCACGTGGACGACCACCAGGTCGCGTTCTGCAACCGCATCGCCGCCGACGGCGCGATCCTGCTGGCCTCCACCGAGGCGGAGTTTCGCGCCCACATCGACGTCGTTCTGCGCGGCGACGTGCTGCCGCCGCGGGTGGTCTCCGAAGCCGATCCCGCCGCAACCACAGCCCGCTTCGAAGAGTTGGTCGAAGGCCTCTTTCGGTCCGAGCCCGAGATTGCCAAACACGGTGAAGCGCTGACTCCAGGGCGCGAGGCATGACCCCGCCACAGGTGCTGTACGTCGGCGGCTGGGGTCGCAGCGGCTCGACGCTCCTGTCACACCTGCTCGGTCGCCTGCCCGAGATGGTCGCCGTCGGCGAGCTCCGGTATGTGTGGCAGGCGGGCGTAAGCGGCAACGAGCTGTGCGGCTGCGGCGAGCCGTTCGACGAGTGTCCATTCTGGATCGCCGTCGGACAGGAGGCGTTCGGCGGCTGGGACAAGATCGATCTGGACGAGGTGTTGGGGTTGGAAGCCGCCGTGCTGCGGCACAGCAGGATCCCGATGCTGGCCGCGCCGCGACTGTTTCCGAGACACGCCGAGCGGCTGCGACGCTACACCGACATCACCCGCAACCTCTACTCCGCGATCGCTGCTGTGGCCGACGCGCGAGTGGTGGTGGACTCCACCAAGAACCCCCCGTATGCCTACTTCCTCCGCCGATCGGGGGCGGTCGATCTGCGGGTCGTGCACCTCGTCCGCGACAGCCGCGGGGTGGTGTTCTCGTGGATGAAGAAGGTGGTGCGGCCAGAGGTCACCAGCGGTGACGAGGCCCACTTCCAGGAGTTCAGCCCGGTATCGGCGGGGATTCGGTGGATGGAATGCAACCTCGCATTCGAGCTGCTGCGACGGCTGCGCACTCCCACCGCACGGATGCGGTACGAAGCGCTCGCCGGCGATCCCCGCGGGCAGGTCGAAAACGCGCTCGAGCAGCTGGAGCTTCCCACGACCCCGGAAGCCCTCCAGCACCTCGGCGACGGTGAGGTGGAAGTGCTCGCGCAGCACTCGCTGCGGGGCAATCCCATGCGGTTTGCCCACGGCCGCCAGCGGGTGCGGGTGGACGACGCCTGGCGCACCGGCATGGGAGCCTCGACCCGCCGCGCAGTCACGGTGGTCACGTGGCCGCTGCTTCTGACCTACGGCTATCTTCGCCCGACCGAATCAGAGGCCCCATGAGCTTCATGCCGGCAGAGCGGATCAACGACGCCCGGCCCGACGGGCACACGCTGCCCCGCGGCTGGCAGGCCTACGCGCTCTTCTGCCTGCTCCCGCTTTGGTGGCTTCTGGGGTTCTCGATGTTCATGTGGCCGGTGCTGGTCGCCCCGCTTCTGGGAGCGATGGTGCTCGGTCGCTGGAAGGTGCTGGCGCCCCGGCGGTTTGGCCTGTTCCTGCTGCTGATCGCCTGGATGATCGCGTCGGGCTTCGAGGTGCAGGGCGGCCAGCGGCTGCTGGCCTGGGGTTGGCGGCTGTCGTTCTTCATCTGTGGCGCAATCCTGCTGCTGTTCATCTACAACATCCCGCGCCGGCGGTTGCCGACCCGATCGATCACCAACTCGCTGGCGGCCTACTGGGTGATCGTGGTGATGGGCGGCTGGTTCGGGGTGATCGCACCCAACTTCCAGCTCAAGAGCTTCGCCGAGTCGGTGCTGCCGAAGTCGGTCGTCAACAACCAGTATGTGTACTCGCACGTTCACCTGCAGTTCGCCGAGGTACAGCACTTCCTGGGATTCCCAATCGGCCGGCCCGAAACGTTCTTCGCCTACACCAACGCGTGGGGGTCGGCATTTGCGATCCTGACCCCGTTTGCGATTGCGGCGGTGACCACCACCACGAACCGCGCCTGGCGCAACATCCTCGTGATCAGCATGTTCGCCGCGGTGGTACCGGTGGTGTTCTCGCTCAATCGCGGCCTGTGGCTGTCGCTGGGAGTCGGGATCATGTACGCGGCTGTCCGCCTCAGCGCCAATCGCGACTTCCGTCTGGTGCGGGGAATCGTGGGTGCCACCGTGTGCATCGTGGTGCTGCTGGTGGCGACCCCCTTGGGCGGGTTGGCAACCAGCCGCTTCAGCCACCAGACCGGCGACACCGGGCGGCTCCAGCGCGACCAGGCCGCCACCCAGCAGGTGCTGAACCACCCGGTCCTGGGCTACGGCGCGCCGACCCAGAACACGGTCGCCGGCCAGAGTGCGATCGGTACCGAATCCGAAGTGTTCCTGCTCGTGTACTCCCACGGCATCCCGGCGCTGGCGATGTTCTTCATCTGGTTCGCCTACACGCTGGTGCGGTCGGCCCGATACCGGAATCCCGATGCATTCTGGGCGCACGTGGTGATCCTGATAGCGATGATCCAGTCGCCGTACTACGAGCTCACCGAACGGATGCCGCTGATCATGGTCGCCGCTGCGATCTGTTACCGGGCGATGGCCGACGACGACCTTCCCAAGCTGCGGCCGAAGCTCCCGTCGCGCCGGCGTGTCCAGGAACCTCAGCCACTATCGGTGTGACCGGGCGGGGACGATGACCGAGCACCGGCACGTATTCGTCGGCGGCCTTCACCGAAGCGGCACGACGCTGTTCGCGCGCTGCCTCGCCCAGCACCCGGAGGCGGCGGGCTTCAGCGGCACCGACGCCACCGAGGACGAGGGCCAGCACCTCCAGACCGTCTACCCGGCCGGCAACGTCCACGGCGGCCCGGGCAAGTTCGGGTTCGACAAGTCGGCCCATCTCACCGAGACATCCGCGCTGGTTTCGGATGCCAGCCGGCGGCGGCTGGACGCCGAATGGGCGCTGCACTGGGACATGTCCAAACCGGTGCTGATCGAGAAGTCTCCTCCGAATCTGATCCGCACCCGGTTTCTGCAGGCGCTCTACCCCGACGCTCGCCAGATCATCGTCATGCGCCATCCGATCGCGGTTGCCTGCGCCACCCAGAAGTGGAGCTGGAGCTCCTACACCTCACTGGTCGAGCACTGGCTGGTGTGTCACGAGCTGCTGGTGTCAGACGCCCGCCACCTGCCCAGCATATTGGTGATCCGCTACGAGGACTTCGTGGCCGATCCCGATCAGACTCTCGCCGAGGCCCAGCGCTACGTCGGCCTCGATCCCCACCCTGCCAACATGGCGCTGCGATCAAACGTCAACGATGCCTACTTCCGGCGGTGGGCGGCCAATCGCAGCTGGAACCCGGCAAAGCGATTCGACACCGACCGCGCCGCGTCTCGTTTTGAGGAGCGGGTGGCCCGGTTTGGGTACAGCATGGTGGAACCGGGGCGGATCGGCGCCGCGGAGGAGATCGAGGTGCTCACACCGGTGGGGAGAGCGTGATGGCGAGGGAACGGGGCGTAACCAACGACAACTACTCGCGGATTCCCGCTCCGATCTCGCGATTCGGGAAGGCCGTCATGCTGTCACCGCGCCGGTTGACGGCATCGCGCCGGCGGCTCCCCGACTTCCTGGTGATCGGCACCCAGCGAGGCGGGACGACGTCCCTCTACCGCCACCTGGTCGCCCACCCGCAGGTCGAGAGCGCCACCCCGTCGAAAGGTGTCCATTACTTCGACAAGGAGCCGGACAAGAGCCTGAACTGGTATCGCGCGCACTTCCCACTTGCCCGAGACGGTGGTCCCATCTCTGGCGAGGGGGCGCCGTACTACCTGTTTCACCCGCTGGTGCCCGCGCGCGTGGCCGAAGCACTGCCCGATGTGCGCGTGATCGCGATGCTGCGCGACCCGGTGGAGCGTGCATACTCGGCGTATAAACAGGAGTACGCTCGAGGATTCGAGGATGCGGACACGTTTGAGCGCGCGCTCGAGCTCGAGCCCGAACGGCTGGACGGTGAAGAGAAGCGGATGGTCAAGCACCCGGCCTACCAGAGCTACAACCACCAGCATCACGCGTATGTGGGCCGGGGCATGTATCTGGGCCAGCTCCAAGCGTGGCGCGCCCACGTGCCGGCTGAGCGCATGCTGGTGCTTCAGACCGAGCAGTTCTCGGCCGATCCCGCAGCCGGCATGCGCGACGTGTTCACGTTCCTCGGACTCGAACCGGTGTTCCAAGACACCTACCGCAAGCACAACGCACGGCTTTCAGCCGACATGAACCCCACCACCCGCGAGCAGCTCGCAGCGACGTTCGCAGAGCCCAACCGCCGCCTGTACGAGTACCTCGGCGCAGACTTCGGGTGGTCACAACCCGGAGTGGCCGCAACCTGACCGCCGTCGTCGACAAGGACAGGGACGAGGACACGGCCGCCGCCGAGCGATCCGACGACCTCAGGATGGTCGCGCGCGGAGGCGCGATCAATCTCGTCGGCGCCCTGGTCAACGGGCTGTTCCAGTTCCTGCTGGTCGTGGCTGTCGCACAGGTTTTGGCGAAGGCCGCAGCCGGCGCGTTTTTCGAGGCAATCGCGCTCTTTCTGATCCTGTCCAACACCTGCGAGCTGGGCGCCGACACCGGCCTCACCCGGATGATCCCGCGCTATCGCGTCAAGGGCCGGATCGCCGACGTCCGCGCCAGCCTCGGCGTCGGCATCTACCCAGGGCTGATCGCCGGCATCGGGTTCGCGGTGCTGGCATTTGTCTTCGCCCAGCCGATCTCGGAGTTCTTCACCAACTACCGCAAAGGCGACGCCACTCAGGTTGCCGCCTACATCCGCGTGATGGCGATCTTCCTGCCGATCTCGTGCGCATATACGGTGGCGATCGCCGCCACCCGCGGCTTCGGCACGATGGTGCCCAACGCGCTGGTCGACCGGATCGGCAAGTCGGCGCTCCAGCTGGGACTGGTGGTGGCGGTGCTGGTGGTGTCCGCCCGGCCGGCGGCAATCGCGGCTGCGTGGTCGATTCCGATCGCAATCGGGCTGCTGGTGGCCCTCCTTTGGCTGTTTGCACTGGTGCGGGGAGTGGAGGAGCGGGCCGGCCGGCCACGCGTACCGCCGACGCCGGCCTGGCCGCTGTTCAAGGAGTTCTGGAAGTTCACCGCCCCCCGCGGCCTCACCGGCGTGTTTCAGGTCACGATCCTGTGGGTGGGGACGCTCATGGTCGGGTCACTGATGAACACAGCTCATGCCGGTGTGTACACGGCCTCGACCAGGTATCTGGTCGCGGGCAGCGTGGTCAACATGGCCATCATCCAGGTGATCGCGCCCAAGCTCTCCGAGCTCATGACCGGTGGCTTTCGCACTCGCGCCCGAGACGTCTACCAGGTGGCCACCAGCTGGCTGATGATGCTGGCCTGGCCGATGTACTTCGCGCTGGCGCTGTTTGCCCCGGTGCTGCTGCGCGTGTTCGGCCACCAGTATGCCGACGGCGCCAGCGCACTGGCGGTGCTGGCCATCGCCATGCTGGTGGCCACCGGCATCGGCCCGGTCGATGTGGTGCTGCTGATGGGCGGACGCAGCATGTGGAACCTCTTCAACGTGATCGTGGCACTGGCCCTCAACATCGGCATCAGCCTGGTGCTGATACCCAAGATCGGGATCACCGGAGCGGCCATTGCCTGGGCGGCGGCGATCCTCTTCAACAACATCGCGCCGCTGCTCGAGGTGCGTGCCTTTCTCAAGGTCGACCCGTTCGGCCGCGGATTCCCCGCGGTGGCCGCCAGCGCGATCCTGTGCTTCGGCGGGATCGGAGCGGTGGTGCGCCTGACCGCCGGCCAGACGCTGCCTGCATTCATCGCCTACATGGTGGTGGCGAGCATCGTGTACGCGGCGCTGCTCCTGATCTTCCGCCGGCGCATGGAGCTGCCGCTGCTGTGGGAGACCGTCAGTGCCCGCTCCGGCCGGCGCTAGATGGTTGCTCGATATCTCTCGCGGGCCTGGCCGCTGCGGTTGTTTGGGGGAGTGGGGGGTGGTGGCTGCGGCTGCGAACCGTCGTCTCGCGTGTCCTCAACTTCGGCTGTCTGCTGAATAGCAGACAGCCTCAGACCGGTGCAAGGCATGCCTTGCACCTTCGCCAATACTGAGAGTATTGGCGCTCCCTGCGTCCTTGCGAGACTCGGTTCTCGCCGCCCAGGACACCACGGAGATATCGAGCAACCATCTAGGGCTGAATCCCCTGCGCCAGCTGCTGCGCCTGCTGGCTGGGGTCATGGGGGCGGATCGGGTCGAGCAGATTGAACCCATGGCCCGGGGCGAGGATCCAGCGCGTCCAGGAGATTCCCTCCTGGGCCATGATGTTGAGCATCTGGGAGGTGTAGGCGTCGGCGTGAGCATCGTCCTTGTGGATGCCCCATTCACCGACCAGCAGCGGGATTCCAACCTTGCGGCTGGCATCCAGCGGCACCTGCAGCACCTTGCGCTGAGCCGTCTCGGTGCCGACGTATCCCTTGACCGGATCGAGCCCCTGGTTGTGGCTCTCAAACCACGACGGCACCCAGTTGTCCCCGGACGCGTCGAACCCGGTGCCGGGCGCGCCGTTGTAGTAGTCGTGGAAGTCGAGAGCGATCTTCGCGCCTTTGCCGAACTGGGCCAGGTCGGCCGTACCGACACCCTCGGCGCCGCCGCGGCACATCACGAAGATGGTGCGCTGCGGATCGACGGCGTGCATCACGCGGTAGATCTGGTTCTGCCACGACAGCATCAGGTTGGTGGTGGCGGTGTTGTCGGGCAGGTGACCAGGGTGGGGCTCGTTGAAGACCTCGTACCCGATCACGTTTGCGTGATGGCCGTAGCGGCGGGCCATCATCTCTGCGAACGCGGCGTAGTAGTACAGGGACGTGTTCCGCTGGCCGTCCCAGAAGTCAGCCTTGGCGGACGACTCTCCGCGGCGGGTTTCGGGGTAACGGCCGATGTAGTACCAGGCGGGCACCCCGGTCGCCTTGCACTTATCGACACCGGTCTTGCATTCGACCTTGGCGTAGTACGGCGACCAGTGGAACTGGTGGAAGTCGATCAGCACCTGGATCCCCTGGGTGCCCAGATCGGTGACTTCCCGGTCGAGCTCGGCCAGCACCGCGGTGTTCCAATGGTGAGTCAGATGCCCCGGAGTGCCGCTGGGCCGGGTCGGTTCGATCTCGCTCCAGGGGACGGTGATGCGCACGAAGTTGGCGTTCAACTCGGCCGCCCGCGAGTACACCGACGGGCCGGTGACGCTCAGGTCGTACCCCTGCAGCACGATCGGCTGACCCGCTTTGACGAATCGGGTGCCGTCGGTCGTGACCAGCGGCGTCGCCAGGCCCGGTTCGGGCTGTGGCAACGTCAGCTTCCCCGTCGGCAGCGACCCCGAGGCCTTGGGGTAGGAGTGACCGCGATTATGGATCGCCCAAACCGCCGCCAGCAGCGCCAGGCCCATGGCCGCGACCGACACCCCAACGATTGTCCAGCGCCTCACAGAGAGAACGACGCCCGCATCTCGCGCGTGCCGGCCCTCCGCGCGGCACCCAGATGCTTCACGCCCAGAAGGCTCTCGGTGGTCTTCAGAAGCGAGTAGTGCGACAGGTCAAGGGCCGAGACCGTGCCGGGCATCACCGACGGCGCGATCACGATCATCGGCACCCGGCAGGACGGATATCCGGGACGTGCGACGCAGTCGACATAGTCCGGGCCGCTGCCGGACTGCCAGGTCACGAACACCGCGGTCGAACCGGACTTGTATGCCTTGCTGGCGACGATCTGGTCGAGTCGCTGGCCGAGCCAGTGGTCGCCCAGCGCGACGAAGGTCGAGATCTCGTGCGACCCGCCGGCACACTCCTTGGCGAAGGTCATGCTCTGGCACAGGCCGGGAACCAGCATCGAGAACCGAGGCAGCGTTCCGGCGTTGAGGTCATGCGTGAGCGCGCCGCTCGACAGCGTCCCCATCGGCACATCCTGCCGGCGGCAGACTGTCCGAGGCACTCCGACCCACGTGGGCGCGTTGGTGCGGGGGTCATAGTTACGGTTGGGAGTTGTCGAACACGGCCCGTTCATACCCCCAACGTAGACCTTCCAGTTTGGAACCTGGTTGAACAGGTTGGGATTGACGGTCGGACATGGGCAGTTGTTGCGGGTGATGCCGGCGGTCGTGCCCGCCAGCAGTGCGGGCAGGTTGGGAAGCGCCGGATGGACGGCACTCACATACCGCTCGGCCGACCCACACTGGGTCGCATACGACTTGGCGTTCCCTGCGAGGCTTCCGGGGCTCATCACGTCGTTGGCGTCGCGCGTGCCCAGCACGATCCAGACGATGTGCTGATAGCCCTGGTTGGGTGGCGCCGTGCCCTGGCAGGGGGCGTTGGCGGGAATTATCACTTGCGTCGATCCCCCCGGCACGGTCAGCGGATCAACGCTGGCGCTGGGATCCTGCAGGGTGGCAAACAACAGCCCCGCCCCGGCCAGGAGCGCGACCACAACGGGGATGAGCCACTTCAACACCGCACCAGTCTATGTCGTCGTACGTGCGGTTACCGCAGCTTGTACAGGATGCCGACGATGAACATCACCACGATCGCCGCGCAGATGATGGCAGCCACCAGGAACTTGGAGGGGCGCTCGGCTGGCTGATCGTGGCGGGGCGGCTGCATCGACCTCGGCCGCAGTATGCATCAGCCGCAGGTGTGAGCAGGCACACAAACCAGGCTTCAGTGTGGCCCGTATCCGTTCCCGTGACGCGTCACCGGTGGGGTGGCGCGCAAAACGCGGGGGGAGGGTCTTGATGAGTCGACTCGCGAGAAGCCTGGTGGTGGGCGGCATCACCGTCACGGTGCTTGCCCTGACCGCCGCTTCGGCACTGGCGGCGAACGCGTACCGTCAGACGAATCTGGTGGCCGATCAGCCCGGACATGCGATGATTACCGACACCAATCTGGTCAATCCGTGGGGTCTGGCGGCCGGCCCGCAGACGCCGCTTTGGGTGTCGGACAACGGCACCGGCCTGGCCACCATCTACCCGGGCGCTGTCGGCACCACGCCCATCAGCATCGCCCCGCTGGTCGTGACCATTCCCGGTGGGGCGCCGACCGGCCAGGTGTTCAACCCGACCACCGGGTTCAAGCTGCACCAGGGCATGACCACCGACCCGGCGCTGTTCATCTTCGACTCGGAGGCGGGCAAGATCACCGCCTGGACGCCGACGATCGTCCCGGTGACCGGAGCGGTCGTGGTCGCGCACTCACCCGGAGCGATCTACAAAGGGCTGGCCTTGGCGCAGATCCGCCATCGCGGCTCGTTCCTGTATGCGGCCGACTTCCATCACGGGCGCATCGACGTGCTCAACAGCAATTTCGGGTGGGCACACGTTCCGGGGTCGTTCAATGACCCAAGGCTGCCGCACGGCTACGCACCGTTCAACATCCAAAACATCGGCGGGCGGCTGTACGTGGCCTATGCCAAGCAGGACGCGACCGCCAGCGACGAGATCGCCGGGCCTGGACGCGGGTTCGTGGACGTGTACTCGAGCAAGGGGTTCCTGCTCCATCGGCTGGTCAAGCGGGGCGCGCTGAACGCGCCGTGGGGGCTGGTGAAAGCCCCTGGGGACTTCGGCAAGTTCAGCCACGCACTGCTGGTGGGTAACTTCGGAGACGGCATGATCAACGCCTACAACCCGAGCAACGGCAACTGGCTCGGCGCTCTCCACCGGCCCAACGGCCATGTCCTCGCAATCAAGGGGTTGTGGGGGCTGCGGTTCGGCAACGGCGTCACCGGTGACTCCCACGGCCTGCTGTTCTCGGCCGGCACCGACGACGAAGCCCACGGGCTGCTCGGCATCATCCACGCCGCCCACTAGGCACGGGTGAATAACGGTGCCAGGCACCGTTATTCACGTCAGGTGGGAGCCTCGTTGCGTACGGGGCTCCCACCGGTCGGCCGGCGCCGCCTGCGCTGAGCAGTGCGACCGGCCCTCTCACCCCTACGGGGGTGCGAAGAAATGCCGCCGATTCCGATCCTCAGTCATCGTGCCTGGCTCCCGGACCAGCGCCGAGGTCGCGCCCCCGCGACCCCGCCCAATCGTGTTTACGCCTGCGGTTTCGCCACCGTCCACGCGACGCGTGGCCCGACCGCAGCTGCGCGCGCTGACCTCGTTTCGGTTCTTCGCCTGCCTCGCAGTCTTTCTCCACCACTGTGTGGACTTCACGTCGTCGGGCTCGCATTCCCACGACTCCGGCCTCAACCGGCTGTTGTGGGAGGGGTGGAGCGGTGTCTCCTTCTTCTTCGTGCTTTCGGGTTTCATCCTGGCCTACAACTATGCGGATCGGCTGACGAACACCGAGCGCCCAGCCCTTCGCGGCTTCTACGTCTCAAGGATCGCCCGCATCTACCCGCTCTACATCCTGACGTTCCTGATCGCCGCGGTGGCGGTGATGGGGGAGTGGATGCGCGTCGGCGTTGCGGGTGCAGCCACAGCGGTCTCCCAGGTAACGCTGACCCAGGCGTTCCTGCCGATCCGCGACCCCTTCGATTCCAGCCGGCTGGCGGCCCTGGGTTTCGACGGGCCCGCCTGGAGCCTTTCCTGTGAGGCGTTCTTCTACCTCTCGTTTCCATTCGTGCTGCTGGTGCTGGCCCGTCGTCGCACCCCGCTTTTGAGCGCGGTCGCGGTCGGGGTGTGGGCGTGGACGGTGATGCTGGCGCTCAACCTCCGGGGCTCGCCGCTGGCGGGGTGGGCGCTCTACATCTTCCCGCCCGTGCGCTTGGCGGAGTTCGTGGTGGGCGTCTGCGGCGGTCTGATCTTTCTCCGTTGCCGGGATCGGCTGCGCGGCGGCACGGGCTGGTGGACGGCGGGGGAGGGGCTTGCCCTGGGCCTGCTGGCGACCGCGGTGGTGTGCTCGTCGGCCGCGCCCGCGGTGCTTCGGTACGCGAGCTACTACCTGCCGTTCTTCGCGTTCACGATCCTCGTATTCGCCGCGGAGCGTGGTCGCATCTCCCAGCACCTGCGGGGCTCGTGGCTGGTGTTTCTTGGCGAGATCTCGTTCGCCTTCTACCTTCTGCACGTCCTGGTCATGCGGCTGGCCGTCCACCTGGGACTGTTCTCGGGCGGGGCTCCTTCCATCCTGGTCCTGACGGGCATCCTCGCGGTGACGCTGACGCTCAGCGCCACGATCTTCGTGGGCTATGAGCGCCCCATGCGCTCGCGGGTGCGCCGACGGCTCATGCCGTCGGCGTCGTAGCGGTCGACTCCCCGAGTCTCCGGTAGACCAGCATGAGCGCGGCGTTGGCTGCCAGCATGGTGACGACGATCGCGAGGATCTCAAAGAAGCTGCCGAGTTCGACGTGGTCTCCGAAGACGAAGTTGACCGCCTCCAGAATCACGAACTTGCTGAGGAAGAGGATCAGCCACACGGACACATACCGCAGCACTTTCGCGGCCGTTCCCGGCTTTGCAGCGAAGTAGTCCGAGACCCTCCCCTCGATGCCTTTGACCGCATCCACCATCAGTTTCAGAAGCAGCGCGGTGAGTATCGAGATGTAGAAGGAGTCGATCACGATCGTGTGTACGAACTCCACGAACAGGTTCAGCACCACGATGTCGACCAGCACCTCGCTGACCCAGGAGATGAAGCGCAGCTGGTCCGGGGTGATGGTACTCGGCTCTCTCTGACCTGTCCGTTTTGGCATCGCGCAACTGTATTCGCCAGCCGCCGGGGAATGTAGGGTGCTCTCGCTTTCGCCACGGAGGGATGGTCATGAATCGAAGTCTCGTCGCACTGGTACTCGCCTTCACCGCCACCTTGGTGGTGGGCGTCGTACCCGCCAGCGCAAAGTGTCATCACCAAGGCCGTCCGTCCATCACGATCACCTCGCCGGACGGATTCGGGTTCTGCTGCACGCACCCTTCGACCCATTCGGTTTCCGTCAAAAATGTCGGCACCGGCGCCACTGGGAAGCTGACCGTGACAATTACAGGGCAGGGTGCCGAGAACTTCGCGGTGACGAACGATCACTGCACCGGCAGGTCGCTGCGAGCGAAGAACATATGCTCATTCGACCTGACGTGGCTTCCAAATGTCGACAGCTTCCCGACGCTGACCGTGCAGAGCACGCAGGTGGTGGCGAGTCAGTCGATTTCCGGCGTCGCAGTCCCGTGATCTTGCGGACGGTGCTGCCCCGGGATTGACCCTGGATTACGCGCCTGGGCGGAGAGTCCAGAACCCATCTGCTCCCACGCAGTGCTGGTCCGCCACCCGGCCGAGCTGCTCGCGGGCATCGTCGAACGGGATCTGGCAGAGTTCGGCGACCTCTTGGGTGGCGAGTGGGCAGTCGGCCCATCGCAGCGCGTCAGCGACTGTGGATGGGGGCTTGCGCCGGTCGAGGTCAGGGACGAGGTTCGCCGTGATCACGTCGTAGACGGCGAACGGCTGGAACCCGGGGACCGCCACACGAACGGCATCGGAGAGTCGCATGATCTCGTAGGACGGGCAGCTGTAGCGTCTCCCGCCCGACCAGTTGGCCAATGCGGCGTCGAGCACGCGGGCGGCCGGAAGAGGCTCGCGCGCGAGCCGCATGTCTTCCTCCAGCGCATCTCCGACTCGGGGATCGGCCAGCCACGCCTCCAGCAGCCGTGGCGGAATCTCCGCAGTTGCGGCTGCCGCGGCGAGCCTCGCAGGCTCATCCAGCGGCTCGCCTGAGAAGTGCAAGACGCGGAGTTCTCGTAGCACTCGCTGCAGCGCATCGGGGCGGTGCAGGCGGACTGCCACGACCATCCGGCATGCCGGTAGAGAGGGCGCCAATCGTGCTCGCGGACGGCTGTCGATCGGCATCCTGTATTCGTGTGAGATCCGGCGATCACGCTCGGCGATCGCGTCTTGCGTGAGGCCGTGTCCAGCCTCCTCGGCGTTCGCCGAGAGGCCCACCATGCGCGTGTCCCACTCGAGCGCATCACCGTAGAGCCAACGCAACCGGCGGCGGAACGGCTCCGCGCTCCATGCCCACGGGCAGGTGGGATCCGTAAACTCGGTGACGCGAACATCAGCCACGGCTGTCGGCCAGAGTTGCCCGCACGGGAGTCGGTAGGTTGATCACATGCACCAGCGATCCGCGTTTTCGGGCGGCCAGGAACACCTGTTCGAAGGCGACCTTGGCCCAGTGGGCCTGCGGGCCGGCCATGACGTGGGTATGTTTGCCTCCGCCGAGCACGCGGTCGGTCTTGATTGCCATGCCGGTGTTGCCGGCATCGAGAATGCAGATGGCTCCGAGTTCGTCGATGGGGATGTGGACGTGCTCGCCGCCTTCGAGGTCGGCGGCGATGTTCTGGGCCGCGACCTTTGCCATGTGCTCGCTCATGTGGCCGGTCTTGGGCACCCCGCTTGGCACCAGCGTGGGCTGGGGCGGAGCGATCGCGATGTCGACTCCTGCCGCGAACACGCTCGGGTGCTCGGGGTGGCGGTACTCGTCGGTGACGGGGATGAAACCCGCTGGGTTGGCGAGACCGTCTGTGGTGGCGACGGCATCAACCCCGGTGAAGGGCGGCACGATCATGGAGAAGCCGAACGGCAGTACCTCGCCACTTCCGAGTCGCATCTCCCCGTCGCTGACTGACTCGATGGTGGTGTTGGGGATGCCCCGGATACCGAGCTTGTCAAAGAACTTCTGGACGCGCTTTTCGGAATCGCCGACGCCACCGAGGCCGAAGTGTCCGAGGAAACGGCTCGGCGGTTATGAATGTCACCGGGTGGTCTGCGAAGCCGGCCTTTTGGAGCTGATGTCGCGTGTTGAGCAGAAACTCGTATGACGCACCGAAGCATGATCCACCCTGGGCGGTGCCCACGACGACGGGGCCGGGGTTTTTGAGGAACGACTTCCACGCCTGGCGGGTCTCGAGTGCGTGATCGAGCGTGCACACGGAATGCGTGTGTCCGTGCTCGGGACCGAGACCGGGGATCTTCTCGAATGCCAGCCGCGGGCCGGTCGCGACCACCAGCCGGTCGTATTCGATCTCACCCTGATCGGTGACCACGACCCGGCGCGGGAGGTCAAATCCCTCCGCGGTGGAGTGGAGGAACTTGATTCCGCGCCGCTCGTACATCGGCGCGAGTGGGAACGTGACGTCGTCTGCGTCTCGCTTTCCGAACGGCACCCAGATCAATGAGGGGACGAAGGTGAAGTAGTCGCGTTGATCGATCACGGTGACCTCTACGCGATCCTTCATCCGTCGCTTCGTCTCGAGCGCTGCGGTCAGTCCGGCAAAGCTCGAGCCGACCACCACCACGCGGTGCCGCCGGTGGCCACCGTGCTTGGCATGTGAACCTTGAGATTCCATCGTTCCTCCAACCTGTCCGATGGGCGGGTGTTGTCTGAACTCACTACAAGCTTCGACGAGGCGACCCGGATTCGCGGCGGGGATCTCGCTGAACGCGTGGGGTGGAAAGCCGCAACCTGGGCGAGGTGTCATGCTGACTCTTGTGCGGCCCGGGCCATGGTTCCCGCGATTCGCGCGGCCTCGGTCCGGGTTGGCGCCCGGCGAGTCATCACGGCGCGCCCGCAGCGGTCGAGCAGCACCACCTGGTAGCCCCGCCCGATCCGGCGGCTCACTTTCACCCACGGCGTGCGATCATCTCGCGCGATCCGCTCGAGACCGCCGTTGCGGGCGAGCCCGAGAAGCTGGTTGAGCCCGCCCAGGAGCTGGTCGTCGATGGTGATCTGCGGCATCGAACGGACAGCGCCGTGGCGGCGGGGGAGGGCGGACATCGGATGCTCGTGGTAGCGCACACCGAAGCGGGTGAGCACCTGCTTGGCTTGCACGCAGGCGGGACAACTCGACCCATACACGTCAACACGTGTCGCTTCATCCAATCCACCACTATTTGCATCTACAATCATACAGTGGTAGAATAGCAGATCATGACGCCTCCTCACGACACGCAAACCTTCGCACCTCATCCGCTTCCAGACGCCCTGGTGGAGTTGATCGCGGAGCGGTTTCGGGTCATCGGCGAGCCGATGCGGATCAAGCTGCTTGATCAGCTTCGCGCCGGTGAGGCGGCGGTTGGAGACCTTGCCGCGGCGATTGGTGGCGGCCAGCAGAACGTCTCGCGACACCTCAACGTCCTTCACGCGGCAGGCATCGTGGCGCGCCGAAAGGACGGCACCCGGGTCGTCTACTCGATCGCCGACCAGAGCGTCTTCGCTCTCTGTGAGATCACCTGCGGCTCACTTCACGGCGCTGTCGCCGAACTCGCCGCGATGCTCGAACCCTCGACTCAACCTGAAGGATCACCACAATGATCAACCATTCCAACCGGCCCCAGCTCGAGCTCGTACTGTTCGCGATGGCCGGCACCGTCACCCTCGCGAGCGTGCTTCTGGCCGTGGTCGTGAGTCCCTGGTTTCTCGTGCTGACGGCGTTCGTCGGTATCAGCGAGTGGCTGTTCGTCCTGATCGGCGACTGCCCCTCGTCCGTCGTCCTGCGGAAGGTGTTCCACCTCCAGCGCGGGGTGACACGATGATCACCGTGGGCCCGGTTGGGCGGCTTGGTCGCTTTGCCGCGACCCATGTTCGTGCCGTCGTGCTTGCGTGGATTGTGATTGCAGTTGGGCTGGGCGCACTGGCGCCCCGGGTCGAGACCGCTCTTTCGGGCGCGGGCTGGCAGGCCAACGGTTCTCAGTCAGTGGCCGCCCGCGGGGTGATCCAGGGACACTTTGCCGGGAACAGTTCGAGCGCGTTGATGGTGATCGTCCACTCACCGAAGCTTCACACCGGCGACGCCGCATTCGCCGCAACCGTCTCACGCGTCGAGCAGATCCTCCGCGCCGATCCCGCAATCGCGTCGGTGACGCCACCGAGCCGGGGGGTCTCCGTCTCACGAGACGGGCACACCGCGGTGGTGACCGCGGGCGCCGCGCGAAATCCGACCGAGATGGTGGCCGCTGCCGATCGGCTCAAGTCAACGCTGGCAGACGCGGGTACCACAGCAGTCACGGTCAATACGACCGGTGCCTCGGCGATGTGGTCGGACTTCAACACCGCCAACCGCACCGCGATGATGCGCTCCGAACTCTTCAGCTGGCCGGTCACGCTGGCGATCCTGGTGCTCGCATTCGGGTCGCTGGTCGCAGCGGGCCTGCCGTTGATGCTGACCATCACCGGCCTGGTCGCCAGCGCCGGGGTGTTGTACCTGGGCGCACAGGTGGCCGACGTCTCGATCTGGGCGATGAACTTTGCCCTGATGTTCGCGCTCGCGCTCGGCATCGACTACGCGCTGTTCATCGTCGCGCGATATCGGGCGGCACTCTTCGGCGCCGGTTTGTCTCCGGTGGACGCGACGGCGGCGACGATGGATACGGCCGGCAAGGCCGTGCTGTTCTCGGGACTGACGGTACTGATCTCGCTGACCGCGGTGATGCTGGTACCGAGCCCGGCGTTTCGATCGATGGCTCTCGGGATCATGGTGTCGGTGCTGTTTGTGCTTGCTGCGGCCCTCACGCTGCTGCCGGCGGTGCTGGCATGGCTGGGAGCTCGCGTCGACCGCCTGTCGCTCTCGTGGGTGCATAGCGGTGAGCATCGATCGCCGCGGTTTGCGGCGTGGGCTGAGCGGCTGTGGCGACACCCCTACGCCTTCGGCAGCGCTGCCCTCGCGGTGCTGCTCCTGTTGACACTCCCGATCATCGGGCTGCGCACCGGCATGCCGTCGATCAAGGTGGTGCCGACCGGGGACACCTCCAGGGTTGGATACGCACAGGTCGCCCACGCCTTCGGGCCGGGCGCACCTGGAGCCCTGCAGATTGTTGCGCCGGTCAACTCGGCTTCACAAGTGGCTCGAACGCTCAACGCTGATTCCGGGATCGCCGCGGTGATGCCCGTGCAGACTGACAAGGCCGGCGGACTCGTGCTGATCCAGGCGGTGCCGCGCACCGACCCCTCCAACCCGGCGATTGGTGCGACCATCGACCGGCTGCGAACCACCCTGCCCTCCGGAACGATGGTCGGTGGTGCGGTGGCCGAGAATCACGATCTCGAGGTCGCGCTGGCATCGGCCACGCCCAAGGTGATCGCGGTCGTCCTGGTACTGGGATTCCTGCTGCTTTTGGTCGCGCTGCAGGCTCCCATCATCGCGCTGGTCGGCGTGCTCACCAACCTGCTTGCCACCGGCGCCGCATTCGGAGTCGCGCGGCTGCTGTTCCAAGACGGACACGGCGCGTCGCTGCTCGGATTCCAGTCGCAAGGGTTCCTCGACGCATGGGGCCCGGTCTTCTTCTTCGCGATGATCTTCGCGATCGCCATGGACTACACCGTGTTTCTGCTCGCCTCCGCCAAGGAGCACTACGACCGGACCGGTGATCCTCGAGAGGCCATGACCGGTGGGGTCGCCCACTCCGGCCGTGTGATCCTCGCCGCCGCAGCGGTGATGGTCGCGGTGTTCTTCACCTTCGCCCTCTCCGGTCCGCTGCCACCAAAGGAGATGGGCGTGATCCTGGGCGTCGCCGTCCTGCTCGACGCGCTACTCGTTCGGCTGATCCTGATTCCCGTCGCTCTGCGACTGCTAGGACGATGGGCGTGGTGGCTGCCGCGATGGGCCGACCGACTGCTCCCCGACGTCACCTTCGGCCACTCCTGACACGGGGGAAACCAGGGTTTCTCCACACCCCGTCTCCGTGGAACGCCCCATGCTGCCAGCCCGTGTGGCCGACACACTGAGATCCACGTATCGATCGAGAGGTTGATGATGACTCGAATCGTGATTCTGGGTGGTGGCACCGGCGGGACGATCATGGCCAACCGGCTGCGGCGCATCTACGGCCCGGAAGCGGCCGAGATCGTCGTCATCGACCGAGACGACGTCCACGTGTACCAGCCCGGTCTCCTGTTCGTGCCGTTCGGATTGGCCGAGCCCGGGGAGATCGTCCGTTCACGGCGCGCCCAGCTGCGACCTGGCGTTGAGTTTCGCCAGTCTGAGGTCGCCGCAGTCGACGTGCAGGCCGAGAAGGTGAATCTCGGCGACGGCGAGGCGCTCAGCTACGACGTGCTGATCATCGCGTCGGGTTCGCGGCTGATCCCCGAGGAGACCGAAGGGATGATCGAGTCCGGCTGGGGCGAGAACGTCTTCACGTTCTTCGACCGCGCCGGTGCTGCCGGTCTCGCCGGCGCGCTTGGGCGCTTTGACGGCGGGCGAGTGGTCGTGAACATGGTCGACTTGCCGATCAAATGCCCGGTGGCACCGCTCGAGTTCGCATTCTTGGCCGACTGGTTCCTCCACGAGCGCGGACTTCGCAGCGACACCGAGCTGACCTTCGTGACGCCTCTGGACGGCGCATTCACCAAGCCGGTCGCCGCTCAGCACCTCGCCGGGCTGCTCGAGCAAAAGCAGATCGGGCTGGTCACCGAGTTCGGGACCGGCGCGGTCGACGGCAACCGCGGACGCCTGGTCAGCTACGACGAGCGGGAGGTGCCGTTCGACCTGCTGGTCACGGTTCCGCTCCACGGGGGAGCGTCGTTCGTCGACCGCTCCGCCGGTCTGGGAGACGAACTCGGATTCGTTCCCACCGACGCCCACACGCTCCAGTCGCTGGTCGCACCCAACGTGTTTGCGATCGGTGATGCCACCGACCTCCCGACGTCCAAGGCAGGGTCGGTGACACATTTCGAGGCCGATGTGCTCGCGGAGAACATCCGTCGCTTCCTCGCCGGACGAGAGCTCGAGGGTCGATTCGACGGGCACGCGAATTGCTTCATCGAAACCGGCTTCCACAAAGCGCTTCTGATCGACTTTAACTACGAAACCGAGCCGCTTCCCGGTCGCTTTCCGGGGGAGCACGGCCCGCTCCCGCTGCTCGAGGAGTCGTATCTCAACCACCTCGGCAAGCTGATGTTCCAGTCGATCTACTGGCACATGCTGCTGCCCGGCCACGACATCCCCGGACTCCCGGCGCAAATGAGGATGGCTGGAAAGACATCACCGAGTCCCACCACAACGGAGGTAGAACGATGACGATCGCCACCATCGCGGGCACGAACGTTGCCGTCGACGCTGAAGGATTTCTCGAAGACTCCAACCAGTGGACGCCAGAGATGGCTGAGGAGATCGCCCGCGAGAACGGTGTCCCCGAACTCACCGACCGCCACTGGCAAGTCATCAACTACATGCGCAACGCCTACCTCGAGCGCGGCGCCGCACCCTCCATCAGAACGCTCGGCAAAGCCTCCGGAGTGCCCATCAAAGAGCTGTACCAACTCTTCCCCAAAGGCCCTGCCAAGCTCGCCGCCAAGATCGGTGGCATCCCCAAGCCTCGCGGCTGCATCTAGCTCCGAAAGGACACTTCATGAGCGACTCCATCGAAAAAGTCTCCGTGATCATTTCCCGAGGATCGCTGGAAGGCGTGTATCCCGGGCTGATCATGGCCAACGGCGCCCGCATGGAAGGCATCGACGCAAATGTCTTCTTCACCTTCTTCGGCCTCGACGCCATCAACCGGGCCAAACACGACCACGTCAAGGTCGCGACCGTCGGCGAGCCCGGGCTGCACCTTGCGACATGGCTCGGCGGATTCCCAGGCATGTCATCGCTGGTCACCCACCAACTCGCCAACAAGATGGAGCAACTCGACATCCCACCGATCCCCGAGTTCGTCGAAATGATCTCCGACTCCGGCGCAGGCCTGTACGCCTGCAAAGCTTCAGTCGACCTCTTCGGACTCGAGCGCGACGACTTCATCGACCAGGTCGACGACGTGATCACGGTGGGCGAGTTCTACCACCTCGCAGCCGGGGGCCAGATCATCTTCACCTGAGTCCTTGGAGCACTGCTCGGGCTGCTGGTCTTCGGCTCAGTGCGGCGGAAGGAAGAGGTTGGTGCCGTAGCTGTGAAGCACAGCTGTGACGTGGAGTCCGATGTGTGCGATCGGAGCTGCGATCGGGTTGAGCGTCACCAGCGTGGGGATACTCCAGAGTGTGTCGCCGGCGATGGGGTTGGCGATCTTGCCGGATCGAAAGTCGCTGTACCCCGCGTGGTAGGCGGCTGTCATCGCGACCGAGGCAACCACGGCGAGCACGCCGATCTTGATCTTGCCGCTGGTGGTGGAGCGCAGTGGGCTGCCGGTGAAGGCGGCAAACACCGCCAGAATGGGAAACGAGGACAACAGCAACCCGTCGGCCGCGCCGTACACGACCCCGCGCCACATCAGGGCTGCCGCGAGGGTGAGCCCGGAAGGTCGCGGCGTGGCGTCCTGGCGCAGGACGATGAACGACATGACACCGGCGAACACCACGCCGAGCACGATCGCGAGCACCCACCTGCGCGAGACCAGTTCCCGCAGCGACTGGTTGGTGCTTCGAACCCACATCCAGAAGAAGCCAAACACCGCCGCCGAGTAGATGCCGTAGTACACGTCTCGCTGCACCCCCACCACGTCGGCACACAAGAACGGCACCAAGAAGCTCAGCGCGAAGCCTCCAACCAACCATCGCACTTGCTGGGGCGCCTCGGTCGAGATACGACTGGGAACGCCTGCGTGGACTTGCATCGCGATCTCCTTTCGGTGCCCGGATGCTCGCATGCGACCGACCCCCGAGACGTCGGGGCGGCTACCGAACTTCAACCCGGGTTTCACCGCAACCCAGCCCGTCCGGCTTGTCGGGCTCTAGACTGCAGCAGCGCAGGGGAGCGACCGACGAGGACGCACTATGCAAGTGACGTACATCGGTGATTACCACCCATACGAGCCGCCCGTTCCCACTCAGGCCAGCATCGGATGGATGAGGATCTCACCCACCCCGGATGCCGAATGGAGGGACACTTGGCGTCGTTTGGCGGCGAAGTATGGGGACGAGGCTCCGGTGCTGAACGCAGACTTGATCGAGATTCAGCCGACGCTCGAGGTAAACGATGCGGTGCGGCACGCACTGGAGTTGATCGTCCAGACGAATGACGCCGTGGGCGACTCCGCCTGAACCTCGCGAAGGAGCGGCAGTTCGCTCATCGCTGAGGTGGGCAATCGCGTACGCCCTTGGGGGCGACGCCGGGGAGTCAATTTGGCACTGGACGCGACGGGCCCGGACGGATTCGAACCGCCGACACGCAGATTCGAAGTCTGCTGCTCTATCCCCTGAGCTACGGGCCCTGAACGTCCATCCTAAACGCCGCGGCTGAGGCGGCGGAGACGGTCGAGTTCTCGTGAGGGTGACCGGTGGGACTCGAACCCACGACCTCCTGGACCACAACCAGGGGCTACCACCAGCTGAGCTACGGCCACCACGTGGGTGGAAGGATACAGCCCCTCGCTGCCGAGCGGGGCTACACTGCCGCGCGTGTGGAGGGGGTTGGTGATCGTTGTCTGTGGGCTGGCGTTGGCCGTTGCGGCCGCCGGCGGGCGCGCTCATGCGGCGGCTGCGCCAGTCGCCGCCGCTGCCGCGGGCGCCGCTCCGACAGTCGAGGTGGTCGATCCCGCCGACACTCCCGGGCCACTCGATCTGCGCACCGTGCACATGACCCAATCGCTCGGGGATATCCGGTGGGCATTCAAGACCGAACGTCCGTTTCGGCTGGTCGACATGAGCGCCGGATCGGCCTCCCGCACCGCGTGCCTGGTGCTGGCGCCGAAGGGCCGCCCGGTGAAGCAGCAGCGGTTGTGCATCACCGGCACCAGCCTTCGGGCCAGGGCGCTCTACCGCTCTCCTGTGAACCCCGGAGGGCCAAAGGCAGGGTTCGTGCCTGCCACCATCACCCGGCTGGACAAGCGCCAGATGACGGTCACCTTTGCGGCCTCATCGATCGGCTTGGTGGCACCCGTGCAGGCCGACTTCCACGTCGACACGGTGTGGCGCGGCACCACCGCCTGTCCCGCCGCCGCACCCTGTAGAGACGCGGCCCCGCGAGGATTCGCCGTGTGGCACTACGACCGGTTCCATGCCGACGGCTGCGTCCCCAAGGGCCAGTCCTACCGGTTCTTCGGCCCGTCCTCCAACCACGCGATGGCTCTGACCTTCGACGACGGTCCGTCCGCGTACACATCCGCAGTGCTGGCGACGCTCAACCGATACGGAGTGCACGCCACCTTCTTCGAGGTCGGCGACGAGGTGGGACAGCGGGCATCGGCTTCGCGGGCGGTGCTGGCGTCCGGTGACGCGATCGGAGACCACAGCTGGAGCCATCCGGTGCTGACCGCCGCCAACACGCGCTCACAGATGTCCAAAGGCAGGGCCGCCATCGTCGCTGCCACCGGCTACACGCCGTGCATCGCCCGGGTGCCGTACGGGGAGGCTCCTCCGTCAGTCGTCGCCACCATTCGCTCGCTTGGGATGCTCACGATCCAATGGGACATCGACCCCCGCGATTGGTCGCTGCCGGGGGCCGCTGCGATCGCCCGAAACGTGCTCAGCAACGCCCACAACGGCGCGATCGCGATCATGCACGACGGCGGTGGCAACCGGTCACAGACGGTAGCGGCGCTGAACACGATCATCCCGACGCTGCTCAGCCGGGGCTACAAGCTGGTGACCGTGCCGCAGCTTCTGGGCCTCAGCACCGCGTACACGTACACGCGCTAGCCACGGGTATGCTCAGATCGTTGCGGGCGTGGCGGAACTGGTAGACGCGCTGGATTTAGGATCCAGTGGCCTTGGCCGTGGAGGTTCGAGTCCTCTCGCCCGCATGGCGAGATCTGTGCGGTTGTGGCGGTTCCGGCGGCGCCCGACTAAGGTGTGGAGACGGCGCCGGTAGGCCCGGCTCGCTGCTGAATTATGAAGACTCAGGTCTCCGAACTCGCCGAGAATCGCGTACGCCTCGAAATTGAGGTACCCGCTCACGACGTCGACCACGCATTTGACCATGCGCTGCACGACCTGTCGGCGAGCGTGCGTGTGCCGGGATTTCGCAAGGGCAAGGCGCCCGCTGCGATGGTTGCCCGCCAGATTGGACGCGAGGCGCTGGTGGAGGAGGCGCTGCGCGACCATCTCACCGGCTGGTATTCGCGGGCGGTTGCCGAGATCGGGATCGATCCGATCGATCGTCCCACCATTGACTGGGCGGACGAGCCGGTCGAAGGCTCGCCGTTCTCCTTCACCGCCGAGGTGGAGGTCAAGCCGCCGCCCGAGGTCAAGAAGTACAAAGGGCTGGACGGCGTGCGGCAGCCGATCGAGGTGCCCGACGGAGCGGTCGACGCCGAGATCGAGCGTCTACGGCTGAGTGTCGCCGAGCTCAGCCCGGTGGAGCGGCCGGCGGCCGAGGGCGACTTCGTGGTGATCGACTACCAGGGCACGATCAACGGTAAGCCGTTCGACGAGAGCTCGGGCACCGACTACGGCGTGCAGCTGGGCGAGGGGCGGCTCGTGGAAGAGCTCGAGCGGGGCATCATCGGACTCAGCGTCGGTGACGAACGCACCATCGAGCTGACCGTCCCGTCCGAGTCGGGCCAGCCTCAGAGAGCCAGCTTCGAGGTCGAGCTGAAGGACGTAAAGGAGCGGGTGCTGCCCCCAATCGACGACGACCTGGCCACCTCGGTGAGCGAGTTCGACACGCTCGCCGAACTGCAGTCCGACATCACCGCGACGGTGCTCGAGGGCGTGCAAACGTGGTCTGACAGGCAGTTCCGAAGCTCGGTGCTGGATGCGCTGGGGGCAGAGTTGAGCACGGCTCCGCCCGATCAGATGGTGCAAAGCCGCGCTCGCCAGATGGTTCGCGGGCTCGTCAGCGACCTGCAGCAGCGGGGAATCGACCTCGAGGATTATCTGCGTGTGACCGGGCAGGACGGTGAGCAATTGCTCGGCATGATCACCGCCCAAGCCGAGGACGCGGTGCGCAAGGATCTGGCGCTGGAAGCCGTCGCCGATGCGGAAGCGATTGAGGTTTCGGACGAGATGGTCGAAGAATGGGTACGAGAGCAGTCTTCCGAAGGCGAAGAAAGTCCCGACGAGGCGGTGGAACGGCTGACTGCCGACCCTGCTGTTCTGACTGCGCTCAGGACCGATTTGAGAATGCAAAAAGCCCTGGATATCGTGGTTTCCGAGGCCAAAGAAATCACCCCCGAGAAGGCCTCTGCGAGGGACAAGCTCTGGACGCCGGAGAAGGATTCTCCCTCCTCAGGTGAGAAACCAACCGAGATCTGGACACCCGGCTCAGCGCAGCCGGCCGACCGATAAGGAGTGCGTGCGTGAGCCCACTGATCCCGATGGTGATCGAGCAGACGTCGCGAGGCGAGCGGTCGTTCGACATCTACTCCCGTCTTCTCAACGAGCGCATCATCTTCCTGGGCACACCGGTCGACGATCAGATCGCGAACCTGATCGTCGCACAGCTCCTGCATCTGGAGTCGGAGGATCCTGACAAGGACATCTCGCTGTACGTCAACTCTCCCGGCGGCAGCGTGTATGCCGGCCTCGCCATCTATGACACCATGAACTTCATCAAGCCCGACGTCCAGACGATCTGCGTCGGCATCGCGATGAGCATGGGCGCGCTGCTCTTGGGCGGCGGCGCGAAGGGCAAGCGGATGGCGTTGCCCAACGCCAAGATCTTGATTCACCAGGTCTCGTCCGGATTCCAGGGGCAGGCCACCGACATCGAGATTCACGCGCGCGAGATCCTCGATCTGCGCAAGCGCCTCGACCAGATCATCGCCGACAGCACCGGCCAGTCGATCGAGAAGGTCGCCCGCGACACCGAGCGTGACTACTTCATGAGCTCCGAGGAGGCCAAGGAGTACGGCATCATCGACCGAGTGATCGCCAAACACTGATCCATGGCACGCCCCACCGACACAAACGAACAGCTGCTCTGCAGCTTCTGCGGAAAGTCTCAGCGACAGGTCAAGAAGCTGATCGCAGGCCCCGGCGTCTATATCTGTGACGAGTGCATCGACCTCTGCAACGAGATCATCGATGAGGAGCTGACCACACCGGCTCAGCTCGATCTCGACAATCTGCCTCGGCCGAAAGAGATCTACGCCGTTCTGAACGACTACGTGGTCGGTCAGGAGGAGGCCAAGCGGACGCTGGCAGTGGCGGTGTACAACCACTACAAGCGTGTCCAGATGTCGGGCGCGAGCGATGGCGAGGTGGAGCTGCAGAAGTCCAACATCCTGCTGCTCGGACCCACCGGCTGCGGCAAGACGCTGCTTGCACAGACGCTTGCCCGGATCCTGAATGTGCCGTTCGCAATCGCCGATGCCACCGCGCTGACCGAGGCGGGATACGTCGGCGAGGACGTCGAGAACATCCTGCTGAAGCTGATCCAGGCTTCTGACTTCGACGTCAAGAAGGCCGAGACCGGGATCATCTACATCGACGAGGTCGACAAGATCGCCCGCAAAGCCGACAACCCGTCGATTACCCGCGACGTTTCCGGTGAGGGTGTCCAGCAGGCGCTGCTGAAGATCCTCGAGGGTACGGTCGCGTCGGTTCCCCCCCAGGGTGGGCGCAAGCATCCCCACCAGGAGTTCCTGTCGATCGACACCACCAACATCCTGTTCATCTGCGGCGGGGCGTTCGCCGACCTGGACAAGATCATCGAGCGCCGCATCGGCCGAAACTCAGTCGGATTCGGCGCCGACCTGCGCTCCCGATCAAATGGCATCACCGAAGAGCTGTTCCCGCAGGTGATGCCTGAGGATCTGATCTCCTACGGGCTGATCCCCGAGTTCATCGGCCGGCTGCCGGTGGTGTCGGCGGTGCACTCGCTCGACCGAGAAGACCTGATCCAGATCCTGCTCGAGCCCAAGAATGCGCTGATCAAGCAGTACCAGCGGTTCTTCAAGTTCGACGACATCGAGCTGGTGTTCACCGATGACGCGCTGGGCGCAATCGCCGATAAGGCGCTGCATCGTGCGACCGGCGCCCGTGGCCTTCGCTCGATTATCGAAGTGGCGCTCCTGAACGTGATGTTCGATCTGCCGTCACGCACCGACGTGAACAAGTGCGTGGTCACCAAGGAGACGATCGAGAAGGATCTCGATCCCACCCTCGTGACCGAAGGCGGCCAGACCCTGGACGTCACCCAAGAACTCGATCAAGAGTCCGCCTGAATAATTGGTGCCAGGCACCAATTCTTCACCCAGAGCGTCGGTGGTGAATAACGGTGCCTGGCACCGTTATTCACGAGCTAGGTGCAGTGGCAGCGGACCGGCACCGAGCCGCACGAATGGCAGCGGTTGCGGACCTGGAACGCGGCCCAGATGACCAGCGCACACAACCCCAGATAGATCGCGATGATCACTTCGGGGTGCTGGTTCAAAGCGGATGCCGGGGCGTTTGCCTGGGTACCGAATGCCTGGAACGGGGTGTGATCCATGCCCTCGTGATCGGTCACGACACCGCGCTCGTTAGGATGCTCTGACCGCATGGACGCTCGCTACCAGCCCTCCGATTTCGAGGCCCGCATCTTTGATGCGTGGCTGGCGGCCGGCGTGTTCGCGGGCGACCCGGAATCTTCCAAGCCGTCGTTTGTGATCGCGCTGCCGCCGCCCAACATCACCGGCGAGCTGCACATGGGCCACGCCCTCAATGGGGCGACCCAGGACACGCTGATCCGGCTGCGGAGGATGCAGGGGTACGAGACGTTGTGGATCTGCGGCACCGACCACGCGTCGATCGCGGTCCACGCCGTGATCGAGAAGCAGCTGCGGGCCGAAGGCACCACCCGCTGGGAGCTCGGTCGTGAGCGGTTCCTGGAGCGGGTGTGGGAGTGGCGGGCCACCACCGGCGCCACCATCATTCAACAGTTCAAGCGGCTCGGATGCTCGCTCGACTACGACCACGAACGCTTCACCATGGACGCCGGGTACGTCCACGCCGTGCTGACGATGTTCGTCCAGCTCTACGACAAGGGCTACATCTATCGGGACAACCGCCTGATCAACTGGTGCCCGACGTGCGCCTCGACGATCTCCGACCTGGAGGTGAGGTATCAGACCGAGCAGGCGGTGATGTACGAGGTGAGCTATCCCCTGGCGGAGGGCGACGGGGCGATCACCGTGGCGACCGTGCGGCCCGAGACGATTCTGGCCGATACGGCCGTGGCCGTGAATCCGAGCGACGAGCGCTACCGCGACCTGGTCGGCCGAAACGTGATCGTGCCCCTGGTGGACAGGGTGGTTCCGATCATCGCCGACGACTACGTCAAGAGCGACTTTGGCACCGGGGCACTCAAGGTCACGCCGGGGCACGCCGTGGACGACTTCGAGATCGGCCGCCGGCATGACCTGGCGGAACTGTCTGCGATCGGGTACGACGGTCGCATGACCGAGCTCGCGGGTGAGTTCGCCGGCATGACTGCCGCCGACGCCCGGGTGGCGGTGCGTGACGCCCTGGAGGCCGCCGGAGCGCTCGTGTCGGAGCGCCCGTACGAGCACGAGGTGGGCCACTGCGATCGCACCGGCGACACGATCGAGCCGCTGATCTCCTTGCAGTGGTTCATGCACATGCACGAGCTGGCGGCTCCCGCCAACCAGGCGGTGCGGTCCGGACGCGTGCGCTTCAATCCCAAGTCGCAGGAGAACACGTATTTCGGCTGGATGGACAACCTGCGCCCGTGGTGCATCTCGCGACAGCTCTGGTGGGGCCATCAAATCCCGGTGTGGTACTGCCCACAGGGGCATGTCACGGTGGCCGCCGACCAGCCCAGCCGCTGCGCTGAGTGCGGCTCCGAACAGCTCGAGCGTGATGCCGACGTGCTCGACACGTGGTTCTCGTCGGCGCTGTGGCCGTTCGCCACCATCGGCTGGCCGGATGGTGACGATCCCCGGCTGGCGAAGTTCTACCCAGGCGATGTGCTCTCAACCGCCCGCGACATCATCAACCTCTGGGTCGCGCGGATGATGATGATGGGGATCGAGTTCATGGGAGAGATCCCGTTCACCGACGTGCTGATCCACTCCACCATCCAGGCCACGGACGGTCGCCGCATGTCCAAGACGCTGGGCACAGGGATCAACCCGCTCGACCTGGTCGATGAGTTCGGAGCGGACGCCACCCGGTACGGCCTCCTGAAGATGTCCTCCACCCAGGACGTCCGCTTCGATCCCGGCGCGATCGAGGAGGGCGCAAAGCTCGCCAACAAGCTCTGGAACGCCGTGCGGTTTGCCCTCGGCCAGGCCGAGTCCGGTCTCCAGCCGGCTGCTCCCGGGCCTGCCGGCCCGATCGAGGACAGGTGGATCTCGTCCCGCTGGAACTCCGCGCTGGGCGACATCCTCCGCCACGTCGACGCCTACGATTTCTCGGCTGCGACCAAGACGCTGTACGCATTCGTGTACGACTTCTGTGACTGGTACATCGAGGCGCTCAAGCCGCGCCTGTACGGCGATGACATCCATGTGCGCGGAGATGCCGGGTCGGCGCTTCTGTGGGTGCTGCAACGGATTCTGCGCACCGCGCATCCGATCATGCCGTTCGTGACCGAGGCCATCTGGGAGCAGCTCGAGGGCGAGCGCAGCCTGTTGATGCTGGCGGAATACCCCAAGCCGGATCCCCGGTTGAGAGACAATCAGGCAGAGGCCGTGATGGCCGAGGTGATTGCAGCGGTGGGCGCGGCCCGCTCCCAGCCCGGTGTGAGGCTGGTGCTGCCTTCGGACTTCGCAGGGGAGGCGCTCGTGCGTGCGCTGGCGCCACGCTCCACCGAGGTCGCGGTGGCCGCCACGACCACCGTGCTGGTGGAGGCGGCGGTCGAGGACACGGCGGTGCAGCGGGCGACGCTCGAGCGCGAGCTGGCCCGCGCCGTGGCCGAGCGCGACCGGGCCGCCGGCATGCTCGCAAACGAGCGATTCACCTCCAAAGCGCCGCCGGACAAGGTCGAACAGGAACGCGCCAAGCAGGCCCGCTTCGCCGCCGAAGCCGAACAGATCGAGCTCCGCCTTGCCGAGATCGACGGCCGCTGACGCCTACATCTCCTCGCTCGAACTGTTCGGCATGCAGTTCGGGCTGGAACGCATGCACGCCCTGCTCGAGAAGCTCGGGCATCCGGAGCAGCGGTTCGACGCCATCCATGTGGTCGGCACCAACGGCAAGACCTCGACAACGCGCTTCGCCGAGGCCCTGCTGGAGGCGGAGGGCGTGTACTCCGGGGCGTACACGTCACCCCACATCTCGACGTTCCACGAGCGGATCCGCGTGGCCGGCGCCGAGATCGGCGCGGATGCCTATGCGGACGCGGTGCTGGCCGTGAGGGATGCCGTCTCCGACGGCGTCACCCAGTTCGAGGCGCTGACCGCCGCCGCGCTTCTGGCCTTTGCCCAGGCTGGTGTGGAGTGGGCGGTGGTGGAGGCGGGGCTTGGAGGCAGGCTGGATGCGACCAACGTGCTCGCCCGCAGCCGCGTGGTGGTGCTCACCAACATCGATCTGGAACACACCCAGCTGCTGGGTGAGACGCGCGAGGCGATCGCGCTCGAGAAGCTGGCCGTGGTGCACCCGGGAGCCACTCTGATCGTGGGTGAGCCGGGATGGTCGGCGCCACTGGCAGGCGAGACGCGGGTGGTGGTGGCGGACGGCGGCTTCCAGGATCAAAACCGCGCGGTGGCGCAGGCGGCGGTGGAGGCTGCACTGGGACGGCCGGTCGATCCCAGTCCGATGGATCGGGTGGTGGTTCCGGGGCGGCTGGAGCTGCGTGGCCGCCATCCGCTCGAGATTTGGGACGGTGCCCACAATCCCGCCGGCATGCGCCGGCTGGTGGCGGAGTTGCCGCCGCTGCTGGAGGGCCGCCGCACTGTCGCGGTGTTCTCGACCCTTGGGGAGAAGGATGTACCGGCGATGGTCGAGAGCCTGCGATCGGTCACCGACACGGTGATCGCAACCGAGTCCAGCAACGATCGGGTTCTGAGCGCCCCCGATCTGGCGCGCATCACCGGCGGGCGGGCGGTCTCCGATCCGGTGGCGGCCCGAGCCGCCGCGATCGCCGAAGCGGGCCGCGGCGGAGCGGTGGTCGTGTGCGGCTCGCTTTATCTTCTGCACGACTTGGCCGATCACCTGGGGGCTTCGCCGATGCCTGCGGGTTGGTAAACATCCGATCGTCCCCGTAGACTCCCTCTGACCGCGCGTGGATCTTCTCGCAACAACAGCCGTCACTTCGACTTCGGACTCGCTTTCCGGGGTCCACTCCTTCTTCCACTCGGGGTATGTGGTCGCGGGCGAGCGGCTGTTCGTCATCTTCCTGATCGCGCTGTACCTGGCGCTGGTGTTCTGGACGGCCAAGGACGCGCGCCGTCGGATCGAGGACCCGGTGATCGTCGGTGTGTGCATCGCCACGGCGGCACTGTTCCCCTTTGTGGGCGTGTTCGTGTACATGCTGCTGCGTCCGCCGGAGTACCTGGCCGATGTCCATGAGCGCGAGCTCGAGATCCGGGCAATGGAGCGGCGGTTGGGAGCCGACCAGGCCTGTCCCTACTGCCGTAACCCGGCTGACCCGAGCTTCCTGTCCTGCCCCTACTGCGGCACCAAGCTGAAGAGTGCCTGTCGCCGGTGCAAGACGCCACTGGACGCCAGCTGGCGGCTGTGCCCGCACTGCGAGACGCCCGTGACCACCGCGCCGCCGACACCGCCGGCTCCCGCCACGCCGGCAAAATCGTCGCGATCGATGCGAGAAGAGCCGACGCGCACACGTGGCTGAAATCGAGCGCACGTTCGTGATGGTCAAACCTGACGCCGTGCGCCGGCGTCTGGTGTCCGAGATCATCGGCAGGTTCGAGCGACGTGGCTTCACCGTGCGCGGCATGAAGCTCCTGCGGGTTTCGCCGGAGCAGGCGGCATCGCACTACGCCGAGCACGAGGGTAAGCCGTTCTATCCCGAGCTGGTCGAGTTCATCACCTCGGGGCCGACGGTTGCGATGGTGCTGGAAGGGCCTGGGGCGATCGCCACCGTGCGCACCATGATGGGCGCGACCGATCCGCTCAACTCGGCTCCGGGGACGATTCGCGGCGATCTCGCGCTGGAGCTGGGCGAGAACGTCGTGCACGGATCGGACTCCGGGGAGTCGGCTGAGCGCGAGATCGCGATCTACTTCACGCCTGCCGAACTGGTGTGACCTCGATCGCCGCAGCGCTTGCGCTGGGGCCGATCGCGCTGGCATCCCGCTCGCCGCAGCGGCGGATGATCCTGGAACAGGCGGGAGTCGCGTTCGCCGTGGTGGAGTCGAGCTACCGGGAGGAGCCCCAGCCGGGAGTGGAGGCCGAGGCGCTGGTTCGGCTGCACGCAAGAGGCAAGGCGCTGGGCGTGGCGGCACCGACCACGGTGGTGCTGGGAGTGGACACGGTGGTCGAGTTCGACGGCGTGATCCTGGGCAAGCCTGCCGACCGCGCTGAAGCCGGCGAGTACCTGCGGCGGCTCTCGGGCGCGCGGCATCGCGTGCACTCGGGCATCCATCTCACCGACGGCGCCCGAGCGATCGAGGCGGTCGAGACCACCGCCGTCACGTTCGCCGAGCTCGACGATGCCGATGTGCAGTGGTATCTCGGCACGGAGGAGTGGCGAGGGCGCGCCGGCGGCTACGCTATCCAGGGTCGCGGAGCTGCACTTGTGACGAAGGTGGACGGCGATTATCTGAACGTGGTCGGGCTGCCGCTGCGGGCACTGCTCGCGGCATTGACCGCGCTGTCCGCCTGAGCCGCGATTCGATGCCCTCGGCGAAACGCCGCCAATCGTCTAGAATCGCCAGACTGTATTCGCTGAATTTGCAGCGAACTTAAAGGAGCCCCGATCAGCATCTTCAACTCTCTCACCGGTTTTGGCGGCCGTGACATGGCTGTCGACTTGGGGACGGCCAACACCCTCGTGTACGTGCGCGGACGTGGAATCGTGCTCTCAGAGCCATCTGTGGTCGCGATCGACCAGCGCACCGGCGAGGTGCACGCGGTGGGCGTCGAGGCCAAGCGCATGCTTGGCCGCACTCCCGGAAACATCTCGGCCATCCGACCGCTGAAAGACGGCGTGATCGCCGACTTCGACGTCACCGAGCAGATGCTGCGCCACTTCATTCAGAAGGTTCACCAGAACCGCTGGGCCCATCCGCGCGTGGTTGTGTGCGTGCCCTCCGGCGTGACCGGGGTGGAGAAGCGCGCGGTGGAGGAGGCCACGTACTCGGCGGGCGCCCGCCAGGCGTATCTGATCGAGGAGCCGATGGCCGCCGCGATCGGGGCCGGTCTGCCGGTGTCGGAGCCGACCGGCAACATGATCGTCGACATCGGCGGCGGCACCACCGAGGTCGCTGTGATCTCGCTCGGCGGGATCGTGGTCAGTCAGTCGATCCGGGTCGGCGGCGACGAGCTGGACGAGGCGATCATCGAGCACGTCAAGCGCGAGTACAAGCTCATGATCGGTTCGCAGACGGCGGAGGAGGTCAAGCTCGAGATCGGGTCGGCCTTCGAGCTGCCAGAGGAGGTCGAGGCCGAGATCCGTGGCCGCGACCTGGTGTCGGGCTTGCCCAAGACCGTGGTGCTGAGTTCCGCCGAGGTCCGGTCCGCGCTCGAGATCCCGCTCAGCCAGATCATCGACGCGGTCAAGCAGACGCTGGACAAGACACCGCCCGAACTCTCGTCCGACATTATGGACCGCGGAATCGTGCTGGCCGGCGGCGGTGCGCTGCTGCAGCGGCTGACCGACCGGATTCGCTCCGAGACGCAGATGCCGGTGCACATGGCCGACTCGCCCCTGACGTGCGTCGCGATCGGCTCGGGCCGCTCGCTGGAAGAGTTCGAGGCGATCCACCGCGCCAACCAGACGTACAACTCCGGCCGCCGCAAGAACAACCGCCGCTCCTACTCCTACTGAGGCTGGTCCGCGCCGGTTCTGGCGGCGTCCCACGCGGTGGTGAATAATTGGTGCCTGGCACCAATTATTCACGGGTGACCGGCTCGGGCTAGCCGGGCGCGTTTGTATCCTCCTGCCTCGTGAGCGACGCGCCCGAGCAGCACCGCGACTCGACCATCCGCGTCGCGGCCATCATCCTGGGCGCGCTGGCGTTGATCACGATCGCGTTCAGCGCCACCGGGGTCGGCGCCGACTCGTCCAAGCTGACCGACTGGCAGGCGCTGGTGCTGGGCGCGGTGCAGGGCTTCACCGAGTTCCTGCCGATCTCGTCGTCGGGCCACCTGATCCTGGTGCCGTGGCTGTTCAACTGGCACTACCTGGGCGACCACCCCGGGTTCAACAAGACCTTCGACGTGTCGCTGCATCTGGGCACGCTGATCGCAGTGGTGGTGTACTTCCACGCGGAGCTGTGGGTGCTGCTCAAGGCCTGGGTCGGCTCGCTCAGGCGGCGCTCGATCTCCACCCCCGGTGAGCGGTTGGCGTGGTTCATCCTGGTGGCGACGATCCCCGCCGCGCTGGCCGGCGCCTTGGGTGAGAGCTTCTTCGAGCGCGAGCTGGGCCAACCGTGGCAGATCGCGATCTTCATGGCCGCCGGCGCCCTGCTGCTGTTCTTTGCCGACCGCACCGCGGTGACCCGCAAGATGGAGCAGCTGGGGTTGGGAACCGCGTTTGTCGTCGGCGCCGCCCAGGTGCTCTCACTGATGCCCGGCGTCAGCCGCTCGGGCATCACCATCAGCGCCGGCCGGTTTCTGGGACTGTCACGCGACGACGCCGCCAAGTTCTCGTTCTATCTGTACACACCGATCGTGGGCGGCGCGGTGCTGTACAAGTCGCTGCGCGATCTCCGGCACGGGTTCCCGGCCGGGACCACCGGTCCGTTCGTGATCGGGACGGCCACGTCGGCGATCGTCGGCATGTTTGCGATCTGGGCGCTGCTGGCCTATCTGCGGAACAACAGCTACACCGTCTTCGTGGTCTACCGGCTGGTGCTGGCGGCCCTGGTGCTGCTGGCGATCGCGGCCGGTCTCAAGAGCTCCACCTTCTAGCGCACTCCAACGCAGTTCCAACCGCGTGAACCGTATTTGCAGGCGGTTCCGGTAGACTCACGCCCCACCCCGTCCGATCTCTCATGCTGCTGGGCAAGAACCGTGTCATCCGTCGGCGGGCCGTGGTCGGCCTGCTTGTAGTGGCCTCTCTCGTACTTCTCTCCCTGTCTTACCGGCAGGGATCGACGGGAGCGGTCGGCGACGTCCAACGCTCGGTCAGCACCGTCACCGCCCCGGCCGCCGGGGTGGTGCACCAGGTCACCCAGCCGTTCGCGGACGCGTGGAGCTGGACGACGGGGCTCATCAACGCCCGCGACGAGGCGGCTCGGGTGCAGCAGCTCAAGCAGCAGCTGAGCCAGCAGATCGTGCTTGCCAACACCTTGCAGCAGCGGCTGAAGCAGGCCGAGGCGCTGCTTCAGTACAAGCACGCCAGCGGGTTCCAAACCGTCGGGGCGACCGTCGTCAGCCGCAGCGATCCAACCGACAGCCAGATCGTGATCGACCAGGGCACCTCGGCCGGGATCACCGCCGGTGATCCGGTGGTGGCGCCGCTGGTGCCGCAGGCCAAGTCGCAGAACCAGGCCTATTCGGGAGCCCTGGTTGGCGTTGTGATGGCGGGGTGCAGTGCCAACGCCTGCCCGGTGCGGCTGATCACCGATCAGAGCAGCGGGGTGGGGTACACGGCCCGGGTGCTCAATACCGAAGGAGCGCAGGGCATCCTGCAGCCGTCAGCAGGCAGCGCCGACATCTTCGACCTGACCATGGTCAAGTTCTCGGTCAGCGTTCCCATCGGCGGGATCGTCACGACCGCGGGTATCAACTCATCACGGCTGCCCTCTCGGATTCCGCCGGGGATCCCGATCGGACGTGTGCTGTCGGTCTCGAATGACGACTACGGCGGGCCCAGCAAGAACATCACCGTTGAGCCGTTTGCCGATTTCCAGGCGCTGGGCGACGTGATCGTGGTCAAGGTGCCGCCGCAGTGACGGCGTTTCCCTCCGCCCTGTGGGACACGGTCAAGATCGTGCCGCTGGTATTCGTGCTCGCGCTCTTCCAGCTCTCGACCGCCCCCGGGCTGGTGCCGTTCGGTTCGGGGCCCGACCTGGTGCTGGTGGTCGTGGTGGCGCTCGCGCTGTGGCGCGGACCGGTAACCGCAGCGGTGACCGGATTCTTCGGAGGATTGCTGCTGAACGCGATGGTGTTCGTCCCCCTGGGCACCGCCTCGCTGGTGTACGTCCTGGCGGCGGCGCTGGTCGCACGGGCGGCCACCTCCGAGGACCCGATGGGCGGGCCGGCCGCGCCGTCGCGCCCGCGCCACGCGCTGCGGCTGGTGCCGTGGGTGGTGGCGGCGTCGCTCGGTGTGCAGATTGGCAGCGCGGTGCTGCACCGGCTGCTGGGGGTGGACGTTCCGATCACGTTCCTGTGGTGGAATCAGATCCTGCCGGTCGTGATTCAAACCGGGCTGGCGGCGTGCGTGCTGGCGCCGCTGCTCAGCTGGATGTTCCCCGAATCGGTGGTGAGAGATGCTGGAATCGCCACCGCCTAGACGCGAGCTTGAGCCCGAGCCTCTACCGCTGGCGCTGCGCGCGGCCACGCTCGGCATCATCGCCGCAGTGCTGCTGGGCGTGCTGGTGACCCGCCTGTGGGCGCTTCAGATCCTGCACGCCGACCAGTACATCGCAGCCGCTGCACAGAACACGCGCTACTCCGTTCTGCCGGCTCAGCGTGGCCTCGTGGTCGACGCCCAGGGCAAGCCCATGGTCACGAACTCGCCCACGTTGGCGGTACAGCTCAACCCGGGAACGCTGCCGCCTCGGCTGAACTGCAAGGGCATCAACAAGCTCCACCCGCAAGGGATGGCCCAACAGCCGGGCTGTGCGGTGATGTTCCGGCTGGCCAACGTCCTTCAGATCCCGTTCAAGGGGCCGGACGGGATCGTCACCCAGTACTGGCACGGTCAGAAACAGAATCACGGTCATCCGGTGGTGCTAAACGCGGTCGTGACCAAGCCCGAGGTGGAGTACGTCAAGGAGCGCATGGGCCAGTACCCGGGGGTCGAGTTCCTGGCGACCTATCAGCGGGCCTATACGCCGTACAGCATGGATGCGGCCAACATCCTCGGTCACGTCGGGCCGATCACGAAGGAGTGGCTGCACAGCAGATTCAACCGGCCGCGGTACCTGCCGCGCACCGGCACGATGGGCCAAGGCGGCGTCGAGCTGACCTATGACCGCTGGCTGCGCGGCACCGACGGCAAGGTGGCCCAGGTGTTCGATGCCAGCGGGAACCCGGTGGGACGTTCCTATCTCGCCGCTCCGGCGCAGCCCGGCTCGACGCTCAAGCTGACCATCGACAGCGGCCTGCAAAAGGTCGCCGAGCGGGCAATCCAGCACGGCATCAACGTGGCTCAGGGCAACGGCGACTACGAGGCCGACGCCGGCGCGATCGTGGCCATCAACCCCGACACCGGGGCGATCCTGGCTCAGGCCACGCTTCCCACCTACAAGCCCACCATCTGGGTGCCGCCCTATCGCGGCCAGGCGGCGGTGCTGAGAAAGGCTGCGGCGGTGGCCAAGAATCAGAGTCTGTCCTCGCCGTTGCTGGATCAGGCCGTGTCGGGTCAGTATCCGGCAGGCTCGACCTTCAAGCCGTTCACCGCCGCAGCGGCCTGGGATGCGGGCATCCTCGGTCCGGGCAGCACGCTCGATTGCAGCAGCGAGTTCGTCGCGCCGCTCAACCACGATCGCGGCGGCACGGTGTTCCACAACTTCGGCCCAGCCGCGGGCAACATCGATCTGCCGCGGGCGTTGACGATCTCGTGCGACACGTTCTTCTACCGAGTCGGGGATGCCTTCTACGGTCAGTACCTGGGCTCCAACGGTCGCCGTGAGAGCTTCCAGCGGACACTCCGGCAATTCGGGTTCGGCCACGCTCCGGCCGGCTTCGACCTGCTCAGCTCCGCGGGCGTCGTGCCCGACCGCGCCTACAAGCTTCACCACCTGCCCTGCATCCGCGCGGGCAAGAAGAAGAACGGGTACGTCAACAGCTGTGGCTTGGTGGTCACTCCCAACGACGCGGTTATCCAGAAGACCTGGAACCCCGGTGACGACATCAATATGGCGATCGGCCAGGGCTATCTCCAGGTGACTCCGCTGCAGGAGGCGGTGGCCTACTCGGCGCTCGCCAACGGCGGCAAGATCGTGCGGCCGCACGTGGTCGATTCGATTCTCGATCCCGCCAACGACAACGCGGTGGTGCGCCGGGCCGACACCAAGCCGATCCGAAACCTCCACCTCAGCCCTGAGTTCCTGAGCGAGGTCACCTCGGTCTGCACGGCGCCACGCACGACTCGGACGGCACATCCGGAGCGGTGTTCGGTTCCTACAACGGCACCCCGTTCGACGTGTGGGGAAAGACCGGCACCGCCCAGACCAGCTCCAACGAGAACGCGCCCGACGACGCTTGGTGGTCGGGCTGGGCGTCGGACGGTCACCGCAAGATCGTGGTGGTTGCGATGATCAAGAACGGTGGCCACGGCGGAGTGGCGGCGGCCCCTGCCGCGCTTCAGGTGTTCCAGAAGTTCTTCCACCAGAAGGTCACCGACGTGACCCCATCCTCGACCGCCGATCCCGTGCGCTGATGCAGAACTACTTCCGCCACCTCGACTACGTGATGCTGGCAGCCGCCGCCTCGATCTGTGCGTTCGGCCTCTGGATCCTGCGAAACGCCACCCGCCACGACCCGGGCGCGCTGTACTCGCACCAGCTGCTGTACATGATCGTCGGGTGGATCGCCCTGCTGGTGATCGCGGCCATCCCGACCGGGCTGCTGCGGCGGCTGAGCTGGCCGCTGTACGGGTTTGTGCTGGTGACCACCGGCATCGTGCTGGTGCTGGGTACGACCGTCCAGGGCGGTACCCGCTGGATCTCCCTGGGACCGTTTCAGTTCCAGCCGTCCGAGTTCGCCAAACTGTTCTTGATCGTCGGCCTGGCTTCGGTCTTGGCCGCCCGACGGGGACTGGTGTCGCCGACCCGCCTGACCTGGATAGCGATTGCCTACATCGGCCTTCCGGCGCTGCTGGTGTTCCTGGAGCCAGACTTCGGGACGACGCTGGTGCTGCTGACGATGATGATGGGCATGCTGTTTGTGTTCGGCGCCCCCTGGAGGCATTTCCTGTATATGGCCGTGGCGTTGGGCGTGTCGATCGCGTTGGTGTTCTCGGTGCTGCCGGGTGTGGGCGTGCAGGTTCTGCAGAAGTACCAGCGCGACCGCTGGACGGCCTTCCTCCATCCCCAGGAGAACCAGCAGGACAGCTACCACCTGAGGGAATCGCTGATCGCCATCTCCCACGGAGGGGCTGTCGGCACGGGCGCCGCGGGGGCCACCCAGACGAATCTCGGCTTCCTGCCCGAGCATTCCACCGACTTCGTGTTTGCCGTCGTGGGCGAGGAACGCGGGTTCCTGGGCACCGCCTGGCTGATCGGCCTGTACGCGCTGCTGTTGTGGCGGGGGCTCAAGGTGATCACGCTGTCCAGGTCGACCTTCGGCAGCCTGGTCGCGGCAGGTATCGTGAGCGCCATGACATTCCAGGTCTTCATCAACATCGGCATGACCATCGGGCTCGCCCCGATCACGGGGATCCCGTTACCGTTCATGAGCTTCGGAGGATCACATGTCCTGGTCGGCCTGATGTCGATCGGCGTGCTGCAGGCGATCCACGTGCACGCCTCGATCCCCGATGAGCCTCGGCTGGCATGAGCCTCAAGGAGACACTCGAGTCCAAACGCCGCCCCAGCCCGAAGCGGGCCACGGTGGGCACCGTGCAGACCGTCGTCGGCGTCGTGCGCGAGGTGCGCGAAGGGGTCGAGTCGCCCCGCCCGGTGCTGGTGTGCGGTCGGGCCGCTCCCGCCGCCAAAGCGCGGGCGGCGCTGCTCGAGGGAGGCGGCGACGAGAACCTGGTGCAGGCCTTCGCATTTCGCCGTTTGCGACCGGAGGACTCCGAGCGCATGGGTGAGGCCGCGGTGGTGGTGTACGCCGGCGAGGTCGCCACCAGCCTCGATCGCGAGACCAGCGACGACCTCGACGTGGTCGCGGCCGGCGGCCGGCCGGTGGTGGTCGTGCTGGAGGGCATCGACGTCCCCGGCGAGGTGCTGATCGAAGCCGCCCGGCGGCGGGGCATCAACCCCGGCGACGTGATCGGCTCACGCACCGGTGCGTTTCCCGAACACCGCCTGCGAACCGCCGTCGCGGCCGTTGCCGGCGATGCCGCAGCAGCCTTGGCGTCGGGGTTGCCGGCGATTCGCCCGATCGTGATCGCGCGGCTGATCGAGAACGCCGCCAAGCAGAACGGTGTGGTGGCGGCCGCCGTGTGGATTCCCGGCGTGGACATGCCGGTGCTGACCGCGCTGGAGCTGCGCCTGGTGATGCAGATCGCGGCCTGCTACGGCCACGAGCTCGGCCCCGATCGCGCGGTCGAGCTGGCGGGCGTGGTGGGCGCCGGGTTCGGCCTGCGGGCGGTGGCGCGGGAGCTGCTCGACCTGGTGCCGCTGGCAGGATGGATTGTCAAAGGCGCCGTGGCCTACTCGGGCACACGTGCCATCGGCAAGGCCGCTGAGGAGTACTTCGAACGCGGCGCGGCCGCCGATCTCACCAACCTGCGCACGCGGGTGGAAGAGCTGCGAGGCTAGCAATATCGAACCCTGCGGTACCATGCCCAGGATGCCGAATGAATCAGTGATGGACCGCAAGATCGAGTTGATGCTCGAATCTGTGCGACGGCCGTCACGGTACATCGGCGGTGAGGCCAACGAGGTGGTGAAGCGAAATGCGACCGTCTTGGTGGCGCTGTGTTACCCCGATGCGTACGAGGTCGGGATATCGAATCAGGCCCTCCAGATCTTGTACCAGCAGATCAATCGCCGGCCCGAGATCGCTGCCGAGCGGGTGTACTGTCCGTGGCCGGACATGGCCGACGCGATGCGCCGCGAGCAGCTGCCGCTGTTTTTGCTGGAGTCGTGGCGTCCGGTCCGCGACGCCGATCTGCTGGGAATCACCCTGCAGGCGGAGCTGACGTACTCGAACGTGCTCGAGGTGCTCGACCTGGCCCAGATCCCCCTCCGCGCGAACGATCGTGATGAGGGCGATCCGATCGTGGTAGCGGGCGGGCCGAGCGCGTCCAATCCGGCGCCGCTGTCGCCCTTCTTCGACGCGATCTTCATGGGCGAGTCGGAGGAGGCCTTCGAGCAGGTGTTGGATGCGGTTGCGGCACACTCGACCCGCGCCGCCAGGTTGGAGGCGCTGTCCGAGAACCCCTACCTGTATTTCCCCGGCCGCACCCGCCACCCGGTCAAGCGTGCGATCTACACCGAGTTCGGGATCGAGACCCAGCCCACCGAGCCGGTCGTGCCGTACTCGTCGGCGATCTTCTCGCGGGCGTCCGTCGAGGTCATGCGCGGCTGCACCCGCGGCTGCCGCTTCTGCCACGCCGGCACCTGGTATCGGCCGGTGCGTGAGCGGCCGGCGGAGCAGGTCATCGAGGCCGGGTTGAAGCAACTCGGCTGTACCGGGTACGACGAGCTGTCGCTGACGTCGCTGGCGACCAGTGACTACACCGATGTGGTGCCGGCGATCGAGGGAATCAAACAGCGCATGCCCGATCTCCATCTCTCGCTGCCGTCCAATCGTGTCGATACCGGCCCCGTGGCCCTGACCGCCGCAGCCAACGCTCGCCAGAGCTCGATCACGCTCGCTCCTGAAGCGGCCACGCAGCGGATGCGCGACATCATCTGCAAGACGCTCACCGACGAGATGATCGAAAACGCGATCGAGGCGGCGTTCGCCGCCGGGTATCGCAGCGTCAAGCTGTATTTCATGATCGGCCTACCCCGCGAGACGCACGCCGAGGTGCAGGGCATCGTCGATCTCGGCATCCGTGCTCGCGAGATCGGCCGGCGCGTCACCGGCGGCGGCCGCTTCAACGTGCACGTGAGCGTCTCCAACTTCGTGCCCAAACCCCACACCCCGTTCCAGTGGGAGGGGATGGAGGCGCGCGAGCAGTTGGCCGCCAAGCAGGCGTACATGCGCCGGGCGATGCCGACCAAGCAGATTCGGCTGTCACTGCACGATCTGCGCACCTCGATGCTGGAGGGCGCGCTGGCGCGCGGCGACGAAGGATTGGCCGACGTGATCGAGTCGGCATGGCGAAGCGGAGCACGCTTCGACGCTTGGACCGAGATGTACCAGGCATCGGCCTGGGAGCGGGCGTTTGAGGCAGCCGGCTCGTCCATCGACGAGCAGGCGACACGGGAGTTTGGAGAGTGGGACACGCTGCCGTGGGATCACGTGCAGTCGGGTATCTCCAAGGAGTTCTTACTGGACGAGTGGTGGCAGAGCCAGTCGGCCGTTGCCACCGGCGATTGCCGGTGGGACGGATGCGTCGACTGCGGCGCCTGCTACGGGCCCGTCCGAAACAGATTGGTGCGCTGAGCGTGCCGAATGAATTGAGATCAATCGTTGAACTACCGAATAGTGTTCGCGGTGGCCGGCAGGGCGAGGTTCCTGTCCCACCTCGAAACCGTTGATACATTCCTGGCCGCTTTGCGGCGGGCGGGATTTGAAATTGCACTGTCGCGCGGGCCGAAGCCGCGGCCGGTGATCTCGTTGGCCGTCCCGCGGGCGGTCGGCGTCGAATCGGCCGCCGATCTGGCCGACGTCGAACTCGTGGGGGAGACTCCCCCGGAGGTCGTGGCGGCCCGGCTGGCGGAGCAGCTCCCGCGTGGCATGTCGCTGGTGGACGTGTCGGAATGCCACGGCAAGCATGCCGCATCACGGGTCCGTTCCGTGGCGTACGTGGCGGAGGTCGGCTCCGATCTCGACTGGGCCACCGCTTCAGAAGTTTTCGCCGAGGCTCCCGAGGCGATCGTTACACGTGTGATTCCGGACAAGCCGGACAAGCACGTCGATGTCAAGAGCTCGTGCGCCCGGGTGGCGTTCGAGCCCGGCCGGCTCGTATTCGAGCTGGTGCCGACCGAGACGGGCAGCGCCCGTCCGGAAGAAGTTGTTCAAGCGGTTGCTGCCACTGTCGGCGCGACCCCAACCATCAACCGCCTGGTGCGCACCGAAATCACGCTGCGCGACCGGCCGGTAGGAGTACCAGAGTGACACTTATCTCAAACCAGACCAAGACCATCCTGATTTCCGTCGACCTGTCGGAGCTGCGCGTCGCCGTGCTCGAGGAGGGCCAGACCGTTGAGGCCCTGATCGAGCGCCGCGGCAAGGGCTCGCTGGTCGGCAACATCTACCTCGGCAAGGTGGACAACGTGCTGCCGGGGATGGAGGCCGCGTTCATCGACATCGGCCTCCCCAAGAACTGTTTCCTGCACCAGGACGATGTCGTCCTGCCGGGGCTCGACACCAAGGAGCGCCGTAAGCGCCGTATCCAGGATCTGCTCAAGCCGGGCCAGAAGGTGCTGGTGCAGGTGATCAAGGACCCGATGGGGACGAAGGGCGCCCGCGTCACCATGGAGCTGTCCCTGGCCGGGCGGTTCCTGGTGCTGTCTCCCGACGGCGAGGGCTCGGGCGTCAGCCGGCGGCTTCCCGACGGCGAGCGCGACCGCCTGCGCGATGCCGCTCGAAAGCTCGAGGCAAAGGACGTGGGCATCATCGTGCGCACCGCTGCGGCCGGCGCGACCGAGGAGGATCTCGAGCGCGACCTCCGGTTCCTGCGACATCTGTGGGCACATGTGCACGCACGCGTCGACGGCGCCAAGGCGCCGGTGCTGATCCACGCCGAGGCCGATCTCTCGCTGCGCGTGATTCGCGACCTGCTCGCCCGCAACGTGGACAAGGTGCTGGTCGACTCGCCGCGCCAGTACCGGCGCATCCTGGGATGGGTGCGCACGACTCAGCCTGAGTTCGTCGACCGCATCGAGCTGTATTCCGACCCCACGCCGTTGTTCGAAGCCCACGGGGTCGACGCGGCCATCCGATCGACTCTCAACCGCCGCGTCGATCTCCCTTCCGGCGGCTACCTGCTGTTCGACTTCGCTGAGGCGTTCACGGTGATCGACGTCAACACCGGCCGGTTCGTCGGCGGCGGCGGGCGGCTCGAAGACACCATCACCCGCAACAACATCGAGGCTGCGCGAGAGGTGATCCGCCAGCTGCGCCTGCGCGACATCGGCGGCATCATCGTGGTCGACTTCATCGACATGGCCTCGCACAAGAACCGCACCGAGGTGCTGAAGGTGATGCAGGCCGAACTCGAGAAGGATCGCACCAAGACCTATCTGGTCGAGATCTCGCCGCTGGGGCTGGTCGAGATGACCCGCCAGAACGTCACCGAGGGTGTTCGTGAGATCCTCACCCGCACCTGTCCCACCTGCGGCGGCGAGGGTGTCGTCCTGAGTGAGGACACGATGGCGGTCGAGGCCGAACGGCGCCTGCGCAAGCTCGCTCGGGCGTCCGGCTCGGAAGCGTTCCTGATCAAGGTCAACTCCAAGGTGGCCTCGCTGCTGGCCGGCCCGGGAGGCGCCAAGCTGCTCGAGCTGGAGCGCGACACCGGCAAGTTCTACTCGCTGGAGCCGCACTCACACCTGGCGCTGGACGAGATCGACGTGATCGCCGACGGCCCGCGCGAGGAGATACTCGCCGGCAAGCCGACGGTCACCGAGGACGCGATGGTTCGGGTCAAGATCGCTGAACCGCACATGTACAACACCACCGACGCATTGGCGTACGTGGATGCCTATCCGGTGGTCATCGGTGGGGCGATCGGGTACGTCGGTCAGGATCTGCGGGTCAAGATCGACCGGGTATCGCGCACGATGGCATTTGCCAGCCTGGTGGATGCCACTCCCAAGATGATCGAGCTGCCGGTCGAGCCGGGTGGGCTGGAGCTTCCCGAGTTCGATCGGGAGATCGGTGAGCGGCTCGAGCTCGAGCAGCGCCCCCGCCGGGGGCGGCGCACAGCCGCCAAGCCCAAGGCAGCCGCAAAGCCGAAGACCGGCTCACGATCCAGGGCGGCCAAGGCCGAGAGTGACACCGATGTCGTGGATGCCGCCGAGGTTGGTGCGGATGCCGGCGCTGCCGAGGAGAAGCCAAAGCCCAAGCGCACCCGCACTCGCAAGCCGAAGGCCGAGACCGCGACCGCCGACGCCGAGGCCGCTGCGAGCGAGTCGGACGAGGGCGCCGACGCGGAGAATGGAGACGGCGAGACCGCCGCTCCCAAGCGCCGCCGCGGCCGCCGGGGCGGTCGCGGCCGCAGCCGGTCCGCCGCCACAGCGGCGGACGCCGGTGATGCGACGGTGGATGGGGCTGCCCCTACCGAAGCCGAGGCCCCGGCCGAGCAGCCGGACGCTGCAGCCACCGAGAAGCCCGCGCCCGCCAAGCGAGCGCCGCGCAAGCGCACCACCACGCGGAAACCGGCCGCCGCCAAGACCGCAGAAACCGGGCCGCCGGCGGAGACGGCGGCCACCCCGGTCGAGGCTCCCGCTCCGGAGCCGGTGGCTGAGCCTGCGCCCGCGGCGGCGGCCGAGGCGCCGGCTCCCGCAGCCGCACGCAAGGGCGGTCTGCTGGGGAAGATTCTGGGCTCATGATGCTAGACTCCGCGCGCTCATGTACGCCGTGATCAAAGTCGGAGGCAAGCAGTACAAGGTCGAGCAGGGGCAGAAGCTCCTGGTCGATCGGCAGCCGCATGCCGCAGGCGAGAGCTTCACCCCCGAGGTGCTGTTCTCGGGCGGCGATGATGTCCAGACGGATCGCTCCAAGCTGGAGGGCAGCGTCACCGCCACCGTGGTTGAGCATCTCCGCGGCGAGAAGATCAAGGTGTTCACGTTCAAGCCCAAGCGAGGGTTCAAGAAGACCCGCGGGCATCGCTCCGAGCTGTCTCGGATCGCGATCGATTCGATCGGCGGCGCGCCGGCCAAGCCCAAGCGCGCACCGCGCAAGAAGGCGGCGCCCAAGCCCAAGGCCGAAACGACGACCGCCGTAGAGGAGGCAACCGATGGCGCATAAGAAAGGTCTCGGTTCGTCCAAGAACGGCCGCGACTCCCACGCACAGCGATTGGGAGTAAAGGTCTTCGCCGGTCAGACGGTGACTGCCGGCGCGATCATCGTGCGCCAGCGCGGCACCCGCTTCTACCCCGGCGCCGGCACCGGCATCGGCGGCGACGACACCGTGTTTGCGACCGTCGACGGTACCGTCGAGTTCGCCCGCCGCAACGGCAAGCGGTACATCAACGTGCACGCGCTCACCGCGTAGCAGCGTAGAGAGGCCGAGCGGTGTTCGCAGACCGCGCGACAGTCGAGGTGCGAGGCGGACGCGGTGGCAACGGCTGTGTCAGTTTCCGCCGTGAGAAGTACGTTCCCCGCGGTGGCCCCGACGGTGGCGACGGCGGTGACGGCGGCGACGTGATCCTGGTCGCCGACCCCGACCTGCGCGATCTCACGCCGTTTCGGTTTGCATCCCATTTTCGGGCCGAGCGGGGACAGCACGGGAAGGGATCGGGCAAGCACGGTCGCGGCGGTGAGTCGAAGGAGCTGGCGGTGCCGGTTGGGACACAGGTGCTCGACCGGGACTCGGGCGCGCTGATCGCCGACCTGGCACACCCGGGTGCCAGGGCGACGCTTGTCCGGGGTGGCCGTGGGGGCAAGGGCAACCGCCACTACGCGACCGCCCGGCACCGAGCACCCGAGATCGCCCAGGTCGGCGAGGCCGGGGAGGAGCGGTGGCTCGAGCTGCACCTGAAGCTGGTGGCCGACGCCGCGCTGCTGGGATTTCCCAACGCCGGAAAGTCATCACTGCTGCGCGCGATCTCGAACGCCAAGCCGAAGGTGGCCGACTACCCGTTCACCACCATCGCTCCGGTGCTGGGCACCGTGGACAGCCCCGACGGCCGCCAGCTGACCGTGGCGGACGTCCCCGGCCTGCTGGAGGGCGCCAGCGACGGAGTCGGGCTGGGCCATGACTTTCTGGCCCACCTCGAGCGGGCCCGGCTGCTGGTGCATCTGATCGACGCTGAGGGCGGCGCCGAGGATATCCGCAAGCGGCGCGACACGATCAACCGGGAGCTGCAGCTTCACGGCGGAGGACTGGCCGAGCGGCCGCAGCTGATCGTGCTGTCGAAGATCGATCAGATTTCACCGGAGGACCGAGCGGCGCTGGTGTCCGATTCCCAGGCAGCTCTGGCATGCTCATCGGTCACGGGCGAGGGAATCGCAGAGCTGATCGCGCGCCTGTTCGAGATCATTCCAGAACTCGAGACGCCCGAGCCCGTGCCGGAGGAGCCAGAGCTGGCCGAGTACCTGGAGTACCGCCCGGCAGCGCCGCTTCGACCCAGCTATCGGATTCTCCGCGACCGCGGTGAGTTGCGGATCGCAGGCGGAGAGATCGAGCGCCGCGCGCAGACGCTCGATTCGGAGGATGAGGGCTCGGTGGCCCGGCTGGTGGTGGAGCTCGAGAAGCTCGGAATCGATGAGGCGCTGCGCGAAGCCGGGGCCAAGCCCGGGGACGACATCCTGATCGGCACCCACCGGCTCGCATACCAGCCGAGGCGATCCGAGTGACACGGATCGGGGTGTTCGGCGGTCAGTTCGACCCGCCGCACAATGGCCACGTGGCGGTAGCAGCGACCGCCATCGAGCAGCTCGCGCTCGATCGCCTGATCGTGGTGGTGGACGCCGACCCTCCGCATCGCGAGGCTTCGCAGCTCTCGGCTGACGTACGCGGCCGGTTGGCAGAGGCAGCGTTCGGGTCTCTGGCAAGGGTGACGGTGATGGTGCTGGGCGCGGACGAGTCGCCTTACACCGTGGACACGCTGCAGCGGCTGTCGGGACAGGGTGAGCTATTTCTGATCGTCGGAGCCGATCAGTTCGCAACGCTTGATCGCTGGCACGATCCGGCCCGGATCCGGGAGTTGGCGACGGTTGTGGTGGCGCCCAGACCGGAGATCGACCCGCGCGATTCCGACGTGGTGGTGCTCAGAATGGAGCCGGTGGAACTCTCCTCGAGCGGTGTCCGAGCCACGCTTCAACGCGGCGGCGACGTGGCGTCGCTGCTGCCCGTCGCGGTATCCGCCCTGCTCGAGCGGGGCCGACTTTACCAATAATCGTGTCAGTTGCCTCGAACCCGCCGGCATGGCAGACTACGCCACGCTGAGCAGCGGAGGTACTGTTCGGCAGCTCGCCGACGGTATGGACGACCCCCGACGTACAGATCCGGCACAGCGCGCTGACCTCGATGGAGGTCATCGAGTCTCCGCCCGTGTGCTCGACTGGGTGGTCGCCGGGGTGGTCAATGACGATCCCCTCGTCAAGATCCGGCTCGTTCAGTACCTGGTGATCACCGGCATCGTGTTGAGCATCGTGGGTGTGGCGATCAGTCCTGGCGACAGCTCCCGACGGGTGTTTTTGGTGGTCTCGCGGGTGCTGCTGTGCATCCTGGTCGGGTGGTGGCTGTCCCGTCAGACCACACTCAGGTTCTGGCAGCTGGTGGCGCTGTTCGGAGGCCTGCCCGCCGCGTCAGGTCTGGTCACGATCTCCACCGGAGCGGGGGCATCATTGGCCGGGCGAACGGCTTGGGCGGTGCTGATGCCGACCTTGGGCGGCGTCATGTACGGACGCCGAGTGGCGATCTGGTCAGCCGCGCTCACGCTCACGGCGATCACGGTCGCCGACGTCATCGACGAGCCCGCGGGGCTGGCAGCGTTGAACGTGGTTGGCTACGTGGTTGTGTTGATACCGGTCATCTTCATCGTCAGCGAAACGGCGGTGCGACTGAGGGCGGCGGTGCTGCAGTTGCAGCAGACCCAGGCCGACCGTGATCTGCTGCAGCACTCACTGGACGACGCCGCCGACCGGGAGCGCGCCAGGATCGCGACCGAACTGCACGACGACACGATCCAGGTGATGACCGCCGCCACCATGAGGCTGGACATGGCGCAGGCCAAACAGCCGACCGTGGGAGGCAAGCCGTTCGATCTCGGAGAGCCGCTCGAGCTGATGCAGGAGGCGATTGCGCGGGCGCGGAGGCTGAGCTTCGACCTCTACCCGCCTGCCCTGGACAACGGGCTGCAGCCGGCGCTGAAGGAGATCGCCCATCGGATCGAACGGGATGCCGGCTTCGCCGTGGTCGTGGACGTCACACCGGAACGGTTCGCGGCCAAGCACGAGCGGCTGGTGTACCGGACGGCCAAGGAGCTGCTCGAGAACGCCCGCAAGCACTCCCAGGCTGAGCTGCTCGAGCTGACCGTTCGGATAGCCGACTCAGCACTGGTACTGCTCGTCGCTGACAACGGACGCGGGTTCGACGCCCACTCACCGCCGCATCCCGGCGACGGCAACTTTCATTTTGGGCTTCGGGCAGCAGAGGAGCGTGTCCGCCGGGCGGGTGGCACGCTCACCATCGACTCCATCGTCGGCGTTGGGACAACGGCCGAACTGCGACTGCCGGTGACCACGCTGGGACGCTCGGCGCCCCTGCGACCGGAGGCGGCTCACGAAGCAGATTGAGGGGGTTTGCTAGGCTGCCTCCCGTCGAATGGAGTCCCCCGCCTGAAGAGCACGGTTCAGCTTGCGCATCGCATCGCCGCCCTGGCAGCGGAGAAGCTTGCGACCGACATTGTCATTCTGGACATGCGGGACGTGGTCAGCTACACCGATCACTTCATCATCTGCACGGGGCGAACTCCCCGCCAGACGCAGGCGATCAGTGACGCCATCCGTGAATCGCTCAAGCGCGACGACAAGCGCTCGGCACAACGGGTCGAGGGACAGGCCCAGGGCGACTGGATCCTGATCGACTATCTGGACGTCGTGACGCACATCTTCACCCCCGAGGCGCGCGAGTTCTACCGGCTCGAATCGCTGTGGGGGCAGGTACCAAGCGAGAAGTTCGCGGCGGGATGAGCGAGGCGCGTCTGTTCACTCCCGAACAGGCACAGACGCTGCTCGACGAATGCGTGCGCGACCTGGCCGAGCGGATGGTGTCCGAGCGGTCATCCAGCCGCGAGCTCGAGAAACGCTGGAACGCCGTGGTGATTGCGATCGGTGGTAACGGGGGAGACTTCGATCGCCCCGAGCTGACCGAGCTGAGAGGCGCCCTGGAGCAGGCGCACGAGCGCCTCCGCGAGATCATGACGGAGCTGGACGAGCTGGGCGTCGAGATCAAGGACATCGACCGCGGGCTGCTCGATTTCCCCAGCGAGATCGACGGTCAGGAAGCGCTGCTGTGCTGGATGGTGGGCGAGCCGCGAATCGAGTTCTGGCATTCGCGTGAGGACGGCTTCGCCGGCCGGCGTCCGCTGTGACCGCCGGTAGCGAGCTGAAGGCGGCGCTGGCAGCAGAGGCAGAGGCGTATCGAGAGCTGCTTGCCGGCGAGGACGCCAAAGCGCAGCTGATCGTCGCCCGCGACGCCTACCTGGCATCCCACGACCTCACCCCTAACTCCAGCTGGGGCCGGTTGCTGGGCGCACTCAAGATGGCGATCCTGGCGGGCGACGGGGTGGAGCCGATCGCGCGCAGGGCCGTGGCCGAGGCGCAGCCGGCTGACACACCTGCCCCGGCGTACGTGCGCGCGCTGGCCGAAGTCGCTCTCGGCGACACGCCGGATGTCTCGGTGATGCTGGCAGCGGGCGACGCCTTCGCCCGCACCGGCCGTGCACTCGAGGCGCTGGCGGCGGGAGACGGTTCGGCGTACGCGGCGGCGCTGGCCGAGATCCTGGCCGACTTCGAGGGCCGCGATCTCCACCTGTCAGGCGTGCCCTTCGCCGACACCGTGGCGGTGCTCGAGCGTCTCGCCGACCGGCGCGGGCTGGCCGTTTCGCCCAGCAGCGATATACTGCGCGCCTGAATGGGGCTATAGCTCAGCTGGGAGAGCGCCACGCTGGCAGCGTGGAGGTCGCCGGTTCGAGCCCGGCTAGCTCCATGGGTGAATAAAAGGTGCCAGGCACCTTTTATTCACCGGTTCCGCGGACCTCGAGCACCGAGGCGGCTGCGCGCTGAGCCGGGGGGTGGCTGGTGATCGCGGTGAGGAACGGGTCCTTCTCGAGGCTGTACAGCTTGGTGTCGGACACCGCCGTGACGGTGGCGTTGCGGGGTGCGTCTCGCAGCAGCGCGGTCTCGCCGAAGCCCTCTCCCCGTGACAGCTGTGCGACGGCGATCCCGTCGCGTTTGACCTCGACCTCTCCGGAGGCGATGGCGTAGTAGCGATCGCCCTCGTCGCCCTGATGGATGATGGTCGTCCCGGCGGAGGCCTCGACCGGTTCCAGCGCGTGGGCCACGCCCTCCAGCTGCACCGGTGGGAGCGTCGCGAACAGCGGAGTGATGCGAAGCAGCGAGATCTCGACGATCGGCACCTTGGCCGACCGGTCGATCCGCACCAGCGAATGCAGGCCGAACACGAGCACGGCGACGATCAACACTCCACAGCCCACCAAGGCGGTCGTGGCCCCCCCGAGCGCGATCAGCGGCGGGATCACCAGTGCGCCGAGTGCCAGGCCGGCCATGATGATCGCTTCGAGCATCCCGAACACGCGGCCGAGCACGTCGGCCGGCGAGACCCTCTGGAGCAGCGTGCGAGCGCCCACGTCCATCACCGCCCGGCCGCTTCCGATCACCACCAGAAGCAGCAGGGCGGCGAAGGCCGAGGGTGCCCAGGCCAGCAGCATCGTGCCGATACCCATGCCCAGCACCGCCAGCCCGATCGGTGGGGCGAGCCTCCGGCGGGTGATCAGCACCACCGCGAGTGAGCTGCCGATCACCCCTCCAGCGGCGAATCCGGCGTTGAGATATCCGACCCAGCCTGGCCCGACATCCAGCACATCCAGCGCCAGCACCACGTAGATCACGTCGAACGCTCCCGTGATCACGAACTCCATGCCCAGGAGCAGCACCAGAAATCGCGGGTTGGGCTGGTGGGCGAGCACACGCACCCCGGCGGCAACCTGCTCCATCGCGCCCTCCTCCTCGCCGGCTGCCGCCGCCGGGGGCCCGTGCACCGTGCTCACGAGCAGCGCGCCGATCGCGGTGCCGATCGCCATCAGCGCGAACACCTGGCCGGGCCCCGAGACTGCCATGATCACGCCGGCGCCGGCGGTCGCCACCAGCACACTGCTGTTCTCCACCCAGCTGGAGACGACGTTGGTGGCGGTCAGCTCCTGAGCGGTGTGCGCCAGCGCCGGGGTCAGTGCCGCCTGCGTGGGGCGGGTGATGGTGACGGCGGTGGCGGCCGCGGCGGCGCACACGTACGCCAGCGGTGCCGCGCCCCCCGCCAGGATCACTGCTGCAGTGGCGCCCATCGCGATCGTCTGGGCGACGTATCCGGCGGTGAGCACCCGCACCGGTGGGTGGCGGTCGGCCATAACCGATGCGAGCGGTGCAAAGAGCATCGCCGGCACCAGCTGGAACACCGCCACCAGGCTGGCGGTGGTGGCGCCGCCCTGGTCGTATGCGTACACCAGCATCGCCAGCCACACCGCGTATTCGGCGGCGTTGAATGCGAGAAAGGCCAGCAGCACCAGCCGCAGGTCGTGGTTCCGCAGCACGGCTGAGAACACCGTCGTGTTGGAGGACACGGTGTGACTATCCCATGTGCCGGAGCTACTGCTCCAGCGGGTGTGTCGCCAGCGCCTCGACCGAGACGTCGAACCACGGAAACAACGGAAGCGAGCTGATCAGGCTGTGGAGCTCGGTCGCGTCGGCCACCCGGTACAGCGAGATGTTGGCCAACCGCCCGGGAAGCCGCCAGATCCTGACCAGGGCACCCGAGTCGATCAGCTCCCGGCCGCGGATGCTCTCGGCCTCCAGCAGCTCACGCTTGCGTGGCTCGGGCATGTCTGGCGGCAGGTTGACGGTGATGTGGACGATGAACTCCATCGCCGCGCGATGATACCGCGTCCTATGCGACCAGGAAGCGCGCCTGGCTGGTGAAGGTGCCCAGCGTGGGTGAGACCACCGTCAGCTTGCCGGACTTGGCCCCGACGGGGACGACCACGGTCATCAGCTTGTCGTTTGTGATCGTGGGAACCACGGTGATCGGGGTGGTGGCGCTCTTGAACTGGACGGTGACCCCGGTGAACCCCGCTCCGGTGAGTGTGATCACGGCGCCCACCGCACCCGTGCTGGGGGTGAACTTGGACAGGCGCAGCACCGGGATGGTGAGTCGGTCGGTGCTGGTGACCGTGCCGGTCAGGGTGCTCACGACCACTCGCCCGGTGGCAGTGCCGGCCGGGATCACGGCGTCGATTTCGGTGTCGGACTTGACGGTGAAGTCGGTGCCCTTGACCAGCGTCTTGGATCCGATCTGGACGCTGACAGCGTTGGTGAAGTCGGTACCGGTGATGACGACGGTGGAGCCGATCGGTGCGGTGGTCGGGCTGAAGCCGGTCAGCTTCAGGCTGGCAGCCTTGACCTTGTAGCTCGTCGGTGCGATCGCGGTGCCCGCGGGAGTGACCACGCTGATCTTGCCAGAGGTCGCGCCGCCGGGGACGGTCGCGATGATGCGCGTATCGGACGAGACCGTGAACGTCGCGGGGACGCCGCCGTGGAACAGCACCTGCACCTGGCCGGCGGCAAAGCCGGAGAAGCCCGAACCGTTGATGGTGACGGTCTGGCCCACGTGGCCGGAGGTGGCGCTGAGGCTGGTGATCACCGGCGCTGCGGCCATGGCCGCCGTCGCGGAAACTCCGATCAGGCACACGGCCATGAGCGCGGACAGGAACGTTCGTCGGGTACGCAATCGCATCTGGACACCTCGGGAGGGGAAGGATCGGCTATCAAAAGCGTCCGAGTGCAATACAACTCCGTCAAGTGATACGCCGTGCAGGAGTTTTCCCAGGAGGCTGATCTGAACACATTTTGACCGCAGGGATGGGCGACCGACCGGTGGTGGGATCCGCGGGGCCTGTTCGACCTCACCGTGGTCTACTGTCCAGGCGATGTCGAAGAACGTGATCGAGCTGCTGGTCCGGCGCAGCCGAGTTGAAGGTGCTCCCACGGCGCTGGATGTGCTGAAGGATGCGGTCGAAGATCACGGTCACGTGACCGATGACGACCGCCGCAGGGCGGCGGCGCTCACCGGCATGCCGGAAGCTGCCGTGTACGGCGTGTCGAGCTACTACGACGACCTGACCCAGCCGCGGGGCGAACGTCACATCCGGGTGTGCACCGGCACCGCCTGCTGGGCTGCCGACTTCGACCAGCATGTCGCCAGCGTCAAGCAGCAGTTCGGGTTGGAGCTCGGTGCGGTCACCGACGACGGAGCGGTGTCGCTGGGCGAGACCGTGTGCCTCGGGTTCTGCCATGCCAGCCCTGCGTTCCGCGACGGCGATGCGGTCGATGCCGGCCCGGGCGCCCTGGAGCGGGTGCTTTCCGGTGGGGCCACGGACGCCGACGAGCCCGAGTGGAAGAGCGCACTCGATCAGCCGGTGCTGCTGCGGGAGGGTGATTTCACGGGCCTGAGGAGCGCCCTTTCCACGAGCCCGGAGGAGCTGGTGGCCGCGGTCAAGGAGGCCAACCTGCGCGGGCGCGGCGGTGCCGGGTTCCCCGCGGGCATGAAGTGGGAGTTCGCCCGGGGTGCCAAGGGAGCGCACAAGTTCATCGTCGTCAACGGCGACGAAGGCGATCCGGGCTCCTACATCGACAAGTACCTGATGGAGCAGAATCCCAGTCTGCTGATCGAGGGCATGGCCATCGCCGGGTACGCGGTGGGGGCGTCCAGCGGGTTCGTGCTGGTTCGCTCCGAGTACCCGCGTTCCAAACCGGCGTTGGATGCGGCCATCGAGGCGGCCCGCGCCGCCGGTCATCTGGGCGACAACATCCACGGCAGCGGCTTCTCGTTCGACGTGTGGGTGGAGGAGGGCGCCGGGTCATACGTGGTCGGCGAGGAGACAGCCCTGCTGAACTCGATCCAGGGTCTCCGCGGCACGGTGTCGGCCCGCCCGCCGTTCCCCGCAGAGCGCGGCTATCACGGCCTGCCGACTGTGGTCAACAACGTCGAGACGCTCTGTAACGCACCGTTTATCGCCACCCACGGCGCCGCCGCTTACCACGCACTCAGCCCGGGGGCGACGCCTGGCACCAAGATGATCTGCCTGAACGAGCGGTTCGTGAATCCCGGTGTCTACGAGGTGTCGTTCGGGATCACCATCCGCGAGATCTGCGAGGACATCGGCGGGGGCATGCGCGACGGCCGCACGCTCAAGGCGCTGCAGATCGGCGGTCCGCTGGCGGGCATCTTGCCGGCGTCGCTGATCGATACCCCGTTCGACTTCGACCAGCTGGCCGCGGAGGGCTGCATGGTCGGTCACGGCGGCATCGTTGCCTTCGACGATCGCACCGACATGCGTGCGCTGGCTCGTCATCTGCTGCATTTCGGCACCAGCGAGAGCTGCGGCAAGTGCTTCCCCTGCAGGATCGGCCTGCGGCGGGCGCTGGAGCTGGTGGAGGCTGACGGTCGCGTCGACCGGGTCGAGCTGGAGGAGCTGCTGGAGACGCTGGAGGTGGCAAGCCTGTGCGCGCACGGCGGGGGCATGCCGGCGCCGATCAGGAGCTTGATCAAGCATTTTCCGGACGAGTTGGGGGTCACCTAGATGGAAGTTTTCGTCGACGGCGTACCGGTCGAGGTCGAGCCGGGGACGACCGCCCTGGAGGCCGCCAAGCTGGCCGATCGGTGGGTGCCGACGCTCTGTCTGGACGATCGCATGGCGCCCTTCGGCGCCTGCCGTGTGTGCCTGGTGGAGATCGAGGGCGCGCGCGGGCCGGTGGCATCGTGCACGACCGTCTGCCGGGACGGCATGAAGATTCAGACTCAGGCAGAGCAAGCCCGTCGGATCGCCGCCAATGTGGTGTCGCTGGTGCTGTCGGAGCTTCCGGTCGCGCCCGCCCCGCACACCGAGCTGGCGCAGGTCGCCGCTCAGCTGGGAGTCACCGAGGCCCGGTGGACCGGAGTAACGCATACCCGCGACGTCGACACCCGGCACCCGTACCTGGTGTTCCAGCATGAGCTCTGCATCTCGTGTGGACGGTGCGTGCGCGCCTGCGACGAGATCCAAGGTGCGTTCGCGCTCACAGCCACAGGCCGGGGATTCCACTCCAACGTGACCGCGGGCCTGGATTCGGGGTTTGCCGACTCGGCCTGCGTCTCTTGCGGCGCCTGCGCCGACACCTGTCCCACGGATGCCATCTCCGAGCAGTTGCTCGTGAAAATGGCGACATCGGGGGACGGCTACACTCAGAGCTGAGATGGCTCATCAACACGATTCGGTGGCCGACGACTGGGGCATCCCGGACGAGCCCGATCCGGCACCGCCGCGTCCGGGGAGCAGCACCGCCGGAGCGGTGATCGCGATCGAGGGCGATTCGCGTAAGCGCCGGAACGATCGGCTGGCGACCGAGGAGCCGATGGAGATCCGGGTCGAGGAGCCTGGTCGTGATCAACGCAGCATCGCGGTGACGATGCGCACTCCCGGCAACGACTTCGAGCTGGCCGTCGGCTTCCTTCGCTCCGAGGGCTTGATCACCACCCTCGAAGATGTGCGAGACGTGCGCTACTGCACGGTTCCGGCCGATCAGCAGCAGTTCAACGTGGTGTCGGTGACGCTCACCCGTGAGCTGCCGTCCCTGGGCCCTGAGCGCAACTTCTACGCAACGTCGAGCTGTGGTGTATGTGGCAAGGCTTCTCTGGACATGATCGAGACCCATGCTGAGCGCGTCGCCGACGGTCCGGTGCTCCAGCCCGAGGTGGTGCTGTCGCTGCCGGACACGCTTCGGGCGGCCCAGAAGGTGTTCGAGAGCACCGGCGGGTTGCACGGCGCTGCGCTGTTTACGGGCGACGGCGAGCTGCTCTCGCTGCGCGAGGACGTCGGCCGGCACAACGCGGTCGACAAGATCATCGGCGAGAGGTTCCTGGCAGGCGATCTGCCGCTCTCCGGGCGGGTGCTGCTGGTGTCGGGCAGGGCCAGCTTCGAGATCGTGCAGAAGGCCGCTATGGCCGGCATTCCCGTGATCTGTGCAGTCTCCGCGCCGTCGAGCCTGGCGGTGGACGCTGCTCGCCGCTTCGGCATCACGCTGGTGGGCTTTCTCAGGGACAACCGCTTCAACATCTACACCGGCCCCGAGCGGATCGTGTAAACGATGCCGGCGGCGTTGCTCCTGGCCGGCGGGAAGTCCACGCGTATGGGCTCGTCCAAGGCCCTGCTGCAGTGGAACGGGACGCCGTTGGTGGCGCATGTCGCAACGGTGTTGTGCGAGGTGGCGGATCCGGTGATCGTGGTGGCTGCCGCCGATCAGAAGCTCCCTCCGCTGCCGTCGCAGGCCGAGGTCGCGGTCGACGACCAACCCGGCCAGGGGCCGCTCGAAGCGATGTCCGCCGGGATGCGCGCGGTGGACGGCAGGGCGGATGTTGCGTTCGTGTCGGCGGTTGACGTTCCGCTGTTGCGGGCGGAGTTCGTGACCGCAGTTGTCGACGCCATGGGGGGCGCCCAGATCGCGCTGCCTCACGCCGAGGGGCGCGACTACCACCTGGCCGCGGCTTACCGGCTCGAGTTGCTGGGACTGGTGGAGCAGCTGCTGGTGTCGGGCGAGCGTCGCGTCGGACTGCTGGCCGAGCGCGTCCCGGTCAACCGCATCGATGCAGCCGAGCTCCCGTACCCGGAATCGCTGCAGAACGCCAACACCCCCGAGCAGCTCGAACAGCTGCGGACCCGGCAGACAGCCTGATCCTGTAGCTTGGGCTCTGTGGCGAACGTGTTCGAGCTTGATGGCGACTGGCTGCGGTGCCAGCTGCATTCCCACACCGTCAACTCGGACGGCGACGCCACGCCGGCTGAGCTGGTCGCTCACTACGCCGACGCGGGCTTCGACGTGTTGGCCATCACCGACCATCACTTCGTCACGTCGCATGCCAGCGACGACATCCTCGTGATCCCCTCGAGCGAGCTGACAGCGCGGCCTGTGGGTGGGCTCGAGGCCGACATCCTCGCGATCGGCGCGGAGCAGCTTCCCGATCCCAATCAGGCGTTCGGCTCGATCGAGGCTGCCGCGGCGTTCACGGTCGAGGCCGGCGGGGTGGCCTTCCTGGCGCACCCGTACTGGAGCGGGCTCGAGGCTTCCACGTATCTGGAGGCACCGTCGCTGAGCGGGGTCGAGCTGATGAACGGCGGCAGCGAGCTGGCCAACGGAAACGGCCGCTCGGCGGAGTTCTGGGACGCGGTGCTGCATCACACGCGGGGAGCCTGCCTGGGGATCGCCAGCGACGACTGCCATACGCCGGGACAGGATTCGAACGTGGCCTGGACGATGGTGAGGACGCCTGCCCGGACTCGGGATGGGGTGCTGGAGGCGCTTCGCTCCGGCGCGTTCTATGCGAGCACCGGGCCTGAGATCGGCTCGGTGCGAGTTGCCGACGACGGGGTCGAGGTGCGCTGCTCGGGCGCTCGCAAGGTGACCCTGCGCTCGGGGCCCTGGGACGGCGGTCGCGTCGATGCCGACGCGGCCGTGATGTCATGGCGCGGCAGCGTCACGGAGCGGGATTCCGACGGCATGATCGCCTCGGCGCTGATGCGGTTCCCCGAGCAGTGCACCTACGCCCGAGTCGAGGTCGAGGACGCCCACGGCCGCACAGCCTGGAGCAACCCCTTCGCTGTCCCCACAGACCCCGGCGGCCCAGAGTCCAGCTACGAGTGAATAATTGGTGCCTGGCACCAATTATTCACGGCGAGAGGTCGGTGGTGAATAACGGTGCCTGGCACCGTTATTCATCGGGATCCCATTTGGCGTGGTGGCGGCGGGCCCAGTCGCGGCGGACGGTGCCGAGCGTGATCCCGCGCAGGGAGTGACGGGTCGCGGGGTGCACCAGCGCCAGATACAGGTGCCCCGCCACCAGCGGCACCGCGATCCACGTCGCCCAGTCGTGTACCAGGATGGCGCTGCTGCCACGGAAGCTGGCGTCACGCTCCTGCAGATACATCAGCGTCCCGCTGAGCGTGAACACCACCATCAGACCCGAGACGATGGCGGTGTTGAGCTTCTGGCCGGCGTTGAACCGGCCCTGGGGCGGCTCCTCGCCTGATCGCAGCACCGCCCACCGCAGCCAGCGGCGGTCGTCGTCGTCGAACCGGTCGATCTCGCGGGCGGTGCCTCGCAGCGTGCGGCTATTGCCGGGGATCAGCGCGATCAGGCCGGCCCAGAACACCACCGCCGAGGACAGATGGATCGTCTTCCAGAACACGCGATCGGCGGCCAGTTCCGACAGCGACGGCAGATACAGCACCAGCCCGCTGACCAGCATCAGCAGGAACGTGACCGCCAAGAGCCAGTGCAGCATGCGCTCGACCGCCGCGAACCGGAGCACGTACTGAGGCCGGCTAGTAGCCATTGGAGCGGCCCACCCAGGCATCCACGTCGTAGCCGTTTCGCTCCCAGTACCCCGGCTCCAGCGTCGGCATCAACTCGATGCGGGTGAGCCACTTGACGCCCTTGTAACCATACATCTCGGGAATCACCAGCCGCATCGGCGCGCCGTGCTCGCGCTCCAACGGCTTCCCGTCCATGCTGTGGGCGAGCATTGCGTTGGGAAGCGTCGTCTGCTCGAGCGTGAGCGTGTCGGTGTAGGGCTGTTCGAGTGAGATGAAGTTGGCGTAGCGCGCACTCGGGAGGGGCTTGACGATGTCCCAGATGGTCTGCATGCGCACGCCGGCCCAGTGCACGCCGCCGACGGTCCAGCCAGTCACGCAGTGGAAGTCGGTCACCTGGTGGGCGGTTGGCAGGTCGGCGAACTGCGCCCAGGTGAACGTGGTCGGGTGCTGGACGTGGCCGCCCACCGTGAACCGGTATGTGGCCGGGTGGAAGGTCGGCCACGGCGGGTTGATGGAGTAGATCCTCCAGCCGCTCGGGAATACATCCTTGACGGCGTTGGGGACGATCCCCCCGATGTCGTTCAGGGGACCGCCGACCTCACGGTCGAGCCGGCTTCCGAGGACGATCCCGGCAGCTCCCGCTGCCACGACGCCCAGGAAAGCGGCTCGACCGATGCGGCGCTCGCTCACGCAGCGGCGATTCCGGTGCCGATCGGGCATGAGACGCCCGTGCCACCGATACCGCAGTAGCCGCCGGGATTCTTCTGGAGGTACTGCTGGTGATAGTCCTCGGCCGGATAGAACTCGCCAGCCGGGGCCAACTCGGTTGTGATCTCGCCCAGGCCGCGCTCGGTCAGCGCCTTGGCGTAGGCGTCACGGGTGGTAAATGCCGCCTCGCGCTGCGCGTCGGTCACCCAGTACAGGGCTGAGCGGTACTGCGTGCCCACGTCATTTCCCTGGCGCATGCCCTGGGTGGGGTCGTGGCCCTCCCAGAAGCGGCGCAGGATCTCCTCGGTCGAGATCTTGGTGGTGTCGTAGGCGACCAGCACCACCTCGGTGTGGCCGGTGCGGCCGCTGCACACCTCGCGGTAGGTCGGGTTGGGCGTGTGTCCGCCCGCGTACCCCACCGCGGTGGTGTAGACCCCCGGGGTCTGCCAGAAGATCCGCTCCGCGCCCCAGAAACACCCCATACCGACGATCAGGTACTCGATGTTGTCGGGAAACGGCGGCAAAAGCGGCGTCCCCAAGACGGTGTGCTTGTCCGGGACAGCGATCGGCTGGTCGCGGCCGGGGAGGGCATCGTCGGCGGTGGGCATCTCGCTTGGTCGCTTGAAAAACATTCGCATCCTTTCGTTTCCTCGGATGACTTACAGTCTCCTGGCGCACCGAATTGTTGCACGTACTACGGATTTCGCAGCGATGCGGTTCGCAATTGGTCTTCAGGCGACCGCAGGTGGGAGCGTGTCGACCACGCCCAAAGCACCCTCCACAGCGTGGGCGAGCTCGAGCAGTGCGAGCTCTGCGAAGGGCCGGCCGACCAGCTGGAGGCCGACGGGCAGACCGGCGGCGGTGAACCCGACCGGGACCGACACCGCCGGGTAGCAGGTGGCGGTGATCCGCGAGCAGGCTCGCATCCACTCCAGATACGTACCCATCCTCACCCCCGCCACCTCCGCCGGGTACTCGCTTTCGAGTGGGAACGGTGACAGCTGAGTGACCGGGCAGACGAGGTAGTCGTAGTCCTCGAAGAATGCGTGGACACGCGTGTGAAGCTTCACCTGAGCGCGATCGGCGGCAATCAGATCGGCTGCGGTGAGCTCCAGTCCGCGGCGGATGTTCCAGCGAAGCGTCTCCTTCATACCGTCGCCCTCCGCCGCCAGCAGGTCGCCCAAGCCCAATGCCATGAGGTAGGCCCGCCACGTCTCGAACACCAGGTCGGCGCCGGAAAGATCCGGCTCGGTGGCCTCGACCGCCGGTCCCAGGCCGGCCAATGTCTCGACCGTAGGCTCGAGCACCGCCAGCACGTCCGGTTCGATCGGGAGCCCGCCGATCGTGGGGCTCCAGGCCACGCGCCGCCCGTCGAGGTCGGCGTCGAGCGTCGCCGGAAGCGGGAACGGGGGGATGCCGGCCGACAGGGGTGCCCGAGGATCGGAGCCGCTCATGGCGGAGAGAAGCAGTGCCGTGTCCATCGCGGTGCGGGCCATCGGGCCCTCCACCGCAAACGGCATCCACGGCGCCGAATCGGGCCAAGACGGGACCCGTCCCGGGGTAGGGCGCAGGCCGTACACGTTGTTCCAGGCCGCCGGGTTCCGCAACGAGCCACCCAGGTCGCTGCCGTCGGCCAGCGGCACCATTCGACAGGTCAGCGCCGCGGCTGCCCCGCCGCTGGAGCCGCCGGCCGAGCGATCGCGGGCCCATGGGTTGCGGGTGGCGCCGAACACCGGGTTGAACGTGTGTGATCCTGCCCCGAACTCGGGTGTGTTGGTCTTTCCCAGCATGATTGCGCCGGCCTCGCGCAGCCGCTCGGACAGGAGTGCATCGGTGGTGGGCACATGGTCGGCGAACGACGGCGACCCGTACGTCGTGCGCACGCCGGCGGTGTCAACCAGGTCTTTGTGGGCGATCGCAAGCCCGTGCAACACCGGCAGTTGGTCACCGCGGGAACGGCGCTCGTCAGCCGCGTCGGCCGCCTGCAGCGCCCGCTCGTCCACACGGGTGACCATGGCGTTCACCGCCGGGTCGACGCGATCGATCTGCTCGAGGTGGGCGGCCGTCAGCTCCCTGGCCGAAACCTCTCCGGACCGCAGCAGCCGGCTCTGGGCGGTGGCTGTCAACAGGCAGAGCTGAGTGGTCACAGCGCTATCATCACCCGGTGCTCGAACCGGACACGCCGTCTCGGAGCACCGCTGCACCTGGGATCTCCGACCTCGGCGGCGGGGTCGTCCGCGTCACCCACGGCCTGCCGTGGGCGCTCGACCATGTGCAGTGCTACGTCGTGGACGAGGGCGATCGGGTGACGGTGATCGATGCCGGTCTGGGGGATTCCCGCACGGCGGCGGGATGGGGGCTGGCCCTGGCAGAGCTCGGCAACCCTCGGGTGGATCGCGTGATCATCACCCATTTCCATCCCGACCACATCGGTGCCGGCGCCGCACTGGTGGAGCTGACAGGCGCCACCGAGGTGGTGCAGGGCGAGCTGGATGCGCGTATCTCGGCCGCCGTGTGGGCCCCCGACGCGCTGGCGGAGCCGTATGTCCGCTTCTTCATCGAACACGGTATGCCTCGTGAGCTGGCCGAACGATCGGCCGAGGCCGACTCGGGCAGTGCCGTGCATCCGGCCACTCCGACCCACCTGGTCAGTGACCACGAGCGCATCAAACTGGGCGGAGAGCAATTCGTGGTACGGGTGCTGGGGGGGCATGCCGATGGTCATATCGTGCTTGTCGGCGAGGATAGCGCTCGAATGTTCGGAGGCGATCTGCTGTTGGCCGAGATCACTCCCAACGTCGGCCGTTGGCCGGAGACCGCTCCCGACCCGCTGGGGAGGTACCTGGAGTCGCTGACGGAGATCCGGCGGCTGGCGCCGTCGATTGTCTACCCCGGCCACGGGTCCCCGATCACCACGGCGATCGAGCGCGCCGACGAGATCGCCGAACACCATCAGGAGCGGCTGGACGAGCACGTGGCGGCGCTCCGCACCGGCGCCGACACGACCTTCGCGGTCGCCCGGGTGCTGTGGCCGGGAGACTCTCTCAGCTTCCACGAGCAGCGGTTTGCGCTGGTGGAGGCGCTGTCGCACCTCGAACGGCTGGTGTTGGAGGGGCGGGCCGAGTCACCCGCCGTGGGGCGGTGGCGGGCGTTGTGATCCGCGGCGGCGACGACCGTGGCGTACGCGAGTTGTGGCTGGTGTGGCTGGTGTACGTTCCGGCGCTGGTGGTCACCATGGTCACGTACTGGCGGCTGCCGCCCGGGGCGACGTACCACTTCACCGAGACCGGTGCCACAGGGGCGATCAGCCGCACCGTGGTCGAGCTGGATTACCCGGTGGCGATTGCCTCGCTGGCGATGCTGGCGGTTGTGTGGCGATGGTTGGAAGGATGGTTGAGGTGGCTCGCGATCGCAGCTGCCGTGGGATGCGCGACCCTGGTGCTCCCGGGCATCGTCTCGCAGGACGATCTCACCGCCCGCTACCGCAACCTCCCAGCGGCGCTGGGGTCGGGAATCGCCCTGGTGCTGGTGACCGGCGTGGCAGTGCGCGCACCGGGGGTTTCGTGGGCCTGTGCCCGATTGCGGGGGGATACCGCTCGGATCGTGATCGCGGCAGCGATCCTGGTGTTCGCCATCCCCTGGATCGTGGCGCTGTTCGGGTTCTACGTGACCGACATCCCCGGACTCGGCTCGATCTACCGCGGCTCGCAGCCCACCCCCGGCGAACAATTGGCCTCGGTGCACCGCGGGCTGCACGAGGGGCTGGCCGGCACCCAGCTGGTGCTGGCCGCCCTGCTGCTCTCGCGAGGGCTCCGGCTGGTGTCAGCCCCCCGCCTGAGAACGACGCTCTCGATCTATCTGGCGGTGACGCTCACCTACGGCGCCCTGGTGGCGGCCGGCGACGGGTGGAACGAACAGGTGATCAAGCGCGGGATCGTGTCGTGGAACTTCCCCACCGTGCTCACCCCAGCGCTGAACGCCGGATGGGTGCTGGTGATCGCGGCGGCGCTTGCAATCCACTTCCTGTGGTTTCGGCGCGAGACGCTCAGATCCACCCCTTCCGGTGATACCACCAAAGCTGACCGATGGTCGTGATCACGATCAGGATCCACGAGAACGCATACCCCGCGTGCCAGCGCAGTTCGGGAATCGAATGGAAGTTCTGCCCGTAGACGCCCACGATGAAGGTGGGCACGAGCAGCACCGAGGCGATCACGGTCAGCTTCTTGACGACCTCGTTCTGATCTTCGGCCACCTTGGCCTGGTGGTAGTCGCGCACCCCCGCGATCAGGTCACGTGACAGCTCCAGCCCTTCGGATGCGCGCAGCAACTTGTCGTACGCGCCTCCGAAGCTGAGGGCGGTGTCTCGGTCGAACAGGCCGCGCCCGTCCACGTGGATGCGGTCGTCCACCACGCTGCGAACGGCGTCTCGGGTGGGCCCCAGCGTCTGGCGGATGTGGAGCAGGTCGTGGCGGAGCCCGGTCAGGCGCTCCCGCACCTGCGCCGGCGGCCAGTTCTCCACGTGATCCTCGAGCTCGTCGATCTCGGCGTTGAATGCGTCGATCAGATCGAGGTATCGCTCGGCGATGTCGTCGACCAGATGAAACACGAGCATTCCCGGGTTCCGCAGTCCGTGCTGCTCGTACACCGACCGCGCTGACGTGATGTCGAGCGGTGGGTCGCCGGGAGGGGTCTTGCGCACGGAGACGATCAGCTCGGGGGTCATGACCACATCCACCTCCTGGTAAAACACCCGGTCGTTCTCGGCGTCCACCACCGGCACCAGGAACACGCCGTACACATACACCCCGTGGCTCTCGATCGTCGGCCGCGGCTCGCGAGTGGGATCCGAAGGTGCCAGCAGCTGGTCCAGGGCGCGAGCGTGCAGGCGTCCCGAGCAAGCGTCCTCCAGCTCCGCGCGGTCGGGATCGAGCAGGTCGACCCATGTCGCAGATTCCGCCACCGAATCGAGCGTAGCGACGGCCTCGGTCGGCCTTTGGAGATTGCCGTTGGGTGACCTCGATAGACTCCCCGCTCAATCACCGGAATCTGGGGGAAGGGAGGGAAATTGGAACGCTACGACGCCGCGGCCATCGAGGCCCGCTGGCAGAAGATCTGGGCGGACGAGCGGATCTTCGAGACCCCCAACCCCGGCCCGGACGACGACAACGCGAGCCTGCGGTACGTGCTCGAGATGCTCCCGTACCCCTCGGGCGAGCTGCACATGGGGCATGTCAAGAACTACACCATGGGGGACGTGGTCACGCTCTTCCGGCGCCGCCACGGCGATCGGGTGATGCATCCCATGGGGTACGACGCCTTCGGCCTGCCGGCCGAGAACGCCGCGCTCAAATCCGGTCGCCACCCACGCGAGCTGACCCGGCTGAACATTGCTGCAATCCGCCGGCAGATGGTGCGCATGGGATGGTCGATCGACTGGACGCGCGAGCTCTCCACCGCCGAGCCCGAGTACTACCGCTGGACCCAGTGGATCTTCCTGCGGTTGCTGGAGGCAGGCCTGGCGTACCGACACGAGGCGGCGGTCAAGTGGTGCCCGGTCGACCAGACGGTGCTGGCCAACGAGCAGGTGATCGACGGCCGCTGCGAGCGCTGCGGCAGCGAGGTCGAGTCGCGCAGCCTGGAGCAGTGGTTCTTCAAGATCACGGCCTACGCCGACCGGCTGCTGGACGACCTGGCCGAGGTGTCGTGGCCCGAGCGGGTCGTGACCATGCAGCGAAACTGGATCGGGCGCTCGCACGGCGCCCGCGTCGTGTTTCGGCTGGAGGGCGGTGACGAGCAGCTGCCGGTGTTCACCACCCGCCCGGACACGCTGTTCGGTGCGACGTTCTTTGCGGTCGCACCCGAGCATCCGCTGGCGTTGGAGCTGGCGCGGGGTACCGAACACGAGACCGAGGTGGCCGACTACGTGCGCCACTCGGCGGCGCTGTCGGCCGTCGAGCGGGCGTCCGAGAAGGTCAAGACCGGCGTCTTCACCGGCCGGTACGTGATCAATCCCGTCAACGACGAGCGGATCCCGGTATGGGTGGCCGACTACGTGCTGATGGAGTACGGAACCGGCGCGCTGATGGCGGTGCCCGCCCACGACGAGCGCGACTTCGAGTTTGCCCACCGGTTCGGGCTCGAGATCCGTCCCGTGATCCGCCCCCGAGACGGTGCGCCCGACCTCGACGAGGGCCCATATCTGTCGCATTCCGACGACGACGTGTTGATGAACTCGGGCCGCTTCGACGGCGTGGCGGCTCCCGAGGGACACGCGGCTATCATCGCCTGGCTGGATCAGGAGGGCCGGGGTGAAGGCACGGTCGCATACCGGCTGCGGGACTGGCTTCTGTCGCGTCAGCGGTACTGGGGATGCCCGATCCCGATCGTGTACTGCGATCACTGCGGCATGGTGCCGATACCCGACGATCAGCTGCCGGTGGTGCTCCCCGACATCGACGATTACGCCCCGCGCGGCCGCTCACCGCTGGCTGCGGCGGAGGAGTGGGTGCAGACCACGTGCCCCTCGTGCGGTGGCGAGGCCCGGCGGGAGACCGACACGATGGACACGTTCGTCGACTCCTCCTGGTACTACATGCGCTACGCCGACCCCGGCAACGACCAGGCCCCGTTTGACCGCGCGATCGTGGATGCGTGGCTGCCGGTCGACCAGTACATCGGCGGCGTCGAGCACGCGGTGCTGCACCTGCTGTACGCGCGCTTCTTCACCAAGGCCCTGTACGACCTGGGCTACGTCGGCTTCACCGAGCCGTTCGCGAACCTGTTCACGCAGGGGATGATCTATTACCAAGGCGCCAAGATGAGCAAGAACCGGGGCAACGTGGTCAGCCCCGATGCCATGGTTGCCCAGTACGGCGCCGACACCGCCCGGCTGTACTCGCTGTTCCTGGGGCCGCCGGATCAGGACGCCGAGTGGTTTGACGGCGGCGTCGCCGGCGCCCACCGGTTTCTGGCGCGATTGTGGCGGCTGGTGAACGAGTCGGTCGACGAGCTGGGGCCGGGGCTGCCGGAGTCGGCGCCGGCCGACGGACCCGGCGGCGCCCTGGTGCGAAAGACGCACTGGGCGATCGACAAGGTCACCGCGGACGTCGGCAGCCGGTTCGCGTTCAACACCGCCGAGTCCGCTCTGCACGAGCTGGTCGGCGACGTCCAGAACGCGGCGGAGGCGACGCCGCAGCAGCGCCGTTTCGCGCTGGCCACCTCGGTCTCCCTGATCCAGCCGTACGCCCCGCACGTGGCCTGCGAGCTGTGGGAGCGGATGGGCGGAGAGCGGCTGTGGGACGCCCCCTGGCCGCAGGCCGACCCGGCGCTGCTGGTGTCGGACGAGGCCACCTACGCGGTTCAGGTCAACGGCAAGCTGCGGGGCGAGATGGTGCTGCCGGCCGACGCCGATCGCGACGCGGTGGTGGCGGCCGCCCGGGAGGTGCCCAACGTGGTGGGGCACCTCGAGGGTAAGCAGGCGGTCAAGGAGATCGTCGTACCCGGCCGGCTTGTGAATCTGGTCGTGCGCTAGTCGGCACAGCTCCGGCGCGGGTTGCGTCTGGAGCCGTGACGGCACCGCAGGGGAAGCTGCTCGCCGTGTTCCCCGAAGTCTCACCAAAACTGCTCGTGACCGTGCTCGCGGGGCTCGCCATCCTGGCCATCGGATGGCAGCAGCTACACCGGTCTGCCGGTGTCGAGCGGGCCTCCTACTCCGCATCGTCTGCGTCCACCGGAGAGTCGCAGGCGACGTCAGCAGATCCGGGACCGATCATCGTGGTGGTCGACGTGGCCGGGGCGGTGCGTCATCCCGGTGTGTACCGGCTGCCCTCGGGCGCCCGCGTGCTCGACGCCGTCAAGCGCGCCCGGCCGCTGCCTTCGGCCGACATCTCGGCGGTCAACCTGGCCGCCAGGCTGACCGACGGCGAGCAGGTGGTGATTCCGCGCCGGGGCCAGGCGCAGCCGACGCCCGGGGCCGGTGCCGCCGGTACGCCGGCTGCCCCCGTGTCGCTCAACTCGGGCACCTTGGAGCAGCTCGAGACGCTGGACGGGATCGGGCCGTCGCTGGCCCAGCGGATCATCGACTACCGCACGGCTCATGGCGGGTTTCGATCGATCGCCGAGCTCGACCAGGTCTCCGGCATCGGCCCGGCTCGGCTGGCGGCGCTGCGGGGCCACGTCACCTTGTGATGACGTCGCGGGCGCCGGCCGACCCCACTCGGCTGGTGGCCGCGGTCGTGCTGGGACTGACCGCGGCGGCGTTCGGCAGGCCGGTGTGGGCCGCGTTCGCGCTGTTCGCGGGCCGGGGGCCGCGGATGCGGGTGGCGTGCATGTCGGTTGCGGTGCTGGCACTGGTGTTCGGGAGTGAGCGGGTCGCTCGGCTCGAACACCGCGCCCTGCGGCCGGGTGCGTTCTCGGGTGTCGTCACCGTGACCGCCCAGCCGGGGTCGGGACGGGCGCTGGCGTCGGTACGGGGAGCGGGGGAGACGGTCGTGCTGGTCGCCCACTCGACACCGCTGGAACAGGGCGGCGAGTACCGGGTGGCGGGTGACCTGCGCCCGATCGACGAGGTCGTGGCCGGGTACTACGCCACCCAGGGAGTGCACCTCGACCTGCGAGCCCATCGCGCGGTCGAGATCGGTCGGCGCGGAGGGCTCTGGGGTGTGATCGACGCGGTTCATCGGCAGGCGCTGGGGGTGATCGACCGCGGCGGCGGCACCGAGTCGAGTCGGGGGCTGGTCGCAGGCATCACGCTCGGCGACGCCGCTTCGATCCCGTTCGAGGATCGCGACCGACTGCGAGCCAGTGGCCTCTATCACGTGGTCGCCGCCAGTGGTCAGAACGTCGCGCTGGTGACGATGCTGGTGATCATGGGCCTCGGCTTGGCCGGGGTCATCGGTGTGCCCGCACGGCTGTCGGCGGCCGCACTGGTCACGCTGTACGTGCTGATCGCAGCGGCCGGGCCGTCGATCGTGCGGGCGGGCGTGGCGGGGCTGCTGGTCGCCGCCGCCTGGCTGGTGTCTCGGCCCACGCTTCGCTGGCATCTGCTGCTGTTCGGTGCCGCGGTGGTGCTGGCGTTCAACCCGCTGGAGCTTTTCGACCCCGGGTTTCAGCTGTCGTTCGCGGCCGTGATCGCGATCTACGAGGTCGCGCCGCGATTGCCGTCCAGGCTTGGCCCGGCCGTGGCGGTGTCGGTGGCCTGCACCCTGGTGACCACGCCGATCGCGTGGTGGCATTTCGGTCGACTGGCCCCGCTGTCGGTGCCCGCGAACCTGCTGGCGCTCCCGGTTGTGGCGCCGATCCTGTGGCTCGGGATCACCGCCACGGTGGTGGGGTCAATCGTGCCTCCGGCCGGGGTGCTGTTGCTCGCGCCTGCCAATGTTTTGGCCGGCTATCTGCTGTGGGTCTCGGCACTGTGCTCCTGAACCCGATCGGCATGCGAGAATATGCGTGTGAAACTCTCTGCAAAGGCCGACTACGCCGTCCGCGCAGTGCTGGTGCTCGCCGCCCACGAAGGCGATCGGCCGGTCAAGGGCGAGACGATCGCACGCACCCAGGACCTGCCTCCCAAATTTGTCGAGAACATCCTGGGCGAACTCAAGCACGCCGGCATCGTCAGCTCCCAGCGCGGGCCGGACGGCGGCTATCGCCTGGCGCGCGCGCCGGGAGATGTGACCCTGGCCGACGTGATCCGGGTGGTCGACGGGCCGATCGCCGCGGTCGCAGGGGTGCGCCCCGAGGATGTCTCCTACCCTCCGGGGGCCGAGGCGCTGCCGGGTGTGTGGCTGGAGGCGCGGGGCATGCTTCGGTCGGTGCTGGAGACCACCACCTTCGCCGATCTGGTGGAGCGCTCTCGCAGGCTCGCGGCCGGTGGTACGCGACCGGGCGGGACGGTACGCTCGGCGAGCTGACCCGGCGATGGATCTCAAGCCCGTCTACCTCATCTGCGGCAGCGACTGGCCCAAGGTGGATTCGGCCATCGCCCGTCTGCGGGATCGGTTCCAGGAGGAGTCGATCGAGCAGCTCTCGGTCGGAGACGAAGATGCGGATGTGGTTGCCTCCTGCAACGCCCTGGATCTCCTGGGCGGGCCGCGGCTGGTGCTGGTACGCGGCGCCGAGGCGCTTTCCGACGAGGACGCTGCCGCCATCGCCGTCTACCTGAAATCGCCGACTCCGGATACCTGCCTGGCGCTGTTCGGCGGTGGCGGGATCGATCCCAAGAGCCCATTGGTGCGGGCCGTCGAGGCGGTCGGCGAGGCGCGCTTCTTCGATGCGCCCGACCGTAAGCAGGCCGCCGACTGGGTGGTCAAGCGCTTTGGCGCGGAAGGGGTCAGCTGCTCTGTGCCGGTGGCCCGCAGGCTGGTGGAGCTGGTCGGCGAGGACATGGGCGACCTCGCGCCGGAGGTGGAGAAGCTGATCGTGTTCGCGCGGGGTGAGGCGCCCGACGTCGAGGATGTCGAGGCGCTGGTACCGCCGCAGGTCGAGATCAAGCCGTGGGAGATCACCGACGCCTGGGGGAGGGGAGACTCCGCGTCCATGATTGCGTTGGCCGTTGCCGACATCGACGCCCCCGGTGACGTCAACCGCGTCGTCTCCCAGCTCTCCGCCCATGTTCGCAAGGTGTGGCGAGCCGCCAGCCTGCTGGAGCGGGGCGCCACCCAGGCGGATGTGGCCAAGGAACTGGGAATGAAGCCCTACCCGACGCAGAAGCTGGTGGCGCAGGCACAGCGGTTTGGAGCAGCCGAGCTGGGTACGGCGATCGTGCGCCTGTCCCAGCTGGATCTGGCGGTCAAGGGCGGGAGCCGGCTGAACGCACGCTTCGAGCTCGAGCTCGCGCTGGCAGAGATCGCGACGGGATGAACGCCCAGACGGCGGCGGCCGCGGTGGCCACGCTGGTATCGATCGCCTGCACGGTGACGGTTGCGCGCCGCGCCCGCGACCGGGTCGCACTCCGCGCGCCGCTGGTGGCGTGGACGATCGCGTTTGCCCTGTTTGCGATCGCCGACGCCGCCTTGTGGTACGGGGCGGCCCGCGGGTGGAGCGCGCCCGTGTTTCGGCTGTACTACCTCACCGGAGGCATCCTGGTGGTCGCCTACCTGGCGGTGGGGGAGCTGCTGCTGGTGCTGCCCGGCCGGCGAGTGGCCCGGGTCACGGCGGCAACCATGCTGTTCATCACCTTCGCGGCGGTCAGCGCGGTGCTGGCCGCGCAGGTGGACGACCAGAAGCTTGCTGCCGCCGGCGCCGCTCCACCCAACGGCGCCCTGATCGGGGCCCCGCCGATCGCACTCGCGATCGTGCTCAACTCGGTGGGCACGGTGGTGGTGCTGGTGGGCTCGGTGCTGTCGGCCCGCAGACGCCGGGACTGGCGGCCCCTGCTGGTTGCCGTCGGCGTGGGCGTGGTGGCGTTGACCGCAAGCGCAACGCGTCTCAACAGCTACACGCTGTTTGCGCTCGGCCAAGCCCTCGGAGTGATGCTGATCTTCCTGGGACTGGTTACACGGAGGCCGTCTGGCCCGCGATGATGCGCTGGGCCTGCGACTTGCGTCGGGCGGCGGTGTTCTTGTGGATGGCGTGGTGGGCGGCGGCGCGGTCGACCAGGCCCTGCAGGGCCGCGTGGGTCTCGGCAGCGCGCTCGGTGTCGCCGGCTTCCACCTCAGCCGCCAACCGCCGAAACAGCGTCTTGATCTGGGTCTTGTAGCGCAGGTTCTCGAGGCGCTGTCGCGCCGCTGTCCTGACTCGCTTGGCCTGCTGTTTAGAGTTCGCCACGAACCATCCTTGAGATTGCACGGCAATACGCCCGTTGCCGAGCGCGGGGATGATAGCAAACCCGGTCTGTAGACTCAGCCGCCGATGGCATCGGATCCCACCCGCAGGCGGCTGGCCGCTTCGACCGCAGCATTCGGATCGGCCACGCTGGTGTCGCGGGTGGCCGGATTGGTGCGCGAGATGCTGGCCGCCTTCTTCTTCGGGGCGAGCACCACCTACAGCGCGTTTGTGATCGCCTTCAACGTGCCCAACCTGATTCGCAGCCTGGTTGCCGACAATGCCATCAGCGCCGCCTTCGTGCCGGTGTTCGTGGAGCTGCGCGAGACTCGCGGCGAGGCCGAGGCCTGGCGGGTTGCAAGCATCGTGATCTGGATGACTGCGATCGTCCTGGGTGCCATCTCGGCGGTGTTCATGCTGGCGGCTCCGTGGTTCATGCAGATCTTCGTGCCCGGCCGCGGGGTCAGCAACAGCCTGGTGGTGTCGCTCGCCCAGATCATGTTCCCGATCGTCGTGATCCTGGGGCTTACGGGTGTGGTCACCGGAATCCTCAACTCCTACAACATCTTCGGCCTGCCGGCCTTTGCGCCGGTGATCTGGAACCTGGTCATCATCGGCTTCCTGGTGACGCAGCAGGGAAACGTGTACGCCTACGCGTGGGGAGTTCTGGTGGCAACGGTGATCCAGTTTCTGATCCCGCTGCCCCTGCTGCGCGGCCGTGCGCGGCGCGGGCTGGTGTTCTCACTCGCCTGGGACAACCCCGACGTCCGGCGCATCCTCAAGCTGATGATCCCGGTCACGATCGGATTGGGGCTGATCAACATCAACCTCACCATCGATCTGGCGGTGGGCTCACTGGCATCGTCTGGGAACGTGCCGGGCGAGCTCAGCTACGCATTCCGGCTGTTCATGCTTCCTCAAGGGCTGTTCTCGGTGGCCGTCTCGGCCGTGCTCTTTCCCGAGATCTCGCGGCTGGTGGCGCTGGGTGACTTCGCCGGATTCCGTGCGCGCGTCTCCGAAGGCACGCGCACCATCATCTTTCTGCTGTTACCCGCCTCGGTGATCTCGATTGCGTTCGCCGATCCGATCACCCGGCTGCTGTTCCAGCACGGCGTGTTCACGACCGATGACACCCATGAGGTCGCCCTGGCGCTGACCACGTTCTCCCTGGGGTTGACCTTCAACGGCTTGGCGCTGCTGCTCACGCGTGCCTTCTTCGCACTCCAGGAGCCCCGGATCCCGACCCAGGTGGCCGCCGTCAACCTGTTTCTCAATCTGGTTCTCGATCTGGCCTTGTACCAGCCGTACGGGGCGGCCGGGATTGCGCTCGCCACCTCGATCGTGACGGCGTTCAACGCGATTGTGCTGGCGATCCTCCTGCGCCGCCGGGTGGGCAGCCTGGAGTTCGGCGCGATCACCGGCGAGGTGGGGCGGATCGCGGTGGCGTCGGTGTATCTGGTGGTGGCTGCCTACGGGCTGTGGTGGGTGCTGGATCAGCTTCTGGGACAGTCACTGGTCGCCCAGATCGTCAGCCTGGGCCTGGGGCTGGGGGTCGGCGCGGCCTGTTTCATCGCGGCCGGCAGGATGCTGCGGCTGGCCGACGTCGGCATTCTGCAGACGCTGGTCGCGCGCGGGCGGTAGCCGGACTTTGCAAGAAGTCGCACGAGTGAGGTGGAGTGTGCCGTAGGCTCGGGGGATGCCGACGGTGGACTCTTCCGGCATCCGGATCCACTACAGCGTCGAGGGCGACGGCCCGGCGCTGGTACTGCACGGCGGCGTGGCCGGAGATATGCGCGTGTGGCGCGATGCCGGCTACCTCGACGGCCTGGCAGGCATGACACTCGTCACCGTCGACCCGCGTGGACACGGGCTCAGCGACCGGCCGCTGGGGCTCGAAGCCCACCGCATCGAGCATTACGTCACCGACGTGCTGCGGGTGCTGGATGCAGAGGACATCGAGTGCTGCTCGTTCCTGGGCCACGGTGATGGGTCGTGCGTCGGGGTGGAGCTGGCGGTGCAACACCCGCGCAGAGTTGCCCGGCTGGTCGCCGTCGGTGCGATCGAGGACCCGGCAGACCGGGTCGACGTCGCGCGGGCGCTGCGCGGTGCGGGCCTGGTGCCGGTGGTGCGGTCGCTGGCCCGGGCAGAGGGCCTGGAGCTGCCCAGCTGGCTCTGGCTCCAGCTGATCGAGTCCGATCTCAACATGGTGTGCTGCCAGTTGGAGGCGTGGTCGGACTGGCCGGGAGTGTGGCCGCTGCTGCCTCGGCTGACGGTACCGACCCTGTTCGTGGTGGGGCAGTACGAGGACCCCACCGGCGATGCTGCAAGGGCCGCCGCGGCTGTTCCCGCAGGAGCGGCGGCGACCGTCGACGGCGCCGGTCACCTCGGCCTCCTGCTGCAGACCGATGCGGTGCTGCGGGCGGCGGCGCCGTTCCTCTGCGGGGCCGCCCGGTAACCTGTATCCATGCCGCTTTCGCGCATCCGCAACTTCTCGATCATCGCCCACATCGACCACGGTAAGTCGACGTTGGCCGATCGCATCCTGCAGATGACCCAGACCGTGGCCGAGCGTGACATGCGCGCCCAGCTGCTCGACTCGATGGATCTCGAACGCGAGCGCGGGATCACGATCAAGGCCCAGGCTGTGCGGGTGATGTTCCGGGCGGCGGACGAGCGCACGTACGAGCTCAACCTGATCGACACCCCGGGCCACGTCGACTTCAGCTACGAGGTCAGCCGCAGTCTGGCAGCCTGCGAAGGTGCGTTGCTGGTCGTGGACGCCGCCCAGGGGATCGAGGCCCAGACGCTGGCCAACGCGTATCTGGCGATCGAGGGGAACCTCGAGATCGTCCCGGTGGTCGACAAGATCGACCTGCCGTCGGCCGATCCCGACGGCGTGGCCGCCGAGGTGGCCGGGCTGGTTGGCGGTTCGCCCGACGACGTGCTGCGCATCTCCGCAAAGACGGGTGCCGGGATCGAGCAGGTGCTGCAGGCCATCGTCGACCACATCCCGGCACCGTCGGGCGAGGCCGGCGCGCCGCCTCGGGCGCTGATCTTCGACTCGACCTACGATCAGTACCGGGGTGTGGTGGCATTCGTGCGCATGGTCGACGGCAGCTTTCATCCGGGCGATCGGGTGCGCGCGATGGCCGCCACCACCACCTTCGATGTGGAGGAGCTCGGCTTCTTCTCGCCCGGTATGCGGCCGGCAAAGCACCTTGCCGCCGGCGAGGTGGGGTACATCATCACCGGGCTCAAGGACGTTTCGCAGCTGCGGGTGGGGGACACGCTGACGCATGCCCGGCAGGGTGCGACCGAGGCGCTGCCGGGGTACCTCGAAGTCAAGCCGATGGTGTTCGCGGGGCTCTTTCCAACCGACTCCGACGAGTACCCCGAGCTGCGAGATGCGCTGGAGAAGCTGAAGCTGAACGACGCCGCCCTGTCCTACGAGCCGGAGAGCTCGAGGGCTCTGGGATTCGGGTTTCGGTGCGGCTTTCTGGGACTGCTTCACATGGACATCGTGCGGGAGCGGCTGGAGCGCGAGTACGAGCTGGATCTGCTGGTGACCGCACCCAACGTCGCCTACCGGGCCCAGGTGGCCGACGGCAGCTGGGTGGAGGTGCACAACCCAGCCCAGATGCCCGACTCCGACATACTGGCCACCGAGGAGCCGTACGTGCGGGCGTCCACGATCACCCCCAAGGAGCACGTGGGCACGGTCATGGAGCTCAATCAGGAGCGGCGGGGCGAATACCACCACATGGCCTACCTGAGTGAGGATCGGGTGCAGCTGGTGTACGACATCCCGCTGGCCGAGATCGTGCTCGATTACTACGACAAGCTCAAGAGCCGTACGCGCGGCTACGCCTCGTTCGACTACGACCTGCTCGGGTTTCGCGAGGGCAAGGTGGTGAAGGTGGATGTGCTGCTGGCGGGCGAGCGGGTCGACTCGCTGTCGCTGATCACCCACCGCGACAATGCCCAGCGCCAGGGGCGGGTGCTGGTGGAGACGCTGCGGGAGCGGATTCCCCGGCAGATGTTCGACGTCGCCATCCAGGCTGCGATCGGGTCGCGCGTGATCGCCCGCGAGACGGTCAAGGCCAAGCGCAAGGACGTCACCGCCAAGTGCTACGGCGGCGACATCTCCCGCAAGCGCAAGCTGCTGGAAAAGCAGAAGAAGGGCAAGCGCCGGATGAAGCAGGTGGGCAGCGTGGAGGTGCCACAGGAAGCGTTCCTGGCGGTGCTCGAGATCAACCGGGAGTCCGCGTGAGCCGTATCGACCACCTGTACGTGCATGTCCCGTTTTGCGCCCACCGCTGTGGCTACTGCGACTTCGTCACCGTGACCGGCAACGAGCATCTGCAGGCCCGTTACGTGGACGCGTTGCTGGCCGAGATGTCGGCCGTCGCGTCGCCGCTCGAAACGGTGTTCATTGGCGGCGGCACGCCGACGCTTCTGGATGACGTGCAGCTCGCCCGGTTGCTCGGCGGCCTGCCGTCGGCCGGCGAGATCACGATCGAGTGCAATCCCGAGACGGTCACACCGGCGAAGGCTCAAGTATTGGTTGAGGGTGGGGTCACGCGGGTCTCGGTGGGGGCCCAGAGCTTCAACGCCGAGCACCTGAGGACGCTCGAGCGACTCGCCCAACCGGACACCGTTCGGCTCGCAGTGCGCCGATTGCGAGCGGCCGGCATCTCAAACCTCAACCTCGACTTGATGTTTGGGGTTCCAGGTCAGAGCGAGGCCGACCTGAGGCTCGACCTCGACAACGTGTTGAGCCTCGAGCCCCAGCACATCAGCTACTACGAGCTCGAAGCCAAGCCGGGCACGCGCTTCACCCACCGTCACGGGGCCGCGCTGGAACTGGTCGCCGACAGCATGGAACACTTCTACCAGGTGGTGGTGGGGACGCTCCGCGCGGCCGGCTACCGGTGGTATGAGACCGCCAACTTCTGCCGGCCGGGCCGCGAGTCCCAGCACAACCTCGGCTACTGGCTCGGGCACGATTATCTCGGTGTCGGCGTCGGTGCCGTCTCCACCGTCGGTCTCGAGCGGCGCCGGGTACGGCCCAGCCTGCCGCGGTATCTGAAGGCGGTGGAGTCGGGAGCCGCCCCGGAGACCGAGCTGGAAGTCCTGACTCCGTCGCAGCGCGAGCTGGAGCGATTGATGCTCGGCCTGCGCCTCGACCGGCCGGTGCGGGTGGAATCGGTCTCCGGCGTGCTGGATGAGTCCGGTGTCTCGAGGATGGAACGGGCGGGCATGGTGTGTCGGGGGGACGGCATGATGTGGCTGACAGACCGCGGCCGCCATGTCGCCGACGAGGTGGTCGTCTCGATGGTGCGATGAGCCAGCGTCCCGACCTCTCTCCCCGGCAGGTGCAGATCCTGACCGACGTGGTGGCCTCCTACATCGCCACCGGTCACCCCGTGGGTTCGCGCACGCTGGTGGAGAAGAACGACATCGATGCCTCTCCCTCGACGGTGCGCTACGAGCTCGCCGAGCTGGAGAACCGGGGACTGCTCAATCATCCCCATACCTCCGCCGGGCGGGTGCCGACCGACGCCGGCTACCGGCTGTACGCCGAGCTGCTGTTGCAGCAGCCGCTGGGAGCGGCCAACCTGCCGGTCGATCTCAGCGCCACCCGCTCCGAGATCGATTCGGCGCTTCGCGCCACCACCGAGATGCTGTCGCACGTCACCTCGCTGCTGGCGCTGGTAACGGCCCCGCCGCTGGATACGACGGAGATCCGGCGGGTGGAGGTGCTGTTGTTGCAGGCGCAGGTGGTGATGGTGGTGGTGATCACCTCCACCGGCGGGGTGACCAAGAAGATCTTCCCGTTCCCGGCGGCGGTCGACCCCAAGCTGGTGGAGTGGGCAGGGGAGTTCCTCAACGAACAGCTCGGGGGGGTGCGGGCGGGTACACGCACGCTCCAGACCCGACTGCAGGAGCCGGGACTCTCACCGGTCGAGCGGCAGCTGATCGACACGCTGCGTCCCGCCTTCACCGAGCTGGTCGAGGGTGGTGAGCAGATGCTCTACATCGGCGGCGCCGCACGGCTCTTGGAGGAGATGCGATTCGCCGATCTGGCCGAGATCAACGGGCTGATGCGGGTGCTCGAGGAGCGAATGGATCTGCTGGAGATGTTGCGCGGCGCGCTCGACGCGCGGCGGCTGTACGTGCGCGTCGGCAGTGACAACGCGGTGCCCCACATGCACGCGCTGGCGATGGTCGCCGCAAACTACGGCTTGGTCACCCAAAACCTTGGCACGGTCTCGTTGATCGGGCCGATGCGGATGGACTACGCGACCGCGATCCGGTCGGTGCGCGGCGCTGCGGCGGCGCTTTCGGCATTCGTCGAAGACATGTACGAGGAGTAGCGCTCCGCGCTGAATCGAGGGTGGTCGTGGTCGATCACCCGAACCGTGACGAGGGCCGCGCGCTTCTGGCTGACCTGGCTCCCGGCGGTGGGTGCGGTGGTCGGCATGCTGGCGGTGAGTGCGATCCGGCCGTGGCGCCTGGTCGATCTCGAGTACGCCTTCCTGCCGGCGGCGCGGGCGGTGCTGCACGGCAACTCCCCGTACACCGGGGCCTACGCGCAGCTTCGCCAGATCGGCAGCGCCTACATCTACCCGCCGCCGGTCGCGTTTCTGGCCATCCCCTTCACTGCGCTCCCAAAGCCGGCAGCGGCAGCGCTCTTCACCGCGACCATGGTTGCGGCCACGGTGGCCGGGCTGTGGCTCTTGGGTGTGCGTGACCGGCGCTGCTACGCCGTTGCGCTGGTGGCCCACCCGGTGCTGGCCGCCGAGCTTGCAGGCGCCCTCAGCGTCCTGATCATGCTGGCCACCGCGGCCGCCTGGCGGTGGCGCAACTCGCCCTCGGCGGCCGGCTGCCTGGTGGCACTGGCAATCTCCGCCAAGCTCTTCTGCTGGCCGCTCGCGGCGTGGCTGGTGCTCACCGGCCGGCTGCGTGCCGCCGCCGTGGCTGCGTTCGCCGGCGTCTCTGTGATCACGGGGTCGTGGGCTGTGATCGGGTTCGCAGGGCTGCATGAGTATCCCCGGCTGCTCTCCTGGGTGACCGGGTCGGAGGCGCCGGACAGCTATTCGCTGGCGGCACTGCTGCACTGGGCGGGCGTCCCACTGGCCGTCGGCGAGCTGATCGGGCTGGCCGCCGGGCCGGCGGTGCTGGCTGCGGCGGCACGATCGCACAATCAGGCGGTGTTCCTGGGAGCGGTGGCCGCGACCCTTCTGGCCTCGCCGATCGTGTGGGCTCACTACTTCACGTTGCTGCTGATTCCGTGCGCACTCGGCTGGCCGCGGCTGGCGCCGCCATGGTTTCTGCTGCTCGGCGGCTGGGTCCTGATCGCCCACGAGAATGTCTCGGGCAGCCTGATCGCGCTGATCGGCTACCAGTCCATCGCGGCCGGGCTGTTTCTGCTCAGCGCTCGGCGGTCACGTCAGGTTGGTGCGTGCGCGGCCTGATCTCCGCCGCGCGGTTCTCGCCCGCCTGGCTTGGGTTGCTGGGCGGATGGATCCTGGTGGTCGCCAACCAGGACGCACCGTCGTCAGCCGGGGCGAGCGCATACGACGTGGCGGCCGCGGTGGTGGTCGCCGCAAGCGTGCGCGCGATGTCCCTTAAAAGGAATCGCGCGGCGGTGAGGGGCTCCAGTCCTCACCACCGCGCTTCGACTCCGACCCCCGGCACCGAGTTGAACGATGAGACCCCAGAAGACGGTGTGATTCTCGTTCGGCGGCCCACCGATTGAGGAGGTTGTCTTCGGCATCGCTGTCTCGGTTGTGCCGTTTCGCGTTGTAGGCTCAATCTAGCCGCTTGGATCCCAAGAGTCAAGTACCTAAAATGGGTGAAATCAAGTTTCGGTCAAATGTTGCTTGACTTCACATATTTCCTTGCGTTTAAGCCAAAAGTGATGGATCAGTGAAGAGATCTGTGGAGGGTCTAGTCAAGTAAGGAATCATGCGCTAGTCTGAGGGCATGGGGTCAACCGGCCAAACCCGCGAGAATCGCAGGAGCGCCCGTACTGTCAGCACGCCCACGGGGGTCGGCGTGCGCGTGCGTGCGCTGCGCATCTCGTCTGGCCTGACCCAGGCTGAGCTCGGCGGTTCACGCTTCACGAAGGAGTATGTGAGCCAGGTCGAGCTCGGGAAGACCAAGCCGTCAGATGCGGCCCTGGCCTGGTTTGCGGAAGCGCTGGGCGTCGACCGCGTCACGCTTGAAGGGGAAAGCGGAGTCTCTGCCCGCGCGGCCTGTGAAGCAGCAGTCGCGCGGGCAGAGGCCGAGATCGAGGCGCATCGCGACCGCGAGGCGCTCGCAATTCTTGCCGACACGGACACCGCCGCCGAGCGCAGCGGGGACGATCGCCTGCGCTTCCGTCACGCGCAGGCGCGGGGCTGGGCGCTGCAGGCGATCGGGCAGATGCCCGAGGCGCTGTCTGCATTGGCTCAGGCCGGCGTGCTGGCCGACGGCCTCACCGATACCGATCGCGCCGGCGTCCTCTACCGAGTCGGGCTGGTGCGGTACAAGATGGGCAGCCTGGCCACCGCGGCCGCCGCGCTGGACGAGGCGGCCAAGCTGGCGGAGGGTGCAATCGAGCCCTCCGATGCATTGCGGGTTCGGATTCTCAACGTCCGCGCCAAGGTGCGCCGGCGCCAGAAGGACTTTACGGCCGCTTCCGAGGACGTCACTCAGGCGCTCGAGCTGGCTCGCTCGCTGAACGACGATCGGGTGCTGGCCGAGACGCTGCTGGACGCGTCGCTGGTGGCCGAGCGGCAGAACCAGTATTCGCTGGCGCGCGACTATGCCGAGCGTTCCAAGGCGCTGTACGAGCGCGTGTCCGACCACGAGTACGTCGGCAAGCTGCTCGAACAACCTCGGCCAGCTGCGCGCGATCACCGGCAAGCCGGACGAGGCGGTGCCCCTGCTGACCGAGTCCTTCCGGATCGCGGTCGAGCAGGATAACCGCGTCGATGCTGGGTTTGCAGCCTCATCCCTGGCGTCCGCCAAGCTCCACACGGGCGACTACGAAGGCGCGATCGAGAGTGGAAATCGCGCGATCGGGTTATTGGGTTCTCGCGTGGAATACCGAGAAGAAGAAGGGAACGCTCGAATCGTGATCGGCCGCGCGCAGATGGCGTTGGATCGCATTGACGAGGCAGAGCGCTCGTTTGCGGCCGCCGCGAACTGTTTCGAGGCGGTCGAGACGGTCAGTCATCTGGCCGGCTCTTGGGTGGCACTCGGTGATGTGGCCGAGAAAAGGGGGGAGACGGTGAAAGCAGCAGAGCTGTACCGGCGGGCCGCAGAGGCCCTCCAGGACGTTCGCTGGTAGCACCGCTCTCGCAGTTTAGGAGGGGATCGGATGAAGTACATCGCTCGACGCCCGGCGTTGCTGATGGCCGTAACTGCGCTCGCACTGATCGCTGCGCGCGTGAGTCACCACGGCCATCACTTCGGCCGCGGCTTTCACCAGTGGTGAGGTGAGTAGGCAGCGCTCGCCACGCGTCGATCTACAATCGGCGCGTGGCCAAGCGCGACTACTACGAGGTGCTGGGCGTCGCCCAAGACGCCACTGACGCCGACATCAAGAAATCGTTTCGGCGGATGGCGCGTGAGCTGCACCCCGACGTGAATCCCGAGCCCGCGGCCGGCGAGCAGTTTCGCGAGGCCGCCGAGGCCTACGAGGTGCTGAGCAACCCCGACACCCGCGCCCGGTACGACCGGTTCGGCCACGCCGGGGTGTCCCAGAGCCAGTTGCACACCGAGCAGTTCATGGACTTCTCGTCGCTGAGCGACCTGCTGGGTGCGTTCTTCGGCGACGATATCTTCGGCGGGGCCGGAGGCAGAGGCCGGCGCCGGGGCAGCGACGCGCAGGTGGACGTCGACCTGACGCTGGCCGAGGCGGCCTTCGGAGTCAAGCGCACGGTCGAGGTCGACCTGGTGGCCGCCTGCGATGTCTGTGAGGGGGTCGGCGCCGAGCCGGGGACGCCGGTCGAGACCTGCCCCACCTGCGGAGGCGCCGGCCGGGTGCAGCACGTTGCCCAGACCGCCTTCGGCCAGTTCGTTCAGACCGGCGCGTGTGCAGCCTGCGGTGGTCGCGGCCAGAGGATTGCCAATCCGTGCAAGACCTGCCGTGGACGCGGGGTGCGGCGGGTGCGCACGCCGGTCGAGGTGGAGATTCCCCCCGGCATTGCCGACGGGCAACGGATGCGGCTGTCCGACCGCGGGCATGTCGACGAGCCTGGGGCACAGCCGGGTGACCTGTACGTGGGCGTCTCGGTGGCGCCCGACCCGCGCTTCGAACGCGACGGCAACGACCTGGTGTCGGTGCTGGAGCTGCCGTTCAGCCAGGCGGCCCTGGGGACAACGGTTTCGGTCGAGACAATCGACGGGCCGGTCCCGCTCGAGGTGCGCGCGGGTGCGCAGGCGAACGAGATGCTGGTGCTGCGGGGAAAGGGCATTCCGGTGCTGGGCGGACGCGGCCGGGGTGACCACCGAGTTGTGCTGAACGTGCTCGTACCGCTGCGCCTGACGGACGAGCAGCGGGCGATCCTGAAACAGTTCGAGGCAACCGTGGACGACACCACCTATGCGAGCGACAACGGCTTCTTCGGGCGTCTGCGGGCCGCATTTCGGTGAGGCGGTACTCGATGCGGGTGGAGGCGCACGAGGCTGACGTCGCACTGCTGCAGATGCTGGAATGGTTCCCCGGCGGCATCGAGCAGGAGGACTGTCCCGAAGGGGTGGTGCTGTCCGGCTACGCCGAGCAGTCGCCGGCCGCCGGGCTGACCGAGCAGGACGTCCAGCCCGGATGGGAGACGCGCTGGCGCGAGTTCCACCGCCCGGTGCGAGTCGGCGGGCTGTGGATCGGCCCGCCGTGGTCGGCCCCGGAGGAGATCGCCGTGGTAATCGATCCGGGATCCGCATTCGGCACCGGGGCCCATCCATCCACCAGAGCCGCGCTGGAACTTCTGCAGCGCTTCCCGCCGCAGGCGCTGCTCGATCTGGGGTGTGGGTCGGGAGTGCTCTCGATCGCCGCGCTGAAGCTGGGATTCGGGCCGGTGGCGGCCTTCGATCTCGATCCGCTGGCGGTGTCAGCAGCCGCCGACAACGCAGCCTTGAATGCCGTCAGCTTCACCGTCGGGCAGGCGGATGTGCTGACCGATCCGCTGCCCCCGGCGCCGCTGTGGCTGGCAAACCTGCAACTCGACCTGATCCAGCGGCTGCTGAGTCGTGCCGACCTGCCGGAGGTGATGATCGTCTCCGGTCTGCTCTCGTCCCAATCGGCCGGCGGGCAGGAGCGGGTCGAGATCGACGACTGGGCGGCCGAGGTGATCCGAACGGGATGAGCCGGCACAGCTACCGGTTCTTCGCCCAGCGGCTGTCCGACGGCATCGCGGAGCTGTCGCCGGGCGATCAGCATCACCTGACGGATGTGTTGCGCATGCGGGTCGGCGATACTTGCGAGGTGGCCTACGGCGGCCGCGTCTGGATGGCGCGGGTGTCCGCCCGGGGCTTGAGCTTGATCGAGGAGGTGGCGGTGGTGGCTCGCGCTCCGTCGGTGACGGTGTGGATCGCACAACCCGGTGCGCGTTCGGACGCAGCGGTCGAGAAGCTGACCGAGCTCGGCGTCGGCGCTGTGGGGGCGCTGCGATCGGATCTGATCAAGGGGTCGTTCACGCCCGCGCGGATGGAGCGCTGGAAGCGGGTGGCCGAGGCTGCGGCCAAACAGTCCAAGCAGTCCCGTGTGCCGGAGATCCTGGGGGTCGCCCGGTTCGCGGACGTGCTCTCACCCGACGCCGTGGTGCTCAACCTGGAAGGGGCCTCGGGCGGTCTGGCCGACCGGATCGTGGGGCGGCGGTCGGCCACGCTTCTGATCGGTCCCGAGCCGGGCTTCTCTGCCGAGGAGCTCGAGCTGGCCCGGTCGCGCGGAGTGGCCGTTGCCACGTTTGGTCCGGTGGTGCTGCGCACCGAGACCGCCGCGATCGTGGCTGCCGCCCTGACCCTGCGTGAGATGGGATTCCTGGGGTGACGACCTTCGCCACCGAGTTTCTGGGCTGCAAGGTGTCGCTGGCCGATGCCCAGGCGGTGCGCGAGCGCCTGATCGGCGACGGTCACGCCGAGGCCGAATCGGCCGCCGTCCGGGTGGTCAACACCTGCTGTGTCACCGCTGAGGCGGTGGCCAAGTCCCGCAAGGCGGTGCGTCGCGCCGCCCGCTCGGCCGAGCGGGTGTACGTGACCGGCTGTGCCGCCAACCTGGAGGGGGCGTTCGACGGGCTGGAACCGAACGTGACCGTGGTGGCAGCCCGCGCGGAGCCGACCCCGGACATCATCGCCGAGGCGGTGGGGGCACTCGGATGCACGGGTGCCCCGCCGGCGTTTGCCCGCACTCGGGCGTATGTGCGAGTTCAGGACGGCTGCTCGTTCTCGTGCAGCTACTGCGTGATCCCGGCGGTGCGCGGCGCCAGCCGCAGCCGTGATTCCCAGGCGGTGCTGCGAGAGGTGCGGCGGCGGGCCGGCCAGGGCCATCGTGAGGTCGTCCTGACCGGGATCAACCTGGGCTGCTTTCGCGATCGCGCCGCCGGCATGCGGCTGGCGGATCTGCTGGTGGCGGTGGCCGACGTGGACGGGATCGAGCGGGTACGGCTGTCCTCGATCGAGATCAACCACCTGACCGACGGGTTGCTGTCGGCGTTGTGCCACCCGGGGGTGGCGCCGCACCTGCACGTGCCGATGCAATCCGGCGACGACGGCGTGCTGCGCGGCATGCGACGCAGGTACGACCGGGCCGGGTTCTTGGCCGGGATGGCGCGGGCACGGGCAGCGGTGCCCGGCCTCAATCTCACGACCGATGTGATCGTCGGTCACCCCGCGGAGGACGAGGCGGCGTTTTCGAACACGCTGACGGCGGTCGAACTGGCGGGGTTCTCCAAAATCCATGTCTTTCGCTACTCCCCCCGTCCGGACACGGTGGATGCGGCCAGCGATCCGGTGCCGCCGGCCGTCAAGGCGGACCGCTCACGCCGGCTGCGAGCCCTCTCAGACCGGCAGGGTGAGCGTCATCGGCGGGCGTTGGGCGGAACACGCCAGATGGTTTTGGTGGAGCAGGACGGCCGCGGATACACCGCCGATTACACCCGGGTCGAGGCGGGCGGCGCGGTTGGTGAACTGGTGGAGGTGGTGGCATGATCGACCAGATCAAGGCCGAGAGCACCGCGGCCCTGAAGGCCGGTGACCGGCAGCGGGTGGGGGCGCTTCGGATGCTGGTGGCGGCGCTGGAGAAGGCGGAGAAGGACGTTCCCGACGGCGAGCTGTCGCAGGAGGCGTCTGAGGCCGTGCTGCGAAAGGAGCGCAAGCAGCGGATCGAGGCGGCCGAGGCCTATCGCGCCGGCGGGCGGCCCGATCGGGCCGCCGCGGAAGAGAGCGAGATCACAGTGATCGACGAGTTCCTCCCGGCCGCGCTCACCGAGCAGGAGCTCGAGGCGATGGTGGACGAGGCCATCGCGAGCACCGGCGCAAGCTCCATGAAGGACATGGGCAAGGTGATGGGCGCGGTCACCCAGGCGTCCGGCGGGCGGGCCGACGGGCGGGCCGCGTCCGCGCTGGTGCGGGCTCGGCTGCAAGGCTCCTGAGCCACTGGTGTCAGCGGGTGCAATGACTAGCATGCATCCATGGCGCGTTTGACAGTTTCTCTGGGGAACGACCTCGCTGCGGAACTCGGCGGCGAGCAGGATGCCATGCTCGATGCTCTCCGCGAGCGGTCGGGCGCTCAGGCGTATCTGCGCGGCAACGAGCTGACGCTGGACGGCGAGGACTCCGCGGTCGAGCGTGCGCGCACGCTGGTGGACGAGCTGTCCCAGCTGGTGGACGAGGGCGTGAGCGTGTCGCCGCAGACGGTCGACGCCGTGGTGAACCTCTTGCAGACCCAAAACGGCGGGTCGGTGGAGGTCCTGCATGACGTCGTGTGGCGGCACCGGGGCCAGACTGTCGCCCCCAAGACGATCGGCCAGAAGCGGTATGTGGACGCGATTCGCTCCAACACCGTGACCTTTGGGATCGGCCCGGCCGGCACCGGCAAGACCTACCTGGCGATCGCGCTGGCTGTGGCGGCGCTCCAGGAGCGCGAGGTGGCGCGCATCATTCTCACCCGGCCGGCGGTCGAGGCCGGCGAGCGGCTCGGCTTCCTGCCCGGGGATCTGCTGGCCAAGGTCGACCCGTATCTGCGGCCGCTGTTCGACGCGCTGCACGACATGCTCGACGCCGAGCGGCTGGTGACTTACATGGATCGAGGCATGGTGGAGGTGGCGCCGCTTGCGTTCATGCGCGGCCGCACCCTCAATGACTCGTTCATCATCCTCGACGAGGCCCAGAACACCAGCCCTGAGCAGATGCAGATGTTCCTCACCCGGCTGGGGTTTGGCTCCAAGATCGTCGTCACCGGCGATATCACCCAGATCGATCTTCCGCGCGACCAGCGATCCGGGCTGGTACACGTGATGAAGGTGCTCGACCAGGTGCCGGATATCGAGTTCGTGCGGTTCTCCGACGCCGACGTGGTGCGCCACAAGCTGGTGCAGCGGATCGTGAACGCCTACAAGGTCCATGGCGAGCAGAGTGGCCGGGACCGGCCCGAGTGACGGTTGCGGTCACGGTCTCCAACCGCAGCGGCTGGACGCTCGACGAGGCCGCCGCAGTCGCCGTGCTGCAGGCGACGCTGGCCGCAGAAGGAATTCACGACGGGGATGTCGGACTGGCGCTGGTCGCGCCGGAGGAGATGGCCGAGCTGAACTCTGCCCATCGCAACAAGCCGGCCCCCACCGATGTGCTGTCGTTTCCAATCGACGGCGCCGGCGAGCTCGCAGCGGGTCTGCCGCGCCAGCTGGGCGACGTCGTCATCTGCCCGCGGGTGGCGGTTGACGAGGGCACTCCGGTGGCCACGCTGCTGGTGCACGCGGTGCTGCACCTGGTCGGCTACGACCACGAAGGTACGGACACCGACATGCTCGACCGCCAGGATGTCTTGGTGAAGGAGGTGGCAAACGTTGCCGTATCACCTGCATAGCGGAGAGGACAGGGCCGGCCGGGCCCGCCGGGCGGCGCCGTTTCGGGTGGTAGCGCGAGAGTCGGGGGATCTCGTTCAGAGCTTCAACAACGCCTTCGAAGGCGTCATCCACGTCGTCCGCAGCCAGCGCAATATGCGCCTGCACTTCGGGGCCGCCCTGATCGTGCTGCCGCTGGGGTTGGTGCTGGGCGTCAGCCGGCTGGAGATGCTGGTGCTGATTCTCGCAGTGGGGTTCGTGATCGTTGCCGAGATGTTCAACACCGCCGTCGAGATGGCTCTGGACGTGGCGACCAACTCGTTCGACCCGCGCGCCCGGATCGCCAAGGATGTCGCAGCCGGAACGGTGCTGGTAGCGGCGGTGACCGCGGTGCTGGTTGCCTATCTGGTGCTCGGCACGCATCTGCAGCAGCCCAGCCGGCGCGCGATCCAAAGCGTCCAGGACTCCTCAGTGCACATCACCGTGATCGCGATGGCGGTGGTGATCCTGCTGGTGATCGCGACCAAGGCCTACTTCGCCCGCGGCACGCCTCTCCGCGGCGGACTGCCGTCCGGCCACGCTGCGATCGCGTTCGGAGGCTGGGCGGCGATTACGTTCGTCACTCAGGGCGATGACAATCAGGTGCTGATCTCGACGCTGGCGTTCGTGATGGCGCTGCTGGTGGTGCAGACCCGGGTCGAAGCCCGCGTGCACACCACCCTCGAGGTCGTCTACGGCGGGGTGCTGGGGGCGATGGTGACTGCCGCGATCTTCCAGATCCTCGGGTAGGCAGATTTCAGCGCGGAGAGTTGTGATCGGTTTGTGACCGGTCGGGGGTAGTGTCGAGACGAGCCGCGGTCGTAGGTTGTGCTCATGTCCGTACCCGTGACCAGCACCGCCGAGGTGATCGCCGACCGCTATCTCACCAGCCCGGTCAGTCTGCGATCCCGCCCGTTCGGACCGGTCGACGCGTTGGACACGCATGCCGGCCGCGCGGCCCAGGTGCGGATCGTCTTCTTGCCGGGTGAGTGGGGCGCCGAGGAGCTGTCCGAGACGGTCGCCCGCTGGTGTGGGATCGGCACCGCCGGGGTGATCGGCGTACTCGATTTCGGCGACCACAACGGCCACCCGTTCCTGGTGCTGCCTCCCAGCCTGGGAATGCCGCTGGAGCGGTGGCGGGCGATGCGCCGGCCCGGTGCGGTCGATGCCGCCCGGCTGGCGCTGGGGTTCGGCCGGCTGGTGGAGGCCGTCACCGCCCGCGGGTTTGTCACCGACGTGGCGGAGGCCACCGACTTCGGTGTCGGCCCAGGGCCGACCCCGTTTCTGGAGCTGCCGCTGCTGGGGCGACCCGACGCTCCGGCCGTGCTGCATCCTGAGCAGGACGGGCAGGTGCTGATCGCTCGGCTGTACTCGGCGACGGTGCATGGGCAGCAGTTGCCGGCGCAGATCGCCGGGTGGGTCAGCGCTGCGGTGAATCGGGAGTTTGGATCGCTGGCGGATTGCCTCGACGAGCTCGAGGCCGCGGCCACCGCGGTACACGAAAGCCGAGAGAGGGGCGAGCCGGTCGGGGTCAGAGGGGTCTTCGACCACCCGGTGATCGCTTCGGATCGTGTGCCGTGGTGGGATCGCGTCCAACCGCTCATGGCGAGCGGCTGGTTTCGGTGGTCGTCGTTGGTGCTGACGCTGCTGGTGCCCCTGCTGGTGGTGCTCAACCTGTTCACCACGCTGAGCGGTTCCCAACCCCACGCGACAAGTGCGTCGACTCCGGCATCGCCGGTCACCCATCCGGTGCCGATCCCTGCCCCCTCCAAGCCTGCGCATCGGCCCACAGCACGGCATCACAAGGTCACCCATCACCGTCCCAGACGGAGACCGCATCGCCGGCGCAAGCGGCATTCGGCCACTCCCCCGGCAGCCGTGACCGCACCCACCGTCGCACCTGCGCCGCCCCCGCCGGCGAGCTCGCACCACAACCCGCCTCTGCGCGTTGTGGTGGTCAGGCCGAGGTCGGGGCCGGTGGTGCTGCGCCACCCGAGTCTCCCTTCCTGACCGGTAAGGTTCGGGTGGTGCGGCCTCCTACACCTGACGAGCTGGCGCTGTACGAGCTGGCCCAAGCGGCCGGTGTCAACGCGCATGCGCCGTACTCGGGAGTGCAGGTGGGAGCCGCGCTGAGGCTCGCAAACGGCGAGGTGGTGTCGGGTGTCAACGTCGAGAACGCGTCATACGGTCTCACCTGCTGTGCCGAGCGCACCGCGGTGTTCTCGGCCGTGACCAACGGCGCCACCAGCTTCGATGCCATCGCGATCCACGCCGACCGGCAGTCTGCGCCGCCGTGTGGGGCGTGCCGGCAGGTACTGGCAGAGTTCTCGCCGGAGATGGTGGTCGTCTACCGCCGTGCGGGGGCGGTGGTGGCGGCGACGCTGTCGGAGCTCCTGCCCGAGCAGTTCACCCTGTGAGCGAACACCGGTCGGGGTTCGTAGCGCTTGCGGGTCGGCCCAACGTGGGCAAGTCGACGCTGGTCAACCACCTGGTGGGCGCGCACATCGTGGCCGTTTCCGACCGGCCGCAGACCACCCGCCGGCGCGCTTTGGGAGTGGTCTCGGGGGAGGGGTATCAGCTGATCCTGGCCGATCTGCCGGGATTCCAGAAGCCCTTCGACCGGCTCACCGAGCGGATGCAGCGGGCGGTCGACGAGACGCTTGCCGATGCCGATGCGGTGGTGTTGATGCTGAACGCGCGGGAGTCGATCGGGCGCGGCGACCGCCACATCGCCGGTCGGGTGCTGCGGGAGGGAGGTCCGCCGTGTGTGATCGTGCTGAACAAGGTCGACGGGATGCCCGCCGCCGCGATCGCGCCGGCGATCGCCGCTGCGGGAGAGCTGGGAGAGTTTCGCTCGCTGCATCCGATCAGCGCGCTCACCGGAGACGGCGTGGACGCGCTGCTGGCGGATCTGATCTCGCTGCTACCGGAGGGGCCGGTGCTATTCCCCGTCGAGATGACCTCCGACCAGAACGACAGCGATCGTGCGGCCGAGATCGTGCGCGAGGCGGCCCTGCGGCTGACCCGGGAGGAGGTACCTCACGCGGTGGCGGTGGAGGTGCTTGAGTTCGAGCAGCTGCGCCACCACACTCGGATCGTGGCGCGGCTGATCTGTGAGACGGAGTCGCAGAAGCGAATCCTGGTGGGCAAGGGCGGCGGCATGGTCAAGCGCATCGGAACCGATGCCCGGCGGCACCTGGAAGAGCTCACCGGCGGTCAGGTGATGCTGGATCTGACGGTGCGGGTGCGTCCCCACTGGCGACGGGATTCGTCAGAGCTCGATCGGCTGGGCGTGTGAGTTACGATATGCGCCGGATGCCGCCGTTATCCATCGAGACCTTTGCGTCCGCTGTCGATCACACGCTGCTCGACGCCGCGGCACCCGTCGCTCGCATCGACGGCGTCTGTGACGACGCCAAGCGGTTCGGATTCGCAGCCGTGTGCATCTATCCATGGTGGGTGGCACGAGCGGCCAAGCGTCTGGACGGCGATGCGGCGGTGTGCACCGTGGTCGGGTTCCCGCACGGCCTCGACTCGACCGCCGCCAAGGTCGAATCGGCCCGCACCGCGGTGGCCGACGGCGCCTCGGAGGTCGACGTGGTGATGGCATGGCCGGTGCTGCGGGCGGGGGACAGCGCAGCGGCGCTGGCCGACGCGGAAGCGGTGGTGACGGCCGTTCACACCGACCGGGCCGACGCTCGCGTCAAGGTGATCGTCGAGTCGTCACAGCTCTCGCACGATCAGCTGATCGCCGCCTGCGAGCTGGTGGCCCGGGCCGGTGCCGATTTCGCCAAGACCTCCACGGGCTTTGTGGGCGGCGGTGCCACGGTGGCCGCGGTCGAGACGATGCGATCGGTGCTGCCCCCGTCGGTGGGGGTCAAGGCCTCCGGTGGCATTCGAACCGCTGCGGATGCGGCTGCCATGCTGGCTGCGGGGGCTCAGCGGCTGGGTACCAGCTCCGCGGTTGCGATCATCGAGGAAGCGACGGTCGATGCCGTCGCTTGATCGCCAGATATCCGAGACGCGACGTGCGGTGGACAAGCGCCGCAGCGCCCGCCCGCAGGCCGAGCTGGAGGCCGCTGTCGAGCAGCTGAAGCCGATCCGGCCGTTCACCGAATGGGTGGGCGGGGAGGAGATCGCATTCATCCTGCGGGCGCGCGAGCCGTACCCAGCCGAGGTGCTGGAGGACGCTGCCCAGGCCGGTATTGCGGGAATCGCGGTGGACACCGACGAGACGCTGCGGGGCACGGCGCCAACGACCTCGCTGCCGGTACTGCATTGGGGACTGCTGGTGGATGCCTACCAGTTGTACGAAGCGCGGCTCGACGGCGCTCAGGGCGTGGTGCTGATCGCCGAGGCACTGGACGATGACGACGGGCTGTTCAACGACCTCCAGTCGGTAGCCTGGGACGTCGGCCTCGATGTGGTCGTGCAGGTCGCGACAGAAGACGAGCTCGAGCACGTGTTGGACCTGCTCGATCCGGACTCCTTCCTGATCAGAAACGGGCACCGCGCTGGAGCGCCCGATTTCGAGCACACCTTCTCGCTGCTGGAGGAGGTGCCGGCCGGCAAGACCGTGATCTCTCAGGGCGGCATCCGCACGCGCGAGCAGGTGATGGCCCTGGAAGGGGCAGGCGTCGATGCTGCCGTGATCGGCCGGTGGGCGTGTGATCAGGGCATCTCGAAGTCGCTGGACATGCTCCGCGGCGATAGCCGCTAACCGAAGAACGCCGCAGCCTGGTCGTACAGCGCCCGGGGGACGAGCTTCAGCTCGGCGACGGCGGCGGTCAGCGGGACGGCCACGATGTCGTCGCCGCGGAGTGCAGCCATCTGGCCGAACTCCCCATCGTGCACCATCGCTGCCGCCTTGAGGCCGAACCGGGTTGCCAGCACGCGATCACGGGGGGTGGGCGAGCCGCCGCGCTGAATGTGGCCCAGCGTGGTGACCCGCGTCTCGAAGCCGGTGGCAGCCTCGATCTCGGCCGCGAGCGTGGTGCCGACTCCACCCAAGCGGGCGTGGCCGAAGGCGTCGGTGCCCGCCAAGGCAACCAGGCCGCGGGATTCGCCGCTCTCGAAGGTCAGCCCGTACCCCTCACTGACCACCACGATGGAGAAATCCTTGCCCTTGGCGTGGCGCTGCTCGATCAGCCGGCAGCAGCGTTCCACCGTAATCGGGATCTCGGGGATCAGGATCACGTCGGCGCCTCCGGCGATCCCGCTCATGACCGCGATCCACCCGGTGTGGCGGCCCATCACCTCGCACACCATCACCCGGTCGTGCGACTCGGCGGTGGAGTGAAGCCGGTCGATCGCCTCGGTCGCGATCGCCAGCGCTGTGTCGAAGCCAAAGGTGTAGTCGGTGCCCGACAGGTCGTTGTCGATCGTCTTGGGCACTCCCACCACCGGTGCGTCGTACTCGGCGTGCAGCCGGGCCGCGACTCCAAGGGTGTCCTCGCCGCCGATCGCCACCAGCGCGTCCAGGTTTCGGAGGTTCTCGCGCACTCGATCGACACCACCGTCGATCTCGAACGGGTTGGTCCTGGACGTCTTCAGGATCGTGCCGCCGCGGGGCAGGATGCCGGCGATGTCCCGCGACTCGAGCACCCGCGTGTGACCTTCGACCATACCCCGCCATCCGTGCTGCACCCCGATCACCTTGTGGCCGGCGTCGAGCGAGCTTCGGGTGACCGCTCGGATCACGGCGTTCAGCCCCGGGCAGTCGCCGCCGCCCGTGAGGATGCCGATCTGCATCGCCGCAACGTACCACCCGGCGACCAGGTATTGAGGAGCCGGCCGCGAAAGCCGATGACAAGCTCATGCCCTCCCGATCCGACCGCCGGGGAACCCCACGCGCACCAGCCGCTGCGTGGGTGACACTGACCGCAGTCAACTGCCGTCAGGCCGCCGCGGGCGCCCGGCTGCACGCGACCCTGACAGACATCTCCAGGGAGGCCGCGGGGCTGACCGTGGCCGGCAAGCTGTGGCGGGGCGATCATTTGAGGCTGACCGGGCGGTTGTTCGATGTGCCGCTACGGGCCGAGGTGATCATCGCCTCGGTGCGTGCAGGATCGACACCGGGGGAGACCGTGGTCGGGTGTTCGTTCACGGCGCTCACCGGTGAACAGCGGGTGTGTATCGAGCGGATCTTGCTGGGACGACTGGCCCAGGACGACCTCGGACTCGGCCGTCGCTTCGCGCTGGGTGCGTGAGCTTCAGCCCTCGGGGACCGTGGCGATCGACACGATCATCCCGTCGACCCACTCGAGCAGCTCGGCGTGGCCGCCGTCGATTCCCAACAGCCGCTCGTCGGCCAGGCCGGTGGTGAAGGTCGTCACCAGGGCGACGATCGGCGCGACCGCCGAGGCGGTCAGGCCGTACTCGGCTGCAGCCGATGCGAACGCCTGGGTGAGCGTGGAACGCCACCGCTCGGTGGCGGCGGCAACCTCTCCTCGAACCTGTCGCTGATCGAATCCGATCGCCCGCAGCTCGGCGGCGATGCGGGCATCGCCCGATGTCAGGTCGTGCTCGAGATCGTCGACTGTGGCCCGCCACCGATCGATGAACGGGCCGGGTCTCGCCAGGATCGCCTGCCGCCGTTCCAATACGCGCTGGTGATGTCGCCGTGCGGTCGCAGCCGTCAGCGCTTCCAGCGACCCGAAGCGGTAGTGCACCAGGCCGTGGTTCACGCCCGCTTCCTGCGCCACTCGGCGGGTGGTCAGCCCAGGCCGTCCGTCGCGGGCGAGAACGCGCTCGGCGGCGTTCAGGAGACGCTCCGTGGAGTCGCTGTCAGACGATTGACTAATACAGTCGACTAAATCAGGTCACAGGCGGGTGGTCAAGCGGAAAGCTGCCCCGCCGGCGGCTGGTAGCTCATCAGCGCTGCCAGGGCGGAGATCAACTCGAACCCGTCCAGATGCTCGATCGTGAACCCCCCGGTGGGGCTGCTCAGAGTGGCTGTCAGCGCCCGCGGTGCGGTGCGGTCGATCTGCAGGTGCGCGCCCATCGGATTTCCGAGGCTGGCGTGCGTGTCGGCCTCGTACAGCTCCTGCTTCCAGGTGCTGCACACGCGTCCCCCGAACATGTCGTAGTCGCTGCGCGCGACCGTGAAGGCGGTTGGCTCGGCGCCCTCGCCGGGTCGGCCCGTTACCCGCACGTGGGTATCGTCTCGGGCGACCTCGATCGAGGCCCCGGAGGCGGTGATGGTGAACATGTCGGCGTCGCGCTGGATTGTCGGTTGCGATGTCATCTGCTCACGAAGCTTACGCGTGCCCGCAAATGTGAAATCTGTTGCGTGCTAGATCTAGCGGTGCACGTCGAGTCCGGGTACGCTCGAAGCACGGGAGGGCGCTGGGTGGCCGTCGCGTTCTTGACCCCCGTGGCGTCCGCCCAGCTCTCCTCCCTTGGCCATCCCGCGTGAGCCTATGCTCCGCCGAATGACGGTCATTCTGGTGACGGGCATGTCGGGCACAGGCAAGTCGACGGTCTTGGCCGAGCTTGCCCACAGAGGACACACGGTTGTCGACACCGATGACGACGGGTGGACCGAGGAGGTGCCGAGCGACGAGGACGGTGGCTGGGAGGTGCTTTGGCGCGAGGATCGCGTCGATAGGCTGCTCTCGCAGCGCTCCGGTGGGGCATTGTTCATCTCGGGATGCGTCGCCAATCAAGTCAAGTTCTACCCTCGCTTCGACCAGATCGTGCTGCTGAGCGCCCCGCAGGACGTGATCCTCGAGCGGATCGCGCGCCGCACGACCAATGACCACGGCAAGACCGATGTCGAGCGTGCCCTGATCCTGCACCAGCTCCGCACGGTCGAGCCGCTGCTGCGCACCGGCGCAACCGCCGAGATCGACACCCGCGAGTCGGTCAACGACGTCGCAGCCGCCCTCGAAGCCCTGACTGAATAATTGGTGCCAGGCACCAATTATTCATCCTGCGCCGCCGGTGGTGAATAACGGTGCCAGGCACCGTTATTCACGGTTCTGCCGGGGTCGGCGCCGACGCCGACATGCCGAAGGTGGGAGTCGAACCCACACGGCCTCTCGGCCGCGCGATTTTGAGTCGCGTGCGTCTACCGTTCCGCCACTTCGGCGCGGAGACATGGTACAACCAGGGGCGTGGCGGCTCAGTCTCACAGCAAGGGCGGGGCGCGGACGAGCGTGCTCGACCATCGGTTTGGTGACGGCCGGCCCTTCACGGTGGGCGTGGAGGAGGAGTACATGCTGCTGGACGGTGACAGCTTCGAGCTGGTGTCCGGCGTCGAGCAGTTGCTCGACGAGGCGGCCGCCGCCGACCTCGGCGAGCAGCTGAAACCGGAGTTGATGCAGTGTGTGCTGGAGTCCGGCACCGCCGTCTGCACCAACGTGACCGCAGCGGACACCGACCTGCGCGGCCTGCGGCGCTGGGTTGCCGAGCGAGCCCGTGAGCACGGAATGCGCCTGGGCGCTTCGGCCACCCACCCCTTCTCGCTGTACGAGCACCAGAAGATCACGGCTCGCGATCGATACCGTCAGCTGGTCGAGATGCTCCAGTACATCGCCCGCCGCGAGCTGGTGTTCGGCATGCACGTGCACGTCGCCGTGCCCTCACCGGAGGCCTGCTTGGCGGCGATGGAGGGCGTCCTGATCGAGCTGCCGGTGCTGCTGGCGCTCTCGGCCAACTCGCCGTTTTGGCGGGGTGAGCTGAGCGGCCTCTACTCGACTCGCTCGGCGGTGTTTGCAGCCTTCCCGCGCAGCGGTCTGCCACCTCGCTTCGAGAGCTACCAGGATTACGCCGATGCGGTGGGATTCATGGAGGCCACCGGGGCGATCGGCGACTACACCCACCTGTGGTGGGACGTGCGTCCACATCCCCGGTTTGGCACACTCGAGATCCGGGTGATGGACGTCCAGACGCGGGTGGAGGACGCGACCGCTCTGGCCGCCTACGTCCATTGCCTGGTCAAGCTGCTGGTCGATCAGTTCGAGGCCGGCGAGCCGGTGCCGGTCTTCCACCGGATCCTCATGTCGGAGAACAAATGGCTGGCGGCGCGCTACGGGCTGGACGCCCCGCTGATGGATCTGGCGGCGGGGAAGCGCGCAAAGGTGCCGGCAAAGACGCTCGCCAAGCGACGGCTGCGCGAGCTCAAGCCGATCGCCAAGCAGCTGGGCTGCACCGAGGAGCTCTCCCGGATCGAGTGGATCCTCGAGAACGGGTCGGGTGCAGACCGCCAGATGCAGGTCTACAACGCGAACCGCGACCTGGTCGAAGTGACTGAGGAGATCGCGATCGCGAGCGAAAATGTGTGACCGGCGGAGGTAGCCGAAGCGAGCGTTTAGACTCTCGCCTTCACCAGCCAGCCCCGGAGGAGCCCGATGGATAATCAGGAGGTCATGGAGCGCTGCCGCCGCGACAATGTCGCGTTCATGCGGCTGCAGTTCACCGAGCCCTACGGCGCGGTCAAGAACGTCTCGATCCCGGTGGAGGAGCTCGAAAAGGCGCTCAACAACGAGCTCATGTTCGACGGCTCCTCGATCCGCGGGTTCAAGCGCATCGAGCAGTCCGACATGTACTTTCTGCCCGACCCATCGACCTATGCGGTGCTGCCCTGGCGCGGCACCGAGGATGCCCGCACAGCTCGGTTGATCTGTGATGTGGCCGATCCCGACGGGACGCCGTTCGCCGGCGATCCGCGGTCCAATCTGAAGCGGGTGCTGAAAGGCGCCGCCGATCTCGGCTACAAGATGAACGTCGGCCCCGAGGCGGAGTTCTTCCTCTTTCGCACCGATGCCGACGGGAATCCCACCGTCGACCCGCACGACGCGGCGAGCTACTTCGACGTGGCGCCGATGGATCGCGGCGAGGATTGCCGCCGCGACATCGAGGTGACGCTGCAGAAGATGGGCTTTCACCTCGAGGCCGCCCATCACGAGGTCGCCATCGGCCAGCACGAGATCGACTTCCGCCACGACGACGCTCTGACCACCGCCGATAACCTGATCACCTTCCGCATGGTGGTCAAGGTGATCGCCGCCCATCACGGCATGCATGCCACCTTCATGGCCAAGCCGCTGCACGGCGAGAACGGCTCGGGAATGCACGTCAACCAGTCGCTGGCGCGCGGGGACGAGAATGCGTTCCTGGACGAGTCGGACTCACTCCAGCTGTCGTCCGAGGCCCGTTCCTACATCGCAGGCATCCTCAATCACCTGCCGGCGATCACCGCGGTCGCCAACCCCACGGTCAACTCGTACAAGCGGCTTCTGCCCGGGTACGAGGCTCCGGTGTACATCGCCTGGTCGCCCGGCAACCGCTCGGCGGCCATCCGGGTACCGGCCAAGCGCGGACGTTCCACCCGGATCGAGCTGCGCACGCCCGATCCCACCGCCAATCCGTATCTCGCGCTGGCTTGCATGCTGGAAGCGGGACTCTCCGGCATCCGCGATGCACTGACACCGCCCGAGCCGGTCAACCGCAACATCTATGACCTGACCGAGGCGGAGTCGGCGGAGCTCGGCATCAAGAGCCTGCCCCACGACCTGTCGAAGGCGATCGACGAGCTGGAAGCCGACACGGTGATGCAGTCGGCGCTCGGCGACCACATCTTCACCGAGTACATCCGGCTCAAGCGCGAGGAATGGGCGCTCTACAACGAGCAGGTGCACCAGTGGGAGCTCGATCAGTACATGGACAAGTACTGAGGCCCGGTTCGGGCGGGTACGATTGAGCCTGATCCGACCGATGGGAGGGTCTGGCAGATGGCAACCGAGACAGAGCGACCGGTGACCGCAGAGCGGCCGGTGCTGGTGCAGGTCGACGTCGGCGTCGCCCGGATCACGCTCAACCGGCCCCAGCGCCGAAACGCGCTCAGCCTGGAGCTGATGCAGGAGCTGACCGCGGTGCTGCGTTCGGTCGGCGACAACTCGGATGTGCGCGCGATCGTGCTCTCGGGTGCAGGGGTCGCGTTCTCCAGCGGCCACGACCTGAGCGAGATGGTGGGACGGCGGCTGGAGGACTACCAGCAGCTGTTCGACGTCTGCACCGAGCTGATGCAGACCATCCACAACGTGCCGCAGCCGGTGATTGCGCGGGTCCACGGCGTGGCCACCGCTGCGGGCTGCCAGCTGGTCGCGACCTGCGATCTGGCGGTGGCGTCGGAGGCGGCCAGGTTCGGCACGCCGGGGGTGCGGATTGGTCTCTTCTGCTCGACGCCGATGGTGCCGCTGTCCCGAGCTGTGGGACGCAAACGGGCGATGGAGATGCTGCTGACCGGCGAGTTGATCGACGCTGTGACCGCGCTGGAATGGGGGCTGGTGAACCGGGTGGTGGCGGATGCAGATCTGGACGCAGCGGTGGACGAGTTGGCGGCCAGGATCTCAACTGCGAGCGGCGTGACGGTGGGGCTCGGCAAGCGGGCGTTCTATGACCAGATCGACCTGTCAGAGCCGGCGGCCTACGATCTTGCACAGTCGGTGATGTCCCAAAACGCGACTCTCGGCGACGCGCAGGAGGGCATCGAAGCTTTCCTCGGCAAGCGCCCGCCGCAGTGGGGAAGCCGGGAAACGCCTCAGCGGTAGATCGACGCTGCCGACTCGGCGGCCGCCGACGCCGATCGGTGGGCAACTCCGGTAGCGACCGCGGCTTCGGCCACCGCCAGCGCCACCGACTCCACCACGGCCTTGTTGAACACCGACGGGATCACGTACTCCTCGTGCAGCTCGTCCTCGGTGATCACCGCTGCGATCGCGCGCGCGGCCGCCAGGTTCATCTCCTCGTTGATGGTCGTGGCTGAGGCCGACAGCGCCCCGCGGAAGATCCCCGGGAAGGCGAGCACGTTGTTGACCTGGTTGGGGTAGTCGGAGCGGCCGGTGGCCATCACCCGCACCACGCTGTTCTCGACGTCCTCGGGTCGCACCTCGGGGTCGGGATTTGCCATCGCAAACACGATCGCATCGTCGGCCATCGATCGCACCGCGTCGACCGAGACAGCTCCCGGACCGGCCAGGCCGAGGAACACGTCGGCGCCCACCAGCGCCTCGTCGACGCTGCCCGTGAACTTCCGCGGGTTGGTGCGGCGGGCATACCACTTCTTGATCGCCGTCAGGTTCTTCTTGCCCGGATGCAGGGCGCCCTCGCGGTCACACCCGATGATGTCGGTGACGCCCGCCTCGAGCAGCAGCTTGGTCACGGCCACGCCCGCGGCGCCCACACCGACCAGCACGATCTTGAGCTCGCTGAGCGGCTTTCCCACCAGCCGGGCGGCGTTCAGGAGCCCGGCCAGCACGACCACGGCAGTGCCGTGCTGATCGTCGTGAAACACCGGGATATCCAGCTCGCGCCGCAGCCGGCCCTCGATCTCGAAGCAGCGAGGGGCGGCGATGTCTTCCAGGTTGATGCCGCCGAAGCCCGGCGAGATGGCCTTGACCACGGCGATGATCTCGTCGGTATCGGTGGTGTCCAGGCACAGCGGCCAGGCGTCGATGCCGGCGAACTCCTTGAACAGCATCGCCTTGCCCTCCATCACCGGCATGGCCGCCCGGGGGCCGATATCGCCCAGCCCCAGCACCGCGGTGCCGTCGGTGACCACCGCCACCGAGTTCTGCTTGATGGTGAGTGCCCGCACCTTGTCGGGATCGTCGTGGATGGCCATGCACACGCGGGCGACCCCGGGGGTGTAGGCCATCGACAGATCGTCTCGGGTCTTCACCGGCACCTTGTTGTGCACCTCGATCTTGCCGCCCAGGTGCATCAGGAAGGTGCGATCGGAGACGTGCACGATCTCGATTCCGGGAACCGCCCGGACCGCATCCACAATTCGCTGGCCGTGATCGGCATCGGCTGCAGACACGGTGATATCCCGCAGCGTGACCGCCTTGGTCACCCGCACCAGGTCGATCGCGCCGACGTCGCCGTGGGCCTCTGCGATGGCTGCCGCGACGCGCGCGAACGTGCCGGGACCCGAGGGCAGCTCGATCCGCATGGTGAGGCTGTACGAGGCTGAGGGATTGATGCCGGCCATCGGCGGCGAAGCCTATCTCGCGAGCCTCGGATACGCTGTCGTTTCCGATGGCGACGGTCAAGCAAAAGGCTCCCAAGGACATCAACCTCGACGACGAGCCCGCCCGCCGCTGCGACGTCTTCCTGGTCGACGGTAACGGGCTCACGTATCGCGCCTTCTACGCACTGCCGGAGGAGCTGCAGACGGTGGAGGGCCAGCCCACCAACGCACTTCTGGGAACCGCCAACATGTTGATGAAGCTGCTGATGGATTATCGGCCCAAGACGGTGCTGGTGGCCTGGGACGAGCGCTCCGCCGCCCGCACCGCGCTGTCCCCGGAGTACAAATCGCATCGCAAGCCAACGCCGGAGCTGCTGAAGCTCCAGCAGCCGTACTTCGAGCCGATCGTGAACGCCTTCGGGTACCGCAACGTCCGAGCCGAGGGGATGGAGGCCGACGACGTGATCGGCACGCTGTCTGCCCAGTTCGAGCAGGCCGGCCACAACGTGTGCGTGGTGTCGACCGACCGAGACGCGTTCCAGCTGGCCTCCGAGCAGGTCTGCATCATGATGACTCCCCGCGGGGTGGCCGACGTGGTCGTGTACACGCCCGACCGCATCAGGCAGCGCTACGGCATCACACCGGAGCAGATTCCCGATTTCATCGCGCTCAAGGGGGATACCTCGGACAACATCGACGGGGTGCCGGGCATCGGCGAGAAGACTGCGGCCGAACTCTTGATCCAGCTCGGCTCGGTGGAAGGCATCCTCTCGAATCTGGACGCCGTCTCGGGTGACAAGCGACGGGAGTCGCTGCGCACCGGTGCCGACACCGCCCGCAAGTCCAAACAGCTTGCCACCATCGATCGCAACGTCCCGTTGACGCTCGATCTCGACGACGTGGTGGTCGAGCCGCCTGACCGCTCGGGCATGGCCGAGCTGTTCCGAAAGCTCGAGTTTCGGGCACTGCTGAAACGCATGGACGAGTTGGAAGAGGCGCTGCCCGGAGCGGCGCCGCTGCCCGCCGAGAAGACGCCCACAGAGTGGCGCGAGGGCGACCTGTCCGAGCTCGCCGCGATCAGCGGCGAGGTGGGGGTTGCGCCGGCCGGCGAGAACCGTTACGCCATCGCCGCGGCGGATGCTCCGGTGGTGGTGATCGAAGCCACCGGCCCTCAGCTGGTGTCGGCCTTGGGCCGCACCCGGGTGCTCACCCACGGCCTGCACCTGGCGGGTCTTCAGCCGGCCGGCGATACCGCGCTGGCGGCCTACCTGGTCGACCCCGGCCGGTCGGACTACTCGGTCGACGACCTCGCCCGCGAACTGGGAGTCGAGATCGAGGTCGGCGCCGACGAGGAAACCGCCGCCGCTGTGCGCACCGCCGCGGCCTCACTGCGCCTTCATCCGGAGCTGCTGAGCCGCGTGGAGGAGCGGGAGATGGGCGGCCTCTACCGCGACATCGAGCTGCCGCTAATTGCGGTGCTGGCCGACATGGAAGCAGCCGGCATCCGGGTGGACATCTACAGGCTGGCCGAGATCGCCGCCAAGCTCGGCGACCAGGTCGACGAGCTGGAGGAGCGCGCGTACGAGCTCGCCGGTGGGCCGTTCACGCTCGGCTCTCCCAAGCAGCTCGGCGAGATCCTGTTCGAGCGACTGGGGCTGCCGGCCGATCGCAAGGGCAAGACCGGCTACTCCACCGACGCCCGGGTGCTCGCCAAGATCCGCGACCTCCACCCGATCGTGGCGGTGATCGAGGCCTGGCGGGAGCAGTCCAAGCTGCTCAACACCTACGTGCAGCCGCTGCCCGGCCTGGTGGACGAGCGCGACGGCCGCCTGCACACCACCTTCAGCCAGACGACCGCCGCCACCGGGCGGCTGTCCTCGATCCGGCCGAACCTCCAGAACATCCCGATCCGCACGCCCCTGGGCCGTGAGATCCGGGGCGCATTCGTGGCCGAGGACGGCGCTCGGCTGCTGTCGGCCGACTATTCGCAGGTGGAGCTGCGGATCCTTGCGCACCTGTCCGACGAGCCTGCACTCAAGGACGCGTTTGCCCGCGGTGAGGACATCCACCGCGTGACCGCCGCCGAGGTGCTGGGCAAGCCGGCCGAGTCGCTCACGCGGGAGGAACGAAACCGCGCCAAGGCCGTCAACTTCGGAATCATCTACGGCATCAGCGCGTTTGGCCTGTCGGAGCAGCTCTCGATCTCTCGCGAGGAAGCTCAGGCCTACATCGACACCTACCTGGCGCGGTTCCCGCACGTGAACGAGTTCATCAGCCGCACGATCGCATCGGCCAAGGAGCTTGGCTACGTCAGCACGCTGTTCGGCCGCCGTCGCCCGATTCCCGAGCTGCGAGCGTCCGGCTACCAGACCCGCAGCCTGGGCGAACGGCTGGCGGTCAACACCGTCATGCAGGGGTCGGCCGCCGACATCATCAAGGTGGCCATGATCGGGTGTCACAACGCCCTGCGCGATACCGGCCGGCGTTCTCGGCTGGTCCTGCAGATCCACGACGAGCTGTTGTTCGAGGTGGTGGAGGGGGAGGTCGGCGCGGTCAAGCAGATCGTGGTCGAGCACATGACCGGCGCCTATCCGCTGGATCCGCCGCTGGACGTCGATACCGGCGTGGGCACCACCTGGCTGGACGCAAAGTGAACGGATGGATTCAGATCTCCGGCACCCTGCACGCGCTTCCCGCTCGGCGCGGCGACGAGGAGGGCACCTACCTGTGGATCGACGCGGGGGAGCATCGTGAGCACCTCGAGGTGGAGCTGTTCCTGGCGGCGGTGGCACCCGATCAGCTGGATGCTGCGATGGGTGTCGGGGTCGGCATGGTGCGCGACATCCACGGCGAGCACAGCGGCAGCGTCCGGTTGGAGTTCGGACGGGTACGCGAACACGACGGCGTCGTGTCGGCAAACGGTGTGGGAATCGAGGCAGACATTCGGTTTGTGCTCGACCATCACCCGCCCACGGGCGGCTTTTGCGCCCGCTGTGGGTCGGAGCTCGAGCTGCCTGTGGTGGCGGTGATCACGCCTCCCGACGGGGGCATGATCGCGACCGCAGAGGGGCACTGCAAGGAATGCGGCGCCGAGTAGCCGCCGTAGCTGCGGCGGCGTTCATGGCGGCGATGGCCACCGGCTGTCTGGGGCGGGGTGCCTCGGCTCCGACATCGACGTGTGAGAACACCAAGCGCCCGGCGGTGTCGATGGCGGTGCGGCTCAGCGCCCCGCCGAGCGAGCATGCGGCCGACTGCGTGGCCCGAGCCCAGTCAGCGGTGTTCGGCGTGGGCGCGTGGGGCGACCGCACGCACGACATGCTCGCGATCAATCCGACGCTGCAGCTGTGGGAGGCGCGGTCGCTGATGTATGCCTGTAACGGCTGCCCCCAGGCGGTGTTCTCGAGGAGATGGATCTCGCGCAACCATCCGGAGTGGATCCTCCACACCGCCGAGGGCAACGTGGTTCACCCGGTCGGGCAACCCGATGAGATCCTGCTCAACTTCGCCAACCTCAACTACCAGACGCTGTGGGCGCAGCGGGTTGCCGGTGAGTTGGAGCGGGACGGCTGGACCGGCGTGAACGTGATCGATGCGGACAACGACCCCGATTGGGATGGGGTGCCGGTCGACCACGCCGGCCGGCCGATCACTCCCCCGGTGCAGCGCAACTATCTTGGCCATGCGCTCGAGGTGACCCGCGCGGTGATCAAGACCAGCGGGTTTCGGCTGGCCGCCCAAAACGGCCCTGCCTCGATCGTCGACAGCGGCCAGATCAACAGCACCGACTCCGTCAGCGTGGGCCGGGGATTCGCCCTGCTGACCGGCCCAGCCTGGACGGAGCTGTTCAACTACTTCCACGTGGCCTTCGGGTACCGGGCGGCGCCGGTGGTGTGGGATGACGACCAGCGCCTGACCAGGGCTCAGCGTGTGTACGGCCTGGCCAGCTATCTGCTGGTGCAGACCGGGCTGTCGGTGTACGGCGTGCGTGGGCCTCTGAACCCGCTCTACCAGACCGACCTGGGCGACAAGGACGAGGGCGAGCCGATCGCCCAGGGGGCGGCGTGGACGCGCGAATATCCGTCCGGCGACGTCGCGGTGAACCCCTCTGCGGCGCCGGCCAAGGTGGCCTTCAACGGCTACCCGAAGCTCACTCTGCCCCCGTTTTCCGCGGCCATCCTGGCCGGCAAGCGAGTGATTCGCAGCTGGTGATCTGGGCCACCGCCGGTGGTCACGCCCTGCGCTTGTATAATGCCCGCGACGCTCGGCCAGCCCGTGCTGCGGGCGCGTGCGTGCGACCCATACCTTCAAAGGACTGATCCCCACTAATGCAATCGACCGAACACGAGCAGGACGAAGCGCTGGACACCTGGATGATCGAGGTGGACGGCGTGATGGTGCCCGATTACGACCGCACGTTGACGAACTTCAACGAAGGCGATGTCGTATCCGGCAAAGTCGTGCGCGTGGACAAAGACGAGATCCTGGTCGACATCGGGTACAAGTCCGAAGGCGTCATCCCGATCGCCGAGCTGTCGATCCGCCGCTCGGTCAATCCTGACGAAGAGGTCGCTCTGGGCGATGAGATCGACGCGCTGGTGCTCCAGAAAGAGGACACCGAAGGCCGTTTGATCCTGTCCAAGAAGCGGGCGCGGTTCGAGAAGGCCTGGAAGCGGATCGAAGCGGCCGCCGAGAGCGGCGAGCCGGTCGAGGGCTCCGTCATCGAAGTGGTCAAGGGCGGCCTGATCATCGACCTGGGCGTGCGCGGCTTCCTGCCCGCCTCGCTGGTCGACATCCGCCGGGTGCAAGATCTGGAGGAGTACCGCGATCAGACTCTGCGCTGCAAGGTGATCGAGCTCAACCGCAGCCGAAACAACGTCGTGCTCTCCCGCCGGGCGGTGCTCGAGGAGGAGCGCAAGGAGCAGCGCCAGCAGATCCTCGACCGACTGTCACCGGGCGTCGAGGTGGAAGGCGTGATCTCCAACATCGTCGACTTCGGCGCATTCGTCGATCTTGATGGCATCGACGGGCTGATCCATATCTCCGAACTGTCCTGGAGCCACGTCAACCACCCGTCGGAGATCCTCGAAATTGGCCAGAAGGTGAACGTCAAGGTGCTGGATGTCGATCGCGATCGGCAGCGGATCTCGCTGGGCCTGAAGCAGACCCAGACCGACCCGTGGCAGAAGGTGATCGACGAATGCAGCCAGAACGACGTCGTCACCGGCCGTATCACCAAGGTGGTCACGTTCGGCGCGTTCGCCGAGATCGTGTCCGGCGTGGAAGGCCTGATTCACATCTCCGAGCTGGCTGAGCATCACGTCGAGAACCCCCGGGAGGTCGTCAACCAGGGCGACGCGGTGAACGTCAAGATCATTGAGATCGATGCCGAGCGGCGGCGGCTGTCACTGTCGCTGCGCCGGGTGGAGCCGGGCGAGCCGGTCAAGACGATCGATCTCGGCCTCGCCGGATCGTCGGTCTCGACCGTGCCCGTTCCTGAGCTGGGCCTGTCGGACGAGGTGTTCGCCGACGACGTCGCCGACGAATCGGACGAGGCCGAACTCGAGCCGGTCGCCGACACTCCCGACGACGCAGAGGGCGATGAGGCCGCACACGAGCCTGAAGCCGTCGAGGCTGAGCCGGAGGCGGTTGAGCCCCCGGTCGACGAGGAGCCGCAGGCCGAGGCGGAGGTCAAGGTCGAGGTCGAAGTGGAAGCCGACCCAGACAGCCCCGAAAACGGTGTGACCGAGGTTGCCGAAGAGATCGGCGAGGTCGACGCCGAGGCCGAGGCCGAGCCGGCCCCAGTCGAGGAGTAGCGGTGTGCGGCGGCCTCTGCGGGTCGTCGGCCTGACCGGCGGGATCGGGGCCGGGAAGACCGAGGCGCTCGAGGCCTTTCGCCGCCACGGCGCGGCAACGCTCTCCAGCGACGAGATCGTGCACGGCCTGTACGACTCTCCCGAGGTGCGCTCCGCCGTCGCGGAACACTTCGGCCGGCAGGTGATGCGCGCCGACGGTAGCGTCGACCGGTCTCTCGTGGCCGACCGCGTGTTTGCCGACGCCGACGAGCGCCGCTGGCTGGAGCAGCTGCTGCTGCCGATGATCGCGGCGGAGTTCGAGCGCTGGCGCGACGGAGAGCTCGAACGTGGGGCGGCGCTGTTGGTGCACGAGGCGCCCACCCTGTTCGAGGCGGGGCTGGAGCACCGCTATGACGCGGTCGTGACCATCACCGCTCCGACCGAGCTGCGGGAGTCCCGACGACCCGGCGCCGCCGTGCGCATGGATCACCAGCTGCCCGAGGCGGACAAGGCCGCGCGCAGCGACTTCGTCTATGTCAACGACGGCGACCTGGCCGAGCTCGACCGGTTCGTGCAGTCGGTGATCGAGCGCTGCCGACAGCCATGAGGCGGCTGCTGATGATCGCGCTGATTGCGGCCGGGGCGGTGATCGCCGCGGCGGTGTACGTGCAGCACAGCCAGCCGAACTGGTACGTGCAGCTGCGCTACCCGCTGCACTACCAGTCGACGATCACCGGATACGGCAAGATCTACCATCTCGATCCCGCGCTGCTCGCGGCGGTGATCTACGAGGAGTCGCGGTTTCGGCCGAAGACCGAATCTTCGGCAGGTGCGATCGGGCTGATGCAGCTGCTGCCCTCGACGGCCAGGGGCATCGCCATCCGCACCGGCGGCAAGCACTTCAAGATCCCCGACGACCTCGAGAACCCCGACCTCAACGTGCGCTACGGCAGCTGGTACCTCGACCACCTGCGGCAGCACTATCACGGGCGCACTGCGCTGGCGTTGGCGGCCTACAACGCCGGTCAGGCGAACGTCGACCGCTGGCTGCAAGAGCGGCAGTCGCCCTTGATCCAGTTTGCAGCGACCCGAGACTACGTCTCCGACGTGCTGCGCCTGCAGAAGCTGTACCGGCGGGCGTACGCCGAGCAACTCGGTTACCGCTGATCCCCTCCTAGTCGCTCGCCAACCGCGAGAACATCACCAGATCGACGCGCTCGCCCCGCTGCACGCCGTAGCGCCTGAGGACGCCCTCGCGGGTAAAGCCGCATTTCGCGGCAACCCGCTGTGACGCAGGGTTGTCGAGGTGCGTGGTCAGCTGTACCCGCTCGATCGCGAGTCGCTGGAACGCCCACTCGCACACGAGTTGCACCGCCCGCGTCATCACCCCGCGGCCTCGCGCCGGGGGCGCGGTCATGTATCCAACCTCGGCCGCACCGGTGACCGCGGTGGAGGTGAGCAGATGCAGGCCGATGCTTGCGATCGGTGGTTGGCTGATCTGATCGACGACGGCGAACGACGCGCTCTCCCCGGCGGCCAGGTTGATCGGATGGGTGGCCAGCCAGTCTTCGGCATCGGTCGCGGTGTACGGCGTGGGCACGGTCGTGAACCGCACCGACTGGGGGTCGTTGCACATCTCCACCAGCGCGGGGATGTCGGCCTGTGTCCAGGGCCGCAGCGTGATCAAGCCGTCGCTCAGCGGGGGATCGGGCAGGATGATGGGGGGAGTGGGTTCGGCCATCGCACCCCGAACCGTACAATGCGGACATGCCCGATCTGCGAGTCTCCGCCGCATACGTCCCGACCGGGGATCAGCCCCGTGCGATCGCCGAGCTGGCCGAGTCCGTCAACCGCGGGGACCGGTTCCAGACGTTGCTGGGAGCCACCGGCACCGGCAAGACGCACACTGTGGCGCGGTTGCTGGAAGAGGTGCAGAAGCCGACCCTTCTGATCGCCCACAACAAGACTCTGGCCGCCCAGCTGTGCAACGAGTTTCGGGAGTATCTGCCGCACAACGCCGTCGAGTACTTCGTGTCCTACTACGACTACTACCAGCCGGAGGCCTATCTGCCGGCCTCGGACACGTACATCGAGAAGGACTCATCGATCAACGACGACATCGACCGGCTGCGGCACGCAGCCACCGCCGCCCTGTTCGCGCGTCGTGACGTGGTGATCGTGGCCTCGGTGTCGTGCATCTACGGCATCGGCTCGCCGGAGTCGTACTCGCGCATGGTGCTGTTTCTCTCGACCGGCGACGAGCGGCCACGCGAGGAGATCCTGCGCAAGCTGGTCGAGATTCAGTACCAGCGAAACGACGTTGTGCTGGGACGCGGGCGCTTCCGGGTGCGCGGCGACGTGATCGAGATGCAGCCGGCCAACATGGAGACGGCCTACCGGATCTCGCTGTTCGGCGACGAGGTGGAGTCGATCACCCATTTCGATCCGCTCACCGGTGAGGTGTTCGAGCGGCTGGGGCATCTCGCCATCTTCCCGGCCACGCACTACACGCTGGAGCGCTCGGAGGTCGACGCCGCCCTCGGCCGGATCAACGACGAGCTGCGCGAACGCCTGGCCGAGCTCGAGTCCCAGGGCAAGATGCTGGAGGCCCACCGGCTGCGCTCACGCACCGAGTACGACATGGAGATGCTGCGCGAGATGGGGTTCTGCAACGGCATCGAGAACTACTCGCGGCCGCTGGAGGGACGTGAGGCGGGGACGCCTCCGCACACACTGCTGGACTACTTCCCCGACGACTTCCTGATCGTGATCGACGAGTCGCATCAGACCGTGCCGCAGATCGGCGGCATGTACGAGGGCGATCGGTCGCGCAAGCAGACGCTGATCGATTTCGGCTTCCGGCTGCCGTCGGCACTGGACAACCGGCCGTTGCGCTTCGACGAGTTCCTCGAGCGGGCGCCGCAGCTGCTGTTCGTGTCGGCCACGCCCGGTGCCTACGAGCTGCGCCACTCGACGCACGTCGCCGAGCAGATCATCCGGCCGACCGGGCTGGTCGATCCGGAGGTGGAGGTGCGGCCCACTCGTCACCAGATCGACGACCTGCTGAACGAGATCACCGAGCGGGCCGAGGCCAACGAGCGGGTGCTGGTGACCACGCTCACCAAGAAGATGTCCGAGGACCTGACCGACTATCTGCTCGAGGCCGGTGTCCGTACCCGCTACCTGCACTCCGAGGTGGACACGCTGGAGCGGATCAAGATCATCCGTGAGCTGCGCCTGGGTGAGTACGACGTGCTGGTGGGCGTCAATCTGCTGCGCGAAGGGCTCGACCTGCCGGAGGTGTCGCTGGTGGCGATCCTGGATGCGGACAAGGAGGGGTTCCTCCGCGGCCAGACGGCGTTGATCCAGACGATTGGGCGAGCTGCGCGCAACGTCAACGGCCGGGTGATCATGTACGCCGACAAGATCACCGCTGCGATCGCGGGAGCGGTGGAGGAGACCGACCGCCGCCGCGCCATCCAGGTTGCCTACAACGAGGAGCACGGGATCACGCCCGAGACGATCCAAAAGGGCGTCTCGGACATCGCCGAGTTCCTCTCCCTGGACACGTCTCCCAACGTTCCCGGCCGGCGCCGCCGGGGCAGCGCCAAGACCCAGGGGATGGATCGCTCGGAGCTTGAGAAGCTGGTGGTCGAGCTGGAGGAGGAGATGTTCGCCGCAGCCGAGGAGCTGCGGTTCGAGTACGCCGCCAAGCTCCGCGACGAGATCAAGGAGCTGCGCCGCGATCTGGACGCGACCGCGGCCGCGCAGTAGCGGTTACTCGGGGTCGACCGGGCGCGTCTGCTTGAAGCGCCGGATCGCCAGCCGCGCCTGCAGCTGGTGCTGCTCGGCTCGGCTCTGAGCGCGGGCGTGGGCGACGTCGGGCTGACGCTGCGGGTCGACCTCGGCGATCGGGTGGTCCTCTGCGCTGAGCCGACCGACCGCGTTGCGATCCCACTCGTGTAGAAACGAGAGGTCGGCGGCCACGCGGTAGCGTGCCAGCGGGGCGGGGTCGACCCGCCGCACACGCGCCTCCAGCGTGACGGGCCGCTCGCCGACGCTGATGGTGATCATCAGCTCGTCGCCGGCGCTGCAGGCCAGCTCGGTCAGGAAGGCGATGGTCGACTCGGAGATGTCGGCCAGCCACACGTGCACCTCGTCGCCGATCGGAAGCCGTGACGACCACAGCACGGTGGCGTAGGCGTCACCGTCCATCTGCACACGGGAGACCTCGCGCTTGCCGGCGCGGCTCTGGAACCCCACCACGTTCAGGTAGAGCATCGTCTGCCCGTCCACCTGGTAGAACGACTTGGTGACCTGCAGCAGCACGTCGCGCCCGGCGCCGTTACCGTCGCGCAGCTCCACAACCAGGTCGAGGCCGTCTTCCATCAGCGACTGGGGGCCGTATCCGATCAGTTTTCCGCGGTCGACGGAGGCCAGCAGGAGGTCAGCGGAGCCGACCGAGGCGTTGAACGCCGTGACCGTGGTCGGTAGGGGCGGAACCATCTCCAGGAACCGCGTCAGCGGCTCATCGGGGTCGATCGGATTGGGGGAGGAGAAAAGCACCAGGTGACTATCGGCAAGTCGGCCGCGATTGTGTACCCCGGGCGGGCAGGAGAACGGCGGTCCCAAAGCGAATCCCGCTGCTGCAGTGGCGCAACTCGAACATCTGCTTGGTGCCGACGAGCACATCCACGCGGTCACCCGGGAGCACGGCATCGTGCTGGTGCGGCCCTTCGCCGGCGCGGCGGCAGCGATCGTGGCGTTTGGAGCTATCGCATACGGGATCGCGAGCGTCCACTCGCTGGGCCCTGCGCGAGCGTTGTTTGCCATCCTGCTGGGACTGCTGGCATCGCGGTGGCTGGTGGGGCTGGTGCGGGCGGTGTCTCGCTGGCATAACCGGCGCCTGGTGGTCACCGATCGGCGGCTGATTATGGTCGGGGGCGGGTTCTCCCGCCGGATCGCGGTGCTGCCGCTCTCGTCGATCGATGCGGTCGAGGCCCGCACCGACGGTCTGGGCCGCAGGTTTCACTACGGCGGACTGCTGGTGACGGCGTCGGGGCGGCGGACGCCGCTGTTCGGTCTGCGCCGGCTGCCCGATCCTGATCTGCTGTTTGGCTTGATCATGGGACTCGACCAGCACATCCCGATGCGCACCGCCGCACGCGAACCGGCTCGCAAGGCAACCCGGGTGCCGGCTTCTGCCAACTAGCCACCCGGGCGAACACTTGTTCGATTGACGGTCACCTGCTAGCGTAAGCTCGTGGGTCAAGAACAGATCGTCATCCGGGGCGCCCGGGAGCACAATCTCAAGGACGTCACGGTGACGCTCCCTCGCGACCGCCTGGTCGTGATCACCGGGTTGTCGGGCTCGGGCAAGTCGTCGCTTGCCTTCGACACCCTGTACGCCGAGGGGCAGCGGCGCTACGTGGAGTCGCTGTCGGCATACGCGCGCCAGTTCCTGGGGCAGATGGACAAGCCGGACGTCGACTCGATCGACGGCCTCTCGCCGGCCATCTCGATCGATCAGAAGACCACCACCAGAAACCCTCGATCGACCGTCGGCACCGTCACCGAGACCTACGACTACCTGCGGCTGCTGTATGCCCGCATCGGTCATCCGCACTGTCCCAAGTGCGGTCGTGAGATCGCCGGCCAGTCGGCCGAGCAGATCGTGGAGCAGGTGCTCGCCCTGCCGGAGGGCACCCGCTTCACCGTCGACGCACCGGTGGTGCGAGGCCGCAAGGGGGAGTTCAAGGATCTGTTCGAGAGCCTGCGCGCGGACGGGTACACCCGGGTCAAGGTCGACGGCGAGCAGCGCATGCTGGAGGACGCCATCGATCTCGACAAGCAGATCCGCCACACGATCTCGGTGGTGGTCGACCGGCTGGCGATGAAGCGGGGCCTGCGCACCCGGCTGACCGATTCGATCGAGACCGCGCTGCGGCTGGCCGAGGGCCTGGTCGAGGTGAGCGAGGTGGACGGCGCCACCCACACCTACTCCGAGACGTTTGCCTGTCCCGAGGACGGCATCTCACTGCCGGAGCTGGCTCCCAGGATCTTCTCGTTCAACTCGCCGCACGGGGCGTGCCCGCGGTGCACCGGGCTGGGCATGCAGCGGGAGATCGATCCCGACCTGGTGGTGCCCGATCCCACGCTTTCGATCGCGCAGGGCGCACTGGTACCGTGGACGGTGATCAACTCGAGCTTCTACGAGCAGGTGATCAACGCCATCGCCGAGCGCTACGAGATCGATCTGGCGACGCCGTGGGAGGATCTCCCGGCCGAGCACCGCGAGCTATTTCTCAACGGCACCGGCGGCGACAAGCTGTACGTCTCCTATCGCAACAGCATGGGTCGCAAGCGCAGCTACATGCTGGCCTTCGAAGGGATCCTGCCGAGCCTGGAGCGACGCTACAAGGAGACCGAGTCGAGCTATCAGAAGGAGCGGCTCGAGGAGTACATGGCGCTCAAGCCCTGCCCGCTGTGCAAAGGGGCGCGGCTGAAGGACACCAGCCTGGCCGTCACCGTCGGGGACATCAACATCTCCGAGCTGACTCGCAAGTCGGTGATCGCGGCGATCGATTTCGTCGATCAGCTGGAGCTGACCGACACGGAACGGGCGATCGGTGCGCGCATCCTCAAGGAGATCCGCGAGCGCCTCAGCTTCCTGGCCAACGTCGGCGTGGGATACCTCACGCTGGATCGCGGTGCCGCCAGCCTTTCGGGCGGCGAGGCCCAGCGGATCAGGCTGGCGACGCAGATCGGCTCGAGTCTGATGGGCGTGCTGTACATCCTGGACGAGCCCTCCATCGGACTGCACCAGCGCGACAACACCCGGCTTTTGGAAACGCTCGAGCGGCTGCGGGATCTCGGCAACACCGTGATCGTGGTGGAGCACGACGAGGACACCATCCGGGCGGCCGACCACATCGTCGATATGGGGCCTGGCGCCGGCGAGCACGGCGGGCGGGTGGTGGCCGAGGGCACGGTGGCCGAGGTCAGCCTCAACGACGAGTCGCTGACCGGTGCATACCTCTCGCGCCGGCGCGTGATTCCCACGCCCGACCGGCGGATCCACGACTCCGGCTGGTTCGGCGTCACCGGTGCCTCCGAGCACAACCTCAAAGACATTGACGTGGAGTTGCCGGTGGGCAAGTTCGTGGCCGTCACCGGAGTCTCGGGCTCGGGCAAGTCCACGCTGGTCAACGAGATCCTGTACAAGGCGCTCGCCAATCGGCTCAATCGTGCCCGGATGAAGCCCGGCGCCCACCGCGCGGTCAATGGGATCGAGGCATTCGACAAGGTGATCGACATCGATCAGTCGCCGATCGGCCGCACGCCGCGATCCAACCCGGCGACATACACCGGCCTGTTCGACCACATCCGGGCGTTGTACGCGTCGACCCCCGACGCCCGCGCTCGCGGGTACAAGCCGGGCAGGTTCTCGTTCAACGTCAAGGGCGGGCGCTGCGAGACCTGCCGCGGCGACGGGACGATCAAGATCGAGATGCACTTCCTGCCCGACGTCTACATCAACTGTGAGGTGTGCCAGGGCCGCCGCTACAACCGCGAGACGCTCGAGGTCAAGTTCAAGGGTAAGTCGATCGCCGACGTGCTGGACATGCCGATCGAGACGGCGCTCGAGTTCTTCGAGAAGATCCCCAAGCTACGCCGGCGGTTACAGACGCTGCACGACGTGGGGCTCGACTACATGCGTCTGGGGCAGCCCGCGACCACGCTCTCCGGCGGGGAGGCCCAGCGGGTGAAGCTGGCCACCGAGCTCTCAAAGGTTGCGACCGGGCGTACGCTGTACATCCTGGACGAGCCCACCACCGGGCTGCACACCTACGACATCGAGAAGCTGCTCCAGGTGCTGCAGCGGCTGGTTGATGCGGGCAACACGGTGGTGGTGATCGAGCACAACCTGGATGTGATCAAGCAGGCCGACTGGGTGCTCGACCTGGGGCCCGAGGGCGGGGACGCAGGCGGAGAGATCGTCTCAGCCGGAACGCCGGAGGAGATCGCCGAGGACCCGACGAGCTACACCGGCCAGTTTCTGCGGCGGGTGCTGCCCGTGTACGAGCAGGAGCGGCTCCTTGCCGGCTGAGCGAGCGGCGCCGGAGATGTCGGTTCGCGCCCGGGCGGTGATCGTCGACGGCGACGGGCGGCTGCTGCTGGATCGCACCCACCACACCGATCGGCCGGTGTTCTACTGGCTCCCCGGCGGTGGTGTGGAGGCGGGGGAGACGGTGGCCGAGGCACTCCAGCGGGAGCTGCTGGAGGAGGCCTCACTGCGGATCGAGGTGGGGCGGCTGCTGTACATCAGCGAGAACCTGTTCGTGGAGAGCGGCGACTACCGCCACGAGCTGATCCTGTATCTCCAGGCCACGATCGTGGGTCGTGACCCGGCCCCACCGGTCGATCCCCGAGATCACGAGTGGCATGCTCCCGACGCGACGCCGGGACCGCTGCTCCCACCGCAGGTGGCGGAGGCGCTGATCGAGGACATCGCCGGCGGCTTCACCCGCCCGGTGCTGCACCTGGTGACGGATCACCGACCGCTGTAGCGGAAGCTGCTAGTGATGTGACCGGCAACGTTTGCCGGGTTCCGGCGGCTGCAAGGCGGCGCGCTGCTGTGTCCTCGATCGCGTCAATACTCATGGTGTTGACGCTCCCTGCGTCCTGGCATCGCTTGCCTTTCGCTCGCCGTCGACACCAGCAACGTTGCCGGTCACATCACTAGGGCGCCTTGGCTGCGTGGACGCGCCCGCAGCCGATGTTGGGACCGCCGCTGAGCTGGATCTGATCCTGGTTCAACTGGTTATCGCGATCCCACGTGTACTGCCCTCGACCCACGGTCAGCCTCGGCGGGGTGAGGTCGTAGGACGCGAGACCCGCGCCGTAGTGACCGGGCGGCGGTCCTTGCCAGTACACGATCGGGGTGACGCCGGGACCGTTCACGGTGGCGCGATAGGCGCGGCCCTTACCCGCGACGGAGCGTTTCTTCACCCCGGCGATACTGGGGTAGATGCCGTCGCAGAAGTCACCGGTCTGCTTGTGCACCAGGAAGCTGTTGTAGCGATACCATCCGCCGGCCTGCTTGAATCCCCCATTCCACGGCGGTTGGAGCGTGTCGATCGTGACCAGGCGGCCAAAGCTGTCGGTGGGCGCTCCGCGGGCGGTCGATGAGCCTCCGTAGACAGGATCGCCGTTGTAGGTCAGCTGACCGTACAGGTGGTCGAAGCGCTTGCCGTAGATCCAGTCGGCCTTGAGCCAGAACTCGGGTAGGGCGCCCTCCCAATGCGAGATCCACAGCTCGTGGTCGGCGTGGCCGTCCTTGGGCCGCCAGCCGTTGTCGGGCAGCTCTGAGCCGAACCACGACTGGAGCAGCCAGTACGAGCCGTCGGGCATCGCACATCCGGCCACGGCCAGGTGCACCTTGGGCCCCTTGCCCTGGTACTTGGTGCACTGGTTGTGCTTGACGATCTTCTGCCACGCCCCGGTCTGGAAGGCGCTGCCGTAACCGCCCGAGTAGTTGACCTTGAATAGCTGCTGTGGCTGATGAAAGCTTGGATTCGGAACAGCGTTGCGCGCGCCCCACACAAGCGTGTGGTGGATGCGGCCGCCGGTCCGGTAGGTCACGTTGGCCACCTGCTGGCCTTCGATCGTCCTCACGCTGAGCGTCACGTGGGTCGCGTTTCGCGCAATCATCTTGGCCGCGAAGGCCTGCGCCGGCATCACTGCCAGCAGCGCGAATACCGCAAAAATCACGATTCGAAGACGCCCCATAAGGGCTTGTTTCGGCACGTCGGGTCAGAAGCTGATCCCCCATCCGGGCGGTGAGCAGCCCTCTAAACTGGTGATACCGGTGTCACCCTTGAACGAAACCGTGCAGGTAACCCGCGCCGACGGCGTGCTCACGCTGACCCTCAATCGGCCGGAGAAGCTCAACGCGATCGATAGCGCCATGCACGCCGCGCTCGCTGAGGCCATCGAGGACGCCCGCGACCCGCAAGTCCGCGCACTGGTCGTGACCGGCGCCGGCAAGGGCTTCTGCGTCGGTCAGGATCTGGCCGACATCCCCGCGGGCGCCGACGTGGGCGAGCTGGTGCGCGAGCACTACAACGCCAACATGCTGGCGCTGCGTTCGCTGGCCAAGCCGGTGATCAGCGCCGTCAACGGCGTGGCTGCGGGTGCGGGTCTGTCGCTGGCGACGGCCGCCGACGTTCGCATCGCATCCACCACTGCGCGGTTCGTACCGGCATTCATCAATATCGCGCTCGTCCCCGATTCGGGAGCGACGTTCTTCCTCACACGCATCCTCGGTCCCGCTCGAGCACTGGAGTGGATGGCGTCTGGTCGGGCGTTGGACGCGGCCGAGGCGCTCTCCTGGGGGTTGGTGTCCGAGCTGGTTGAGCCAGAGCTATTGTCCGGCCGGGCGGCGGAACTCGGGGCGGAGTGGGCCGCCAAGCCCTCGTCCGCGTTTGCGATGCACCGGCGCCTGTTCGACGAGGCGGCGTCGGCGTCGCTGGAGCGGCAGCTCGAGCTGGAGGCGCAGCTTCAGTCGGAGGCCGCCGCCGGGCCGGACTTCGCCGAAGGCGTGGCTGCGTTTCGGGAGAAGCGCCCGCCGCAGTTCTGAGCTCCGGTCACGCCCTCCAGGGTTGTGGAGGACGCGCTGTCAAGATAGCATGGGTGCTATGAGCATGGTCGAGAGAACCCGCCGAGCGACAGCCGTCGGCGGGGCTGTGCTGCTGGCGCTGTTGGCGGCGGTGACCGCAGGTGTCGCCTACGAGGCGGCGGTGGCGCTCGATCTGATCACGGCTCAGCCGAATGACACCGACGGCGATCGTATCCTGCTGCTGGCGTTCCTGGCGTTGTTCGCCGGTGGAGCGCTGTTCCTGGTGGCCGGCGTCGTCAGGCCGATCCGGCAGGCGCTGCCGGTGACGCTCGTCCGGCTGGTCGACATCGCCGGGACCGCCTTCGTGGTTGCGCGGTGGTACTCGTACGATCCGTACTACCTCCCGACACTGCGGCGCATGTCTGAAGGGGGGTTGCTGACGGGATGGTGGGTGCTGGCACTGACCGCCTTCACGGCGGGGGTGGTGGTCTCGTTTCGCGGGAATCGCTGCGCGGGGGTTGTGCTCAGCGGCGTACTGGTGTGGGTGTGCATGCTGTCGGCGTTCTTCGCCGCCCTCGGGCATTGACCGGTTGTCAGGTTGCGGCCCGGTCGGTGTGACCGAGGCTCTTGTCCGGCGCGATCAGGTCGCGCACAGAGCGCTTGATCGCGGTGGGGTCGGGCGATCCCCCGCCGTCATCCGCCCGTGACCACACCGTCTCGCCGTCCACGCGGATCGCGAACACCCCACCGGAGCCGGGCACCAGCGCCACCTCCGCCAGCTCCTGTTCGAAGGTGGTGAGCAACTCCTGCGCCATCCAGGTGGCGCGCGGCAGCCAGCGGCAGCGGGTGCAGTACTCGATCTCGATCCGCGCGCCCACCTGCAGGATCAGTTGGGGACGTCGACGAGATCGCAGGAGAGCCGGCCGTTGGCGCGGAACTCCTGCCAGTGCCGGAACGCCGACTCGGTCAGCCGGCCCTTGACCTCGCCGCGGCTGATCAGCGCCTCCACCTCGTCGGGAGTAAACCACTCCGGCGCCGCCACGATGTCGGGATCGTTGACCGCATAGCTCGTCTGGCGCGGCTGGCCGCACAGATAGTTGAGCCGGATCGACGTGCCGATGCGTTTCCCCTCGGCATCATGCTCGCGCACCAGCGCCTGGCCGACCAGCGTGGCCTGGCTCGCTGCGTACCCGGTCTCCATCAGCAGGTTTCGGTTGACGACGTGCTCAGGCAGCTGCACATGGCCGTCCTCGTCGCTTCGGTCCATCCACCCGGTCGGGAAGTTCCAGCGCGGCTGGCCCTCGCGGTTGAGCTGGCGCACCATCAGCAGCTCGCCGCCGTGCTCGACGATCGCGCACACGGTGGTTGCAAGAATCAGCTCGTGGTCGAGGCTGGTCAGCGACTCGATCGTCGGCGGGGTGGCGCTGAACGCGTCGGTCGGAGCTTGAGGATCGCTCATGCGGAATGTGTTGTAAGTTGGATCACGCTTTGCAGGATATACCCGACACTGGCGAATCGGAAAATCCGCCGATGTGGGCAGCTGAGCAGGTGGTCGGCCGTAATCGCGCTCGCAGACTGATCCAAAGCCAATTTTCCGGCCTCGACTCGGACACGATTGAGCCACTCGGCGAGGGCTGGGATCACACGGTTTGGGCGGTCGAGGAGCGGTGGGCCTTTCGGTTTCCGCGACGGGCCATCGTGCTCCCAGGACTCGAGCGTTCGACGGTGATGCTGCCGCGGATCGCACCGCACCTGCCCGCGCCTGTGCCTGTGCCCGAGTTCCTCGGCCGGCCGGAGGATGACTACCCCTGGCCGTTTGTGGGCGGTGCGCTGATCGACGGTGGTGAGCTCGCCGACGCCGACCTCAGCGAGCGGCAGCGGCGGGATCTGGCCGTGCCGCTGGCCGCCTTTCTGCGCGCGCTGCATGCGATCGACCCGGCGGTTGCCGCCGGCGTGCTCGAGGTCGACCCCATGGGTCGCACGGACATGGCCGTGAGGGTGCCGATTGCACGAGACCACGTGCAGCAGGTCGAGTCCGCCGGGTTATGGACCGCTCCCCATGCCCTGGAAGCGCTCTTCGACGCCGCCCTCCGCCTCGGGCCTCCCGAAACTCCGGTAATCGTGCACGGCGATCTCCATTCTCGGCACCTGCTTGTCTCCGGTGGAGATCTCACCGGGGTGATCGACTGGGACGACATCTGCCTGGCCGATCCGGCCGGCGACCTCTCGCTGTACTGGAGCGTGCTGACGCCACCTGGGCGTGCGATCTTCCGGACGGAGTACGGGGAGCTTTCCGAAGCGCAGCTCGTGCGCGCCCGCGTGCTTGCGGTGTTTCTGTGCTCGGCGCTGGCGCTGTATGCGGATGACCTGCACCTTCCCAACCTCCGCGCGGAGGCGGCGGCGGGGCTGGATCGTGCGGTCAGCGAGTGAGGTCGCGCAGCAGCACCAGCGCCTGGTTATCCTCGTTCCACCAGCCCTTGGGCTCCCACAGCGACACGAACGCGTGCTTGTGGTAGAAGTGCCGGGTGCCCTGGTAGCCGTCGGTCACGCCGGGCTCGTCGCTTGATTCTGAGAGCGTTGTCACCACCAGGTATCGCGTCGCGTGGCTGAGTGCGTCGGCCGTGAACGTCTCCACCAGCCGACCGCCGATCCCGGTACGGCGGTGATCGGCGGATACGGCCAGCCAGGTGATCTCGCGGATCCCGACGAACCACGGCCGCCAGGTGAGGAAACCCACCACTCCGTCGTCGTCAGCGGCCGTCAGCCCGGGTTCGGTGCGAACTGCCTGGGCGCACTCCGCCCGGCCGTGGGGGTCGCCGAAGTGGTAGGGCAGCGATGCCACCACCGCGTCACAGCCGGCAGCGTCGTCCGGCTCGAGGCTGCGGATTACGACCTGCCCGCTCATGCTGCGGCCGGCTCGGCCGCCCGGCCCAATGCTCGATCGATCACCACCGGGTCGGGGCCGACCAGCAGCAGCAGCTCGCTGTTTGTCAGGTGTGAGACCTCGCCGACGCGCACCCCGGCGGGGTTGTGGATGCCGATCTGTGCGCCGACGTACCGTTTGCTCTGGAGCTCCACGACGCCCACGTGGCCGTGCTCGGCCAGCAGCTCGCACACGTGGTCGGTGTCGTGGTGGGTCTCGTTGGAGAGCGACACCAGCAGCCACGGCGCCGCCACCGACTCGAGCAGTTGCGCCAGCGCCGCAGACGCATGCCGGCGGGAGTTGTACGCGCTCTTGGTGGTACGGCAGTCGACCCGCTTGCGGGCGATCCCGTAGGCCTGGGGGCGATCCCAGCGCACCAGCGTTTCCCAGATGTGGTAGTTGGAGAAGTAGGAGTGCTGGTTGTAGGGCGGGTCGATGTAGACCAGGTCGACGTCGAGCCCTTCGGCGAGCGCATTGGCGTCCTCGCGCAGCACTCGGCCGGCAGGGCCGGGCACGGGCTCGGGTTCACGCAGCTCGAGCGGATTGGCCGCCCGCGGCGCCCACGACTTGAGATAGGCCATCTGCACCCCGGTGGTGCTGTCGACACGATCGGCTGCCTCAAGCAGCGAGGTGAGCACCAGACCTCGCTCCACGTCCTCCAACGGATACTCGTCGATGGCCGCCCGCACAGCGTCGATCCGGGCACCGTTTTGGGGCGTGAAGAAGCGTGCGTCGATGCAGAATGTCTGGGTGAAGTACCCGGGAGCCGGGGGCAGCTGCGAGAGCTCTGCCAGCGTTCGTCGCAGCGCATGCCGGTCGACCGACTCATCCGCAGCGATGTACGCCTGCCCCAGCACCTCGGAGTAGCTCGCCAGATCGTTGGAGACGACCTCGAGTCCGATCCGGCGCAGACCCTGTCCGACCCGGGTGGTGCCGGCGAACAGGTCGCATGCGGTTGATACCGGCAGCTCGCTGACGATCCGCTGGATCAGCGGTACCAGCCGCCGTTTCGAGCCGAGGTACTTGATCACGCGATTGACAGTAGCGAGCGCACCGGTCGGGGAGAATTCGGCATGATCCTCCGAACCATGCCGAACATCAACGATCCTGAGTTTGACGAGCCGCGTGAGCATCCCGGGTTTCGGGCACGCAGAGCGCGCATCGGCTACCAGCTCGGCAGCGAGCGGATCGGGCTGAGCCTGTGGGAGGTCGATCCCGGCCAGGCGGCCTACCCGTACCACTTCCACCTCACCGAGGAGGAGCTGGTGATCGTGCTCGACGGCGAGCTCACGCTGCGAACACCCGAAGGCGAGCGGGAGCTCGAAGTGGGGGAGGTGGTGCGCTTTGCCCGCGGCGAGCAGGGCGGTCATCAGATCATGAACCGATCGCAGTCGGCCGCCCGGTTTCTCTCCACCAGCACCCACGGGGAGCCTGACATCGTGTTCTATCCCGACTCCGACAAGGTGGGCGCCTCCGAGCGGCTGCCGAGAGGCGGCGGCGTGCGGTTGTTCTTCCGACAGGGGGATGCGGTCGACTACTACGACGGCGAGTAACGTCGCTGCATCCGATGTCGGACTCTCGGGGTCAACAGAACTCTTCTCCGACGTCGCCGCTGCGTCGCGACAGCAGGCCGTTTGCGGTGAACTCGTAGAAGCCCATCTCACCCAGCGGGGGTGAGTAGGCGTGAATCGAGGTGGCCACGGTGGCACCGCTTTGACTCACGTCGTGGATGTAGCTTGGGCCGAACGAGAACACCGATCCGCTGCCGTACACAACCGACGGCGTGGGGCCGCCTCCCAGCGCCAGCCGCCGTTCCTCGAGCGATCCGTCGGTGACCGCCACCGCACCGCGGCTGCCGTTGTGATCGTGAAATCCGGTGTCCTGCTGCTGTGACCAGCAGATCAGCCACACCTCCAGCGTGTCGTCAAGGTGCAGTTGGACGTAGAAGCGCTCGCTGGTGGAGTGCTTCACCAGGTGCTCCCACAGGTGCGGTCGGGCGACCAGCGCCTGCACCAGCTCCTCGAGTTCCATGCGGCTGAAATCCCAGCGCCGGCTGGTCTGCGAGAACCACAGGTCGAGCCGTGGATCCATGGCCCGAAGCTCGGAGGATTCGTCAGGTTTGCGTGCGAACGTCGACATTGCTTTGACCTCGATTCGGCGAGCACCGGGGGAGACGGTGCGGTGGTGATTCGTGGGGTTCCGGAATCAACGCGGATTGGTGGTCAGCGGTTTTGAGGCTGTGCCCGGCACCACAAACTCAGTTTCCAACTTTGCTTATAGGCATTGTATGATACTCACGGTACGTTGAGGTTCGACGTGCGTCAAGCCGCTTAACACCGTCGCAACACAGGCAACCCGCTCGATACCGTTACGCGATGGCCAACATCGCCGAACCGTCCGCTGCACTCGGGGCGCGTCTGGATCGAGCGTTCGAGCGCGTCCCCGCGCCCGGGCTGCTGATGGGGGCGATGATCGCATTCCAGGTTGGCGGAGCTCTGGGGGTGTGGCTGCTGCCGGCGTTTGGCACCTTCGGCACGGGGTGGGTGCGCTCGCTGGGCTCGGGGCTGCTCTTGTGTGTGATTGCACGGCCCCGGATCCGCGGAGTCGCCCGCCGTCATCTGGCGATTGTGACCGCATTGGGGGCAGCGATCGCGGGAGCCAACGTCGTGTTCTATCTCGCGGTCGATCGCATCCCGATCGGGGTGGTCGTGACCGTCTCGTTCGTCGGCCCGCTGGCGGTGGCGCTGTTCGGCTCGCGCCGGCCCCGGGACGTTGCCTGGGTGGCTCTGGCGGCGGCGGGTGTCGCGCTCTTCGGCGGACTGCCCGGTGGCGCCGCGCTGGATCCGGTCGGTCTCGCGTTTGCGGTGATGGACGGGATCTTCTGGGCGGCCTACGCCGTGCTTGCCAAACGCATCGGCGCGGTGCTGCCGTCGAGCCAGGGTCTGACACTGGGAACGCTGGTTGCGGCGGTGCTCTTGCTCCCGTTCGTTCCCGCATCGCTGGATACGTCTGCGATCACCCCAAAGGTCGTGGCCGCGATGGTTGGCGTGGGACTTCTCACAGCGCTTCCGTACCTGCTCGAGTTCGCGGCCCTGCAGCGGATGGCGACGGCCACCTACGGCGTGCTGGTGAGCCTGGAGCCCGCCTTTGCCACGATCATCGGCGTGATCATGCTGGGCCAGCACCCGTCGCCGACAGAGGTGGTCGCGATCGCGCTGGTGGTGGCGGCGTCGGTGGGGGCGGCGCGGTCGGCTGGTGCCGCGGTTGCCGCCGATGTCGGCGGTGTCTGACGCCCGCGGCTAGGCGAGTGAGCCGAGATCGACCGGGATCACCGTGCCACTGACCGCTGACGCGCGCTCACTGGCCAAGAACGCGATCACCTCGGCAACCTCTCGCGGGTCGACCATCCGGCCGGCCGGGTTGTCGTCATCCATCGAGGCAAGCACTTCTTCCCGGGTGCGGCTGTGCAACCGGGCCTGGTCGTCGATCTGGCCCTCGGCCATGCCCGTCCACATCCATCCGGGGGCGACAGCGTTCGCGGTCAAACCCAAGCGCGCGCCCTCGAGCGCCGCCACCTTGACCAGGCCGGCCACGCCGTGTTTTGCCGACACGTATGCGGGCTTGAACACCTCACCCACGAGGGCGGAGCTCGACGCCGTGACGATGATGCGGCCACCGGGGCGCTCGGTCAGGGGCGTCCAGGCATGCTTGATTGCAAGGAACGGGCCGGTCAGCATCACGCCCAGGAGCCGGTCCCACTGATCGTTGGGGAACTGTGCGAACGGCGCCATGAACTGTGCCCCGGCGTTGAGCACGAGCGTGTCCAGCCGGCCGTGGCGCTCCAGGGCGATATCGACCATCGCGCGGCATCCGTCGTCCGACGCCGCGTCCAGATGCTCGCAGCCGTCGCCGGTCAGGTCGACTCCGATCACCGTCGCACCTTCGCGTTCGAGCAGCTCGCACACGGCACGTCCGAGCCCTCCCGCAGCTCCGGTGACGACGGCCACACGGCCGCTCTGCGGCAGTGTCACTGGTGCGGGTTTGGGTCGTCCACGCGATCAGCGTACCCCAGCCGTGGCCTTGAGGTGTCTGGCCAGTGGTCTGGTGGCGACCACCCAGGCCGGGGGGCCGCCTCCCGGCAACTCGCCGGCGAATGCGACCTTGAAGCCGAACCGCTTGAGGTAGTCGACCGCAGCGGCGGTGGGGACCACGACATATGACCGCGCCGCTTCGCGTTTGGCCATGTCGAGCCCGTGGTTCACCAGCGCTGACCCAACTCCCCGGCTGCGATGGTCAGGGTGCACATACAGATCTATCAGCCGGTAGCCGCCGAGCATGCCGGTGTTATCGATCCAGTCCCAGAAGCGACGGTATCGATCGGGATCCTCGGCCATGGCCATGACAATCGGCCATGCCCGCGCGTCGATCTCATACAGGTCGGTAACGTCGTCGGGCGGCAGCCAGAGCGCGATCCCCAAGCCATCGCCCACGCACCAGACGTCGCCCAGCTTGATCAGGTCATGGATCCACACGCGCAGCCAGGGCGCCATCCGCTGCTCGAGGTCATCACCTTCGCCGAACATCCACCTGCAGGTCGGATCATCGCGTTGCCTGCTGACCATGGCGGTGACGATATCGTCACACATGTCATCGGTTGCCTGGGTGACAGAGTGGGGCATGAGCCGATCCGCCGGGGGGCGTGACTGCTTACGCCTGTACCGAACGCCGCGTGGGGCTGGAAGAGTCTACCTGACGGTGGACCTTTGGTAACCTGACGTGGACGGAAGCTTTACGGCCGCAGGTACGTCGATGAGGAGAGCAGCGTGGCCGCCCCGTCAGCGTCCGCAGGGCCGGGCCGGTAGGCACCCGGGCTGCCGGCCGGGATTCCCCACCGGATCAGTACACTTGGTCGCTTCGACCACATCCGATGGGGGGATTGATGGCCACAACCACAACGCAGCACGAAGACGAGCAGGTTGAGCGCGCCAACGCGTCGGGCAAGACTCCGGTCGTGTTCATTCACGGCCTGTGGCTTCTGCCCAGCAGCTGGGATCGATGGGCGGCCGTGTTCGAGGAGGCGGGGTACACCGCCCTGACCCCCGGCTGGCCGGACGATCCGGAGACGGTGGAGGAGGCCAAGGAGCATCCCGAAGTTTTCGCCCACAACACGGTTGGGCAGGTCGCCGACCACTACGAGGAAGTGATCAAGCAGCTCACGACCAAGCCGGCGGTGATCGGCCATTCCTTCGGCGGGCTGCTCACCCAGATCGTGGCTGGGCGCGGGCTCTCGGCCGTGTCCGTGGCGATCGATCCGGCTCCGTTTCGGGGTGTGCTGCCGCTGCCGATCTCGGCGCTGAAGTCGGCTCGCCCGGTGCTGGGCAACCCCACCAACCGCAACAAGGCCGTGCCCTTGACCTACGAGCAGTTTCGCTACGGCTTTGCCAACGCGGTCACCGAGGAAGAGGCCCAGCAGCTGTACGACGAGTTCGCGGTGCCGGCGCCCGGAGCGCCGCTGTTTCAGGCGGCCACTGCCAACTTTAATCCGTGGACCGAAGCCAAGGTGAAGTCGAAGAATCCCGAGCGCGGTCCGCTTTTGATCATCAGCGGCGAGAAGGATCACACCGTCCCGTGGGCAATCGCGAACGCGTCCTTCAAGAAGCAGAAGCGAAACCAGGGCGTGACCGAGATCGTCGAGATGCCAAATCGCGGGCACGCGCTCACGATCGATTCGGGTTGGCGCGAGGTTGCAGACACCGCGCTCACGTTTGTCAAGCGTTTCGCCGAGGCTACGCCAGCACCGTAAGCGAGAGTCGCGAGCCTGTGGCTTCGCCGGTGAGCACGCTGTTGTGGGTGACGGCGGTCTCGACGGCGAACCATGGGCTCTCGGCCGTCCCCGGATGGGGGACGTAGAGCGGGTAGTCGCTGGAGGCGATCTGGAGGCGAAGGCGATGACCCGGCATCAGGCGGTGGCCGGTGTGCCCCAGGTAGATCTCGGCCGCCGCACCGGTCCCCGGACGATCCACCACATCCTGGCCGTACAGCAGGATGTGTGAGCTCCCGTCGGGCGAGACGTCCACCAGCTTGACGTGCAGGTACATCGACGGCCCGTCGCTCGCGACCAGGAGGTGGGCGACCACGCGGCCTGCCAGCGTCAACGGCGCCGTCAGCGGCTCGCTCGTGAACACCACCACGTCGTCGCGGGCGGCGACCGCTCCTTCATCGGGATACTCGTACAGGAAGGCGAAGGGGTTCTCGATCGTCGACGGAACCAGATTCTCGGGGTCGTGCACCCAGCGGATCTCTCCGGCTGCGCCGGGCTCGCTCTGCAGTTCCCCGTGGTGGTCGAGGTGGAGCACCTGTTCGCGGGCGCCGGGTGGGGGCCAGGCGGGCGAGTCGTGCCAGCCGTCGTTGCCCAGGTGCCAGCGCACGCGGGGGATCGACGCGGGGTCGGCCTTGCCCGAGAGGAAGGCGTCGAAGAAGTCGATCGCCGGCGTGATGTAGCGCGGCAGCATCTCGGCGAGTGCGTCGTCGTGCTTGTCATGGTCGAGCGACTCGGGGATCGGCACCGCCTCGAACTGATAGTTCTCGTGGTCGGTCGAGCCCGCGTGCAGATACTGGAACGGTGCGGTGGCCGGGTCGGCCATCAGCCGCTCGTAGTCGAGCATGTGCGGTGGTGTGATGTTGTCGAACCAGCCCACGCCGTGCAGGGTGGGGATTCGCAGCCGGTCGAACGGGTGGCCGTCGGGGTAGAGATCCACGCCGGGTGCCCCGCGCGACTCGTCCAGGATCCGGTCGAAGGCGATCGAGCGGGATCCGATCGCCTCGAAGCCCGGGTCGAACACTTCGCTCAGCGGCCGGTGGCTCCAGTCAGGCGTCCAGTGATGGGAGTGCTTGTCCGACCAGAATTCCGCCAGGTAATGGGCTCCGTAGAGTGGCGTCACTCCTGCCAGCCAGTCGAACAGATCCGCCATGGTGACGCGCGGCACCACCGCCTTCAGCGCCGGGTGGCCGGACGCGACCGCCGTCCATTGGGTGAAGCCGTAGTACGAGTCGCCCCACATGCCCACCGCCCCGTCGGCCCAGGGCTGCTGCGTGATCCACTCGATCGTGTCGTAGCCGTCCTCGATCTCGTGGACGAAGGCGTTGGTCTCTCCTTCGGACCGGAACTTGCCGCGCACGTCCTGCGGCAGGAATGCGTAGCCGCGGTCGGTGAAGAAGCGCGAGATGAACGGCATCCAGCAGTACCGGCCGTTCTTGTCGTAGGGAAGGCGCACGAGCACCGCGGGCCACGGGCCCGGGCCGTCCGGCAGGTACACGTCGACCGCCAGCGACACCCCGTCGCGCATCGGCACCATCTGCTGCTGGGCGCGGGGGTCGACCTCGGCGGGGCCGAGCGTCTCAATCGTCACAGTCATCCCATCTCCCAAGGGGCCGCGGCTGCCATTGCGGGTTGGGACTATAACCAGGTGTGGTTGAATGGCGCGCGTGCCGTATCTCGATGTCGCCGGGGCTCACATCTACCACGAGGTGCATGGAACGGGCGACCCCGTGCTGCTGGTCCACGGCGGATTCTGCTCGATCGAGACGATGCGGCCCCAGATCGCTGATCTGGCTGTGCGATACGCCGTGTATGCACCCGAGCGTCCTGGGCACGGCCGCACGGCCGATCATGGACAGCCGTTCAGTTACGAGCAGATGGCGGAGGAGACGGTGGCGTATCTGGACGCCGCAGGGCTCGAACGGGTCGACCTGGTCGGGTTCAGCGACGGCGCCAATATCGGGATCCTGATAACGCGCGATCATCCCGATCGAGTTCGCTCACTGACGGCAATCAGCGGGAATCTGACCGCCTCCGACTCGGCGTTCGTGTCGAGCGACGAGGCTGAGCTGGCCTTCGGCGAATCTGTGCTGGCCGGACTGTTCGCCGACTACGACCGGCTCTCCCCGGACGGGCCGGATCATCGCCAGGTCGTATGGGAGCGGATCCGGGTGATGTGGGCCGATCAACCCCACATCCCCGAGGAATCGCTGTCGAGCATTGCCCGTCCCACGCTGGTGATGGTCGCCGACCACGACGTGATCGCGATCTCGCACGCGGTTGCGATTCGCGACGCGATTCCCGGTGCCCGGCTGTGCGTGGTTCCCGGTGCGACGCACATGCTGCTGCTCGAGCGGCCGGAGATCGTGAACGCGGTGATCAGCGGCTTCTTGGCTGACCGCGGCTAACCGTCAACCGGGCGGCCGGTTGCCAGCAGCTGGGAACAGAGGATGTCGCCCAGCCATTGCTCGTACCGCTCGGATGTCCAACCGCGATCATTGACGAGCAGGCGGTAGACGGTGGGGTGGTTGAGCGTCCACAGTATGTCTGCAGCCGAACCGATGTCGAGGCCCGGCATCAGCGCGCCCTTGGCCTGGACGCTCTCGATCACGCCGCGCTGGTTGGCGTGAAACTCGGACTGGATCCGCCCCCACAGCTCGCCGATCTCCGGATCTCCAGGGGCGGCGGCGTGGATCACCTCCATAATCGCCCCCGCCCGCTCCTTCACCGCCCGTGAGTTGCGAGCGTTGAGGCGCAGCTGGCGCTCGGGATCCTGCTCATCCATGACCTGCCGGTACCAGGTCTGCTCGCCAACCGCAACGTCGTCGCGGTCGCCGCGCAGCACTCGGTGCCAAACCGCTCGAAGCAGGCCGCTCTTGGTCTCGAATCCGAGGTACACGGTCTTCAGCGAGACGCCGGCGCGTTCGGCGACGGCCGCCATTGAGGTGGCTGCATAGCCGTCGCGTTCGAACAGCGACTGGGCGGCGTTCAGGATCAGCTCACGGGTGGCCGCCGCCTGCTCGCGCCGTCTCGGCGACTCGTATCGCCGTGGTGATTTGCCCGCAGCGCTCATATTCGATACTCTAGCCGAGAAATAACTACTCAGATAGAGTAGTCAATATGCAGGAGGGGGAATCATGACAGTTCTTCGACTGGAACATGCGATCAGCGACTTCGACGTGTGGAAAGCGGCGTTTGATCGCGACCCTGTGGGCAGGGAGCAGTCGGGGGTCCGCAGCCACCGGGTGTACCGGCCGGTGGACGACCCCAAGTACGTGGCCGTCGACCTCGAGTTCGATACCGCGGCCGAGGCCGAGCGGTTTCAGGTCGCGCTCGGTCAGCTGTGGCAGTCCAGGCAGGCTGCGCCGGCGTTGATCGGGACGCCGAAGGTACGAATCGTCGAGGCCGTCGAGACCAGCGTCTATTAGCACGACCAGTGCATAAAAGGTGCCAGGCACCTTTTATGCACTGCCACGGAGGTTCCGGGCGAGGAGCACATCGTCGACATAGCTGCCGTCCAGCAGAAACTCACCACGCAAGACGCCTTCGACCTCAAAACCACATGCCCGATGGACGGCAAGCGATGCCTCGTTGGTGCTGAGCACACGCGACTTCAACCGCTGCGCCCCACGGTTGAGCGCCGCACATGCCGCCGCTTCCAGCAGGCGCCGGCCCAATCCGCGACCCTGCCAATCAGGGTCGACCGCCAATCCTCGCAACGCCAGCACATGATCGGCGGACGGTAGGGTGAGATCACGCCCCAGCAGGACCCAGCCGACCACAGCGCCGTCAGCTTGCACCACCAACACATCTGAGGACTCTCGGTCGGGCCCGAAGAACGGTTGATCTTCTCCAGGAGGAGGGCCCGGGCTGACTGACGGCGACCACGTGGCCACATCGATGTTGGTGATCACAGCCTCGTCGGCATCCGTCGCCGTACGAACCGTAAACGACGCGTCCCTACCTCCGCTCGATGATCTCCACGCGGTAGTCGTCAGGGTCGCGGACAAAGCACAGCCGGCTGCCGCCGTCGCTGACCGTGTACGGCGGGCGCTCCGGTTCGATCCCCTGAGCTTTGAGGGCATCCAGCGTGCCGTCGAGATCCTCGACCCCGATGGCGATGTGGCCGTACCCGGTGCCGTTGTCATACGTCCGGCCGTCGTGGTTGAGCGTGAACTCCAGTTCGGGCTTCTCGCCCGGCATGGCGTAGAAGTAGTTGGTCGCCTCCAGCTCGCCGTCTCGGACGATCGGGAGGTCACGTCGGAACTCGAACCCGAGGGCCTCGTAGAACGTGCGGGTGCGCTCGGGATCGGTGATCCGGTACATGGTGTGAAGGAAGGTCGGCATGCCGCGCATTCTACGCACCGCGCGTCAGCGCGAGCGGTCGCTCACCAGTCGGCGAGCACGTTCTCGTCGCTGGGCGACCCGGCGATGGCGGCCTCGAACGCCGACACTTCCTCCGGCAGCATGGTGTAGCTGTGCGCCTCGTCCGGGTACGTGCCTGCGCGAACCTCGGCGGAGTAGGCCGACACGCCGGCCGCGATCGCGTCACCGACCTCGGCGAAGCGCTTGACGAACTTGGGCGCGCCGTCTGCCGCCGGGCGAATACCCAGCAGATCGTGAAAGACCATCACCTGCCCGTCGGTGTCCGGTCCGGCTCCGATTCCGATCGTGGGAATCGTGAGCCGTCGCGTGATCGCATCCGCCACCGGACCGGGCACGCATTCCAGCACGATCGCAAAGCACCCGGCGGCCTGCAGTGCCACCGCATCCTCGTACACCTGGCGGGCCTGATGCCATTCGCGGCCCTGCGCCTTGTGGCCACCCAGCATGGTGGCCGTCTGCGGTGTCAGGCCGACGTGCCCCATCACCGGGATACCGGCGCCCTTGAGTGCGGCTGCCCGGCGCACCGACTCGCCGCCGCCCTCCAGCTTGACCGCATCGGCGCGCGACTCCTTGATGAACCGCCCGGCGTTGCGTATCGCTTCCTCATTCGACACCTGGTAGCTCATGAAGGGCAGGTCGCCGATCACCAGGGCGCGGTCGCATCCCCGTGCCACCGCTCGGGTCAGGATCAGAAGCTCGTCCATGGTCGCGCCCACGGTGGACACCGGGTCATGGCCGAGCACGTTGTTGGCGGCCGAATCACCGACCAGCACCAGGTCGACCCCGCACCGATCGACGATCCGCGCTGCTGCATGGTCGTACGCCGTGATCATGACGATCGGTTCGCCCTTGATCTTCATCTCGGCCAGCGCCGGCAGTGTCACCTTCATCAACGCTCTACCGGAATCGTATCGATCAACCTGGTCGGGCCGAACCGGGCAGCGGCGATCACGATCGCGCCGGGGATCTCCGGAGCCTCGATGAACGTGTCGGGATCGACCACCGCGAGGTAGTCGACCTCGCCCTCGATCAGGGCTGCGTCACGGGCCATCATGGCGCGATGAAGCGATACTGCCTTCAGCCGCTGGTCGGGAGTGAGATGCACATTGCGCGAGGACACCGCCAACCCGTCGGGCTCGCGAACGGTCGGGATCGAGCGGATCTCCACGCCCAGATCGAGATCGATGGTCATCCGCCGGATCACAGCCAGCTGCTGAGCATCCTTCTGGCCGAAGTAGGCGACGTCGGGCCGCACCCGGGCAAACAGCTTGGCCACGACCGTGGCCACACCTTCGAAATGGCCGGGGCGGTGCACACCCTCGAACCGCGCCGCCAGATCGCCGACCTGCACCCTGGTGTCAAAGCCCTCCGGATACATCTCCTCGGGTGACGGGGCGTACACCTCGTCCACGCCCTCCTCCAGCGCAATCTCGCGATCGCGTTCGGGGTCGCGAGGATACGACTCGAAATCCTTGCTGTCGCCAAACTGGGTGGGGTTCACGAACAGGCTCATGACCACCCGATCGTTCTCGGCCCGCGCGGCCCGCAGGAGCGCCCGGTGCCCCTGGTGTAACGCGCCCATCGTCGGCACCAGCCCGACGCTCACAGCAGGCCTCGCAGGGCGTCCGCCGACCGCTGGTCGACCAACGGAAGCGTTGCCCGCCCCAGCTGGCGATAGAGCGGCCGCAGGGCCGGGCCGATCGCCTCCAGGTGCATCTCGATGGTGGCGGCGTCGCCACGGGCAATCGGCCCGGTGGGCGGGTCGCCCGCGACCTCGACCGTCCGCAGCTGCAGCGGCCGCAGCGCCGCCAGCGCGTCGGAGCGGTTCATCCCGCTGCGCTCGAGCAGCCCCACCGCCACCGCCGTCAGCGTCACCAGATAGTTCGAGGCGAAGATCGAGGCGGCGTGGTACACCGGCTTGGCGTCGTCGGCGAGTGCGAACGGCGTCATTCCGAGCTCTCGGGCCAACCGGCCGCCGGCGTCCTGATCACCGAACACCGCCGCGAATGCCCCCTCCAGCTGGTCGGGGCCGCGAGCCGGGTCGATCGTCTGCATCGGGTGCACACACGCCTTGGGTCCCGGGGCGGCGTCGAGGGCGTGCACGCTGGTGGCGCCCGAGAAGTGGATCACGGCGCAGTCAGGATCGAGGTCGGGTGCGAGATCTGCGCACACATTGGCGATGGCCGCGTCGGGGGTTGCGATCAGCAGCCGTCTGCATCCGTCCAGCTGGGGCGTCTGGCCGCGGCCGACGAGATCAGCCCCTGGGAGGCGGGCTGCCACGGTTTGGCCCACGCGGCCGGCTCCGATCACGGTGGTGTCCCGATGCACTTCCCCGAGCTTAGAACCTCGGCCGCCCGGCGGTGCCGGTCGGACATCTCGCAGACGTCCGATATGCTCTCGCGCATGCCCATCTATGAGTATCTGTGCGCGGATTGCTCCACCGAGTTCGAGGAGTTGGTGCCGCTGACCTCGCCGGTTTCGGTCAGCTGCCCCGATTGCGGCGGCGGCACTGTCACCAAGCTTTTGTCCTCGTTTGCGACCAACCGCCCCGAGGGTGCGATGGTCGGCGGCGGTGGCGGTTGCTGCGGCGGCTCCTGCGGCTGCGGCTCGTAACCCGTCCGGCCGCGGTGCGAGAATCACGGTTGTGAGTGACGCGGAAGCGACACGACGGCTCCAGCTCGAGCAGCACGCCTCCGACTGGCGCGGATGCACCAAGTGTGCGCTCGCTCAGGGTCGCACCCAGGTGGTCGTGGGCAGCGGCGACCCCGACGCCGCCGTGATGTTCGTGGGCGAGGCGCCGGGCTTTCACGAGGACAAGCAGGGCGTGCCGTTCGTGGGGCAGGCCGGGAAGCTTCTGGACACGCTCCTGGGCGAGATCGGGCTGGAGCGCTCCGATGTCTACATCGCCAACGTGCTCAAGTGCCGCCCGCCGGGAAACCGCGACCCGCTGGAGGAGGAGATCGCAGCCTGCGAGGGCCATCTGTTCAAGCAGGTCGAGCTGATCAGGCCGCAGGTGATCTGCACACTCGGGAACTTCGCGACCAAGCTCCTGACCGGCCGGCCGCACGGGATCACGCGGGTGCGCGGCAGCGCCCAGCCTCACCGCATCGCCGGCGTCGATCTGGTCATCTTCCCGATCTTCCACCCCGCGGCGGCGCTCTACACGCCGTCGATGCTGGACACGCTGCGGGAGGACATCCGGCGCCTGCCCGAGCTGCTGAACGCTCCTCCGACGCCGTCGGTGGCGCCCTCCGCGCCGGCGGCGCCCGATCCTGAGCCGGTGGTGGAGCACGAGCCAGAGTACGCTCAGCTGGGCCTGTTCTAGCCTCGCCGACACCGAGGCTGCGGCCGCCCGTGTGGCGGCGGTGCTCGAGCCGGGAGATGTGATCGGTGTCAGCGGCGAGATGGGCGCCGGCAAGACCACCTTCGTCCAGGCGGCCTGCGCCGCGCTGGGCGTGACCGAGGCCGTCACCAGCCCCACGTACACCGTCGGGCATCGGTACTCGTCGCCGCACGGCGCGGTCTCGCATCTGGATCTCTACCGCTCCAAAGGAGTCACCGACGAGGAGTGGGCCGACCTCGAGCCCTACTTCGAATCGAGCATCTGCTTCGTGGAGTGGCCCGAGGCTGGGGCGGGCGTTCTGCCGATCGCCCGAATAGGCGTAACCATACGGATAACAGGGGTCGATGCTAGGCTGATCGTGCTCAATTCGCTCGATTCCAACGTGGCCGCTGCGCTTGATCATCCTTTCCCTTGATACCGCGACGGATGTCGCCACTTCCTGTCTCACGGTGAACGGCGAGGTTGCGGCCGAAACCGCCAGCCGTGGCCGCTCTCGCAGCGCCCAGCACGTGTTGGAGGATGTCCGCGGCCTGCTGGAGCGCTCGCAGCTGACCCTCGACGACGTGAACACGATCGTGGTCGGATGCGGCCCGGGCACGTTCACCGGGCTCCGCATCGGGATCGCAACGGCCAGAGGGCTGGGGATGGCGCTGGGCATCCCGGTCGTGGGGGTGTCCACGCTGGACGCGCTGCTGCAGGGAGACGGGGTGGAGGTGGCGTGCATTGACGCTCGCCGCGGAGAGGTGTTCGCCGCCGGTGCCGGTATCAAGCCTGCGGCACTGCTTCCGCAGGCGCTGGCCGGTCTGCTCCCGGTGGGAGCGGTGGTGGCCGGCGACGGGGCGGTGCTGCACCGAGAGCTCTTCCCCGACGCGGTGATTGCGCCCGACGACTCCCCGCTGCACGTTCCCTGGGCGCGCCATCACGCCGCGCTGATCGGCTCGGCGGTCGAGGCCGAGCCGGTGTACCTGCGGGTGCCGGATGCCGAACGCAACCTGGCTGCCGCGGCGGCTCGGGGGGCAGCGGCATGATGACGGCAGTGGAGTTCCGGCGGCTCGCTCCCTCCGATCTGGACGGGATCCAGGAGATCGAGCAGCGCGCGTACCCGACGCCCTGGTCACGTTCGATGTTCGCCGGCGAGCTGGCCAAGCCCGGAGGGTTCTGCGTCGGCGCCTTCCAGGGCGAGGAGATGCTCGGGTATGTGATCGTCGCCAAGTACGTCGACGCGTGGCACGTCATGAACATCGCGGTGGACGCGCCGTTTCGCGGGCGGGGGGTGGCGCGGGCGCTGCTCGAGCACCTGTTCTCCGCCACGGAGGACGATGCCGATCGCGGATACACCCTGGAGGTCAGGGTGTCGAACGCGCCGGCGATCCATCTCTACGAGCAGCTCGGATTCGTCGGCACCGGTGTCCGTCGCGGCTACTACACGGACAACCGTGAGGACGCCGTGATCATGTGGCGCGATCACCTCGAGTAGTGGCGCACGATCTCATCCTCGGGATCGAGACGTCGTGTGACGAGACGTCCGCGGCCGTGATCGACGGTGACGGAGTTGTGCTCTCCAACGTGGTCGCGTCGCAGGCCGATCTGCACACCCGCTTCGGCGGTGTCGTGCCGGAGGTCGCCTCCCGCCGGCACCTGCAACTGACCACGCCGGTGATCGAGACAGCGCTCGAGCAGGCCGGGGTGGACCTGAATCAGATCTCCGCGGTGGCGGTGACCGAGGGGCCGGGGCTGATCGGAGCGCTGCTGGTGGGGTTGGCCACCGCCAAAGCGATCGCATTTGCCCGTCGCCTGCCGCTGATCCCTGTGAACCACCTGCACGGTCACGTCGCCTCGCTCTACCTTGCGCCCGACCCGATGGAACCCCCATTCCTATGCCTGCTGGCGTCGGGTGGACACACGATCCTGGCAGACGTCGGCGCCCTGGGGCGGTTCGACCCCATCGGGGCGTCGCTGGACGATGCGGCCGGCGAGGCGTTCGACAAGGGTGCTCGTCTGCTCGGCCTCGGCTATCCCGGGGGAGCTGAGCTGGAACGGCTGGCTGCGGGCGGCGACGCCGGCGCCTACCCATTCCCCACAGCGATGCTCGGCCGGCCGGGGTACGACTTCTCGTTCAGCGGTCTGAAGACGGCCCTGCGCCACGCGCTGGCGGAGCACCCCGATCCGGCCGACCGGCCTCACCTGGCGGCGTCATACCAGGCCGCGATCGTGCGCTCATTGGTAGCTCGCACGGTGCAGGCGGTCGACGCAACCGGGCATACCCAGGTGGCCCTGGTGGGTGGGGTGGCGGCCAACGCCGTGCTGCGCGCAGCGCTGACCGCGGCCGGCGCCGAACACGGAGCGGAGGTGCGCGCGGCGCCGTTGGCACTGTGCTCGGACAACGCCGCCATGATCGCCTCGGCGGCCCGGTACAGCCCCGCCGTGGAGTTTCCCGGGTACCTCACCCGAGACGCCTACGCGTCGGTGGCATGACCGTCGAAGTCGTGATCTACAGCGGGGCGGGCTGCCACCTGTGTGACGTCGCCAAGGCCCAGCTGGAAGCCCAGCGGCAGCGGCTCGAGCTGGACATCCGAGTGATCGAAATCGACGGCGACCCGGCCCTTGAAACTGCGTACCGAGAGCAGATCCCGGTGGTGTTCGTGGCCGGCCGCAAGGCCTTCAAGTATCGCGTCGACCCCGCCGATCTGGAACGCCGGGTGCGACGCGCCCGGGGGCAGCTTGAATCATTTGAATCGTAGGTTATGGGTCCCGCGGCCCAAATCGATCGTTAGACTCCCCGGTCGTGTTGCCAGTGTCCACCAGTAAGGGAGAGTCGTTGCCCTCAGAACGTTTGACGGTCGGTGTAGCCGCTCGTCTATCCCGCTACCTCCAGGTCTTGACCCAGGCCAAGAAAATGGGTCGCGACTCGATCTCCTCCCAGGAGATCGGTGAGTACACGAACGTGAATGCGACCCAGATCCGCCGTGACCTGTCCGGTTTCGGGAAGTTCGGCAAGCGCGGGGTCGGGTACAACATCGACTACCTGATCGTCGAGATCCGCAAGATCCTGCGCACCTCCGGCCAGCACAACATCGCGCTCATCGGCGCCGGTTCACTCGGCCAGGCGATCGCCAGGTCGCCGGCGTTCGCAGACCACGGATTCAACATCACCGCGGTGTTCGACACCGACCCGGCCAAGATCGGTGAGGCGATCGGTGACATGCATGTTCAGAGCATGGCCGATCTCAACGACACCGTCAGGGACCGCAACATCATCGTCGGAGTGCTGGCGGTGCCGGAAGCAGCCGCCCAGGCTGCGGCCAACGCGCTCGTGGATGCGGACGTGAAGATCATCTTCAACTACGCGGACTCGTTGATCGACACCCCGTCGGATGTGACGGTGCATCGATCCAGCCCCGTGGTCGAGTTGCTGCACGCGCTGTACTTTCACCTGACCTAGTGATGTGACCGGCAACGTTTGCCGGGTTCCGGCGGCTGCAAGGCGGCGCGCTGCGGCGTCCTCGCTCGCGTCAATACTCATGGTATTGACGCTCCGTGCGTCCTGGCATCGCTTGCCTTTCACTCGCCGGCGACACCACCAACGTCACCGGTCACATCACCGGCGGGAACCCGGCTACGGCGGCGCCGCCTCAAACGCACTCGGCGCCCGTCGATTGCCGGGGGAGTGATGCACGCCTCAAACCCGCATGGGCGCGACCGCCACTACCGCCTGCTCGCCGACGCTGTTTCCGACGCCGTTGCGGTGGTGGTGGGCGGATCGATCGTGGAGGTCAACCCGGCGTTCAGCGCGGTGTTCGGCTATACCCTGGCCGAGGTCCAGGGCCTCGAGCTGGATCGCCTGCTGGGGAGAGACGGCGGCGAGATCCGCTCGGGGATGACCCGCAGCGGCTCGCTGCGGCAGCTCGAAGTGACCGAACGGGCGATCCCGCCGGCTGGAGACGCCCGCATCATCGTGATGCGCGACGTCACCGAGCGAAACGTCGCCCAGCACGAGGCCGACGTGCTCGCATATCAGTACGCCGCCGATCTCACGGCTGTTGCCCAGGTGGCCCGGCGGCTGCCGCGAACCACCGACCCGAGTGCGGCGCGCAATGCCATCTGCCAGGCATTGCTGGAGGTGTGCGACGGCATGCTGGCGGTGTTGATGGAGCCCGACGGCCAATCGGGTCTGGTGTCGACCGGCATCGCCGGCGGCGGGCAGCAATCGGCTCCGCTCAGGGTTGCGGTCGACGAGGCAGGATCGGCCACCGCGGATGTGTTCTCGTCGGGCGAACCGTTTTTCATCGCCGATCTGGCGGTGTACGACGACGTTTCCCCGCGCCTGGCGGAGGCCACCGGGATCGTGTCGGCGCTGTGGCAGCCGGTGCTTCGCGACGGGTGCGTGGTGGGGGTGCTCCTGGTGGGATGGGATCGCCCGGTGATGCACCTGTCCGATCGGGCTGCGGCGGTCGCCGGGCTGTTTGCGGCCGAGGCCGCGGTTGCGATCGAGCGGGCCGACTTTCTGGCGCAGCTGGAAGCGCTCAACCGCGCGCTGGCGATGCAGCTGGAGGCGCTGCGGATGTCCGATCAGATCAAGACCGACTTCGTCTCGAGCGTGTCGCACGAGCTGCGCACACCGCTCACGGCGATCCTTGGGTACGTCGAGATCCTGGCGGCCGAGGCCGCGGGCGGCGTCACCGAGGAGCAAGCCGAGTTCTTGGGGATCGTCGACCACAACGCCCGGCGGCTGGAGGCGCTGATCACCGATCTGCTGACGCTCTCGGGGGTCGAGAGCGGCAACCTCTCGATCAGTGCCGAGCCGACCGACCTGCGCCCGTTGGTGAGCACCGCCGTCCGCGACCAGGCTCTGACGCTGAACGCCCGCCGGCTGCAGGTGATCACGCGGCTGCCCGACGAGCCGGTGATGGCCAAGGTCGACACCGAGCGTCTCGGCCAGGTGTTGGCCAATCTGCTGTCCAACGCCTCCAAGTTCACACCGGTCGAGGGCACCGTCGAGGTCACCCTGGCGATCCACGACACCGGTCGCGGACGGCAGGCCCACGTGGTCGTGTCCGACTCCGGGATCGGCATTCCGCCGGATGACCTGCCGCGCCTGTTCGAGCGGTTCTTTCGAGCTCGCAACGCGACCGACCAGGCAATCCCAGGCACCGGGCTGGGCTTGGCAATCTGCTGCGCAATCGTGGAGGCCCACCAGGGCCGGCTCACGATCGACAGCGAACTCGGGCGCGGCACCGAAGCGACGGTGCTGCTTCCACTTCTCGAACAACACGCCTGAAGGAGGCTGATCGATGGATTCCGAAACCGCGACTGTGCTGGTCGCCGACGACGAGCCGCACCTGCTGCGGCTGGTCAAATTCCGATTGGAACGGGAGGGCTACCGGGTGCTCACGGCTGCCGACGGCGACGCTGCGCTGCACGTGGCCCGCACCGAGCAGCCCGACCTGTGCGTGCTCGACGTGATGATGCCCAAGCGCTCGGGCTTCGACGTGCTGCGTGAGCTGCGTGCCGACGAGCGGTTCAACTCGACCAAGGTGATCATGCTCACCGCCCGCGCGCAGGACCGCGACGTGGATGCCGGGTTCTCTCTGGGAGCGGACGATTATGTGACCAAGCCGTTCAGTCCCAACGAGCTGCGGGTTCGCATCAGCGCACACTTGAACCGGCGCTGACCCGTCGCGTCGCCGCGTCCGTTATCGTGGCGACGCATGGGCGAGACGCCGAAGATCATCGATCCCCTGGCGGCGTTGGAAGCAGCACGCGAGGGGTTTGAGCAGGGCCAGGATTTCTCGATCGGCGTCGAGGAGGAGTTCGCGATCCTCGACCCCGAGTCACTGGATATGGTGCCGGGCTTCGAGCGTTTTGCCGAGGCCGCCGGCGAGGGGCCGCTGGCGGGCGCGATTGCAGGCGAGCTGATCCGCTCGGAGGTGGAGATACGCACGGGCCGATGTGAGACGTTTGCCGAGGCGGCCGAGGTGATGGCTCGCCGGCGTGTCCAGCTGCTCGATCTGGCGACCCGGCTGGGGGTGCGTCTGTCGGCCGCCGGCTGCCACCCGTTCGCCCGTTGGCAGGACCAGGAGGTGATCGCCACGCCGCACTACCACCTGGTCGAGTCGACACTGAGGTATGTGGCCTGGCGGAACAACACCTTCGGCATTCACGCCCACACCGGCATCCGCGGCGCCGATCGCGCCGTCGCGGTCAACTCGGCTATGCGCTCGGTGCTTCCCGAGCTGCTCGCGATCTCGGCCAGCTCGCCCTGGATCGAAGATCGCTACACCCATCTCCATTCCACTCGCACACAGGTGTTCACGCGCATGTTTCCCCGCTGCGGCATCCCTGATCACCTCGCCGACTGGAGTGAGTACGAGCAGTACGTGCGGTTCCTGGTGAACACCGGGTCGATCCGTGAACACACCGAGATCTGGTGGAGCGTGCGGCCCCATCAAGCGTTCCCGACGGTCGAGACGCGCATCTGCGATGCCCAGCCGGAGTTTGCCCAGGCGGTCGCGCTGGCGGGGTTCATGGTGGCGCTGACCGCGCGGTTCGCCCGCATGTACGACGAGGGCCGGCCGCTGCCCGCGCACGCTCCCCGGCTGCTGGAGGAGAACCTGTGGCGGGCGATCCGCTGGGGGATGGACGGCGAGTTGATCGATTTCGATGCCGGCCGCTCGGTGCCGGCCCGCGCGCGCATCGACGCGCTGCTCGAGGGCGTCGCCGAGGTGGCCGCCGAGTTGGCGATCACGCCCTACCTCGCCCCGCTCGAGGGACCGTCGCCGGCTCAGGTCTACTCGGTCGAGCTGAGGGCGGGGGCAACCCCCCGTGAGCTGTGGCCGGGAGTGGTGGAGCGCACCCACGCCTCCGCCGGAGAGTGGCTTGCACAGGTCGCAGGAGAGGTGGGGTGAGCGCTCAGCCGCCACCTGACGAGAACGCCGTTCCGGCCGCCGCGGACGTGATCCTCTCCAGCGTCGCCATGCTGCTCAGCGTCGGCTTCGCGCGCACCGGCCTCACCAACGAGGCCGACGTCGAAGCCGACTTGGCCCAGACCGAGCAGGCGATCGAGGCGGTGCGGGCGTTGATGCCGGTGCTCGAGCGGCTGCTGCCGCCCGCCGCCCTGCTGGAGTACCGGCAGGCGCTGGCCGACCTGCAGATGGCATACTCCCGCGGGTTGCAACCGCCTGCCCCCGACAGCCCGCCGTCACCCGAGGAGTCAGAACCGGCTGTCGAGACGGCTGAGCGACCGAAGATCTGGACACCGAGAGGGGATGTATGAGCGACGCGGAGATTGGCGTATTTGGCGGTTCGGGGTTCTACTCGTTCCTCGAGGACGCCGAGGACGTCACGGTGGACACCCCGTACGGCCCGACCTCTGACCGGTTCGTGGTCGGGGATGTCGGCGGCAAGCGGGTCGCCTTCCTGCCCCGGCACGGACGCAACCATCAGCTCCCTCCGCACGCGATCCCTTACCGCGCCAACCTGTGGGCGATGAAGGAGCTGGGGGTTCGGCGGGTGATCGGCCCCTGCGCCTCCGGCAGCCTGACCAAGGATCTTCCTCCGGGCACGTTCGTCGTGTGCGACCAGTTCGTCGATCGCACCAGCGGCCGCGCCGACACGTTCTACGACGGTCCCGTGACCACGCACGTCTCGGCCGCCGATCCGTACTGCTCCGACTTGCGCGCGACGCTGCTCGAGACCGGCCGTGAACAGGGCTTGGACATCCGCGACGGTGGCACCGTGGTGGTGATCCAGGGCCCGCGGTTCTCGACCCGGTCGGAGTCTCGCTGGTTCTCCTCGATGGGCTGGGGCGTGATCAACATGACGGCCTATCCCGAGGGCTGGCTGGCCCGCGAGCTGGAGCTGTGTTACGCCAACATCTCGTTGATCACCGACTATGACGTCGGGCTGGAGGACGATCCCGACGTCGAGCCGGTCAGCCACGAGGGTGTCGTGAAGGTGTTCACCGAAAACAACGAGCGCCTGCGAGACCTGCTGTTTGCGGCCATTCCCAAGATTGGCGCGCAACCGTCCGATACCTGTGCGACCGCGCTGACGGGGGCGCGCTTCTAGTTCGTTCCGGCTGTCGGCGTCGGCGATACGAGCGGTTCCGACAACCGTTTGGTGGAGCCGGTGCCACTGTTACAATCCGCCGGTTGTATCCGACCTTCTAAGGAGTTCATGCTGTGAGTTTCCTGGCAAGTCACGCGGTTGCGATCGCGCTCGTCTGTGGTGTCGCCGCCGTCATTTACGGTCTTCTGCTGACTCAGTGGGTGCTGAAGCAGCCCGACGGCAACGACCGCATGCGGGAGATCGCAGCAGCGATCCAGGAAGGCGCCGCGGCGTATCTGAAGCGGCAGTACACGACCATCGCAGTGGTTGCCGTGGTGGTCACGATCGCCATCGCCATCGCCGGTGCGTTCAGTGACGACCTCGGCATCAAGGTGGCGATTGGCTTTGTGATCGGTGCGGTGCTGTCCGGAGTCACCGGCTTCATCGGCATGAATGTGGCTGTGCGTTCGAACGTTCGCACCGCCGAGGCCGGTCGCCAGGGAATGGCGCCGGCGCTGTCGATCGCGTTCAAGGGAGGCACCGTCACCGGCATTCTGGTGGTCGGTCTCGGTCTCCTCGGCGTCGCCGGCTACTACGGCATCCTCAAGCAAATGGGTGACTCCGACCTCACCGCCACCAAGGCGCTGGTGGGCTTGGCGTTCGGCGGTTCACTGATCTCCGTGTTCGCGCGGTTGGGCGGCGGCATCTTCACCAAGGGCGCCGACGTCGGAGCCGACCTGGTGGGCAAGATCGAAGCCGGCATCCCCGAGGACGATCCCCGCAACCCGGCCGTGATCGCCGACAACGTCGGCGACAACGTGGGCGACGACGCCGGCATGGCCGCCGACCTGTTCGAGACCTACGCGGTCACGATCGTGGCGGCGATGTTCCTGGGCGCGCTCGGCGAGGTGCACAACGCGGTTGTGCTGCCGCTCCTGCTGGGCGCCCTGGCGATTCCGGCCTCGATCGTCGGCACCCTGCTGGTGCGGCTGCCCAAGAGCGGCAGCATCATGACCGCCCTCTACACCGGCGTGTTCGTCTCGGCCGTGCTGTCGGCCGTGCTGTTCATCCCGGTGGTGCACTCGGTCTCCAGCGGTCTGCCGGCAGACGGCAACCGGATCTACGCCTGCGCGCTGATCGGGCTGATCATCACCGCGCTGCTGGTGGGGATCACCGAGTACTACACCGGTACCCGCTTCGGCCCGGTGAAACGAATCTCACAGCAGTCGACCACCGGTCACGCCACCAACATCATCGCCGGCCTGGCCGTCGGTATGCAGGCCACCGCGTTGCCGGTGATCGTGCTCGTGGTCGGCACGCTGATCTCGTTCAAGCTGGCCGGGATCTACGGGATTGCGACCGCGGTCACCGCCATGCTCTCCATGGCAGGGATGGTTGTCGCCCTGGACGCCTTCGGCCCAATCACCGACAACGCCGGCGGAATCGCCGAGATGGCGGATCTGCCGCACGAAGTGCGCGACAAGGTGACCGACCCGCTGGACGCCGTCGGCAACACCACCAAGGCGGTTACCAAGGGCTATGCCATTGGTTCGGCGGGCTTGGCCGCGCTGGTGCTGTTCCAGTCCTACAACGACGAGCTCGCGGCCAAGCTGGGCCATCCCGTGTTCTTCGAGATCAACGATCCCTGGGTGCTGGCAGGTCTCCTGATTGGCGGTCTGATGCCGTTTCTGTTCGCCTCGCTGGCGATGGACGCGGTCGGCCGCGCCGGCGCCGCGGTGGTCGAGGAGGTGCGCCGCCAGTTCCGCGAGATCCCGGGGATCATGGAGGGCACCGCCAAGCCCGACTATGCCCGCTGCGTCGACCTGGTCACGCGCTCGGCCATCCGTGAGATGCAGCTGCCCGCACTGATCCCGGTGGCGGTGCCGATCGTGGTTGGCCTGATCTCCTACCAGATGCTGGGCGGTCTGCTCGTGGGGACGATCGTCACCGGCCTGTTCCTGGCGATCTCGATGACGTCGGGCGGTGGGGCATGGGACAACGCCAAGAAGCTGATCGAGGACGGCGCACACGGCGGCAAGGGGTCGCCCGCGCACGCTGCATCGATCACCGGCGACACGGTCGGCGATCCCTACAAGGACACCGCCGGTCCGGCAATCAACCCGATGATCAAGATCACGAATATCGTCGCCATCCTGATCATTCCACTGCTGACTCGGTAATCTTCCGCCGTCACGCGGTATAACAGGCAGCTATGCCGGTAAAGCGCCGTCAAGCCGGGGGTTTGCACCGCGTGCTCGGGACGGCGGCGCTGTTCTCGACCGCGTACGGAAACGTCGGTTCGTCGATCTACTACGCACTCGGTCTGGTGACCGTGTACGCCCTCGGGTTGACGCCGGTGGCGTTCTTCATCTCCGGCGTGATCTTCTTCTTCACGGCCGTGACCTACGCCGAGGCCACCGCCCGCTTCCCCGAGGCGGGCGGCTCGGCGTCGTTCACGCGCCACGCGTTCAACGAGTTGGTCAGCTTCTTTGCCGGCTGGGCGCAGATGCTGAACTACACCGTCACGATCGCCATCTCGGCGATCTTCGTGCCGCACTACCTGGCCAAGTTCTGGCCTGGCGGCAACCTGATCGGCCACCCCAACGACATCTACGGCGGGGCGCTGGTGGTGCTGTTCCTCGTGATCCTGAACATCGTCGGGGTGAAGGAGGCCGCGGGGCTGAACATCTTTCTCGCCCTGGCCGACCTGGCGACTCAGGCGCTCTTGGTGGTGATCGGCCTGGTGGTGGTGTTCTCACCGTCGGTGCTGAGCAGCAATGTCGACCTCGGCACGGTGCCGACGTGGAGTAACTTCATCGTGGCCATCCCGGTGGCGATGGTGGCCTACACCGGCATCGAGACCGTCTCCAACATGTCGGAGGAGGCGATCGACCCGGCTCGGCACGTGCCCCGCGCGATCATGTACGTGGTCGTGGCCGTGTTTGCGATCTACGCGTTTCTGCCATCGGTTGCCCTCTCCGCATTGCCGGTGAAGCCGGCCACCCCGGCGATGGTGGCCGACTCGCACGATCCCACCCTGGCGTGCGCCAAGCAGGTGAAGCTGGGCGAACCGACGTCGGAACTTGCCTGCCGGTTCGCCGGTGATCCGGTGGCCGGTCTGGTGGACAACCTCGGGTTGCCCGCGATCATCACCCAGGGGCTGGGCTACTACGTCGGGTTGCTGGCGGCGACCATCCTGATCATCGCCACCAACGCCGGCATCATCGGAGTTTCGAGACTCACCTACTCGATGGGGCTGCACCGCCAGCTGCCGCCGATCATCAGCCGGGTTCATCCCAAGTACAGCACCCCGTATGTCGCCATCATCTTCTTCAGCGTGATCGCGGTGGTGCTGATGGTCCCCAACGGGTCAACCCAGTTTCTGGGGAATCTGTACGCCTTCGGGGCGATGCTGTCGTTCACCCTGGCTCACGCGGCCGTGATCCAGATGAGACGCACGATGTCCTCCGACGACATGCCGTGGCGGGGGCCGTTGTCCTACAAGGTCGGTAACTACGACCTACCGCTGTTCGCCGTGCTCGGGCTGATCGGGTGCCTGGCCTCGTGGCTGGTCACGATCGTGCTGCACTTCGTCGACGGCGTCGCGCCGGTGGGGATGATCTGGCTGATCATCGGACTGGTCGTGTACACCCTCTACCGTCGGTCCCAGCACCTGCCGCTGACCCAGACGGTGCTGATGCCGCCGGTGTCGTTCGGCCCGGCACTCGAGGTCGAGTACCGGTCGATCCTGATGCCGCTGACCGCCCATCGGGTGACCGACGAGATGACCGCGACCGCGCTGCGGCTGGCGGCCGAATCGGGGGCAACGCTGGTCGCGCTCTACCCGATCGAGGTGCCACTCGACCGGCCGTTGTCCGACGCCATGAGCGATGAGGTCGAGAAGGCCGAGCGGGAGCTGCGCGAGACGGCTGCTCTGGGGGATGAGTACGGCGTCTCGGTCATCACCCGACTGGTGCGTACCCGAAATGTGGGTGAGGCGATCGTGGGCGAAGCGGAGCGACGCCGCTCCGAGATCATCGTGATGGGCGCGGCCGACCGCAAGCGGGCGGGCGAGCGAATGTTCGGGCGTGTGATCGACTACGTCCTGCGAAACGCCACCTGCCGGGTGATGGTCGGCACCGTGAGCGCCACCGGCTGATGCTGAGGGCAAACCGCGCGATCGCGGTCATCTTTCTCGTGATCGGCGCCGCCATCCTGATCCGCACTTTGACTCTGGGTGGCGGGCAGGTCGGATTCCTGGCAGCGGCGGTGTTCCTGGTGCTGGGCGTGCTGCGCTGGCGTGCCCTGCGCCCGCCACAGTAAGCTCACCCCGGCATGGCGCGCAAGATTCCCGTTCTCGGCCGTATGCTCGGCGCCCCAGCGTTGTTCGCGATCGCGTATGGCGAGATCGGAAGCTCGCTCTACTTCGCGCTTGGCCTGACCTCGGTGTACGCGCTTTCGGCCACGCCGTTCGTCTTCCTGGCGGCCGGCCTGCTGTTCGCGCTGGCGGCCGCCGCCTACGCCGAGGGAGGCGCGACCATCGCCGAGCCCGGCGGGGCCGCCAGCTTCGCCCGCAGGGCGTTCAACGATCTGGTCGGGTTCATCGCCGGTTGGGCGGCGGCGCTCGACTACGTCATCGCGATCGCGCTGTCGGCGCTGTTCGTACCGCGGTACCTGACCGGAGCCTTCGGGCACCCGAACGCACTGTCGGATCGGCAGGCGGCGATGGCAGCGGTCGGCGTGCTGGCGGTGATCACGCTGCTGCGGCTCGTGCGCCGCACCAACGCCTACCTGGCCGGGATCGTGCTGGCCATCCTCGACCTGGTGGTGCAGATCAGCCTCGCGGTGTTGGGCCTCGTGCTGCTGTTCAACTACCAGCGGTTGACCAACAACATCGACATCGGCGTGGCGCCGACCTGGAACTCACTGGCGTTCTCGCTGCCGGTGGCGATGGTGGCCTACACCGGCCTGGAGAAGGTCTCGTCGCTCACCGGCTTGGCCAAGGACCCCGGCCGCACGGTGCCGGCCAGCATCCGCACCTCGGCCTTCACTGTGGTGGTGATCTACGCGGCGGTGGCGACCGCTGCCGTGTCAGCCTTTCCGTCGCACCCGGATCCGAGCGCCCCGGCCGGCTATTCCAGCCAGCTCTCGACCACCTGGGTGAACGCGCCGATCCTCGGGCTGGTGCATGCCATCGGCCGGCACACATCCTGGTGGGTGGAGGACATCCTGCGCGTCGGCGTGGGGTTGACGGCGGTGGCCATCCTGATGCTTGCGATCACCACCAGCATCTCCGGGTTCGCGCGGATGGCTGAGTCGATGGGACGCCACGTGCAGGTGCCGGCCGTCTTTGCCCGCCGCAGCCGCCGGGTGCTGGCGGCGCCGGCTGCGATCGGCGCCATTGGCCTGCTCTCGGCCGGCTTCATCGTGGTTGCATCGTTCTTCGAGGGCGAGGAGACGCTGGTGCTGGCGTCGCTCTACAGCTTCGGCATCCTGCTTGCGTTCACCATCACCCAGGCGTCGATCATCTGGCTGCGAATCACCGAGCCGGACATGCCGCGGGCGTTCATGATGCACGGCAACGTCCGCATCATGGGGCGCCTGATCCCGCTCACGTCAGTGGCGGGTGCGCTGCTGTCGTTTGCGGCCTGGGTACTTGCGCTGGGTACGCACCCCGGTGCGCGGATCGTGGGGCCGCTGTGGATCATCGGCGGTCTGCTGCTGTACACCGGCGTCCGTGTCCGGGCGGGCCTTCCCCTGCTGGACACGGTGGATCTGGCCGCGCCGCCGCCGGCGTCGGTGACCGAGCTGCAGCAGGGCGCTGTGGTGGTGCCGCTGGAACGGCTCGATCAGATCGGGGAGGAGATGATGGCCACCGCCTGCCGGCTTGCGCTGGATGCCGGCTCGGTGGTGGTTGGGGTCAGCGCGATCGTGGTTCCGGTGCGCGATCCGCTGGACTCCCCCCGGCCGAAGCGAGAGCAGGAGGTGGCCGAGGTACAGGCGGCAGCCGAGTCGCTGGCCGCCGAGTACGGCGTCGACTACATCGGTATCTCCGGCCGCACCCGCAGCCCCGGGCGGATGGTGGTGGACGCGGCCACCGAGCACAACGCCGCGCTGATCGTGGTCGGCGCTCCGTCCAAACCGCGGCGAGGCCGCACCAAACAGGAGGAGTTCTTCGGCCGCACCGTCGACTTCATCCTGCGCAAGGCGCCGTGCCGCGTGATCGTCACCCACTTCCCCGGCTCCGCCTTGGAGCCAACGGGGGAGGAGGCCGTGGCGGCTAGCGCTCCAGAATAGGCAGGACGACCGGCGCTGAGCGACTGAACGAGCAGCTCGCGACAGCCGCAGCCGCTGTGCGCACCGAGCCCTCGCGGGCCGCGTGGGTGAGGATCACGATGTGCACGCCCTGGTCGGCTGAATGCTGCACCACCTGTGCGACCGACACTCCGTGGTCACCCAGCGACCGTGCCACCTGGGCGAGCACGCCCGGCTCGTCGTCCACCTGGAAGCGCAGGTAGAACGGGCTCTCCAGGTCTGCCACGGGCAGCCGGTTCAGCTCCCGGTAGTAGCCGTCGTGTTGCAGGAATCCGGTGCCGCGGGTGCCGATCACCGCCAGCAGGTCGCCGATCACGGCAGTGGCCGTCTCCTCGCCGCCTGCTCCCGGGCCGATCAGGATCACCTCGCGGATCGACTCGCCCCGCAGCATGATCGCGTTGAATGCGCCCTCGACCGCGGCCAGGGGGTGCTCTTTGGCGAGCAGGCAGGGATGGACGCGGGCAGAAACCCGCTCGTCGACGCGCAGTGCCGATGCAATCAGCTTGACCGAGTAGCCGAGGTCGGCGGCGTGGGCGACATCGGCGAGATCGAGGCCGTCGATGCCGACGTAGTCGACCTCCTCCAACCGCACACGGTTGTGAAACGCGATCGAGGCAAGGATCGCGATCTTGGCAGCCGCGTCTCCGCCGGTGACATCCTCGGTGGGGTCAGCCTCGGCGTAGCCCAGCGCCTGGGCCTCGGCCAGCGCGTCGGCATAGGACGACCCGGCGTGGATCATCTGGCTGAGGATGAAGTTGGTGGTGCCGTTGACGATGCCGTCGATGCGGTGCACACCGCTGACGATCATCGATTCGCGCAACACTCTGATCACCGGGATGGCGGCGCACACGCTGGCCTCGAAGCGCAGCTGCACGCCCTGCCGCTCGGCCTCGGTGAACAGCTCCTCGCCGTGGCGCGACAGCAGCTGCTTGTTGGCCGACACCACCGACTTGCCGGCCCGGAGCAGCTCCAGCACGTAGCCGCGGGTGGGCTCGATCCCGCCCATCACCTCGGCCACCACGGTGATCGACGGATCGTCCCGCAGGCGGGCGAAATCGGTGGTCAGAAGACCGGCCGGCGCCTCGGGATGCCGCTCGGGTTGGCGCACCAGCGCGGCGGCCACCTCGACCGGGCTGCCCGTGACCCGCTCGATCGACGCGGCGCTCTCGCGCAGCAGCCGATCGACGGCGGAGCCGACGGTACCGAAGCCGAGCAGGCCTATGGTGATCGGTGGCATGACTGCGCACGATAGAAGAACCGTGACCGAGCGCGCGCACGTGCTTGCGCGTCGCGATAGGCTCCAACCATGAAGCTTTTGATTGTGGGATGCGGACGGGTGGGCTCTTCGATCGCCACGCAGATGGCTGCCGATGGCCATCAGGTGAGAGTGGTGGATGAGGATGCCGAGGCGGCCCAGCGGCTTCCGGACTCGTGGCCGGGCGAGTTCATTCACGGGCACGGCCTTGATCTGGACGTCCTGATCGCGGGTGGGATCGAGGATGCCGACGCGGTTGTGGTTGCAACCGACGGTGACAACACCAACATCGTGATCGCGCAGGTGGCTCAGCGTCGGTTTGACTGTCCCTGCGTTGTCACCCGCGTGCTCGACCCCGCGCGCGCGGCGTTCTATTCGACGCAGGGCCTGCACACGGTCTGCGCCACGTCCGCGGCGATCGACTCGACCATGGACGCGATCTGCGCCACTCCTGGTCGAGGCGCCGTTGCCTAGCGGGAGACGATGAGACCATGTATATCCTGATTGTTGGTGGCGGCAAGGTGGGATCGAACCTGACCGCGGCGCTCATGAAGATGGGCCACGAGGTGTCGCTGCTGGACCACGATCGGCACCGCTACGGCATTCTCGAGGAGAAGTTCGAGCACGTCGCCCGGTTCGGCGACGCCACCGAGCTGTATGTGCTGGAGCGCGCCGGGGTCGAGCGGGCCGACCTGGTTGTGGCCGTGACCGGCGACGACGAGGACAATCTGATCGTGTGCCAGGTGGCGCGCGACAAGTATCACGTGCCCAAGGTGATCGCGCGCGTCAACGATCCTCGCAACCAGCCCCATTTCGACATGCTGGGGATCAGCTTGACGGTGTCGGCCACGGTCACGATCCTGGCGCTGATCGAGCATGAGCTGCCGCAGCACGAGCTGGTGACGCTGCTCGACCTGCGGCGCGAGAACCTCGAGATCGTCGAGTTCGCAATCGACGCCAACTCGCCGGTGGCCGGGCAGATGGTGCGCGATCTCAACCTGCCCAGCCGATCGCGGCTGATCTCGGTCAGCCGGGACGGACGGGCGGAGATCGCTGTGGGCGAGACTGAGCTGAGGCCGGGCGACCTGGTGATGGCGATCCTGGAACCCGGCGTCGAGGATGAGCTCAAAACCGTGCTCATGCCGGCGGGGTAGTCGCTCGTGGCCGGATTGATCGATCGCTATCGCGACCGGCTTCCGGTCTCGGACAGCACCCCGGTGGTATCGCTGGGGGAGGGCAACACGCCGCTGCTTCCGGCGCCCAGGATCTCGGCGCTCTTGGGCGTGGAGGTCTACCTCAAGTACGAGGGGGCGAATCCCACCGGGTCGTTCAAGGATCGCGGGATGACGATGGCGGTCTCCAAGGCGCTCGAAGAGGGCGCCACCGCGGCCGTGTGCGCGTCCACCGGCAACACCTCGGCGTCGGCGGCCGCCTACTGCGGGCGGGCCGGCATCCGCCTGGTGGTGGTGCTTCCCGAGGGCGCAATCGCCCGCGGAAAGCTTGCCCAGGCGCAGATCTGCGGTGCCCGCGTGGTCGCCGTCCAGGGCAGCTTCGACGACGCGCTGCAGCTGGTGCGAGACCTGGTGGAGCGCCGACCGCTGGCATTGCTCAACTCGATCAACCCCTACCGGCTGGAGGGTCAGAAGACCGCGGCCTTCGAGGTTGTCGAGCAGCTCGGCGGAGTCCCCGACTGGGTGGCGCTGCCGGTCGGGAACGGCGGCAACATCTCCGCCTACTGGAAGGGATTTGGCGAGAGCGGCCAGGCGCCGCGGATGCTGGCCGGGCAGGCCGCCGGAGCGGCGCCGTTGGTGATCCGGGCGCCGGTGGCCTCGCCGCAGACGGTCGCAACCGCGATCAGGATCGGCAACCCGGCCCGGCTCGACCAGGCGCTGGCGGCGGTGGACGAGTCGAACGGCGGTATCCGCGCGATCGAAGACGCCGACATTCTGCGCGCCTACCGGATGCTGGCCCAGGACGAGGGAGTGTTCTGCGAACCGGCGTCGGCGACGTCGGTGGCGGCGTTGATCCACGCGGTCAGCGACGGTCTCGTGGCCGCCGGCTCGACCGTGGTGTGCGTGCTCACCGGCCACGGGCTGAAGGATCCCGATACGGCCGGCGCAGAGGGTGCCGAGATCGTTCGCTGTCCGCCGCGGATCGAGGAGCTCGAGCAGGTGGCCTTCGACGTGGAGCCCGTGCTTGCCTGAGCGGCTGATCGTTACCGCGCCGGCGTCATCGGCCAACCTGGGGCCGGGGTTCGATTGCTTGGCTGTGGCGCTGGAGCTGCGCAACAGGGTCGAGATCCGCGTCGCGGGTGGTGACGATGTCCAGGTCGTTGCGGAGGGGGAGGGAGCCACCGAGATACCCCAGGGCGGCGCCGACAACCTGTTCGTGCGGGCGTTCTCGGCTGCCGGCGGCGATCCCAGGGGACTCGAGTTTCATATGACCAACGCGGTGCCGTTCGCCCGCGGGCTCGGTTCCAGCGCCGCCACCATCGCTGCCGGGGTGCTGGCGGGACGTGCGTGGAGCGGCAGCGATGACGACCCGTTTGCCCTGGCGGTCGAGATCGAGGGCCACCCCGACAACGTGGCGGCTGCGCTCTCCGGCGGGATCACGCTGTCGTGGAAGACTGCTCACGGCCCGCAGAGCCTGCGGTTGGGGCCGGCGCCGGTCGAGTTCGTGGCGGTGATTCCGCCGTATCAGCTGTCAACGGAGCAGGCGCGGGCGGTGATCCCGCCGCAGGTGCCGTTGTTCGACGCCGTGTACACCGGTGCGCGGGCGGCGCTGCTGGTGGCGGCGATCGAGCAGCAGCGGCCGGAGCTGATCGGGGATGCTCTGGATGACCGCCTGCACGAGCCGTACCGGGCGGCGCTGGTGCCGCTGCTGGCCACGGTGCGGGAGCGGCTCGGCGATCTGCCCGCCGCCCTCGGCGCGACGCTCTCGGGCGCCGGCCCCACGGTGTTGGTGTGGGCCGAGCAGGGGGCCGGGGCGGTGGTGGCGGCCGATCTCGAAGGTCTCGACGGCGCCGTGGTGAAGCAGCTCCGGGTCGCCGACTCGGGCGCTCGCATCGAAGCTCTCGTGTAACCACGGCCGTGACGGAGTTGGTGCGAATCTGAGGCTGATCCGGTGTGGTTTCGCGCGGGCGGTCGGCCGCAGGATGGAGCGACTGTATCCCGGCACATGTCTGTGCCCTCTCCGAAAGGATCGATGGGTGAACCGTCTCCTGCGTTTGCTCTTGCCGGCTGTCTGCGCCGCATCCACCCTGGGGCTGGCCGCCCCGGGCGTGGCCACGGCCGGCACCTACACCGTCACCACCAACACCGCCAATGACGTCAGTGGTTGGGAGTTCACACACGCCTCGGGGTTCGTGGGTTGCTCGCGGCTCAGCTACCCGGGCGTGTGTGCCGCCAATGACGTCGCCCGGCCGACGCCGCTACGCATCTTCGGCTCCGGCGATGCCATCGCTACCGGCGTCGGCCTGTGGACGTGGTACGCGCCGCTCACCACCACGATCGTCAAGGGGTCTGTGAGCGTTGCCTACAAGACCACCGCTCCCGGCACCAGCGTCTACCTCAAGGCTCGCACCCGATCGGAATCGTTCGAGAGCGTGGACAAGCTCGACCAGACCACCGGCGACGGATCCAACACCTGGGCGATCCCGGCCAACCGGCAGGTGATCGGATTGGCGCTGCGTTCGGATGTCAAGCACACCTACGGTGACAAGTGGGCGAACACGCTGCGCATCAGCACGCTCACCGTGACGCTGTCGGACACCACCGCGCCGAGCATTTCGGTGAGCGGCCCGCTGACGTTGGGAAAGTGGCTCAACCAGGCGCAGAAGGTGTGCCTGACCGCGACTGCCGATGACGCCGGCGCCGGCGTTGCCTCGATCGACCTCGAGGACCTGAGCGGCCGCGCGCTCGACTCCTACACCGTGCCGGTGCAGAGTGCCACCCAGCCCGGTGTGCCCTCCCTCAAGCACGACCTGTGCGTGGTACCGTCCACCCTCGGCGACGGTGTCCATCAGCTCAAGGTGATAGCCCGCGACGCAGCCTCCGAGACGGCTGCCCAGTCGCTGGCGGTGGACGTCGACACCGACGCGCCGACGGCCAAGGACGAGGTCCCGGGCGACCGCACCATCGACCGCCGTGCGCCGGTGTCGTTCTCGGTCGATCCGGGAGCGAGTGGCCTGTCGCAGTTCACCGCCTCGGTCGACGGCGTGCCGATGACGATCTCGGGAGCGCGGGCATCGCTGCAGCCCACCGCGGACTTCACGCTGGGCGTTCACACCGTCGAGTGGTCTGCCACCGACGGTGCAGGCAACGTCGGCCGCGGGCAGTGGACGTTCACCGTGACCGACGCGCTTCCCACCAGCATCACTGTTTCGGGCGTCCACCGGATCGTCCCCGGGCGGTCGGCGCGGCTGGTGTTTCGCGTGCTTGGCGACGCCAACGCTGTCGCAGGAGCTCGGGTGCTGCTGCAGACGAGGGTCGGCTCCCATGCTTACGGCGTTGGGCGCAAGCTGACGGCGTCATCGACCGGAGCCGTGATCGTCACGGTGCGCCCCAGGCAGACGACCACCTACCGGCTCTCGCTGGTGTCCGCACCGTCGGTCGCGGCTGTACGCACGGTGGTCGTGGCCCAGCGCCTGCGGCTTGCCGCCGGCGCTCTCCGAGTCCGGGTCGGGCACCTGATTCGACTGACTCCGTGGGTGGCGTCACACCGGGGGCTGTTCCGAGTGCGGGTGGAGCTGCACACGCGCAGTGGATGGAGGCTGGTGGGTCGGCCGCGGATCAACACGACCCTTAAGGTGAGGCCGCTGGCCCGCGGGCGCTACCTCTTCCGAGCGGTCGCCCCGGCCGGATCGGCGACCACGCGCACCACTCGCGTGGTCGCGATACGGGTCAGCTGATCGTCCGCGCTGTTCGGGGCCGCCGTGCCGGGCGTCCCCGAACAGCGCCGGCACTACACTGCCATCGTGAGCCGGCCCGACACCGCCGGGCTGTCGCTTGACGGCCTCAATCCAGAGCAGCGCGAGGCTGTTCTGCATACCGATGGGCCGCTTTTGATCATCGCCGGCGCGGGGTCGGGCAAGACCCGGGTGCTGACCCACAGGGTGGCCTATCTGATCGACCAGCAGCTGGCCGACGCCACGCAGATTCTGGCGATCACGTTCACCAATCGGGCCGCCTCCGAGATGAAAGAGCGGGTTCAGCACCTGGTCGGCGGGCACATCGCCGCTCGCATGTGGGTGATGACGTTTCACTCCGCCTGCGGCCGGATGCTGCGCGCAGACGCCGCCCGGCTGGGCTACCGCTCCACCTTCACGATCTACGACGGCCCTGACCAGATCCGGTTGGTCAAAAACTGCATCGAGGAGCTCGAGCTCGATCCCAAGCGGTTTGCCCCGCGGGCGGTGCACGGAGCGATCTCCAAGGCCAAGGATCAGCTCATGACCGCGGCCGCCTACGGCGAGCAGATCGGGTCATTCTTCGAGCAGACCGTGGCCAACGTCTACGAGCTCTACGAACGGCGCCTGTACGAGGCCAACGCCATGGATTTCGACGACCTGATCATGAAGACGGTGATGCTCTTGGAGAGCGTGCCGGAGTCACGTGAGAAGTGGCAGAAGGCATTCCACTACGTGATGGTTGACGAGTATCAGGACACCAACCACGCCCAGTTCAAGCTGGTCTCGATCCTCGCCGCCGAGCACGGCAACATCGCCGTGGTGGGCGACCAGGATCAGTCGATCTACGCCTTCCGCGGCGCGGACATCCGCAACATCGCCGAGTTCGAGCACGACTTCCCCAACGCCCGCGTGATCGCGCTGGAGCAGAACTATCGCTCGACCCAGACGATCCTGGATGCTGCCAACGCGGTGATCGCCCACAACTCCCAGCGACAGCCCAAGCGGCTGTGGTCGGATCTGGGCGAGGGTGAGGCGGTGCAGGTGGTGGAGGCCGAGGACGAGCACGCCGAGGCACGCTACGTGGCATCCGAAATCGGGCGGCTGCTGGAACACGGCTCGAGCGCCTCCGACATCGCCGTGTTCTACCGGATGAACGCGCAGTCGCGGGTGCTGGAGGATCTGCTCGTGCGCCAGTCGGTCGACTACCGCGTGATCGGCGGCCCCCGCTTCTACGAGCGGGCCGAGATCAAGGACGCGATCGCCTACCTGCAGCTGCTGGAGAACCCCGCCGACGAGGTATCGCTGCGGCGGATCGTGAACCAGCCGCGCCGGGGCATCGGCGCCACCTCGCTGGACCGCCTGTCGAACCACGCCCGGATGATGGGACTGACGCTGTGGGAGGCAATCGAGCGAGTGGAGGACGGGCCGCTGGGCGCGGCTGCGACCACTCGCATCGCTGAGTTCCGGGCACTGATCCAGGAGCTCCAGATCGCCTCCACCGAGCTCGGCGTGTCCGCCCTCTTGGAGAAGACGCTGACGGAGAGCGGGTACATGGAGATGCTGGAGGCCGATCGCACGATCGAGGCCCAGGGTCGCATGGAGAACCTGCAAGAGCTGGTCGGCGTCGCCCAGGAATACGAAGAGCGTGGGGAGGAGGAGAGCTCGCTGGCGACGTTCCTGCAGGAGATCTCGCTGGTGTCCGATCAGGATGCGCTGCAGGAGGAGCGAAGCGCGGTGACGCTGATGACGCTGCACAACGCCAAGGGCCTGGAGTTCCCGATCGTGTTCATGATCGGGCTGGAGGAGGGCCTGTTTCCCCATCAGCGGTCGCTCGAGGAGCGAAACGAGGAGGAGGAGCGACGGTTGTGTTACGTCGGCATGACCCGAGCCCGCGAACGGCTGACGCTCACCTACGCTCGCGGCCGCACAATCTTCGGCGCGCGCTCCTACAACCTGCCGTCGCGGTTTCTCAACGAGTTGCCGAGTGACCGCGTCGAGTGGCACCGCCAGGCACAGGCGAGCTGGTCGTCGCCGCGCGCCCCGGGCGGCGGATCCGGCGGCGGCTCGTACGGGTCGCGCACCGTGACTCGATCGACCTCCGGTCCCGACCGGCCGGTGCCGGCACTGGCGGTCGGTGACGAAGTACGCCACGAGACGCTCGGAGAAGGCATCGTGACGGGGCTCGATCGCGACGGAGTGGTGGTGGTGCGCTTCCGTGACGACCGCTCCGAGCGCCGGCTGATGCTCGGATACGCGCCGCTTGTGAAGATCTGACCGTCGCCGCTCAGGCTTTGGCGTCGGCTGCGAGCTGGATCGCCGTGCGCACCTCGCGCAGCCGGTCGCGTTCCACCAGGAGGTACAACACGTCGTCGGGCTGGATGCTGCTGCTCCCGCGCGGGAGCAGCAGCTCGTGGTCGCGTTCGATCGCGACCACGACGGCCGCTGCCGGAAGGTTGAGCTCTGCCAGCGTGCTGTCCGGCGGGATGCCGAGATCGCTGGGACGCACCTCCAGCAGATCGGCGCCCAGCGACTCCAGCGTCGCCGTGTCGAGTTCGGCCAGTCGCGGGGCCGGACGGCGATCGATTACGTCCAGGCGCCTGGCCGCCCATCGCACCGTGACTCCCTGGAGCACCACCGAGACGACCACGACGTAGAACACCACGTCGAAGATCCGCTCGCCGCCCGAAAGCCCGGCCGCGATTGGGAAGGTGGCAAACACGATGGGGACCCCGCCGCGCAGACCGGCCCATGCCAGGAACGCCTGGTCACGGAGCCGCACCCCGAACGCCGCGGTACACAGCAGCACCGCCAGCGGCCGTGCCACCAGCACCAGTGCGAGGGCGACTGTGAGTGGCGCAAGTCCTTCGTGGGCCAGGTCGTGGGGGGTCACCAGCAGGCCCAGCAGCACGAACAGGCCCAGCTGTGCGAGCCATGCGCCGCCTTGGAGGAAGCCTCTGATCACGGCCGAGTGGGGGATCCGGGCATCGCCGATCACGAGTCCGGCCAGGTAGGCGGCGAGCAGCCCTGAGCCGCCCAGCACCGAGACGCCCACGTAGCCGGCCAGCGCCGCCGACAGTGTGACCACGGGTGCGATTCCGGCTGACGGCAGCGGCAGCTTCCGCAGCAGCCAGACGGTTGCGTAGCCGATGGCGACCCCGCCGACGGCACCGATGGAAACCTCGCGCACGAGTAGGATCAGGGCATCGCCGGCGTCGTAGCCGGGTACGGTCTTCCAGTCGACCAGGCCGATCACCAGCAGCGCCGCAAACGGGTCGTTGAGCCCGCTCTCGGCCTCCAGGATCGCCGCCAGTCGCCTGCGAATGTTGAGCCCCCGGATGGCCGAGAACACCGCTGCCGCGTCGGTCGAGGCGACGGTGGCACCCACCAGCAGGCTGCTGACCCAGCCAACCCCCGCCACCATTCGCGTCACCACGCCGGTGACCCCGGCGGTGATCACCACGCCCGCGGTTGCGAGCAGCGTCGCCGGCGCCGCCGCCCGCCGCACGTCCGGCAGGTCCGCCATCAGACCGCCTTCGAGCAGGATCACCGCAAGCGCAACCAGTCCGGCGTCTCGGGCCAGCACCGAGTCGTCGAATCTGATCCCGCCTGGTCCGTCCTCGCCCAGGAGAACGCCCAATCCCAGGAAGAGCAGCAGTGTCGGAGCCCCCAGCTTGTCCACGAAGCTGGCCGCCACCGAGCCGACAAGCAGCACGATCACAGCAAGTATGAGGGGCTCAGGGACGTGCACGGGGTTCACCTCCTGCCGGGAGTATGACGGGAGGGTTTTGCGGACAGCGAGCCGGGGAACTACGAATCAGAGAAAGGATGGTCTTGTGATACCACTTTTGCTTCTGATAGTTCTGATTCTGGTGTTCGGCGTGATCGGTGCCCTCAAGCTCGCGTTCTGGGTGTTCCTGATCGCACTGGTGGCGGCGGTGGCGGCCGCGTTCGTCGGCCGCACGCTGATCAGTCGGTGAGCTCCGCTGGGTGCCGCGCGGGTCTCCGATTTCGGAAGGCGAGGGCGACCACCAGCAGAACACCGATTGCCACCAACGTGCCCCACACGCCCCGCATTACCCACGGGTCGGTGAACGTGAGGCGGATGACGTGCCGGCCGGCGGGGACCACGACTCCTTGGTCGACGTAGTCGGCCGGCACCACCGTCGTGCCGCGGTCGTCGACGGTGGCCTCCCATCCTTCGGCGAACGGTGTGCGGATCAAGACCAGCGCGCGCTCGTTGGCGTTGACGACCACGGTGGCCGAGCCGGGCGAGCCGGGGAGGTATCCGGCGGTGCCGGGGGATGACCGTTGACCTGTCGTGGGAGACTCCGGCCCGCCCTCGATCACCGCGTCGCGGGTCGGGTCGAAGCGGGGGTTCCGAACACGGGCCAATGCCGCGGCGGATGAGCCGACCGACGTCCACCCGCTGAACAGCGACACCGGCGGCGACTGCGGCACCCGCTGGTACAGGGCAAAGTGGCGGGTGTGGCGAACGCGGATCTCGCCCGGGCCTGGTGTGGCCTGGGCCGGGCGCAGCACCCAGCCGACCTGCAGCAGGTTGGCGAGCGTCGGCGGCACATCGGCAAACCGAATGTGTTCGTAGTTGGAGGGCATGCTGCCCATCGCTCGCACGAACTTCCAGTAGCGCAGGAGCACCACGGCGCGATACGCCTGCACGCTGTGGGCTCCCGAGACCAGCGCCCAGTTCAGCAGCCAGGCCGGCTCGGTCGCTCCGTCCACGGTGCCGTGCGGTTCGGCGTCGTGTTTTGCCCGAGACGTGTCGGTGAGGATGAATCGGCCGCTGCCCGGCCGGCTCAGGGGGCGCTGGAACGGCGAGACGCTGAGCACCACCGGGCGGGTCAGCGGGAAGTGGTTGAGCGGGGAGATGTTGACAGGGATCGGTCCCAGCGCCGTGGTGGCCGTGTCCGGCACGGAAACGACCTGGGCGAGACCCAGCTCCAGCACGAGCACGAACGGCAGCGCCCACACCGCCCTGGGCCTGCTGGAGGCCAGCCACAGAATCCCAACCACGGCGGCCGCCCCGACAGCCACCACCACCGGTGTCCGCGCCCCGACGCCCAGGAGCAGGGGCAGGATTACCAGAACCGCAGCCGATCCCCCCACCGCGATCCTGCGGGCGCTGCTGCCCGCCTCGGGCCACGACGCCAACCCGATCGCGCCCAGCACCGGCAGCACCAGCACCAGCTCGTATCCGATCCAGTACGGGGCGTGGAGATACAGGCCCACGATCAGCGAACGTCCGAGTGCGTCGGGGATCGCGTCGGCAATCACCGCCAGGGATGCCAGGTAGACCACCGCGCCGGTGACGACGAACGGCCACGCCAGCGATCGCCACCGACCGCTGAACGCCAGCCATGCACCCAGCAACACCGCCGCTCCCAGATAGGCCCCCGGTGATGAGGCCAGCGTCAGCGGCCATCCCGGGCCGCCCCCGAGGCCGGGCTCGTACGCGACCGCCGGTGCGTGGAACAGCATCCGCCCGAGCGCCGCCAGCTGGGGATACCCCAGCGACAGGCTGGTCTCGCCCACGTAGGCCACCCGGGGCGCCAGAAACATCAGGTTGACGCCCACCAGCGCCGCCAGGACAACGCCGCGGAGGCTGCTGCGCCCGTCGCCGACCAGCGGCTCGCACGGATCAGGCCGACCATGCGGAAGGCGAGGTAGCTGATCAGTGTGACGCTGCCCATGATCGTCCCCAAGCCGGCGTGGGCGGCGGCAATCTGGCCCCATGCGATCGTGGCCGGCACCATCCACACGATCCGGCGTGACCACGAGCCCGCCGCCAGCATCCGAGAGCAGCAGCCCAGCGTCACCGCGGTCCATGCCAGCGATCCCGAGAACGGCAGCGCCGCCACCAGCGACGATTCGGTCACAGCCAGTGCCAGCGCCAGTCCTCCGCAGCACGCCGCGAAGCGCGGCAGCCCTTCGCTGCGCAGAAACCACCACAGTGCGAGCCCTGCGGTGAGGGGCTGGAGAATCAGCATCGCGCGCATCGCGTGGGCCGGCGAGGACACCGTGAACAACACCATCGGCTCGTAGTACCCCCAACCGGACTGCGCGTCGGCGGCGAACGGCGCTCCCGACATCAGGTTGTTCTGCCACAGCGGCAGGTGGCCGGCGTGGAGCGACCGACCCAGGTACGTCCACAGCGGGATCCACAGGGTGAGAGCGTCGCCGTTGGGGATCCTGCCCAAGACCGTGCGCCACATCGACACCAGCACCGCCGCGGTGATCAGGATCGGCCCGGCGGCCTCGAGCGCCCATGCGCGCCCAATTCCCGCCGATCCAGATCCGACATACGAACGTGCGATGGCAATCCTCTGCCCGTGACGGGGCGGTTCGCTGACAGCAGCCGACATCATCGCACGGGCATCCCCTGGATTCGGCTACCAGCGAGGCTCAGCCGTGTTCCCACCTAGTATTGTTGCCGCCGACCTCACGACCATCGTGAGCGCGGCGACCCGTCCCTGTGCGAGAACCAGCCACAGAACCAAGCCCCGCGCAGACGGGGGGAATGCGCCTTCCTCGGGTGGCTCCGGCCGCGCTGGCATGGCGGCTGGGATGTCTGGTGGTGGCCCTGGTGGCGTGCAGGCTGATCGCCCACGGGTCGAGCCAGCTGGGCCTGTGGGCGGCGATGGTGATCGCGCTGGGAGTACCCGGCCTGGCGGTGGCGAACCTGACCGGGATCAGGACCCGGGTCAGCACGCCCGAGCTGTTCGCGTTGGTGCCGATCACCGGGCTGGCGGCCTGGGCTCCACCGTTTGCCCTGGCGATGCTGGTGCATGCGCCATACCGATGGGTGATGGTGCTGGTGCTGGTGGCGTCGAGCCTGACGCTTTCGTGGGATCCCCGGCGGATGGCGACGCGGTTCCCGGTGGAGCCGGTCGCGCTGATCGGGGGCGGCCTCCTGTTCGCGCTGGTGTCGTCGCGGTACGTGCCGTCGCTGTGGGGAGACGCGCTCTTTCACGCGGGGCTGATCCGTAAGATCTTGGAGCTGCCCGGACTGAGCTTGGACTCGCTCTCGCCGTATTGGAACGGCCACCCGCACGCCGGCTACGCGTTCCCGTTGCTGCACGCCGTGCAGGCGGCTGCGATCAGCATCACCGGCGGTGACACTTCGCTCGACTACCAGAGCCTGACTCCGGCATTCGCGTTTCTCGTGCCGATCGCCGCTTACGGGGCGGGGCGGTCGCTGGCCAACTCGCCGGTGGCGTTGGCAGCGGCGGTGTTTGCGTGCTGGGATGCCATGTCACGGGTGGCCGTGCTGGGTTTGGTCAAGCAGCCGCCGTATTTCACATTCCTGGTGATCTTTCCGGCGGTGATCGTGCTGCTGAACCTCGTATACCACGATCGCGACCGGCGCTTGTGGTGGATATGGACGGTGATCGCCGCAGCCGAGGTGGCGCTGCTGCACCCCACCTACAGCGCCATGCTGGTGCCGCTGATGCTGGCCGTGGTGGTGCTGCGGCCGCGCACCTGGCCGGTGCTGGCGGCGTCGGTGGCGGTCACCGTGGTGGTCGATGCCTGGATCTATCTGGTCGCGATCCATGGGGGCACTCATGTCACCCTGTATCGCGGCTACCCGCACATGTGGATCGCCTTTCGCGGCCACGACATCGCCACCTCCGGGATGATGATCCTGGCCCACCGGCCGGAGGTGGTGCTGGGGCTGGTGGCGGCGGTCGTGATCCTGTTCAGATCACGTTCGCCGTGGCATCTGCCGGCAGCCATGGTGGCAACGACGCTGGCCACGATCGCAACCCCGGGAGCGGGCGTGATTCTCACCCGCGCGATCGCCGGGGGGCAGATCGCCCGCTTCTCCAAGGTGCCGCCGGCGATGCTCCTGACCGCCATCGTGCTCGGCATCGTTGCCACCTGGCTGCGAAAACGCCCGCTGCTGCTGGGCGTGACGGCGATCGGCTTGGCGGTGGGGTCGTATCTGCTGGAGCAGTTCGGCTTCCTGTGGGCACAGGGGACGCTGCACTACCCACATCACGTGGAGACGGTGCGCGGAGTGGTGTGGATCTTCACAGGGCCGGATCTGGTGGTGGTGGTGCTGGCCTTGATCGGGATCGCGGCGCTGCTGGTGCGGCTGTTCGACCGTGATCGCTCGATCCGGCCGCTGGGGCCCGCCCCCGCGATGGTGGCTGTGGTGGTGCTGCTTGCCGGGGTGATGGTGGGGCCGGTGATCCAAAACAGGTCGTTCGTCTCCGACATCATCCGCCACGGCTCGTACATGGCGCCCAAGGGCAACGAGCTGACGCCCGGCCTGATCCAGTTCTTCGACGACCACCAGAAGACGCCGTTCCCGGTGGTGCTGGCGCCGTATTGGGAGCCTCCCGACGAGGGCATCGCATACCAGCTCGTGGGACGCGACACCCTCTACACGGTGGCGCTTCCGGAGGATCACACCCGGGCGACACCAAGAGATCACCCTGAGGCTCGGAGAGCACAGGTGCTGAAGTTCTACTACCCGGGTACCAGCCGGCGCTGGCGCAGGGAGATGATGCGCCGCGAGCACGTCGACTACGTCGTCTTCTCGAAGCGCACGCAGCCGCCTGCTGTGCTCGACCAGTTGCGGGCCGATCCCACCCTGACCCAGGTGTACGAGGATCCGCCGACGGTTCCCAAGACGTCGGGAGAGTTCGTTGTGTTTCAGCGCAATCCCCGGTCTCAACCGAGCCCTTAACCCATACTGACCAAGGGACGGGGCTGCAGCTCGGTCGGCGCGCGCGTGCCGGGAGTGCCGCACAGCACCGGACACGGAGCTTCACGCAGCACGCCGGCCGCCACGCTTCCCAGCACCAGCGAGCGCAGCGGCCCCCAGCCGTGCGCACCGACCACGATCAGACGCGCGTCTGTGCGCGCCGCGAAGCGGCAGATCTCCGCCACAGGCTCGCCGTCCAGTGCCACCCCGCCGGCGATCACGCCGACCCGCTCGGCCTGGTCAACGGCAGCCTCCAGGACGCGCTCGGCTTTGGCGTGGTACTCGTCGAAGAGCTGCTGGTCGTAGTGGGCAAACGGCAGCCCCAGGCTCCCCCGCAGGATCTCGCGCACGACCACGATCGTGACCGCGTCGCCGGTTTGCCTGGCCAGTTCGAAGCCGGTCGCGGCCGCCTTGACCGCCGCATCCGACCCGTCGGTTGCCACGATGATGATCCCCATCCGCCTGCTCCTCGACCGTCAAAATGGTGTACGCCTACCAGTACAGCCCACGAACCTGCGACGCACGTTGGGATTTCCCGGGAACCTCCTGTGAACCTCGGACGGACGTCGCTTCGCGGGGCAGAATCCACCTATGCTCGACGTCACCGCACTCGGATGGGCGCTCACGATCGGCCTGATCGTCGGGCTGTTCGCATTTGATCTCGGCGCCACCGCTCGCCGGCCGCACGCCGTCGGCTTCGCCGAGGCCGTCGGCTGGTCGGTCTTCTACATCGCGGTCGCCGTCGCGTTCGGCGTCGTCTTCGGCTTCGTGGCCGGGTGGGAGTTCGGCGCCCAGTATTTCGCCGGCTATGTCGTCGAGAAGAGCCTCTCGGTCGACAACGTGTTTGTGTTCGTGATCATCATGAGCACCTTTGCCGTCCCCGCCGAGCACCAGCGGCGTGCACTCACGATCGGGATCGCGGCCGCGCTCGTCCTGCGCGCGGCCTTTATCGCCGCGGGCGCCGCGCTGCTGGACGCGTTCACCGTGATGCTGCTGGTCTTCGGCGTGCTGCTGATCGGCACCGGCATTCAGCTCTTCCGCCACCGCAACCAGGATCCGTCGATCGACGACAACGTGCTGGTGACCGCGGCGCGGCGGGTGTTGCCGCTGACCGACCGTTACGACGGCGCCCGGCTCGTCACCCGAGAGGCCGGCCGGCGCGTGTTCACGCCGTTGATGCTGGTGCTGATCGCGATCGGCGGCACCGACGTGTTGTTCGCGCTCGACTCGATCCCAGCGGTCTTCGGCGTCACTCGCGAGGCCTACATCGTGTTCACAGTGAACGCCTTCGCGCTGCTTGGGCTGCGCGCCCTCTACTTCCTCGTCTCGGGCCTGCTCGACCGGCTGGTGTACCTGTCCACCGGCCTCGCCGTCGTGCTCGTGTTCATCGGCGTGAAGCTGGTGCTGCACTACCTGCACGAGCAGCGCTCGAGCATCCCCGAGATCTCGACGGGTGCCTCGCTCGCGGTGATCGCAGTCGTCCTGCTGATTGCCACGATCGCCAGCCTGATCGCGACCCGGCGCGACCCCGAACTCCACGCCCACGCCGGGTCGCTGCGCGAGCACAGCCCGCCTGATGGGCGCCGGTAGGCGCATCGCATCGATCACCGCGGCTGCTTGCGTTGTGACACTGATTCACCGGCATGTAGAATCCACCACCCACAGGCGTTGGGAGAGCACAAAACGACCTTTTTGGCTCAACCACGCCGGTTGGGGCGGTTAGCTCAGTTGGGAGAGCACCAGCTCGACAAGCTGGGGGTCACTGGTTCGAGCCCAGTACCGCCCATAAGCCTCGGAACCCTCTCTCGCCAGAGGGTTTCGGGGCTTTTCAACGCGAGAACTGGTCTGCGGTGGCGATTGCCTCGGCGACTGTGATTTCCGGCTCGCACTGAGCGCCGGCGTCCAGGAAGACGTCGCCAATGCCGTCGTACCAAAGCGCGCAACCAGAGCGCGGGCGTACGGGTTGCGGCGCGGTTGCGATAGGAGGACACTTCCCGAGGCAGGACTCGGATGACGGAGATGATCGGCGTGTGGCGGGACAAGCTCGTCATTGGCGGGGCAATCGGGTTCTTGGTGGTGGCGTTCATCGCGGTGAGCGGGTGGCTGTCTTCAGGCCGGAAGGCGTCCCCTCCCATCCCGAGCACACACACCGAACTCAGTGTCAGCACGCCGCCGTGCGCCACGGGGGACCTGGTGATGTCGATCGAGGTTCGCCCGCCCTCTCTCGGACAGCGAGAAGACTCCGGCTGGGATGCGGTGCGCTCGGTGGACCCAGTGGCGTCCCTCGTCATGCGCAACGTCAGCAATCACCGCTGTGTTGGCGGATCGGGGCCGTGGGACTTCAAGATCCTGGATCGCGGCGGGAAAACCGTCGGCGACTGGGACAACAACGGCTGGTTCGACGTCAACTATCCGCCGGGGAGGTCCCGGTCGTTCTCGCTTCCCGCCGTCTACACCTGTACCCGACCGGGGCCGTTCACCGCGGTTGCGGTGCTCGGACTGGACACCGTTCGTCGCCGCGGCCTGACCCGCGGCGAAATCACGTGTACGTGACGGTTGCCTCGGCGGGCTCCTCACCGTCGGTCGGGTGAGACTCCACTGTTTTGACGCTCGGCTTAGGGGGAACTCTCGTCGCATGTCCGACACACTCGATACGTACATGAACGACCACCTCGCCGGATCTGCGGCGGCACTCGACCTGATCGAAGCCCTGAAGGGTCAGGTCGAGGATGACGATTTTCGGGCTGCGCTGGAAAATGTGCACGGCGGGATCCTCGAGGATCGAGAGACGCTGGTCTCGATCATGGATCGGCTGGGAATCGCACAGGGGACGGTGAAACAGCTCGGCGGCCGGCTGGGGGAGAAGGCGCTGAGGTTCAAGTCCAGCGAGATGATCACCGATGACCCGGCATTCAGTGAGTTGCTCCGCACGGAGGCGCTGGTACTGGGTATTGCCGGCAAGGAGGCCGGCTGGGCGGCGCTCCAAGCGGCGCCGCTCGACGGCATTGCCGAGGTCGACTTCGACCTCCTGAGGGACCGCGCGCGAGACCAGTTGCGTCGTCTGGAGCCGTTCCGGCTTGCGGCTGCGGGCGCGGCGTTTACTTCAGCCGTCTCGCAGGTGTGTGGTCAATCCAACTAGTCCACGGACAACTTCAGCGACACCGCGGTGCGGTCCGATCGCGAGCGTAGACTGGTCGGCGTGTTGTGGCTGAAGACCACCATGGATTGGCTGATGCTGATCGCCGCGGTGGGCGTGACCTGCTTGCTGATAGGGGTCGCCGACCGTGACGTGGAGCAGCGGCTGCGCAACTGGCTGCACCGCTAACTCCGGTGCGGGTTGGTGCGGATGTGAGCAAGGCCCGAGGCGCGACGCCTCCTGGGAAGGTTGTTGCCGCGCCCGAGCCCCACAGGCTCACATTCCGCCGCTGCGCTCTACCCCCCAGGAGCGGGTTGGCGGACCGGTCACTCTAGGCTCGAGCCCGGTGTGTGTCAAGCCCCCGCCGGGCCGCCGTCGGCGGCTGAGTGCGGGGGTGGGGGAAGGTGCGTTTCGCGTCCCAGGGAGCCCAGTTCGACGACGTCTCGGCGGAAGAAGAGACCCACCGTCCAATCCGACACGACCCGGAGCTTTCGCGAGGGAAGCGGCAGCTGGTAGAGGTGATAGGTACGGGTCAGCCACCAGCCGGGCCAGCCGCGGACACGCAGGCCGAGCACCTCGGCCACGCCCTTGTGTTGTCCCAGCGTGGCCACCTGGCCAAGCATCTTGTAGCGGTACGTGCGCTCGGGGGTTCCATCGATGGATGCGAGCAGGTTTGCCGCCAGCCGCCGCGCCTGCCGCAGGGCGTGCTGGCAGGTGGGTGGGTCGACCCGCCCCGGGGTGGCGGGGTTGGGTACGGCGGCGGCGTCCCCCAGCGCCCACATGTCCCGGCGTCCGGCAACCCGCAGGCGGCCGTCGACCTCGACCCGGCCGTGGGCTTCCAGCCTGACCCCGATCTCGGCCAGCAGCGGATTGGGGCGAACGCCCGCCGTCCACACCACGGTGCCGGTGGAGATGTGCTCGCCGGTCGACAGGGTGGCGCCGTCGGCGTCGACCTCGCTGAGCGTGGTGTTGAGGCGAACCTCGATGCCCCGCAGCTCGAGTTGGCGCATGGCGTAGGCGGCGAGGCTGGGGGGCAGCTCGGCCAGGATCCGGCCGGCCGCCTCGACCAGCATCCATCGGCGTGGGAGGCGGCGCAGCTGCGGGTAGCGCTCGATCGCGTCGGCAACCAGGTCCTCGAGCTCGGCGAGCGCCTCCACACCGGCATAGCCCCCGCCCACGAACACGAACGACAGGTGTCGTGCGCGGTCGCGGGGGTCGGTCACCGCAGAGGCCAGCTCGAGCTCCTCGAGCACATGGTTTCGCAGGTGGATCGCCTCGCCCAGCGTCTTGAAGCCGACGCCGTGCTCGACCAGGCCGGGCACGTCGGCGGTCCGCGAGATCGCTCCCAGCGCGATCACCAGGGTGTCGTACTGGACGTCCACGCGCTCGGCGGCAATCGTCTCGACCGAGACCGCCCGCGACTCCGTGTCGACGGCCACAGCGGTACCCAACAGCAGCTTCGCGTGCGGGCACATCAGCCGCACCGGGACGACCGCATGGCGCGGCTCCACCGTTCCCGAGGCGGCCTCCGGCAGCAGTGGGGTGTACAGCACGTAGTTGCGCGGATCGACCAATGTGACGTCGACCTGCTCATGACGCTTCCCGAGGTGGCGAGCGACATAGCTGCCGGCGAACCCGGCCCCGAGGATCACGACCCGATGGCGATCGGCCATACCCGCGAGCATACCGACAGGCTCGCCGATCGACCGTCGGAGTGTGTAATCTGCCGCCGTGGCCGATCCACGCACCAAGCCCCCCTCACTCTACGACTGGCCCACCTCGATCGCGTTCGCCGTCGCGGGAACTGTGGCAGCCGTGGTCTTGATCGTGATCTTCACGGAGCTGGTCGACTGGGTCGGAGACTTCTGGTCGCAGGTGATCTACTTCGTTGCCATCTTCGGCGGGGTGCTGCTGGCGGCTCAACGCAGCCGCGCGATCGACTCCAAGGAGCCGTCGCGGCTCAGCCGTGGTGCGCCGGCGATCACGCCGGCAGGTTTGCCGGGACCGTTCGTGATGACCCAGGCACTGGGTGTGCTGGGCTTGACCATGGTGATCGCCGGGATCCTGATCGGGGGGGACAAAGGCCTTCTGTGGGGCTTTTCCGGGTTCGTGCTGATCCTCGTGGGCGGCGTTGGACTTGTGTTCTGGACGGCCGGCCTTGTCTCAGCACGCCGCCGGGCAGGCTGACACGGCACCGCAGGTGCGTGCGGCTGGGGGAGTGGTGGTGCGCCTCGACGGCACCGTGGCAGTTGTGCACCGGCCTCGCCAGAACGACTGGACGCTCCCCAAGGGCAAGTTGGAGGCGGGGGAGGACGACGTCGCCGCGGCCGTCCGCGAGGTCGAGGAGGAGACCGGCTGGAGCGCCGTGATCACCGCTGACCTCGGTACGGTCGAGTACACCCTGCCCGACGGCCGCCGGAAGCGCGTGCGCTGGTACTCGATGCGGGCGCAGGAGTCGGTGCGCGAGCCCGCGCATGACGTGGACGAGGTGCGATGGCTGCCGCCTGACGAGGTCCGGGCGCTGCTCACGTATCCGTTGGACGGGGAAATTCTCGCGCGTGCCGGAATGGCGTAGTCGCAAATAGCGACCTTTTTGTGACGGCTATCAGCCTGTACCTCGCAAAATGCGGGAATTCGATGCTTGCGCGTCCCCCTGTCACCCCCTACTGTCCTCATTGCGCCGCTGAGGGCAGCCGAGTAGGTTGAATCCGGGTGGACGGGCTGTAGAGGGGACTCGAAAGTTCGTTCAACCGGGGGACCAAAGGCCAGCCGGAGCGGCGAATCCATTTAACGGGTTCGGATTGGTGAATGACGGTGCCTGGCACCGTTATTCACGACTGAGCGTCGCCGGTGAATAATTGGTGCCTGGCACCAATTATTCACCGGCAGTACTCGAGGGCGACCTCACCTGACTGCCAGGCACTGGGTTATTCACCTTCGGTGAATAACTCCGCCGAGGCTGTGGGTAGGCTTCCGGGGCAATGCCGCGAGTGCTGATTGCCGAGGACGATCCTGTGATTGCGAACGCCATGGCCACGCATCTCCGTCGCGCAGGCATGGACGTCGAGGTCGTCAACGACGGCGATCGCGCGCTCAAGAAGCTGCGCTACGACCGGCCCGACCTGGCGGTCGTCGATCTGATGCTGCCGGGCATCGACGGCTGGCGGATCACCGAAGCGCTGCGGGCCGAGGGCATCACCCTGCCGATCATCAACGTCAGCGCCCGCGCATCTGAGCACGACAAGGTGCATGCCCTGGGAATCGGGGGTGACGACTACCTGGCAAAGCCGTTCGGCATGCGGGAGCTGGTCGCGCGGGTACAGGCGTCGCTGCGGCGCAGCGGGGTCAGCCCGGACTCGTCACGCCCGGCCCGGATCGAGGCTCCCGGCCTGGTGATCGACCCCGACCTGCACCAGGCGATCCTGGATGGCAAAGACGCCGCGCTGACCCGCACCGAGTTTCGCCTGCTGTACGTGCTCGCGTCCGAACGCGGCCGGGCGCTCAGCCGCGACCAGCTCCAGCAGCGCGTGTGGGGCATGCCCTACCGCCATCGCGACCGGACGGTGGACGTGTGCGTCCGCAAGCTGCGCCAAAAGCTCGACCGGCGCTCGCAGACCCACACCTACATTCAAACGCACTACAGCGTCGGCTATCGCTTCGAGCCGCTCGAGAAGCCTGCGGTCACGTCCTGACCGCTGCGGGTGCCGGCAACACCACCGTGATCGTCGTCCCGTCGCCCGGCACCGACTCGATCGATGCCCGCCCGCCGTACTCCTCGGCGATGTGCTTGACGATCGCCAGTCCCAGACCGGTACCGGGCCCCGATCGCGCACCCTCCACGCGGTAGAAGCGCTCGAACACCCGCGCAACGTGCTCGGGAGGGATGCCGCCGCCGGTGTCCTGCACCCACAGCTCCACCGCGCCCGCGAGGCCTCGAGCGCCGACGCTCACCGTCGTGCCCGGGCCGGCATGGGTGATCGCGTTGCCGACCAGGTTGTCGAGCACCACATCCAGCAGCCGCGGCAGCACCGCCGCCACCAGACCACGGGTGGTCTGGGAGGTAATCGTCATCCCGTTGGTGTCAGCCGCAGCCTGGTGGCGGGCGACGCACTCGTGCACCGCCTGATCGACGTCGGCGCGTTCGCCGATACCGGTCAACTCGCCGCTCTCGAGCTGAACCAGCAGCACCATCTCCTCGATCAGCTGGCGCATGGCGTCGATCTCCGCCCGGATCTGGTCGATGGTGGCGGTACGCTCGTCCTCGTTCAGCGGCAGCGCCACCGTGTCGGTGAGCGCGAGGATCCGCGCCAGCGGCGTGCGCAGCTCGTGCGAGACGCCGGCCGAGAACAGGCTGCGGGCCTCGCGGAAGTCGGTCTCCGAAGAAACGTCCACGAGCATCGCCAGGCAGCCCGGTCCCTCAGGCGTGGCATACGGCCGCAGCCGAGCCTCGAAGCGGCGCCGGTCGGGGCCGTACACGGTCAGCTCGACGGTTTCGGACGGGTCGCCGGCCAGGATCCGCGCGACGCCGCCCGCCAGCTCCGGCGGTGGCGGGTCGGACACCAGCAGCGACTGCTCCCGAGCCAGCCCGTTGGCACGTACCAGCCGCCCGTCGGCCGCGTACATCAGCACCGGACCGGGGGCCGCCAGAAACAGCGCCTCGCGCGATGCCAGGGCCATCGACAGCTCCGATTGCGGCACCGTCAGTCGCTGCTCGGCCTCGTGCCTGGCCCTCTCCTTGGTGCGGTCGAGCGCGATCCGCACGGCGATCGCGGAGACCACCAGCAGCGCCAATGCCAACGTGATCGTGACCGCCTGCACGCACCGAGCGTACCAGCGGGGGTGGCTTTGTATGCTCCCCTCCATGCATGTGAAGCTTCCCGACGGCACCGCGATCGAGTTGGTCGACGGCGCCACCGGTCTCGACGCCGCCCAGGCGATCGGGCCTCGATTGGCCCAAGCGGCGGTCGCCGTCGAGGTCGGAGGCGAGCTGCGCGATCTCCGGCTGCCGCTGGCCGACGGCGACAGCGTGCGTGTTCTGACCGCGCGTGACCCCGAGGCCCTGGCGGTGCTGCGCCATTCCACCGCTCACGTGATGGCCGAGGCCGTGCTGCACCTGTGGCCGGGCACCAAGGTCGCGATCGGGCCTGCGATCGCCGACGGCTTCTACTACGACTTCGAGTTTCCCGAGCCGGTTTCAGCCGACGACCTCGACCGGATCGACGCCGAGATGCGCCGCATCCTCAAGACCGAGCACCCGTTCGTGCGCACCGACGGGGTCGACAAGCACGAGCTCGAGCGACGCTTCGCCGACGAGCACCAGCCCTACAAGCTGGAGCTGGTCGAGGCGCTGCCGGAGGGCGCGATCAGCCTGTACACCCAGGACGGCTTCGAGGATCTGTGCCGAGGACCCCACCTGCAGACCACCAAGCCGATCAAGGCCTTCAAGCTCCAGTCACTTGCCGGCGCGTACTGGCGCGGCGACTCCCAAAAGCCCATGCTGACCCGTATCTACGGCACCGCCTTCTTCGATCAGGCCGGCCTGGACGAGTACCTGCAGCGCCTGGAGGAGGCACAGAAGCGAGACCACCGCCGGATCGGCCGCGAGCTCGACCTGTTTCACTTCGAGGACGTCTCGCCCGGCTCGCCCTTCTGGCACCCCAAGGGCATGGTCATCTGGAACGAGCTGACCGAGCTCTGGCGCACGCTCAACCTCGAGCGCGGATATCAAGAGGTGCGCACTCCGATCATCTTCAACGTCGACGTGTGGAAGAAATCGGGGCACTGGGAGGCGTATCGCGAGAACATGTACTTCACCGAGGTTGAGAACGGTGAGTTCGGGCTGAAGCCGATGAACTGCCCCGGCCATATCTTCATCTTCGACGACGCTCTGCGAAGCTACCGCGACCTGCCGATGCGCCTGTCGGAACAGGGGCTGGTGCACCGGCACGAGCCCTCCGGCACGCTGCACGGGCTGACCCGGGTGCGCCACATTACCCAGGACGACGCGCACATCTTCTGCAGCCACGAGCAGATCGAGGACGAGGTGATTGGGTGCCTCGAGCTGGCCGGCGTGATCTACGACACCTTCGGCTTGGACATGCGGTTGGAGCTCTCCACCCGTCCGGCCAAGCGGATCGGCTCAGACGAGCTGTGGGACGCCGCAGAGGAGGCGTTGCGGCGGGCGCTGGAGCGGGCCGGGGTTGAATACGACCTAAACGAGGGCGACGGCGCGTTCTACGGCCCCAAGATCGATCTGCACATGTCCGACTCGATCGGGCGGTCGTGGCAGATGGGCACGATCCAGCTGGACTTCCAGATGCCCGAGCGATTCGAGATCTCCTACATCGGCAGCGACAACAGCGAGCATCGGCCGGCGATGATCCACCGGGCGCTATTCGGCTCGTTCGAGCGGTTCATCGCCATCCTGATCGAGCACTATGCCGGGGCCTTCCCGCTGTGGCTGGCGCCGGTGCAGGTGATGGTGCTGGCCGTGGCCGACCGTCATGTCGACTACGGCCACCACGTCGTGGAAGCGCTCGCCAACCGGGGCCTGCGTGCGGAGATCGACGTGCGCGGCGAGTCGATGGGCCGCAAGATCGCCGACGCCGAGCATCAGCGCATCCCGTGCATCCTGGTCGTCGGCGACCGCGAGGTCGAGGCCGAGACAGTGTCGGTACGCCGCCGCGGTGAGGGAGACCTGGGGGCGATGCCTCTGGCCGACCTGGGCGACGCGCTCTCGGCCGAGGTCGCGGCCAAGAGCGACTCTACGACCTGAGGTCGATCTCGAATCGGGCGCGGTCGCCGCGGTAGAGGTCGACGGCGTACTCCACCGGGCGGCCGTCGTCGGTGTAGGCCGTCCGGCGCACGCAGATCGCCGACGAACCCGGGCGTGTGCCCAGATGGCGGGCGTCCGACGCCTCGAGGGTGGCCGGTTCGATCGTTTCGTGCGCGTGCACCGGCCGTACCCCGAAGGTCGTCGCCATCAGGTCGTACAGCGACCGCTTGGCCATGTCGTGGCCGCCCAGACCGGGGCACACCGCGTCGGGAATGAACGATGTCTCCAAGAGCAGCGGCTCGCCGTCACCGAACCGGACGCGACGCAGGAGCCATGCGCGCTGCCGGCGGCGCAGCCCCAGGGCCGTGCGCACCTCGGCATCGAGTGCAGCGGTCAGCTCCATGTCCAGCACCCGTCCGTCCGGCTCTATCCCCTGAGCCCGCATCTGTTCGGAGAATCCCGCCAGCCGCTGCAACGTGTGGACGACACGGGGAGGCGAGACAAATGTCCCGGAGCCCGGCCGGCGGTAGACCAGCCCTCGCCGCACCAGCAGCTCGACAGCTTGGCGGGCGGTCATCCGTGACAGGCCGAACTGGTCGGCCAGGGCTCGTTCGCTGGCGAGTCTCGAGTGGGGTGGGACTTCGCCATCGGTGATCTGCTGCGCCAGCTGGTCGGCGGCGTGGCGGTAGCGCGGAACCGGGCGGGGAGCGATCCGCGTTGGTGGTGCGGCCATCGTGCAGCCATCTATACCACTTGTCACGGTGCGAGACGTGCGCGTATCGTTTCGGGAATGCGGATTGCGGCGATGGTGGTGGCGGCGGCGGGCTTGGTGCTGGTGGCCCTCGCCCTGTGGATCGGCGGTCAGGCGGGCTCGGTGCGACCGACCCCGTACCCCGCTCCCGACGTGATCGGCATGCAGCTCGACCATGCCACGTCGCTGCTGCGCCGGGCCGGCGACGTACACATCCGCGTGCAGCGCGTGCGGTGGGCGCCCACCGGGACGGTCGCCGAGATTCGCGGGGTCGGATTCGACGGCTACTACACGCGCGATTCGAACCTGCTGCTGCGAGTGGGCCGGTGACTCCGGAGCCGATCCCCACCATTCGCGTGGCCGGATCGCATCACGATATCGGGCGCCAGATAGGCGCGGCCACCGTCGAGGCGGTACGTGCGCGGGCGGGGTCGATGTCTGCTGCCCAAGTGGCGGCCGCACAGGCCTACCGCGACGTCACCGCCGAAGAGCTGCCGTGGTTGATCGCCGAACTCGACGGCGTCGCCGAAGGATCCGGAGCCGATCCCCTGGCGGTGTTTGCCGCGTCGATCGAGGAGCTCGAGAGCGACGGGAGCTCCGAAGGCCGATGCAGCGACATGGTCGCGTGCGCCCCGGCCACTGTCGACGGCCACCTGTGGGTGGCCCACAACAACGACCTGGGACCGGAGGTCGAGGACGATCTGGTCGCGATCGAGTGGCACGTGCCCGGCGACCCGGTGGTGCTGACATTCGGCATCGGCCCGTGGATCAGCGTCGGCTTCAACTCGGCCGGGCTGGCACTCACCGGCAACGAGCTTTCCCCCAACGACAACCGCGTCGGCATCCCGCGGCTGCTGCAGGTGCGCGACATGGTGCGCCGCCGCACCGTCGCTGACGCGGTGTCCGCCGCGCTGCACCCGCGCCGGGCGTCGTCCTACAACAACCTGCTCACCCACCGCGACGGAACGGTTGTGGACGTGGAGGGATCGGCCACCGATGCGGAGCTGATCACACCCGGTGAGGACGGCACCCTGGCACACACAAATCACTACGTGGCCGAGCGAATGCTGCACTTCGAGCAGGATGCGGAATCCGCAAGCGGATCGGATGTGCGATATCGTCGCGCCCTCGAATGGCTCGCGACTGGAGACATCACGGCGGGCCGCCTGAAGGCGGCTCTCTCCGACCACACCGGCGCTCCCGACGCGATCTGCCGGCACGTCGGCGAGGGCAATTCCACCAAGACGGTGTTCTGGGTGATCGCCGATGTCACCGCCGGGCGGCTGACCTACGGCCGCGGCAACCCGTGCGACTCGCGAGAGCAGGTGTATGAGTTCGGCTGAGACCGGAACCCCGTCCACCAGCCACCGCTACGCCCAGCTGACCTGGCCCGAGGTGGCGGAGTGGGCGCGCCGCGATCCGGTGTGCTTGATCCCGGTCGCGACCCTCGAAGATCACGGCTATCACCTGCCGATCGACACCGATGTGGTGATCGCCGAGACGCTGGCCGAACAGTCGGTATTGTCGCGGCGCGCTAACTCACTGCTGCTTCCCACCGTCACACACGGGTATACGCCGCACCACATGCAGTTCCCCGGGTCGATCACGATCGACTGGAAGACCTTCGTCGACCATCTGCTCGATATCGGCCGCAGCCTGGTACACCACGGCTTCAACCGGATCCTGTTCGTCAACGGGCATGGCTCCAATGTCCCCCTGGTCGAGATGGCGGCGAGGCTTCTGATGGTTGAGCACCCGCACTCGATCGCGGCGGCGTTCTGGTACCTGTCGGGACCCGAGTCGGCCAAGCTGCTGGCCGAGACGCGCGACTCGCCGGTACCGGGGGGCATCGCTCACGCCTGCGAGCTGGAGACCTCGCTCTACCTGGCGATCCACCCCGAGCTGGTGCAGATGGACAAGGCGGTGCGTGAGATCCCCGACTGGGATTCCGAGCACGCCTGGATGGACTGGAACGACGGCCCGCTGTCGATCAAGGGCCCGTGGAGCGGGTGGACCGAGTCCGGCGTGATGGGCGACGCCACCGCAGGAACGCGCGAGAAGGGCGAGCTGTGGCTCGCTCAGGCGGTCAAGGAGATCGGGACATACATCGACGACATCGCCCGGCGCGCCCCGCGTCCCGGGCGCGACCATCATGACGGGGCGATGACGCGGCTCCGGTCACACGAGCAAACGACTGAGGGAGATCGTCAATGAGGATGCGAATGCTGCTACCTGCCGTGGTGGTCTTAGCCGCGGTGTTCGGAGCGACCGGCTGTGGAGGCGGCTCCAGCGCGAACAGCGGTGGGGGAGGCAGCACGACCGGCGGCATCCTCCGGGTGGGCACGGTCAACACCATCGACTCGCTCAACCCGTTCACGGCCATTGAGTCCCAGTCGTACAACGCGTTCGTGATGGAGTATCCACAGCTGGTGCAGTACGGCCCCGGCCCCAAGCTCGAAGGTGACTGGGCCACCAGCTGGTCTCACTCAGCAGACGGCAAGACCTGGACGTTCAAGCTCAAGCCGGGCGGCAAGTGGTCGGACGGAAAACCGCTGACCGCAGCCGACGCAGCCTGGACCGGGAACACCATCGTCAAGTATCAGGCCAGCGCGACAGCCGCCCTGGCGGGGGCGCTGACACACGTGACCAGCATGGACGCCCCCAACGCGACCACACTGAATGTCCACTACGACGCCGCCGTGGCCAACGTGCTGCCGCAGCTCGAGCAGTTCTGGGTCCTGCCCGAGCACATCTGGGGTTCGCTGACCGGCAATAGCGGCAAGGATCTCAAGTCCTATCAGCCGCAGGACCACCTGCCGACCGTGGCCGGCGGCGCGTACACCATCACCAAGTACGACGCCAAGGGCACCACCGTGTTCAAGCCCAACCCGGGCTTCTACGGCCCCAAGTCCAATGCCGAAGCGGTGGCGATGACCTACTACACCAACGCCACCACGATGATCGCTGACTTCACCTCGGGCAACCTCGACTTCGTCGACCAGGTGCCGTTCAACGCGGTCAGCTCGGTCAAGGGCGACAGTCGCTTCACCGTGTACAAGGATCCGTCTTCGGAGGTGACCAACATCACCTTCAACACCAACCCGGTCAAGCCCAAGAACCGCGAGCTGCTCAACCGCAAGGTGAAAGAGGCTCTGGAGTACGCCACCGACCGCCAGCAGATCGTGGACATCGTGTTCGCGGGCTTCGCCACGCCGTGGGCGAACAACATCTCGAGCCAGTCGACGGTGTGGCTCGATCCATCGATCCAGCCGCTGCCGTTCAACCTCGACAAGGCCAACCAGATCCTGGATTCGCTGGGGTACAAGAAGAACTCGGACGGGATCCGGGAGGTACCGGCGACCACCGGCAAGTACGCCCAGCCCGCCCATGAGATGTCCTACGACCTGATGGTGCCGGGGACGCTCGACTTCAACGGCGATCGCCAGTTCCAGATTATCGCCAACACGTGGCTGAAGGCCGGTGTGAAGCTGCACGAGGTGGCCGGAGGCGACAGCTCTGCCTCGTACGGCTACGAGACCGCCGGCAACTACACCAAGTTCGACCTGGCCATGTGGGACTGGGCCGAGTACATCGACCCGGACGCCCAGATGTCGTACATGACCAAGGCCCAGTGGCTGAGCTGGAACGACACCGGCTACGACAACCCGCAGTTCGACAAGTGGTACAAGCAGCAGGCCACGTTGCTCAACTTCAAGGACCGCCAGGCTCTGATCTTCAAGATGGAGCAGCAGATCGCCAAGGACCGGCCCTATATTCAGCTCGTCAACGAGGACCTGGTCACCGCCAGCACCAAGGGCTGGACGGGCTTTGAGCCCGACCTGAACGCGTACTGCAAGTGCTACTACACAAGCCCGCACCAGACATGACAGCCATGAGCGTGTGAGGAACGCCGACTACATCATCAAGCGGACGGGGTTCGCGATCGTCACCATCTTCGTGGCGCTCACGATCAACTTCCTGCTATTCCGAGCGCTGCCGGGCAGCGCAGTCTCCGGGCTGCGCTGCCAGCACTGCACCAAGCAGTTTCGCGAATCGATCGTGAAGCAGTACGGCTTGGACAAGTCCAAGTGGGACCAGTACGTGATCTACCTCGAACGGCTGGGGCACGGTGATCTCGGCACCTCGGTGATCACCAACCGGCCGGTGTGGGACGAGATCAAGCAACCGCTTCTGAACACCCTGCCGATGCTGGTGGTCGGCACTCTGATCTCGGTGGGCCTGGGGATCATCTCGGGGGTGATTGCAGCCTGGCGGCGAAGCACCTGGTTGGACGCGTCGAACACGTGGACCGCTCTAACGTTCTACGCGATGCCGACGCAGTGGATCGGCCTCTTGGTGATCTTCTATATCGCCATCCCGCTGGGCCTGCCCGTGGCGGGAATTCAATCGAACACGCTCGGCATCCTCGGCCCGACATCGCTTTGGACGACGATCTCGGACAAGGGCGAGCACCTGGCGCTGCCGGCGCTGGTGCTCGGGCTGGGGCTGTACGGCGAGTACGCCCTGGTGGTGCGTTCGTCGATGCTCGAGACGCTTGGCGAGGACTACATCCTGACCGCCCGGGCGAAGGGTCTCAAGAACTCGCTGATCGTGTGGCGGCACGCGTTCCGAAACGCGATGCTGCCGCTGGTGACGCTGATCGCGCTGTCACTGGGCTACGTGGTGGCAGGCCAGATCGTGGTCGAGTACGTCTTCTCCTACCCCGGCATCGGGTTGGCCACGGTGGACGCCATCAACGCCCACGATTACGCAGTTTTGCAGGGGATATTCCTGCTCTTCACGATCATCGTGATTGTCGCAAACTTCATCGCCGACCTGTTGTACTTCAAGCTTGATCCACGGGTGACGGCATGAGCAAAACGGGTGACGGCATGAGTACCGGCGCATTTCCGATGCTGCCCGACGAGGAGCTCGACGATATCGAGCCGACCTCATCGCATCGCTCCAACTTCTGGCGCGACGTGGTGTTCGGCAGCAAGGTCTCGATCGCCGGCATCATCATCCTGGTGTTCTTCACGTTCGTTGCGATCTTCGAGCACCAACTGGCGCCGTACAACCCGCGCGAACAGGTCGGCCCGCCGTACGAGGCGCCCAACTCCCAGCACTGGCTGGGCACCGACGACGGCGGCAATGACATGCTGTCGCTGGTGATTTTCGGTGCCAGGGTGTCGCTGATCGTCGGCTTTGCCGGTGCCGCGGTCGCGATTCTGATCGGCGGTGCGGTGGGCATCCTGTCCGGCTACTTCGGCGGCAAGACCGACACCGTCCTGATGCGCACCACCGACTACTTCCTGGTGATTCCCGACGTGCCGCTGATGATCGTCGCCGCCGCCGTGTTCGGCCGCAACCTGGCGAACATCGTGATCATCATCGGCGTCATCTACTGGGCGTCCACCGCCCGACTGATCCGCGCCCAGGTGATCACCGTGAGGGAGCGGATCTACGTCAAACGTGCGCGTGCCCTGGGCTCGGGCAGCAGACGCATCATCAGCACACACATCCTCCCCCAGGTGATGCCCCTGATCGTCGCCAATACGGTGCTGATGGTGGCCACGGCGGTGTTCGCCGAGACCTACATCTCGTTCCTCGGCCTGGGCGATCCGTCCACGATCTCGTGGGGCAAGCTGATTCAAAACTCGCTGGAAGGGGACGCCGTCTTCCACAACGCCTGGTGGGCGATCATCCCGCCGGGCCTGTGCGTGACCATCGTGATCCTGGCCTGCACGATGATGGGACAGGCGATGGAGGATTCACTCAACCCGCGGCTCAAAGTCGGGCACATGTCCGTCCGCCGGTTCCGGCTGCGGCCTCTGGTGGGAAGGGCACCGGACAGCCTGTGAGCCAGCCGATCCTCGAAGCCCAGGACCTGCACGTGTGGTTCGACCTCGGGAACGACCGTGAGTTGCATCCCGTCCAAGGGGTCAACTTCGCCTTGGGGGAGAGCGAGCGGATGGGGCTGGTGGGCGAGTCGGGCTGCGGCAAGACCACCACCATTCTGGCGCTGATGGGCCTGCTCCCGCCCAACGCCAGCGTCCATGGCAAGGTGCTGCTGGACGGCGAGGACATCATGGCAAAGGGGGAAGAGACGGTGCAGCCGCACCGCTGGCACGACATCGCGATGGTGTTCCAGGGGGCGATGAACGCCTTCAACCCCGTCAAGAAGATCGGGCAGCAGATCGCCGAGCCGATGCTGCTGCACGGCGTCGCCACCGGCAAGGGCGCGAAGCTGCGAGTGCGCGAACTGCTCGAGGTGGTCGGTATCGCCGGCGACCGCGCCGACCGGTATCCGCACGAGTTCTCGGGCGGGATGCGGCAGCGCGCGGCGATCGCGATGGCGCTTTCGTGCGAGCCTCGGGTGCTGCTCGCCGACGAGCCCACCACTGCACTGGACGTGATGGTGCAGGCCCAGATCCTCGAGCTTCTGACGTCGCTCTCCAACGACCTCGGGCTGGCGTTGATCCTGGTCACGCACGATCTCCCGGTCGTTGCGCAGGTGTGCCGGCGGGCGGCCGTGATGTACGCCGGCGAGATTGTGGAGGCCGGACCGGTCTCCACGCTCTTCCACGACCCCCGGCATCCCTATACGCGCATGCTGTTTGCGGCCACGCCCGATCTCTACGGCGATGACCCGGTGCTCTCGATCTCGGGGGCGCCGCCGCGGCTGGACCGGGAGCTGTCCGGATGCCCGTTCGCGCCTCGCTGCGACTCGGCCTTCGAGCCGTGCAGAACCGTGCATCCTCGGCAGCTCGAGATCGTCTCGGGCCATCTCGCCCAGTGCCATCTGAACGACTCCGAAGTGCGGGCGACGGTGGCATGAGCGCCGACACCGCGACGGCGGCGCCACCCCTGCTCGAGGTGGACGGTCTGGTCACGCGCTACCCGGTTCCCCGCGGCCTGGTGGAGTCGCTCACAGGCCGCACCAAGGAGTGGGTGCACGCGGTCGAGGGAGTGTCGTTCAGCGTCGGTGCCGGCGAGATGCTGGCGCTGGTGGGCGAGTCGGGCTGCGGCAAGACCACCACCGCCCAGACGATCGTGCGGATGGTGCAGCACGACGAGGGCTCGATCCGGTTCCAGGGCAAGGAGATCGCCGGCCTGGACACCTCCGACATGCGTCCGATCCGGCGTGACATCCAGGTCATCTACCAGGATCCGTATGAGTCGCTCGACCCGCGGTTCCCGGTGCGCCGCACCGTCGAGGAGCCGCTGCTGATCCACGGGGTCGGGGGCTCCGGAGCAGAACGCAAGAGGCTCGTGACCGACGCGCTCAAGCGGGCCGGGCTGACACCGCCCGATCTGTACCTCGACCGGTTCGCCCACGAACTGTCTGGAGGGCAGCGGCAGCGGGTCGCGATTGCCGCGGCGCTGGTGCTGGAGCCAAAGCTGCTGGTTGCCGACGAGCCGGTGTCGATGCTGGACGTGTCGGTGCGGGCCGGCATCCTGGCGCTGCTCGACTCGCTGCGCAAGGGCGGTCTGGGCATCCTCATGATCACCCACGACCTGTCCACCGCGGCGCACTTCGCCGATCGGATCGCGGTCATGTACCTCGGCCGGATCGTGGAGGAGGGGCCGGCCAAGGAGGTCGTGCGCAATCCCCAGCATCCCTACACCAAGGCGCTGATCTCGGTGGTTCCCAAGCGCGACCCACGCGACTCCACGGTGCCCACGCTGCTCACCGGTGAGACGCCCAACCCGGTGCACATCCCCGCCGGCTGCCGCTTCAATCCCCGCTGTCCCGTGGTAACAGACGCATGTCACACGATCGACCCCGAGCTACGGCCGGCGAAGGACGCTGAGTCGCCCAATCACCGATCGGCCTGCATCCTCACGTGACTCGCTGGCGCGATATCGGAGGGCCGGTGGGGTTGTTTCCGACCGGCGCGCGAAATGCGATCACCGACGTGGCCGGCGTGCGCGTCGGCCATGCCCAGGCCGGCTCGGGTGAGGCCACCGGCGTGACCGTGGTCGCGCCCCCCAGGGTGCCGGTGCGCGCAGGCACTTCTACCGTCAACGGCGTCGGTGAGCTGACCAAGAAGCTCGAGATCGACGAGTGGGGTGTGATCCAGACGCCGGTGTACCTGTGCGGCACGCACGCTGTCGGCACGGTGTACCAGGCGGCGATCGTGGCGGCCGGCGGAGGGCCTGACAACACCATCATCCCGGTGGTGGGGGAGTGCGACGACAGCGACCTGGGTGACGCCTTGACGGTGACAGCGGCTGACGTCCACGCGGCGATCGCCAACCTGGGCGAGGAGGTCGCCGAGGGCACCGTCGGCTCTGGTACCGGGATGACCTGCTTCGACTTTGCCGGTGGTATCGGAACCGCGTCGCGGGTGGTCGGCGACCACACCGTGGGGGTGCTGCTGATGTGCAACTTCGGCGATCGTGAGCGGCTGACCGTCGGCGGGTTGAAGTTCGATCCCGTCCCCGGCCCGCCACCCCCGGAGGGATCGTGCATCGCCGTCTGCGCGACCGACGCGCCGTTGTCGTCGCTGCAGCTGAGACGGCTGTCGCTGAGACCGCTGTTGGGGTTGTGCCGGGCGGGATCGTATGCCTCCAACGGATCCGGCGAGATCGCGCTGGCGTTCTCGGTGGCCGCATCGCAGGACTTCGACAATGAGGATTTGACCCCGCTGTTCGCGGCTGCCTACGAGGCGGCGGAGGAATCCGTGTACAACTGCCTGGTCGCAGCCAAGGCCGGTGTGCGGCGGGACGGCCGTCCTCACGAGGCGTTTCCCAAGCATCTGGTGATGTGACCGGTAACGTTGCTGGTGTCGACGGCGAGCGAAAGGCAAGCGATGCCAGGACGCAGGGAGCGTCAATACCATGAGCATTGACGCGACTGAGGACACAGCAGCGCGCCGCCTTGCAGCCACCGGAACCCGGCAAACGTTGCCGGTCACATCACTAGTCAAAGGAGAGCAGCGATGAGCGAGGGAATGGTGGTTGAACTACGGATGCGGCTGTCGGCGGCCGACGCCCACTACGGCGGCAACCTCGTCGACGGCGCTCACGGGCTCGAGATCTTCGGAGATATCGTGACCGAGCTGGCTGTCCGCACCGACGGCGACGAGGGCCTGTTCGCGGGATACGGGCGGATCGAGTTCCTGGCGCCGATGTACGCCGGCGACTTCGTGCGGGCCAAGGGCACCATCATCAAGATGGGCAACACCAGCCGCACCGTCGACCTCGAGCTGTGGAAGGAGATCACCGCCCGAGCGGACGTGAACGACTCGGCCGCCGACCTGCTCGAGCCGGCTGTGCTCGTCACCCGTGCCCAGGGCACCTACGTGGTCAAGCGCGAGTACCAGCGCGGCCCCGGCGGCCGGAGTGAATAAATGGTGCCAGGCACCATTTATTCACGGACTAGGTGTGGAGCTCGACGGCGGGGAGGGATGCCGCCAACATCTCGGCCACCTGCTCCTCCGTCACCTCGCTGAAGTCCTCGTAGAACTCGCCCACCGCGGCAAACCTCTGGGGGGCGCGCAGCGTGATCAGCCGCTCGCATTCGCGCGCCAGCCGCTCGGCCTGGGGCCGGGGCAGCACCGGCAGGGCGATCACGATCTGGCGGGCGCCGGCGTTGCGGATGGCGGCCATGGCGGCCCGGATCGACGCGCCGGTGGCGGCACCGTCGTCGACCAGCACCGCGGTGCGGCCGATCAGCATCATCGGCAAGCCTCCGCGCAGCCGTTCGTCCATCGCCCGGGCCTCGGCGGTGGCCTTGTCGTAGGCCTCGTCCAGCTCTTCACGGCTGAGCAGCGACGCCACCCGGCGGTTGGTGAAGCGCTCGCCCATCGGTGCGACGGCGCCCATGGCCAGCTCGGGATACCCGGGCATCGGCACCTTGCGCACGCACATGACATCCAGTGGAAGATCGAGCAACCGTGACATCTCGGCGGCGACCTCGACTCCCCCTCGCGCGAGCCCTATGACAATTGTGTTGGATTTTCTCCGAAGTTCTGGAGCAGCTGCCGCCAGTGCCGCCCCCGACTGGGTGCGATCGCGGAACATGATCGCGATCATGCCTTACCGGGACGGTGAGGGTCAAGTACCCAGCCAAGGTTTTACGCAAGCCGGACAATTGGATGCGATTCGAGCGGTGTTGCTATACTGCCCGGCGGCCAAGCAGGGGTGATTTTTGACCCCTCACCCGCCCCCGGCGTTTGGTGTGGTGGGTTCAATCGGGAGATTGAGCTACGTGTCCACGATCGTGGGCGCGTGAAGTGGGTGCCGAGCGGCGCCCATTTTGTCGTTGACGAGAGGGGATTCCATTTGAGCATGATCGTGACTAGGCAAGCGTTTTGAGGCCCCGACGCCAGGTTGACCAACGGCCGCAGGAGCCGACCACCCGCATCAACGAGGCGATCCGCGTACCGCAGGTGCGGCTTGTGGATCAGGACGGCTCACAGATCGGGATCAAACGCACCGAAGACGCTCTCAAGTATGCGTGGGACAAGAACCTCGACCTGGTCGAGGTCGCCGCTGAGGCGCGCCCGCCCGTCTGCCGGGTAATGGACTACTCCAAGTACCGGTACGAGCAGGAGCAGAAGGCCAAGCTCGCACGCAAGCATCAGTCAACGATCACGATCAAAGAGATCAAATTCCGTCCCAAGATCGGCGTTGCCGACTACGAGACCAAGAAGGGCCACGTCCGCCGGTTTCTCCAAAACCGGGACAAGGTCAAAGTGACGATCATGTTCCGCGGCCGCGAGATGACACACCCCGACCGCGGACGCACGTTGCTCCTCAGGCTCGCCGAAGACGTCAAGGACATTGCGGTGATTGAATCGTCGCCGCTGCAGGACGGTCGGAATATGGTCATGCTGCTGGGCCCGTCGAAGGCGGTGCTGGCACCGACGGCCGACGAGGCCGCGGACACCGGCGACAGCGAGGCAGCTACCGACACCGAAGCGGCTGCCGACAGCGCAGCCACACCGGCCGATCCGCCCGCGGGCGATCAGCCGGAACCGGAAGCGGCACCGAGTACTGAAGCGACATAAGAGGAGACAGCGGGATGCCGAAGGTCAGGACATCATCGGGGGCAAAAAAGCGACTACGGGTCACGGGCACCGGCAAGGTGATGCGCCGGCGCGCGTTCAAGTCGCACCTGCTCGAACACAAGAGCCCCAAGCGGCTTCGTAAGAAGCGCCGTGACACTGGTGTGGCGGCCGCCGACAACCGTGAGGCGCTGCGCCTCCTGGGTAAGCGATAACGTCCAAAGGAGGTGGTGGAGATGGCTCGCGTCAAGCGCAGCGTCAACGCCAAGAAGAAGCGTCGAGAGGTGCTCGAGGCAGCAAAAGGCTACCGGGGCATCAAGAAGAACACCTACCGCCATGCCAAAGAGCAGGTCATGCGGTCGCTGTCGTACCAGTACCGCGATCGTCGCACCCGCAAGCGCGATTTTCGGCGGCTGTGGATCATCCGCATCAACGCTGCCGCCCGGCAGAACGGGCTGTCCTACAACCAGTTCATGCACGGCCTCAAGCTGGCGGACATCACGCTTGACCGAAAGGTGCTGGCAGACCTCGCGGTGACCGATCCAAAGGCCTTCGGCGTGATTGCCGAAGCAGCCAAGTCGGCGTTGGCCACCCCGTAGGCTCTCGCCCCACGGTGACTTCGGCACCGATCACATCGCGAGCGAATCCACGCGTGAAGAACGCGCGGCGGCTACATGTAAAAAAGCACAGGGTCACCTCCGGGCTGTTTCTGGCCGAGGGGGAGGACCTGGTGTCGGAGGCGCTTGCCGCTGCGATCCTGCCGGTCGAGACGTTCGTGTCGAGCGATCGACCGCCCCCGGACGACCTGGTGGCGAGACTGACGCGGGGCGGGCCGGTGCACTCGCTGACCGACGTGGTGATGGCCGACCTCAGCGAGCTGGGACATCCCGCCCGGGTGATCTCGGTGTTCAACGCCGACTCGTTGCCGAGCCCGCCCCGGTCACCGACGGTGGCGGTGTACCTACACCGGATGAGCGACCCGGGGAATGTGGGCACCGTGATCCGCGCGGTGGCCACGCTCGGCGGCTCACTGGTGGGCCTGTCCCAGGGTTGCGCCGATCCGTTTTCGGGCAAGAGCGTTCGTGCGTCGATGGGCGCGCTGTTCCACGTGCCGCTGGAGATCGGGGCACGGCTCCCCACCCAGGGCCGGACGTTGGCGTTGACTGCGACCGCCGAGACGCTGATCTGGGACGTCGATCTGACTCAGCCGGTGACGCTGGTGGTGGGTGCCGAGCGGGACGGCCTGCCCTACGAGATCGTCGCGGCGTGCAGTGACGCTGCGGCGATTCCGCAGACCCCGCACGCCGACTCGCTGAACGCGGCCTCAGCGGCCACGGTCGCGCTGTACGAGATCGCGCGTCAACGCGCGATCCAGACCGAATCGGCGTCGTCGCCCGCCGGCGGTCGCAGGTCAAACCAGCCGTAGTGCGTCAGCTCACGGAATCCGGCTTGGGACAGGAGCCGCCGCCAGTCGTCCGCGGTCGCCCAGTGAAGCTGCATGACGGCCTCTCTGTGTCCGCTGGTGACCGTCAGCTCGAGCGACCGGGTGTCGGCGTCCCAGCGCGCCCGTTCGAAGATGCCGGGCTCACGTTCGAGCGTCCGATCGTGGGTCTCCTGAATGTCCAGGGGGTGTGGGTGAAAGACGTCGAACGCGAGTGTTCCACCGGGTGAAAGCAGCGCTCGGATGTCTGTGAGCACCTGCAATCGCTCGGCGTCGCTGGTCAGGTGCAGAAACGCGCGGAAGGGGACGATCACCAGCGGGAACCGGCCCAGATCGGGGATCGCCCGCATATCGGCCTCGACCAGGCGCAGGTCGAGGTGGTGCGGTTCGGCCTTGGCTGCGGCGCGGGCGAGCATGACCGGGGAGGTGTCGATTCCCACCACCGGCGTGCCGGTCAGCGCGACCGGGATCGCCACCCGGCCCGAGCCCACACCGATCTCGAGCACCGGACCGCCGCAGTCGATCGCGAGGCCGACGTAGAAGGCGATGTCCTCGGTCACCGACAGGCACCACCGGTCGTAGGTCTCGCCGAGCACGTCGTAGGCGTCAGGGTGGGCCACCGCCACCGTTACACTACTGCGCTCAATGGACATCGATGCGCTTCTCACAGACGGTTTGGCGCGGGTCGCGGCCGCCGAGACCTCCTCGCAGCTGGAGGATGTGCGGGTCGAGCTGGTCGGCCGGCGGGCGCCGGTGGTGCTCGCGCTGCGTGAGATGGGCTCGCTTCCGCCGGATCAGCGGCGCGAGCGGGGAGCAGCGCTGAACCAGGCCCGCAAGGCGCTGGAGCAGGCGATCGAGCAGCGTTCGGCCGCGATGCACGCCGCGGAGCTGGATGAGCTGCTGCGGCGTGACCGGGTCGACGTGACACTGCCCGGGCGCGGCCGGCCACGCGGCTTCACCCACCTGATCGAGCAGACCCGGCGCGAGATCCTGGACGTGTTCGTGGGCCTCGGCTACACCGTCGTGGACGGGCCGGAGGTGGAGACCACACACCACAGCTTCGATGCCCTGAACACGCCTGCCACCCACCCCTCGCGGCAGTACACCGACACGTACTACATCGAGGGCGGTGCGGTGCTGCGTCCGCATACCTCGCCGGTGCAGATTCGCCAGATGGAGGTGCAGCCGCCGCCGATCTACATCGTCACCGGCGGTCGCTGCTACCGGCGTGACACGCCTGACCCCACGCACACCCCGATGTTCACCCAGATCGAGGGCCTGGCGGTCGACCACGGGCTGACCCTGGCACATCTCAAAGGCACGCTGCTGGCGTTTGCCCGGGCGATCTTCGGCGACGACCGTGAGGTGCGGCTGCGACCGCATTTCTTCCCCTTCACCGAGCCCTCGGTGGAGGTCGACATCTCCTGTTTCAACTGTGCCCGCGACGGTTCCCCGTGCAGGGTGTGCCGCGCGGAGGGCTGGGTCGAGATCCTGGGCGCGGGGATGGTCGACCCGGCGTTGTACGGCTTTGCCGGCGGCTATGACCCGGATGCGCACACAGGCTTCGCGTGGGGGATGGGGATCGAGCGGGTGGCGGCGATGCGCCACGACATCCCCGACATCCGCCTGCTCTGGGAGAACGACCTGAGATTCATGGAGCAGTACGGATGAAGGTGCCCGTCTCATGGCTGCGCGACTTCGTGCAGTTCGACCTGCCCGTGCCGGAGCTGGCGGAGCGGATGTCGATGACCGGCACCAAGGTCGAGGCGGTGCATCGCCGCGGCGTGCCTGAGGGGCTCGAGTTCTACCGCGTGGGCAAGGTGCTGACCCGCGATCGCCACCCCGACGCCGATCGGCTGTCGCTGTGCACGGTGGACGTGGGCGAGTCCGATCCCCGCCAGATCGTGTGCGGCGCGACCAACTTCACGGCGGGTGACACCGTTGCAGTCGCACTGCCGGGGGCGGTGCTGCCGGACGGCACGGTGCTGCGCAAGGCCAAGCTGCGCGGTCAGGTATCGGACGGGATGATGCTCTCGGAGCGCGAGCTGGAACTCTCCAACGAGCACGACGGCATCATGCGGCTGCCGGCCGACTGGGCGGTCGGCGACCCGCTGGTCGAGCATCTGGCGATCACCGACGACGTGATCGAGTTCGAGATCACCTCCAACCGTCCCGACTGCCAGAACGTCTACGGAATCGCGCGCGAGGTTTCGGCGGTGCTGGACACCGACCTGGCGCCGTGGCCCGGTACCGATCCCGTTCCGACCGGCACCGACTCGATCGGCGACTTCGTGACCGCCCGCGTGGATGCTCCAGATCTGTGTCCGCGCTGGGCCGCCCGGTTGTTCACCGACGTCAAGGTGGGCCCTTCGCCCGAGTGGCTCAAGGCCCGCATCACGGCCGCCGGGATGCGGCCGATCTCAAACGTGGTCGACATCACCAACTACGTGATGCTGTGCGTGGGCGAACCGACCCACGCGTTCGATCTGGATCGCGTCACCGGCCGCGAGATCATCGTGCGACGGGCCACCGACGGTGAGCCGGTCACCACCCTGGACGGCCAGCACCGTACGCTGGATACCGATGTGCTCGTGATTGCCGATGCCGAGAAGCCGTCGGCGATCGGCGGGCTGATGGGCTCGGAGTGGAGTGAGGTGACCGATCAGACCACCACCGTGCTGCTGGAGTGCGCCAACTTCGACGGATACTCGATCCAGTCGTCGTCGGTGCGGCTGGGGCTTCGCACCGAGGGCTCCAGCCGATGGGAGAAGGGCCTTGACCCGCATCTGCCGCCGCGGGCGCTGGCGCTGGCCTCCCAGCTGATGGTGGAGCTGGCCGGAGCCACCCTGGTGCCGGGGACAATCGACATCCACGGCGAGCTGCCACAGCCGCCGGTACTGCCGCTGCGGACCGAACGGCTGGAGCAGGTGATCGGTGTGAGCTACACCGACGCGCAGATCGCCCGGGTGCTGACGCGGTTGGGCTACATGGCTGTGGACGGCGGCTGGCAGGTGCCCACCTGGCGTGCAGCGGATACCACCCGCGAGATCGATCTGGTGGAGGAGGTGGCGCGTGTTGTGGGGCTGGAATCGGTCCCCAGCGAGCTGCCGCCGCATGCAGATGCGGTCGGCCGGTGGGGATCCGACGAGCAGTTCCGCCGGCGGCTGGTGGAGGTGCTCGGTGGAGCCGGCCTGTCGGAGTCGGTGACGGTCGCGTTCTGGGACGATGGGATGCCCGAGCGGCTGCGCCTGCCAGAGGATCATCCAGCGCGCCGGGCGGTGCGCGTGGTCAACCCCATGAGTGCCGACCAGACGCACCTGCGCACGCTGGTGTTCCCCGGCCTTCTGTCATCGCTGGCGCGGAATCTGAGTGTGGGGGCGGAGGCGGTGGAGCTGTTCGAGCTGGCTCGGGTCGCACTGCCGGCCGACGCCTCGATCCCCGATCAGCCGCAGCGGATCGCCGGGGTCATGACGGGGCCGGGCACCGGCTTTGCCGAGCTGAAGGGCGTGGTCGAGACGCTCTACGCGGCGCTTCACCTCGACCTCGACGTGGCCCGGTCAACCCAGCCGTTCCTGCACCCCGGAAGGTCGGCCGAGACCGCGGCGGGCTTCCTGGGGGAGCTGCACCCGCTGGTCGGCGAGGCCTTCGGCATCGAGCTGCCGGTGATGGTGTTCGAGCTGGATGTGCGAACGCTGGCCGAAGCGCGTCCCGCGTTGGTCATGCATCGCGACGTGACCAGCTTCCCGGCTCTGCGCCAGGACATCGCCGTGGTGGTCTCGGACGAGGTCGCCGCCGGGGCCGTGGTCGCTGCGGCGCGCGCCGCCGGCGGGCCGCTGCTTTCGCGGGTGGAGGTATTCGACGTCTATCGCGGCGACCAGGTGGGGGCGGGCAAGGTCAGCCTGGCGTTGCACCTCGTGTTCCAGGCGCCCGATCGCACCCTCACCGACGCCGAGGCAGATCAGGCCCGCGCCGACATCGTGGCGAGCCTCAAAGAGACATTCGGAGCCGAGCTACGCGGGTGAATAAAAGGTGCCAGGCACCTTTTATTCACACCACGCCCTGGGTGTGGACCGGGCGGATGTCCGACACGCGGCGGGTGAGCTTGAGGGTGCCGACCACGCCGACGGTGTCCAGCGTGCCGAGCCGCTTGCGACACAGCTCCGGAGCGGAGCCGTAGCCGAAGATGCGAGCCGCCCGGAACCGGAACACGCCGCTGCGCCAGTCGTCCTCATGCCACGGATTGAGCGGGCTGAGCGCCAGCGCGGTCTCCTCCGACTGGGCCGCGTCGCGCAGGTCCAGCTGCAGATAGATGCTCGACCAGTCGTCCGGCTGGCGGGCGACGATCGCGTCCCATTGCTCAGTCAGTGAGTCCATGCTGGCGAAATCGTACCCGCAGCCGCGGCTACTTGGGCGCGACCACCGGCGGGGCGGTGTTGAAGCTGTGCTCGTGCTCGGTCATGAAGTGCGCGGCGGTGATCATCCGCAGGTGCTGGACGAGGTTGGTGCGAGGATCCACCCACAGCCGGAAGAACACCGACGCCGGATCGGCCCGGGAGCCCGGAATGACCAGCGTCAGCACCCGCTGTGATGCCGTCTGGCGCACGAGATGCGCGGCGATCGCGCCCGGTGCCCAGAACGGGTCGGGAACCCGGGTACCCCCTCCGGGGCCGAGCGACTGCTTCCTCCACGAGCCGTTGGGCTGCTGCACGTACTGGACGTTGCCGATCAGGACCTGCTGCTGCCCGCCGTGGACATTCACCGCCACTCGGTTGGGAGCCTGGCTGACGAACGTGGTGGTGACGCTGCGGGTGGGGCTCGAGGCCAGCACCTGCTCTGACTGGACACTCTGCAATCCCCGGAAGGCCCGGGCGGTGGCGCGCAGCATCCCTGGTACGGCCGGAGCGGTCGCCGCCGGCAGGCCGACCACCGTCTGCACCGTGGCGCCACCGGGGCGCAGCACTTTGACCGTGACCGGGGCGGCCGCGGCCGGCACCGTCGCCGTGTAACAGGCGGGAGTGCGGGGGCAGGGGAGGGCCAAGCGGTGGTCGACCAGCACCAGCGCGTCTGGCACTCCCATGCCGGTGGGTGCGATCAGGATCACGCGCGCCGCCCTGCCTCCGACGCGCTGCATTCCCACCGCCAGGCTGCCGGCCTGCTCGGCGGCGACCGCGCCCACCCGGGTGGGAATCGGCGGCGGCACCGGACCGGTGCTGGGTGGCCCGATCGGGAGGGTGGCGGTGCGCGGCGATCCGCCGCCGGTCACCTCCACGATGGCCTGTCCAGGGCCGACGTTGGCGAGCACCCCGGCGTAGGTGTCGCCGAACGGCGCCAGCACGGCCTGCGAGGTGGTGCCGTCGGCCGAGCGGACGGTCACCCGGATGTGGGCTGGGTGCCCGGCGGTATGCACCGCCACCAGGTTGCGCCCGGCGGTGCCCGGCCACAGCGACAACTGGCCGCCGCCTTCGAGATCCAGGGTGGCAGGACCGCCGGCCGGCGGCGGGGCTGCTCCGGTGGCGGCGTAGCCGGGGGCGTTGGCCGGTGGCTCGTTGGTCAAGACGGTGACCGCAGCGATCAGGACTGCCATCACGCCCAGCTCGACCAGGCCGCGGCGGTGGATCTCCGAGAACCGTGCCAGGCCGCGACGGTTGCGGTAGCCCAGCGCCACCAGCACGATCAAAAGCACAGTCTTCAACACCAGCAGCCGTCCGTACGATGTCGACCAGAGCTGGGAGACCGCGTTCACCTCCCACAGCGCCCGGGCGCCGCCGGTGAGCGCCAACACGACCACCGAGCCCAGCGCAAGGGCGGAGAAGCGCGTGACGATCGCGGTGCGGGTGTCGCGCTGCTCGTCCCCGGTAAGTCCCCGGGTGGCGTGCGGCGTCACCCACACCAGCTGCGCCAGTCCACCGATCCAGACGGCTGCGGCGGTGACATGCAGTGCGTCGATGATCACCACGACCACTCCGTGGCCGGGATCACCGGCATGGCCGGCGACGCCCGGGACGACCACCGCCCACGCGCCCAGCACCACTGCCACCGGTGCCAGCGCCAGCGCGGCCGCCCGCGAGTAGCGCCGCACCAGGATCGTGATCGCGGCGATCACCGCAAACGCCGCGGTGATATCGATGCCGCGGCCGAACTCGCGGCCAAACCGGGTTGCCTGCAACGCCGAACCGACCGGGCCGCGGTGGTCAAATGCCTCCCAGAACGACACGCCTGCGACCTCGGAGCCCTGCACGGTGAGTGCGATCCAGCCGCCTCCGAGCATGAGCACGGTGGCCAGGGTGAACAGCTGGTTGGCCCGGTGGGTCTCGCGCAGATCGGCCATCCGGCGGCGCTGCGGCTCGAGCCTGTCGGCGATTGGCGCGAACACCGCCACACGAAACACGATTCCGCCGATCACCAGCAGCAGGCCGGCGAAGTACGCATACCGGGCGGCCAGGTATGTCCAGTCGATGGGGGTGGTGGCGGTGGTCGCAGCCTGCGGCGCCGGGCGGCCCTTGCCCACGCCGAAGGCCAGCACTCCCGAGATCAGGTGTCCATCGGTGGAGACCACCCGCCAGCGCACGGTGTAGTCGCCGTCGGGCAGGTCCGGTTGCAGGCCGATCACGAGGATGCGGGCGTTGCCAGGGTCGGAATGCGCGGCTCCCCGCGTGACCGAGTTGCCGTGGGAGTCGACCACCTCAGTACCTCCGACCACGGATTGCACGGCCTGGTCGAATGTGAGCGTCACCTGGGCGGGCGCCTGGGCCACCACGCTTTGGGCTTCGGGCGTGGAGGTGAGCAGGGTCGCGTGCGCCTGCGCTGTGGCGGGCAGCGCGGCGAACAGCACCATCACGATCAGCACACGCGCGGTTACGCGCATGGCGGCAACCTCCAGGTCGAGCTGAGACGTTCGAGAAACGCGGTGGGCTCAGGCCGGAGCGGGAGGTGCCCTCGGGGAAGAGCCGCCGGCGTGCGGCCGCGGGTGCGGGATCTCGACCCGGCCGGCCCGCTCCGCGGTCACCTGCGCAAGCGTGCTGAGGAGGGCGCGGGCCAGCGCCAGCACGCGGTTGGACAGCCACGAGTCGGTGGCATGCAGGAGCACCGCCACCACGAGTGCCAGCGACGCGTGCAGTGCGAGCGCGCCCGCCTGCCCCATGCCGGCGTGCACGCCGGCTGCGATCAGCGCGCCGTGAGTCGCCACCTGTGCTGCCAGCAGCGTCGCTGCCGTGATCCACATCGCCGGGGGCAATGGTGCCGAGCTACAGCTGCGAAAGCCGCGGGTGGCCGCTGCTGCCGCAGCCGTGACCGCACCGGCGGCGCCCGCCGCAGCCATCATCCAGCGCGGGTCGGCCATCAGCGCCGGGCCGCCGTGCGCGGCGATCGCACCGGCCGCTGTGAGCGTGGCCGCCAGCGCGCGGCGGGTGTGCAAGGTGCGCTCCACCTGCGGAGTATGGCAGAGGCCTGTAGGGTTCCAGCGTGATGGACCCGGGCACACTTGATCGGCTGGCCGAGCTGGCAGTCAACTTCGGCGCGTGCATCCAGCCGAACCAGCACGTCGTGATCCAGTCGGAGGTTGGGAAGGAGTCGCTGACGCGTGCGGTTGCCGAGCACGCCTACCGCGCCGGGGCGCTGCACGTCAGCGTCGAGTACGGCGATCCCTGGATCAAGCGCGCCCGCATCGAGCACGGTATCGACGCCGCACTCGGCTACGGCCCTGACTGGGTACGGTCGCGAGTGCGAGAGCTGGGTGATTCGCATGGTGCAGCAATCGCCCTGGTGGGACCGGCTGAGCCGGGCGTGCTGGCGGGACTCGACAGCGACCGGCTGGCCCGCGACCGCCCTCCTGCCGCCAAGGAAGGGATTCGCAATCTGACCGAGTCGCTCACCAACTGGACGGTCGTGCCGTGCCCCACATCAGGGTGGGCAGGGCAGGTCTACCCGGACAGCGACCCCGAGGCCGCCCTGGACAAGCTGTGGGAGCAGGTGGCGCACATCTGCCGGCTGGATACCGAGGATCCGGTCGCGGCCTGGAGCTCGCGGTTCGTGGATCTGGCCAGGGCCAAGGATGCGCTCACCGCCCGCCGGTTCGATGCGCTCCACCTGCAGGCGCCGGGCACCGATCTGACGATCGGCCTTCTGCCCACAAGCTCGTGGTGCACCGGGTCCCTGACGACCTCGTGGGGACTGGAACATCACCCCAACATCCCGTCCGAAGAGGTGTTCACGACACCCGACCCGGTGCGGGTCGACGGCGTGGTGCGATCGACCAAGCCGCTGGAACGCGAGGGACAGATGATTCTCGGCCTGGAGGTCGAGTTTGCCGAGGGCCGGGTGGTGCGGATCGACGCCGATCAGGGAGCCGACGTGATGCGCGGATACTGCGGCCGGGACGAGGGCGCCGCCCGCTTGGGTGAGGTCGCGCTGGTTGACGGCAGCGGTCGCATCGGCCCCCTCGACACGGTGTTTTGGACGACGCTGATCGACGAGAACGCCGCCAGCCATATCGCGCTGGGGCAGGGCTTCGACTGGGCTGTGGGCGAGGCCGATCGCGACCGCATCAACCGCAGCGAGCTGCACATCGACTTCATGATCGGCTCGTCCGAGATGGTCGTGACGGGCATCACCGGCGACGGCACACGGGTACCCGTGCTCGAGCGCGGCAGCTGGCAGATCGAAAGCTAAGCCGCGGTCAAGCGGCGCCGGTGCGCATGCGGTGGATCGTCGCGATGATCTCGGACGGATCCAGGTCGTTGTCCGGCCCGCCGCCGAACGATCCTCCGCGCAGCCGCATCGACGTGTAGGTCATCAGGTCGCGCATCGATACCAGGCCGATCACGGCGCCGTCGTCGTTCACGACCGGCAGGTGGCGGAAGTGCCCGTCGACCATCAACGCCAGCGCCTCGGGGATCTCGGTGGTGGGCGCGGCGGTGAGCACGTGCCGGGTCATGCGCTCCTCGACCGGGGTGGCGGGATCCATGCCTTCACTGAAGCAGCGCAGCAGATCACGTTCGGTGATCACTCCCACCAGCTCGTCGCCGGACATGACCACGGTGGCGCCGGTCTCGGCCTCCACCATCCGGCTGGCGGCGTCGCCGATGGCGCTCTCCGGGCTCACCGAGACGATCTGGGTGGACATGACGTCTGTCAGCTGCATCAGGTCAACTGTACCCGGATGCCCGCACTCAGGCGAGCAGCATCGACGGCGCTTGCAGGTTTTGCTTGATCGAATGGAGCAGCCGGGCGCCGTCCGCGCCGGAGCAGGCGCGATGGTCGCAGGCCAGCGTGACGGTCATGATCGAGCGCACCACGATCTGCCCATCGATCACCACCGGTCGCTCGACCGTGGCGCCGACAGCCAGAATCGCCGACTCGGGCGGATTGATGATCGCCGCGAACGACGAGACATCCATCATGCCGAGATTGGAGATCGTGAACGTGGCTCCCTCGATCTCGTCTTGCTTGAGGCCGCCGGCCCGGGCCCGGGTGCCGAGGTCGCGCGCGGCCACCGCGATCTCGCGCAGGCTGCGGGTGTCGGCGGCGCGCAGCACCGGCACGATCAGGCCGTCCTCGAGCGCCACCGCGATGCCGATGTTGGCATGCGGGTGGTAGGCATGGCGGCCGTCCACATATGAGCGGTGAGCCTGGGGATGCTCGATCAGCGCCATCGCGCACGCCCGCACGATCAGGTCGTTGATGCTGATCTTCTCGCCGGCGGCGGCCAGGCCCTCGTTCAGCTCCGCGCGTGTCTGACCGGCGCGGGTCATGTCGATCTCGGCCGAGAGGTAGAAGTGGGGGACGGTGGTCTTCGACTCCGACATGCGGCGGGCGACGGCCTTCAGCATGGGCGTCAGATCGCGCAGCTCGTCCTCGCCGCTGGGGGCGACGAAGGCGGTCGGCGCGGGTGGTGCCGCCGCCGCAGCCGGTGCGGCACTTCCGCCCGCTGCGATCGCGCGTTCCACGTCGGCCTTGACGATCCGTCCGTCGGGGCCCGAGCCGGTTCCCGCCAGCGTCGACACATCGATCCCTGCGCGGTCGGCCATGCGCCGCGCGATGGGGCTGATGCGCAGCGCTCCGCCGGCGCCTTTGCCGTTGTCGGCGGGGGCCTCCGGCTGCTCTTCGGCGGCCTGGGGCTCCTCGGCCGGGGCCACCGCTGCAGCCGCGTCGGGCACCTGCTCGCCCTGCTCTCCCACCAGCGCGATCGGCGCGCCCAGGGCGACCGTTTCGCCGTCACCCACCAGGATCTTGAGCAGCGTCCCGTCGGCGTAGGCCTGGAACTCCATGGTGGCCTTGTCGGTCTCGATCTCGGCCAGTACGTCGCCCTCTTTGATCGAGTCGCCCTCCTGCTTCAGCCAGCGCCCGATCGTGCCTTCTTCCATGGTGTCGCTCAAACGCGGCATCACCAGCTCTTCCGCCATCTCTCTCCCCTTATGTGATTCCGCATTCGCGCAGGAGATTCCGCGCTGCAGCTTCGATCTTGGACTCCAGCGGCAATGCTGCCCGCTCCAACGGTTTTGCGTACGGCATGGGTACCTCGGCCGATCCCACTCGCTCGACCGGCGCATCGAGGTCATCGAAGCACACGCGGGAGATCCGGGCGGCCAGTTCGGCGCCGATCCCATAGGTCGACCAGCCCTCCTCAGCGATCAGCGCGCGGTTGGTCTTGCGCACCGACTCGGCCACGGTGTCCACGTCCAGCGGCCGCAGCGAGCGCAGGTCGACAACCTCGACCGCCAAGCCGTCCTGGGCCAGCCGGTCGGCGACGCGAAGCGCCCGCTGGACGGTGTAGGAGTGGGCCACGATGGTCAGATCAGCGCCTTCTCGCACGATCTGGGCCTGTCCGAAGGGCACCGTGAAGTCGGGGTCATCGGGAATCGTGCCGGTGACGTTGTACATCACCAGGTTCTCGCAGAACAGCACCGGGTCGTCGTCACGGATTGCCGTCTTCAGCATCCCGTAGGCGTCCGCGGGGTTGGCGGGCGCCACCACCTTGAGGCCGGGGCAGCCGGCGAACCACGCCTCGAGGCTCTGGGAGTGCTGGGCGGTGAGCTGGGCGCCGGCGCCCGCCGGGCGCGCGAATTACCAGCGGCACGCCGACCGTGCCGCCGAACATGTACCGGATCTTGGCGGCGTGATTGATCACCTGATCCATCGCCGGCAGGATGAAGTTGATGGTCATGATCTCGATCACCGGCCGCAGCCCCAGCATGGCTGCACCGATGCCGGCCCCGACGAACCCTTCCTCCGAGATGGGAGTCTCTCGCACCCGCCTGGGGCCGTACTTCTGCCACAGGCCGGCGGTGACCTTATAGGAGCCCTCGAAGCGGCCGATCTCCTCGCCCATCAGCAGCACCGACTCGTCGCGGCCAAGCTCGTCGTCGAGCGCTCGACGGAGCGCTTCGCGGTAGGTCAGGTCGGCCATGACTCACCCTCTCGGCGCTCACCGAACGGTGCGCCGGAGTGCATCCGCCGGAACTGCTCGGTCGAGGCGGCATCGCCGTACAGGTGCTCGTACAGCGAGTTGCGGTCGGGGTCGGCGGCGCTCAGGGCCTCGTCGATCGCCCGTTTCACCACGTCGTTGACCTCGCGCCAGATCTCCTCGATGTCGCCGTCGCTGAGGAGCCCTTGTTCGGCTGCAAGCAGACCGAATCGGGTGATCGGGTCGCGCTGCTTCCACGATTCGATCTCCTCGGCGCTGCGATACACCTTGCCGGCGTCGGCCACCGAGTGACCGCGGAACCGGTACGTGACGGTTTCGAGCAGCGCCGGACGCCGCTCTGACCGGGCCTCGTGGAGCAGCCGGGCCGCCGCCTCGCGTACCGCCATCAGGTCGTTGCCGTCGATTCGCTCGCCGTGCATGCGATACGCGGCGGCGCGTTTCCACAGGTCGGGCTCGGCAGCCGACTGTTCGACTGAGGTGCCCATCCCGTACTGGTTGTTGATCACCTGGAACACGATTGGCAGCTGCCACACCGCGGCCAGGTTGAGAGCCTCGTGAAAGGCGCCGGTGGCCACAGCGCCGTCACCGAACTGGCACAGCACCGCCCCCGGTCGATCCGTGTGCTCGAGCGCCAGGGCAGCACCGGTGGCGATCGGCAGGTGGGCGCCGACGATGCCCCAGCCGCCGTAGAAGCGGCGCTCGACATCGAGCAGGTGCATCGAGCCGCCACGGCCGTGAGCCGAGCCGGTGACCTTGCCGAAGAGCTCTGCCATGACCGCACCGGGAGGGCTGCCGACGGCCAGCGCGGTACCGTGATCGCGATACGACGCGAAGACGCAGTCGCCGTCCTCCATGGCGTCGATCGCCCCCACCACGGAGGCCTCCTCGCCGATCGCGAGGTGGCAGTAGCCGCCGATCCGAGCGCGGGTGTACTGCTCCTCGGTGCGTTCCTCGAAACGGCGGATCAGCACCATCTCCCGAAACAGCCGATGGGCTGTCTGGGCGTCCAGCTGAAGCGGAGACTGTGATTGTGCCGGGGCCATGCGGGAACCTTATCGTCATCGTCGGGTAGGCTCTTGATCGATGGCGACTCGAGTCACGATTCCCGCTCTTGGCGACGACGACGCCGGCGCGGTGCTGATCCGCTTTCTGGTGCCTGAGGGCGCCCCTGTCAAGCGCGGCGATCCGTTGTACGAGCTGGATACCGACAAGGTCACCCAAGAGGTGGAGGCGGAGGCCGACGGCGTGCTCTTGCAGGTGGTCGCCGAGCCGGGCAGCGAGTATCCGGCGGGTGCCACCATCGCCTGGATCGGCGAGGCCGGCGAGCGGCCCTGATCCGGTCGGTCAGCCAGAGTCGATCATCTAGAGTTACCCCGATCTGGAAGCGATCCCGAGGAGCGAGTTCCTATGCAGTGTGACGTCGCCGTCCTGGGCGGCGGACCGGGTGGATATCCGGCCGCAATCCGCGCGGCCCAGTTGGGCGCAAACGTGGTGCTGATCGAACAAGGCCGTATCGGCGGGACATGCATCACCGTTGGCTGCATCCCCACCAAGGCCTGGGTGGCCACGGCGCATGCGCTCAGGGAGGCCCACGAGACGTTCGCCAAGATCGGCGTCAACGTCTCCGGCGCCGAGCTCGACTTCCCCCAGACCCAGCAGCACAAAGAGGCGATCGTCTCGGGCCTCGTGAACGGCATCACCGGCGTGGTCAAGGCAAACGGGATCACGGTCGTGACCGGCCGCGGCGCCTTCAAGGACGCACACACCATCGCGGTCGAGGGCCAGGAGGACATCACCTTCAACTCAGCGGTGATCGCCACCGGCAGCCACGCGCTGCGACCGCCCGTGGACGGTATCGACGGCCCCCTGTGCGTCGATTCCACCGGCGTGCTCGAGATCACAGAGGTGCCGCGCCGGCTGCTGGTGCTGGGCGGCGGCGTGATCGGCGTCGAGTTCGCCTCGATCATGCAGCACTGGGGCGTCGACGTCACGATCGTGGAGATGCTCGATCGGCTGATCCCCGAGAAGACACCGATGCCTCCAAGGAGCTCACCCGGGCGTTCAAGAAGCGTGGCATCACCATGCACCTGGAGACACGGGCCACGGCGGTGGTGGAAGGCAAGAACAGCGTCACCGTGACGTTTCAGGACGCCGATGCCAAGGGCGGCGAGGTCAAGGCCGACCTGGTGCTGGTGGCAACCGGCCGGGGGCCGAGCGTACACAACATCGGACTGGAATCCGCGGTGTGTCATTCGACCCGCGCACCGGCGTGGACGTTGACGCGCATATGCGCACCACCGTGCCGCACATCTATGCCGTGGGCGACGTGGCCGGCAATTTTCAGCTCGCGCCGCCACGTCGTTTCGGGAAGGCGGATCGCGGCCGGACGCGCTCGGTCACGACGCCGCGATCGACTACGCGACGGTTCCGCGCTCCACCTACACCGATCCCGAGGTCGCGGCGGTCGGCCTCACCGAGGCACAGGCCGCGCGAGCTTCCACGGCGACGATGTAGAGATCGGGAGGTTTCCGTTTTCGGCGTCGGGCAGGGCGCAGATGACCGGCGAGGCGGCCGGCGGGTCGAGCCCGTCCACGAGGGATCGCTACGGCGGGCTGCTCGGGATCGTGATCGTCGGCCCGCGGGCCACCAGCTGGTGGAACGCGGGGGTGGTCGGGATCACCGCCGAGGCCACGATCGAGACGCTGGCCCGACTCGTTCGCCGCGCGCCCGACGCTGGCCGAGGGTCTCGAGGAGGCGGCACTGGTGGCACTGGGCCGGCCGATCGGCCTGCCACCGCGCAAGCCCAGGGTCGCGGCCACCCGCGGGGTACAGTCCACATGATCACCCGCGCATCGCGGTTCTGTCCCACCTGAAGGACGACCCGGCCGACGCCGAGGCCGTCGCCACCGGCCTGCTGGTGCGAGCCGGGTCGTTCGGCAGGTCGGCTCGGGGCTGTACACCTTCCTGCGCTCGGTTGGAGGGTGATGCAGCGGATCGCATCGATCCTGCGCGAAGAGATGGATACGCTGGCGATGGCGCTGCTCGATGCCGGTGCTGGACCCGGCGAGCTGTGGCGCGAGACCCACGGTACGACGTCGACGACCTGTTCCGGCTGGAGGACTCGTCCGGCAAGCAGTACGTGCTGGCGATGGCTCGCGAGGAAGTCCGCCTCCACGCCGCCCACGGATCCGCTCCCTCTCGGGAGCTGCCGCAGGTGTGGTACCAGATCCGGCCGAGGAGCGGGACGAGCCGCGGCCGACGAGCGGGATCCTGCGCCACCCGCGATTCGTGGTGAAGGCTCGTACAGCTTCGACCGCGACGACGACGGTCTGGACGCGTCGTTCGATCGGCGCATCGAGGTGTACCGGCGGATCTTCGAACGGTGCGGCCTGGCGACGTGGATGGTGGAGTCGGATACCGGCATGATGGGCGGCAAGTCGGCCCACGAGTTCATGGCACCCAGCCCGTCCGGCGAGGATCGTCTGGTGCTGTGCTCGAACTGCGACTACGCCGCCAATCTCGAGGTTGCACGCTCGATCCGCGGGCACCGGTGTTCCCCGACACGCTGGATGCGCCCCAGCAGGTGGAGACGCCCGATGTGACCACCATCGAAGGGCTGGCCGAGTTCCTGGGAGTGGACGAGGCGGCCACCGCCAAGGCGATGCCGGTGGTGGCTGGAGGGCAGGTCGTGCTGGGGCTGGTGCGCGGCGACGACCGGCTGCATCAGCTGAAGATGCAGAAGGCGCTCACGTCCGACTTCCGGCCCGCCACTGCAGAGGAGATCCGTTACCACCTTCGGCGCCAAGGCGGGATCGATCGGCCCGGTGGGCGTGGACGTGCGGGTGATTGCCGACGAGTCGTTGCGCGACGGCCAGTTCGTCTCAGGCGCGAACGTGACCGGACATCATCTGCTGGGCGTCCAGGCCGGGCGCGACTTCCAGGCCGAGTTTCACGATCTGCGCGAGGTATCCGACGGGGAGACGTGCCCCAGCTGCGGCACCGGCACGCTGCGGGTGGAGCGGGCGATCGAGGTGGGCAACA